>NZ_JHWJ01000013.1 GCF_000687555.1 [Clostridium] aerotolerans DSM 5434 | reverse complement strand
TAAATTCCATCCGAAAACTTCCTTTAAAATGCTTCGCTCGACTTGCATGTGTTAAGCACGCCGCCAGCGTTCATCCTGAGCCAGGATCGAACTCTCAAATTAAATGTTCAATCCACGGTCAAAATCAACTACTAGCTAATTTATTTCCCGTTTTACTTGTTGTTTGGTTCGTATACAATTTCTTGTATTCGTTCTGAATTTCTCATTCAAAGCTGCTCAAACGCAGCTTATTATTAGAATTTTCAGGGTTTTACATACTGTTCAATCTTCTGTTTTCAAAGTGCTTTTTGTTGTTATCTCTCGATTAGCAACTCATGTAGTATATCATGTGGCGTCTCGTTTGTCAACAACTTTTTTCATTTCTTTCAACCGGCTTTTTCGGTTGCCAATGTGGTTTGTTCCGCATCGGAACTATAATATATCATGTCCCAATCTTATTGTCAAGGGAATTTGTTCCATTTGTTCGAACAATTTTTCAGAACTTGCTTTTCCTCCTATAATACAGGGATGAATCCCTGTATTTTCCTGGGATGCGGGAAAAGAAAAAATCTACAAACCAGGCTATTGGCGCCTGTGCTTGTAGATTTGTTTTAATTGAATATTGGATAAATACAATTACTTTCCTATTTAAACCCCTGGAGGACCCCTAGAACCATGAGATTTAAGAAGTTATGATTGTATAGGTAGGAAAGCCATTTGCTGGCTTCTATTTGTCTGGAAAGCATGAGTCCCCATTCGGTTCCTGAGAACGCCGTGATGAGGATACAGGCAAGCCAGAGAAATACAAGACCCTGGATTCCGCCTAATAAAGCTCCTGCGATCTTGTTGATTCCGGATATGATGGGGAGCCTTGCAATGATATTGAGCCAGCTGGCAATCATCTTCATCGCCACATAGACGACGGCAAACAAAATGACGAATCCGACGGAATTTAATATCTTATTTGCAAGATAGTTTCCGACGTAATCGGTAAATGCCTGCACTCCGAGGAGCTGATACATCTCACTGTTGTTATTTTCAATCAGTGCATTCTTCATGTTCTGAGGCAGATCAAGCTTTTCGATGATCGTCCGCTGGACAGAAGGTGCGTCTGAGGAGATATCACCTGGGGCTTCTTCTCCCTGAATGCCAACTGACTTTTTCATGCTCTCGGAAATCGTCTGCTGGATTTTTGTATTCTCTTTTAGAAATTCCGTAACCGTTGGCAGTGCCACCCGGACAATGGTCAGTGAAAGGATCACTGCCAGCATGGATACGACCAGCCGGATAAATCCTTTGTAGTGGCCGTATAGAACCATTCCGAGCAGATAGATTCCTGCGATTACAGATAACCAGTTTTCCATATATAGCCTCGTCATAATTGTTTCCCAAATACCAGGCGGTAAATAGCTGCTGCTACTCCGTCATCATCATTGGTTTCTGTAACATAGTTTGCTTCTGCCTGGAGTTCCTTGCTTGCATTTTTCATTGCAACCCCCACTCCTGCCATGCGAATCATGGTGAAGTCATTTTCACCGTCACCGATTGCCATGGTCTGAGCCCTGTCGATTCCTAAAAGGTCTGCAAGGCGGTGAATGGCTTCCCCTTTTGATGCGCCAAGGGCATTGATCTCCAGATTGTTTGAAATGGAGGAAGTGACCAAAATATCAGCCTGCTTATTTAATTCAGCTCTTAATCTGGCCCGGCCTTCCATGTCGGGGAAGAACAGATTGATTTTTTCCACTGGCTTACGAGTGTTTCTTACATAGTCTATGATACTTGGATGGAGGTCCCTGGTTTTTTTAACCAGATCCTGCAATGCATCTGTCAGGCAATAGTCAGATAGATTCTCAAAGAATTTAGGTTCCGTGATACCTCTTCCTTCTATATAAGGATCATACATGACGGGATAGTTGTCTACGAACTCTAAAAGCTCCATCGCTTTTTCCCATGTCAGCATTCTGGTATCCAGCACAGCTTTTTCCTTTAAGTCATGTATGACTGCACCATTGGTTGCTATGGCATACCGGATACCGTCTATATCTTTTATCTCAGATGGTATGCCGTCTGCAGTCCGCCCGGTGCAGGGGACTATTAATATTCCATTTTGAATACATTCAGTAAGTGCCTTACGATTTGCTTCTGAAAGCTGTTTTTTACTGTCCAGTAATGTTCCGTCCAAATCTAGTGCAATAAGCTTAATGTCCAATTTTATACTCCATTAATATATGAAATGTTCTTCTTTTAAAACCAGAAGTCCGTCTTTATCGTACTTGGAAGAAAATAGGTTTTTGATCCGTTTTCCAAAGGTTGGTTTTTCTGCCCGGTCTGCGGCTTCTTCTATGAGACTCTCTGCAGATGTTTTACTTAATGAGATACCGTCTTCTTCCATGATTTCTATTCGCTCATATAGGGCAAGCATGCTCTTGCCTGTAATGCTGCAATCGATCTCATTGGCATAACGACAGGCATATTGGGCAAATTCATCAATGTCCATTTCCTCATTCGAAACGTAGGAAGCTGCTTCCTCCCGCACGGTCTGGGTTACTTCCTGGCTGTACGACTCATTGTGAGAGTCCTTTTTATTTCTGGAGAAAAGTTTTTTACGGGGAGCTGGCTCTTCTTCTACGGGCTCCTGGGGTTCATACGCTTCGTCGGGAAGATAATTGCTTTCTTCTTCATAGCTGTAATCTTCCTGATATTCTTCCTCATAATCTCCCTGAGGCTGGTAGGAAGCCTGGTCCTGGTAATCGGACTCCTGATAATCGGTCTCCTGATAATGAGTTTCCTTATTAGAGGTATTGCCGAAGGGATTCTTTTCTTCATAAGGCATCTCCGTCTCAGGATATGGGGCAGCCTGGTAGTCTGTATGCGGTTCCCTTAAAATCTCCGGCTGGGAGGCAGGGCGTTTTGACGGGGATGGTGGAGCCATCTCTCCGCTTCCAATGCATTCGAACTTACTGGCAAGAGCGGGATGTTCCCTATGTAAGGTTTCCATCTGCTTTGGATTGTCAATAAGAACTACGATCATTCCGCTCGTATCCTGGCTCATGATATGGTTCAGCTCATTTAAAGCTTCCGGAGTAAGGTCTCCGGCTTCCTCAATGACAAGGTCTTTTCCAGCAAGCTTTTCTGCGCAGGCCAATACTCCACGCTTGGATAATTTGGAACCGGTGATTTTTGCTACCGGATTGTTGACACCATTTTCCTTATGAATCTGCTTTAAGGCTTCCACTGCCATGGAAAGTCCCTTTTCAGGGGTTCTTGCTTCTATCATAAGATGATTCCGTACTGGAGTATCATCTGATTCATTATCTTCTTCCTCTTCATAGAGGTCCTCAAACTGAAGGTGGTCCGCGGAAGCGGAGCGGAGCTCCTCCTGAACTGGTTCATAGAAGCTTTGTTGTAAGTTTTCTATTTCTGAAGAGTATGAATCATAGGCTGGCTCAGTCTGAGGGAAATATTCTTCCTCTTCTGCGGTTACGGCAGACTGCTCACCTTCGAACTCCCCATTTTCGTAAACGTCAATATTTTCCTGATAATTGTCGTCCTCTTGATTATAGTCGGTTTCTTCCATGGCGTATTGGGACATGTCAGGCTCTTCCATCTCATACTGAAGATTGTTATATTCCTCTGCAGCGTACTGGGAGTTCCCGGGGTCTTCTTCGCCATACTGGTAGATGCCAGGTTCCTCGGAGAGGTATTGAGCATTCTCTGATTCCTCTGGATTATACTGGGACATCTGAGAATCTTCCTCAGCATCGTAGCGGGAAATCGTTGGTTCTTCCATACTGTACGGGTAAATCTCGGACACATTGAGGGTTGAGTCTGTAAAATCTTCTTCGATGACAGGTTCCGAATGGGTTTCCATGCCTTTCGGTCTTTTTACAGAGGTCATGGGGCGGCCGACTCTTCGGATGTCTTCTAAGACTCTTGTATGCTCCAATTTTGTCTCGGGCTGAAGTACCGGCTCATCATAGGAGATCTTTGATAATTCTCTTGCAAGACTCTCCTGAACAGCGGCTTCCTCTATGGACGCTTCCAGATTAGAGACCATTGGGGTTTCCTGGTAGAGAAATTCAGGCTCCTCTATCTGAGCTGGTTCTTCGTCGTAATATTCTTCCTCTGGCTCTGCCTCTTCTGTGGGCATGCCATTTCCATATCTTTGTTCTACGGCACGAAGTCTTGCTTCATACTTGTCCCTGTTTTCTACAAGGTCCATCTGATAATGGGTGAGAGGGGCATATTTTATCTTAAGGTCCATGGCCTTATCTACATATTTGCCAAGGCCGAACATGAGCATGATACGGTCACAGGTTTCCACGCAGCGATCGGGCATGCCAGCCAGGCTGTATAATTCTGCAAGCTCATAAAGCCATTTCTCGTCAAGCTCCACACTTGTGTAGGACTCCAGGGAATGGATGAGCTGCTGAGCCGGTGCACCTTTTGATTTTAAGATCATATAGCGCAAAAGCTGCTGTCTTGGGTCCTCGGAGGCAAGATCGCCGAACTCTTTGTAATAAGCTTCGGCTTCTTCGATGTTGCCTTCCTTGATGGCCAGTTCAGCCAGTTTATATAACAGGCGCTTTCCAATGGGAGCGCGTTCGTAAGCCTGCAGAAGAATGTCCTTGGCTTCCTGATATTCTTTATTTTTCTCATAGACCATGGCTACCATGGACAGTAGATTGGTGTTGCGCACTCTTCTCCAGTCGATCGTATCAGCTATCTTCATAGCCGTCTCATAGTCGTTTTTGCCGACCAGTTTTTTAATCTGTTCAACCTTTATATTAAACTCGTACTTATCCATTCTTTGCATCTCCTAACAAGGCAAATGAGTTACAGTTCGACCCTGCCTTCCAGGGCCCGTAACAATGTTACCTCATCTATGTACTCTAAGTCTCCTCCAACGGGTACTCCGCTGGCTATACGGGTAACTCTGATTCCTGTCGGTTTGATCAGCTTGCTGATATACATGGCTGTTGTCTCGCCTTCAAGACTGGAATTGGTGGCAATGATCACCTCTTCCACGTCTCCCTGCAGTCTCTGCATCAATTCCTTCAGCTTTATGTCTCCAGGTCCGATTCCAAGCATTGGGGAAATGGCACCGTGAAGGACATGGTAAACGCCTTCAAACTTTCCGGTTTTTTCATAGGCAGCTAAATCTCTTGTATCTTCCACCACCATGATCACCTTATGACTGCGTTTTTCGCTCATACAGATGGGACATCGTTCCTTGTCCGTCAGGGTAAAGCATTCCTTGCAGTAATGTACATTGCGTTTTGCTTCTGTAATGGATGAAGCAAGGCCTGCCACTTGTTCCTCCGGCATATTGATGATGTGAAATGCCAGACGCTGTGCGGATTTACTGCCAATGCCCGGAAGCTTTGACAGCTCTTCGATTAACTTCGTTATCTGACTGCTATAGTAATCCATAATTAGAACGGAAAGCCTCCGCCTAAACCGCCAAGCCCTCCGGTAAGCTTAGCCATGGCAGAACTATTCTCTTCCTCCATCTCACGGAAGGCTTCGTTGGTAGCTGCCATAATCAGGTCCTCTAACATCTCTATATCATCAGGATCAACAACTTCCTGAGACAGCTTTACAGATGTTACTTCTTTTTTTCCGGAAACAGTAACGCTTACGGCTCCGCCGCCTGCTTTCGCGGTGTATTCCTTTTCCTCAAGGGCCTTTGTCGTCTCTTCCATCTGACGCTGCATCTTCTGTGCCTGCTTCATTAAATTGTTCATATTGCCAGGCATTGCGCCTGAAAAACCGCCACGTTTTGCCATGGGATCTGTCCTCCTGATTTTCCTGTTCTATTATTCTTCTATTGTAATATCCATTAAAATGTTTGTCTTTAGTTCTTCGTCGCTGACGTAAATGGTATCCAGGCGTTCGCCTCCGCCACGAATTCTTGTCTTAAAGTCGATGGACTTTTTGTAATGATCTTCTACATACCCTTTTAACTCTGAGATTACAGCTTCTCTGCTTCCGATCATGTAACTGTTCTGATCATCGAAAACGATGCAAAGACAGCTTTCTCCGGCTGGTTCCACCACCGTTTCCCGGAAGCTGGCCCTGTTGGGGCCTCCTAATTCACGGGTGATCTTTCCCCATTCGCTTCGGATCAGATTTAAGTCTTCCAGCTGTCCTTTCGGTAGTGAGATACGCTCTGCTGGAGTCATCTCCTCTTTCGGAGGTGCTTCTTTTTGCACAGCGGCTACCGTTACGCCTTGCTCCAGCTGCTTTTCTATGGACTTGATTCTCTCAATGAGGGAGTCTAAGTTTTCTTCCATCTGGGGACGGGTCAGCTTTATTAAGGCGACCTCGATGAGCACCCGTTTCTGGGAGGCATAGCGAAGCTGGTTGGATAGATCTGAAAATACACGGATATACCGAAGCAAGGTTTCCTGATCGATCCTGTTACTGTCCTCTTTCAGGAGGTTCTGGTTCTCTGTTGACATATCAAGCAGGTTATCTGCATCGTCAACAGATTTTAAAATGAGAAGATTTCTCAGGTACCAGATAAAGTCTACCACAAACTGACTAAGCTCTCTACCTTGTATTACCATTTCCTCTAAAGTGGAGATGCAGTCCTTTGTCCGGTTCTCTGTGATGGCACGGAACAAGGTTCCGAAAACAGTGATATCCACCGCACCGAGGACATCCAGGACATTGTCGTAGGTAAGTACCTCTCCATAGTGAAAGGCAATGCACTGGTCTAACAGGCTTAAGGCATCTCTTAAGGCACCGTCCGCCGCTTTTGCGATATAAGTAATGGCTTTGTCTTCCACCTGTATTTGTTCGGCGGCAGTAAGGGCCTTTAAATGGTCTGAAATCGTCTCCACCGTAATGCGCTTAAAATCATATCTTTGACAGCGGGACATTACGGTTACGGGAATCTTATGCACCTCAGTGGTAGCTAAGATGAATATCACGTAGGAGGGCGGCTCTTCCAGAGTCTTTAACAGTGCGTTAAAGGCTCCTGTAGAAAGCATATGAACCTCATCGATGATATAAACCCGGTATTTGCCTTCTGTGGGAGGATATTGGACCTGGTCCCTGATCTCCCTGATGTTCTCGACGCCATTGTTGGAAGCGGCATCGATCTCTACTACGTTAAGGGAAGCACCGGCTGCAATGTTTTTGCAGGTTGGGCATTCTCCGCAGGGACTTCCATCCTCCGGGTGCTCACAATTGACTGCTTTTGCAAAAATCTTTGCAATACTTGTTTTACCGGTTCCTCTGGTTCCGCAAAACAGATATGCATGCCCGATACGCCCGGAAACTATCTGGTTTTTTAATGTTTGTACGATATGGTCCTGTCCTTTTACATCTGTAAAGGACGGCGGGCGCCATTTCCGATACAATGCCGTATATGACATGCTGATTGACTCCTTATTCGTCCCCAAAGCTAATGCCTATCATCTTGGCTTCCTTGACGATAGAGCATTGAGGGTCGACTGTTTTTAATTTTCCGGCAACTTCAGAAAGGGGCATCTTAACAATATCATTGTTCTGTACCGCTACCATATTGCCGTATTCCTTGTTCTTAATAAGCAGGGCCGCTTCTGCTCCAAGCCGGGTGGAAAGCACACGGTCAAAGGGACATGGATCTCCTCCTCTTTGCATGTGGCCTGGCACAGTGACCCGTACCTCCTGGCCTGTCCGCTCCGTGATCATGGCTCCGATCTCGTAAGCAACAGATGGATAAACGACTCCGCTCTTCTTTTTCTCTTTCAGCTCTTTTTTACTGAGAGCTGCATTCTCTTTTGAAATGGCACCCTCGGCTACGGCAATGATGGAAAACTTTTTGCCGTTCTTGGTGCGGGTCTTTAAGGCTTCAATTACGATATCAAGATCATAAGGTATCTCCGGAAGAAGTATAATATCAGCTCCTCCTGCGATGCCGGCATAAAGAGTCAGCCAGCCTACCTTATGGCCCATGACCTCCACAATAAAGACTCTTCCGTGGGATGCGGCTGTAGTATGAATGCAGTCAATGGCATTGGTTGCCACGTTCATCGCACTCTCGAAGCCAAAGGTCATATCCGTTCCCCATAAATCATTATCAATGGTTTTTGGGAGGGAAACTACGTTAAGCCCCTCTTCCCTGAGAAGATTGGCTGTCTTTTGGCTTCCGTTGCCTCCTAATACCACGAGGCATTCTAATTTCAGTTTTTTATAGGTGTGCTTCATGGCCTCCACCTTATCAAGGCCATTGGCATCAGGGGTACGCATCAGTTTAAATGGCTGTCTTGAAGTGCCTAGAATGGTTCCGCCTTTTGTTAATATCCCGGAAAATTCCTCAGGTCTCATAATACGGTAATCTGTATAAATAAGGCCTTTGTAGCCATCTTCAAAGCCTATGATCTCTATATTGTCGAACATCCGGTAAAGTGCTTTTGCCACGCCGCGCATGGTTGCGTTTAAGCTCTGGCAGTCTCCTCCGCTCGTCAGCATTCCAATTCTCATCATGAAAGCACACCCCTTCTTTGATTAGATTTGTTTAGGGAAATAGGTACTATTATACCCATTTTATTCTCAATTATAATACAAAGGGGAATGGCGGGCAAGGGAAAACTTCATTATATAAGAAAAATAAGAAATTTGTAAAAATGAACTCCGGGAATTGTAAAAGACACCGCAAAACATAATATGTTTCCGGCGTCTGATGAATTTTATATTTAAATCCGTGCGTCTCACTTTGAACCGCTATCACAGGCGTTACCCTGATAGTTAACTCAGTCCAGGCACCCTCACGGCACACAATAACATTCATTTAGTGCTGCTGCATTCCTGCCCTGACACGGTTCACGAAGTACTGTTGCGTAAGACCCAAACGTCATCGCCACTTTTCAGGGGCAGCCCTGCAACAGGACGGCCCGGGGTGAGACATCACCCCTGCTAGAGCGGATTGCAGGTACAGGGCACCGCTATCTCCCCGGCTGCACGGAAGCTTTATGACATTTTAGTATATAACCGGAGTTAAGTATACATGGAAACATGGGGATTGTCAAGGTTTTACAGGGGATTTGCCTCTTCCAGTTTCTGTTTTTTCTTTTCCCTGAGTTCCCGGAAAAAGTTTTTCATCATTTGGGAGCAATCCTCTAAAAGAACTCCGATTTCTGTCTCCACCTGATGGTTGAACCGTTCCTCATGAAGCATGTCCAAAACGGAGCCTGCGCAGCCTGCCTTGGGGTTCATACATCCGATGACGACTCTTGGAATTCTGGCCTGGACAATGGCTCCGGCACACATGGGGCATGGCTCTAAGGTCACGTACATGGTGCAGCCTTCTAATCTCCAGTCTCCCATGTATTTACATGCTTTTTTGATGGCATTGATCTCCGCATGAGACAGAACATTCTGATCTATGGTACGACGGTTATAACCACGGGCTATGATTTTATCTTCATAGACAATGACACAGCCAATGGGTACCTCGCCGATGTCACGTGCTTTTTTCGCCTGTAAGAGAGCAGCTCTCATATATTTTTCATCACTGGTCATGGTAATTCCTCTTTGCATTTTATTATGGTATAATGAAAGTATAACATGAAACAAAGGAATGGTGAAGCTATGAAACTTTGCGGACTTCAAAAAACTACGCTTCTTGACTATCCTGGCCATGTAGCTGCTACCATATTCCTTGGCGGCTGCAATTTCTTATGTCCTTTCTGCCATAACAGCCAGTTAATTGGAGGGGATGTGACGCCATCATTTTCAGAGGATGAGATTATGGATTTTCTTGAAAAACGGAAGGGGATATTGGAAGGTATCTGCATTACAGGCGGTGAGCCTACCTTGAATGGAGATTTAGAAGCTTTTATTGAAAAAATAAAGAATTTAGGTTATCTTGTGAAGCTGGATACCAACGGGTATCGGCCTGAGGTGTTAAAAAGGCTGGTCTCTCTGGGGCTGCTTGATTACGTTGCCATGGATATTAAGGCGGGGAAGGATAATTATCCAAAGGCCTCCGGGATTGCCGGAATCCATATGGAACAGGTGGAAGAAAGTGCTGCTTTTTTAATGGAGAAGCATGTCCCTTTTGAATTTCGTACTACGGTGGTGAAAGGTATCCACTCTCAAAAGGACTTTGATGATATTGGAACGTGGCTTATGGGGCCCTCTCTTTATTATCTTCAGAATTATGTGGAGTCTGAGGAGGTTTTATGCCCCGGATATGAGTCATTTACCAGAGAGGAATTGGAAGCTTTTCTCGGGAGCTTAAAACCATTTCTGCCAAATTCATCACTTCGGGGCGTTGAACTATAAGAACTGCAAACAAGGGGGCTGATCAGCCCCCTATTTTTACATCTGTGTACCAGAAACCAAACCTTCCGTCTTCCACCGGCTGTTCTTTTGACAGAACAAAGTTAGGGAAGCCAAACATAGAAGCCATATACCGTTCATTGCTGTAATAATGGCCCGGAACGCCTAAAAGGTAACGGGGCATTCCATTTTCATTGAAAAGCTTTGCCAGAATTAAGTAACGGTAATTGTAATAGCCGTGGAGCAGGAAGCTGTTGTTTCCATACACCCAGGCGTCTCTTGGCAACAGGCCGATGTCCTGGGGCTTGATGGTTAAGATCTCACAGCCTTCTTCATAGTCAAAGGCGAGAATTCTGGTATGTTCCCGTCTCATTTTATCCCATACAATATCATGAGGACTTTCTTCCTGGCCTTCATTCCTTAGAAGCCGTTCTAAATCAGCCGGATTGCCAAGCTTTGGAGTATCCGGATGCTGTACTGGTTCCTCCTTTAGCGGCGCATCGACCCGGTAAAGCAGGGTTCTGCCAGGGGAAGGGGAATCTTCGTAGGATATGGCCTCAGCAGGTACTGCTTCTGCTTCCATCTGACCAGCTTTATTTTCATAAGCCAAGGTATCTAATGTATCCTGGCTTTCCTCACCTTGGTCGCTCCATTCCTGGGAAACGGGGCCGGTAGCTCCGGTACGGTTTGCCCGAGGCACACCAGCGGTGGGACCTGTGGAAGATGGCGGCTGCTGCCACCAGCCTGGAACCGGTCCTGTTGTTACGGGACGGGAGCCCGGAACCGGACCTGTACTAAAGGGAGAGGAATCTCCATCCCAGCCAACGGTGGGACCTGTTATTGTGGGGCCTGGAGGTGTAGGACCTGTTGTCCGCGGTCCGATCCCTGGAATCGGGCCTATGAATACCGGGTTCGTAACCGGTGTTGGTCCTGTAGGGATGGGACGGGTTATGGACATTGGACCTGTTAAAGTTGGAATTGGCTCATTTACAGGCATTGGAGAAGGTCCTGTCGCACCTGCGGTTGGGCCAGTCATTCCTCGATTCGGGCCAGTCATTCCCTGGGTGGGGCCGGTCATTCCTCGATTCGGGCCAGTCATTCCCTGAGCGGGGCCGGTCATTCCACCCTGCTGTTGGGCATCCAACAGGGACTCTGATTCCTCAACTATGTAGCCTACGTTATTTTGCATTTCCACAGAGTCAGCTCCGGTGTCATTCTCCAGAGCATCCTTTATTGCATCACTTTCCAGAGAGGCAACCAGGTTCTCCTCCCCTACTGCGTCCTCAGCCTGCTGCTGGGATGTGTCTTTATTTTCTGATGTTTCACTGGACTGCAGCGGAAACTCTTCTTCTATTTCCCGGACAGCCTTTTTTATCTGCTCTTCTGAAATTGCGGGCCGGTCGTCACTTTGATTGGCCGGAGATGCTTTTTTTAATTCCACTTCTGCCGCATGGGATACTGCATCCTCCCATATGGTCGTATAGGAACGCCATGTATTTTTTACGTCGTGGATGGTCAGTCCGAAGCACTGATCCACGGCAATACCGGAATGCTCAATATCACTTGCTGATACTGCGGCTCTGAATTCACCAGAACCACCTCGAATGAAAATATTACCGAGGTAGATTTCCTGCTCTCCGGCTAATAAGTACACCCCTATATCATTGCCACCCACATATACCCGTTTCACACTTACCGTAATCTTGCATTGGATTCCTCTCGTCTCTATCTTGGCAAATCCGATGTTTTTTCCTTTGACTCCGCCTTCATAGGCGTAAATATATGAGATTAGTCTTCGATAGTTAGACATGCCACCACTCCTTTATAATTATTTTATGCAAAATGCCATTGCATGTATGACATAAAAATGTTATCCTGTTGAAAGAATAAAATAAAAATTTTTTCCAATCTTACGGAGGAATAAAAAAATGAAGCTTTATCGCGCCAAAGATTATTACGATATGAGCCGCAAAGCTGCCAATATTATCTCAGCTCAGGTAATCATGAAACCAAACTGTGTGCTGGGGTTGGCAACGGGTTCCACACCGGTTGGTATCTACAAACAGCTGATTGAATGGTACAATAAGGGGGTTCTGGACTTTTCCAGAGTCAAGACCGCTAATCTTGATGAATACAAAGGACTTACCAAAGACAATGACCAGAGTTATTATTACTTTATGCGTGAAAACCTTTTTCGCCACGTAAATATTAACGAAGCGAATACGAATATTCCGGATGGCACAGAAACAGACGCAATCAAGGAAGCAGCCCGTTACGAGGAAGCCATCAAAGAGCTGGGCGGCATTGACTTGCAGCTCTTAGGACTGGGACACAATGGTCATATCGGTTTTAATGAGCCATCTGATATATTCCCAAAGGAAACTCATATTGTTGATCTTCAGGAGAGCACCATCGAGGCCAACAAACGCTTTTTCGCCTCGATTGACCAGGTTCCAAGACAGGCTTATACCATGGGAATCGGCACCATCATGAGTGCTAAAAAGATACTTCTTGTGGTGAGTGGGGAGGATAAAGCACAGATCCTTCACGATGTTATTAAAGGGCCGGTAAGCCCAAGTGTTCCTGCTTCCATTCTGCAGCTTCATCCAGATGTGATCATTGTAGCCGATGAGGAAGCGTTATCTGAATTTTAATCCTGTCTTTCTTGACTTATAGACAGCCGAATGATATGATATTTTAAATTCTATTAAAAGGAGGTGAGACAAAATGAACCATATTTCCATTAAATTCACTACATTATGGCAAAATATTTATTTCATTACTGTGATTTTCTGTAATTTCGCACTGTCCGTGTATAAGTGCGCCCATTTTCACGAAAATCCCAGCGTCTCACCTCAGATTTTGTCTAACATCCGGTAATTAATTTTGCTGATGAATGACTGATTTTCTGCCCGGACGCCATAGGTGCCGGGTTTTTTTGTGGATTTTTCGGGAAATAAGAGTACATAACGGACTTCAACTTGTTTAAATACTGCTTATTTAACTGCAAAATGGAGGAATCTCATTCATGAATCAGAAAAAAAATATTCTTTCCGGCTATGGCTCCCTTCTAAAGGCCATACGCTCTACCATGTTCATTTGTACCAAACAAATTTTTGACGGCGGTTTTCTGTTCGTGGCAGGAGGCTATATGATTCAGGCCGTCCAGTTCGTCATGCTGATTTTTATCTGGAAGTCCTTAAATCAGGGTCAGGAGCTACTTACCTATACCTTGATGGCTACCATACTGCACCAGGAGCTAAATATCATTTCCCCCGCCACCTCCTCCCTTTGGGAGGGCTCGGTCATCGGACGTTTTTTAAGACCCATGCCGGTGGAAGCAAGCTTTATAGCGGAGACGATCGGAAAATGGTGGATTCCCAATTTTCTGTTTTTCGGACTGCCTCTATGGCTTTTGGCGCCATTCATTGGCATCAGTCCTTGGCCTGCTTCCCTACAGCATGGGATACTGGCTTTTATAAGCCTCATACTGGCTGCTTCTCTCGGCTTTGCCATTGACCTTATTTTTGCTTCTTTTGCCATGCATTTGAAAAACGGCTGTTTTGCCGCTTTGGCTATAAGAGAAGCTATATTTGCTCTGCTCTCCGGGGAGATGATTCCCTTTACCCTGTTTCCTAAGGCAGTGGGGACCGTCTTTTCCCTCATGCCTCTTGGTTCCATCGGCCACGGGCCGCTTACCATATATACAGGACTTGCAGATAATCCAGGTTTCGTTTTGGGGCTTCAGGTCTTTTGGAACTTAACTATCTGGACTGTGGCAATTTTATTTTTCAGAAAAAGCAAAGAAAGGATGATTTCTTTTGGTGGATAATTTAAAAACTGTTTTACGGCTGTATCGACGATACGCTGTCATGGATCTTCTATGGCTCCTTCGGGATACCAGATATTTTATCATACAGATTTTATCGGATGGGATCAGCGCTGGCTGCACCGTTGCCGGCGTTTATCTCCTGTCCCTGAATTTTGACCATTTCGCAGGAATGGGGCGAAATGAGATTTTATTTATGATGGGGTACGCCCTGTTTGTGGAAGGTATCTTTAACTTCTTTTTTATCGGCAATAATGCCGGATTTATCAGTCGGGTGGTAGGCAGAGGACAGCTTGACCACATTATGATTCAACCAGTGCCTCTTTGGGCTGAGCTTTTGACCCAGGGCTTTTGCCCATTTTCCGGCTCTCCCCTCTTACTGATGGGGGCAGGGCTTGCCTTATACGGCGCTTTTAAGGTTGGAATCGTGATGCATGGAACGTGGCTTTTATTATGCATGTTTTATGGTATCTGTTCCTGCCTGCTTATTATGGCATTTCTCTATATCATCTCTTCCATGGCCTTTTACGCCCCCGCCGCTGCGGAGGAAATTTCCATGGTGGGAAAGGATATGTTTTCTTCTCTTAAAACGTATCCACTGGGAAATATGAACCCGGTGGTAAAGAGGGTGTTTATCACCATTCTACCCATCGGACTCTCGGCCTGGTTTCCTTCTCTCCGACTTTTAGAGGCTGGAGTAAACAGCATGGCTTCCCTTAAACTTTTGCCGGCACTCTATCTTCCGGCGGCAACGGCAGTTTTTTCACTGCTTGCTTTATTTTTATTCAGGAAAGGAATGAAACATTATGAACGATATGGTTCTCCAAGGTACTCCGGCTTTGGTTTTAGATAACGTAACAAAAACATATTCCCAATGGCAAAGAAACGGGAAAGCAAAGGATATTATTAAAAATCTGTTAAAGCCTGAAAAAAGGGTGGTTACTGCCTTAGATAAAGTCTCCCTGACCATCGGACAAGGGGAATTTGTGGCTTATGCCGGGGCAAACGGGGCTGGTAAAAGTACCACGATAAAAATATTATCCGGCATACTTACACCTACAAGCGGTCAGGTGACTGTGCTGGGCTTAAGCCCTTTAAAGGACCGGATTGCCCTTATGGGCCGGGTAGGAGTTCTTTTTGGACAGCGGACAGAATTATGGTGGGACCACCCGGTCATCACAAGCTTCCAGTGGAAAAAGGATGTCTGGAATATCCCCGAGGAGGTTTACGAGAGAAATCTTCAAATGGCCACAGAGCTTTTGGATCTGTCTGATATCCTGAAAACGTTTGCAAGGGAGCTGAGTCTGGGCCAGCGGATGAGGGCTGACATTGCCATGCTTCTTTTACACGGGCCTGACCTGATTTTTCTCGATGAACCTACGTTGGGGCTTGATGTTCTAGCCAAGCAGCAGATGATTGGCTTCTTAAAGAGGCTGAACAAGGAGCAGGGGACTACGGTAGTCGTTACCAGCCACGACATGGATGACTTAGAGGAAATGGCCCAGCGGGTGGTTCTGTTAAACAAGGGTAACATTGCCTTTGATGGGGATTTTAACGCACTCAGGGATGTCATGGGCGGCTTCTACCGGATCTTAATTACCACTCAGCCAGAAATGCCTCCCCTCTCTCTTTTGGATATGAAGCTGTTAAAGTCTGAAAACGATGTTCATGAGTATGAATTCGACCGGACGAAGCTTCCTATTCATGAGGTCTTGGGAAATCTGTCTAAATTCAGTCAGATTCGTGATGTGGAGATTAAAAAGGCTCCCATTGAAGATGTGGTAGCCAATCTCTATTTAAGCTGGAAGGAAAAATAGTAGTTGGATTTTCCTGGGAAATAGTGTAGAATATCAATAAAAAATGGGAAACGGAGACGAATTATGGCATATACATTTACAAAAGATTTAGAGACTGGAAACCAGTTAATCGACAACGAGCACCGTCAGCTGATCGATGCAATCAATAACCTTTTAACCGCATGTTCCACCGGAAAGGGACGTACGGAGCTCGCTAACACTACAAAATTCTTACAGGACTATACAGCCAAGCATTTCAGCGATGAGGAAAAGCTGCAGCTTCAGAGCCAATATCCTGACTATGCAAACCACAAGCGCTATCACGAGGATTTTAAGAAAGTGGTTGCTGGCATCTGCCAGAAGCTTGATAAGGATGGTCCTACCATCTCACTGGTTGGAGAAGTTAACAGCGCCATCGCTGGCTGGCTGATCAATCACATTAAAAAAGAAGATGTTAAGGTTGCTAACCACTTAAAGAGCAAAGCTTAATACATACTTTTTGAAAAACAGCAGATTCCATTTGGGCTACCCGTTGGAATCTGCTGTTTTTTTGTAATTTAAATAATTTTTTTCCTCTTCTCTTTTAATCCTCATTGCTTTTTGATAGAATAGAATTTATGCATAAACTATTACACACTCTCAGAAAGAAGGTACATGATTATGAAGGATCCAAACTGCGCATACTGCATGAAGGGCGATCTGGTTGCGAAATTCGGTTACCCCATTTGTGAAATGGAAACAGGTTTTTTATATTTATTTAAGGAGCAGAGCAAAAAGGGCAGAGTCATTCTGGCCTATAAGGATCATGTCAGTGAAATGATCGATATCAGCGACGATGAAAGAAATGCATTCTTTGGAGAGGTCTCCAAGGTCGCAAAAGCCATTCATAAGGTATTTCACCCGGATAAAGTCAACTACGGGGCTTATGGAGACACCGGCTGCCACCTTCATATGCACATCGTTCCCAAATATAACGGGGGAGATGAATGGGGCGGTACCTTTACCATGAACCCGGACAAGGTTTACCTTACCGATAAGGAATATGAGGAAATGGCTGCGGCTATCCGGGAAGCATTATAGGCGGAGGTCATACCATGTTAGAAGAAATCAGAAACCAGGCTCTAAAGGCTGCAAAGGAGCTTTTGGAAGTCTCACATTTAAAAAAGGGTGACTTAGTAGTGATCGGATGCTCATCCAGTGAAATCGCCAATCATCAGATCGGCTCTCATTCCAGTGAAGAGATTGGAAAAGAAGTCTTTACAGCAATCCATCAGGTGTTCTATGAACAGGGGATTTATGTGGCTGCCCAGTGCTGCGAACATTTGAACCGGGCCTTAATTCTGGAGGAAGAGGCAGCTGAACGTTATGGCTACGAACCGGTAAATGTACTTCCTCAGCTCAAAGCGGGAGGTTCTCTTGCAACTGCAGCCTATCATACGTTTTCTCACCCTGTTGCCGTTGAATTGATCAGGGCTCATGCAGGCCTTGACATTGGAGATACTCTGATTGGCATGCATCTGCGTGCCGTTGCAGTTCCAGTACGGATCGACACCAAATATATCGGCTCTGCACGTGTGATTGCCGCACGTACCAGAGCAAAGTATATCGGTGGTGTGCGTGCCTGTTATGATGATACCATTGGATAAGGTTACGATTTAAAAACATTTGGATTAATAGAAAAAATACGCCTTGATACGGAAGCTTTTTAAGTTCCGATCAAAGCGTATTTTTTTCTGCTCTTTAGTTAAGAATCATTGATTGGTTTTATTATTTGGTCGCGTACATAAAGAACCAATATCCATATGGAGAATGCCAGGTTCCCTTAATGTCTGTATTCTGCATATAAAAATCATTTGCATATACAAGTGGGGAAACAGCTGCATCTTCCATAATTATCTTCTCTGCCAAATGAAGTTTCTCATAATGCTCTGTCTTATCCGCAGTATCTCTGGCCTGATTTAAAGCAGCATCATATTCCGGGTTGCTATACTTACCATCATTGTTTCCGCTTTCAGAAGAAAGAACGTTCAGCATATTAGATGGGTCATCGTAATCGTATACCCAGCCGCCACGACAGATCTGGAAGTCACCGGCACGACGGGTTGGGGTGAAGGTGGACCATTCTACGATCTTAATATCCATCTTTACGCCAAGCTCGCTCCAAGCGTTCTGTAAATACTCTGCTACTGCCTTGTTGTAACCTGCATCGTTTGTCATGTATTCAATCACTGGGAAGCCATCACCGTTCGGATATCCTGCTTCTGCTAAAAGCGCTTTTGCTTTCTTTACATCTTCCTCATGATTTTCGATATCAAAGAAATCTCCGCCGTTGATGTTACGGGTCTCTTCTTCAAATGAGGATCCTTCTTCCTTGTCAGAAACTCCAGGTCCTACGAAGTTAGCTGCCGGAGAAGCTGTTTCCATCATCAGAGTATTTGCAATGTAAGCACGGTCTACGGCAAGGCTTAATGCACGGCGTACTTTCACATTGTCAAAAGGTGCCTTCTGAGTGTTGAAAATAGTATAAGAAGTAGCCATACGAGGCTCAATGTGGAACTCAGGGTTGCCCTTCAGACTTGGAATCTCTTCTGTAGGTACATCGCGGATCATCTGGATTTCTCCGGTACGATATGCGCTGTAAGCTGCGTTAGAGTCTTCCATCAGTACAAATTTGATGGTGTTAACGGTAATTTTATCTGCATTCCAGTAGTTTTCATTTTTTGCAAATGTAATGTGTGAACCTGGAACCCATTCGATCATCTTTAAAGGTCCGTTGGAAATATAGGAATCAGGGCTTAAAGACCACTGGTCGCCCTTAGATTCTACTACATCTTTTTTTACTGGTACCATACTTGCATGGGTAATAATTTTATCAAAATAAACGCAGGGAGCGGAAAGCTCTACGACAAAGGTCTTAGGATCTGGTGCGGATACACCAAGGGAATCAAGATTTCCTTTCGCGGCATCTTCGTATCCTTTTACCATGGAAAGCATGTCTGCTGCATATGGTGCTGCAGTCATAGGATCTGCTAAGTGCTTAAAGGAATATACAAAATCGTCAGCCGTAAGGTCAGAACCGTCGCTCCACTTTAAACCTTCTCTTAAATGAAAGGTATAAGTGAGACCATCATCACTTACGTCAAATTTTTCTGCCTGTCCAGGAATAATGTTATTCTTCTCATCAACCGTTAACAGGGTCTCGAATGCGTGCAGAATCATGTTTGCACCATCCATGGATGAGTTTAATGCCGGATCAATTGTTTCCGGATCTGGTCCGATCTGTACTGCCAGATCGAGGCCGCCAGCTGTGGTTCCTGCTGCTTCTGTGCCTTGGGTATTGTTGTTCTGAGCGCCGGATTTACCGGAACCGCCACATGCTGTTAAAACAACACTGGAAGCAAGAACAGCCGCTAATACGAGTGCCGTTTTCTTCATATTTCTTTCCTCCAAATTCTTTATCTTACGTCCGTCAATCGCAGACAACGCAGTTATTAGCATATCATAGAAAATGGCTCTTTGCAACGAGGTAATTATGCCATTTCCCCTTTGTGCAGTAGAGTATTACCGTGATAACGCGCAAAAGGACCAGCCATCTTCCGAAGAAAAATGTCTGGCCCACAAGGACACATTGACTGATAATTAACGATATGATGTCTTTAACGCTTTTAAAAGGACCTTAGGGTCATTGAAATAAGGCGTAACAGGACATACTTTTTTCTTTACACCCATAAGGGTATAGACTGCCATTCTGGCGGCTCGAACCGAGTATTCTTCGGTAAATACCATATCATCAGGAATCTCTACGAACTGACTAACCATGGCAAAGTTTGTGGAGCCTTTAGGGACTACTTCAGGACGGTCCGCCATCTTTCTTGGCTGGAACTGAGCATCCACATAAGGCATCATACATGGAATTACATTAACTACGTCATGAAGCAGCTCGTCTTTTTTATCTTCCATATGAAGGTGATGAAGCAGCTCGATCAACATCTCTTCTCCGGTACAGTCCTTCATTGGTTTTTTCACGAAATTGCCTTCCTCACTGGTATAAAGACCGTAACCCCAGAAAATAGTCTGATCCATGGGCTGATTTGTAAAATGGGGCTGAGCTGCCACTACAATGCTTAAGAGCCAGTTGGAATCCTTAAAGGTCATTAAAGCTCCGCTTCCCGGAACATTGCCGGAATACCGCTCTATCATTTTAAGAAGCTTATTTCCTTTGCTTGTCACGGTAAAGCTTTCCCAGTTCGTCTCATGTACATCTCCAAAGAAGGGATATGGATTTCCAAGTCCCTGCTTCTTAACCGCTACCTTGCTCCAAAGCTCTCCTGAAATCGGGCGAAGCACGGGGTCAGGGGCTGGTGTGTGAAGGTCTCCCAGAGTGGCACTGTCGGTCATGCAGGCATTTGTCATAATGCAGATATCCTCATCGGATAGCTCGACGGTTCGTTCTATGCCATAATCCTTTAGGTGAAGGGCTTTTACCGTAATTCCTTCTCCTTCTGCGAACTCAATATCCTTAACAACACAATTTTCTGCAAATGCCACGCCCTGCTTTCTTAAATATAATTCTAAGGGGCGGATTACGCTGTCATATTGGTTGTATGGAGTCCTTGTTACGCCTTCTAAGGTATCAATTCTTGAAAATTCCAGGATCATACGTCTCATATAGCGGCGGAACTCAAAAAGGCTGCTCCATTTCTGGAATGCAAAGGTAGTCTGCCACATATACCAGAAATTCGTAGTGAAGAAATGAGGCATATCGGCAAACCATTCTTCTATGGTCATGTCATCAAGCTTTTCTTCTGGCGTGTTCATGAGGCGAAACAATGCCAATCGTTCTTTTTGGGTAAAGCCCATGGATTTCACATCCAGGATGTTACCTTCTTTATCAATGAGTCTGGCTTTTGCACTGGTGGGATGAGCGTGGTCGAAATTTAAGATATCATCTGTCACGCTGCGACCGGGGTTTTCAAGGGAGGGAATCGTACGAAACAGCTCCCAGAAGTTTTCATAGGTTTCTTCATTGAGCATACGGCCGCCCCGGCAGACAAAGCCCTTTTCCGGCGTTCCGATTCCGTCATTGCTTCCACCCAATATGTGCATGCCTTCAAAGATGGTAATCTGGTTTCCCGGCATGCTGCAGTCCCTGATGAGATAGGCAGCACCAGCAAGGCTCCCCAGGCCACCTCCTATAAAATAGGCTTTTTTATTTTCCGCCTGGGGGGCTTCTTTCTGTTCTTTTAATGGCTTTTTATTCTGGCCATTTTTGCTTTTGTAATAATCGTATGTCTTTTTGGCGGCTATGCCGGTGGCGGCTGCGGCTGCACCTAAGACAAGCATTTTCCCGATTTTCTTTTTTTGTTTCATATGCATCACTCCATTCTATAGCTTATTCACTTCATTGCGTTTCTATTATCATACTTCATTTTCACTCCATCATACATAGGTTTTTTTCATTTCCTGTTCCATGAAAAACGGCACCATAGGAACGGTGCCGAAGGTCAGGCTTTTTACGCCTTTTTATATCTGTTTCATTTGAGTAAAGCAGTTACTTAAACCTGCAAATTCTTTTAATGTTAAGGTTTCTCCACGAACGGATGGGGAAAGTCCCATTTGTTCTATGGCCTCTATGATCTGTTCCTTGGTAAAGGAGACTTCAGGGGAATTATTTAACCCATTTTGAAGGGTCTTTCTTCTCTGGTTAAAGGAAGCGCGGATGAGACGGAACATGAGGTCCGGTTCCATTACCTCTACAGGAGAAGTTTTATGTCTTGTAAGACGAATCACCGCAGAACCCACTCCCGGCCGGGGCATAAAGCAGTTTGGCGGAACATTGGCAACGATATATGGCTCTGCATAATACTGGACTGCAAGGGATAGGGCGCCGTAATCCTTAGAGCCTGGGCCTACCTGCATCCGGTCTGCTACTTCCTTTTGAACCATTACGGTTATATTGTCAATGGGGACGCCACCTTCAAAAAGTCCCATAATAATGGGGGTGGTAATATAGTAAGGAAGATTTGCCACTACCTTAATGGGGCGTCCTCCGTTAAAGTCCTGAGCAATTTTATTTATGTCAACCTTAAGGATGTCATCGTGTATGACTGTCACATTATCATAATCTGCAAGAGTCTCTTTGAGAATGGGAATTAAATTGGAATCGATTTCTACGGCTACCACATGGCCCGCATTCTCTGCCAGATACTGTGTCATGGTTCCGATCCCAGGACCGATTTCTAACACGCAGTCTTCCTTTGTTACTCCCGCCGCAAGTATGATCTTATCCAGTACATGGGTGTCAATTAAAAAATTCTGTCCAAACTTTTTCTGGAACATGAATTCATATTTTTGAATGATCTCGATCGTTTTTTGGGGATTTCCCAGTGTTGCCATTCTTGTCCTCCGCTTTCTTTTCTGTTATCTGATTCGGTACATGGTTTTTGCATTTTGATTGGTAATCTTTATGACTTCTTCTTCGGATATGCCTTTGATCTCGCTGATTTCCTTTACCACGTAGGTAAGATTTAAGGAAGAGTTTCGCTTTCCTCTGTTTGGAACAGGTGCCAGGTACGGGCAGTCTGTTTCCAGAACCAGCTGTTCCATCGGCATATACTCTACCACTTCTTTCAGCTTCTTTGCATTCTTAAAGGTAAGAACGCCTCCGATTCCCAGATAAAATCCCATGTTAAGGTATTCTCTCGCCATCTCTTTTCCATAGGAAAAGCAGTGGATGACGCCTCCCAGCTCCTGGGATTTTTCTGCCTTCATGATGTCCAGAGTATCTTTGGCAGCATCTCTGCTGTGAATGATGATGGGAAGGTTCACTTCTCTTGCCAGGTCAAGCTGGCGGATGAACCATTTTTTCTGTGTATCACGGTCTGGTTCGTCCCAGTAATAGTCAAGACCGATTTCTCCGATGGCTACAATCTTTGGGTGGGAGGATTGTTCCTTTAACCATGTCATTCCCTCTTCGTCAAGTTCTCCGGTCTCGTTTGGGTGCACGCCGATGGCACCGTAAACATTGGGATACTTGTCTACCATATTCATGGTATTCTGTGAAGTTTTTATGCTGGCTCCCACATTGGTCACCGCTTCTATGCCGTGGAGGGCAAGGCTGTTTAACAGCTCTTCCCGATCCTCCTCAAATGCCTCATCGTCGTAATGGGCGTGTGTATCAAAAATCATGGTATCTCCTTATTTATAATTTAACTATTAAAAGGTAAATAAGATAGAGTAAAAGAAGGTGGACTGGATAGAACCAGTAGAAAAACTTATCCAAACTCCTTTTCCCTCTTTCTCCGTTGTAATTACGGATCGGGAACAGGGCCAACGCCCCGGCGCCTAAGCAGTAAAGGCTTTGCAGTGCCGCCACAAAACCAGATAAAAGACTTTGTAATTTGGGCTTATCCCGATATACGTAAAAGATCAGTATTAAAACAATACCAATAATATTATAGTCACATTTTATTAATACAGACGCGCCGCAGCCAACGACTATGGCCAGGGTCTGCTTTAATGGATCTCCGAATGCCTTCTGGTACGCGGTCAGGACCCAAAGTCCGATGAGCAGAGTAAATAACACATTCTGATATTCCGGGTGGAACCATTCTCCTGAAATTGCCAGGTCAAAGGGTACTTCAGAAACCAGAGCAAATATTAGGAGCCGGAAGCTATAGCGTTTTACATTTCTGGTATGAATAAAGCCTTGTACCAGAAGAAAACAAAAGATGGGAAATGAAATTCTTCCTATGACACGAAGGGCAAAGTCAAGATATCCCCATAGCTTTACCTGGGTAATTCCCATAAAGGTCTGAGTTAAGTCCATATTGGGGTTCTTAAATATTCCATTTTCAATTAATACTGCACCGATGTGGTCAATGAACATGGTGACCACAGCAATAAGCTTAAGGGTATATCCGGTGAATCCTTCTCTTGTGGGGCTTGTTGTCTCCTGCATGGAATTCTCCTTTTTAATACAACAGACCGGATTTTAGAAACCCGGCCTGCCTTGTTTACTATTTTCTATCGTCTGATGTTCCCTTATATCAGCAGATTTCTGCTCCTGCCGGCATGGTCTTCTCCGGAACCATAAGGGATAGATTGCCTTCTGCATCTTCGGCACATAAAAGCATGCCTTCGGATACAACACCAGCCAATTTGGCCGGCTTTAAGTTTACCACAACCATTACCTTTTTGCCAACCATTTCTTCTGGAGAATAGTGGGCTTTAATGCCGCTTACGATCTGCTTTACCTGGCTTCCGATACGTACCTGGGAGCAGAGAAGCTTTTTGGATTTCGGCACTGCTTCACAGGCAATGATCTCTCCTACCTGGAACTGAAGCTTTGCAAAATCATCGTATTCAATTTCTGCCTTAGGCTCAATGTCTATCACATCTCCGGACTCTTCGGCTGACTCTTTGGCCTCTTCTACTGGAGCGAACAGGGCATCTACCTTATCCATTACTTCCTTGATGTCCATACGGGCAAAAAGGATCTCAGGCTGTTCTGTTACCTTTCCTCCTGACGGATAAAGTCCGAACTCGTTCATCTGGGACAGCTCTCTCTTTTCTGTGTTGAGCTGGGTTAAAATCTTCTTTGAGGTTTCCGGCATAAAGGAATCAAGAAGAGAAGCACCAATGGTAATTGCTTCTGTTAAATGGTATAACACAGTTTCCAGACGGGCTTTCTTTTCCTCATCCTTTGCAAGTGTCCAGGGTGCGGTCTCGTCAATATATTTGTTGCTTCTTCTGAAAATGTTAAAGATATGAGTGATGGCATCCGCCACACGAAGCTTCTCCATCTTCTCCTGAACCTTTTTCACCTCATCAAGTACCACTGCCTTTAAGTCTTCATCAAAGGCATCGGTATCATTTCCGTTTGTTACCACGCCGCCAAAGTATTTATTGGACATGGAAATGGTACGGTTTACAAGGTTTCCAAGAATATTGGCAAGGTCGGAATTCATGCGCTCTACCATAAGCTCCCAGGAGATCACGCCATCATTTTCAAAGGGCATCTCATGAAGCACAAAGTAGCGGACGGCATCCACACCAAAGAAATCCACTAAGGTATCGGGGTAAAGAACATTTCCCTTTGACTTGCTCATCTTTCCGTCGCCCTGTAACAGCCATGGATGGCCGAATACCTGCTTTGGAAGAGGAACATTGAGTGCCATAAGGAAAATAGGCCAGTAAATGGTGTGGAAGCGGATGATGTCCTTACCAATAAGGTGTAAGTCTGCCGGCCAAAGCTTCTGATACTGCTCGGTGCTGTTTCCATCACAGTCATAGCCAATTCCTGTAATATAGTTTGTCAAAGCATCCAGCCATACATACGTTACATGCTTTGGATCAAAGCTGACTGGAATTCCCCAGGTAAATGTAGTTCTGGATACGCAAAGGTCCTGAAGTCCTGGAAGCAGGAAGTTGTTCATCATCTCATTTTTTCTTGAAACCGGCTGGATAAATTCCGGGTTTTCATTAATATGAGCGATGAGACGGTCTGCATATTTGCTCATACGGAAAAAGTATGCCTCTTCCTTGGCAGGCTTTACTTCGCCGCCGCAGTCCGGGCATTTTCCATCCACCAGCTGAGACTCGGTAAAGAAGGATTCACAGGGAGTACAGTAAAGGCCTTCATAATGTCCTTTATAAATATCGCCCTGATCATAAAGCTTTTTAAAGATCTTCTGAACCTGCTTTTCATGGTATTCATCGGTGGTACGGATGAATTTATCATAGGAAGTATTCATTAAATCCCAGATGCTTCTGATTCCATCGGCTGCCTGATCCACGAATTCCTTTGGAGTCACTCCGGCTGCTTTTGCCTTTTCTTCGATCTTTTGTCCATGCTCGTCGGTTCCTGTCTGGAAAAATACATCGTAGCCCTCGGCTCTTTTATAGCGGGCAATGGCATCTGCCAGTACGGCTTCATAGGTATTTCCAATATGAGGCTTACCGGATGCATAGGCAATGGCAGTTGTAATATAATAAGGTTTTTTGTTTGATTCTTTACACATGTTCTTCCCTCCTGGTTCTATCATGAGTTGCTACGGAAATTAGGCTGCTTTCTCCAAAGAAAAACCCGTCTAAAAATATCCTCTCGGAAATTTAAAGACGGGCGATTATCCCGTGATACCACTTTAATTTATCCATGCCTTACAGCATGGACCTTACCGGCTGCATCCGCCCTCAGAATTTTTTAGTTCCTAAGCTGCTTATACAGTCTGACACGATAACGGGTGTAACCGTCGGAATCTAAAAGCATGTAATATGCCAGTTCGGTTCCGCTGCTCCAAGGCCATATTGGGAAATAAGTCCAAGCTTCCTTTTCAGCGTACGGAAGTCTCTGCACATGAACCTTATCTCTTACTCTTCTTTTCTCAGCATTCTCATATAGATCAATTGTTAGTAATCCTAGTGTAATGGCTTCGAAGAGGTTTGTCAAGCGGGGAACCTTCTTAATTCCCTGTTTAGTCATGACTTTTTCATTTCCCACATATAAATATTAATAGTGAATTACGGAGGAATCATATATGACAAACAAATTTTTTAAAAGAGGCCGATGGCTGATTTCCATGTTCCTGGTGGTCTCCCTGCTTTGTTCGTGCACGCCGCCGCCAAAGTCAGCCGCTAATCCCTCTGGTACGGGATATGAGCATTACAATGCTGCTGATGTATCCATGCAGAAAAATTTTGATCTGTTTACGGACGATTTATTCCGAAATGAAATAAGCAACTCCGGGATCAGCTTTCATTTTACCATGGCGGATCCAGCTTCCCGGGGGCTTAAAACGGTTCCTCTGACGCTGGGGGACTTTTCCCTGGATAAGATGAAGCAAAACTCAAAGGATCTGGCTGAGCTCAAGAAAAAACTGAATCAGTTCAATCCCAGAAAACTGACAAAGGATCAGCGCCTGACTTATCAGATTCTTTATTCCTACATAGATACAGAGATGACTTCGGATGGCCTGGAGCTTTATACTCAGCCGCTTACTACAACCATTGGCATTCAGGCACAGCTTCCTGTCCTGTTTGCAGAATACGCCTTCTACAGTAAGGACGATGTGGACCATTATCTGTCTCTGCTTTCTACCATTGATGATTATTATTCACAGATTCTGGAGTTTGAAAAGAAAAAATCAGAGGCCGGTCTCTTTATGTCCGATTCTGCTGCGGATCATGTTTTAAAATCATGTGAAGCTTATTTGATTCAGCCGGACCACAGCTTTCTCTCAGAGACCTTTAACACCAGGATCGATGCTTTAAATGATCTGACAGCAGAAGAAAAAGCTGCTTACAAAGAAAAGAATTTAAAGGTCCTTGAGGATCATTTTGTTCCGGCCTATAAAAACCTGATTAATGGCATTACTGCCCTTATGGGTACCGGAGCCAATGACAAGGGTCTTTCCTGGTATCCGGAAGGGAAGAAATATTTTGAATACCTGGTCAATTCAAATACCGGAACCTCTTATGATTCCGTAGACAGCTTAAAAAAGGCCATTGAGAAACAGATCACCACTGACATTAAGGCTCTCGGACAGATTACGAAGGATAATCCAAAGGTCCTTGATCAGCTTGATACTTATTCCTTTAATGTGACGAAACCGGAAGATATTTTAGAGTCCTTAAAATCTCAGATCACCAAGGACTTTCCTGAGCTGCCGAAGAACCAGTACACGGTCAAATATGTACCGAAAGCCCTGGAATCTTCCTTAAGCCCTGCCTTTTATCTGGTACCGCCTATCGACCGGTACGAAGATAATATTATCTATATTAATGGGAATCCAAGATTTCAAAATGATGACCTTTATACCACCCTGGCCCATGAAGGATATCCGGGCCACTTGTATCAGAATGTTTACTTCTTAAGCAAAAGCCCCAGCGACCTAAGAAGTATTTTATCCTTCTCAAGCTACTCCGAAGGGTGGGCCACCTATGTAGAGAATTACTCTTATACCCTTGACAACGGACTGGACCCGGATCTTGGAAAGCTCCTGGCACACAACTCTGCGGTTACTTTGGGAATATATGCGTATCTTGATATCTGCATTAATTATGAAGGTTGGGATAAGGAGCAGACAGCAAAGTACCTTGGTACCTTTTACAATGTGGAGAAAACGGATATCGTGGATTCCATTTATAACAGCCTGGTAGAGAATCCGACCAACTACATGGAGTACTATGTGGGATATTTAGAAATTATGGAAATGAGAAATGCCGCTGAGAAAATCTTAAAAGACAAATTCAATTTAAAAGAGTTTCATACCTTTTTACTGGATATTGGTCCAGCACCATTTTCCGTCATACTGCCGGAGTTTCGTAACTGGCTTGGAAAAGAACTTAGATCCAGCTAATCGCATGAGGCAGGAGCAATTACCCCTTGCTCCTGCCTCATTTATGTTCTCCGGTCTGATTAACCGATCTTTTTATAGTCTTTTACATATTCCAGTAAATCATTATCTCCCTGCTTCACCTTTTCACCGGAATAATTCTTTCCATTTACCAGAACTTTTAATTTATCCAATGAAAAATTCTCGATAAAGGTATTGCCCACTGCGGTAAGGGTAACTAAATCATTCCCTCCTTTTGCAGGCATCTTGGATAAATCCAGAGTACCTTTGCCATCTTTTGATTCGTATTTAACAACGGTTGTTCCTTCTTCCAGAACGCCGTATTCAATCAGCTTATCAACCAAAGCCTCCGCCGTGAGCTTGTCCACTGCATCCATAGCCTGGTTAAGGCCAGTACCATCGTTATTCTTGCTATATACAGAGATGATTTCCATTGGTTCCACGTTAGGATCCGGAACCTTGTCACTTGCGCCACCGGTAGAAGCCTCTGCCTGGGGAATTGGTGCCGTTGTCTCCATCTTAGGCTGTGTTGGTGTACACGCTGACAGGGACATCATCATTATAACGCTCATTAACATCACGATGAATTTTCTCATAATTGCGTATTGCCTCCTTAAACTCTCTTAAAGGCTCCGAAACCAGTGGTTAAGATTGGTCAGAGCTTTGATCAAAACTTCTATCTCATCGTCGCCTAATGAATCAATGATGCCTTGAATCATCTCCTGATGAAATTTGGCATGTTGCTCATAGGCTTGTTTCCCTTTTTCTGAAAGTGAAATGTAAACCACTCGCCGGTCCTCTTTCCCTCTTTGGCGGGTCACATACCCTTTCTTTACAAGGCTGTTCATGGCTATGGTAAGCGTCCCAACCGTAACAGACAACTCTCTGGCAATGGTCGACATATTTTTAGGTTCTCCGACGCCGATCGCTTCTATTACATGCATATCATTATTCGTAATATTATTAAATTCCTGGGTAATGATAGCCTGTTGTTCAATATCCATAATATCCCGAAACAGTCTTACCAATACTTCGTTAAGAGTTCCGTAAGTATCCACGTTAATCCCTTTCATATTGTTATGACAATAAAAGCTTCCTCGTAATTATACATGATTATGTATTTATAGACAACCACTTGAATTCTTATGAAATTCTTAAAATGGAGATGAAATAATCCCTTTTATACCAAAATACGGCTTAAAATGACACTGGCTGCAATTCCTGCTATGGTTGCTGTCAAAGCACCGGTAAGAGCATACCTGGTTTTACGTATTTTTACGGTTCCGAAATAAACGCTTAAGCAGTAAAATAAGGTCTCTGTACAGCTCATAATAATGGAGGTAACTATCCCGATATAGGAGTCTGTGCCATATTTTTTAAAGATATCTAACACCAGGCCAATGGCTGCTGAGTTGGATACCATACGGATTAAAATTACAGGGACAACTGGTGCCGGTAAGAACAAAAGGGACGCCGGCTTTGTCAGCAGCCCGGATAGAAAATCCAAAAATCCAGAAGCTCGAAGGATTCCAACCGCTGTCATAAGACCAATTAAGGTGGGAAGGATACCTGCTACCGTCTTCATTCCATCTTTTGCACCATTTATGAAATCATCAAAAACAGGACGTTTTGATAAAATACCAAATCCAACAATATAAAAGATGATAAGAGGCACCATTGCCTCCGACAAAAACATTAAAAATCTCATTATTTCTCCCGGTTTTACTTGATTATTACATTGTATTCCAAATCTTTCCTTTTCATTCAATGGGTTTCAAGGTAAAATATATATGGAAGCAAAAGAAAATGGAAAGGAGCCAACCTATGAGTTTACTATTTTTACAGTATCCGCCCTGCAGCACCTGCAAAAATGCAAAAAAGTGGCTGGATGCTCACAATATATCTTATGAAGCAAGGAATATAAAAGAAGAAAACCCAAAGGAACATGAGCTTTTAGAATGGATCAAAAAAAGCGGTCTTCCCATAAAGAAGTTCTTTAACACCAGTGGCAACATTTATAAGGAACAGAATCTAAAAGAAGCCCTTCCGGGAATGAGTGATGAAGAACAGATCAGGCTTCTTGCAACCAATGGAATGCTGGTGAAGCGGCCGCTGATCATTGGGGAAGATTTTGTTTTAACAGGTTTTAAAGAGGAAGAGTGGTCAAAAACCTTGATTTCCTGAGATTAAAATAAAAATTCCTGATAAAACGGGAGTTATGATACAGCTTCTGTTTTGTCAGGAATTTTTTCTTATTCATCGGGCTTTTCATGTGTTTCCTATTATAAATTCCACCCTGATTTAGAATACCTTCTGTCATTTGATCAGCATGTTATTGGAAGAATGAAGCGTGATTTTCCGGTTGATTTCCGGAATATCATTGATTTCATGATCCTTTTGATTCCTTTTTATCTTTCTTTCATCCTGATGCAAATCAGTGGCTCCTACCGTTGGAGGCATAAATGGAAGAAAGCAAAGAACATCATCTTCATGCCAGATTTTTGTCTCTGTTATCTTAGCTTTACTTATACGGTATTTTCCAGCCTTACCGGCACAAACTCCAATGGATGTCACGGAAAAAATGACACAAATCACCATGGATACCATAAATGGCTTATGCAGATAATATACTAATCTTCGATACTTGCTACGAAGTTTAAGTTGTCTGTTTAAAACAGTGGTCGCTCCCCGGCGTTTCATCTCTTCCATGATCGTCTGGAATTCACCAGGCGGAGGAGGAGGGGGATCCGGTGTTATTTCCGGGTGCTGCTGCATATAATCAAGCAGATATGCTTCCATTTTCTCCTGGGAAGCCTTGCTCTTTTTGTTACATTTTAAGATGGAACATTTATTATGATCGTCTCTTCCCTGCTCCATGTCTGCACCTCTTAAATACAAGTTATCCTTAAGTCTTCATACTCTTTGGGGTTGACTTTTTACCGTCAGCGTTTACTATTAATAGTATATCGAATCTGGGAGGCAACGCTTTATGAAAAAAATCGTGTTAACCGGCGGAGGCACTGCTGGTCATGTTACCCCGAACCTGGCTCTGATTCCCTCTTTAAAAGAGAGAAATTATGACATTCACTATATAGGTTCCTATCAGGGAATCGAACGGAAACTCATAGAAGGAGCTAGTATTGCCTACATCGGCATCTCCTCCGGTAAATTCCGACGGTACTTTGACCCCAAAAATTTTACTGACCCATTCCGTGTCATAAAAGGATATGGGGAAGCATTAAAATTTCTTAAAAATTACAGACCGGATGTCGTATTCTCTAAAGGTGGTTTTGTAGCAGTTCCTGTTGTACTAGCTGCCAAACTTTTAAAGATACCCGTTATCATTCACGAATCCGATATGACACCAGGTCTTGCAAATAAGCTGTGTATTCCTGCTGCGACAAATGTTTGCTGCAATTTCCCGGAAACACTGGCCTATCTTCCTAAAGAAAAAGCCGTTTTAACAGGCTCCCCCATTCGCAAAGAATTATTACAGGGGGATCGTCTTAAGGGGCTAAGTTTTGCCAAGCTCTCTGAAACCCGTCCTGTGATATTAATCATAGGAGGCAGTCTTGGCTCCGTAACAGTCAACAATGCAGTAAGAGAAATACTTCCCAAGCTTTTAAAGGATTTCCAGATCATACATATCTGTGGAAAAGGCAATCTGGATGAGAGCCTTATAAGTACCCCTGGATATGTACAATACGAGTATGTAGATGCTCCTTTAAAGCATTTATTTGCTGCTGCTGATCTGATGATATCAAGAGCCGGTGCAAACGCTATTTGTGAAATACTCGCCCTTAGAAAGCCGAACATTCTGATTCCTCTTTCTGCCGCTGCCAGCAGAGGAGATCAGATTTTAAACGCAAGATCCTTTCATAAGCAGGGATTCAGCTTTCTCCTGGAAGAGGAAAACCTATCAGGAGACTCCCTTCTTAAGGCCGTATCCGAAACGTATCAGAACAGGAAATCTTACATTTCAAATATGGAACAGAGTGAACAGCATAACGCCATTGATGCCATAATAGAAATGGTTGAAACCCTGACCGGAAAATAATTTATGTATCAAAGCTGGGTCCAAGAATCCTTTTTAGACAGACTCTTGTCCGGTATATCCGGGAGCGGCATACCGTTCCCGGAATCCCTAACAATTCACAAATCTCTGGAATCGTAAGCTGTTTTAAGAAATAAAGGACAGCCATCTCTTTCCACTCTTCCCTCATATTAGATATTTCACTTGTGATCATTAAAACAGCTTCCTCCTCAAGAATCATATCAAGGGGATCTGTAATCACATAGCTTGCAAGCAACGCCACCTCATTGGCTGCATCCTCTTGGTTCAAGCTTACTTTTTCATAGTGTCCATTCTTTCGGAGGCAGTCGATTGATTTACTCTTTAGTATCTTAATCAGCATACTTTTCTTTCGCGTTTCAGTCCAGGTCAGCGAATAGTTTTCAAAGTATGCAATAAATGTTTCCTGTACGACATCATCCAGTTCCATATCCGGAACGTGGAGTGTCTTTGCAATCCGTCGAAGCAAGCCCTGGTACTCCCCATAAATGGATTGCAATAACATATTTTCATCTTTATGTATGCTCATTGATAATGCCCCTCTGATTACAGGGCGCTCCTAATAGCGGCTCCTGTCTGTGCTAAGTCTTCCGGACTTGCTTTGCCCGATACCCATGAAACCATAACAGGGCCTTCCTCATAACGAGGAATTAAATGTACGTGAAAATGAAAAACAGTCTGTCCTGCTTCTTTTCCGTTATTCTGCACAACATTGAATCCGGCACAGCCTAATGTGGTTTTCATGGCGTTCCCAATTTTTGCTGCCAAAGGAAGGACCTTGGCTGCTGTCGCTCCGTCAAGCTCACAAAGATCTTTACTATGATGTTTTGGAAGAATCAGGGCATGCCCTTTTGTAGCCGGTCCTAAATCCATAATAACGCGAAATGTATCATCCTCATACAGTGTTTCTGAAGGTATGTCCCCATTTGCAATTTTGCAGAAAATGCAATCATCTTCTCTCACACTCTCACCTCCTTCCCAATAGTATTATTCCCAATTTTCCATGCGTCCAGGCCTTTTCGGCTTACGATACAGAACGATCCCCATAAAAATACCCACGAAAAGTCCTGCAATGTGAGCTGCATTATCTACACCTGTGCTGGAAAAGCCAAAATACAGGGAACACACAATGACCACAACAAGCTGCCGGGTGCTTAGATCTTCAAGCCTTCCCCGGTTTACCAATACTGCATACAAAAGACCACCGATGACACCAAAAATCGCTCCGGAAGCTCCCGCAGAAACGATCAGCCGATAATCTCCAAGATTAACAATCATGGAGATTATATTCGCGCCTACTCCGCAGATCAGATAAAAAAAGAAATACTTCACATGTCCCAGGGCTCTTTCCAGGTTATCACCCAAAATAAACAAAATGAGCATATTGTTCATAATATGATTGATTCCAAAATGCATAAAAATAGAAGTAAGGAGACGGTAATACTCACCGCCCTCTACGACTAGAGGCGCATACATGGCTCCATGGGAAACCATGAACTGCGTATTCTCTGTGGAGCCTGTCATTTCCAGATACAGAAAATAAATGACATTTAAAATGATAAATCCCATATTGACAAATGCCTTTTTTCGCCTGTATAAGTCTTCCATCACAGTTCTCCTCCTAAAATAATATAATTATTTTAGCACAAATTAACATATTATGTAAATATAAACGCGAAATTTGCGATAAAAATTTCATCTCCCTTATTTAAAGTTACGCTTTCATTGGTTTCCAGCATCCTGCCGTTTACTGATGTTCCGTTGGTGGAGTTTAAATCACATAACTGATATTCTTCCCCTTCCCGGTCAATTTTAGCATGAATTCTGCTTATGGTTTCGCTTTCCAGGACATAGTCCACCAGTCCCTCCTGTTTGCCAATAAGGTATGGAACATAGGATATGGTGATATCCGGGACTTCAGATCCCACCGCTCTTAGATACCGGGTATTATTATCTGCTGTAGTGTCTGTGAGCAGAACCGTTTGTAAAATTATCTCCTCATCCTTTTCTTCCGGCTGGTTAACTGGCTCTCTATCTTCCTCTATAAATGCCATCTGCCAATCGTATTCCTCTCCCTGAGCGTAATCCATCTTATCTTTTATATAGCTGTCACTTTTTTTATTGTCCTTTTTATAATAGTCCCTATGGCTGTTATTCTTTTTGTAATTGTCCTTATTGTTATTATCCTTATTGTTACCATCTTTTTTATTACCATCTTTTTTGTTACTACCTTTTTTGTTACTATCCTTTTTGTTATTATCCTTTATGCTATTGACCTGCTTAATATTGTCCTTTTTACTATTATCTCTTTTTAAGCTGTCTTTTTTTATACCATTCGTCTTATCACTGTAAAGATTTTTATTATCCCATTTAATTATATCTGACTTTGCTCCCTCATTATTTATATCTTGTTTTTTCTTTATCTCTATTTCACCAGATTCCCACTCTTGCTCCCTCTCTTTAACCGGATCATTCTTTCCGCCGAAAAAAAGAAGTACTGCCAAAGAAAGGCAGCCTGCGCCAAAAGGAACGTACCAAAACTGGAACACTCCTTGAATTCCTGATACCAGCCACAAGATAAGAACAGGAACTGCTATGGCAACAGCAATCAGTAAAAGAACTTTTGCCAGGCTATATCCTGAATTTATATCAGACTGATTCTCAGGAATTATTGTTTCGTACGCCTCTTCGTCCTGGACTGCGAGCTGTGATGATATTACACCATGGTATTCTTCTTCATCTGATATATGGGTTTTATCCATTGAAGCACCATATTTTAAGTCATTTGATTTATTTTCCGTGATTTCAAGGAGGTCATCTATTCCATAATTATCTTTCAGACTTTCCTGATAAAGTCCATAAGCCATGACCACACATTCCTTGTCCTGATGATTGACCTTTCCAAGAAGATACCTAAGAAGTTCGGTCATCTCCTGAGAAAAGGTTCCCTTCCTTCCAGGTATGAGGCAAAGAAATACCTTAAAACGCTCCGGGTCCACGTAAATATATTCCGGGTCCAGTAAAATCTGATCTTCCTTTAAGAGATATGCTTCCAATCTTGAAAGGGTGCGGGCAATTCCGCCAATTAACGTTCTAAGCTCTTCTTCGCCCAAGCTCTTGTACTCCAAAATACGGCTTAAGGACTGCTTCGAGGTAATCTCGTAATAACATGATCGTTGTCCGTCCAGGCTTTTTATATTAAATTCTAAAAGTCCCTCAATGGAGTTTTTTTCAAGCATCTGCGTTTCGAATCCTTTATATTCTGGTACGTCGGGGTTTATAATCAAATAATTATGCTTCATTTCCCGCCTGTATGTAGTTTTCATCTTATTCCTCCTGCTCCAAAAGAGTGGCCATTCTTATAAAATTTTCAGGGTCATATACGTTTTTCTCCAGGGAAAACTTCCATGTTCCTCCTGCCCCAGAAGCCTTTACCTTTTTTCCGGTTATGGGATTTCCAGAAAGCTTTAAGTCAAACTCATATCTGTCCCAGTAAAACGGTTTTCCCGCCCTTTTTTCTGCCCATGAAATTGCCTCAGCTTCAGGCTCGGACTCATTATGCCTAAGCCTTTGGACTGCCTCTGATATGGCCATGGCCCCAACGGTCCTGTCTCTGACATAGTATGCGGTCTGAATAGAAGCCAGCAAAGCCCACAAAACAACCGCCATGACAATGGCAGCTTCCACGGTGAAACTTCCTGATACCTGACGTTTCATAACATCACCAATCCTATCCAGGCCGGAAGAAGAAACGGAAGAAAGGGAATGGTGACCTTCTTCACATCGTTTCCCTTTAAGCGAAAAAAGATGTAAATTCCCATGCAGACAAATCCACTTAAGAATACACCGTAAACCAACAGCTTTAGATTTATTAATAAATTTAGAAACAGACCGCTGACCGTAAAAAACCATCCATCTCCCTCACCAATGGCTCCATCTGAAAGCCGGCTGATTCCCACCATGAGAAGCCCTATAAGGCAGCTTAGAGGTCTGTCACCTATCCCTTGTCCAGAAATTATGATAAATAGAATGCCTGCTGTTCCAGCGGCGAACAAAAGCCAGACACTTATGGTTTTACTTCTTCCATCCTGAAATGCAGAATAGACTAAAAATATGGTAAATACAATTTTACTTATGCCTTCAGGCATGTTTAGACCTCCTATTGCGAACAATATGAGCACGCTCCCAAATGGCGCACAGATTCAATGGGAACGGCAGAAACATAGGATATAATAGAAGAACAGTTCTTATCCCCATGATACTTTTCTCCTGACGGCATGACATAGACAGGGCTGTTCCCCTCCTTAGAGGGCTGGCATCGGCTACAGGGTTTGTAGGTACTGCCGGATAAGTTTCTCATTTGCCCCAGCTCACTTCGTGCTACCTGTTCTAAGTTGTTATATAAGTAGTGGCATGTTCTTGACTTGTGGTACCTTGTACTTCCCTTTCCCGTATAGACAATTTCTTCAGATTCCAATGCCTCAGCCTCCTCCATACCCTTTTTTCCGATCCAGGCCCTGCGCGTGGACCTGGCTGTCATAGGCACGCTTTTTAGACCAAACACCGAAAAAGGAAGCTTGACCCGATAATCCATAATAAGGTCAATGGTTTCCTCGTCCCTAAGAACTGAGGATCTGGAAAATGATATTGCTTCCAGGCGACTTACATCTGCTTTGTCTTCTACCCTCTTCCTCACATAGAAAAGCACGCCTTCTCCTGCAAGACTCTCAAGAATCTCTTTTTGAATCCCTTTTGTATTTGAGGTGGTCTCCTGCTCGTTCTGTTTTCCACTTTCAAGGAGATAAGCATACTGGCTTAAGTCTTCCCCAGCCTCTTCAAGGGCTGTTTGGACCTGCCGGTTTATATTCATAATGACCATAGGCATCATCATAATAATCATGAAAAAAACAAATAAAGGAAGTGCCATCGCGGCCTCAATCGTCAGACTGCCGTCCCGCTTAGAGCGAAAGGCAGATGATAATACCCTTTTTGCAGAAGGCCGTCCTTTACAGACGGGGATTTGTACCTGGAGAGTAACAATTTTTTTATTCTTTTTTCCTGCTGACCGCCTGAAAAAGGGCATGATCATCTGCCTCCTTCCTTTAATATGCTTTCTCTGTTCTGACATCCACTGGATAAAAGGGGCTGCTGCCTCCAAAAAACAGGTGTTTTGCTTTTACATTTCCTTTTATCTCTGCCTGATAGACGCAGTTCTCCATACGGAAGTCTCCTTGCTTTTTACATAGGTTCCACTGTATCATGTCCATAAGACGATAATTTTGCACCTTCTGATCGGAAAGAAACATCAAAAGCTTTAAGTATCCTGTGTAGTCGATTCCCTTATCTCCTGCCTTACCACCAGAAGATTTTCCCGTTTTACCTAACTCCAATAAATTGGATAACGTTAAATTCCAGGTTTCCCTTGATTTTATAAAAGCGGTCTTTTTTCCTTCCAGCAGCATCTGAACATCTACGATTGCCTCACCCAATGCCCATACTGTCATGATAAAAAATGCGATTACTCCAGTAAGAGGAGCGAGGCCAGTGACGCCGGTGATCACACTGGCTAATGCATTGGCTTCCTGCCTTTTCTCGCTGTCTGAAAGGATATGGATTAAGTTCATGCCTTCCCGAATAGCTACCAGTTCTGTGACTACCCTTTTTAAGTTATCTTCATCATGTGTTTTTCCGGATATGAGATATTCCATCTCATACTTAAACTCTTTTTCTTCTTCCGAACAGAAATTTGTCAGAAACCTGCTGCAATACTCTTCAAAAACAAGACGTTCCAGAAGATTTATGGAAGCGCCATCCCCGTCACTCATAGAAGCAGAAGGAAAGGAGCTATTGTTTACCATCCCCTTGGATACCTGACTGCCTTCTGGAAGCACAAGGTTTAATAATCCCTGTTCCGCAAATCCTTCTATTTGCTCTAATATTTTCTGTTTTTCCGGGTCCTTTACGCCAGTGGAGTAGGATAGCACCGATATTTGAATCCGATTCCAGATATCCTCTACAGATCCCCACAGTTCACTTAAATCCGGTCCGGAATCTTCCTCATCGTCATACACCCAATTATCAATAATATCTTCTACTTCTTCGGCTCTTTCCATAGCCTGCTGGATTATGGTCTTTTGAATATCTATATGTTCCGGAAGTGCTTCCACCTGTTTTCTTCTAGGTCCGTCCTGGTTTACATAAGTATCATAGCTATTTGCTTCCTCTGCCATGGCTTTTTGCATCTCTGGACTGATATTCTTTGATAGGGATTCATTTTTGCGTTTTGTTTCATCCAGATTCTTTTTTAATTGGTCTGCCCGCTTTCCATAAGTGGTGACCAGGGCTGGAATCCGATCCATCTCCCTTTTTAGTTTCCGGGCAGTCTCTTGAAAACCACTGCCATTATAATTTCCTAACTGCCTTTGGGCTGTCTCCCAGTAATCCTTCTGTGCCCTTAAACAGTCATTGATGTCTTCTAACGCCCGTTCCAGACGCACAGCCTCCTTTGTGTGCCCGGCATAAGACTGAGACAGGTTTTCAACGGAAGATGCCTCTTTTAAACTTTTCAGCAAATCCGCTGCACCGTCTCCATCAGGCATATCCTTTATGATTCCATACTTCATGTAATCAAGTATCTCCTGGTCCAGATGGGAGCCGCCATCGTCCGTAATCAACACTCGGTCAGAGACCTCCGCTGATTCCATGGCCATACCATACCAGCCAGAGCTTTCCATGTACGGTTCCATAAATTGATTCCAGGAATCTTTTATCTCCTTTTCATCCTTTGCTTCAAGTAGAAACAGACGGTATTGATCCCATGCCTCCCTGTGATATTCACTGAATACGGAATCCATGGCAGAATCTGCTGCAAGCTTTAAATAGCATCTTGCCCCAGCCATACGTGCGGACTCGATTAGTCCGCACATAAGGCTGAAGATGCACAATAGAGCCAGGCTTAAGAACACTGTGATTTGTCCTCTTTTCTTCATTAGTATACATTTCCTGACTGAGCCTTGATTTGATTTAATGTATCTTCAAGAACCTCATTAATAGCGTCTTTAAAAATAATTACAAGACCAATTAATACTACAAGAATCAGTACGATTTCAATAACGCCAACACCGTCTTCTTCTTTCATAAACTCCATGACCTGGGATTTCATAAATGCTATCATCTTCTCACCTCCTTTCAAAAGAATGACAGAAACGCCGGAACAACAATGACAGCCATTACTACCGCCAGCATGAGAAATAGGGGAATTAAAAGCTTCGTTCCAGCTTCCTCTCCCAACCGTTTCGCCAGATTTTTTCTTTGCTCGAATGCAGAAATCATCTCCAGCTCCAGTGACTGGCGCAGCTGTTTACTGCCGTTTTTTTGACTTTGTTCCAAGAGTGCAGAAAGCTTTAAGTATGACTGAAGTCCGCAGCGCCTGCCAAATTCTCCAAACGCTTTGCTCTCCGAAACTCCGCTGCCAAGCTGGGAAGCTGTTTTCATCATCTCCTCATAAACAGGTCTGACGCTTCTTTTCCCTTCCCTGACACCAGCATCATAGCCTGCTACAATGCGTTCCCAGGAACCTCTAACTGTAATACCAGCACCAATGTATACCACCAGCTTTGAAACTACCTCTGAATAGTCAAGAAGCAGCTGTTGCTCCCTCTTTTTTGCCAGTTGCTGCTTATCTGTATTCACCTTCAAATAAAGGAGCAGGGCCATAAATAATCCCAGAAACGGAAAGAGACGATGGCTGTTGTCCTTTTGAAAGGTATAAGTAAGAAGCTGGCCCTCATACTCATCGGGCAGTTGAAGGTAATCCTTGGTCTGCTGCTTTTGGTCTTCCTCTAAAGCCCAGGTTAAGAATTCATCCCCGGTCTTCTCCTTTAAGGAGCTGGCAGGGGGATATACCATTATAGGAAAGGAATATGTATGTTCATGGCTTCCATCGGTCAAGCGTGCCTTCAGAATGACAGCTTCACCTGACGCAGCCGCCTTTTGGTTATCTACTTTTCCAAGAGAACTTACTAAATCCGGATTGTCTGTTTCCCAGCGAATCTTAAAACCAAAATCATCTAAGCTGCTTTTCAAATTCAGATTCTTTCTTATTTCTAAAAGAGATTCATTCTCTCCTAAGATTTGCTTTTCCAATTGGGGCTTTAAGGTTTCAAACAGTTTATTCGCCTCATCATCAGAATAGAGTCTCTCCCCAACCGGAATTTTAACTGGTATTTTCTTATCCGTATTTTCCTTATAAAGACCTGACACTTCTATTTCGTATGTAGTTTCTCCCCGTCCTGGTCCCGCTCGTTTTAACCCTTTGCCATCTGACCCGCCTCCCATAACTGACGTAATCTCTACGAGGGCATAAAGGAAAACACCTGCTGCCACACATGCTATTTGCGGCTTCGTAAGGGAAAGATTCCATTTCCTGAAATAATTCTTAAACATGGCTTCTCCTTATATTTCAATGCTCATGATCTTCTTTGAAATAAAAAATGCAACCACATACAGCACCATGCAAACAGTCATTACAGCTCTCCCCATAAAGGTGGTATACATCACATGAAAGAATCCAGGTGACGTGATATCAATATAGATCACAATAAAGAAAGGAATCATGTTCATGACCTTCTGCTCAAACTGTTTCGACGCTGACATGGTAAGTATCTCCTGACGGACAGATACCTTGTCCCGGATAACGTTAGCGGTATGGCTGATAATGGAAACCAGCTCTCCTCCACTTCGCTTTGCCGCTCCAAAGACTTCAGCAAAATTCTTCACATCATCAAGACCACTGCGGGCTGCAAACTCTGCCAGTGCCTGTTCCACGGAGCGGTTGATCTTTATCTGATTCTCAATATGCTTAAACTCCCTGGTAATCAGACCGTTCTCACCAAAAAGCAGAGTCAGCTCTCTCACAGAAGAGGCAAAGGCATTCTCCACAGAGTAGCCTGCACTTAAAAAGGAGGCTAATAGTAAAATCCCTTCCTTAAATTCAACATTAAGCTGCTGCAGTCTTTTTTCTTTTTCTTCCTTACGTTTTAAGAGAGGATAAAGAATTCCAAATGGAATCAGAATGAGAAAGACCAGTACATTTCGGTAAAAGACATATGCAAAAACACCAGCTAGAGCCAGCCCCTGTGAGCCATACATGCACCACTGGGCAAATGTTAAGACGTAATGGTCATAGTTCAACGCCTGCTGCTTTAAGTTTTTCGGTGTTTTGAAGGTCACCCACTTTGTTAAGCCTTCCCTGGACCCTTTTTTTGTTGTCCTCTTTTTTACCGTCCATGTTTTCATAATCCTCTTCAAACCGGTACAGTGGGTTAAGCCTGATTTCTCCATTTTCATAACCTGCTACCTCCATAATGGACAGGACCCGCCTGCTTTTATCTCGTAATCTCCCCAAATGTATTAATATATCGATGGCTGCTGCTATCTGGCTTCTCACTGCGGGAAGAGGGATATCCGCGCCCATTAGCACCATGGTTTCCAGCCTTGATAACATATCTTTGGGACTGTTTCCATGTCCCGTACTTAAGCTGCCGTCATGCCCGGTATTCATAGCTGATATCATATCCAGGGCCTCTTTTCCCCTGACCTCCCCAATAATAATCCGGTCGGGATTCATACGAAGGGAAGCTTTAATTAAATCTCCTATGGTAATTTCCCCTTCTCCCTCTCCGTTTGCCCCTCTCGTCTCAAGCCTGACCAGATTCTTGATCTGGGTAATCTTAAGCTCAGCCGAATCCTCAATGGTCACAATTCTTTCATCCCTTGGAATATAAGACGAGAGGGCATTTAGAAATGTACTTTTCCCTGAGTTGGTCCCACCGCAGACAAAGATGTTATACCCGGCTTCCACGATTGCCTTTAAAAATTCTGCCGCCTCTTTCGTAAGTGAACCATAAGATAGGAGCTTTTCCATGGTGATCGGCTCAGGGAATTTTCGAATGGTGACCGCAGGTCCGTCAAGGGCTACGGGCGGAAGCACAACATGAACCCTGGAGCCGTCAGAAAGTCTGGCATCGGCTATGGGCCTTGATACATTCACCGTACGGTTTACCCGGCTCACAATCTGCTGAATGGTATCCTCAAGCTGTTCCTGACTGTCAAAGGTCCTTCCCCACAGCTCCATGGAGCCATTCCTCTCTACAAAGACCCGGTCGGCTCCATTGACCATAATCTCTGTGATATGATGGTCATCAACAAGCTCCTGAAGAGCTCCTAAGCGGCGGAAGGAATCAAAAAGCCTGCACCGAAGCTCCACCTTCTCCTTTAATGGCAGAAAATGCTCCTGTCCATATTCAAGAATCTTTCGGTCTATGATGGCATACAGCTCTTCATCCATAATCTGCTGCTGTTCATTCAGCTCTCTTACAATCTCCTCCCGCATCCTCTTTCGCATCTCTTCTTCCATGTTTCCCTCCCTTACGGCTGCTTCCTTAACAGCTGCCTTGTATAATCTCCCAGCTCACTCCAAAGAAGCTGTTCTAAGTAAGAATCCCTTCGTCCAAAGCTGCAGTGATAGGGAAGCTTGATTTTCTCAATTCTTTTTGTAACGGCATCGTGGCCGGAGACAGAAAGATAATCCTCAAACTCTTCTATCTTAGCGGCTGAAACGCAGTCATCCTTAACCGGCATATAAATGACATCGCAGGCCTCCAGTATCTCAGCCGCTTTTTTACCAAACTGGCCCAGATCCAGGATTATGGTCTCATAGGGACTTTCTCTTGCAATTCTCCTGACCAGGTCCGCTGCTTCCCCTGCCCCTATCTGGTTTAAATCCTCCGGATACCGGACAGGTGCCACATAATCCAGTTCTCCCCAGGTATAAACAAGAGAGCCCAGTCTGACCCAGCTGTATTTTTCCTGGCTGTAATAGTAAAATAAATCGGATAAGCCTCCCTTAAACTCCTCACCAATCAGCGTTCCAAGGCCGGAGCAGTCCTCAAAGTTTAAATAAAGGACCTTTAAATCTCTGGATAAAAGCTGGCCCATGGTCAGGGAAAAGGAAGTTTTTAAGCACCGGTTAATGGGAGAATAGATTCCTATTACCCTTCCGGTCCTTGATATGACTCTGCCTCCGGCCTCTTCATCACTGGTTAAATAGGCTTCCATCACATCCCGCATAATGCTGTCTGCCGCCTGATATTTATAAATCCCCTTTGATGATTCATCAATAGGCCCATTCTCTCCGCCACACAGGTAAAATACCTGCCCTGCCGAAAGGCCTTTAATTTCCTCCTTGGGAATGTCTGACTGTATTAACAACAGATCAATCTCATGGTCCTTTCCATAGCTCATAAGCCTTTCTAACGCGGTAAAGGCAAGGGCTTTAAAGGGAGCCTGTTTCCTCTCGTTGATAAAATCTGCAAGCCGCTCCGCATAAAAAAAATCCTCATCATATACTGCTAAAATACGCTCTGCCAAATAAACTCCTCCTTTGTGACTGCTACCACACCAGGGTGAGAAGGGTCCCCAGAAAAAGACACAGGCCAAAAGGAATGACCATATCATACCCATCCCGTTCCGGGTGGTAGTAAGCAGTTATTTTACCTGTTTGGATTACATACCTGATATAGGTTAGAAGATAGGAAAAACGGGATATAAAGCCGCCGCTTCCCATTAATTTGATCAGGGACCAGAATGCCCCAATAAGAAAACCATAAAAAATTGCCGATGCACCAGCCGAAAGGCCAAGATATCCGCAGATGAGAGCTGCCATCTTAATATCTCCTGCACCAATCATACGGAAAAGAAATAATACAAAGAACACCGCTGTTACTAAAAGCATCCGGAAAAGAAAAAATGCAGGCTCCTTTAAAAAGCTGCCGGGACTGGATAACTGCCCAGCTTCAAGCCCGGTAAGAATCAGCCCGTTTCCTATACCGAGTATCACCCACCAATTAGGAATCCTGTGTTCCCGGACATCAAAATAAGCCCCTGCCCCTAAATGAAGCAGCAATATAAAATGCCCAATAATACACTACCCCCTTACCTGCTTAAAATCTTAACGTTGGAAAATATGCTGGATAATCAGCTTTTGATGATGAAATAAACTACACCATTCATTAAAATTGAAATGAAGTATACAGAACGTATACTGGAATATAATTCCATTATGCACAAGGTGAGATTAAATGTCAACTCTTTTTTTCAGAAAACCATAAGACACTCCTTATGGCTCAGTGTCCGAGGTATTTTAAGTGTATTATTATATATTTATCAATTTTATCAATCTTTTCCCGTATTTCAAGGCAAATTAACCAATTTTTCAGCCTCAAAGCATTGACGTTTCACTCCCTGAATGGTAAGATATTATTAGTTTATTTTTTTAAACCAAAGGAGGAAACCCTCATGGAAGGGCAGGACTTTCATTTGCTTTTTAAGGACTGTATGCCCATTTTCATCGCCCTTGGAGATGAAGTAAGACTGACCATTGTAGAGGCACTTGCCCGTAATGGTCTTTATGACAGCATGGGAAATGATGTCTCAGCTTCCGATGGCCCCCTCCCCGGAACGGTGGGCATGAATGTAAAGGATATCACAGAGAAAACAAACCTTTCCCGTCCGGCAGTCTCCCATCATTTAAAAATCTTAAAAGAGGCCGGTCTTATCGATATCAGACAGGAAGGAACTGCAAACTTTTATTACTTGACCATTGGAGACACCACGAAAAAACTTTGTTCCCTGGGACAGCATATGCAGATGATGTTAGACAGAATCCCTTAATTTTACGGGCAATACAGGTAAAATATGAATAAAAACCCATTTTCCAGTTATAATGAAACTAACAGATATTATGTAAATTTCAAGAAATGGAGATGGTTAAATGAAGCATGCGACTTTAAAAAAACGCCTGACTGAATCAGAAGAGGAACGTAGATTAAGATACGAAATCGAATGTTCCAAAACAGCAATTGAAGCTGCCAGGAACCACTTTGAGCACGTAGTGGATCCGACCCTTATTGATTGCTATATCTATGAGCTGAATGCAGCACAGCTGCGTTATCAGTTTCTCCTGCGCCGTTTTAAAAGCTGGGAGGTTTAGTGTGCTATTTTAAAGATCACGGAGGAGTGAGCAAATGGCTGAAGAAAAAAAGGAAATCGGGACAGGTTTTATAACGGAGGTAGACCGCTATCTCTTCAACAACGGGAAACATTATGAAATCTACGAGAAGCTGGGTGCTCACCCAAGGACTTACAACAAAGAGGAAGGGATGCATTTTGCAGTATGGGCGCCCCACGCAAAGCAAATCGGAGTGGTTGGTGATTTCAACGGCTGGAATCCGGATGAAAATCCAATGACCTGTCTGGCTGACTCAGGTATCTGGGAGGCCTTTGTTCCGGGGCTTTCTACAGGGGCGCTTTATAAGTATGCAATTACCACGGAAAGCGGCAAGCTTCTTTTTAAAGCAGACCCTTATGCCTTTGAGGCAGAGTACCGTCCTCAGACAGCTTCTGTGACTGCCGATTTATCCGGCTATGAGTGGAACGATACCTCGTGGATGGCGAAACGAAAGAAGGCCGATCCCATGGATGGTCCGGTCAGCATCTATGAGGTTCACCTAGGCTCTTGGCGTAAGAAGAACCGGGATGAAAAGGATGGCTATTATACATATGTGGAGGCTGCCCACGAGCTTTCAGACTACGTGGAACAGATGGGCTATACTCATGTGGAGCTTCTTGGAATTGCAGAACATCCTTATGACGGCTCCTGGGGTTATCAGGTGACCGGGTATTTTGCTCCCACCTCACGGTATGGCACGGCAAAGGAATTCATGTACTTCGTTGATTACATGCATCAAAAAGGAATCGGCGTGATCTTAGACTGGGTTCCGGCTCATTTTCCAAAGGATGCCCACGGACTTTCCGAGTTTGACGGAAAGCCATGCTACGAATATTCTGACCCTAGAAAGGGAGAGCATCCGGATTGGGGAACAAAGGTCTTTGATTACAGCAAGTATGAGGTGGATAATTTCCTCATTGCCAATGCCCTTTACTGGGTGGAAAAATTCCATGTTGACGGACTTCGGGTGGATGCGGTGGCTTCTATGCTCTATCTTGACTATGGCCGGTCTGACGGAGAATGGGTCCCCAATAAACACGGCGGCAATGAAAATCTGGAAGCCATTGAATTTTTCAAGCATTTAAACAGCATTATCAAAGACAGAGGCAACGGCGCCATGGTGATCGCGGAGGAATCCACCGCCTGGCCTAAGGTCACAGATGACCCCAAAAACGACGGCCTTGGCTTTACCTTCAAATGGAATATGGGCTGGATGCATGATTTTTTAGAATACATGAAGCTGGACCCTTATTTCAGAAAATACAATCACCATAAGATGACCTTTGGTCTTACATATTTTACCAGTGAAAAATATATACTTGTATTATCCCATGATGAAGTGGTGCATTTAAAATGCTCTATGATCGAGAAAATGCCAGGACTTCTAGAGGATAAATTTTCCAACTTAAAGGTAGGCTATACCTTTATGCTTGGCCATCCAGGCAAGAAGCTTTTGTTTATGGGACAGGATTTCGGACAGTTCCATGAATGGGACGAAAAGGCAGCTTTGGACTGGTATCTGGCAGATGAGCCTCTTGGAAAAGACTTAAAGGACTATGTCAGGGATCTTCTGCATCTGTATAAGGAATATCCTGCACTGTATGAAAGGGATTATGACTGGGACGGCTTCTCCTGGATCAATGCCAATGACAGCGAGCAGAGTATCTTTAGCTTTGTCCGCTATAGTAAAGACAAGAAAGACAGCCTTTTGTTTGTTCTTAACTTTACACCTGTAGAGCGAAAGGACTACCGGGCAGGCGTTCCAAGAAAGGGAAGCTATCGCCTGGTCCTTAATGAAAGCCACGGTCTTTACCAGCCGGGAGAAAAAGCACCTGCCGTTCTTTCCGAGGAAAAGGAGTGGGATGGAAGAAAATATTCCATCGCCTGTCCGCTGATGCCTTACGGCGTGGCTGTTTACCGTTTCAAAGGATAAATTTTAGATATTTTATATAATATACCACTGTTTTTTTCTATACTTTTTATCTATATTGTAGTAAAATAATACTATATAGTTCCGACATATTTGGGGTTGCAAAGATGGAAGGAGAGGTATTTTATGGGAGCAGAACTAATTGCTACGACCGCAACAAAGAAGGTCTACCGGGATGGGGATAAGGCGATCAAGGTCTTTAATGCAGATTTCCCTAAGGCAGAGGTACTAAGTGAAGCATTGATTACCGCCAGAGTTGAGGAAACCGGTGGAATCCATGTTCCTAAAGTGCTGGAAGTCAGTGTTTTTGAAGGCAAGTGGTCCATTACGTATGAATTTATTGAAGGGAAGACATTAAAGCAGCTCATGGATGAGAATCCGGAAAAGCTGCCGGAATATATGGATCTGATGGTGGATCTCCACCTGAATATCATGTCAAAGCAGTGTCCTCTTCTCAATAAATTAAAGGATAAGATGGCAAGACAGATCGGAGATATTGATGAACTGACTGATTCTATCCGATATGATATGCATACACGGCTTGATGGAATGCCAAAGCATACCAAGCTGTGCCACGGTGATTTCAATCCAAGCAATATCATCGTGAAAGACGACCGGACCATGTATGTACTGGACTGGGTACACGCCACCCAAGGAAACGCCAGTGCAGATGTGGCAAGGACTTATCTCCTCTTCTGTCTCCAGGATCAGAAAAGAGCTGATATGTACATAGATGCCTTTTGCAGAAAAACAGGAACTGCTAAAAAGTACGTCCAGTCCTGGCTCCCAATTGTAGCAACCGCCCAGCTTTCAAAGAAACGTCCGGAAGAAGCAGAGCTTTTGCAACGGTGGGCCAACGTATTTGAATATCAATAAAATAAAGAATCAAAAAACCGGGCCATCCTATGAAAGGATGGTCCGGCCTTTTATTATGATTGAGGATCCTTAGACATTGCTTCGTTTTCCTGCTTCAGTTCCTCATACAGATCGTAAAATCTCCATTTGCAATTGGTATCTGTAATCACCGCTTTTAGCTGGATTTTAGGTACGCCTGCCCGTCTTAAATTCATCAAGAACTCGTCCACCCTGCGGTTTGAGAAGTTTTTCATTACTAAAATCTCATCATTTACCGGAGGACACGCATCAAAAGCAGTCTCTTCAAACCCTTCGATTCCAGCAAGATACCCTACCGTCTGGTTCATCTGCTCACTGGAAATATTGCGGATTCGAATGCCCATGCGTATGAGCACTCCTTTCAGCTTCGCTGCTTTCGTATCATTTCCACCCTGCTTTTCCTGTTCCGGCTGATAGTACAGGACCATTTCCTTTGACACTGCCATAATTATCCCTCCTGCTGCTTTCTTATAACAGGTGTTTTCTTAATTCTTCCCCGCTGAAAGAACTTAAATACGCAGGTGCAATATCAAATACTGTTTTGCAGCCCTTCTGTCCTTCCTGGTTTAAGTGGTAAGCGGCACGTGCATAGGTGGCCAGTACAGAAGAAGTAAATTCTGGGTTGGAATCCAGCTTTAAGCTATATTCAATGACATGGCTGTTCTCATCTTCCCAGCCAGTGGTTCCGGTTCTGATTACAAATCCGCCATGAGGAATTCCCTTATGATCCTTTAAAAGCTCTTCTTCGCTGATAAAATGAACGGTGGTGTCGTAGTCAGAAAAATAGTTTGGCATGGTCACGATTTCTTCCCGGATCCGGTCTAAATCAGCTCCGTCCTCTGCCACTACAAAGCATTCTCTTGTATGCTTTTCTCTTACCGTCAGCTCCGGATTTTTCCCTTCCCGAACATTTTGTAACGCTTCCTCCACTGGAATGGTATACTGTCTGGCATCCTTTACACCATCGATTCTGCGAATGGCATCGGAATGGCCCTGGCTCACGCCTCTTCCCCAGAACGTATAATCATGTCCTCCCGGAAGTACGGCTCCTGCATACAAACGGTTCAGGGAAAACATACCCGGATCCCAGCCAACAGAGATAATTCCTACCTTACCACCCTCTAAAGCAGCTTCATCCACTGCCTTAAAGTGGTCCGGAATCTTGGCGTGTGTGTCAAAGCTGTCAACCACATTAAAATACTTTGCAAGCTCTGGAGTCTGCACCGGAAGATCGGTTGCACTTCCGCCGCATAAAATTAAAACATCGATGGAATCCTTTTTTGACATGATCTCATCATAAGAAAATACCTTAACACCTTCGGTCAGAAGCTTTAATGATTCCGGTGCTCTTCTGGTAAATACAGCTTTTAGCTCCATATCAGGATTATGCTTAATGGCACATTCCACTCCCTTACCAAGATTTCCATATCCTACGATTCCTATTTTTATTGTCATACGTTCCACAGCCTTTCTAAAAATTTGATTCCTATTATAACCTTAAAACACTAAAGTGTAAATAATCGTTTGATTTCCGGGCAAAAAAAACGCAGACAGTACGAAAAGCCTGCCTGCGGATCCTTTTATTTGATTAAGCAAATACTGCCTCAGGTACATCCATAGCAGTGGTCTCATATTTATCCAAAATCACCTTTTGAATGGTGTCTCTGGTGCCGGAATTAATCGGATGAGCGATATCCCGATATTCACCATCTGCCGCCTTACGGCTGGGCATTGCTATAAATAGTCCTTTTTCTCCTTCAATAACTTTGATGTCATGAATAACAAATTCGTTATCCAATGTGATTGATACTATGGCCTTCATCTTTCCCTCTTTTTCAATACGTCGTACTCTTACATCTGTAATCTGCATGTTCTTCCCCTTCCCGTCACATTTACTATAATGTGTATCGTTCGTTTTTCTCCAAGACAATCTTTACATTGTCCGTTGTTCCTATATAGGTGGTATTGGCACGGATGGTATCCCGGCTTTCTACGATACAGTTTTCAATCACCGTATTGTCGCCTATATAGACGTCATTTAAAATAATGGAGTTTTTAATGACGCAGTTGTTGCCGACATAGGCCTTTTTATAAAGGACTGAATTCTCGACAACGCCGTTGACAATGCTACCGCTGGACACCAGGCTGTTTTTTACAGATGCACCTGGGTTGTATTTTGCAGGCGGCAGATCATCGATCTTTGAGTAAACATCCGGATACTGACGGAAGAAATAATTTCTTACTTCCGGTTTTAAGAAATCCATATTGGTCTTGTAGTAGGATTCCACGGATGCGATATTTCTCCAGTAATCGTTCATCTTATAAGCATATATTCTTTTCAAATTCCGATATCGTACCAGAATGTCACTCACAAAATCATAGCGGTCCTCCATGGCGCACTGCTCAATCAGTTCAATAAGCTGACGCCTGCGGATGACATAAATGCCGCAGGAAACCGTATTAGAGGAAGCCACCATAGGCTTCTCTTCAAAATCTGTAATCCTGCCATCCTGATTGGTCTTTACCAGGCCGAAACGTGTGATATCTTCTCCCGCAGGCAGCTCTGTGCATACTACGGTAATATCTGATTTCTTCTCTATATGATATTCAAGTACCTTGCCGTAATCCAGTTTGTAGATGCCGTCTCCTGCGGCTATGACTACGTAAGGTTCATGACTGTTCTTTAAAAATGTAAGGTTTTGAAACAGCGCATCCGCAGTACCCCTGTACCAGTCACTGCTATCTGCGGTAATGGTTGGAGTAAATACGAATAATCCGCCCTGCTTTCTTCCGAAATCCCACCATTTGGATGAACTCAAATGAAGATGCAGGGATCTGGAATTATACTGAGTTAATACTGCTACATTCTGAATGTGGGAATTGGTCATATTGCTGAGAGCAAAATCAATGCTCCTGTAATTCCCTGCAATAGGCATGGCTGCAATGGCCCTTCTGTTGGACAGTTCCCGCATCCGTTTACTGTTCCCGCCTGCTAATACAATTCCGATTGCTCTCATCGCATGCCACCTGCCTTTATGATATAATCTCCGCTGGCCAGTTCTCCGTCTTTATAATCTTCAGGGACGGTGATACCCACGATTGCTGTATTCTTGCCTATGGTCACCTGATCCGGGATGATAGAATTCTCTCCTATCGTTACCAGATCGAACTGATAGACCTTTGGATCATACTTGCTCTTTTCATAGTCTCCGGTACCAATTTTTACACCGGTTCCCACTGTCACATTCTCAGCAATAATAGCCTTTGTGATCTTAGCGTCTTCCCCGATCACGCACTCTCTCATAATGATAGAATCCTTTATGACCGCGCCCTTTTTAATGATGACGCCGGCACCGATGACGGAATTTCTTACCTCTCCGTAAATTTCGGTTCCTTCTCCCACAATGCTTCTGTCTATAACAGCTTCCTCGGAGACGTACTGAGGCGGAATAATGTCGCTTTTTGTATAAATCTTCCAGTACTCTTCATAAAGATTAAATTCAGGAATGATATCAATCAACTCCATATTGGCCTCCCAATAAGAGCCCAAGGTACCTACATCCTTCCAATATCCGTTGTATTCGTAGGCAAAGACCCGCTTTCCCTCTTCAAAACAATGGGGTATGATATGTTTTCCAAAATCACACCCAGGTACGTCAGACATACGAATCAGTGCTTCCTTTAATGCTTTCCAGCTAAATATGTATATTCCCATGGAAGCCAGATTACTTCTTGGACTCGCAGGCTTTTCCTCAAATTCCGTAATCCGGTTACTTTCATCTGTAATCAGTATCCCAAACCGGCTTGCCTCTTCAATAGGCACCGGCATCGCAGCAATGGTGATATCTGCATTATTCGCTTTGTGATATTCCAGCATGACCTCATAATCCATCTTATAGATGTGGTCTCCAGATAAAATGAGGACGTAATCGGGATTGTAGGTCTCCATATATTCCAGGTTCTGATATATGGCATTTGCTGTACCGGTATACCAGTCACTTCCCTTGCTCCGTTCATAAGGAGGTAAAATAGTGACTCCGCCCACATTCCTGTCGAGATCCCAGGGAATGCCGATGCCGATATGAGTATTCAGGCGCAATGGCTGATACTGGGTAAGAACTCCTACCGTATCAACTCCTGAATTGATGCAGTTGCTAAGCGGGAAATCAATGATTCGGTATTTACCGCCAAAGGACACTGCTGGTTTGGCCACTTTTTGCGTAAGCACACCTAAGCGGCTGCCTTGTCCGCCTGCCAAAAGCATGGCTATCATCTCTTTTTTAATCACGTTATCACCTCTTGCTGTAATTATTGTGACTACATTATACCATACTTCGCTTTAATAGTGAACAAATATTTCATTTTATCTTATAGTTTTTTGTGCATTTTCCGACATTTTTCGTGCTTTTTACAAATTTTTTACGTTTTTAGGCGTATCTGTTGTTTTTACCCCACGCCCCCCTTGAATAGAATCTTAAAATACAGTATAATCTTAATAAGTATGCGAACATGTAAAAGGAGAATCTATTATGGATTTAATCACGGTAAGAGAGATATATAAAAAGCAGGAAACATTTCTTAATTCCCAGGTTACGGTCGGAGGCTGGGTAAGAAGTCTGCGGGATTCCAAATCCTTTGGATTCATCGTATTAAACGACGGATCTTATTTTGAAACCCTTCAGGTGGTTTATCACGATACCATGGAGAATTTTTCAGAAATCAGCAAGTTAAACGTCGGCGCTGCCGTTATCGTAACCGGAACATTAGTTCCTACCCCCGATGCCAAGCAGCCCTTTGAGATACAGGCTACAGAGGTTACCGTAGAAGGCACCTCTTCCCCGGATTATCCTCTTCAGAAGAAACGCCACAGCTTTGAGTATTTAAGAACCATCTCCCATTTACGTCCAAGGACCAACACCTTCCAGGCCGTATTCCGGGTTCGTTCCTTAATTGCTTATGCCATTCACCAGTTTTTCCAGGAGAGAGATTTCGTTTACGTTCATACTCCCCTGATTACAGGAAGTGACTGCGAAGGCGCGGGCGAGATGTTCCAGGTTACCACTATGGATTTAAATAACATTCCTAAGACAGAGGAAGGGACCATTGATTTCACTCAGGATTTCTTTGGTAAGCCTACCAACTTAACCGTAAGCGGTCAGTTAAATGGTGAGACCTATGCCATGGCATTCCGTAACATCTATACCTTTGGCCCTACCTTCCGCGCGGAAAATTCCAACACCACCCGCCATGCCGCTGAATTCTGGATGATTGAGCCGGAGATGGCATTTGCAGATTTAAATGACAACATGGCTCTTGCTGAGTCCATGTTAAAATACGTGATTCGTTATGTACTTGAACACGCTCCGGAAGAGATGAACTTTTTTAACCAGTTCGTGGACAAGGACCTTTTAAACCGGTTGAACCACGTGTTAAATTCTGAATTCGCCCGTGTTACTTATACAGAAGCGGTAGAACTCCTTACCCAGCATAATGATGAGTTCGATTATAAAGTGTTCTGGGGCTGCGATCTACAGACCGAGCATGAGCGCTATTTAACAGAGCAGCTTTACAAAAAGCCAGTATTTGTTACGGATTATCCAAAGGAAATCAAGGCATTCTACATGAAGCTTAATGAGGATAATAAGACCGTGGCAGCCGTAGACTGCCTCGTTCCTGGCATCGGCGAGATCATCGGCGGCAGCCAGAGAGAGGATAACTACGACAAACTGGTGGCTCGTATGGACGAGCTGGAACTTAACAAGGAAGATTATGACTTCTACCTTGACTTAAGAAAATACGGCTCCACACGCCATGCAGGCTTTGGTTTAGGCTTTGAGCGCTGTGTGATGTATCTGACCGGAATGGCCAATATCCGTGACGTAGTTCCATTCCCAAGAACCGTTAACAACTGCGAACTTTAAGCCTGTACCACAAATTCCCTACCCGTCCGGCAGGGAATTTGTGGTATCTTTTCACATAGGACCAGCGAGGTAACGAGAATGAAATTTATACATATTGCAGATGTTCACTGGGGCATGAGTCCTGACAGCGACAAGCCCTGGAGCAAGGAACGGTGCCAGGATATTAAGGACACCTTTGCAAAGGCAGTCCATCAGGCAAAGGTCCTGGAAGCCGATTGCCTTTTCATTTCCGGAGACTTATTCCACCGGCAGCCACTTGCCAGGGATTTAAAGGAGGTCAACTACCTCTTTTCCACCATCCCCTCCGTGCATGTGGTCATTATCGCAGGAAATCATGACCGAATCCGCAAAAATTCAGCTATCTTAAGCTTTACCTGGGCACCTAATGTAACTTATTTCATGGGGGAAGAGCTGGAAAGCGTTTATTTCAAGGAGATCAATACAGAGGTCTACGGGTTCAGCTATTACTCGGCTGAGATTCCGGAAAACCGTCTGGATCATTTAAAAGTACCAAACAACGGCAGAATTCATGTGCTTTTAGGCCATGGCGGTGATGCCAACCACATCCCATTTGATAAGGGAGCCATGTCAAACCTGGACTTCTCCTACATTGCCATGGGCCACATTCACAGACCTGAGATCCTCATTGAGAACCGTATGGCATTTTCCGGTTCCCTAGAGCCTCTTGATAAGACTGAGTCCGGGCCTCACGGCATGATTATGGGGGAAATCAACGAAGTGACACGTATGGTTTCCTATTTAAAGTTCATCCCAATAGCCAAGCTTCAGTATGTTTCCCTGGCGGTCAATGTGACCACAGCCACCACCAATACAGAGCTTGCGATGAAGATCACCCAGGAGATTCAAAACCGGGGCACTGAGAATATCTTCCGTTTCCGCATACGTGGTATGAGGGATCCTGATATTTCCTTTGACTTAGATATGCTCTCCACCCGGTTTAAGATCATGGAGATCATAGACGAATCCGAACCCCAATATGACTTTTCCGCTCTCTTTGCCGAGCATTCCAGTGATATGATCGGATTTTATATTCAGGCCCTTCAAAAGCCTGAGATGAGCCCCATGGAAAAGAAAGCCCTCTATTACGGCATCAATGCACTGCTTCGCACCACGGACGAAAGGAGCTGATCCCATGAAAATACTGGACATATATATCAATGGCTTTGGAAAATTCCACGGCAGGAATCTGACCTTCCAGAATGGGCTTAACATCGTCTACGGAAAGAACGAAGCAGGAAAATCCACCATACATACCTTTATCCGGGGCATGCTTTTCGGCATTGAGCGACAGAGGGGAAGAGCATCTAAAAATGATCTCTACACCAAGTTCGAGCCATGGGAAAACAGCGGCACTTATGAAGGGCAGATCCGGTTAGAGCATAAGGAGCACATTTACCGGATTGAAAGGACCTTTCAGAAGAATAAAAAGGAATTTAAGATTGTAGATGAAACCGCAGGCCGGGAAATCGAGCCTACCAAAGCTTTCTTAGATGACCTTTTATGCGGACTGAGTGAAACTACCTATATTAATACCGTGAGCATCAGCCAGTTAAAGAGTGCGACGGATGAAGGAATGGTTTCTGAGCTTAAAAATTATATCGCCAATTTAAACAATACAGGAAGCCTTGCCTTAAACATTACAAAGGCTGCTTCATTTTTAAAGTCCCAGAAAAAAGAGCTGGAATCCCAGATGGTGCCTGAGGCTGCCCGGACCTATACCTCTTTACTCAGCGAGATTCGCAATACGGAACGGGAGATATCCTCTCCGGAGTTTGAAAACCAGATCAACCAATTTCAAAGGCTGAGGGAAGATGTTAAGACTTCCCTGGAAGAGCTCCAGAAGGAAAAGGAAGAGCTGATTAAAAAGGTAGCAAGAGGAAAACAGGTCTTAAGCAGCAACCAATTTACAGATCAGGACTCCATAAATGCATATTCTTTAAAAGCTCAGGAAAACTTCGATGAATATATGAGAGCCAAGGAAGCGTCAGGCAAAAAGCCCAGAAAGGTATTTTCTGTCCTTTCCCTTATCCTTGCAACGGCACTATTATGCGGAGTGGGAGGCCTTTATTACCTGGGTGAGTCCAATTACTTAACTGCTAATTACGGTCTTGATCTCCTGCTTCTTATGAGCGTGTTCATGGGTACTGCCATTATCTTTTACCTCGTCGGGCTGATTCTCTTTTTAAAGCTGAAGCAAAGTCAGAAGGACATGGAAATGAGCGCCAAGATTTTGCAGGAAATTCTATCCAGACATCTAGGGAGTACAGATATTTCAACGGAAGCTATGCGGGCATTCCAGTCCAGAATGGCGGAGTTTACCCGTTTGTCATCTGCTGTCATCAAATCTGAGGCCGCCATTACCCAGAAGCAGGCTGAGATAGAAGAGCTTCAAAAGAAGCAGGAAACCTGCGGGGAAACCATTGAGAAGCAGCAAAAAAGCCAATGGGAGCTGGAGAGGAAGCTTGAGCACTTATCAAGCTGTAAAACTCAGGCAGAGGGGCTGAAGCATATTATAGAGGAAAATGATCGGATACGGGAAGAGGTCTCTGCCATTGATTTAGCCCTTGAGACCATGACCGGCTTATCTTCCACCATCCGGGATTCCTTCGGGCTTTATTTGAACCGAGCTGCCTCTGATCTCATTAAGGGCATTACGGGTGGTATCTATACCAGCATGAGCGTGGATGAGAATCTAAATGTATTTCTTAATACCAAAACAAAGCTGGTGCCACTGGAGCAGGTCAGCAGCGGAACTATGGACCAGGTTTATTTAGCCCTTCGACTTGCTGCAGCCACTCTGATTCAGGAAGGTACGGAGCGTATGCCAATGATCTTTGACGACAGCTTTGTACTTTATGATGATGACAGACTTCGGACCGCCCTAAAGTGGCTGGTGACTGCGTATTCTGACCAGATTATTATATTTACCTGTCATCAAAGAGAGGCTCAGATGCTGACGGCTAACTTGATTCCTTATCATCTGATTGAGATATAAAAAGATACGATAGTATGAAGAGAAGTACTTTATAAGAAGATAGATACTATATTAATAAAACGGGAGTGTTGCAAGTTGATATGAGATATTTATGATTTCATATCAGGAGCAATGCTCCTGTTCTTTTTTACAAAAGGGGCTGGTACAAAATTAACTTACGCTAATTTTGTACCAGCCCCTAGTTTGATTTTTTATATTCCGGACTTATTTGACCAATATTTTTTTGATTCAGGCTTTACTGCTCTCTCTTTTATTAAGCACAGCTAAAACAACCCCAATCACCACACCAACAAGGGCAGGAACGATCCAGCCAAGCCCAGTGGAATAAAGAGGCAGCTTGGACATTATCTGATGCAGTACGGTCACTCCAGCCTGTTCTAATGACAACATTACGCTTATGACACCGGTCAAGCTGATGGCGCAAACGTAAACTGACCGCCACCGTTTTCCATCCCGGAATCCGAAGGAGAGTAAGATCAGCACAATGGCTACCGGATAGATCGCGCTTAATACGGGAACTGATATCTGCAAAATCTTAGTGAGACCTACATTGGAAATCACGAAGCTTGACAGTGCAAATATAACGGCCCAGGTCCGGTAGCCGATTCCCGGAACTATGGTACAGAAATATTTGCTGCAACAGCTGATTAGACCAATACAGGTATTTAAGCAGGCAATAAAAAATACCACTGCCAGCATCACAAGACCAGTTCTTCCATATAAGAAACTGACTGCCTGATTCAGGGTCTGGGCACCGTTTTCATCCGGACCAAAGGCACCGCCTGTCACAGCCCCTACATGAGCCAGGGCGCCGTAAACAAGAAGAAGAATTCCTCCTGCCACGAAGCCTGCGTTGATGGTCTCTCCCACCACAACAGAATCCTTTTTCACTCCCATTCCCTTAATATTAAGAGAAATGACGATTCCGAAATTAAGAGCTGCAATGGTATCCATGGTGAGATAGCCATCTAAAAAGCCCTTGACCAAGGGTCCTGACGCATATTCCTTTATAGGTGTTCCATAAAGCCCCGGCGGCTTTATGAGACTGCCTGCAAAAATCACTACGATGAGCACCAGAAGTACTGGAGTGAGAACCTTTCCAAGACGTTCCGTCAGCTTATCGGGATTAAGAGCTACCACAAAGGCAATTACAAAGAATGCGGCAGAATAAAAGATCTGTGCGACCTGCAGATTGCCGCTTCCTAAAAACGGAACCACAGCCATCTCAAAAGAAGTACTGGCTGTTCTTGGAATGGCAAGGCAGGGTCCGATGGATAAGTAATTTAACAAGGTGAAAACAAATGCAAACCTGGGGTGAACCCGTTCCGCCAGGTAAAAAAATCCCCCTGCTTTTGCTACGGCAACCACTCCCAGCACGGGAAAGCCGATGGCAGTGATTGCAAAGCCGATCATAGCCGTCCAGGTACTGGTTCCAGCCAGGGAACCTAAAAAGGGCGGAAATATAAGATTTCCCGCCCCGAAAAACATGGAGAAGAGTGTAAGACCAATTAAGATCCGCTTCTGAACCGATAATTTATCCATCTGTCCCCCATTTACCGATCGCCTGCGCGGTAGCGCTCCACCACACGGTTAATTCTGGTTGTTGGATTTAAAAGATCACTTAAGGATGCATCATGGTTTAAATTATCTATGATCAGGGCAATGTATTTGCTCATGTCTACATCAATGTAATACGGTCTGGAAAGAAGATCCGGTGTCTGGTATACCAGATTGGTGGTAAGAATCCGGTCAATAAAGCCATTTTCATGATATTCATCAAACTTCGCAAGTCCATTGGTGAAGAGGCCAAAGGTCGCACAAACGAATACCTTTCTTGCTTTTCTTCTTTTTAATTCTTTTGCTACGTCAAGCATGCTTTCACCAGAGGAAATCATATCATCAACAATGATTACATCCTTGCCCTCTACACTGCTTCCCAGGAATTCATGGGCAACAATGGGGTTACGTCCGTTGACGATCTGAGTATAATCACGGCGTTTGTAGAACATACCCATATCAAGACCTAATACGTTGGCAAAGTAAACAGCACGTCCCATACCGCCTTCATCCGGGCTGATGACCATCATGTGATCGCTGTCGATTTCCAGCTCCTTCTCGTTCTTAAGCAGATGCTTAATGAACTGATAAATAGGCTGAACCGTTTCAAAGCCCTTTAATGGAATGGCATTCTGGACTCTTGGGTCATGGGCATCAAAGGTTATGATATTCTCCACTCCCATATTTACAAGCTCCTGAAGAGCCAGGGCGCAGTCTAAGGATTCTCTGCTGGATCTTTTATGCTGTCTGCTTTCATATAAGAACGGCATAATTACATTAATTCTGCGGGCTTTTCCTGCGGATGCAGCAATGACACGCTTTAAGTCCTGGAAATGGTCATCCGGGGACATGTGATTGGTCATACCGCATAAGGAATAAGTAAGGCTGTAATTGCAGACGTCAACCATGAAATAAAGGTCATCTCCACGAACGGATTCCTGGAGTGTTCCTTTCGCTTCTCCTGTACCAAATCTGGGAGTACTGGCTCCGATCAGATAGGTATCTCTCTGATATCCAGAAAAAGCAATGGTAGATTTGTGCTCGCTCTCACGTTCCTTTCTCCAGCCCACCAGGTAATCATTTACCTTGTTGCCTAAATCCGTACAGCTCTTTAACGGAATCAGGCCAAGAGGACCAACCGGAATGGTCTCTATAATTTTCTCTTCGTAAAGCATTTTTTTCTCCTCCAACGTATCTAAATACAATGCAACGGTTCTTTTATAACATTATGTGCCGCTTTAGTCAAGACAATCAAAAGGATTCCATATATTTTCTCAAAGAACAAGCTTATTTTATTCTATTTATTTCCATAAAATTACTATTATGGAAATAAAACAGCTTCCGCCATTCAATGGAGAAGCTGTCAATATCTTAATTCACTTATGTTTTTTGTCTAGCCTTTTACCAGGCCTCCAAGGAAATCGTCACCAAATAGCCTCAGCTTACCCTTTTTAGGCAGAGCTTCAAATAATTCCGGATACTGCTCCCCGAGTTTGATGGCATTATCGTCAATATCAAGCAGATGCTGGCTTGCAATCTGAATCAGGGATTCCTTATCCCTCTTTATGATTGCCCCAAGTATCTGCCGATGTTCGGACAGCACGCTCTGCTCATGAGTGGTATCAACACAGATGAGTTGTCGAAGGCGTTGATAATTGCCCGCATCTCCCCATATAAGCTCCGCACAATACTGCTTATCCGTTGCAGCAAAAAAGTATTTATGAAATTCATCATCCAGTGACAAAAAAGCCCTGATGTCTTTTTCCTTAATCGCTTTTTCCTGCTGATCAATTATACTGTTTAAATCCGAGATATGTTTCCTCGTAAAATTCTCAACAAACTCTTTTAGAACATTTATCTCAACGCTGTACCTTATATATTGTTCTTTTTGTGCCTTTTCCAGATTGATTTTTGAAATCATAATGCCTTTTTGGGGAAGAGTTTTTATTAGCCCTTCTCTTTCCAAACGAATCAAGGCATCACGTACTGGCGATCGGCTTACATTCATTTCCTGTGCAAGATCATTGATTGTAAGAATGACTCCCGGCCGAATCCGCATTTCAATAATGCTATTGCCAAGTTCACTATATATATTATCTGCAGTGGTTTTTTTTTCGGGTTTATTCAGCAACAGTTGTCCCCCTTTTCTATCATTTTTTGTATTTATATTAATATATTAATATACCACATTTGCAGAGGAACGTCAAATTAATTAAGAACATCGGCACTTAAAGCCATATTAAACAATCGTTCGTATACACAAGGATGGCAGCCAGACTGGCTCATAAGCCTGGAAAATTCCACTGCCGCCACCTCACTGGCTGCACTGCAGCATGTATGATAGGAAAACGTCAAAAAAAACCGCTTTTTTATCATGTTAGAAGCGGTAAATATTCCAGGTGTTATGGTCTCAATATGATGAAATATTTCATGATATATAGCAATGCATCTTATCTCTTCCATAGAAAACATACTACATAGATCATTTTGCATTATAAATTCATGAACCTTATTAAGAGCTTTATGCTGAAGTACAATGGTTCTCTCAGAAGGGACATAAAGGGCAATATACTTTTGAATCTCATATTGCTCATAGAAATATCGGTGCTCCACCTGTAAGGAAAGCTGCGCCAGCCATTCCTCAAGGGAACAGCCAGCGTAATCTTTCACATATTTCTTATAAATATCTAAAGCAGTTTGAATGCTTTTTTCTATTAATTCCTCTTTGCTTTCCTGCGAAAGAGCGGAAGCTTTTGCATCTTTATAAAAGGTATATTCCCTCCAGAACTTATCCGGCCGATTTATATCTTCAAACAACTGCTCTTTTATGTCACTACAGGTCATTTTTAGCTACCACCAGAATGCATTCTTCATCGGGATCCCGGTCAGAAAGCTCTGCTTCTATGAGGCCTGCCACCTGAACAAGCTCAGGCACTCCGGAATAATCAAGCATTTTGCTTCCTGCCACCACATAAACATCTGGATTGATCCGTACCTCTCCTGCAAAGCTGCTTGTTTGATCCCAGATCCCTTTTAGGGCCTCTGGAGCTGATTTTACTGTTGTTTTCATTATATTTCCGTTTTTTCTCTGCACTTTAATGAAGCCTTTTTTATCAATCACCCGAAGTGCCTGATCATCATGATTTATAATGGTCATAATAAAGAAGCCGCTGGTAACTGCCTGCATGGTCACACTGCTCTTTTCTACTCCTACGGATTGAGCGCCTATTTCCACAGCCTCATCTTCTTTGCAGTTTTTCATCAGGTCCGTTGTTTTTACCTCAGTGGAGCCCATTGCAATTGCGGTGACCTTTTGAGCCTGTTCGTCAATCTCAAGATAGACTTCAATGGTGTCTTCCACTGCACCACTGCTCATAGCAAGCTCTTTTGCTTCCTTTTTTAATTCCGCAATGTCCCTGGCTGTGGGATTTGGTATGGTTCTTTCAACCATTTCCCGAACCATAGCAAGCGCAACTCCAATGGAGGAAATCACATCCGCGTGCTCTGGAATCTGGTATTTAAATCCCATACTTTGAGCCGTAAACGTAAGGAGTGTACCTGCACCGCCTCCAGCTCCTACCAGTACCACTTGATCCCGCTCCAGTTTATATTTTGCAATGAGCTCTTCAATAACGGGCTGAATCTTTTCACATGCCTTTGTTAGTATGGCCCTGGCGGCTTCCTCTACCGTCATGTTCACTTCCTCTGCCAAAAGCTTCATCGCTTTCAAACTGGATTCATAATTTCCCTGAGCATAGTCACCCTCCTTCAAGATGCCAAGAACATTTGCCGCGCATGTATTTGTAATAGTAACGCTTTCCCCGTTATTCAATCGAATGGCAACATAGTCCTTAGGATCGTTACTGCGAGGCTGCATATAATATAACTTTGCTCCATCAAACAGCTCCGGCGGAGTGAATGCTGCATATCCCATATTGGCAATATGAGCACTTCTCGGTCCCACATCAACAATCTTTCCTTTACTTGCACGGACCATGCTGCCTCCCGCTACGCCTAAGACCCGTACATCCAGAGAGTTTACATAAGTCCTATGTCCTCCAATAATGGAATAATCTACCGAAGGACGACCATTTTTAATGACACCAATATTCGTGGAGGTACCACCCACCTCAAAGTAAATGCCATTGGAAGCCCTTAAATACATAAGAGCACCAATCACGCTGGCAGCCGGCCCGGAAAGCATGGTTAAGATGGGACGCTTTTTCATTTCTTCAATTTCCATGACGCCCCCATCTCCTCTCATAATCATAAGAGGTACTGTCACACCAGTGCTTCTTACACTCGATTCCGTGCTGGTGGCTGTCTCAAGCATTTTGGGCAGGATGCTGGCATTTAAAGCAGCGGTTCTGGTTCGTGTTGTCAGACCGTACAGCTTTGTAATATCAGAAGCAAGTGTACAAGGCTTCCCCTGGCTCTCAGCTTCTTTTGCCACCTCCTTCTCTTCTGTCAGGTCATCTACACCAAAGGCCTTGCTGGCAACAATTACTCTGGCTCCATCCTTTATGAGAGATTCAATTTTATCTTTTATAGCTTCCTGGGTCATATCTTTACTTCGCATAAATTCATTGCTTATCTCTATATATTTCCCTGTCCCCAAATCAATATTTTCGATATGGGTCTGCTTTTTTGCCATCATGCTTTCTAAGAAGCCTTTTCCAATTCCAATGACGCCCACTTTAGCAACATCACCCTCTAAAAGTGCATTCGTCGCCTGTGTTGTACTATGTGCAATAAAAATCACTTCGTCCGGCTTTATATCATTTTCCATCAGACATTTTTCAAACGCTTCCACGACACCTTTTGCAACTCCGCTTTCATGGAAGTGAGTGGTCATAACGATACCTTTACCTACTATCTGGTTTGTATTATTATCAATGGCAACTGCCTTAGTATGAGTACCGCCCACATCGATTCCTATACGAATTGATCGTCTGCTCATTCGTCCTCCTAATCTAATTGCTATATTTCAAATATAAAATTATCTTGCTATAATCATATACCCCACCAACAGATTTGCTGCAAAGATCAACCAGGACCAAGGAAAGTTGGTACGAATATAGGTTTTCGGTTCCAGCTTGGCATAACTGATTCCCCACATACTCCAGGACTGTGTTGGGCAGGAATTTGCAACAATTGCAACGGGCGGCACCAAAAACAAGATAAATAAGAAGGGTTCCGGAAAAAATCCCGTAGCCTGCAAAATAGCGAGTGTAGCCGCACCAGAGCCAAACACCATAAGAGGCCCTCTAAAAAGTCCAAGAGGCGCACAAATTATAAATACGATTAAAATTATAATAGCGGACTGCGGAATGACACCACCTAAAAGCTCACTGAGAATGGGAGCTACCTGTTTTGCCGCGGTACTGAAAATATTAACTCCATACAACATACCAATCAAAAGACCCACATCAGCAATTCCATCGTATAGAGTCTTTTGTACCTTTTCAATGGCCTGCTTATAGTTGGTCATATTCCTTGTGAGAAGAAGCCCAAAGAAGATTCCAAGAAGAAAAGCAGGAACTGGTTTCCACTTAAATATTGCTACCATTAAAATAGGCAGAAACGGAACAATTACTGCAACAGCTGGAATTGGCTGGGCAGAAGCTGAAGTCGACACCGCCCAGGCACGAACCTTTCCCTGACCACCTTTTCTAAAATGAAACACAATAAATATGAGCATGGCAACTACATGAACAATCGTAGCAGTTACTGCAAATTTTAAATATGTATTGTCGTAAGACATATTGGGAAAAAGGGCAAGCAGCTGATTTACATACCCAAGATTTAAATACATTCCCCCTGCCACAGACATCATATAGGCTCCTACTGCCACCCGTTTCTCAACCCCAAGAGAAAACAGGATAGGGAGTACTATCATACCAATTGCCATAACCGAACCTACACCAAACGCACTGGTGAAAATAAGAGTACAAACAAGGGATACCAAAATGGTTGTTACAAGGGGCTTGTCACCAGCCATCTCCACTGTCTTTTTAATGATAAATCCAGCGATTCCAGTATCTACAATCACTCTGCCGAACCAGCTTCCAAAAACAATAATAGCTATGGTTGGACCGTAGCTTTCCACGGAAGACTGAAATACTGTATCTATTACAGTCTGATATGGCACCCGCCCGATCAGGCACCAGATTAGTGCCATAAAAACAAATCCAACCAGCAGGTTCCCCCCCTTCATACAGTAACCAATAAGCCCCGCAAACGATACCAGCAGCAAAATGCCCGCTACAACAACATAAAGACTCATACACTTCCTCCTTCTACAAGTTATAATTAGTAATTAGCCTGCACGGAAAAAAATTTATTCCCTCCATCTATGCGACTAATATATTACATATATTAGTATACTAGCATGTCAATACAAGTCTATTGATAGAATAACTAAAAACGAATAACTTTTTTGTCTATTTTTTCCTGTTAAGGAAGAAGCTAGTCTGCCAGATTCTATCTCTGAAATGGTGTCTCGTTAGCTTCATATCTACTAAGCGTATCATGTGGATCTCGTGCGGCAGGGTTTACTAATGTAATTACACGCAGTTCTTATAACATAAAAAATGTGCCTTGATCCAGCTCATTAAGCTTTTTCAAGACACATCCTTCTTATGTTATAAAAACTATACCTTTGATTTCTATGATTTACTTTAAATCTCAGCCATTGCCTCGATTCACCACTCCAGCCTTCTTTTTGATTCTAATATCATCCCCATATAAAGGAATGACCGTATAACGGCTGATCAGCCTTGATGTAACTCGTTCTGTATACCGGTCCCTTAATTCATTGATGGGGTGATTGGTGGATATAATGGTGGACTTAGAGGAATTGAGCCGTTCATTGATGCAGTAAAACAGCTCTGATGAAGTAAAGCTGTTGTTAAGCTCTGTCCCCAGGTCATCGATGATTAAAAGATCACAGTCTAAAATATACTGGTACATACCTCTCATGTCGTCTTCATCGTCATAGTCAAACCGGTTTTTGGAAAATACCTCAAACAGATCATTGGCAGACAAATAGATGACCGAATAATACTGATCGATCAGCTCCTTTGCGATACAGTTGGTAAGAAAGGTTTTTCCCACACCTGTTGGACCTGTAAATAATAGGTTTCCCCGTTCTTTGGAGAACGTATGGACAAAGCTTTTGCAGGTCTCTGCTACCTGGGCCATATACTGCCTTACCGTCCGGTTTAATTGGGGAATGACTCTGGTATCATCAAAATAATCCGTGGAAAAGGTTTGAAAGTTCTCGATTGCCACGATCTGTTCAATGTTTGACTGAGCATAAAGATACCTCATCTCAGACTGGCGGAAGCAGTGGCATTTTACGCCTTCGGCATATCCGGTATCCTTACAGTCTTTACAGCGGTACTGCATCTCCATATAATCAGCGGAAAACCCTGCTGATCGTAACAGCACGGTCTTTTGCTCTCTTAAATCTGCTATCTCGCTGCGAAGCTCCTTTAAGGCATCTTTATCCCCTTCCAGAAGTCTCCTGGCACAGGCCACCGCTCTCGTGCTGATGGACTGGTCAAGCTCCCTGATTACGGGTATTCTCTCATAAACGTTTGCAATCCGTTCTTCCTGCTCATGACGGTTCTTAAACTGCTGCTGCCCGTATGCCCTCATGATGGCGTCATACTGTGAATTGCTCAGCGCCATAATTACCTCCATTCTTTTGCTGCCCTATGTAAATAACTACTGCTGCTTTGTCAGCTGCTCCAGAATCAGTGCATCGTAATCAATCTCTCTTTGAGGAAAGTTCTGAAACTGATTCTGTCCGGTCCTTGGCTTTGTTGTTGTCCCTTGTGCTGTCTGCTTCTTTCCGTTCTTTATATCTCCGCTTTTCACCCGTTCTGCATACTGCTCGTCCAGCCGTTTGATTTCTTCCATGGTACGGACTCCAGCCTTTTTCCAGCCCTCTAAGATCTTATCGGCATAGGGGAAGCTGGGGGAATGGGTGGCGGATAAGGTTCGGTTGCAGGCTTCTATCACGATCTCTCTGGTAAAGCCATAGGCAGTAAACCAGCGGTCCATAAACTCCCGCTCCAAAGATCCCGGGTTTCTGTCATTTAATCCAAATGCCCTCATAACTGCATAGGAATCCTTGGAAAATGAGACCGCACTGTTCTTTGCCTCATCAACAGTTCTGATTCCCTTTTCATGCCAGCTGATGGCAACGGTCTCTATGTATCGAATGCTTGAGTGCCCTCCCTGGACGCAGTATTCCACCACGTATTCAAGAAGCTCAGATGGCATATGAAGACCATCATAAAGATAAGCAAATACCTCGCATTCTCTCTGGGTAAATACCTTGTTCATGTACTTTTGTGCAATGTAAAGAAGCTGGGAAAAATCCTCATCTCCTGCAAGCCCGCTTATCTTCTCAGGGGAATAGGGGGTTCTTTTTGCAGCTGCCTGGGGCTTTGTCTGAACTTCAGGAACAGCTCCAGAGCAGGCAGTCTCAGAGACAGCCTTAGATGGCTCTGTCTTTGGTGGTTCTGCCTTAACGGGAATCTCCTCCGCAAGTACTCCTGCCTTTTTCCAGTATGCCAGTGCCCGTGCCACGTCTGCTTCCGTGTGGTTCAATGCATCCGCGATCATGGATATGGTCACTTCTTCCCCCTGATGACGCATGAGAAACAAATATTCTTTGATGTATTCTCCATTGGCCATGGCCATATATTCATCTATGAAATCGTTGGATATCACCGTAGCGCTGATCCTTAAACTGCTCTTTACATTCACTGACATAACCTCACCTTTTTATCATGCTCTTATCATACCACAGGTCCTTAGAAAAGAAAATAGGGGCAGTTATCCACAAAATGAATTGTGGAAACTGTGGATAATGTGGAAATCTGGTATACATAATTTGGATTTTCATTTCCAATCCTGTCGATTTGCTGATAAAACCGAGATTTTGTAAATTGTAAGACTTTAAATTATGTAAATCAAAAAATCCACATAGTTTCTTAACATAAAATGTTGAAAACTATGTGGATAATGTGGATAACTATACTCCTAACAGGTTTTCTCCCACTTTTACAATGTCTCCGGCTCCCATAGTTATCAACAAATCACCGTGTATACAATTTTCTAAAATAAATGTTTCTATTTCTTCAAAAGACGGGATGTAGTGCACTTTTACTCCCATTTTCTCGATTCTATCCGCAATATCTTTGGAGCTGATGCCCAAATTGTCGGTTTCTCTGGCCGCATAAATGTCTGCCAGGATTACCTCATCCGCTAAGGATAAGGATTCTGCAAATTCGTCTAAAAACGCCCTGGTACGTGTATAAGTATGGGGCTGGAATACAACCCAGAGTTTCTTATGTGGATAATGCTTTGCTGTTTCCAGAGTCGCTCTTATTTCCTGGGGATGGTGGGCATAATCATCAATGATGGTCACACCGGATATCTCCCCCTTCTTTTCAAAACGGCGGTTCGTTCCTGTAAAACGCTTTAGTCCTTTTTTGATCATTTCCATGGAAATACCAAGTTCAGAGCAGACGGCGGCGGCGGAGAGAGAGTTATACACATTATGCTCTCCGGAAACTCCAAGCGTTACCGTATCAACCTCTTTCCCATCCACGTAAAGCTCATAGGTAGCTCTTGCCAGTTCATCAAACCGGATATTCTTGGCCTGATATCTGCTCTCTTCGTTCTTTCCAAAGGTGATTACCTTACAGGGAAGTCCCTCTATGATGTCCTCCATATGATCAATATCTTTGTTTATCACTAATAAGCCCTTCTCCGGCAGCTTCTCTGCAAAGAGGCGGAAGGAATGGCGTATATCTTTTAAATCCTTAAAAAAGTCAAGATGGTCTGCTTCTATATTTAATATGACTGCTGTGGTAGGGTAAAAGGATAAGAAGCTATTGGTATACTCACATGCTTCTGTTACAAATAAATCCGGGCCGCCTACACGGATATTTCCGCTGATGGAATTTAAAATTCCTCCAACTGAAATAGTGGGATCTGTATCCGCACACAGGAGAACCTCTGTAATCATGGAAGTTGTAGTGGTCTTACCATGGGTGCCGGAAACAGCGATGGCATTCTCATAATTTTTCATCATCTGTCCCAGAAGCTCTGCTCTGGTCAAAATGGGAATTCCTTTTTCACTTGCTCTCATAAACTCAGGGTTATCCGGGTGAACGGCTGCTGTATATACTACCACATCAATCTCATCTGTGATGTTTTCTGCTCTCTGACCGTAAGCGACTGTTGCTCCTTTTGCCTCTAAGTGACGGGTAAGATCTGACTCATGGGCATCGGAGCCGGAGACTGTAAAGCCTTCATCCATGAGTATCTCTGCAAGCCCGCTCATGCTGATGCCGCCGATACCAATAAAATGTATTGCTTCCGGTTTATTAAAATCAATCTGATACATGTTTTTTCCATCCTTAATTTTGTATTCGGTATATCGTACTATGTTCACTTACTTTTACTGCTTTTCTTCTGGAAAGTCAACTCTTTCTTCTCTATTATATAAGAAAGCACAGAGAAAATCTACATTAGAATCCAGGACGCCATTTCTATGATATGAAAAAATGCACCTTACAGATTCTATGACCTGTAAAGTGCTATTTATGACACATATTATCAGGACCTGCCTGCTGCCAGAGGCTCCCCGTCTTCCAGAGTCGTCTTAACCACAAACGATATCATATAAATCATTTCTTTAAAGCTTCGGAAGGTCTGCTGTGATTTTCCTTCCCGCCAGTAGATCATCCCCTGCCAGGTACAGTGCTCCCGAAACATGACCTTCACGGAAAATGAAGCCTTCTGCCCTGTTTTAATTAACTCCTCTGAGGCTTCTTTGGAAATCAGTCTTCCATAGTGGATGCCAGTCACCGGATCATGACCTTCTGTTATGCTGATGTCCATGTAATTTCCCCCAAGGGGCAGTGACCAGCGTTCAAAGGCAGCCTGGCTTAAAAGACTATTAATCTCTTCTTCCCCTACTCCATCGCCTTTTTTAAGCACAGCATCGGTAACCATAATAAATTGAAGCACGCTGTCAAAGGACGCAGTTCTGTTTCCATCGTCCCAGATCATGGTTCCCTGCCAACAGGCATGGTATCGGAATCGCAGATAAATGCGAATGGTTGTTAAGGCTCCCTTTCTGTCACTCCTTTTGATTCTCTCCATCTTAGAATCCCCAGGGTCGGAACCGGGGAGGCTTCGTATCTGAAAGGTCTGCTTTGGTGCTCCCACAGAATCAAATAAATGGTCCATATTTTTGATCATCTCTGAAAAACTGCGAAACAGGACTCCATGAGAGTCTTCTCTCTGAAAGATTGCTCCCTTAATTTCCCAGTCATCGTAGGAATCCACTGCTATTGTCAGATATCGGTCTGCCTCGCTAACCACGCTCATTCTACCAATTGCCATTTTAATCACCGTCGTCCTTATAGATTATATTTATTATATACAGCTGCGGTTACATACCAGTTACATTTTTAGTTGTTCAAAAATATTTTATTACAAAATGTAACTTTTTGCAATTATTTGTAGAATGAGAACGCAAAAAACTTCCGGCCATATCCATGGAGCGGAAGTTTTTATATGGATTTCACTTTATTCTGTTATAAAACGTCCAAAGATTATGTGCTTGTAGCGGGTCAATACGCCTAAAAAAAGATTCCCAAGAACTCCAATGGCAAGAATTTCTCCCATTCCAACCGTCAACATGGCATACCAGATAAAATCCTGGGACCCGTAGGCAAAGCGTAGAACCCAAGGAATGATGATAGTATTGGCTACGATTGGGGGAATACATACCAGCCACTGATTTTTACGGAGCATATAAGAGCCAATGGCTCCAATCAGTGTAGCAAGACTTCCAAAAATCACATCAAGCAAAGCCGCACCGCATAAAAAGTTTGACAGCAGACACCCGATGAATAAACCTGGAATCGCCGCCGGGGTAAAAAAGGGGAGGATGCAGAGAATCTCTGAAATCCGAAACTGAATGGGACCGAAGCTGATGGGTGCAAAAACCATGGTCAGCACGGTATAGATGGCTGCAATGGCTGCTGAAAAAACCAAGAAATAAGTTTTCCCTGAAGATTTGTAATTCATATTCTGTTCTCCTTTAGTTTTGTTTTAGGTGTGGAAGGTCTCGAACACACCGGTCTGTTTTTGTGAAATCTCTTATAAAGTCAAGAGCTTCACGGCCTTATTACGGGTCATACTATAGCATAATAGGAGGGAAAAATCAAGTGCACGTCCTGAATTACCCACAATGGTATTTTGTAAGCTCTATTTCTAACGTTCTTTTAATTGTAAAATATGTATGTTATTAAAGGGAGAACTTTAGTTTGTAGTTCGTCTACTATTGAATACTAACGCCAGATATGCTATATTAGAATTACAAAAGGAACAACCGCCCCTACAAGGGGTTGGCCATTTAGAAGATAGAAATCCACCCTCGAACCGACCAAAGTTTACAAGGGTGGTTTTTCTATGCCTGTTTCCAGGACTTTATAGAAAAACGCTACTTACAATTTACAAAAATAAAGGTAAGTAATGCGAGCATAAACATGCCAAAGGCCATAAGGTCTTTGAAATCATATCTCATGCGCATCACCTCCCATCTATGTAGGATGGAAGGCCAACGCCCTTGCTGTGACACGATTGTTCCATATCAATATGGTAACATATCCCATTCGAATGTGCAATTAATGATTCCTATTCTAACATATCTGTATTCGCCATTGTTGAACTCACTAGACCTAAGTACGAAATGTTATCTTCTGATTCGCTCTGCTTTTTATATAAATAAAAAGCACAATTAAGAATGAAACTGTTTGAGCAATTGAAATTCGGATCACCTGCATTTCGTCGGCACCAGAGCTGGTGGCTATATGTAAAAGATTAATTATGATGTTATTAAAAAAATGATCTGCCATGGCCATCCAAAGTGACCCAGTAATTTTAGTCAGCAAACAAAACTTTACACCTGTAATTCCTGTAGTTAATATAAGCATAATTGCTGACAGTATCATTCCGGTACCCCTTATTTCTCCATCCAACAGACTGCGCAAAGGAGCTGCAATATGCCAGAAACCAAAGAATATGGAGGAAATAAAGGCTGCTTTTAGAAACGTACCTCTCTTCTCTAACATTCGAATAAAGAGTCCCCTGAAGATACCTTCTTCCATAATGACATTAATTATATTTCCCACCACGCAAAAAGTCAAAAATAACAATCCAGTTTGGATTCTCGTATTGCCATGAATTCCATAGCTAGTCACGTAGATTTGTACCTCAGGATTATTACCGTTTAACTGCTGTATCAGAATTTCAGATCCATATGCAATAAAATAAACAGCAGCACCTAAAATCAAACCATAAAGTGAATATCTAATAACCAATTTACTTGTAAATCCTATACTTGACCAGCTGAGTGAAAAATAACGCAGTGTCAAAGCTAATATTATAATTCCTGTCAGCTTATGCAGGAATGCTTCTCCAAATATACTGTAATCTGTACGAACCACCATGTATTCCATTATTCTAAACAGAAAACATATTAAATAAATAACCAAGATGCATTTTACCGGATTTTTAGTTAGCCCATCTTTCATATATATTCTCCCATAACATAAATAGAGGTTTTAGTGCCGCTTAATTTCCTAACCAATATAAATATTACCTGGATATGTCTGTCCAGGTAATAGTGTGAATGTAATTCATTTATATCTTATTTCTTCTGCCACCACTCTTCAGGAATCGTATCCAATTCTATGAGACAGTTGATCTGATGGGACAGCACGTCCTTTGTCACCTCAAAAATCCCTTTCGTTTCGCACAAGATACAGGAGGCATCTCCGAATCTTGTTTTAACTGCTGCGTTTCTATCATAGAAAGCTTGTTCCAGCTTTGTGTAATTTTCTGAAATATGGTCAGTAACTGGATTGTCATGCCGGTATACGAAGGAAGGTTTCATGTGTCCGTCTGGCATCACAATCTTGAAATAAGTAGGTTCCTTTGTCAGGCGTTCTGGTACATTTAAGTGTTCTTCCACACAGTGGATAAAGGTATTTCTTTCATGTCCTACCCCTAGAAGCAGGATTTTACCGTTTCTTTCCATAAGACGGGTATAGCAGCTGCTGGTGGAACAGGGGGTGGGTTGGTTTTCTTCCCCTTCGATAAATGCTTCACTGTCCTTGCCATACACAGCTACGCTATGGGTCGGGTGAAGAGATCTTAATACACCTTCCCTCTTCCTGAAAAGATTGGGTAAAATACCGACGCAGGCTGGCTCGATTCTTGGATCATACTCATTGTGATACTCGGACATGGAATACCAGGTATGGGTTGGTAGTATAAGAAGACCATCTGATAAGTATTCCATGAAAGCATCAAGAACCGTATCCGCTCCTCCTTCCACTTCACCAATGGATTTCATAGAAGAATGTACGAGAAGTGTGTCATCAGGCATAATTCCCATATCCTTCAAATGCTGTATTAACTCATTTTTCGTAAACATAGTAACACCTTTCTTTCCCAATTGTTTTAATAGTTATGCTGTCTATAATCATAAGGGAGCCACCGGTATTTTGCAAGGGAGGTTAATCTTTCATTTGTTTTAATTCGGCCTTTGCACCTTGACTTACCTGGATAATCTATGTATAATAACTAACATACTTAGATTATCTATGTATGTGAATCAATCAAAAATTTTAAAGAAAGGAGTCAATTCTATGGATAAACGTTATATGGCCCTTGGGACCTCCATGCTGGTTCTAAAGCTTCTAAAACAGCAAAGTATGTATGGTTACCAGATCATTCGTGAGTTGGAACAACAGAGCCAGAATGTTTTTAGACTTCAGGAGGGCACTCTCTATCCTGTCCTTCACACATTAGAACAGCAAGGAGCCGTTACCAGCTTTCAACAAACTTCGGAAAATGGCCGTCTACGTAAATATTACGCTCTCACCACAGATGGTGAAAAAATGCTGGATGAAAAGTTGAAGGAGTGGGAGATTTATCAGACTGCTATTAACCAGGTAATAGGAGGTGTTTTGTTTGAATAAAACTAGTCCTGATTCCCAGGTGACGCATTTTCTTAATGAGGTGACTGACCAGATTTCATATAAACCGTTGCACCCCTCGATCCGTCAGGAATTGGAATCTCATATTCAGGATCGTATGGAAGATTATGAATCCCAGGGGCTCACGAGAGAAGACGCGGAACGCCGATCACTTAAGGATATGGGAGATGCCCTTACAATCGGCATTGAGCTAAATGAAGCACACAAGATTCAAAAATCACCGTTGCTTCTATTTATCACAGCATTCCTGCTCCTCACGGGTTTTGTTTTCTCAAGCCTTGTAATATGGACACCAGTACAGACAGTATATGCCCTTCTTTACTATATACCAGGAGTATTTCTTCTCGTATTTATAGTATTAAAGGGATATCCTCTTTTCATTCGCTATAGAAAAAAGTTGGCAATCTTTATAGGCGTTTTATACCTCATACAAATCAGTCTATTTATGTTTTCTCTCTATGGAGGAAGACGGTTTGGTATTGTTAATACTTCTTATTTTGCCACATTACTGCTGGTCCCTGTAATTACAACCTTGCTATATTTTTTCCGGCATAGCAAAAAGAAACTTCTGGCAATCTTTGTTGGTTGTACTTATGCTTGGCTGCCTTTTATGTATACCGATTCTTGGTTTATATGGGAAATTGCTATTATCATTTTTCTTCTAAGTATATTTGGAACCGTTTGTTTTATGATTCACCGGGAAATTATGAAAGGCAGAAAAAAATACCTCTATTCTGCTGCACTGGGCCTCCTGCTATTTCTTGGCAGCCCTCTTTTATTATCAGATTCTGGCAAGCGGACGGTGGAGAACTTTCTGTTTCCCCAGAATTCAGTGAACAGAACCTTAGATGATACATACAATGCAATATTGATTCAGGAGCTGCTTTCAAGAACCCCCTTTAATCAGGGCCTGACACTTGCCCCTGAAGAAATGATGGATTATGGTACTGGTGCATGGTATTTTACCCGCATTACCTCAAAGAAACGAGGATATGATCCTAAATCAGTTAATTACAAAGTAGAGGATGTAACACTTTGGGATATCCTGCCTCAGCATTATTATAATAATTACATCATTTCTGTTTTCATTCTGATGTATGGCTGGATTGCCGGGATGCTGCTCATAGGGGTAATAGTTGCCTTTTTCTTTCTACTCTTTACAATTATTGGAAGGATTCATGGACATCTGGCCTCATCTTTGGCCTTTGCCTGCGGTCAGTGCCTGCTTTGGCAGACAGTGTTTTATCTGCTTGGGAATTTCGGCTATCAGTATTCCCAATTTCCCAATCTACCTCTGATTTCAGAAGGAAAGCTTAGTATTATTTTTAATATGCTGCTTCTTGGATTGATTTTTTCTGCCTATCGGTTTGACCATGTAATCGAAGAGCCGGTTAGTTACAAACCGATTATTTCTTGATAAATAATTCTAATTGAGCCGACAAGATTTTACTATCTTGTCGGCTCAATTATTTAATCTTAAAATAAAATCAGTTTCAAACTGCATCCGGTACTACGTCCTTCGAATTCTTCAATCATCCGTTTCATGCCCTGCCTGAAAATATCTGAATACGATTGATCGGCATAGAATTTGAGCTTTAATCCAGGTGGCCTTGATGGTATGCCATTGTCATGATCTTCAAAATCCATAAGGGAGGTTTCAGGATATTAAAAGGGTGGGTGCTGATTCATGGCTCCAGAAGCTGTAATAATTTTTTAGTAGTATTGGCATTTCTTATTGTTACACTTTGATAAGCAGATTTGCCTACAATCTTTGACCATCTTGTCCTCGAAAACGTTTGAATGGGTGCTGACCAGAAAATCACCTGCCCGTAATAACCCACTTGCTCATACTCCGGTTTCGAAAGTCCCACCAGATCTATGACCTCCTCTGCTGTGGCAGGAGGTATCACAAAGATTGCATTATGTTTTGACTGTGCATCCTGATCCCACCAGATTGGTGCGTGGGACAGAGCATCGGACAAATCCTTTTCGGATATAATCGTGACAGTTATGGACAGATTAAAATAATCTTTAATGGCCAATTCACAGTTTTTTTTAATCTCTTCTTCCATATCTATATTACTTGAAAATACAATATTACCACTGTTGATATAAGTGACTACATTTTGATATCCGAGCTCTTCAAACATCTTTTTTAATTCTGGCATTGCTATTTTATTTTTACCGCCTACATTTATGCCACGCAGCAACGCGATATAATTTCCCATCAAATTATCCTCCCGAAGCTCCTTTTTTTGATTTTCTTTCTATAGAGTATCCATTCTATTCAACCAAAATTCATCTTGTACCTTTATTAATCGCTTCATTTCCTCCAGATAGCTTTCATTCCAGTTTTGAACTGCAATCAACTCTCTTCCACATCGAAAAACGCTTCTGCCATCGGGATAAAGGTAGGTATAGCCTTCTAGGTTTCCTTTGCATCTTCCACAACCATAACATCCGGTATAACGTCCTTCGAATTCTTCAATGACCCGCTTAACGCCCTGCCTGAAAATGTCTGAATATGATTGATTGGCATAGAATTTGAGCCTTAATCCCGGTGGCCTTGATGGTATGCCATTGTCATGATCTTCAAATTTCATGATGGAGGTCTTCACTTTATTTTTTGAGAAATCTATGGAAAGATGTTTTGTTTTATTTCTTTTGGGTGTGTAGCCTAACATATCTGCATATTTTGCTAAATCCTGAAACATTAGTCTGTATGGATCAGGAACTGCATCCAGAAATTCATTTAACAAAGCCTTACTTTTTTCTCTCATAGCATACCCCCAAATGTTATTTTATTAAATTTACTCTCAAGGAAAGCTTCTAAAGGTAATTAAGTTTTGATCCGGGTCCAGAAAGCTCATATTTTTAGCTCCCCATGGCCGCATGGTTGGAGGATCAACGATTTCTATCCCCATCTTTTTTAACCGTTCATATTCCACATCAACATCATTTACCGTAAATGCAATGCAAATGTTGTGTGGGTTACCATTCCGTACCGTTCCATCATTATAAATAGTGAATGATGTTTCTTCCGTTAGAATTGCCTGATGCACAGAATCACTGCTGCCATTTTCCACCCCAAGCAATGTCTTATAAAAGTCAGACAAACGTATTACATCGCTGGTCATGAAGCATACCTCACCGATCTTCATAGTATCCTCCTTAAATCACTGCAATTTTATAAAGATATTATACTATAAAAATTCCAGCGTGCTATACTATAAACAAAAAGAAAATATAAAAACTTTAGTCTTTAAATCCCTGTCAAAAAGACTACAAGCTGATGAGAAATACCGTATTTCTATAAAAATAAATCATTGATTAATATTAAAATAAATCAAAGAAAAGAGGATGTTATGGATTCTAAGGATAGAATTCAGCCTGACCGCGCTGATAACAGAAACGAGAATACCAATTCCACCGCCAATACTGACCACATAACAATAGAAATCATAGAATACAGCCCGACAAGCTATAAAAAATATCAAAAAAGCGTCCGTGATCTGGAGCATATAAAGGCTTTAAAAAATATTCCGGAGAATTATGTAAGGTGGATTAATGTGGATGGAGTGGACGATGAGACAGCCTTAAAAGAGTTAGGAGATGCTTTTCATATCCACCCCCTTATCATAAAAAGTATCTCAAATACCAATGAGCGGGCTAAAATTGAGGAGTATAAAGATTCCTTACACGTAATCGCTAAAATGTTATATTACTCTAACAATGAACTGGTTGTGGAACAGTTAAATCTGATTTTAGGCACGAACTATGTAATTACCTTTGGAGAAACCAGGGGTGATGTGTTTGACAGCATACGAGACCACATAAGGGCGGAAGGCTCTCCTGTTCGGAATTACAGCAGTGATTATCTTATGTATTTGATTTTAGATGCCCTGACAGAGAGCTATTTTGATATTTTAGAGAACTTGCAGGAACAGATTGATACTCTTGAGGACCAGGTCATGGAGAAAACCGACCAGGATAATTTACTGGAAATCAGAAGAATTAAAAAAGAGCTTATGAAAATAAGCAAATATATCTGGCCCTTACGAGATGTGGCATCTCTTTTAGGACGGGAAGCCATGAAACTCATAAGCCCCTTCACAGAGCCTTATTTAAGAGATGTTTACAACCGCATTGTACAGGCCATTGATGCAACGGAAATCTGCCGGGATCTTCTCTCTGGTCTGGCAGACCTTCATTTATCCAATACCAGCAACCGGCTCAACGAAATCATGAAGGTCCTGACGGTTATTTCTACCATATTTATACCCCTTACCTTTATTGCCGGAATCTATGGCATGAATTTTGCCTATATGCCGGAGCTAAAGCTGCCATGGGGATATGCAGCTACCTGGGGTGTGATGCTGACCATAGCCGGCTGTATGGTCTATTACTTTAAGAAAAAGAAATGGTTTTAATTGTTCGATAAATTTGATAAGAAAGGAGAATCTTATGGCTCATGAATGCAGCTGCTGCAACCGACTATGTACGTCCAGAATCTCACTTTTTGATTCACTCTCCTTTGAGGAACAAAAGGAATTGATTACAAAGGCCCAGCACCTGGATTATGGAAAGGGTGATACCATATTTATTGAAAATGATCCGGCTGATAAAATTATGATTATCCGATATGGAAAAATAAAGATTAACCGATATTCCATGGAAGGAAAGGAATTTGTTCTGGATATCCTGGATGAAGGTGATTTCTATGGGGAGCAGAATATATTCGGCGGAAACCTTTTAGAGGCCAATGCTGTGGCCTTAGGGGACAGCGGAGTCTGCATGATTTATCTTAAGGATATCCAGGACCTGATTTTACGAAAGCCGGAAATAGGAATTAAGCTTCTTCATGTCATCGGCCACAAGCTTTCCCTGGCCAATGAACTGGTTCGTTTACTTTCAGTGAACAATGCAAAAGCAAGAATCGCAGGTTTTATTCTCTTTCGAAGCAACCGGATCAACAGCGAGACCATAGAGCTGACCAGAGAAGACATTGCTGCCTATATCAATGTGAGACGAGAGACCATCAGCCGAAAGATGGGGGAACTCTCCCGGGAAGGGGCCATTGCCTTAGAGGGGAATCGTAAGGTACGAATTTTAAAAAAAGACCTTTTAAGAGAAGCCTTTGATAACGATGTTTAATAAAAATTATAAATATTTTAAATCAAGCTCAAATAATGATTTAAATCACATTTTTCTTTTCCTAGCCGGGTTATACTAGGCTTACAAAACAGAGACGCACCGGAAAGGAAGGATAAATATGATTACACTTCAAATGAAATTAAGTGACATTGTTAAGGCTTATCCAAGAGCCGTTGATATTTTTAATGACTTTCACATTGACTATTGCTGCGGCGGCAAGGACCACCTCGAGGATGCCTTAAAGGAGCTTTCCATTGATCCCAAGAGCTTTATGGATGTGATGAATAAAAAACTGGCGGACGCTAAGAATAAAACCGGTAACGGCGAGGTTTTAAACGTAGACCAGCTTATGGAAATGGAAATACCTGATTTGATTGACTATATCATTGACACCTATCATACAAAGGAAAGAGGGCTCATTGCTGAAATAGACGGCCTGATGAACAAAGTCCTTCTTGCTCATTATGAGCATCATCAGTCTCAGCTGGTTTCCCTTCACAGCCTTTTCTCTGATTTGAAAAAAGAGCTGGAAGAACATTTTGCCAAAGAAGAAAAACTGGTTTTTCCATCTATGAAAAAGAGCTTTTCCGAAAACAAAAGCGACGGTTATGTAAAGGAGCTGGAGGATGAGCATGATGCAGCCGGAGACCTCATTAAGGAGATTACAGCCTGCACCAATGATTTTAAGGCTCCGGAAGGCACATGTGCTTCCTACTACATGCTGTTTGAGAAACTAGATGAACTGATCAAGGATATTTATAACCATATATTCACTGAAAACTCACTGTTATTTCCAAAGTATGAGGGAGGACGTTAAGATGAAGAAACTTGTAAAGAACAATGTAAACTGGGTCGGTATTATTGATTGGGAGCTGGAATCCTTCCATGGAGCAGATTACTCCATCAATCATGGCTCCAGCCAGAACGCTTATTTGATTCAAGAGGAAAAAACCGTATTGATCGATACGGTGTGGAAGCCTCATTCCACAGAGTTTGTAGATAATCTGGAAAAAGAAATCGACTTAAAAGAGATTGACTTTATTGTTGCCAACCACGGAGAGGCGGATCACAGCGGTTCTTTGCCAGCATTAATGGAAAAGATTCCGGGAACCCCTATTTACTGTACTGCCAACGGCGTTAAGTCTCTCACCGGACAGTACCATCACCCGGAATGGAATTATCAGGTGGTAAAAACCGGAGATTCCGTTGACATTGGAAATGGGAAAAAGCTTGTGTTCGTGGAAATGAAGATGCTTCACTGGCCTGACAGCATGGCAACCTACTTAACCGGAGACAATATACTCTTTTCCAATGATGCCTTTGGCCAGCATTTTGCTGTGGAAGAACTGTTTAATGACAAGGCTGACAAGTGCAGGCTTTGGGAAGAGGCTCTTAAGTATTATGCCAACATTTTGACTCCATTTTCACCTCTGGTAAAAAAGAAAGTGGAAGAAATTCAGGGGCTGAACATTCCGATTGACATCATTGCCACCAGCCATGGCGCCATCTGGAGAGAGAATGCCTTACAGATCGTTGAAAAGTACTATGAGTGGTCCCAGGATTACCAGGAGGACCAGATTACAGTGGTTTACGATACCATGTGGGATGGAACCAAGCAGCTGGCCCATAAGATCAGTGCTGAAATCGCTGAAATCTCTCCTGAGACAAGAGTAAAGATCTTTAACATTTCAAAGGCAGATAAAAATGATATTATGACGGAAGTATTTAAATCAAAGGCCATTGCCTTAGGCTCTCCAACGGTAGGAAATAATATTTTATCCTCCGTAGGCGGATGGCTTGACTTTTTAAAGGAATTAAAGTTCAGAAATAAAAAAGCGGCTGTGTTCGGCTGCTACGGCTGGAGCGGGGAAGGCACAAAGGTCCTTCGTGAAAGGCTTACCGATGCAGGCTTTTCCGTTGTGGAAGCAGAAGCCAAATGTCAGTGGAACCCAAGAGATGAGGATTTTGACAGAGCTGCCGGAATTGCTAAGGCACTGTGTGAATAACGTACGGTAGGAAACAGGAAAAGCCCTCTTTATAGAACCTAAATCAATTGGTTCTATAAAGGGGGCTTTTCTATTAGGTCTGCGGTACAAGCTCCACCTTTTTTTCAGCGCCTTCACCACCGGAAGTAATGATTTTATAAATTCCTTCTCCTCCGGTAACTCCATAATGCTTTTTCAGAAGATACTTGGCCGGAGTATCACTTTCTACCATGACCAGATAATCGTAGCCGCTTAAGAGGTTTGTCATATTGTCCTCATAGAAAGCACAGATTCCGTCCACGTGAGGTGCGTAAAGCATATATTTCCCAAGGTATTGCATGTAATAATTGGTCACCTGGCTGTCTCTGTCGGTAGCATAGAATAAATATTTGCTCTGATCCACGTCTCCTTTTTTATACCACCGGTCTCCAGTCACAGCCTTGACCTCATAGGGCAGTGTGGTCTCATACCCTTTCTGTATGGTATACATACCGTTGTATTCGGACATGAGAAGCGCCATGGACACGCCGATCACGCCAATGACTCCCTTTTGATACCGGTCCTTACTTTCCACCGTTTTAAATGCCCGGTAATCCGGTACCTCATTCATTCGGTAGTAGAAGGTATTTTCTATATCAACGGTGGCACAAAGGATCAGACCGCCTGCAAAAAGCACTACAATACTGGAAGCATACCGGTCAAAGCCTGCCAGACGAATGGCTTCATCAAGAGGCATTGAGAAGATATAAAGGGCTAAAATACCCAGATAATAGCTAATGAGTACCACATCAAGAGCAATCAATGCTTTCCATAAGTTCCATTTCTTTTTTAAGACAGTAATTGTAAATATCATGGTCAATATGACAGCCACATGAAACGCCAGAACACCCAGGGCTGGCCTGGTATTTAAATCAAGGGCTGATTTCACAAAAAGAGTTACGATATTGTTTATGTCTTCCCCGCTTTTACCTGCCGAAGCATTGTTAAGGGTATCTGCGGAAACATCGAATTTATTCTTCACTCCCTGAAAGCTCACAGCCATATGAAAGCTCCAAAGCACATAAGGAAGAAAGGAGGCCGAGATAGAGGAAAGAAGCATGATGCCTGTCTTTAACAGCGGTTTTTCTCGATTCTTAAGCCACTGGTAGACCAGAAACAAAAGCCCGATGCCTGCATAGATCGTACCTGTATTTTTCACGATCATCAAAAGTCCTGCAATGGGAACGGTACAGATGCAGGCTTTTTTCATACAATCCTTATATCGGTATGCGATTACAAATAAAACCAAGGTGTAGATGGGCAGGATAAAATCCACCAGCAGGTTATTGATACGGATGGTGATATTAAAAAAGGACAGAACCGAACAGCCGGCTCCTAAAAAGCCATAGAGAAGAAATCTCTTTTTTTCTTTAATAATGCCGAAAATCCCATAGAAGCAGGCAAATATCAAGAGTCCCTGACCAATCAGCATGACAGCCTGGGAATGACCGGCAAACCGGCAGATATAATATAGAAACGAAGTCGTTCCAAGCGGATAATTTTTAAAGTCAATTAGCTCTGAGGCCGCGGTGGGAAATGCGTTAGTACTGAGTATGACCTTTAATGCAATGGCCCAGTGGGAAAAGTTATCATAATGGGTCAATTTACTGATGCTTAATAGATAGAGGAAAAACATACTGCCTATAAAAAACATTGCCTGGAAGAAAGTGATTTTGAAGTGAATACACTCTTTTTTTAAGCATGTCTTACTCAAAAAGTAAGCAAAGGAAATCAGGCCAACGAAAAAAACAAGTATGGCACCAGGAAGTAAAAGGTTAAAAATACCTCCGATATAAACAACACAGGCTATGGAAGAAAAAACAAAGACAGGAACGAATTCCGGCAATAGCTTAAGCTTTTTCCCCACTAATTTAAAATAGCCGATCATGGAACACAGGAGCAGGATTGCCATGACAGCATGAACGATAAAACTCATCATTATTCTCCATTCTCCTCTGCACTGGTAAGGTCCATAAGGACCTGGTTGATTTGATCTTTTTTCATAAGCTGATTAATATTGACTAACTCAAGCAGCTCTTCCGTTGAATGTTTCACAAGCTTACCAGTCCTCTTAAGAACCAGCATGATACCGCTTTTTGTTTTATATAGAAAGCGGTCATCCTTACTCTCTGCTACGAAATCTACCGCGGAAAAGTATTTGTAATTAAAGCTTTTTAACCTGCAGGCTCCCCCATTTTTAAATACGATCCTTAGATCCAGAGTAATGCGGGGAAGAGCTCTTTTATCTGACACGGGCCTGCTGGTACGCATTTTCATATTTCTTATGAGGTCGTCATAGGCAGTGATCCATAAATCCATTTGCTTTGGCAAGGTATGGTTTCTGTCGTATATGACCTGCATAAACTGGCGTTTGCTCTCCTCATCGACAGGCTTTACTTCTGCCGAGTACCGCCAGCCGCCTTTATACTCCTTCACGTAAACGATTTTACCTTCCAGTTTTGCCTTATAATAAGGGGTCACTATGGTAAAATGAAAGGTTTTTTCTCCCGGTAGATAAATAGGTGTCTTAGAAGAAAAAGAGACTCCGGTATCTGATACATCTATGGTCTTCGCTTCATATTGCTTATTCCCGTCCTCAATCAAAATCGTTTCTTCTGCACCGATTCGTTCACTGAACCGGTAAGCTTTTCTACCTGACATAAAGAGTATAGCATAACAAAGGGCAACCATGTTATAGGAGATCCAAAAAATAATGACACTGCTGTAAAACAGCGCTGAACCATATTTTCCATGAACAAAACGTATCATGGCTGCCAGAGAAAGGGCCAGCAATATTACGTGGGGAAGGGCAAAAAGGATTAAGTTATATCCGGTACCATCGCCTTCCTTTTTCTTGTTGGTTACTTTAAAGGTCCTCTCATGGATATGAAGGGTCTCAAGAATAACAGGACGGATAAGATATGGCATGAAAATGGTATCGATGACCTGGCTCCATCGCTGATTTCTGATGTTTCCCGACAAATATCGCATGGAAAGGCTGTAAAAAAAATAAGCCGGCAGCCAGATGACCACCACATCCCAAAAGCTTGCATTTACAATCTGAAAATCAAAGAGGGCAAACAGGACAGGTGATATAATAAAGATCAAACGGTTAAAAAAAGACCACCAATATAAAAAGCTGTTTAAATACGTGATTCTCGCTTTAAACCTAAGCTTTTTCGTACAGATGGCATGGGTGTTCTGAAGGCTCTGGATCACACCTCTGGCCCAGCGCACTCTCTGCTTTAACATACTTTTTATGGTGGTTGTGGTAAGACCTGCAGCCAGAACTTCATCCGTTGCATAGGTGACATAGCCTGCTTTCTGGAGACGTATGCTGGTCTCTAAGTCTTCTGTAATGGTCTTTAAGGGAAATCCGCCGATTTCTTCCATACCTTCTCTTAAAATCACGGTATTGCTGCCGGTATAAGCAACGGCGTTGGAGGAATTCCGCATGATATTGACTTCTTTGGAAAAAAAATCCTGCTCGTTTGGGATATTTCCCTCCGCATATAAGTTAAACTGGAATAAATCAGGGTTATAAAAGCTTTGAGGTGTCTGGACCAGCCCCAGCTTTATGGCAGATTCCATTTCCTCCTCTCGCCGTAATCTCCAGGTGCCATCCTCTTTCTTGAACTTAGACAGGAAAAAGTAGGGGACCGTTTTCATTAAGAACATGCGCTGAGGAATCATGTCCGCATCAAAGGTGGCAATAAGGGGGGAGGAAGTATTCTTAAGGGCATTGTTGTAATTACCTGATTTTGCCTCTTTATTACCAGACAGTCCCAGATACCCGATCCCAAACTGGTCCGCCAGCTCCTTAACCTCTTTTCGGTCTCCGTCGTCGCAGAGGTAAATGTGTACCTTGCTCTTATCCGGATATTCCATGAAGGTGCAGGCATTGACGGTTTTATAAAGGATGTCGACTGGTTCATTGTGAGTGGCAATAAATACATCCACATGGGGATAATGCTCCTCAGAAACGTTAGGTCGCTCCAGCTGGAACTTATTGAGCCTCATCTTTTGATAAAAGAGCTCGAAGGTGGTAAATACGGTTATCGTCTCAGCTCCCACAAGGAGGACTCCAAATATGAGGTTAAGGATTCCTTCATGAATGGGCAGCGTAAAGAAGATACGCCAGCCTAAATACAGCGTCATGAGAATCATCGTTATGATAAAAAATATATTTCTCTTTTTCTCTTCATGGCTCATGGTTTAATCCTCTGATTGCAAATACCCAGCGAGACTGCAGCTGATAATTAAATAGAAACAGGATCACATCACAAATAATCTTTGCTGCCTTTTCATCCATATGAAGAAAGGTATGAAGCAGATAGACGCTTAAGGCAGATAACACCATATTAATAACACACAAAGCCAGATACCGGAGGAGGGAATGGGTTCCGGTATGTTCATTGCAAAACACCAGATTCTTATTTAAAAAATAATTAACACCAATGGATACCACTCTTGCCAATGCTGTGGCAGTCATTATCCTTAAAAAGTCAGCCCCCGGCAGAACACGCCGTAGCAAGTCAAAGAGGATCCAGGCGAGTCCTATATCGATGGCGGCGCAGAGAATGCTGGTGGAGATGAATTTCATAAAATCTGAGGTGATTACGGATATAATCTTAAAGCTGTCCTTTATGGGGTGAAAATGAGTGCCTCTGTTCTCATTTTCATAAATGGTCTGAATCTCAACCGGTACGATGGGTACCTTTGACCTTATACAATAGATCAAGACTCTGGTTTCATACTCAAACCGTTCCCCTAAGATTCCCCACATAAGCTCTGTCAGCATTGGTCCGAAGGCCCGTAAGCCAGTCTGAGTGTCTGGAAGGTAACGGCCAAAGAACAAGGCAAATATGGTAGAGGTCAGCCGGTTTCCCATAAGAGATTTGGCTGGTATTCCTGATTGTTTAAAATTCCGCTCTCCTAAAATAAGGCTGTCCGGATTTTTTACAGCTTCATTGGCCATACGAAACACATCCTCGGCTGCATGCTGGCCATCAGCATCTGCCGTGATGATACAGGCATAATCCGGATAGGTATCATGGATATAGTGATAACCGGTTTTAAGGGCCATTCCTTTTCCCTGATTGTATTTATGGGTAAGAACGACACAGCCCATTTCCTTCAATGTGCCGAAAATATTCTTGTGGGATTCTCCTGACCCGTCATTTACGATTACGATGTCATGCAGCCCATGTCCGTTTAATTCCTTCACATAAGATATCAGCCTGGAATCCGGTTCATAAGCGGGTATGAGAATGATTCTGTTTTTTTCCAAAATCTCCATTTTGTTATCCCATCCCATCCTCTTTATTTAGTGAATTCATATTTTATCATATCCAATTAAAAGATTAAAGTCAAAGATCGTGTTCAGTAATTAGTGGATGGAAGCAATTCGCAAATTTCCATAATTTTACATGGAAGTAAATTGTATAAATAGACCTTCATTTATTAAAATACTTAACAAATATAGTACAGTATGAGCATTGACTATTAAACTTAAAAAAATTATAATGAATCAATAAACCAGGCATGCAACTTACACTGAATCAACGTGTGATATGATACATCGTTCAGAGGCTTAAGAAGAGCATGAAACCGGGGAGGAGAACGAATGATTAACAAATTAAAAGTCAAAAAAAGATTATTAATCGCGTTTCTTATCGTAGTAATGTTTTCCGGACTTGCAGGAGTCATCGGAATCCAGCTTATCCGCACTACAGATAAAGAATACACCAGAGAGCTTCGGGATTATGGTTTTTCTCAGGGAGAGATTGGAAGTCTGGGACAAGCGTTCCAGGCACACAGAGCAACCGTTCTATACATTATTCTAGCGGATAATGAAGCGGATGCAAAAAAACAGGAAGATACGTTAAATAGTCAGATTCAATTGATTAACGAAAAGATGGAAAAGGTCAAGGAATATATGAAGACCGATTCCGAGAAAAAGCTTTATGAAGAACTGACCGAGAAGATGAAGACCTATGAGGGATTTAGAGATCAGACTGTTTCTCTCAGATCAAAATCATCAACCGAAGCCATGAAATTTTTCCGCAGCAATGCAGCACCTCTTGCGGCTGAAATCGGTACTTTAATTAACACCATGCTGACGGATAAGTCGACCGTTGGAGAGTCTATGTCTGCAAAGCTTGCAGGACAGGCGGAAGTCTTTATGGTGATTATGACGGTTATTGTTATTTCTTCCATTATAGCATCTGTTATCATCGCACTTCGGATCACAAAAGGAATCACAGATCCTCTTGATGAGCTGAAAGAAGTGGCAGACCGCATGGCCCAGGGAGAGTTAAAATGCAGCCTAAAATACCAGTCAGAGGATGAGCTTGGTAATCTGGCCGACAGCATGAGAACCATGATGTCACGAATCTCCTACTATATGGATTACATATCTGAAACCACCGGACGTATGGCTCAGGGAGATTTTAATATTCCCAATGACGCAGAAGAATTCAAAGGAGAATTCCGGCCCGTTCAGATCTCCATACAAAATCTTACCGACTCCTTAAATGATGTTATGGGAAGAATCGCAGAGTCTTCTGATCAGGTGGCTAACGGCGCAGAGCAGGTCGCAAGCAGTGCACAGGCCTTAAGCCAGGGCGCTACGGAACAGGCATCTGCCATTCAGGAGCTGGCTGCTACCATCACTGATATTTCCAATAACATTTCCCTTAACGCGGAAAATGCAAAGGAAACAAATCTCCAGGTATCAACGACTGCCACCGAGCTAGAATCCGGAAAAGCAAGAATGCAGGATTTGACCGGTGCCATGGACAATATCAGCGAAGCCTCCTCAGAGATCAGTAAAGTCATTAAGACCATTGAGGACATCGCATTCCAGACCAATATCCTGGCTCTGAATGCAGCCGTAGAGGCCGCCAGAGCGGGAGACGCGGGCAAGGGTTTTGCCGTGGTCGCTGATGAAGTAAGAAACCTGGCAAACAAGAGTCAGGAAGCCTCGAAAAATACCGCCGTTCTCATTGAACGTGCCTTAAACTCCATTGAAACAGGGAATCACATTGCCAGAGAGACTGCAGAATCCATGGACCGCATTGTACATTCCTCTCAGTCTGTGGCTGAGCTTGTCTATCGCATTTCCAGTGCTTCTGAGGAACAGGCCGACGCCGTAGCTCAGGTGACCCTTGGAATCGACCAGATCTCAAGTGTGGTACAAACCAACTCCGCTACCTCAGAGGAAAGCGCAGCTGCCAGTCAGGAAATGGCAAGCCAGGCACATATGTTAAAGACTCTGATCCAGAGATTTCAGTTAAAAATGTAAAAAAGAATAAATCTATGGTCCCTCAAAGGGATACACCGTTTCTGGTGCATCCCCTTGAGGGACCTTTTTTATCTGGCTATCTATTTATTTGTGATTATAACTCAGCAGGTAAACGGTCACTGGTTTGTCCGTAGCTCCTACATGGATGATATCAAGCAGATTTTCAAAATCTGAACCAAATGCTTTCACACAGTTGTCGTAAGAATATTTCGCATAATAATGTCCATCGATACTACCGGATTCGCTCATAGGAATTTTACACCAGTTATTACCTCCAGATAAGCTCTGGAAAATCAGTTCTACCTGATCTTTGGTGCCGCTGTATTCAATATAGAAATATCCCCCTTGTTTAATGATGGAAGGATCCAGCCTTCCGCCGTATCTTGAAGTGGGAGCTGTAACAGCCTGTGCCCAATTAGTGGCAGTGGATGAACCCTTAAAGAGGGGAGGGTTCGTATCGTCGTCATCATCATCGTCAGTGTTGCTTTTGTAAACATTTATAATAGCGTCAGCAATTCCGCCGTAGACAAAGCTTAAGGATGTGCGGTCAAAAATACCGAACATCTCAGCCCCCGTACCAAAGAGGTTATTATCCCACCAGACACAAGGCATCTTATATTTCTTTGCAAACGTCGCATAAGCTTTCGCAAATTTTTCACGGTCAGCCACATTATCCTTACCGGTTGCACCAAACTCTCCGATGACAACAGGCAGGCCTTTTTTAATAAACGTTGTATTCAACCGTTGGAAGACGGCACTTAAATCGTAATAATCGGATTCCGTCCAATTGGAATGTCCCTTGCCTTCAAAAGCAAAATCATAGGGCAGATACGCATGAATGGAAACTGCGATCATATCATCAGCAGCAAGTTTTTTCCAGATGGAAATTTTAGTGCTGTCAGAAGAAGCAGCGTAAGTCGGCATCATAATCAGTCTGGAGCTATTGTTACCACCAGTTCCACGCATAGCGGCGCGGCTGGCTTCGTTATACTCGTTCACACATTCATAAAATGCTGTATTTCCATTCCAATCCTCTTGATATCTTGGCTCATTGATGGTTTCAAAAATCAGATAGTCTCCATAGTCTTTGAAACGGTTTCCTACCTGTTTCCAGATTGCTATGAGTTCATCCTTTACCCGTTGCTTTACGGAACCGTCTGTGGAGACCATGGTCTGCAGATCATTATGGTGAACATTAATGATCACGTACATTCCATTTTCAAGACCATAATTCACAACGGTTTCTACCCGATCCATAAATTCAGTTTTAATGGTATAGTTTGATGGATTGGAATAGCTGTCGTCCCATCTCACTGGTACACGTAAGGTCTTAAATCCCTTTGCTGCAATTTTATCAATCATTTCTTTTGTGGTAGCTGGATTTCCCCAATAAGTCTCGTTGTACTCCGATTCCAGAGAATTTCCAAGGTTCCATCCCGGGCCCATATCAGCAACCAGCTGGGCTGCTGTAAGACCTCTCATTTTTGTATTAACCATTTTTATTACTTCCCTTCATTTCAATCAACCTCTATGACCAGTTGATTTTTTATTCCCGGACCTCCCTTTCTATGAAATGATTTTTTTGTTCCTCTTTGTGCCCCCTCCCTTTCTCATATGCTTCATTTCATACAAAGCATTTGTTATGAGTCCGGTTATACATCAATATGTGATGGGTCGTAATTTTATTAAAATTTGATAAAATTTAAGCAATATAAACAAATAGACCTTACCCATGGGACCTAACTTTGTGCTACACTTTTCTCATAGACAACTCACCAATCCATGGTTATCACTTTATGATTTTTTGCTCCAGCTCTTAATCTCTTCCTCTGTCCCTAATACATAATGCTGTCCCTGAATGAAGTGGCTGGTTCCTGCCTGATAATCGATTCCCATTTCCCTGTAATCATAGGATAGGGCCACCCGTTTTTTCTCCCCATTGGGATCCGGCTGTGGGATGGCAGACAGGAGCGATCTCGTGTAGGGGTGTATGGGATTTTCAAAGATTTCTTCCGTGGTCCCGGTTTCCACCAAATGTCCCAGATGAAGAACTCCGATCCGGTCAGAAATATATTTTACCATGGATAGATCATGGGCAATGAAAAGGATGGCAGACCCGGTCTGAGCCTGAATCTCTTTCATTAAATTCACCACCTGTGCCTGTATGGATACGTCAAGAGCGCTGATTGCCTCGTCTGCAATAATGAGATCCGGGTCCATAATAAGAGCTCTTGCGATTCCGATTCTCTGGCGCTGGCCTCCGGAAAACTGATGGGGATAGCGGGTGGCATGTTCCTTGGAAAGACCTACCATTTTAAGGATACTGTAAACCTTTTCTTCCCGCTCCGCCCTCGAATGGCACATACCATGGAGATCCAGCCCCTGGGCCACAATATCCAATACCTTTTTTCTTGGATTTAAGCAGGCCATGGGATCCTGAAAGATCATCTGCATCTTTGTGCGAAGGTGCTTTGTCTCTTCTCTGTCAAGGTTTCCGGAAATCGTGACTCCCTTAAATTTTACCTCTCCTGATGTGGGCTTATAAAGCCGGATCAAGGAACGGCCGATGGTGGATTTTCCGCTTCCTGATTCCCCTACCAGACCATAGGTCTCGCCCGGAAAGATTTGAAAGGAAACTCCGTCCACCGCTTTTACCTGATATTTTCTGCTCACTCTGAAATACTGCTTTAAATCGTTCACTTCCAAAAGGGGCTTTTTTTCTTCTTCCATCTCTTTAAGCCTCCTTTCTCATTCTTAAAATCCTGGCTTTTAAAGCATCTGGCATGCCTACCTCCGGCGCATTCTTATGAAGGAGCCAGGTAGCCGCATAATGGGTATCCGTCACCTGAAACATCGGCGGTTCCATGCGGTAATCAATGTTTAGGGCGTATGCGTTCCGGTCTGCAAAGGCATCTCCCTTTCCTTTCCCAAGAAGATTATAGGGACTTCCTGGTATGGTGTAGAGCGACTCATCTGAGGTATTTAAATCCGGCATGGCAGATAGAAGTCCCCAGGTATAGGGATGTCTTGGGTCATAAAAAACTTCTTTGGAAAGCCCTTTTTCCACGATCTTTCCCGCATACATCACAGCCACATAATCCGCCACCTTTGCTACCACCCCAAGGTCATGGGTGATGTAGATGACCGAGATTCCGGTTCTATCCTGTATCTCCTTAATCAGCTCCAGAATCTTAGCCTGAATGGTAACATCTAAAGCTGTGGTCGGCTCGTCACAGATGAGCACCTCTGGATCGCAGGATAAGGCAATGGCAATGACCACCCTCTGGCGCATTCCTCCCGATAACTGGTGGGGGTAACATTTCATCCGTTTTTCAGGCTCTGTAATTCCAACCAGGGATAGGAGGCTCACGGCCTTTTCATAGGCCTCTTTTTTCGGTGTCTTATAATGACACCGCATTCCTTCCATAATCTGCTTTCCTATGGTCATGGTGGGATTTAAGGAGGTCATAGGGTCCTGAAACACCATGGCAATCCGCTTTCCATTGATGCGGCGCCGCATTTCCTTCTTTGTTAGCTTTAATAAATCCTGATGGATGGTCTCCCCGCTTCTTTCATAGGTAAAATCAATGGTGCCTCCGGTAACAGTACCATTTCCGCTTAAAATGCCCATGATGGCCTTAACTGTCACCGACTTTCCTGACCCGGACTCTCCTACGATTGCAAGAGTCTCTCCCTTATATAAATCAAGCTTTACTCCCCGAATGGCATTGGCCTCACCGGCCGTTGTTTGAAAGGAGATGGAGAGATCCCGAATGGACAATACTTTTTCTTTGTTCATGACACGCCTCCTATATCTCCTTCATTTTTGGATCAAATGCATCCCGGAGTCCGTCTGCCAGCATGTTAAAGCTCAGCATGATAATAGCCAGCACCAGAACGGGAGAAATAATCATATACGGATGGGTGGTAAATGACTTAAAGGAGTCGCTGATCAGGGACCCCAGGGAGGCCAGCGGAGCCGGAACTCCAAGACCGATGAAAGCTAGGAAGGCTTCCGTAAAGATAGCATTTGGTATGGAAAACATGGACATGATGATCAGCTGCCCAAATATATTTGGAAGAATTTCTTTAAATATAACGTAAAAATCTCCTGCCCCAAGTGTCTTTGAGGCAAGAACAAATTCCTGCTCTTTAAGCTTTAATACCTGAGCTCTGGCAATCCGGTTCATTCCAATCCAGCCCGTAATGGCAAGTGCCAGGGTAATGGTAAATAACCCCGGCTTTAAGACCAGCATAAGAAGGGTCACGATGACAAGGGTGGGAATTCCATTTAAAATTTCCGCAAACCGCTGCATGATATTATCCACCGCTCCCCCAAAATATCCGCTGATCAGCCCATAACTCATCCCAAAGCAAAGATCAACGATGACTGCGACCAGAGCAATGTATAAGGATATCCGGGTACCCATAAATGTCCGGGTGAAAAGATCCCTCCCAAGAACATCCGTACCAAACCAGTAGTAGGTGGATTCCAGACCTGTTGTCTTACCTGGATTTACATATTTATTTACGACATTCACGCCCGTGGAGGTGGACATGCGCTCCGTTCCGTCAAAGATTCCCCAGGTTTCAAGAACCGGTATTCTGGGTGCAAGGTTCTGGTTGGCAATAATCTGTCCATCATAGGTATAACCATTCATATAAGGACCAGCAATGGCAAAAAAGATGATGAATAAAATAGCTATGAGGCCAATGACGGCCCCTTTATTCTTTATAAATGCAGAGAAAACGTCGCTCCAATAGGAACGGGCCGGATATACCTGATCCATGCCAAGGTTCTGGTTCTCTGCCAGGAGAAAATCATCGGACAGAAATTCAAAGGACTCTGCAGCTTTCTGATCAGTGCTCATAATTCCCCTCCTTTGCCAGACGGATGCGTGGATCAATGATTCCGTATAGGATATCCACAAAAAGCATGATACCAATGTACATGGCACTGTAGATAAAGGCCAGAGTCACAATGACGTTATAATCATTGGACTGTATAGCGGTGACTAAAAGACTTCCTATTCCCGGTATGGAAAATATTTTCTCCACCACAAGAGAGCCTGTCATCAGACTGACAACGAGAGGTGCCAGAACTGTGATAATGGGAATCAGGGCATTTTTTAATCCATGAACCATAATAAGCCTCCACTCAGGAAGTCCCTTGCTTTCTGCCAGCAGCATGTAATCAGAGCCCAGAACCTCAAGCATCTCCGTTCTGGTAAAACGGGCCACCGTAGCCACCGTGAACATGGCAAGGGATATAGTGGGCAGTACAGAGGATTTGACAGCCGCTTCCTGCTGATACAACAGCGGAAACCAATGGACCCGGTATCCCAGGGAATAAGAAAGCGCCAGGGCGAACACATAGGACGGAAGACTGACTCCCAGTACGGAAATAACCGTAGTTAACGTATCAAATACGGTGTTATGCTTTAAAGCTGCCAAAAGCCCCAAAAACAGCCCTATGATGGTTCCAAGAAGCACAGCCTGACCTCCGATGCGGATAGACACCGGAAGTCTGGAGGCTAAAAGTGTGGTGATGGAGGTGTTCTTGGAAATGGTATAGGACACTCCAAAATCTCCGGTCACCATATGCTTCACATACTGGATAAAGCGGTAGTAGACAGGCTGGTCAAGCCCATACTTTTCATTTAAAAGAGCTACCTGGGACTGGGTCAGCTTTTCATCGTTAAAGGGGGACCCTGGCATCAGCTCCAGCATTAAAAACAGGATAAAAAGGATTGCCAGTAAGGTCGCCAAAGAAATACAGACCCGCTTTGCAACGTATCGTTTCAAGGGTATCTCTCCTATCTCAATCAGCCATTAATTCTTGACTGTATTTTTAAAATAACGGTTAATTGCTATGGAATGGAAGTCAATGCCTTCCACATTTGCCTTCTGCATCACTGCATTGCCCTTTTGGTATACCGGGAAGATGACTGCGTCGTCGCAAACGATTTTTTCTGCATCAATCAGGGCCTTCCATCGTTTTGCCGGATCAAGGGCAAGCTCTCCCTTTTTGCTGGATTCTATGATGGAATCGTAGTCCTTATTGGACCAGAAGCCATAGTTATTGGGGCTGTCTGTGGTCCACATATCAAGATAAGTCATAGGATCGGCATAGTCCGGTCCCCAGCGGGTAAGGCCTATCTCAAACTGTCCTTCCTGCATTCTCTCCACACGGTTTTTCTTTGGCATCTGCTCCAGAGTGATGGTGATTCCGGGAAGGGTGGTCTGAATCTCCGATTGTAAGAACTGGGCAACATTAATGGCTGACTCCGTATCCTCAACGATCATGGTATAGGTAAGGCTGTCGACTCCCAACTCTTTCTTTGCTTCCTCCCAATACTTTAAGGCTTCTGCCTTGTCAGTCTTAAAATAATTATTGCCTGCGCTCTCTCTGTAGTCCTTTCCATCGGGTCCAGCCGCCAGCAAGGTTGGAACTGCAAAGTAAGCAGGAATGGATCCATCCTTTAAGATATTGGCGCACACAGCCTCCTTATCAAAGGAAAGAGACAATGCTTTTCTCAAATTTAAGTTTTCAAGCCCCTTCACCTTGGTATTGGGGGATAGATACCATAAATAGCCTGCCATAATATTCTTAAATTCAGGGTCAGCCTGGAACTGTTCCACCTGTTCTCCTGATAAGGTCACTACGTCTAAATCCCCATTCTGATATGCCAGAATGGCCTGCTGAGAATCCTTGATGACCTGATACTTCATTCCGTCAAGCTTTACCTTATCTGCGTCCCAGTAGTCCTTGTTCTTCTCCAGGGTAATGGTAGTTGCCGCCGGTTCGTAAGAGGTAATCTTATATGGTCCGTTGGATAACAGGGTATCCGGGGTTGAGGCATACTGATCTCCTGTTTTTTCAAAGAATTCCTGATTCACCGGATAAAAGGTGGGGAATGCCATTAAGGATTCAAAATAAGGGACCGGAACGTCAAGCTCTACCTTTAACGTCTTGTCATCCACGGCTGTGACACCAAGCTCTTCCAGAGGCTTTTCACCGGCTGCCACTGCATCTGCATTTTTAATTCCTGCAATTCCCACGATAAATGCATATTCACTTGCTGTCTTCGGGTCAACGGCCCGCTTCCAGGCAAATACAAAATCTTTGGCAGTCACCGGAGTGCCGTTGGACCATTTGGCATCTCTTAAATGATAGGTGAGGGTGAGTCCATCTTCGCTTTTCTCTACGCTTTCTGCAAGTGCTGGCACCGGCTTTCCGTCGGCGTCCAGCTCATAGAGCCCATCGGTCGTATCCGCAATGACTTCAAAAGACGTCCCATCGGTGGCAATCTGTGGATCCAGGGATGCCACTTCCACATCAATATGTACATTTAAGACCTTCCCCGCTTCACTGCTTTCTTCTTTTGTCTCCGCCTTGACCGCAGAGTCCTTCGTTTCCTGAGATACTGTCTTTGAATTCCCGCATGCGGTCAAAGACCAGGCCATAATGCCTGCCATACTGATTGCTGCTAATTTTTTCAAGTTTTTTTTCATGAATGTTCCCCCTCATGTTTAATAATTATTTTAAAAAAATAGCATCTGACAGAATATCCCTCTGTTCAGACACTATTGTCCAAAAGTATTTGTAACATTATTATATTTTTCAACATATGTCAAGAACGGCCCATGCAGAAACAAAATAATTAAGGCAATTCATTGCTTTACAAACCCAAAGCGTCTTTTTCTAATGCATATGCTTTTCCTTCTTCTTTGAGAACCACTTATTTTCGTTGTAAAGATACGTACCGTTTTATAAAAATAAGGCGGAGAATATGATTTCATTCTCCGCCTTATACTAATTTTTTGTATATTCATGCATCAGCCTTACCGATTTTTATGTAGTAAGCCCAAATTTTTCTTCCATAATGCCTCTCAGCTGATCTACGATATTTCCTGCTTCAAGACCTGTCTCATCGATGGTAATATCTGCATAGGATTCGTAATATGGCACTCTCTCCTGGTATAAATCGTAAAGGGTCATGCCGTCTTTTAAAACCACGCCACGGTCCACCAGATTGCCAAGACGCTCCTTTACGCTTTCATAGCTGAGCTTTAGATAGACCACGATACTGATTTCCTTTAAATGCTCCATGGCCTCTTTTCCATAGATCACACTTCCGCCTGGGGCAATAACACTTTTGCACACATGAAGCTCCCGGTTGATCCGGTTCTCCACCTCTAAAAAGCCGTCATCGCCGCGTTCTGCAATGATTTCCTTTAAAAGCTTTCCTTCCTGCTCCTGTATCACAATATCCACGTCCACAAAGGAATATCCCAGACGCTTTGCTAAAAGGACACCGACGGTGCTTTTGCCGGAGGCCGGCATTCCAATGAGTGTTATGTTATTTCGCTTATCTGTCATTTACGCTTCCTCCTGCCGGCTGACTTTTTGTCCGTCTTTCTCACAGAATATCCAAAGCTTCCAAGCTTCTTTCCAAGCTCAAAGTATTCCCCATGAGAATAGGCTACAAGCCCGGCCTGATTTAAATGAAATTTATTTTTCTCATCCATATACCGGTTATCGACGGTCACGCCTAAGATCTCAGCGATAAACATATCATGACTTCCAAGGTGCTTTACTTCCACCACCTTACAGGCAAGACAAACAGGACTCTCTTCGATACCAGGGGCTTTGATGTGGTTTAAGGTGCAGGGCGTCAACCTCATCTGAGCGAATTTGTCAACATCTCTGCCGGATTTTACGCCGCAGTAGTCCGCAGCTCTCACTAACTCCTTAGAAACCAGGTTGACTACAAATTCACCGGTCTCTTTTATAATATCATAAGAGTATCGTTCCTTCCGTACGGATATGGAAAGCATGGCCGGAGTGGAGCAAATGGTACCAGCCCAGGCAACGGTTATGATGTTCGGCTTCTCTCCTTCTCTCTGGCAGCTTACCATAACAGCAGGAAGAGGATAAAGCATATTTCCAGGCTTCCACTCAACTTTACCTGATTTTTCCGGGTTTTTCATATAACCGGCCTCCTTATCCCTGAACGGCTAACACAATACTTGGAATCAACTGTTTCTTTCTGGATACTACGCCTGGAAGACTTACCACATGTTCCTTTTTATCGTCTTCTTTGTTATCGGCACGGAAGGCTCTTACAATCATCTGTTTCGATCCCTGGCCCTCGCATAAGAGAACGGTGGATTCTGTCAGAATATTGGTAAGCATAAAGAACATCATATCCACGCCATGTTCTTCTCTGGCCTTTACCATATATGGGATCATACGATCTTCCAGCTCTTCCAGCTCCTTCGCATTTAAAGAAGTAATCTGTCCTACACCAAAGGCGATCTTACCAACAGAGAACTTTTTAAAATCCTGATAGAAGATCTCTCCGTCTGTTTTTCCCTTTAAGTTGCTGGCAGCCTCAAACATGCAGGAAGCATACTTATCCGCATCAATGCCTGCAATATCTGCCAGGGCAAGGGCCGCTTTCTTATCTGCTTCTGTACAGGTAGGAGAACGGAATAACAAAGTATCGGAAATAATGGCGCTGCAAAGAAGCCCTGCGATCTGAGGTTCTATCTTTACATTGTTCTCCTGATACATCTGATACACGATGGTGGCTGTACAGCCTACCGGCTGGTTGCGGAAGAATACCGGCGCGATGGTCTCCACGGTACCCAGTCTGTGATGGTCGATGATCTCTAAAATCTCCGCATTCTCCATTCCCTCTACTGCCTGGGATCTCTCGTTGTGATCCACAAGAATGAGACGTTTTCCCTTGGCTCCAAGTAAGTTACGGCGGGAAATCATGCCCTTGTATTTTCCGTCCTTATCAAGAACCGGGAAATCACGGTGACGCTTGCTTGCCATCACATCCTTGATTTCATCAATATAATCTTCTTCTTCAAAAGTAATCAGCCCTTCGGTCTTCATAAAGTAGCTGATGGGAATGCTCTGGTTTACAAGACGGGCTGCGGTATACGTATCATATGGAGTTGTCATGACCGTACAGCCTCGTTCCTGAGCCAGCTTTTTGATGGTCATGGAAACAGCGGCACCTTCGCAGACGATGATACAGGCCGCTTCCATCTCAATGGCACAAAGCTGGGATTCATACCGGTTACCAAGGATAACAAGGTCCCCTTGTGATATATAATATTCCATCATATCAGGATTGGCTGCTGCAATGAGAACCTTTCCTTTATCAAAGTAAGCCGTGTCATCTCCAACGACAAGACTTCCCTCCAGCGTCTCCACAATATTGGAGTACTGGGTACATGCCTTGGATAAAATACTGCTGTCATATACGTTCATATAAGATTTGGCTATATCGCCAACTGTAATCAGCCCTTCCAAAATCCCGTCAGAGGTAACGGCAGGAATGGTGACTACATTTGCTTCCTGCATCAGGTTCCATGCCTTTTTTAAAGATAATTTCTTCTTTACGCCCTTGGTCTCCCGGATCTCTATATCCAGAACCTGGGTCTTTACGTTCTCTATAAGTTCCGGGGCTTCCATACCGAAATAATTCAGTACGAACTGGGTCTCTTCATTGACTCTCCCAGCACGTCCCGGCTGATAATCCTCACCAGTAATCATCCGCTTTAAATTCGCATAGCTGACTGCAGAGCAGATGGAATCCGTATCCGGATTTTTATGACCGATGACGATAGTTTTCCTATTTTTATGGTTGTCTCCCATGGTATCTCCTTTTTTCATAATCTGTTTACAGGCCGTTCATATCCTGTTCACATCTGTTTTTTATACTAAATGTATAGAAAAACAGCAATCTAAACAAGTTAATCAGTCAAGTTGCACATAGATTTTTCATAATTGCCCTGGTTGTCCTACAACCGGGGTCTCCTCATTTCATCCCATGTTTCGTCTTGTGAAGTATTCCCATTATATCATAATTTAGTAAATTGTAAATAAGTGAAGGGCCCAGGAAAAGACTGGACGAAAAAAAATACCAGACAAGGCTTTTTAAACACGCATCAGCCATATCTGGTATTCTGTTTATCGCCTAATCTAAAATCAGTCTTGCAGCACCGTATATTCCTGCGTCATTCCCCAATGTCGCCAGAACAATACTGCCCTTATTCTTAGAAATAGGTGTGAATTTTTCATAGTTTTTATTGACTATATCAATCAGGAACTGGCCGGCTTTTGATACGCCTCCGCCCAGTACAAAGACTTCGGGATCTACGGTCATGGCGACCTGAGAAAGGCAAAGTCCAAGATAATGTCCTACGACCTCCATCACTTCCAGAGCCAGGGGATCTCCTGCCTTTGCTGCATCAAGCACATTCTTTGCCGTGACCTGACTGCCATAGCCTCTTAAAGAGGATAAGGTATCCTTTGATTCCATCATACGTTTGGCTTCTCTGGCGATTCCAGTCGCACTTGCAACCTGCTCCACGCAGCCTACACCGCCGCAGTTGCAGGTTTCTGTTTCATCGTTGCGGACATGGATATGTCCGATTTCTCCAGCCAGACCATGTCTTCCAGACACGATTTTCTCGTCGATGATCACGCCTCCCCCTACTCCGGTTCCTAAGGTGACCATAACAATATCGTGATAGCCTTTTCCGCCGCCCTGCCACATCTCTCCCAGAGCTGCTACATTGGCATCGTTGGCGCTTTTTACCGGCAGTCCATGAAGGAGTTCACTTAACTCCCGTTCCGGGTAGCGGTCCCGCCAGCCTAAATTGACGCAGACTTCCACATAGCCATTGGGCAGAACAGGGCCCGGTATTCCAAGCCCGGCCCCCTGAATCTGATCAATGGAAATGTTAAGCTCTTCCAGTTCTTTTAAGATGGAGGCAGCCACATCATCAAGGATGTATCTTCCTTCCTCTTCCTTTCTGGTTCCTACTTCCCATTTGTGTAAAAGCTCCCCCGTAACCTCAAAAAGTCCCATCTTTACAGAGGTACCGCCTACGTCAACACCAATACATTTCATTCCCATGACCTTATGCTCCTTTTCCTTTTGTATCAAGATGCCGGATTTATGATAAGGATTTTGCCACCTCTGCAACCCGCTCAGCTGTAAATCCAAAATGATCAAACAACTGTCCTGCAGGACCGCTGGCGCCAAAACCTGTCATGGTCACGTATGCCCCGTCAAGACCAACATATTTACCCCAGCCAAAATCACTTAAAGCTTCTACTGCCACACGCTTTCTTACTGCCTTTGGAAGAACGGATTCCTTATATTCCTCGGTCTGCTCTTCAAAGAGATCCATACATGGCATGGATACGACTCTTACCTTACGGTCAGAGAGAAGCTCTTTTGCCTTAACAGAAAGCTCTACTTCAGAACCGCTGGCAATGAGAATGATATCAGGAGTTCCTTCGCAGTCATCAATCACATAGCCGCCCTTTAATGCCTCTTTGCTGCTGCCAGGCATTGGAGTTAAGTTCTGTCTTGTAAGAACAAGGCCGGTAGGAGTCTTTTTGGAGGTCAGTGCAGAATACCAGGCTGCTTCTGTCTCTGTTTCATCACAAGGACGGAATACATGGAAATTCGGCATTGCACGTAACATGGCAAGCTGCTCGATTGGCTCATGAGTCGGTCCGTCTTCTCCTACACCGATGCTGTCATGAGTGAACACAAAGGTCTGAGGAATTCCCATGAGGGAAGCCAAACGTGCCATTGGCTTTGTGTAATCACTGAATACAAAGAAGGTAGCGATATAAGTACGAAGTCCTCCGTGAAGAAGCATACCGTTTCCGATCGCAGTCATTCCAAGCTCTCTCACACCAAAGTGCATGTTGCGTCCGCTTCTGTCCTCTTTGGAGTAGTCTCCTACCTCAGACATGTTGGTCTTATTGGATGGTGCAAGGTCTGCGGAACCGCCAATTAAGTTTGGAATATAATTCTTTACACGGTTTAAGATCTGACCGGATATATTTCTGGTTGCATCTGCTTTCTCTGGCTTTTTCCAGAAATCAGCACAGGCTTCAATGGCTTTTTCTGTACCATCTGGATCATGGTAGGCATTCCATAATGTTTCCATCTCCGGATATTCTTCACAGTAAGCTGCAAACATCACGTTCCATGCAGCTTCTGTTTCAGCCTTTTCCTCAGCCAGCTTCTTATAGTGGCTGTATACCTCTTCCGGTACGAAGAATGGCTCTGTAGATGGCCAGCCTAAATTCTCCTTTAATGCAGTGATGTTATCCGCACCAAGAGGCTCTCCATGGGCACTTGCTTTTCCCTGCTTTGCCGGGCAGCCAAAGCCGATCTGGGTCTTGATGGTGATAAAGGATGGACGCTCGGTATCTGCCTTAGCCTCTTCAATGGCGCGGGCGATAGCTCCTAAATCATTGCCGTCTTCTACGGTAATGGTCTGGAAATGGAACGCCTCCATGCGTTTTTGTACATCCTCGGTAAATGCGATGTCAGTGCTTCCTTCGATGGAAATCTGGTTGGAATCGTAAAAAACGATTAACTTGGAAAGACCTAAAGTACCTGCCAGGGAAAAGGCTTCGGAAGAGATTCCTTCCATCATACAACCGTCTCCGCCAAGGACATAGGTGTAATGGTCTACCACTGGGTAATTGTCCTTATTGAATACAGATGCCAGATGGGTTTCCGCAATTGCCATACCAACTGCCATACCCATACCTGCACCGAGAGGTCCTGTGGTTGCTTCTACGCCAACCGTATGGCCATACTCCGGATGTCCCGGTGTTTTAGAACCAAGCTGGCGGAAATTCATTAAATCCTCTTTGGAGAGATTTCCGTATCCAAACAAGTGAAGCAGGGAATACAATAGCATGGAACCATGGCCTCCTGATAACACAAAACGGTCCCTGTTTTTCCAGTCAGGATCAGCCGGGTTATGGTTTAAATGGTTTGCCCATAATTCATAAGCCGCGGATGCACAACCTAAAGGGAGTCCGGGGTGTCCGGAATTGGCTTTCTGGATCGCATCTGCAGATAGGATGCGGATTGCATTAATTGACATGGTTTCGACGTTGCTCATTGGTATTGTCCTCCTATTTGTAATCTTATTTCTTTCATATTTTTGGGACCCGTAACGATTAAGGTATTGGGAAACCTTCCGTTTCGGATCTTAGTTACCGGAAAATCAAATGTGCCGGAAAATTTTAGCCTGCCGGACATATTATAGACTCTGCACGAATCCTCATTATACAGAAATACATGTTCCCCGTCAATATCAGCATCGGTATACTGATATTGGAAAGCTTTGGAAAATACCTGCTTTCCATCAGGCCTGTAAACTTCCAGGCGGTAGGGATTCTCTCCCTCAGGGTTGTCCACAATGAGGCCTACGTATTTTTGGGAATAGAAAACACTTTTAATCTCTTCTTTGATTGGAATCTGTTTGACCAGTTCCGGAGAAAGAGCATTCCTGGTGGAGTAAAACGACACGCTGTTGTCTGCAAAGGCGCAGGAATAGGTATCATCAAGGAAATGCACCTGGGCGACTAAGGCTGCGTCATAAGGCTCATCAAAGCCCCCCACCAGCCTGTCCGGTACGCTTTTTCCAATCTCCGCAAAGTTATGAAACGCTACCCTTCCGTTTAAGGTACCGTTCTTTAAATAGGCATAAGCCCCCATAAGCTGGGTTCCATCGGGAGATAAGCTGATATCTACCGGGTAACCGGAATCCCCTCCTAAAAGAGCCTTGATCTTCACATCAAGGGCTGATCCGTCCTGCTTGAAAAAATATATGTAATTGGCGGCGGAATCCTCCAAAATGGCAGCTACCACTCCATGGGAGGATACGGTTGCTTTTACAATGGGAAGGACTGTAGTAGCAACCCCGGTTTTTCCTGCCTTATCAAAGATATAGATGGAATTGCCCTGCAAATCGGCAATGGCTGCATAGTCTCCGCTTACCACTGCCCTGGGGGATTTCATCTCATAGCTTTGAATCCAGACTTCCTTTCCCTGGGCATCCAGATAGGACGCGCCATCTCTGCTATATTTCAGCACATTGGAGCCAAAATCCAAATATCCCTCATAGCTTCCCTCATTCAGTTCTTTTGACCATACAATACCGTAATTGGTATAATGGTATAAGCTGAAATACTGGAACGCACCGATTCCGCCTGCTGCCAGCAACCCAAACACCACAAGAAAAATCCTAAGCCTCTTCTTTCTTACCTTGGTACGGGCTTTTTTTATAATATCTTCACTGGATTCGTCATTACTTACGGAAGTTTGAACGATTTGACGACGAAGCTGGTTTTTTTTAATCTCTCTGTTCATTGAGTTCCATTCGCTCATGCAGTTTTCTCCTAAAAATGCCCATATATAGTTGTAGTATACATCATTTTTATGAGAAAAGCATTCTTTTTTTCTACGGAAGCAGTAATTTCTGACCCGCTACAATCTTATTTTCATCCTCCAATCCATTGAGCTCACAGATTTCCTTTAGCTTGTTTACCGTATGGTATTCTGCCAGGCTGATTCCGTAAAGCGTCTCTCCTTCCTGCACCACATGCACCTTGGCTCCTGCTGCTGACGCTTCCTTGGTCTGAGCCGTAGGCGCACTGGTCTCTTTTTGTGCGCTGCTTTCACCGGTAGGAGCCTTGGTCGTTTCCGCGGAAGCTGCACTTGTCTCTTCCGGTGCTTTTTTCGTCTCTGCACTGGCCTGGCTTTCCTTTGTCTCCTCCGGCTTTGCCTGACCTTCCACCGCCTCCTGGCTTACCGCGGCTTCTGTAGGCGCCTGGCCCTCTCCTGCCTGTGTCCCTGGCGGAGTGTTTGACATGGTCTCCTTATTCACTGCTGTGGTGGGAGAAACGCCGGCTTCCACCGTTTCTACAATGACACCTGGTTCTACTTTTCCTCCTTTTTTCTGGACACCTCCTAAAATTTGCTCGGCCTTAGCCGGAATGGCGGATACAATGACGCTTTCCATGTTCTGCATCCGTTCATAGTTGTTAAACATAACAATTCCGCCAGCTACTATGACGACTGACATGGCAGTGCACATGCCCCGGAGAAGCCCGGCGGTCTGATGCCTGTCCGTCGCTTCATCCTTATGTTCGTCCATTCGCTTGCGGAATTCTTCAATAACCTTATCATTTGTATCGGTTTCGATACGTTTTACATCCTTTCGCAGAACCATATAATCCTGCATCATCTGATTTCTCTCATAATATATACTATAGCCCTGGAGCTTGTAAAATCCGTCTTCTGATGTTATGTAAACTGTCTCATCTCCTTCAATTCCATTGCTTAAATACATCAACTTGTTGGTGCCTTCAAAATACTGGATATGTTGTTTCCAGAAATTTAAAGGAGTTAAATCGTCTCCGGGACTGCCGCATATAAACCAGCCCTGAATGGATCTCTTTGGGAAAAGCTGCTCCATGTTCTGATAGGCTTTTTTCCAGGAAATCTCGGTAAATTCTACCTTTCCTGCTTCTGTCACATCCTCCATCTCCAATGCACCATCTATGAAGATATAAGGCGTTCCATCATTAAGCTCCATACTGCCAAGCAGTAAGCCTACCCGCAGCCCTTGTCCTCCGACAGGATACAGACGTTTTAAATACGTATTGACATAATCCTCGACATATAGCTTTACGATCTGATCCCGCTCCCCGATCTGCCTGATGTTCTTCGGCAGCTTCGGGTACGGATTGTATAATTCACCCATTGGCTCACCCCGCTATTCTTTATAATCCAGTGCATCATAGCATACAATAGGCGAAAATCATGTCAAAGCATGGACGTGTTCTCCCATAACTTTTCGACAAGATAAATACTATGGCTGATGCAGTCAGCCATTCTCATAACAATGGAAAGTCTGATACTTTGGAGCATTAAAGGGTCATAATTGCTGCAGCTTCCAACAATTCCGGTAATAAAAATATCTCCCACCGATCTAAGCTCCTTGCTCACTCCAAGTCCGGGCTTTAATGCTCCTCTTCCAAGAGTCACATAGCCGATGTGCTCCATATTACCAACGGAAGCATCCACAGCCACAATCACATAGTTTGGATATCTTAAGCGAAGAATGGTCTGGTAGGTCTCAAGATTCATGGCATGTACCGGACGCTCTAAAGTCCCGATGACCTCTAAATACTCCAGTCTTTTTTCTTTTAGCTTGTAACCGATTAAGGGCCCAAGGCTGTCTCCCGTGGAACGGTCGGTGCCGATGCACAAAAAAAGGACTCCTGTTGCCTTCTTATTATCCATCTCCATACTGATCATATCGTATAGTCTGGAAGCAAAGTCCTCTGCTTCAAAGGAATGCTTTGTGTCATAATAAAAAACGTCCCGGTTGCTCCGGATCGCAATTCTTTCCCATAATTTCATAATATCCTGCCTTGCTGTCCTTATTTTCTCTGTTCTATTATAAGCCGTGATTTATGGAATTATTCACTACACCGTCATGGAAAAATCGCAAAAAAAATAGTGCAGGAAACATCCGCATCCGCGCGTTTTCCTGCACCTTCATTTTATTCCTTAAGGCTCTTATAAAGGGCCTTGGCTTCACTTATGGTGGCAGCCTTACCCATTCGAATCATATCAGCCAGTTCATCAAGGCGTTCCGGTATCATGAACTCCTTACCGATATAAGAAGTGTAATTGTCATTGATAAAGAGTGTCTGCTCCTTTACCCGGATCTCAGCCTCTTTCCCATTCGCCAGAGCCTCTTCATATTCCCTCGTAAGCTTTGATATAACATCTTTTCTTCCATCTGCGATTTCGTCAGATATAATGGTCTTTGTAACCTTATCAAAGGTGTTAAGGGCGTCCCTTTTCTTCTCCATGATGTTTGACAGTTCCTGCTCAATCCTTGCGATCTCATCATCATACTTTTCCAGATTATAAACTGCCTCATCCCTGTCCCTTTTAATGGAATGGATAATGACCTTCATCTTCCGGTCGTTGGTCTTAATAAGGTCCCTGATGGTCCTGCCTTTTCTTAAGGCAGTAAGGTGTCTCATCTTCGTCCTGTTATAGATAAGGATGTAAATGCCCCCGACGATGACTATGGTCAAAAAATAGATTCCGATCAAATAAAATAACTTTTTTTCTGGAAGCAGAAAATAAATTCCTGATGGAATGGCCAGAAAAAATATGAGAAACGTGGTAATGAGTAAGAGCCATTCCCGAAAACCACCAGGCATATAAAGGGCATAATAAAGCCGGCTGTTACAAAAGCCGGGAACTCTCTCCTGCCGGAACACATCTTTCATCTGCTGTCTCAGCTCTTTATTGTTGTCTTTAAGCTCCTCTGTCTCCTCTAAAATCCGTTCCTTGATCCCCTGATTCTTAGCCTTTTCCCGCTTGCTCCTTACTTTCTTTAGAGCATCCTGCTCCCTGGCAATCTCTTTGTCATATGTGCCCTCGATCTCTTCGATTCTCTCTTTGATCGTAAGGCTGATATCATCTGCCACTGCCTTTCGTTCTGCTTCCAGCTCCTTTTCCAGATGTCTCTTCTCCTGATGGAACTCTTCCAGCAGATTCCTGCTTGCAGACAGCTCCTGGACGGCTCTGCATGCCTCTCCAAGAAAACCAACCTGATCCGTAATGGGTTGTGCCATCTTAAGTCTCCCTCCTTGGGTTTTTCCTATCAAGATTCTATCATATATTTCACTGATTTACAATGTCCGTCATTTTCCTCCTTGCACTCTTTCCTCAGACAATGTTATAATCGTTTCATCACGAAAACAAAGAGTTCAGCCTCTGCATTTAGAAGGGATAATTTGTTATGTTTCGCATATGGGCAAAATTAATCAAAGATACAAGGGTCCTGAAGGATACTGTTATCTGCAATCCTGATTACAACCTTTCTCGGACAACTATGGTATTTAACGCTCTGGAAGAGATCTGCTACCAGTTTGATCTGGGAAAACCTATGTGGCTTGAAGCCACCATCCAGGAGTTTAAAAAACACTCCAAGGCCAGATTCACCCAGGATAATTTTATAGAGCACATAGAATTTGACTTTCTGGAAATCCAGGTCATTGAAGAATAAAAGGCTGTCGCAGCATGTGCGACAGCCTTTTTATTTATTACTGACTACCCAAAGCACTTGGATCAACCTCTGTATAGCCTTCTAAATCCGGTGCTGTAACCTCTACGGCCTGGCCTGGGTTGTTATAAACAGCGTCGGTATCCATAACCATGGAAATGGTTTCTCCCTGAGCTGTCATATCCAAAGACATGTTGATCTTTGACTTGGAAAAATAACCGTCTTTGTTAACAGTAGCCTCACCCTTTACATCCTTGATGCTATAAGTAACGCCATCTAAATCAGTTCCCATCTGGCTCATTAAATCCTTTACGTAGGTATCCATCTTCTGCGCATCCACGGTAAAGGTAATGACCTGATTGTCTCCGTCTTTTTTCGCGGTGATTTCCTTCATATAAGAAGAATCCAGGCTTGCACCTTCTGTACTCTGCTTTACCTGTTCCATCATCTTATCTAAATCCATGGCATATTTAATCTTCTGACCCATAGAAGTCATATAGTAATATCCATTTTCGTAATACATGGAAATATCAAGATCCTGGCCCATCACTGATGTGGTACCGGAAGCGAAATATCTCATGGATTCCGTATTGATATCTGCAATCTTCATATCCAGATTCATCTTCATGTCTGTTTTTTGTTCTCCCTGAGTCATCTGTGTATTGACTGTGGAAGTAACATCCATGGATGTCAGTTCTGAGGTCTTCTTAGTCGCCTCATCATAAATGGTCTTTGCGCTCTTTGCTCCCCCACAGGCAGTCAACGAGAATGCCATTGCAAAAGCAAGTAACATGGTTAATGTCTTTTTCATATCTTCCTCCATAAATATATGTTTTTTTGATACCCATCCATCATATCATAACTTACACTTATTTCCTAATTAAGTTTTGTTAAACGATTGCTTAAGAAAATAAGATAAAATGAAAAATCCGGTGCCCCGAACCGAACCTCAAAAGGCTCAGGCCGAAACACCGGTATTAAATTCATATACCTTATAATCGCTTTAACAGTTCTTCTCTTTCCTTCTCAAAACCAGGTTTTCCTAACAGTGCGAACATGTTCTTTTTATAGCTCTCTACACCCGGCTGATTAAACGGATTCACACCAAGAAGATATCCGCTGACTCCGCAGGCATACTCAAAGAAATAAAAGAGCTGTCCTAAGCTGTATGCATCCTGTTCTGGAATATCAATGACCAGATTCGGTACATGGCCATCGGTATGGGCCAAAATGGTGCCGTTCATGGCACTCTTGTTGACAAAGTCAACGCTTTTTCCAGCCAGATAGTTCATGCCATCTGTATCCACTTCTTCTTCCTTTAAAAGAATCTCTGCAGGAGATTCCTGGACATTCAGTACGGTTTCAAACATAATTCTTGCCCCATCCTGAATAAACTGTCCCATAGAGTGGAGGTCTGTGGTCAAATCCACGGCAGCCGGAAAAATACCTCTCTGGTCTTTTCCTTCACTCTCTCCAAAGAGCTGCTTCCACCACTCGGATACATAATGAAGGCTCGGTTCATAATTGGCAACGATCTCAACGGTCTTGCCCTTTCTAAGAAGGATATTGCGTACAGCTGCATACTGGAGCGCGCCATTTGACTCATAGGGAGTCTCTTTGGCAGCGATTCTCGCATCGTTTGCTCCTTCCATCAACCGGTCTATGTCAGCGCCAGATACCGCAATGGGAAGAAGTCCTACGGCAGTGAGTACAGAGAAGCGGCCTCCTACATCATCAGGCACCACAAAAGTCTCATAACCTTCCTGGTCTGCCAGATTCTTAAGGGCTCCTTTCTTCTTATCAGTGGTGGCATAAATCCTTTTATTTGCCTCCACACGGCCATACTTTTCAATCAACATATCCTTAAACACACGGAAAGCGATGGCAGGCTCCGTCGTAGTGCCGGACTTGGATATAATATTTACGGAGAAATCTTTTCCTTCCAGCACATCCTTTAAATCATGGATGTATTTGCTGCTAATGCTGTTTCCAACAAAATAGATCTCCGGAGTTTTACGTGAACCTTTTGGTAAAACATTATAAAAACTATGGGATAAAAATTCAATGGCTGCTCTAGCCCCAAGATAGGAGCCGCCAATTCCAACGACCAACAGTACGTCAGAGTCACTTTTGATCTTTTCTGCAGCTTTCTTTATTCTATGAAACTCTTCCTTATCATAATCTGCCGGAAGATCGATCCAGCCTAGAAAATCATTGCCTGCTCCGGATTTGCTCGTTAAAGTGTCTCTGGCACACATAACTGCAGATTTCATGTTTTCCATCTCTTCTGCTGAAACAAAGCCGGATGCTTTGGAATAATCAAAAACTATATTTCCCATTGCCCATATCTCCTTTTTCCTTATGTTCAGGTTGCTGACTGCCTGTTTAGGGAAATTATATCATAAAGTTCATCCATTTGCGACATGATTTTCCTGGGGCTGCCAAATGTTCACGTCAGATATTCCTGAAGAATCTCTCCGATCAGCTTTAATTCTTCGGGATTTAAATCCTTAAGCCAGTCCTCTCCTGCCCGGCTGGTTCTCTCCTTTTCCCGGCTTGCCGCAATCTGTTCCAGACTTCGTTTTAAGTAATCTACATCTCGTCTGGAACCCACTGCCTCCGAGGACTTCTTGTCCACCTTTTCCATCTGAGGACCAATTTCATCGGCATACTGCTCCATTTGGGCAACCTGACGGTTTCTTACTGGTTTTTCCGGCCTCTCCGATTTTAATCTCTGCCGTCCACTTCTTCGATCCGGCTTTGACTCGGTCTCCTGGGTTGCTTCTACAGCATTTCTCCCTCCCTGGGAGTAAATGGATCTTATATTTTCACGGGGCTCCAAATGCGGACCCGACATTGCATCTAAATCATCTCTCTCCTGGTCCAGCCTGTAAATCAGGATATTTTCCAGATAGTTGTCAAGTGCCGCAAATAGCTGCATTCGTTTTTCTGAAATTCCTGCTCCATGCTCTACCAATATAGTAAAGAGTCCTGCCATAATTCCAACGGAACCATATAATACGATATAGTACGGATCCGTACGATACCAATAGGAAGCAAAGGCTGCACCGCCGCCTACCAGAAAACACCACAGTGTCATCTGATTGGAGAATATGTTCCAGCCGTGGAGTGTGACTCCCATACATTTGAATTCATACATCTGGCGCTCCAGATAAGGCTTGATTCTTGGGATACCCTGGTTTAACTGATATGTAGATTCCGTCTTCTGCTTAAAGGCACGAAGACTCTTATTCTTCGTAAGTGTCAGGTTATCTGATTCTTTAATCAATCTTTTGTAGAGGTTACGTGTCAGCCATCTGGTGATAACACCAATACCGCAAAATGCTGCGAGCACGTATAACGCTTTGCCTGTCTGTAAAAATTCCAGCATAATAATAGCTCCCCTTTCTTGCCCGGTCTCCCCGGGTGATAGGTTTATTATAAACACCCGGAAAGGCTTTGGGAAGATGAGAGAGCCTAGAATCGTTCGTCAAATCCTGCCAGGATTCGATTCTGAACTTAATATGAATACCTTTCGGCAACGGCTAAAATAAGGTTTACGGAGTGCTTCACAGCCAGCGGTTCGAACTCGCTATAGTCCATATCTGCGCTGTCATCCGCCTTATCTGAGATCGCTCTGATGATTAAAAATGGGATATGGTTTAAGTATGCGGCCTGGGCTATGGCAGCCCCCTCCATTTCCGTACATGCACCCCCAAAAGTTTTTGAAATCCACTCTTTTTTAACCCTGTCGGAAATAAACTGATCCCCTGAAACCACTCTTCCAATGAAAACTCCAATCTCAGGATTAACTTCCTTACAACAATCATAAGCCAGTTTTCGAAGCCCCTCGTCGGCCGCAAAAGAGAATTCTTTCATCTGTGGGATCTGTCCGGCAGGATAGCCAAAGCCGGTTGCATCCATGTCATGATGTACCACATCCGTAGACAGGACTACATCCGCAATGTTGATTTCATTTTTCAGAGAACCTGCAATTCCTGTATTGATCACTGCGCTTACCTGGTAATGATCTGCAAGAATCTGGGTACAGATGGCTGCATTCACCTTTCCGATCCCACAGCGTACCACAACAGCTTCTTTTCCTTTTAAAATTCCTTTATAAAAATCCATATTTGCGATGGTCTTTACGGTTACGTTCTCCATAGATTTTTTTACTTCTGCCACTTCCACATCCATGGCTCCGATGATTCCTAACATATATTTCCTCCTTTATTTGTATTTCTTCTATTATATATATTATAACGTCTTTATTCCTGTTTGAAAAGCGCTATTGACACCACCTCTCGGTTTGACTATAATTTAGTTTGTTTACACGTGACAGGCATAAGGAGTTGGAGGTACCAATCATGAATTATAAAACACGAGGCGTTTGTTCCAAGGAAATCAGTTTTGAAGTGGAAGATAACAAGGTAGTTAAGGTTCAGTTCGTCGGCGGCTGCTCAGGAAATACTCAGGGCGTATCCAGGCTTGTGGAAGGAATGGATGTGGATGAGGCGATTAAGCGTCTGGAAGGAATTCAGTGCGGATTTCGTCCTACGTCCTGTCCGGATCAGCTTTCCCAGGCATTAAAAGAATACAAGGATCAGGTTTCTTCCTAAAGAAACAGCTCCATTCAGAGCGCGGAACGGTATTTGTTAAAAACAGATATCTTTCCCCGCTCTTTTTATTTTTTTACGTTTTTTTAACAAGTGTATTCCATTTTTGCATAATTGGCAAGATATTACATTTAATTATTGACAACTGTCGTTTGATATTTTAATATGAATTTATGTATTATGCACAAACATTTACATCTTTGTGATTTTCTTAGCTGGATCATTCGGACCAAATAACTGGTCTGGAATCTAGATATAAAGAAAGGGGTATTATATGAGAACAAGAAAAAGCATTACCAGTATCATCACAACCTGTTTTATGGTGGCAAGTCTGGCTTACTTCGGCCCGCTTACAACAAATGCAGCAACAGCTTCGTATTATGTATCCACAAGCGGCAACGATTCCAACAGCGGTCAATCCGCGGACAAGCCCTATAAGACCATTGACAAGGCCATTTCAAAAGCATCCGCAGGCACCACCATTTACTTAATGGGAGGAACCCATTCCTCTTCCACTACCTTTAAGCTGAGTGCCAAGGGAAGCTCCAGCGCCCCCATTAAGATCGTAAACTATAATGGGCAGAAGCCAGTGGTAGATTTCTCCAGCCAGCCATATGCAGACAGCTCCCGTGGCTTCCAGATCACAGGAGATTACTGGTATATTGAGGGCCTGACCATTCAGAATGCCGGAGATAACGGCATCCACATCAGCGGCAACAATAACCAGGTAAAAGACTGCTTTATTACCAAATGCGGAGATACCGGTCTTCAGATGAGCAATGGCGCATCTAATAATACGATCACTAAGGTTACCTCCACCTATAACTATGACAAGAAAACAAACGGCGAGAACGCAGACGGTTTTGCAGCCAAATTAAGCATTGGACCTGGAAACGTATTTAAGAACTGTATCGCTTTAAATAATTCCGATGACGGATTTGACTTCTACTCTGCAGGAAATGCTGTAAAAGTATACAATAGTGAAGCTTCCTATAACGGAAAATACAATGGCAATGGACAGGGCTTTAAGGTTGGCGGTAATTACACAGCTGACAACCATTATCTGGAAGGCTGCGTTGCAACCGGCAACAAAGCAAGAGGCTTTGACCAGAACAACAATACCGGAGCAGTTACCCTTAAAAACTGTACCGGAAACAACAATAACGTAAACTTTAACTTCCCCAAGGCTCCAAACTCCGGTAAGCACAACTTTAGCGGATGTATCTCAAGCGGCGGAAAGAACAAAGACGTTATCGTAGGGGCAAATGTAGTGAACTGTTCCTTTAATACTAAATAAGTAATTGAGCATTTACAAAAGGGATGCCCCACAATTTTTTAGTGCGGCATCCCTTTTTTTAAGCCTTTTTCTCATCTTCTTATCGTCTTTTTTTTCAATCTTATGACCAACCACCATTTCCTTTCACATAATTTCTCATACACTCTGGTGAAATTTTATCCCTTTACGGAACCCGCGGAAACGCCGCCTACAATATACCTCTGACCAATGATAAATACCAGCAGCACCGGAGCCAGGGTAAGTATAATATCAGCTGCCACCAGATTCCAGGAATACTCAAAGGCACCAAAGAAATTATAGACCGCCAGGGTCATGGGCCATTTTCTGGAATTATTAAGGTAATACAGAGGCATGGTAAAATCATTCCAAACAGCCATAAAGTCAAGAACAAATAAGGTCGATACAATAGGCTTCATTAAGGGTGCTATTACCTTAATAAACAACTGACCGGGCTTACAGCCATCTATCACTGCCGCTTCATCAAGCTCTCTGGGTATGGTTCCTATAAATCCATAGGTCAGAAACAGGCTTAAGGGGATGTTAATGGCTGCATAAAGCAGTATGATTCCCAGCTGTGTATTGACCAGATGAAGCACCTGAAGGACCTTCATAAGTGCTACGTTATTGATAGGCAGGGCAATTCCTGAGATGATAAAATAATAGAGAAACCGGTTGATGCCTTTTGGATTTCTTGAGATCACAAAGGCAGCCGCTGACACCAGGATCACTACAATCACAACGCTGAATACTGCATACAAAAGTCCATTTAAGAAGGAAGAAAGCAGTTTTCCCTGTTCGATAACTCTACCATAGTTCTCAAACATCCATTCTTTTGGAAGGGATAAGGTCATCTTGTTTGCCTCACCGGCTGTCTTAAAGGAATTTAAGAACAAAACAACCAAAGGTATGATGACAATCAGACTGGTCAGCACTGCCACTGCATTGCAAAGAATGCAGCTTATGACTTTTCCGGCTTTTCCCATTACCCCTCCACCTCCTTATGTTCCATGGACTTAATAATAAAATATAGCAGGCTAAGAACCACCAGAAACAGGATGCTGGATAAGGTAGTTCCCATGGCAAGGTTGCCTTTAGAAAACTCCTTGTAAACAGCCGTATTAATAACGCCGGTGGCATTACCCGGGCCGCCGTTGGTAAGGGAATAAATCATATCAAATACTCTAAGTCCATAAGTCACATTAAGGACTGTGACATTAATAAGAACAGGCTTTAACAGTGGCAGGGTAATGGATTTGAATTTCTGAAAAAAGCTGGCACCATCTATACTGGCTGCCTCATAATATTCTGGGGAAACCGATAAAAGTCCTGCAATTACCACCACCATAATGTATCCCATGCCCCTCCAGGTATCAACGGCCATTACGGTAGGAAATACCATATGTAAATCCGTCAGCCAGTTTTTCGCCAGCCAGTCAAGGGATAGGCTCCTTAAAAAGTTATTTAAAAAGCCTGTGGTGGGATGCAGCATGCTTCTAAATACGAGACCTGCAACCAGATAAGACATTACCTGAGGAGAAAAGATGACCATTCGGTGAAAATTCTTAAACCGGATAAAGTTCTGGGTCAATAAGAGTGCCAGAGCCATACCCACCACGGTTTTCATAATAGTTGTAACCACCGTAAATATAAGGGTATTGCTTATATATTTTAAGTATTCCGAATTTTCTAGAAAGACTGCTTTATAATTGGAAAGGCCCACAAAATGTATTTCACTGCTGAAATTATTCCAATCCGTAAAAGAAAAAGCAATTCCTAACATACCCGGTACAAAGCACAGCAAGAAAAAGAGTAAGGCCGCTCCTCCGGCAAAATACCAGGGATATAATTTGTTCTGGTTCATCATTTTCTCACCCAGCCCGGATCCTTTTGCAGCTTCGCCTGCTCTGTACGTCGTTCCATAATGGTCTTTAAAACCTCCTCCGGGGTCAAAGCGCCTGTATACATTCCCTCCAGGTCCTTTCCTACATCCATCCACTGGCTGTCAATATAATTAACAGAGGTCTGCACCACATTTGCCTTTGTTAAGGAATCCAGAAATGCCTGATCCTCCTTTGTGTATTTGCTTGTGATTTCCGGCCAGCATAGAGCACTTAATTCTGGCTGCCCATTCAGCCGCTTCTGCAGGTTTTCAGGTCTTGCAAGAAAATCAAAGAATTGTTTAGCTTCTTCTTTGTATTTGCTGTCTTTGTTAATGAAGTAGGCATTGCTTGCAGGGTTCACACCAATTTCCTGATTATCTCCCCAAGGCATAACAAACGCACCTAATTTCTCCGTTGCCTTGAAATCCGGATATTCCTTTTCAATCTGACCGCGAAATCCCAGCTCTGCAACGGTCATGACACAACGCTCTGTAGCCATGGCTTCCTTTGCATTCTCCCATGCATTGCTTAAGTAATCCTCCCCAAAGTAACCGGCTTTTGCACATTCATCCAGCTGCTTTATAATGGTCAAAAGTGAGGGGATTCCGTCCAGATCTATTTTATTCTCATTTAACTTTTCATACATATCAGGGTCCTGATTCAGCCACAATCCACCGGTTTCAAAGAGAGGCAGCACCTGATGCCAGCCGTTGGTGGTAGCCTCATAAATAGGGGTATAACCTGCATTCTTAAGCGTTTGGCAGACATTAAAAAATTCCTTATATGTAGTGGGAACTGAGAGCCCCAGGGTCTTAAAGATATCCTTGTTATACAGATAGAAATACATCTTTGCCCCTGGAAATGTAATTCCATAAACCTTATCCTTTACGCTAACGGCAGCAAGTGTTGTTTTTTCAATACGGCTCACCCATGGCTGATCTGTCAGTTCAACGGAGTACTGATCCATATGTAGGCTGGATGCAAGACTAATGGGAGTGTCTACACATATGATATCAGGTGCTTCACCGGAATCTATTTTCACTTTGATTAAATCCCTCCACTGAGCGTCAGGAGAAATCTGAAAATCAATCTTAATTCCTGATTCGGTTTCAAAGTCTTTTGCAAGCTCCTGTACAATTCCAGAGGTGGGAAGTCCACTTTGGTGGCTTCCAAAGGTCAGGGTCACATTCTTCTTTTCATTCGCGCTTCCACTTTCCTTCCCCGTGCTGCAGCCTGCAATCAATCCCACTGCCAGACCTGCTGCCAGTGTAAGGCTAATTACTTTTTTAACCTTCATTTTCATAGCTTCCTCTCCTTTTGGCTCACACTTTTATGATCTAACGTTATTTAAACTTAAATACCTGTTTATTTTGCCGTGATTGTACTTTTGAACTGCCCCTGCCAATTCGCCGCAAAGGAGGGTGGAAACCATTTAACCTTATCATCGGTCTAAAATCTTACATGCCGCAATTCCAACCAAAGTAGAGAATAAGGTGGCCGCCAGCGCAGGTCCTACGATGGCTGTGGGATTAATACTTCCATACTGGCTCCGGTAAGCAATCATGGTAACGGGAATCAGCTGGAGGGAGGAAATGTTAAGAATCAGAAAGTTGCACATCTCATTGTTCGCCGTTCCCTCTGCCACAGGCTTTCTCTTCCCTTTTCTTTTTCCCTGGCTCTCCTCTTTTCTTCTGTCATCCTCTAACTCCTTTAAAGCTTCCATTGCCTTTAATCCCGCCGGAGTGGCCGCCCAGCCAAGTCCTAAGATATTGGCAATGATATTGGTAGCTATGTAAGTAAGAGATTTGTGGTCCTCCGGGATTCTTGGAAACAGGAATCGGAGGATCGGTCCCATTTTTTTTGACATTTTCTCAATAAGGCCGGACTTTTGCCCGATTTCCATAATTCCAGTCCAAAAGGACATGATTCCCAGCATGGTTATGCTTAACATGACTGCTTCTTTTGCGGAATTTAAAGCACCGTCTGTTACCGCACTTAAATTCCCCTGAAATGCTCCCCATAAGACCCCGACAAGGATCATAAACGCCCAAAGATAATTTAACATCTGTCATTCCATCTACTATTTTTCCTTGTTTTATCTTATTCCTTTCCATGATTCCTTATGTATCATAATAAAATGAAACAAGGGCCCGGCTCTTAAAATGAGCCGGACCCCGTTACTGGAATCTTGATACTTTTTATTTAGAAACTATCATCCCTTTTGATCTTATGACGGATCACACGATGTCTGTATTCACGAATCTCACGGATGTTAGTCTGGTTGTCAATGAATTTTCCAATCTCAGCGACGATGGTAGGAATCAGGGAAAGTCCTGCTGCAATCAGCCAGTGATATCCGCCAATCGCTGTTAAATCAAAGATCTTTCCAACGGAAGGTACCGCCGCAAGGAAGCTGAATACGGCAATCATTGCCATGGTGCTGTAGACCACCGGTGGATTATCCCTAAGAGTTCTCTTAAAGATAGATTTTCTGCTGCGGACCGTAAATAAATGAAGAATTGAGGTCCAGCCTAAGATTAAGAACGCAACCGTCTGACCTACTGCCTGAGATGGTCCAAGGTTTCCCGGAAGCACCCAGAAGGTTCCGATATAATATCCGATCAGTACGACTGCGGAACAGGCTATGGTCTGCTGTATGATAACCGTTAAAAGACCACCGCTTAAGAAGCCTTCATCTCTGCGTATAGGTTCACGATCCATAAGACGTGGGTCTGAACGTTCCCTGGCTAAGTAAAGTCCAGGGATACCATCTCCCAGTACGTTGACCAAAAGAAGCATAATAGGGGTGACCGGGATTCCCCAGCCCCTTAGCTGGGCTACCAGCATAATAACAATCTCAGAAATATTGCAGACCAGAAGGAAGTAAATCGTCTTTCGGATATTAGAATATACATTTCGTCCTTCGGATACCGCATCAATAATGGTTGCAAAATTATCATCGGTTAATACCATGTCAGAAGCGCTCTTTGCCACTTCTGTTCCAGTACGTCCCATGGAAACTCCAACGTCAGCGGCCTTTAATGCCGGGGTATCGTTGACTCCGTCTCCGGTCATGGAAACCACTTCTCCATTTTCCTGCCATGCCTCTACGATACGGATCTTATCCTCAGGAGATACTCTGGCATAAACGGAGTAATGATGGATGTCACGGCAAAGCTCTTCGTCGGACATATCCTTTAACTGCTGTCCGGTTAATACTTTTTCATTTTCTCCAAGAATTCCGATGTTCTTAGCAATGGCACTGGCAGTCACTGCATGGTCTCCAGTAATCATAATGGTTCTGATTCCTGCCATCTTAGCCCGTTCCACAGCCTGAGCCGCTTCCGGCCTTGCCGGGTCAATTAAACCAATGAGTCCGCAAAGGGTAAGCTCCCGTTCAATTTCCTCTGGTCTGTCCATATCCGGCATCTCATCCACGTGTCTGATTCCAAGAGCAAGTACTCGTAATGCTTCCTTCGCAAACAGCTCATGAACATGAGAAACTGCTTCTTCCATTCTCTCATCGAATTTATTAAGAGGCAGACGGTCCAAAGCACCCTTGGTCAAAATGATATAACCACCGGAAGTATCCTCTAAAACAATGGTCATCATCTTACGTTCTGATGAGAATGGAATCTCACCCACCAGGCGGAACTGTTCTGAAATACTTTGCTTTGACAAGCCTTTTTCGTGAAGCAGTCTCATAATGGCTTTTTCCGTTGGATTGCCCATGATGGTCATGGTCCCGTCGTTTTCCATCTGAACCGTTGCATTGCTTGCCAGGGCGAATCTTGTAAGGAGCTCTTTTTCCTTCTGACCAAACTCTTCCTCCGCTCCAAAGGGTTCCTCCCCTGGTATCCAGAGTTTTTCAATGGTCATAAGATTCTGAGTTAAGGTTCCGGTCTTATCGGAACAGATTACGGATGTGTTTCCAAGAGTTTCTACTGCGGAAAGCTTACGAATCAGGGCATTTTTATTCACCATGTTTTTAACACCCTGAGAAAGAGATAATGTTACGATCAGATTTAATGTCTCTGGTACCGCCGCTACTGCTAACGTTGCCGCAAGGGTAACCATGGACCAGAAGGATTCTCCCTGTAACAGACCAATGACGAGAAGCAGTACCGCCGCAATTATGGCGATCATACTGATGGACTTTGCTACTTTTTCAAGACGTCTCTGGAGCGGTGTTTTAATCTTCTGGGAGTTATTTAAGTATCCCGCGATTTTACCCATCTCACTATGCATTCCAGTTCCAGTGACCACAGCCACACCATGACCGGAGGTCACGTGACAGCCGGAAAATACCATGTTAAGCTGGTCTCCCAAGGGTACCGTACCCTGAAGAAGCAGGTCTGCATTCTTTTCGGAAGGCTCACTTTCACCGGTCAGCGCTGATTCATCTACCTGTAAATTCGTTGAAGTAATAAGTCTTGCATCGGCTGGAACAATGCTTCCAAGCTGGAGGAGAATAGTATCTCCCGGAACCAGCTCCGTGGTATCCATTTCTTTTTGTACGCCATCCCTTAATACGATACAATCCGGCGAGTTTAAGCTGGTCAATGCCTCCAACGCCTTTTCGGCACTTCGTTCCTGGGTGATAGCAAGAACCAGGTTCAGTATAACAATGGATACGATTACCACCGGCTCAATAAAGCCATGGCCATCCTTAAGCGCCATGCCTAAGGACAGCAACGCGGCTAGCAACAGGATAATCGTAGAAATATCCTTTAAATGATGAAGAATATCCTTGATCAGGCTTGTTTTTTCCTGCTTATCAAATTCATTCTTTCCGTATGTTTTCTGGCGGTTAACTGCCTCATTTTCTGACAGACCTGTGTTTTCGTTTGCATTAAAATGTTCTAGTGTTTTGGACACACTGGCTTCATACCAATTTTCCACTCCATCATCCTCCTTTTAATCAAGCGCATCATTCACGGGTTTCTTAAGCTCCTCCCCAACAACCTTTTCAAGCTTTCTCTCCATAATTTCTGCACAACGATTAAGCTCCTCGTCAATTCGCTTTGTTGCATGAAACGCGGCATCGTAAACCACTCTAGGCTTATAATGCACCGCTCCCCGAATGACGTCCTCCGGCACAGAATGTTTTTTTAATTCCTTTACAGATGTTACGATATCTTCATTTAAATTCTCAAAGCCGTATAAGGTCCTTCTTACCTGTAAACAGCAATGATTCATGACACGAACGATATCATCTGCCATCTCAAGCTCCACAGACTTTTCCAAAGTCTCAATGAGCGCAGAGACCATCTCCTGAATCTCAGGCTGAGGAAGCTTTTCCATAATGCGGAACAGAGTTTCCGAACGTTTCAGAGAGATGATCTCGTCCCTTTTGTAACGGTATTCTGTTCCCCCCATAAGAAATTCTACGGTCACGCCGAAATAATCTGCCATCTGTCTGGCAAAATCAATGTCAGGTACCCGCTTCTCATTTTCATAATTATTAATCGTCATTCGGCTGACACCCAGCTCCGCTGCCAGCTTTTCCTGACTGAAATGCCTCTCCTCACGAAGAGTCTTAATACGTTTACCTATCACGAGTCTCACACCTTTCCCATGATTTATTATATAGGAAAATGATAACAATGTAAATCTTTTTTTTATTTGATATCGAACGTTATCATTATTTTATATTATTTATACTTTTTTAATAACATAGAGCCTCAAAGACTTTTATGTAGTGGAACTCAAGCTTCTAGTATACAAAAAAAGACGCCGGATATACATCCGACGCCAATTTCTTATTCACCTTCCGGGGCTCGTTTCTTACCTATGATATCGACTTCTGTAAAGCGCATGTATTTGATACATGCCCTGCCATTATAGGAAAATACCAGATGCAGGTCCCCATTTTGTCCCTGCATGAGATATGGAGTCTCATACTGCCTGTTGTTGATTTGATTTTCTGCTCCTGCATAACCTTCTCCCAGCTCCACATACCGGATTAACGGCCAGGTAATGCCGCCATCCTCTGACAGCGCCACTGCAATGGGACAACCGTTCTCTTTCTTTTCCTCCCCACCGTCTGCAGCAATATGGTTATAGGCAATGGCGATCCGCCCGCTTTTTAACCGAAGTGCGCTGATACCGGAATTGTTGTTTGGAAGTACGGTCTTAACGGGTGCCGACCAGGTGCTTCCCCAGTCAAAGGACTCGCTGCGGTAGATTGCATCTGCTGTCCGGCTTCTCATAAATGCGATAAGATGTCCTTCTTCCAGTTCAACTATGTTCGCCTGAATCCTTCCCTGGCTCTCAGGCATAAATACGGTTTTCCAGGTAGATCCCTCATCCTCTGAAATCCGAAAGACCGTTGGATCTCCGGATAACCCTGTTTTTGAATCTCTTGAGATCCAGTTGGAGAAGATCAGCCTTTTGTTCTTAAGCATGATGATAGGCTGGCTGCATAAGCTTCCCGTATCCGGAAAAAGACCTTTTGGATCTTCCCATGTCCTGCCTCCATTAAAGCTTTTCTGAAAACGAATCATGGCGGTGTGGTTCGTATCATTTTTCCCCGACACCCCCACGGCCTGAGACGTGTAAACGACCCATACCGCATTATCCGGGCCAAGGAATAAGGATGGATTCTGCTCACAGCGCTTGGAATCTCTGGATACCTTTACCGGCCGATGCCAGCGGTCGTCTCCTTTTTTCAGTTTTGCACAAACGATGCTTTCGTCTGCGCCGCCTTCTTTTGAACCGGCAGACCAGGCACACAAAAGATCTCCTCCCGGAAGTTCCAGAAGAGATGGAGCTTTTACAAACTGATAAGAGCCTGACGGGATCAGGGCTTCCAAGGTTCCCATGTTAACGTTATGATAGATGGTTCCATCCGGTGTAAGACCCGGTAAATGTTTGAATTCCATTTGTTTAATCCTCCCTGTACATTATAATCCGGACCGGATTCTCCCGGTCTACTGCCAAAGGCTTAATATTCTGTCTGAAAACGGACGATTTTTTTGAATTATTTTGAAGCAGTGTAAACCTCCTCTATCTTTTATATGAATAATTTGTTACCTTTTATTCTTATTGCTTCTATTGTAACTGATTGTTTTAGCAAATTGCAATAAAAAATACATTAAAACTTTTAATATTTTCGACATTTTTCTCGTTTAATTGATAAATCATTCACATACTCATGTGTAAGGCTCCTTAAAAATGCTTGTTTTCTAACCATAACAGCAATATCATCTGAATGGTTTGAGAAAATTAATTAATAACATCATATGGTTTCATATTTAAAGCACTGCTTTATTTTTATTTATTTTTGTATAATATTTGTTACGTGCTGCCTTTATGAATCTTATTAAGCTGAGTTCTTCAGATATTACTTATCCTTTGTTACAAATAACAAAACAGGGGCCATTGATCCTAAGTGTTAATTCACTTATCTTTCAATAGCCCCTGTTGAACTTCTAACAGATTGTTCTGGTTTATAAGTACTTAGTATATCCGTTCTTACGTCCCTTGGTTGATTATTTCATTCTCTATTTATTCATTATTCTTTAAAGCACCGTTCTCATCAACCTCATAGCCATCCACCTTGGTGTTTTGGGCAAGGGTGCCATCAGTATAAAAATAATACCAGATATCTTTGATTTGAAGCCATTTCCCCGCAGCTGCCTTTCCGTCCGTATAATAGAGATACTGTCCGGCATCATTTTTTGCCCAACCCTGTGCGGTTTTCTGGTCAATGGTCAGCTTAATATAGCGGTGAAGCATGGAAGAAACCTCCCCGCAGGTAGCATTTGCTTTGGGATTGAACTGATTATTCCTGCCTCCCATCATAATTCCTGCCTGCTGAACTGCCTTTACCGCATCCTTGCTGCTGGTTCCAATGGCAGAAGAATCTCCATAAGACGCTGCCTCACGAAGAGCTGGAAGGGTGCCACCTACTGCTTTGGCATAATTAGAGAAAATCACGGCAATTTCCTCACGGGTGACCGCTTGATCCGGAGCAAACTGCTGGCTTCCTGCTGACGGAAAAATTCCCTTACTGTAAGCCCATTCTATGTAAGGCTGTTCCTGAGACTCTTTATTTACATCTGTAAAGCTGGTTGCAGAGTAAGCTGTCATATCCACGTCTGCAAGTCTTCCAAGTGCTGCAGCCAGCATTCCACGGCTTATAGGAGTATTTGGAGATAATTTAGTTCCAGACCTATCCGCCAGCAATCCCCTGCCTATCACATATTCCATGGAATCCTTTGCCCAATGAGTAGAAATGTCCGTCAGCTGGGGTGCTGGTTCCTGATAGCTGATGCCATACACTGAAAAATGGTTGGTTGTAAAAATCAGGCTCCTGGTATTGACATCGTATGCAGAGCCAGGAACACGGCTGACTTTGCCTTCGCTGTCTACATATACAGCATACAGGCCCCCGATTTTTTCATTTTCAGCTGGAGTATAGGGAATGCTTACAAAAACGGAACCATTTCCAAAGTTGGTCACACGGCTGTTCTCTCCCTGATAATTCGCCTTGAAATCAAAGGCGGGACGGCTGCCGATGGCATTCTTTGCATCATTGCCAAGAGCTGCACTGTCTGTTCTTGTGGCAGTCAGCTGTACGTCTGCATTTGCCTGGCGATTGATTTCGGCAATTGCGGCGTTATTTATTCCCATGACTATATCCGGTTGTTCAATGGTCAGCTCGACCTTTGCAATTTGATTGGAAATGACCTGCTGCTGTATTGCTTTAGGAAGATTTACCTTTACGGTGTTTGCATTCTTCCCTGAAGTGGATACATGGATGGACACAGTAATCTGTCCGGCACTCAGCCCTTTTTTCACTGCCTCTGCTCTTGCGTTAGCAATGGCATCTGAAATATTCTTATCGGTTACGGAAGCCACCGCATTCCCCTGTTCATCCACAACAGCCTGATTTTCTGACATTCCGGTAACAGGAACTGCCGGTTTAGAAGAAGCTGTTGTTCCGTTCGAGCTATTGGAGCTTCCAGAACTGCCGGAACCACCGGAACTGCTGGAACCGCTGGCTGCACGAGTGATTGTCAGGGTATAAATCCGGGTTGTACCGTCTTCCGCTGTCACCTTTATATAAGCAGTATTTATACCTGGATTCAAAGGTACCACTTTACTTGTTATCTCATTTTGGCAAGCCAAATCACTGTAAAGTCTCCAGCTTGCACCTTCGCTCAGTTCCAGATTGATGCTCTGGCTTGTCACATCATTTGCAACAGAAGCTGTGATACTGGTACCATGAACAACTGCGCCTTTGGGGGCTGTGATTCCGGTTACAGCGTTGCCACCGCTTTGAGCCGCCCCTGTGATGGTCATTACCTCTGAGTCTCCGCTTGGGAGGTATAGATTGGATTCGGCATAGCGAACCACGTAGGAGCCTGCTGCCAGGCCGGTAATTTCTCCTGAATCATTAGCAGTTACGGGGATATAAGAACCTCCGTCTTTTTTGTATTCATATTTCTCACCAGCGGTCAGTCCTGTGATTTTGCCATCACTTCCGCTATTGGTGGTCGTGCCCACTGTTTGGAGCTCTTCAGGAGCAAATCTTTCTCCCTTGTTTACCGTAAGGGTTCCAATTACCTTAGCCCCCGCCTGATGGGTACTGCTTTCCGCTGTAACAAGACCAATATGGAAAACGCCTGCTTTTGTTATCCTTAAGATATCTCCGGAAAATGTTCCGTTGCCGGTGCTGCCTTCCTCAATGGTATACGTTCTCGCACCAGCATTTTTATCTACTGTAAATAAGAATGAATTAAGAATAACACCTCCTCCGAAGTATGTAATAGGCTCTGGATTCCGGGCACCATTGTTAACCGGTGTTTTTCCAGCCTCTACAGTAATTACCGCAATAGGAATAAAGCCAGTATTAGAACCATATGCGTATTGAATACCGCTGACACCGTCCTCTGCCTCCCAGCTTACGGTTGCTCCCTCCAGTGTATAAAGATCCGTTTTATCCCCTGGGTTGTATTTTGTATTATTGTTCTTATTCCATGCAATCAGTAAAGCTGGATTTATAATACTAGGATTGCCTCCAGTTACTATGGAACTGGTGCTAGATGTATGAGACAGAGCAACACCGCCTGTCATGGTTAAATTCGTAGAAGAAGCTGATATAGCACTAGGAGAAGCTGAATGTACGATTCCACCACTAATTGTAGTTGGCACATATGTCAGGATGGCTGATAACGATGTTGAATCTGAACGAACAATTCCTCCTGTCATATTAATTGTGGGATAAGTGAACATTACAAAATCTTCACTGGCAGAAATAGCTCCGGACGCACCGTAGGCATGGATGTCCGCCCCTTCCTCTATTTGAAAAATCCCTTCTCCCTTTATTTTAATCCAATATCTCGTCTCAATCCCCGCCCGCCAAATAAGAATTTTATCCTCTGGGATGGAAAGTTCCAGCATCTCGCTATCGAGTCTGGCACTTCCAGTTACAACAACCGTAGAATCCAGATTATAAGCATTTATTATGGCATTCTGAATTTGCTGAGCTGTCATGGCTTGGGTAAGCACTACCGTATTAGAAGCCTTAGCAACTGTCAATACAGAAGAATCTTCACTGGCTAGGTACAAATCCGTTTCTGCATAACGAACCACATAGGAGCCTGCCAGAAGGCCGGTAATTTCTCCTGAATCATTGGCAGTGACGGGTATATAAGAACCTCCGTCTTTTTTGTATTCATATTCCTCACCAGCGGTCAGTCCTTTGATTTTACCGTCACTGCCACCACTTGTGGTTACGCCCATGGTTTGGAGCTCATCAGGGGCCATTCTCACTCCCTTGTTTACCGTAAGGGTTCCAATTACCTTTGCACCCGCCTGATGAGTACTGGTTTCCGCCGTGACCAGACCAATCTGAAAAACACCTGCTCTTGTTATCCTTAAAATATCTCCGGAAAAGGTTCCTAAACCAGTGCTGCCATCCTCGATGGTATAAGTCCTGGAGCCTGCATTTTTATCCACTGTAAATAAGTATGAATTAAGAATAACACCTCCACCGAAGTAAGTAATAGGATCTGCAACGCGGACTATGTTGTTAACCGCCAGTTTTCCATCCTCTACCGAAATACCTTCAATCGGTATAAAACCGATGTTTGAGCCATTTGCATATTGTATACCACTGACACCGTCCTCTACGGCCCAACTTACGGATGCACTGTTAACCGTAGATAAATCAGTGGTTTCTCCTGATCCGTATGTTGTATTCTGGCTTTTATTCCATGCAATCACCACGGCAGGGTTATTGATTGATGGTTCTTCTCCCACTAGTCCTTTCGCTGCATTATTAATATTGGTTGAATGAACCAGCACAACTCCGCCAGAAAGTGTTACGTTGCCAGTTTCGCTGAAAAAAATGGCGTTGGAGCCAGGTGTACTTATGATACCATTAATGACAGATGTCTGTGACATCGTATCAATGGCAGGATTATTAGAGGATACTCTAATGGAACCTCCCATTATATCTAGACTGCCCATATGGTTGGAATAAAGGACAGTACCATTATTGGTTTTATAGATGTCAGCACCCTCCTCTATGATTAAGGTCCCTTCTCCATTTGTTATAATAAAACTTGTTGTTTTAATGCTTGCCCGCCATAAAACAGCTCTATCATTCAGGCTTATATTAATAACATCCGTTACATCTGCACTTCCTGTTACAATAACATTTGCATGGGTTTCCAGGGAATTTGCAATAGCAGCATTAATTTCACTAGCAGACATATCCTCATTAAGGTCTATGTAATCATAACCAGAGGATGGGCTAAGCAGCATTGCTTGTTCTGCTGCTACTGTTACCGTAATGACAGGGAGTTCCACTCCTGTATCCATGATGTAATTTCCCATCAATTCAGGGGTAAACTCATATTCTCCCTCCACGGTTCCATCAAATTCAGTATCTGCGTTCCAGGTAACTGGGATAGAAACCCTGCTCTCTTTCACTGAACTTGTGTGTTCGTCTGTACCTGACGTATCATTTGAGTTACTTATTGGAGAACCAGTTTCTGAACTCTGGGCAGAACTGCTGGTTGCCACATCCATTGGATCCTCCTGAGAAATGTCCTCTGGTTCTGTTTCCTCCTCAGATTGACTATCGCCCGGAATCACTTCCAAATCATCCTGATCATCATCAGTCGTCATGGTCTGTACCGTAGCCGTTAATGTTTTCGGCAAATCCAGCTGGGAAAGAGTCGTACCCGGTAATACGGTCTGGTATGCGGTTTCCTCTGCCAGTTGCTTAAATGCGGTAATTCGTCCTTCGCTTTCCTGTGCCAGTGTAGCTGCTGTAACCGTAACCGGCATGGTGCCCAGTACCATGACAACAGCCAATGCTGCCGCCAGAAAACGTTTAGCAGGGTTGTGTTTTTTCATATTGCTCCTCCTTTGTCTTTTTCGTGGTGCATGCTCATCTGTTTTTTAAGTAAGCTTTTATGCTATCCTTTTAAGCCTTATATAACTGCTTGAACTTAAAGGCTCCATACATACCGCTGGTCGACCATGACCTGCCGTATCATTATCCGCTTACAGTAAAAACAGATCCTTCTTATTCCTTTGCTACCAGATCATAGCTTAGTTTTTATGAATCGCTCGCACACCTTTTCTATACACGCTCTATTATAAAGAATGTGAATCAACGGAGAATAAACAAGACATCTATCCTTTATAACGATTTCACTTAAAACACCAGAAATATCAATTCATCAAACCCCAGTCTTATGATTTATGATATTCACAATGAAAAATGAGCCTCCTAAAAGAAGCTCATAAGTACCTATACATATGAATAGACCAAGAATAACACCTAATTACCACCACAAATTTTAGCAGGAATTCAATACAAAAAAAGAACGTGCTGCATTCTAACAATCAATGTTATCCTGGCAACACGCTCTTTCTTTATATACTAATATGAAATTACAATCAAATTTCTCCAACCAGATCCTTCATGACCTCATCAACACTCTCAAGCTTTTCCGCCCGGTAAGCATTGCTTCCACAGAAAAGGAGTCCTTCGTCTGTCCTGCCTTCTGCCGAATCCACAAGAGCCTTAGTAATACAGTAAGGAATGGTGGTTCTGTCGCATCTCTCCAGACACTGGTAGCAATGCTCCAAACGGAAAGGAACCTTTCCTACATCGCTTAAAAATGGATTTACAATAGCTCTTCCCGGCATTCCAACCGGACTTTTGGTAATGACGATATCCTCTTTTTTCGCATTGATATACGCCTGCTTATATTCCATAGGGGCATCGCATTCATGGGTGGTAACAAATCTGGTTGCCACCTGAACACCGTCTGCGCCCAAATCAATCTGATGCACCACATCTTCATGAGTATAGATGCCGCCTGCGGTAACTACAGGGATTACCTTATTGTATTTGTCCCCGTATTCCTTTACCAGACGAATGATTCCTTTAATTTCTTCTTCGTACTCTTCCCGCTTGTAGGTACGCTCCACATCCTCAGTATCAACTCCAAGCCTTGTTAAATCATCGTTTGAAAATCCCAGATGACCGCCGGCCAAAGGTCCTTCTATCACGACTAAGTCCGGTGCCTGATGGTATTTGCGGTCCCACATCTTACAGATGACCATGGCTGACTTTACCGTGGATACGATGGGCGCGATCTTGGTCTTAAGCTTAATTCCAGCCTCTTCCGCTGCCTCAGCCACAATCTCAGGAAGACTGACCGGAAGTCCTGCGCCGGATATAATAAGGTCTGCTCCGGCCTTTACCGCTTTTTTTACATAACTGGCATAATTCATTGTCGCAACCATGATGTTAAAACCAATGATTCCGTCTGGTGCGATTTCTCTAGCCTTAGTCATTTCTGTTCCAATCGCCCTCAAATTTGCTTCCAGGGGATTCTTTTTAAAGTCTGGTTCCCGAAAGCCGATCTGTGCCGTTGAAATAATTCCGATTCCTCCGGCCTTTGCCACTGCTCCAGCTAAGGATGAAAGGCTGATTCCAACGCCCATCCCTCCCTGGATTACCGGATTCTTTGCCACAAGATCTCCTATTACCAAAGGTTTTAATGTTCCCATTACATTCTCCTAAATCTTTCATATCTCTGATTTGCAAGCTCTTCTTTACTTTTTAACAGGTATGTGAGGAAAAATTCCTCCATGGCCTTATCCATTTCCATTGCTGCTGCGGAAATATTTTCTCCGCTCACCGGCTCTTCCTCTGGAATGACCCGCTCAATTAAGCCTAATTCCAGGAGATCCTTTGCTGTGATCTTCATGACCCTTGCCGCATCATTTGCCTTTTTGCTGTCCTTATAAAGGATAGAGGCAAAGCCTTCCGGCGAAAGTATAGAGTAAATGGCATTTTCCATCATCCAGACCTCATTGCCAACTGCCATGGCAAGGGCACCGCCGCTGCCCCCTTCTCCGATTACAATGGAGAGAACAGGAACAGTTAAAGATGCCATCTCAAATAAGTTTCTGGCGATGGCCTCTCCCTGGCCTCTTTCCTCTGCCTCCAGGCCGCAGAATGCGCCAGGAGTATCCACAAGACAGATAATAGGCCTTCCAAAGGTTTCCGCCTGCTTCATGAGGCGAAGGGCCTTTCGGTAGCCTTCGGGAGAAGGCATTCCAAAGTTACGCTTGATGTTATCCTTTGTGTTCTTTCCTTTTTCCTGGCCAATGACCGTAACCGGCATACCATGAAAGGAAGCAATTCCGCCTACAATGGCACCGTCATCCTTAAAATAACGGTCCCCTGCAAACTCCATGAAATCATCAAAAACTTCTCTGATATAATCCGATGCCACCGGACGATCGGCCCGTCTTGATAAAAGGACCGTGTCCCAGGCGCTTCGTTTGCTCTTTTTAGGGCGAAGGGCTTTCTTTTTTCCACTATCCTCTTCCGAAGAAATCTGTTTATCCACATAAAACTCCTTGACTGCGTAAGGTTTGTGGAGTTTTAAGATTTTGGCAATGGTTTCCTTCATCTCATTTCTTGGAACGATTTTATCAATAAATCCATGCTCAAGAAGAAATTCTGACCGCTGGAAGCCTTCCGGCAGCTTCTGTCCAATGGTCTGCTCAATGACCCTGGGACCAGCAAAGCCGATTAAGGCACCTGGCTCCGCTAAAATCACATCTCCAAGCATGGCAAAGCTTGCGGTTACGCCTCCTGTGGTTGGATCTGTAAGCACACTGATGTAAAGCTGACCGGCCTCGTGGTGGCGCTTTAGGGCCGCTGAGGTCTTAGCCATCTGCATCAGGGATACGATTCCCTCCTGCATTCTGGCTCCGCCGGAACAGGCAAAAAGTACCACCGGAAGCTTTAAAAGCGTAGCCTGCTCTATAGCTCTGGCAATCTTTTCTCCAACCACATGGCCCATACTGCTCATGATAAAACGGGCATCCATCACACCAAGGACGGCTCTTTGACCACCAATTTCACAGATGCCTGTGACAATGGCTTCAGAAAGGCCAGTTTTTTCCTTTGCTGCTGCCACCTTTTTGTCATAGCCAGGGAAATCAAGAGGATTGGCAAATTCCATTTCCTTATCCCACTCGGTAAAGGTACCTAAATCTGCCGTCATCTCAATTCTCTGAAAGGCATGCAGCCGGAAATAGCCGGTGCACTTGGTACAGACATAATGATTATTTTTTACATCCTCAGAATAAATGGGCTGGCCGCACTTGTTGCACTTTTTCCAAAGCCCTTCCGGGATGTTAGGTTCCTCTGACTTTTCCGGAGTCTTATACTTGCTGTCGATCAGTGTATAGGTCTTCTTAAACATGTTTCTTAACATAAGATACACTCCTTTATTTGCTTACCGGACATAATCCGGAAAATATTTCGGGATGAAGTCCGTATCTACATCTCCGTCACGGTAAGCCTCATGACTTAAGATATCGAACTGAAAATCCACATTGGTCTCGATACCTTCGATGATCAGCTCCCCAAGGGCACTTCTCATCTTTGAGATGGCTTCCCTCCGGTCCTTTCCATGAACAATCAGCTTCATCAGCATGGAGTCATAATTGGCCGGAACCTTATATTCGTTGTAAATATGAGTGTCGATTCTCACACCATTCCCGCCTGGAACGTGAATATTTTTAATCAGACCAGGACAGGGCATAAAATGCTTTGAAGGATTCTCTGCATTGATTCTGCATTCAATGGCATGGCCTGAAATGGTGATATCTTCCTGCTTCACGCTTAAAGGCTCTCCGGCTGCGATCCGGATCTGCTCCTTGATGAGATCTAAACCAGTCACCATCTCAGTGACCGGGTGCTCCACCTGAATTCTGGTGTTCATCTCCATGAAGTAAAAGTTTTTATGTTTATCCAGAAGGAATTCGATGGTTCCGGCATTTTCATAGCCTACTGCCTTTGCTGCACGGACAGCCACGTCTCCCATCTGCGTTCTTAACTCCTCTGAGATTGCGGCAGAGGGTGATTCTTCCAGTACCTTCTGATGACGTCTCTGAATGGAGCAGTCACGCTCTCCCATATGAACCACATTGCCAAACTTATCCGCCATAATCTGAAATTCAATATGACGTGGCTTCTCAATGTATTTTTCGATGTACATGGTGTCGTCAGAAAATCCCTTCACAGACTCCATCTGGGCATTATTAAAGTTAGCTTCAAAGTCCTCAAGACCTCTGGAAATTCTCATTCCCTTACCGCCGCCGCCGGAGGATGCCTTAATCATGACAGGAAAACCGATTTTTTCTGCTATCTCTTTTGCTTCCCCTACGTGGTGGACCGCCTCTTTGCCACCAGGAACAACCGGAACACCTGCTTCCATCATGGTCTTTCTGGCTTCTGATTTGTTGCCCATTTTGTTGATGATGTGATGGGAAGGACCGATAAAGGCAATGTTACATTTTTCACAAAGTTCTGCAAATCGTTCATTTTCAGAAAGAAATCCAAAGCCTGGGTGAATGGCATCTGCCTTCATGGCCACGGTAGCCGTAAGGATGCGTTCCATATTTAAATAGCTCTGGGTAGAAGGGGCTGGACCAATGCAAATAGCCTCATCTGCTAAGAGAGTATGAAGACTGTCCCGGTCTGCTTCCGAGTACACGGCTACCGTTTTAATGCCCATTTCCCGGCAGGCCCTTATAATACGAACCGCGATTTCTCCACGGTTTGCGATTAGAATCTTATCAAACATAACATCCACCTACCCAATCATAAATGTCATTTCTGCACTGGCAGCTACTTTTCCATCCACAGTTGCAACGGCTCTTCCAATACCAACAGGGCCCTTGCGCTTTATAATTTCACATTCCAGTTTCAGTTTATCCCCTGGCAAAACCTTGCGTTTGAATTTCGCTTTGTCAATGCCACCGAAAAATCCAACTTTTCCTTTATTCTCTTCCAGGCTTAACATAGCCACAGATCCAACCTGTGCCAATGCCTCAAGAATCAAAACTCCAGGCATAACAGGCATCTCTGGAAAATGTCCCTGAAAAAATGGCTCATTATAGGTAACACATTTATATCCAGTGGCTCTTACTCCTGGCACAAGCTCCTCGATGACGTCTACCAGTAAAAACGGATGTCTGTGAGGTATGATCTCCTGAATTTCCTTAATTCCTAACATATTATCTCTCCTTATGTTTGAAAAAAGAGGCCGCTGCTTAGGGCCTCTCTTATAATTCACATCAATTTACCGGATACGGAACAGAGGCTGACCGTACTCTACCACATCTTCATTTGAAACCAGTACCGTTTCCACAACACCATCGTATTCGCATTCGATCTCGTTCATCAGTTTCATAGCCTCGATGATTCCAAGGATCTGTCCCTTCTTCACCTGATCTCCTGCCTTAACAAATGGCTCTGCCTCCGGAGAGGAAGCATTGTAAAACGTACCTACAAGTGGAGATGCTACTACATTGCCAGTACAGAGTTCCACGTCATTGGTTCCTTTTGTCATCCCACCAGCAGACTCATTCCCCTTATCCGTTTGCTGACACACACCTGCCTCAGGCAGTGTCTGATAAACAGGGGCTGTGGATACGGTAAGAATCTCTTTTTCCTTTTTTATGGAGAGCTTTATATCGCCCTCCTCTAATCGAAAGCTGGTCAGGTCATGCTCTTTTACTGCCTGCATCAGCCTTATGATATCATTAATCTCCATTGACTGCCTCCTAAGCCTTATACTTTTTTACAAGAATGCTGGCATTATGTCCGCCAAATCCAAGGGAATTGCTGATGGCATAATTCACATCACAGGCAACGCCATCACCCTTTGTATAATTTAAGTCGCAGCCTTCGCCTTCTTCTACCAGTCCGGCTGTGGCATGGATAAATCCGTCTTCTATGGATTTTACACAGGCAATAAATTCTATACCGCCTGCCGCTCCTAAAAGATGGCCTACCATGGATTTTGTTGAGCTGATCTTAACGTCCTTTGCATGATCTCCAAGGGCACCTTTGATGGCCAGAGTCTCAAACAAGTCGTTATGATGGGTGCTGGTGCCATGGGCGTTGACATAATCAATATCCTTTGGTGTGATTCCAGCATCCTTAATGGCCTCGGTCATGGCTCTTGCCGCACCGCTTCCATCTTCTGCCGGAGAAGTGATATGGTATGCATCACAGGTAGAACCGTATCCGGCTACTTCGCCGTAAATAACAGCCCCACGACTTATGGCATGCTCAAGCTCTTCTAAAACCACAACACCTGCGCCCTCGCCCATGACAAAACCGCTTCTATCCTTATCGAATGGGATGGAGGCGCGGAGAGGATCATCCGAAGTAGTCAGTGCAGTAAGAGCCGTGAAACCAGCCACACCGATTGGTGAAATACTGGCCTCAGCGCCGCCTGCTACCATAACATCCGCTTCCCCATACTGGATGGACCGGAACGCTTCCCCGATGGAATGGGTTCCAGTTGCACAGGCGGTCACTACATTAATGCACTTTCCTTTTAATCCGAACTGAATGCCCACATTACCTGCCGCCATATTGGATATCATCATAGGAACCAAAAGGGGATTCACCCTTCCAGGTCCTTTTTCCAGAAGCTTTTTATGTTCCCGCTCTAAGGCCTGAAGGCTCCCGATTCCGGAACCTACGCTCACGCCCACGCGATAAGGATCTTCCTTTTCCATATCAATGCCGGACATGGAAAGCGCTTCCTTTGTAGCAGCAACCGCAAACTGTGCGAACCGCTCCATTCTCTTGGCTGCTTTCACATCCATATAGTCTTTGGCATCAAAATCCTTTACTTCTGCTGCCAGCTTTGCTTTATATTCTGTAGTATCAAACTGAGTGATTTCACCAAAGCCAAGCTTCTTTTCCTTAAGTCCGTTCCAGAAGCTATCTACATCATTACCAATGGGAGTAATCGCTCCCATGCCAGTCACAACAACTCTTCTCTTCATACCATTTCACCTTTCCTTTATCATGCAAGGGCATTTCATCTACTAAGCCAGTCTTATAAGGTACCATCGTACTCTTCCACTACATTGCCATGCCGCCGTCTACACAAAGCACCTGGCCTGTAATATATCCGGCCTCCTCTGATGCTAAAAATGCAACTGCGTGGGCAATATCATCTGCTGAACCGAACTGCTTCATAGGAATCTGTTCCATGGAAGCGTTCTTAACAGCGTCAGAGAGAACCTCTGTCATATCCGTCGTAATAAATCCAGGTGCCACTGCATTCACCGTAATTCCTCTGCTTGCTGCTTCTCTTGCAAAGGATTTTGTGATACCAATGACTCCAGCCTTAGCTGCACAGTAATTTGCCTGACCTGCATTGCCAAGAACACCGGAAACAGAAGAAATATTGATAATTCTTCCGCCTTTTTGCTTGATCATCTGGCGGGAAACGTGCTTCATACAGTTAAAAACGCCTTTTAAGTTGGTATGAATGACGGAATCAAACTCATCCTCAGACATCTTCATGAGAAGATTATCTCTTGTAATTCCTGCATTGTTTACAAGGATATCAAGTTTTCCATATTTCTTAATCACTGAGGCAAAAAATGTACCGGCACTTTCGTAATCAGATACATTGCACTGAATGGCCTCTGCCTTACCGCCCTTTGCTTCGATTTCTCTTACCACTTCCTGAGCTTTTTCCTCAGAACCATTGTAATTTACAACAACCGTTGCTCCCTGCATCGCAAGCTTACAGGCGATTGCGCGGCCAATTCCTCTGCTCGCTCCGGTTACTACTGCGATCTTACCGTCTAACATCATTTTACCTCCCTTTTTATAAATCGGATAACTTCTCTAAATCTTCCAGTTTTTCTATGTTTAAGACTGTTACATCTCTTTTGATCTTTTTTATAAATCCTGCCAGTGTCTTACCTGGTCCGATTTCAATAAATGTATCCACGCCGTCCGCCAGCATGGTTTCCACACTTTGCTGCCAGCGGACAGAAGAGGATACCTGCTTTTTCAGTAAATCCTTCACTGCTTCTTTTTCTGTTACATACTGGGCAGTTACATTCGGCACGTAAGGAATGACTGGTTCGTTAATGTCAACCTTATCCAGTACCTCGCCCAGCTTTTCTCCGGCACCTCTTAACATTTCAGAATGAAATGGGCCGCTTACATTTAACAGGATGGCGCGTTTCGCACCAGCACTTAAAAGCTTTTCATTGGCTTTCTCCACCATTTCCTTTTTGCCGGAGATTACAATCTGCCCGGGGCAGTTGTAATTTGCGATCTGGACTCCTTCCATATCGCTTAACACCTCTTCAATCTCAGCCGCGTCCATGGAAAGTATGGCAGACATGGCTCCCAACCCCAGAGGCACTGCTTCCTGCATGAGAATTCCTCTCTGCCTTACTGTTTTAATAGCATCCTCGTCACTCATGACGCCGGAGGCCGCAAGTGCACAATATTCTCCCAGGCTTAAACCGGCAGCCACAGAAGGCTTAATGCCTTTTTCTGCTTCCAGAACCCGCATCATGGCAATGCTGGTGGTAACCATAGCTGCCTGGGTATATTCAGTAATATCCAGCCGGTCATTCTTTTCAAAACACAGCTCTGGTACAGAAAATCCTAAAAGCTCTGAGGCCTTATCGAATACTTCCTTACCAATTGCTGTCTTTTCATAAAAATCCTGGCCCATGCCACAGTACTGGGCGCCCTGGCCCGGGAAAATAAATGCAATCTTGCTCATAGTTTAGACTCCTTATTAACGGCCAAGCAGCTTACTTGCCTGTTCCATCATCTCTTCGATCATTTCCTTACAGGTCTGCTCTTTGTCGATCAGTCCTGCGATCTGGCCGGCCATAACCGTACCATTTATAACGTCACCCTCCTGAACCGCTTTTCTAAGGGTACCAAGAGTTAAGTACTCAAGCTCTTCAAAGGACTTGCCTTCCTGTTCCAGCTTCGCATATTCTCTGGTCATCTGGTTTCTTAAGCTTCTTACCGGATGGCCATGGGAACGGCCCGTTACAGATGAATCAATGTCCTTTGCCTTAATAATTCTCTGCTTGTAATTATCATGTACGATGGATTCCTTGGAAACCACAAACCGGGTTCCAACCTGAACGCCTTCTGCTCCAAGCATAAATGCCGCAGCAATTCCTCTGCCATCTCCGATACCACCGGCTGCGATGACCGGTATGGATACGGCATCTGCCACCTGAGGAACCAGAGTCATCGTGGTCTGTTCTCCGATATGACCGCCGGATTCATTCCCCTCAGCCACAATCGCGTCAGCGCCATAACGCTCCATACGCTTTGCAAGAGCCACAGAAGCGACGACCGGAATTACCTTAATTCCTGCTGCCTTCCACATCTCAAAATACTTCTCCGGATTTCCAGCACCCGTAGTAACCACACGGATCCCTTCTTCCACTATAACCTTTGCTACATCATCAGCATGAGGGCTTAAAAGCATAACATTGACTCCAAGAGGCTTCTTTGTCAGCTCTTTTGCCTTACGAATCTCCTCACGCACCACCTCACCCGGGGCATTGGCTCCGCCGATCAGTCCGAGGCCGCCGGCCTCAGAAACTGCTGCTGCAAGATGATGTTCCGCTACCCAGGCCATTCCGCCCTGGATAATCGGGTATTCCACTCCCAAAAGTTCGGTAATTCTGGTTTTCATTACGCTTCCACGCCCTTTGCTTTTAAATAGTCCATAACCTGCTGTACCGTTGTCAGCTTCTCTAAGTCCTCAGAAGGGATCTCAACGGAATACTCATCTTCCAGTGCCATAACAAGCTCAAATAAATCAAGAGAGTCTGCTCCAAGATCCTCTTTAAAAGAAGATTCCGCCTTAATTACTGATGTTTCAACATTTAACTGCTCCGCAATGATTTCCTGCATTTTCTCTAACATATTATTAATCTCCTCTTTATTCAAATATTATATGCTATTACTTTGACATTCAAAGTATTAGTTAAAATCATTACCACTCTAAAAGAGTGGCTCCCCAGGTAAGTCCTGCGCCAAAGCCAGCGAGTATAATCTTATCTCCCCGCTCTATCTTTCCCTCCCGGTTCATCTCATCCAGTAGTATAGGTACTGTAGCCGCTGAGGTGTTTCCAAACCGTTCCAGATTGGTAGGAAACTTCTCCATGGGCACCTTTAACCTTTTTGCGATGGATTCAAAAATCCGGTAGTTTGCCTGATGCAGTATAAAGTATTTAATTTCATCTATGGGTGTTTCGCTCTCTGACAGCACAGTATGGATTGATTCTGGTACCGTCTTTACAGCGAACTTAAAAACTTCCTGTCCGTCCATGGTCATATATCCAAGCTCCGGCGGTGTTTTCGTAAGAAAGTTTCCAGTGGTACGTGACCGGCACTCCAAAGCGCTTGATTTTCTTCCGTCAGATCCAAGTGTCATGTAAAAGCTTCCGTTCTCTTCTGCCTTTACAACCGCAGCTCCAGCTCCGTCACCAAAAAGAACACAGGTACTTCTGTCCTTCCAGTCAATAATCTTACTTAAGGTATCAGCTCCAATGATCAGTCCTGTCTGATAAATTCCCGCTTTAAAAAAGCTGTGAACCGTATTAAGCGCGAATACAAATCCGGAACAGGCCGCACTGATATCAAATGCCACTGCCCTATGTGCACCAATGGCCGCCTGAACTTCACAGGCCCCACTTGGAAAACAGTGATCCGCAGTAGAGGTAGCAAGAATAATGATGTCTAAATCCTCCGCTGCTACGCCTGCCTGCTTTAGTGCTTCTTCCGCTGCAAGAGTCGCCAGATGGGAGGTTCCCGATTCTTCCGACGCAATCCTTCTTTCCCGGATTCCCGTCCTGGTACGGATCCATTCATCATTGGTATCCACGATCTTTGAAAGATCGTCATTGGTCACTACCTGTTCCGGTACCGCAGAGCCGGTTCCAATTATTTTAGTAGTCATATATTCCCCCATTCATGCACCGGTCTTTCTGGTGAAATCACCATCATTCGGTCCCATGCCTCGTTGGATTGTTTTATATATCAAATATTTTGAATTTCAAAATAATTTTATAAAAAGTTAGGTAAATTGTCAAGAGAATTTTTATAATTCATTTTTTATCAAGTACTGATAAACCTCCCGTTTGCTGATTCCACGGTCCTTTGCCACCATGCGCATGGCCTCTTTGCGGTCGATTCCCTTGTCCTCATAAAGGGCCATATGCTCTTCCAGGGTCATCTCTTCAAAGGACTTAATCTCGGCCTCTTTTATCTCCTGAAAGCTTTTCCCTTCTATTACAATGACACATTCCCCCTTAGGGTCCTCTGTCTCATATGTTTTAAGGGCTTCCAAAAAGGTAGTCCGAAATGCCGTTTCATACCGCTTGGTCAGCTCTCTGCATATGGTAATCCTTCGGTTTCCCAAAGCCTCCAAAAGCTCGCCTAACGTTTTAACCAGCCGATGAGGTGCCTCATAGATAATAATAGTTCTTGTTTCATTCTGAAGCTCCGTAAGAATCCACTGCTTTTCCTTCTTATCCGTTGGCAGAAATGCTTCAAAACAGAATCTTCTTGTCCCAAGACCGGAAAGAGTTAACGCTGTAATACAGGCCGCCGGTCCCGGAAGAGAGGTGACCTCGATTCCTGCCTCATAGCACTGCTTCACCAGCTCTTCTCCCGGATCTGAGATTCCAGGAGTTCCTGCATCCGTAATTAAGGCTATGGATACCCCTTCTCCCATCTTATCAACTAAGTATCTGGCCTTTTCCACCTTATTGTACTCATGGTAGCTGGTCATCGGCGTCTTAATATCAAAGTGGTTCAACAGCTTAATGCTGTGTCTGGTATCCTCCGCAGCAATTAAGTCCACTTCCTTTAATGTATTTAAAACCCTCAGGGTGATATCATCAAGATTCCCAATAGGGGTTGCACACAAATATAACTTTCCCTTATTTCCTTCCATGTCTCTCACTCCCGGTTTCTTTCTTCCACCTACGTTTTATCAATACCCATAGATGGTGTAAATCTCATCCGTATACACGCCCTGCTCCTTGTATACGATAACAGGTGCCTCAACCTTAATCATGGACTTACCGCCCCGGACAGCCTCGATTAAGACCATATTGGCTTCCCGGTCAACAAACGGGTGAACCATCTTCATCCGTTTTGGTTCCATTCCATAATTCTTTAATGATGTTATAATTTCAATTAACCGGTGGGGCCGGTGTACCATATAAAACCGTCCCCCTGGCTTTAACAATCTGGAGGCTTCTCTCGTCACATCATCTAAGGTACAGAGCACCTCATGACGGGCAATCGCCTTTGGAAGATCCGGGTTCTTAAGGCCATGAGCATCATTCATATAGGGAGGATTTGACGTCACTACGTCAAAGGAAGCCGCACCAAATAAACGGCTGGCTTCCTTAATATCTCCTGTTACAATGCTAAGTTTATCTTCCAAATGGTTTAAAGCCACACTCCGCCTGGCCATATCAGCCACTTCCTCCTGGATCTCAAGACCAGTATAATGAAGGCCATCATACTTGGCTTCCAGAAGAATGGGAATGATTCCTGTCCCTGTTCCCAAATCCACCGCTCGCTCTCCCGGCTTTACATTTGCAAAGCCGGATAAAAGTACGGCATCCATTCCAAAACAGAACCCATTTTGTTTCTGTATAATCTGATAACCATTGCGCTGCAGGTCATCAATCCGTTCGTTGTCTTTTAAATCAATTATCATCGAGCTTGGACTTTCCTTCTTTCTTTTCCAGAGCCTCAAGTGCCTTCAGCTCTGCATCCGTAACCTGGTTCTTATCTCTTCTGCGTCTTGGCTTGAACTTTAACTGCTCCACCTTATATTCCCGGATTTCTTTTTCATCCTTGATGGTAACAATAACCTTAACCAGCTGTCTTAAAACGCTGACAGAGTGAACTTCACCCTTTAAATTATCATCCGTAGTTACGAAATCACCTACATTAGGAAGCTTGCTGTTAAGCTCTTCATAGGTTTCCTCTTCGTTCTTCAAACAGCACATCAGTCTTCCGCAGACACCGGAAATCTTGGTTGGATTCAGAGAAAGATTCTGTTCCTTAGCCATCTTAATGGATACCGGAATAAATTCAGAGAGGTAAGAATGGCAGCATAAGGTTCTTCCGCAGATACCGATTCCCCCTACGATCTTAGTCTCGTCCCTTACACCGACCTGACGAAGCTCGATTCTCGTCTTAAACACAGAAGCAAGATCCTTTACAAGCTCCCTGAAATCGATTCTTCCATCGGCAGTAAAATAGAACAATACCTTATTATTATCAAAGGTGTATTCCGCATCAATCAGCTTCATCTGAAGACCATGCTTGCGGATTTTCTCCTTACAGATCTTAAATGCTTCTTTTTCCTTCTCGTGGTTTTTCTTCTCCACCTCATCGTCTGCCTTGGTGGCCATACGGATGACTGGCTTTAATGGCTGAACCACCTTTTCCTCTTCCACTTCTCTGCAGCCTAAGACAACGAAACCATACTCAACGCCTCTGGCTGTTTCCACGATCACATGATCTCCTGTCTTAACTTCCAGGCTCATGGGATCAAAATAATATATCTTCCCCGCATTCCGAAACCGAACGCCTATTACCTTTACCATTGTTTAATTCTCCTTCATAACAAGCAGCATGAGTTCCATGGCCAGTTCCATGTTCACATTTGCTTCAAGACGGATTCTGGCCTTATCAATGGCCTTTAAAATCCTCTCGATGCCGTCATAAGCGCTGGCTGCACTCATCTCCTTCATTGTATTAAATTCTTCCCTAAAAATCAGAAGATTAATATCCTGTGTCACTTTATACATTAAAACATCCCGATACCATAACTGCATAAAATCAAGACAGTCATAAATATCCAGATTTTCATCCTTCATCTTTTTGATATAAAAAAGCAGTTCAATAATATCCATCTCCTTCAAATGCTTCAGCATATGAAGAAGCTCTGAATACAAAAGCTGAAATTCTTCGGAAGAAGCCAGATGAATGGCTCGTCCTAAATTACCTCTTGCAAACGCAGCGTAAATATCAGCTCTGCTTTCCTTTATGCCCAAAGATCCCATGAGGTAGGACTTCACCACAGAATCCTTTAACGGCTTTAGCTTAAGCTGCACGCATCTGGATAAAATGGTAGGAAGAAATGCCTCCTGATTGGTGGTAAGAAGCATGATAATGGCATAAGACGGAGGCTCTTCAATGGTCTTTAAGAGAGCATTCTGGGCTTGTACCGTCATTTTTTCTGCTTCATCCACAATGTATATTTTATAATAGCTGCTGTAAGGACGTATCATAATGGTATCATGGATCTGTCCTCTGATGTCATCTACACCGATGCTTCCCGGCTTTTCATGACCCACAAAAATCAGATCCGGGTGATTGCTGCTCATCACCTGCTTGCACGCATGGCACTCCATGCAGGGCTCGCTTTTCCCCTTTTCACAAAGAAGGGTCATGGCAAAGGCATTGGCAAGAGATTTTCTTCCCATCCCGGTCTCACCTGTCAGAATATACGCATGGGAAACATGATCGGACTCAATGGCTTTCTTAAGATGCTCCTTAATTGTGTCATGTCCAATAATATCGTTAAACCCTGGCATAAAGACACCTCCTTACTGCTGTTGTCCCATCCGTTTCCCTTGCATATTTATAACAGGAAAACGAATTATGATCATTATATCATAGAACTTTTCCCATCACAAGAAAGAAGTATTGGCAAATATGACTGTTATCTCATTAAAAATTCCTCAATATGCTCCTGATGAAAGCAGTGCCCCCCATCCCACACATCATGGAAAATCCTGTCCTCCATTCCAAAGAGACCATAGGCTTCCTTCACTACCAATAGCTGCTCCATAACATTTTCCATTCCTCGTTCCCCATTTAGATGATCCTCTCTTCCCGACTGGATCATCAAAGGCCTTGGAGCGATCAGCGCCCCAATGTCTCCCATATCTACATGTTCCCACAAACCAGGAACATAATTACAGCTGCAATTGCCATTTAATTTTAATAATGAATCTTCATATCCATAAAAATATCCACTGATAATAACTTTCTTTACCCTGTCATCAAGAGCCGATAACCACAGAGCCTGCATTCCCCCACCAGAAAATCCCACGCATCCGATGGTATCAGCATCCCATTCGCCCCTTTCCTCTACATAATCAAGAAGCCTCATCAGATCCCAGGTATTCAGACCGCATAGTGTAAGCCCAAGAGGCTCTGCCATATGTGCCAGATGAAAGCAGGTGGAATTGATAAAGGAATCCTCATCCTCTCCCTGAAGAGCCTTTTCTCTCCGCTCTCCAAATCCCCTGGCGTCAGGACAAAGAGCCACATACCCAAGCTTAGCCATCTTAAGACCATAATCATAGTGGAACAGCTCTATTTTATCTGCAACAGCAGGTATCTCCCTCACACCTGCCACAGAGTACTTACCCGCTCCCGAATGACCGCAGGGAGCAAGAAAACAGCTTTGCTTTTCCTCACTCTTTTTGGGAGGAATCAGTACAAAGACCGGCATATAAACCTCCGGCTCCACCTGAATTAAAATCTTTTCCCGTATGATCCCATCCTCAATCTCCACCCGCTCCAGACACTGTGGATGTAAGGGGCAGGACTCCATACGGCTAATTCCGGTCAGATCCCTTAAAATATTTCTTACAGATTCCTTCCACTGGTCAAATTCCTCTATGGACCTGGCGCAAAACTTATCTTTTCTCCTGTGCTCCTTAAATCTTTTTTTCATCCGCTCTTCACAGGTATAAAACATTTTGATCGGTATCGTTCTTTCTTCCATTATCCCAAACTCCCTTCACCATATAGAAAAAGGCTGCTGCAAAATTAGATTTTACAACAGCCCATATTGTTATTTTTTCATTACTTAGTTGCTTTAAAGCGGTCGTACTGCTGCTGTTTTACCTTTAATAAATCCTTTACCCCCATACTGTCAAGAGTAGAAAGATAGGAATCAAAGGTATCAAGGCTGGTGGTTCCAGTGATGAAAGCCACATTGGTCTCTGCAACATAAGTGGTAAGATCTGTCTGATACTGAGCAATGATATTCTGCTCATCCTTGGTTGAATAAATAAATGGCCATGGATCTCTTATATAGCTCTGTAACTCTTTGTCAATATCTACATGCCATTTTGGTAAGAGTACATCGGTTGCTTCTACTGACTGCTGAGATGGAAGACAGCCTGCATTAATTCCAAGCTGCTGGAGCCAGTTATTATCAGCTGCCTTTTCTGTATAAGCCTTTTTGCCATCAGCACCAACCGTATAGCTCTCTCCTTCAATGCCCCATACATAATAATTCTGAGCTTCTTCACTCATCGCATAATCAAGGAATCTCATGGCAAGAATCGGATCCTTATCGCTGGTGCTCACACCGAAGATACCGGAAATTGGTGTTCTGCCGAGATAAACTCCTTTATCATCACCTGATAACGGAGGAATTCCTACCATAACTCCAGTTTCTCCATTATACTCCGGATACTGCTTGCTGTAAAGCTGAGACATCTGCCAGCTGAAATCAAAGGTTGCACCTGTACGGTTCTGAGCGCAGCGCTGTGTAATCTGATCTCTGGTTAAGGAAGTATATTCTACCTCTAAAAGACCTTCCTTGTATAATTGGTTTAAGAATGTAACATACTTTTTATATTTTTCTGGCTCTGCCGGTGCATAATGTACTTTTCCGTCGTCATCGGCATAGTAGCTGCTGACTGGATCAAGACCAACAGAAGGACCAAACATAGCAGGAAGACCAAAAGCAGGACCAAACATGGAAGAAAGTCTGTCTGCGGTCACGCTAAGAGGAATTTCATCGTTGACATCCCCATCACCATTCATATCATTGGCTTTAAATGCCCGAAGCACTTCTACGAACTCATCAAGAGTCGTTGGAACGGGAAGATTAAGCTTATTCAGCCATTCCATATTGATCATAATACAAGGCTGATAATTGTTTGTAACAGCTGTCTGAGGCAGGTAATAGATATGTCCATCCTCCGCAGTCAGACTGGCTTTGATTCCAGGATTCTCATCCAGATACTTTTTATAGTTTGGCATATAATCCAAGTACTCATCCAGAGGATAAAAAAGTCCGGCAGTGATGTAGGTCATATTGTTATCAAGATCAGGAAGCTGGACAATGTTTGGAAGGTCTGTACCAGATGCCAGCATAGGGCTTACGCTATCCTTATAATTAACTGGAGATACTAAGGTCCAGTCAATGGTTACTCCAGCGTTTTCCTGAATCTTTTTAACAATGTCCGCATTTGCATAATCCACGGTAGAATACCAGGAATTCTGTGCCAGAATGCTCACCTTAGCACCAGGTGTCTTTGTAACAGGTGCGGCACCAGTATAAGAAAAATCTGCCTCCGCACTTTTTGCTGTTGTTGCTTCCTTTGGATCCCCCTTGCTTCCGCAGGCGGACAGACCCGTCACAGCCAGAACGGCTGTTAATGCGAGCGCTGTACTACGTAATCCTTTTTTCATGTAATTACCCTCCATTATATATTATTTCATCAAGGTTAGATTAACCCTTAACTGCACCAAGCATGGTTCCTTTGACTAAATACTTCTGTATAAACGGTGTGAGGCATAGGATTGGAACCATGGATAAAACAATGCACACATACCGGATCTGAATGGTTGACTGAGCCGCAGCACTGGCGGCCGTAGCACTTCCAGAAGACTGCATGATTTCAGAAGATGCCATTAACAGGATTCTTCTTAAAAATAACTGAAGCGGCTGTAAATTCTGCTTTCCAATGTAAAGGAGTGCGCTGAAGAAGTCATTATAGCGCGCAACCGCATAATAAAGAGTTAACACGGCCAAGGTAGGCTTAATTAAGGGAATTGCGATTTTGTAAAGCACATGAAGATCATTGGCCCCTTCCAGATAAGCACTTTCAAACAGCTCCTCTGAAATGGATTCAAAGGCCGACCGGCAGATCATAACATTGTAAGCGCTGACAAGAACCGGAAGTATCATGGCAAGACGGCTGTTATAAAGTCCAAGGCCGGTAACTACCACATAGGTTGGTATCAGTCCGCCGGAAAAATACATGGTAAATGCCAAAAGAAAATTCATCTTTTTCCGAAGGAAGAACCGCTTTCTTGACAGCGGATACGCCGCCAAGCAGGTAAACACAATGTTTAAAAAGGTTCCCACAAAGGTATAGTAAAAGGTATTTCCATAAGAAACCCAAAGGTCCTTATAATTCATAACCATTTTGTAAGTACTTAAATTAAAATCTACGGGAAACAGCATTACCAGCCCTTTATTTACTGCCGCTCCTGAGCTTAAGGAAATACTGACTACATACATAAAGGGATAAAATGTCACACCGACAGCCAAAACGATCAGCAAAAAGACAAGGACATCAAAAAGCTTATCCGCAAGACATTCATTTTTAAATTCCACCCATGCACTTTTTTGTTCCATATCTCTTCTCCTTACCAAATAGATGTATCCGTCATTTTCTTACTCAAACGGTTTGCCAGGAATACAATTGCAAATCCAATGAGAGAATTAAACAGACCAACCGCAGTTGCATAGCTGTAATTTTGATTATCAATACCCTGACGGTATACATAAGTAGAAATAACATCCGCTGTCTCATAAAGTCCGGAATTGTAAAGCAGGTAAACCTTTTCAAAGCCTACATTGAGTAAATTTCCAAGTGACATAATAAGAAGCAGCACGATGGTTGGCTTAATACTTGGAAGAACAAGATAACGAATGGTCTGAACCTTCGTCGCTCCATCCACCTTCATAGCTTCATATAACTCAGGACCAATTCCCATAATAGCTGCCACAAAGATAATAGAGTTAAATCCAAAGGTCTGCCAGGAACCAGATATTACATAGATACCCCGAAACCATCTTGCTTCCCCCATAAAGTTAATGGCACTGCCTCCAGCTTTTACGATCAGCTGATTTACAATTCCACTGGATGGAGATAAGAAGTTGGTGATCATACCGCACACAACCACAGTAGAGATAAAGTATGGAAGATAGGTAATGACCTGAGCACCTCTCTGCAAGGTTTTACTTCTGATCTGAGTGATGCACACCGCAAACAAAATCGGAATCGGAAACCCAAAGATCAAAGAATAGAATGATAATAAAAACGTATTCCTTACCAGACGAAACGCATAAGGCGAATTAAAAAACTGAATGAACCATTTCAGCCCTACGAATTCCCCTGAAAAAATACCAGCCATACCTCCCCCCGGCTTGTATTGCTTAAATGCCATTACCAGACCTGTCATAGGTAAATAAGAAAATACCAGGAAATAAATCAAAACAGGTGCAAACATTAATAGCAGGTACTTATCTCTTTTTATATACGAAACCAGTGACTTGCTCTTCTTCGTATTCATTTTTCGTTCCCCTTCCCTTAGCAATATTGATAAGGAAATTGTACACATTGCACTATAATTTGTATAGTTTCACTTTATTCACGACGTTTTTGACTAAAAAAAATGAATGAATCAAAAAAAGACTGGTAAAATACCGTCTTTTTTTGATTCATCCCCCTACAATTCTAGTCCATCCTGCCCCATTCGATAATCACTTGGGTTCTGTTCCATTATCGCCTTAAAGTTTCTTCGGAACGTAAGCATGTTGGTATACCCGCATTCCTCTGCGATTCTCTCTAATGATAAATCCGTTGTCTTAAGAAGATGCACCGCATACTCCACCCGGCGCTCCTGAACATATTTTAAATAAGTTACCCCAAACCTCTTTTTTACCAGAGACGTTACATACTTGCAGCTGACCGAAAAATGATCCGCAATCTGTGCCAGAGAAAGATCTGGATTCCTGTCATTTTGGTTGATGTACTCAATCAGCTCCCCATCAAGCCCAGGAAGCTCCTCCTGAGAATCATTCTTTTCCTCCGCCTCTGAAAGCATCCCATAAATAATCCCTTTATAATACGAAATCACTTCCTCAATGGTCATATAATCCGGACACTTTTCCATCTTCCGAAACGGGATTCCGTAAAATTCTCTGGAAATCTGAAGCACCTTTCCTACCGTAACATAAAGCTCACTTAGAAGAAGCTGGTTGGCCGTCACAGAATGATCACTTTCCTGTTCATTTTTTTCCTGAATCTCCTGAAAGAAAGCTTCAATCTCTCCCCGGTCCTTTTCCTTCACCGCTTTAATGAGTGATTTCACCGGATTTTTAGGGAAATAATAAGTTAAAGAAAACTCAAGCTCTGCATCGTAGAAATAAACGCTTCCTCTGTCCTCCCATAAAATCCGGTCCAGAGTCATAATCGCCCGGTCACAGGAAGCATTCAGTTCCTCAAATTCTTCCCTTACATCATCCGCTCCCACGGTCAGCACCACAGTATCCGGCACTTCTTTTCTGATCCGTTCAAAAATATCATACAGCTTATCCTCTAAAAGCTCACCCTTATCGCTGTTAAGAATTAAGAACAGATGCCTTCGATCCTTTTCATAGCATAAGATTTTATAATCACTGTCAACTTCCTCTGCTGCCAGACGTTTAATCAACTGCTTTGCTTCCTTCACCAGATTCTTATTATGATTCTTATCCCAGATATCAATAACAGCTGCCAAAAAGAACATCTTCTTAAACTCAAAGAAATTCTTTAACCCTCCCTGGTTCATTCCTTCCTTATCAAAATCCCCTGATATCAAACTATATAAGATCCCCTGACTGGCATAGGGAGAAATGGTATGAACCTGTTCCATGTAATCATTTCGTTCCCCAAGAAGATGTTCTACATCCTCAACAATCCGTTCCCCTTCATTCTTTTCCTCTCTTTTGCCTTTCCCCATGACCTGACGAATCCGTTCAAAGGGAGACGCATACCGATAAGCAAATGAATATGCCAGAAACGCATAAAAAGCAAAGATAATAAACCCAAAAAGCAAGGCATAAAAGGAGATATCCCGGATACCAAAGGAGATCTTATCCGATGATGCATAAATTTCATAGGAAATATTACGATCCGCCCGAGAAGCCTGCCGAAATACACTCCCCTTAAGGCTCCCCTTTTCTAACACAGGCGCCCCATTATAATACATGACAAGGCCAGTATCATCCCCTGTTAAGGAATCCAACAGATTGGTGATTTTCTTGTCTTCAAACAGAACACAGATAATCCCTCTGGTGGAGCCTGACCCATATTTATATTTGCTGGTGTAGATAAAATACTTCTTATAAAAAATCAACTGGTCATTCTTCATTCCCAGCATTGAATTTAAGTCCTGCAAGCTAAGAGGCGTAACCTCAACATTAGATAAATTCAGCTTCTCCGGAAGACGAATCACTTCATTGCCAGTATAAATCTTATCATATTGATTTAACATAAGAGCAATATCATAAATATTAAAATTATCACCTGCCGTCTTTTGCAGCCGGATATCACTTAACACCTGATAAAGGAGATAAGAATCAATGGGCTGACCCATTTGTACCGTAACGTAAAGCTTATTAATCAATGATGAAGTGTTTAAATCAGATACAATTCTCTGCGCACTAAAAATCTGCTGATCCATGGCATTGGCAAAGGTCTGAATTTTTGCATTATAATAAGCAGCCGTCTGTTCCTTTTTCACCTTCATAGATTCATAGGAAATGACTGCTGAATACACGATAAAACTAAGCAGTATAATAATACAATAAGAAAAAAACATGTTTCTGAAAAATCTGCTCTTTTTGTAACCCGGTGATTTCCCCATAATCTTCATTCTGCCGCACCTCAAGATCCCAAACTAACACCTGTACACTTTACATAAATATAGTTCAAATGTCTCAGAATAATATACCAAAAGTTCCAACAACAATCAAGGATTAAAGTATTACCAATCGCAAATGTACCTCTCTTCTCATATATCATGATAGATTCTCTCACAAACTTTCACAAAGCCATCCGCCTTATGAAATTATATTCCATCTTAATATGTTTTTCTATTACACAAAAAAAGTCTGAGAGCCATAAAACCGCTCCCAGACGTAATCAAACCCTTATGATTCAGCCAGAACCTTAACCTCTTTATACTTCCTAAGATCCCCATAAAGTTCCCCTGTATATGGATTTTTCTTTGTTTTAACGATTCTGTAAATCATATAACCAAACACCCCTATATTAGCCAGAAGAGCCAACAAGCTCATTACAAACATAAAGGTAGTATTTGGTGCTGCCCCAGCCACCTGATAGATGCCAGAACCAGCTAAAACCGTATACCCATCAGATGCAAGCAACCCTTCTCTAATAGCAGCCTCTGCTATATTCTTACTGGAACCAGAATGAACTAAAAACTTACTGGCATCCTGAAATGCCGGAAATGTCTGTGCAAACATACACCAAAGTGCCAGCGTCTGAGCACGATGCTGAAGCCAGGCTCCCTTGCCTAAGGTAAATGCACAAATTGTGGGTGCAAGTAAAAGTGCAAATCCACAATACCAAGCATGGGTAGGCAGACAGTTATAGGTATAAGCAAAATTCCATAAATCATAGGCAATGATCCAGAACCACAGCATATCCGGCCAAAGCATATCCTGGCTTTTATCCTTGCTTGTAATTTTCCGAATGCAGATACCAAACCATCCCGTTATTGTAATGATATTTAAAAGCCCAGCAATTCCATTCATCACATTCCACGGTCCGCCTATGTAATACTGAACCTGGTTGTTCATGTATTCCATGACCGGCGTTACATACTGAGAAACTTCAAAATCCCTGATACAGGCTTCCATAATATTAATAGCCAGGATTAAAGGCGGAAAGCAAAGTGCGATTTTATTATGGCGCAGCTTCTTAATATGACGAATGCACCAAAAACCAATGCAGCCAGCCGTAGAAGAATAAACCTTAGCCAGATGGAACCAATCCATATAGGAAGTATCCCGTAACACCGTCAGCCAAAGAACCGTTAAAATAATTGGAAGTACAACAAAACACCCAAATCCCACCCATTTAAACCGCCGGCTCACTTCATTGGCTGCAAATAAAGAAAGAAACACACCTACCCACACCAGTAAAACCAATATTGCAGGAACACCTTCTGTAAAAACAAACATACTTAATCCTCCTTATGAACACGCTTCTATTTCTTTAATAATAAACTCATTTCCCGTTATCAGATGTGTAGCTTCACTTCCGCAATGGGGACATACCTTTTTAAACTTCAACGTAGAATACGTCTCCTTGCAGTCCTCACATACCGTCACTGCCGGAATTTCAAGAATCCTTAGCTCTGCTTCCTCTAAAAACTGAGATTTCACCCGAAAATATTTCCAGCAGTCCATGAGATAATCAGGAATCACACCGCTGACTTCCCCAAGCTCCAGCGTGACTGAGGACACCTTTTTAACCTGTTCCTCCCTGGATATCTCCTCAACCGTCTGGACGATATGAGTGACCAATCCTAATTCATGCATAACTGCACCTTCTTTTTTTCCAGTTCTTACACGGACCGGTTCTTATTGCGGATAATCCGAATCTGCCGTTTCAATGCATATGGCAGTACCATCTTCACCTTATCCTCACTCTTTACCATTCTACTAGCCTCTGGTAACTCTCTAAATAAATGGATGGCATCAAATTCACACTTTGTGGTGCAGACACCACATCCAATGCACCGGTTACGATCCACCACCGAGGCACCGCAGCCCAGACACCTGGTTGTCTCTGCCTTCACCTGTTCCTCCGTCAATGGAAGTCTGGTATCATCAAAGGTAGTCTTCGGATCAACACCAGATACATTCCCTGCTTCCTGCCTGCGAAAGCAGCTTACACGCTCCCTTGGAATCACCAGATTTTCCTTATTAAGTTCAATAAACTCCCTGCGGTTCCTTCCAATGATAAGACTCTGCCCTTCATGAACAAACCGATGAATGGAAACAGCCCCCTCTTTGCCTGCTGCAATGGCATCAATAGCAAACCTTGGCCCTGTAAATACATCACCTCCCACAAATACATCCGGCTGTGCTGTTTGATACGTCAAAGAATCCGCCGCTGCACGGCCCCCACCTGCCAGCTCAACCTTACTTCCATGTAATAAATCACCCCAAATGATACTCTGTCCAACGCTAATTAAAACATGTTTACATTCTACTGTAATGCAGTTCATCTCATCATACTGGGGATGAAATCTTCCATCACAATCGGTGACCGAAATACATTTTTGAAGCACAATTCCTTTTACACTTCCATCTTCTATTATTATTTCCTTGGGCCCCCAACTATTATGGATTTCAATCCCTTCCTCCAGAGCTTCCTCCACTTCTTCTTTTGCCGCGGGCATTGTCAGGCGGTCCTCCAGACAGTACATGGATACAGAAGAAGAGCCTGCACGAACCGAGCTGCGGGCCACGTCCACCGCCACATTGCCTCCGCCGATTACCACCGTCCGTCCCGGTAAAGTAATGTCTTTCCGGCTGTTACTCATATGTAAAAATTCCACCCCAGTAAAAACTCCCTTAGCATCTTCCCCTGGAATATTGACCTTTCTTCCCCCCTGACACCCAATGGCAAGATAAAATGCCTTATACTCCTTTTTCCGAAGTTCCTCGATAGTCACATCCTTACCAATCTCTACCCCGCACTGAAATTCCACTCCCATCTGGCGAAGCACATCAATTTCAGCCTCCAACACGTCTTTTTCCAGCCTGAATTTCGGAATTCCATAAGTAAGCATACCTCCCGGCCTTTGATTCTTTTCAAACACAGTGACCGGATATCCTTTCTGAGCCAGGAAAAATGCACAGGTCATACCCGCGGGTCCAGCTCCGATGACTGCTATCTTTTGAGGATAAGGCTTCCCAATCTGATTCACCATAGGAGGGATATAGCGTTTCTCGTTAGAAAGCTCCAGCATTGCTATAAATTTCTTTACTTCATCAATGGCAACTGCCTGATCGATGGTACCTCTTGTGCAGGCCTCTTCACACCTTCGATTACAGATACTGCCGCAGATAGCCGGAAATGGATTGTCTTTCTTAATCAGCTTTAAAGCCTCTTCATATCGCCCCTGAGAAGCCATCTTTATGTATCCCTGAACCCCAATATGTGCCGGACATTTCGTCTTACAGGGCGCTGTTCCCGTATCATAACAATTGATCTGATTGTCATCCCGGTAATTTTCATTCCATTTCTCAGGTCCCCATTTTACAGAATCCGGAAGCTCCTGTCTTGGATACTCCACCAAACCATCCTTAGTGCACAACTTCTGACCAAGCTTTACAGCCCCTGACGGACAATACTCCACGCACTGTCCGCAAGCCACACATTTATCTCCATCCACCTTGGCAATATATGCCGACCGTGACATATTAGGCGTATTAAATAGCTGAGAGGTCCGAAGAGCATAGCAGGAACAGACACAGCAATTGCAGATAGCAAATATCTTATCCTCTCCATCAATATTTGTAATCTGGTGAACCAGCCCATTGTCCTCCGCACGCTTAAGAATCTCCATCACCTTTGCTTCGTCAATATAACGTCCTTTGTTGGTTTCCACCAGATAATCCGCCATATCCCCCACACCGATGCACATCTCATCTTCCAGGTGACCGCAGCCCTCTCCTAAAATCCGTCTGGAACGGCGGCAGGAACAAGCCCCTACCGCATATTTTCCCTTATACTTCTTCACCCAGTGGGAAATATGCTCTATACTCAAAGACTTCTGCTCCGTGGAAATGGCCTTTTCCACAGGAATTACATGCATTCCGATTCCTCCTCCTCCCAGGGGAACCATAGGGGTTACCTTTTCCAGAGGAAGACGTGACATCTCATTAAATAGTTTCGCAACTTCCGGGTGAGACTCCACATGTTCCTTGTTCATATTCATAAATTCCGCACACCCTGGCACGAACATGGGAAGTATGTACTGTTTGTGATGATCCCGATTCTCCCAGTTATACTCGATGAATCCAATCACACTCATCTCCTGAAGCAACGCTTCTGTCCTGCTTAAATCTTTTTTGCATCTCTTTGCCACCTCTTTGGCTGACATCGGCTTTCTCACCTTCATAGCCAATGCCACTTCAGCCATCTCATCTGTAATAGACCCGGCAAGCCCCCAGTACTCCGCATCCTCCACTGTGACCTTATGCCCCATTCGGTCTGTAATCTTCTGCCCCAATTTTAAGATTAATGCTCTACCTTCATCCATTTTCTACTCCTTTTTATTTTTAAAAACTATAAATTCTTATAGAAAATACAAAAATTTTATTTATTGCGAAAACAATTCCCAATTACATTTCATCATTGCTGCTGCCACTTCTTCACCTCAGCTTCCAACCACTGAGTCCACTCTTCCATCCCCTCCCCGGTACGAGCAGAAATGGGAATGATCTTAGCCTTTGGATTTCTCATTAATATGCCAGATTTACACGCTTCTAAATCAAAGTCAAAAAAGGGCAGAACATCAATCTTATTAATCAGAACCACATCACATATAGAAAACATTAACGGGTACTTAAGCGGTTTATCATGTCCCTCCGGCACGCTTAATATCATGGCATTCTTTACTGCCCCAGTATCAAACTCCGCCGGGCAAACAAGATTACCCACATTTTCAAGAATCGACAGATCCAGCCCGTCTGTCTCCAGCCCCAAAAGGCCCTGAGCCGTCATTTCTGCATCCAGGTGACACATTCCCCCCGTATGAAGCTGAATCGTCTTGACCCCAAGCTTTGAAATACTCCTGGCATCTACATCTGAGTCAATGTCCGCCTCCATAACACCTATTTGAAGCTGATCTTTCAATCCACTGATCGTCCTTGTCAGTGTAGTTGTCTTTCCGGCACCAGGCGATGACATCAGATTAAGTAAAAACAGCCCTTTTGATTTTAACTCTGATCTCAATTGATCCGCTCTTCGGTCGTTATCTGCAAAAATACTCTGCTTAACTTCCAGAACTCTGAAATCCCCCATGGGTAACCCCTCCTTAGAAAATTTCTGGTTATACCAGAATATGTTATGATTTTAACATTATACCTTTTTGCACAATTCAAGTCAACTTTTCCCGTTATTTCTATACATTTCATTAACTTTCATCTTGATTTTACCACTACTATGTTGTAAAATTCCACTATGGTATCTGGTATAACCAGTGCCAAGGAGGAAATCATATGGAGTTTTCAAAAATAACTGCACCATCACTAAAGGATTTGTTTGTTCAGCAAATAGAAGAAAAGATATTATCCGGAGAACTTCCTGTTGGAAGCAAGATGCCGCCGGAGCGAGAAATGGCAGAACAGATGAAAGTCAGCCGTGCCGTTGTAAATGGGGGAATCAACGAATTAAGAAGAAAAGGATTTTTAGAAGTGCTGCCCAGACAAGGTACCTACGTAGCCGATTTCAGCCGCAATGGTAATCTGCAGACCTTAATCGCATTATTAGAATACCGTGGCAACAAACTGGATAAAGCCGGTATCCGCGCAATCCTTGAAATACGAACTGCCCTGGAACAGCTTGCTGCCGGCCTCGTCATTGATACTGCCACCCCAGAGGCCATTCACCATCTGGAATTAACCGCAAAAAAGCTGAAAAGCACAGATTCCATACAAAAAGCAGCCCAGATCGCCTTTCAATATCACCACGACCTGGCTTATTATGCCGGAAACACAGTCCTTACCCTGATTTACTCTTCCTTTAAGGAAGTATGTATTGTTTTATGGGTACGTTTCTGTAAGCTATATGGCATTCAGGCTTTATACGGCCATATCATACACCTTCAGAGATACCTAAACGATAGAGATAAACAAGGTGCCTGCCAATGGATACAGAAATACTTAAGAGACACCATAGAAGGATCTCAGCAGGTTTATGAGGAATAGATAAGTTCAGCATATAAATATAAAACACAAAAAAAGGATAAGGAGCCATTCATCCATAAGCCCTTATCCTTTTCGTATCATTATTCTTTTATTACTTCTTAGTTGCACTTGTTGATGCATCCGTTGTTTTTCCTGCCTGAGTACCTGCTGTTCCTGTTTTAGCAGATGCATTTCCAGTCTGGTTTACAGTTGTTCCTGCTTTAGCAGATGCATTACCAGTCTGATTTACAGCTGTTCCTGTTTTAGCAGATGCATTACCAGTCTGGTTTACAGCTGTTCCTGCTTTAGCAGAAGTATTGCCAGTCTGTACCGTACTATTTACGGTTTTAGCTTTTGAATTACTTATCTGCGCTGCTGCCTTTTGCTTTTTCACTGCTTTTGTATTTTTAGCAACTGCTTTTTTAGATGTTTTTGCCTTATGTGTTTTTGCTTTATGAGTTTTTGCCGTAACATTACGAACCTTACCAGCTTTTTTCTTATTTGCTTTTACTGTTTTAGCTTTATGTGTTTTTTTAACTGCTGTCTTTTTATGTTTCTTTGCGCTGGCTTTCTTATTTGCTTTTTTAACAGCTGCTTTCTTACCAGCCTTCTTTGCATCCTTTTTAACAGTCTTTGCCGCATCAGCTGCCGCTTGTGTGGTCTTTACTTCCGCTGAAGTCTTAGCCGCCTCTGTACTCTTTGCTGCCGCTCCAGTTTTAGCTGCCTCTGTACTCTTTGCTGCTGCGCCAGTCTTAGCTGTCTCTGTGCTTTTTGCCCCTGCTGCTGTCTTTGAGTTCTCTGTTGTTCCAGTACCCGTACTTCCTGCTTTAGCAGCTGTTGTATTCCCTGCAACCTGGCTGCTCACTACCTTTTTCGTGGTACTGGGGGCCTGCGCTGCCTGAGCCGGAACGGTTAAACTGCCAGTAATGAGCATGGCTGTGACTAATAAGGATGTGACCGGTTTCAATGATTTTTTCATAATAAATCTCCTTTCCATTGTTGGCATGATCCAATGAGTGAAATCATGATCGCTACGCAACTGATTTCCTTCTCTGCCTCAAAGAATACTACCAATCCCATACGCGTTTCAAAGGTGAAACTGTGGCAAAATAGTGGCAGCTATATCATTTAAAGTAAGAAAATGATAAAATACAAAAAACAGCCGAAAGGATGGGGTATCGATGGAAAAAAAGAAAATTTACCTTGCAGATGATGAACAGCCCATAAGAGATTTGATACAACTTTTTCTGGCTGCAGAGGACTACGAAGTCCAGACATTTCCTGATGGAGACAAATTATTATCGGCCTTTGATAAATCCCCCTCTGATATGGTCATACTTGATATAATGATGCCTGGCACAGACGGACTGGTTCTTTGCAGCGAGATCCGCAAACGAAGTAACACCCTAATTATCATTGTCTCTGCCAGAGACAGCGAAACAGACCGTATCGCAGGAATTACCCTTGGCTCTGATGATTATCTGACAAAACCATTTTCTCCCATGGAGCTGGTAACAAGAGTGAAAGCCCTTTTTCGCAGAATGGACTTAGACCGTGGCAGCTACAAAGGAGAAATATACACCTATGGAAATATAAAAGTTGATGTAAATAAAAGAGAATTTTCCGTTGAAGGAAAGCCACTTGATATCACCCCAACCGAATTTGCCCTCATGGTCTACTTATTAGAGCGAAAAGATCAGGCCGTATCAAGAGAGGACCTGCTAAAGTATGTATGGAAATTCGACTTCGAAGCGGATACAAGAGCCACCGATGATGTCATAAAAAGGCTTCGAAAAAAACTGGTCACTGCAGAAGCCGATGTTAAAATTCAGTCAGTCTGGGGCTATGGCTTCCGTCTGGAATTAGGAGATACCCATGAAGAGTATAAAAAATAAGATTCGAAGACCCTTTCTTATCCTGCTCATACTGATTCCACTTGCAACCCTGGTACTATTTAACATATCTCTCCGCATTTACTTAAATGCATCTGCCAAAAATGAATTAAAAGCCACGATCCACGCAGTAGAAAAAGTAATAAAAAGCGAGCTGGAGACAGACGGAGGCACCCCCACCGAAAAAAGAGCCCTGGAAATGGCCCGAAATATCCTTTCAGCTCTCAAATCCTCTCATTTTTCACAGGGAATGGATTTTTATTTGCTGGATATCAATTCAGCCCCGGTATTCCCGGCAAAAACAAAACTCACCTCATCTCAAACCGCCTTTCTAAACGTCATTTCCCCGAAAATAGACCAGATGAAAGAAAGAACGGTCTATACCATACCCGTAAATGGAAAAAAGTACTTTACCATTGCATATACCATGAACAGTGATGATCTAAGCAATATGATAGCCGTATTTGCCCTCCCAACAGAACACATTAATAAATACCTGGCTGCGGTCAACCAAATCCTGGTCGTTATCATGCTTCTAGGGATCCTGATTGCCATATATTTATCCGAAAGAATCGCCGCCCACATAACAAACCCCATAACAAAACTTAGCAGCCTCTCCTTAGAAATTGGCCAGGGAAACTTCGACGCCAGCCATTTTACCAGCCCCCAGGATACAATAGAATTCAAGCAGCTATACGAAAATATAAGCCTCATGGTAGGAAGATTAGAGGCCTACGATAGAAACCAAAAAACCTTCCTGCAAAATGCCTCACACGAGCTAAGAACACCGCTCATGTCCATCCAAGGCTATGCAGAAGGGATAGAAAGCGGAATATTCCCCGATACAAAAGAAGCAGCACAAATCATAAAGCGAGAAAGCATCCGCCTAAACGAATTAGTAAGTGAACTCCTGACCCTATCAAGATATGAAAGCGGCACCTATAAGCCTCAGTGGGAAGAAGTAAATCTCTGTCACCTATTAAAAGATTATACCCAGCGCCTTATGGGCCTGTCCGCCAAAACAAACAAGACCATAGAGCTGCACCTCCCAGAGTATGATGTAATGGTTCAGATCGACGATATGCTCCTTTCCCAGGCCGTAATGAACATTGTATCCAATTGCCTCCGTTACGCGAAAAAGAACGTAACAATATCCCTGGAGAAAACAGCAGAAACCATCAGTCTGAAAATATCCGATGACGGAGATGGAATCCCCGAAACCGACATTCCGTTTATCTTTGACCGCTTTTATAAAGGTAAAAATGGCAACTTCGGCCTTGGCCTTGCCATTGCCAAATCAGCCGCAGAATTGTTAAACGGTAAAATCACAGCTTACAATCAGGAACAAGGCGCCGTCTTTGAAATCTCATTTTGATATTATAATAATATGTTAAAATACTTTGCTTTTCTCATTCTGCTTCTGAATCTTTACAATTGATATCACTCTAATTATGTACCATTTTTGTTATCAATAATTTTAATTACGAAAAATTTTATCTTATATCAGCCCTTCTTTCACATCTCACTCTATAAATAAATTAATAAATAATAAATAGATAAACAAGTCTATAAATAAAAACAAGTCCTTGGATAAGTAAAGATCGCATCTACCCAAGGACTTTTTCTATGTTGTATTTATATAATTATTACGATACCTTTCATCTCACCGAAACATGGCTAATTAGCAATCTGTATCTATATCTGTATCTGTATTTCTATCTCTATTTCTATTTCTATTTCTATTTCTATCTTATCTCTATTTCTATCCTTATCTCTAATCCTAACTATCCAAGCCCATCCAAAGCATGAACTACCTTACCCCTTACGACCTCCAAAATATCTCTAAGACACATTTCCAAATCATCATTCAAGAATCTTCGCTTAATTCCGCATCGAATTAAATTATCTTCTTTAAAATCCTCTTCATCAGCCAAATACCGTCTGCAAAGCTCTGCATATTTAGGCTCTTTCTGTTTATCTTCCCTATCAAGGGCCCTCAACAGACGTTTCCTGTCTTCCACTTCAATATAAATAGGAACCATGATACCAGCTCCATAATAATTCCTTGTTTTCTCATAGGATTCCAAGGTACCAATCATCAGATAGCTGTCATCATTATTCACATCAATCTGTCCATCGTCAACCGTAAAATAAGTCCACGGACCCAAAACAGACTGATATGTCCTCTCTTCAATGATCTTACCTTCTTCCCGCAACTGCATCAACCTGTCCTCAGAGGTAAAATAATATTCTTTCCCGTCTTTTTCCCCCTCCCGAATCGGTCTGGTGGTATATAAAACAACCTGTTTCAGCTGGGGCTGCATTTCCAGTAACCGCTTATAAATAGTATCCTTACCAGAAGCGCTCTTCCCCATCACGTAAAATATCTTTCCCATCTTCATTTGCTCCAATTCATTGATCATATCTCATAGAAAATGTAGTACCTACATTTCTTCTAAAACAAATATTTCTTCTGCCGCCTCATCTTCCATTCCCTGAACCGGAAGCCCTAAATCCTTAAATTTCATAATCAGTTCCACTAAATCACCTGTCAGAACTTCGCCCGGTACAACAATCGGAATCCCTGGTGGATACAAATAAACGAATTCAGCCGACACTCTACCTATTGCCTCTGAAATCTTCATTTTTTGACGTCTGCCATCCATTGCTTCAAAAATGGGATATCTGCAGTCTTCCTCAATCGTAATACCAAGAAGCACACTACCAGTATCACTCTGCCCTGCCATTTTCCCATCTTCCTGCAAAGAAATGCTTCCCAAACCAGCTGTAGCTCCATATTGATCATCCAACTCAAGCAATGCACTGCAAAGCCTCTGAAGCCCTTCCTCAGTATCCTCTAAGGTTGTTATGGCCGTCACATAGTCTGCCCCGCACATTTCCATTTCCAAATGATACTCTTCCCGCAGCAAATCGCTTAATTGGTTCCCTGACCATCCAGTATTTCTTGTAGACACAATCACTTTTGACCGGTCCATATCATAAACACCATACTGCCCAATAATTTCATCCGAAAGCAGCGTTAAATGCTTCATCCCTTCTAACCGACTTCGCATTCTAATCAAAGACTCAGAAAATTCACCCAGCTTCTCTCTTCCCTCACCATCCATGTAAACAATGCAATTCTCTATACTAGCCATAAATACATAGGACGGGCTGCTAGTCTGATACATATGAATATAGCGATCAAGTCTGTCTAAATCAATATACCCTCTCCTGACATGTAAAATAGCAGTCTGCGTCAAGGAGGGAAGCGTCTTATGAAGACTCTGAATCACAACATCAGCACCTAATTCCAATGCAGACACCGGAAATTCATCCACCCTACCAAATGTAAAATGCGCCCCATGGGCTTCATCCACAATTAACGGTATACCAAACCTATGAACCACTTCAGCAATCGCCTTAATATCTGAAACAACACCGTCATAAGTTGGGGATACCACAAGCACTGCCTCGACCTCTGGACTTGTTTTCAACAATTCTTCGACATCCTCAGCCAGTATTCCACCTTGCAGCCCCAAATCCGGTACCATTTGTGGATAAATATATTTTGCTTCCAACTGTTTGAGGAAAACTCCATGAAATGCTGACTTATGGCAATTCCTGCTCATTAAAATCTTGCCTCTGTTTGATACCGCTGCACTAATCGCACTTAATATCCCACAGCTACTCCCATTCACAAGATAATAAGTTTTATCTGCACCATAAACCTCAGCCGCCCACTCCAAAGAATCCTTTAAAATGCCCTCCGGCCGATGAAGATTATCAAATCCCTCAATCTCCGTAATATCTATAGAAAATGGATTAGGGAAATTTCTTACCCCGTCACTCCTATGCTGCCTCTTATGCCCAGGCATATGAAATGGATAAAAATCAGATTTGCTATAATCTATTAATCTCTCTAATAATCTTGGTCTTTCTCTCACTATACTATCCTCTTCTGGTGCTATTAATATACACTTGTGTAAGTATATCATCCTTATCCCTTCTTTACAATTTTTTCTCCGGAAGCTATAATAGTATTTTGAGTAAAAAAGAAAGAGAGGAAGATTACTATGAGGTTAATCGAGTTTAAAATGGAGCGTCCTGGTCTGGTAAAGGCAAATGATGAAGTTCACGTCATTGAACGAGAAGGCGCCAGCAGCTACAGTTACATTATCGATCCAGCTGTGGCCATGTCTGGCTGTTACTCTGGAAGAGACCGCATAAAATCTGATAAAGGGATTGTAAAAGAAGTAAAACATAATGATCGGGGTTATTACGTAATCGTAGAATTCGATGAGTAATATGATCTTCGGACAATATAAAAAGCCCTGAAACATTTCTGTTTCAAGGCTTGTCCTGAGACACCGGGGATTCGAACCCCGGACAACTTGATTAAAAGTCAAGTGCTCTACCACCTGAGCTAGTATCCCATATGCCCAAAGCCGGAATCGAACCAGCGACACGTGGATTTTCAGTCCACTGCTCTACCAACTGAGCTATCTGGGCCTATGCACGCTTTCGTAAGATTTCACTAATAATGCGCATAAAAATTGCGGGGGCAGGATTTGAACCTACGACCTTCGGGTTATGAGCCCGACGAGCTTCCAGACTGCTCCACCCCGCGCTATTAAATTATATTGTATTATATGCAGTGATTGATATTTTAATCACCAAATGGATGGAGATGGATTCGAACCATCGAAACGTGTCGTAACAGATTTACAGTCTGCCCCCTTTGGCCACTCGGGAACCCATCCATAATTTAATTTTTATTGCAAGCCGATGATCGGACTCGAACCGATAACCTGCTGATTACAAATCAGCTGCTCTGCCAATTGAGCCACATCGGCACAACTATCCAAATGCGGTTTGCATACGGAATGGGACCTATAGGGCTCGAACCTATGACCCTCTGCTTGTAAGGCAGATGCTCTCCCAGCTGAGCTAAGATCCCATAATCAAAATTTAGTTGTAAAACGACCCGGATGGGACTCGAACCCACGACCTCCGCCGTGACAGGGCGGCGCTCTAACCAACTGAGCCACCAGGCCAAACCTTATTGAAGATATTTACACATACCCTCAAAACCACACATTGTTATATATCTTTCATCCGTTCTTCCTCTTACCTAAACCAACCTGGTTAAGCCCTCGACCTATTAGTGACAGTCAGCTGCACATGTTGCCATGCTTCCACCTCTGCCCTATCTACCTCGTCGTCTTCAAGGGGTCTTACTCTTGCGATGGGATATCTCATCTTGAGGGGGGCTTCACGCTTAGATGCCTTCAGCGTTTATCCCTTCCCGACTTGGCTACTCTGCCATGGTGTTGATCACCAACAGATACACCAGAGGTCAGTCCATCCC
>NZ_JHWJ01000012.1 GCF_000687555.1 [Clostridium] aerotolerans DSM 5434 | reverse complement strand
CGAGTGATACTGGTCCAACTGGTCCAACAGGAGCAACTGGCCCCACGGGAGATACAGGAGCAACTGGTCCAACGGGAGATACCGGCCCCACCGGTCCCACGGGAGATACAGGAGCAACTGGCCCCACGGGAGATACAGGAGCCACCGGCCCCACGGGAGATACAGGAGCGACCGGTCCAACGGGAGATACAGGAGCAACTGGCCCCACGGGAGATACAGGAGCGACCGGCCCAACGGGAGATACAGGAGCGACCGGCCCCACGGGAGATACAGGAGCGACCGGTCCTACGGGAGATACAGGAGCGACCGGCCCCACGGGAGATACAGGAGCGACCGGCCCAACAGGCCCAACTGGCGACACCGGCCCGACTGGTCCAACAGGAGCAACCGGCCCGACTGGCCCGACAGGAGATACCGGCCCAACCGGTCCAACAGGAGATACTGGCCCAACCGGTCCAACAGGAGATACCGGTCCTGTAGCAGCTTTGGCATTTGGTGGTGCATTTAACAATACTGCACAAACAATACCAATCAGCGCTGGAGATACGGAACCTGTTGCTTTATCTAGCTCAATGTTAACAAGCAGGATGGCGCCAAGTACTAATAGTATAACAGTAACTGAATCAGGTAATTATTTTGTAGAATTTATGGTATCGTTATTGTCAACGACAGGAGACTTTGATCTCAATGTTGGCGTTCAGGTTAACGGAGTCTTTACGGAGCCGTCCTTGTTGATAGGTACTACAGTTTCTACAGAAGCTAAGACTATTACTGGTAGTTCAATCGTACCATTGACTAATGGCGATGTGCTGACCCTGGCGGTTAACAGTACCGCAGGAGGAACTGTTGAATTCGGTGCAAACAAGAATGCTCAGATTCAGATTATACAGCTAAATTAAGAAGCCAATGATGAACCTTTCAAACTAGAAACTATATGCTAAGCTTGTATTTTTATAAACGAAATATGTAATATACAAACAATAAAAACCGCCTTGCCCCAATCGACATTACGAGGATTGGGGCTGGCGGTTAATTAGTAAGTGAACGAACCATCTACTCAATAAACTCCTCCACAGCCTTTACCGTTTTCTGTTGTTGTAATTCTCTGCTGATATCCGCCTCCTCATCCCCTTTTTGATTTCCGTAATTGCCAAAGTTGGCATGATTTCCTCCCGTCAAAGGAAGCTGGAGGTCAGATTCTTTGATTTTCTCCTTGCTTAAGACGCCGTCTTTCGTTCCATAGATAGTCAATGCCTTAGATGACGGCACATCCCCATAAACATAAGCTCCAAGCAGAATAAGTCCCTTTAATTTCCCTGGATGCTCAGACATATATTTACTTGCCATGGCCCCACCAAGGGAATGACCTCCGATATACCAGTTTTTAATGTCTGGCAGGGTATCAAAGACTCTGTCTGCGGCAGAGTAATCAAAGAAAGCAAGATGAAATGGCATTTTAACTAAGACGCAGGTAATGCCATTATCTGCAAGCCGGGAGAGAAGGGGATAGTATGCTGACGCCTCCACTTTTCCTCCGGGGTAAAAAATGAGTGCGGAATCAGATTCAGTTCTGGAAGGTATTATAATGAGATCATTTTTAATAAACGCTTTATTATTTATCAAATCCTGATTTAAAGCCTCCACAGCGACAGTGTCAGCTCTATAATAATCAGATACATATAGATAAAACACAATGATAAGCGTTATCGTTAGGGCGGACAGAATGAGGAGAATTGCTTTCCGTTTTTTTTTCATAACAATCAATCCTTTCTCAACAGGTGGTTTTACCATATTCTGATTATAACGTATTTTCATAATAGTAACATAAGTCAAAAAAAGAATCCATGATGTAGTAACTGAGAGACAAAAATATTTTTGCTCAGATCAAATATTTCAGGTAGAAAAAGAACTTAGAAACTGTAAAATTTTAGGAAAAAAACAAGGATTTATATGTTAATTTTATTAATATTATGGTATGATTTTAACAGGAGAAAAGAGGTGTAGGGTTAAGTAAAAAAGTATATTCATTTCGTTTGACAGCACACAAGAAACAGATGGAATATAGGGGTGGGAGATATGACAAATATAGTGGGAATTACAGCGTTTGGAATCATATATATCATCATTATGATTCTATTATTCGTCCTCTTTTTTATTGGGAAAGAATGGGTTATGCTAACGGGATTATTTGGATTTCTGGCCATGGGGCTTATGTTATCCATCACAATTACAAGGTACAATTATGTAAACATGGTGGGCAATAAAAATATGGTGGAGGTAAGCCGAACGGAGGAAATACCGGAGATTACAAAAGTAGGGAATATTTACAGGAGCAATTGGAAGACCGTTCAAATCGTCTACGGCCTGTCTCATGGGGAAGAAGAGTATTACTCCGTTATGAGAAGTAAGAGCGGGCTTTTTATTATTGAAGGGGGCGTACTGCATACAAGAAACATGGCAAATGCAGGCGAGATAGAATAAGACCATTTCCCGGATTACAGATAGAAAAGAAGGAAGTCATCGGACAACGATCCAATGGCTTCCTATTATTTATGACTCTGTTAAGAATTCATTCCCATTCCAATGATAGATTAGTTGTACAACACCAGAGGAGAATTTTCTGATATTAATCATGTTTAAATTCATTCTCTGTTTTATATCAACAAATAATGGTTTTCCTTCTCCCAAAACAACGGGGTGAACAGATAATCTGAATTCATCCACAAGTCCTAAATTTATAAAAGTTGTAATGAGACTTGCTCCTCCATACAGCCAAATGTCTTTACCAGGCTGATTCTTCAATTTGTTTACTTCTTCAAGAATATTTTCATTTATAAATATTGCTTGATTGTTAGTATTTGTCTGAGTTCTGGAAAACACATATTTCTCTTTATTATGAATCAACTTCCATATTTCTTTTTCTTCCTCGGAGTCTTCCTCTTTGGGAAGGTATTGTCCCCATAAATCGTAACTTTTTCTACCATATAAGATAGTGTCAACTTCATTCAGAAAATGAGTGAATCCCATATCAGGGTCCATAATGCACCAATCAACTTCACCATTTTTTCCTTCAATAAAGCCATCTAAAGTAATTGCTAAATCTAAAATGATTCTTCTCTGTTTTGCGTTGTTTGACATAGCTCTTCTTCCTTCTTAATATTAGTCCTTAAAAATTATAATTGAGAAACAATATCTTAGAATGCTGCATATAAGTAATTCTATTTTAAGCCAACGAAACTTAAATAACCATTCCCTCTAAAAATCCCTGAAATTCAGTAAAAAGAGATTCCTCCGCTTTCCTCATAAAGACAGTAATATTCTTTTCTGAGACACTGAGCATTATGTGAATGGAGCCCACACTTTCCCCTACAATCTGTACTGGCAGGTACAAAGTATGGCTGTCAGCCCAGACCGCTTTTACAGCAATCCTTTCGTTATACCCCTGTAAAGTACTTACTTTAAGCTCTGTAAAGGAAAATGGGATAGAAAAGCTGTTCCTAACGCTGGAGAGAATGAGAAGGCCTTCCGACTGGTTAAAAGAGAGAATCAATGTCTCAAATTCCTTCTCATTATCCAGAAGCCGGTAAGAGCTGTTCCATTCCTTTAGAGGGTTATCACTTAACTTTTGTTCTGTCTCATATGGAAGCGTCCCCATATCTGTCTTTATTGATTCCAGTTTTCTCACACGATCCCCAATTATATTCAGTATTGTCTGGTTTCCGCCTTTGATGTTTTGCGTGTCAGCCGTTATAGCAAACACCAGATTCTGTTCCGGGTAGAAAAGGACATACTGTCCACCCAGTCCATACATGGCAAAGCCATCGCGGATGCGCCAAAACTGATAGCCATATCCCAGCTGTTCTTCCAAGGTCTGTCCAAAGTGAAGGGTAGGAACCTGAAGGGAAACCGCTTCCCGAAGGTAATTGGCAAAAACCCCTTGTCCTTTATAAAGGGTATCCATACAAAAACGTCCCAGCTTTATAAGATCGGAGGGAAGAGCCATAAGGCCGGTGCCGCCCATATCTGAGCCAAAAGGATCCTTCATGATATAAGCTTCTTTGGAAAAGCCGATCCCATCCAGACACTTTTCTCTTAAATAGTCTAAGAGGCTATAGCCTGTCAGCTTCTTAACAAGAGCCGCCAGGGTGTGGCTAGCTGAGGTATCGTATAGGAAAATCTGGCCGCTGCGGTGGGAGGGAGGGGTAATAAAAAAGCTTTCTACCCAGTGATTCTCCCGGTTTCTTTTATACGTAGTAGAAGCATGGCAGGTTTCCATGGTCAGCATATGGCGTATAGTCATGTCCAGTAACCAGGGATGGGCACTACCTGATAAGCAGTATTCCGGAAAATAATCGGTGATTTTGTCCTCCAGAGTAATCCTTCCATCATCAAGGAGAAATCCAATGGCAATGGAAGTAAGACTTTTGGTAATGGAGAACATGCGGTGGTAATCTTCTTTTTCATAGGGAGCCTGATATACTTCCTTTATCAGCTGTCCGTTCCAGTCCATAAGAAAGCTGTGAATGGGAAGTCCGCTATTTAAGAGGCTGTTCCATATCTCCTCAGACGTTTTTTTCAGGATGGTTTCCATGTTGTTTTGCATTGACGTTATCCCTCATTTCCTTTGGTGATACACCAAAATTTTTCTTAAATGCACGGCGGAAGGAGGCCGCATTGTTATAGCCGATATACTGGTATAAGGTAGACAGGCCAGCATCGGATTCTGTGATGATCTCCTTTGCTTTCGCCATTCGAAGCCGTTCTAAATAAATGGAGAAATTCTCCGATACCTCTTTTTTAAAGAGATAGCTGAAATAATTTTCTGAAATTCCAAATTCATCGGAAATCTTTGTCAGGCACAGATCCGGATCATGGTAATTGCTGTTGATGTACTCCTGAATACTTAAAATCAGCTCGTTGCCCTCGGAACGGCACACATCGCAAAGCTCCAGGGCAATGGTCTCTAAAATGCTTAAGCTCATTTCCCCTTCAAACTGCTTGTCAATGATATCCAATAGCTGTAGCTTTTCCTGGGGCATCCCTGCCGTAAGAATGTTGTGCCGTTTTTTAAATACCGTTGCCCGCACGTCAGATACCAGCCACCCCTTCTGGGTATAGGATAAGTTTTTCTTTTTTGTGTTTTCATTTCGAATCAGCTTAAACAGCTCCTGAACCTGATCCTTGTTTCCGCTGGAGATAAATCCGCTGAGCTGGACGGAAAGACTTTCCGGATAGTAGTAAACATCATTGGATTGATTGATATCACAGCTTAGGACATATTGGTCCTTGGTGGTGATGGATTTCGTTTCCTTTGCCTGCTGATATGATTTCCAGGTATAGGAAATCATACTGTTTCTGTCTCCAAGGCCTCCCTGAATCCAGATGCCGTATTTTTCCAGAAGCTCATTGTGAAGCTCTATAAAGGTAGCTTTATTCTTTCCTGCAATGGTTTCATAGGGAACTGATCTATCCGAAGAAATAAGAGTGGCGAATACCCGGTCCGAAGGCTTGTAAATATATCCGGTATTCGGATAGTAGCGGGTAAGGGCCTCTCGCACCAGGGTATCATAATTCTGGATCAAAAGCTCCATATCCCTGGAATGAATGTTTCCTGACTCAGAAGGAGACACCTCGGTATAAAGGACATGGTATTTCACCTCTGGCTGTTCTAAGCCAAGCTCATTGATTATGTATTCCTTTTCTTCATTGGTGGTAATGCTTCCCTCCATGATCCGTCTCATATAGGATTCTATGACCATTGGCTTTTGTTTTTCTACAATCTGGTTCAGAGAGGAGGCCACGGATTCCTTCAATACCAGCTCATTGTAAAGCTGGGCTAAATACCGGCTTCCTTTGGATGAGAATATGATAGTAATCACGCCCCCGAAAACAAAAGCGAAAATGGTGATTATAGTAAAGAAGCGCTGGGACGAGGTGATGGAATAATATGCGCTGTCCTCTGGCTGAACCAGATAATACGTCCAGCCATTATAAGAGGAAGAAACGGTTGTAACAAGCATTTCCTGGCGGTTTTCCCTTGAGATCATATGAGCGATCTGGTCTGTATACTCCAGCTTATTCAGGGTCTCATAGGAGTCTGATGGGCTGCCGTCAGATAAAAAGAACATCTGGGATCCATTTTTATTATAGGCGGTTAAGTATCCGTCTCCGTATAAGTTGATACCGGAAAAAAATTCATTGATCAGGTCATAGTCAAACAGATAGCATAAAACGGAGACTGGCTTATTCTCAGAACGAAGGGGATTTAAAAGGGGATAAACGAAAAGATAGTTTTTCGAGTCTCCTTTAAAGTCGGACATGGGAATAAAACGGTTCCATTGCTTTTCGTCTAACAGAGCATTAGAGAAGGCTTCTGGATCTAACCGATATTTTGCATTGTTCATCACAAAAAAACGAAAGTCAGAAAACAAGGTAGAGGAAACCACGTACCTGCTTTTTTCCATAAAAATAAAAGAGTTGCTGATTGGCAGCAGCACCTCCACAGGAGTGATGGCTTTTAAACTTAGCTGGGTCTGGTAGCCCAGATAATAAAAGTCATTGTCTTCCGTTCCGGAAAGGTTTGACAAATTGTTGAAAAAACGGTTGGAGGAGACCTGCTTTACCGCTGCATTCATCAGTTCCATAGAACTGTCAAGCTGTGTGACCGAAGCTGACAGAGTAAGACGGTTTTGCTGATTGATTCCTTTTTTGACCTGTCCGGAGGAATTGTAATACAGTATGATGCCGATGACGAGAATCATTGCCAGAAAGATGGTGTAGGAGAACATTAAGTGATTTTTGTATGGTATGTCCTGAGTCTGCTTGTTGTAAGTTTTCATGAGCACCGTTCCTTTTTCGTATGAGGAAATTATAGTATGAAACAGTCGTAAAAGCAATAAAACCACCCCAATATTTAAAAACTGTACACTGAAAGTAAATAATGTACGTTATAAAATGGGATATTTGATAAGAGAATCAAGAAAAAAATGGATTTCAAGTAAAAGCGATGTGTAAACTGCATAAGAAAAAAAGGATGTAAAACAGCAATAAGATAAAAATGAACAATGAAATGAAAAAGTGTCTGTTGATATCACAGACTTCCAATGATATGATGGCGTAGCGTCGAAGACGTACACAAATAATATATTGGGAGGTTTCAGATGAGAGTAAAGAAAATGCTGGCAGCAGGTATGGCCATGACCATGGCAGCGACCATGGCGTTAAGTGGATGTTCGGCTGGTTCAAAGACGAGCGGCACAGCTGAAAGTGCGGAGTCCAGTTCCGCAACTGGGGAGACAACTGGAAAAAGTGAGGTAAAGAAGCCGGAAAAAATCACGATTATGGTAAACGGTACCGTGACCACAAAAGCAAACAACAGAGATGCTTTCGAGAAAAAGTGGGAAGAATTGACCGGCATTGATTTAGAAATCATTCAGCCAGATCACGATGCTTACTTTGACGTTTTGGGTCAAAGCTTTGCTTCCGGTCCAGAGAACTGGCCAGATGTCATTATCTTAAATGGTAGTTATTATACCGGTTATGCAGAAGAGGGTGCTCTTTGGGATATGACAGAGGCCTGGAATAATTCAGAGTTAAAGGCTTCCGGCCGTGTAAAAGGGGAAGATGTCATTGAAGCCACAAAGCTTAACGGAAAGCTTTATGGATTCCCTAATGCAAGAAGAGGCGGATGTCTTACCTATGTAAAGAAAAAATGGTTAGATAATTGTGGATTAGAAGCACCTACCACTTATGATGAGTACTTAAATATGCTGAAGGCATTTACAGAGGGCGATCCTGATGGAAACGGTGTGAATGGAGATACCTATGGTGTTTCCGCAGCCGGACTGGTTGGGGCAAAAGGCGGAGATCCTTCCTCTAATTACCTTCCTGAATTTTATCAGGATGCACAGCCAAACTTTGCATTGGGCGAAGATGGCGTCTGGTATGACGGCTTTACAAAAGAAAACTTCAAAGGCGCCCTGGAGCGTTTAAGAGATGCTTATTCCAAAGGATATATTGATAAAGAAACTCTGACCAACGGAACCAATGACTGCAGAAATAAGTTCTATGAAGATAAATTTGGAGCATTTACATACTGGGCAGGTACCTGGGCCACCAATTTAAAGAACAATCTGGAAGCCAATGGAAAAGACGGAGAGCTGATTCCGTTAAAGCCGATTAAAGAGGTTGGAACCTATGAAGAAGGAACCGCACCTGTTTGGGCCATTACTTCTGCCTGTGAAAATCCCGAAGGCGTATTTAAATATTTTATTGAAAACATGCTTGACGGCGGTGATATGCAGATGCTCTGGAGCTATGGAGTTGAGGATGTACACTGGTCTACAAAGGCTGAAACTATTCTTGGAAATACCTATGCAGAGGGTGAGTTCCATACAAAGGAAAGCATTGAGAAGCCAGGAACACAGTATACCAAGCAGCACCTTGATCCTACCCTGGCAATTGTGACCTGGGACAATGATCCTGGTAAGAACAATGTAAAAGAAGAGGCAAGAGTATCTCAGGAATTATTTAATGAAAATTCCCATGCGGCTGTTATCATTCCATCTACCGAGGCAATGGCTACTTATAACGGCGATTTAACGACATTAAAGAACTCTATTGTTGCTGATGTGGTGGTTCAGGGCTTATCCATTGATGAGGCTTACAAGCGGTTTGAAAGCGAAGGCGGAGCTGAATGGTCTAAGCTGATCGTAGACTCTCTGAATGAAGCTGGAGCTGCAAAATAGATTTAGGAAGGTTTGGCATATGAATGTAAAGAAGAAAGGGCCTGCAGTGAATTCTGCAGGCGAAAATAAACGGCCGTTGCTGGTTTCGCTTCGGTACTACAAGGGATTTTACTTGATGTTCTTACCGGTGCTGATTTTTGCGATAGTATTTAACTATCTTCCCATGTTTGGTATCCGATATGCTTTTTATTCTTATAAAGGAATTAAGGAGCCTGTATTCGTAGGCCTTCAGCATTTTGAGAAAATGATGAAAATGTCAGGGTTTTGGAATGCTTTTGGCAATACAATTACATTAAGTGTTGTTAAGCTCCTGTTGAATACTTTTACGGCTGTTGCTCTTTCTCTTATGCTCAATGAGCTAAGGTCCGTAACGTTTAAGAAGATAACTCAGACCATTGTATATCTGCCTCATTTTATGTCATGGGTTGTAACTGCCTCTGTATTTACCTTAATACTTTCCCCAACAAGTGCAGGATTAGTCAACTCCGTGTTAGTAAAGCTTGGCATTGTCAATGAAGGGATTTATTTTCTGGCGGATAAGGAATGGTGGCGGGGAATGTTTTATACCATCAACGTGTGGAAAGATACGGGGTGGGGCACCATCATTTTCATAGCGACGCTGTCCGGAATCAATCCAGAGCTTTATGAGGCTGCGTCCATGGATGGTGCAGGCCGCTTTAGCAGGTTGCGCTACATTACTATGCCAGCTCTTTATAACACCATTATAACAGTGCTTATATTAAACCTTGCTAAGGTCATGAATTTATTTGAATCAGTTTTCGTAATGCAAAATGATGCTGTTATTCAAAAATCAGATGTACTCCATACATATATCTATACACAAACATTTAATTCCGGTGCTCTTCCTGATTATGGTTATACGACTGCAGTAGGGCTTACAGCCTCTCTGGTTGGTTGTCTGTTTGTTCTTGTATGTAACAAGGCAAGTCATAAAGTCAGAGGAAGAGGAATTGTTTAGGGGGAGGAAAACGTGAAAAAGAAAGCAACAGCATTTGATTATGCGCTGGTGATAATATTCGTGCTTATAAGCCTTGTCATGATTATCCCTATTTATAAAGTACTGATTGACTCGCTTGATTTAAAAACAGCTTATGGTATGAAGCTGTTTCCTGAAAAATTTGGTTTGGCGGGATACGTTTCCGTATTTACAAACCCAACACTTTACAAACCATTTCTGGTGTCCTGCTTTACGACGATCGTAGGAACCTTTACGGGCCTTACCATTGCAACCCTTGGTGCCTATGTTCTGATTCAGTGGAAGATGCCGGGAAGAACACTTTTTGCCAATATGCTTTTATTTACCATGATTTTTAGTGGTGGTATGATTCCTACCTATCTGGTAATGAAGGCAATTCATATTACGAATACTTTATGGGTAGTTATCCTTATGCCGGCCATTAATGTTTACAATATTGTTCTTATGAGAAACTTTTTTGAAGGAATTCCCTCCAGTCTGTTTGAATCAGCAGAAATTGATGGATGTTCACCTATGGGAGTATTTATTAAAATCGTACTTCCGCTATCAAAAGCAGCATTGACCGCCATTGGCTTAATGTATGCCGTTTCTTATTGGAATGATTATACCCATTATAAGCTTTATATTACGAATGATAATTTATATAACTTCCAAATGAAGCTTAGGTCTGTTATTATGGGAAGTGACCTGCCCCAGGCAATTGGCGGAGCTACGGAGAATACAGTAAAAAATGCTGCGGTCATCGTTGCAATCCTTCCTTTTATGATTATTTATCCGTTCTGCCAAAAGTATTTCATCCAAGGCGTTAATATCGGAGCTGTAAAGGAATAATCCTTACGGCAGAAAAAAGGGGCAGAAGTTTTGCCTCTTTTTCTATGTATAAAACAATAAATTTTGGGGGTAAGGGAATGTATCAGAATCCCATTTTATATGCAGATTATTCTGACCCGGATGTGATTCGGGTGGGAGAAGACTACTATATGGTAGCTTCCTCCTTCACTTATTTACCAGGAGTTCCGCTTCTTCATTCCAGAGATTTGGTCCACTGGGAGATTATTAACTATTGTGTACGGTCACTACCATTTGAAAAGTATAACCGGCCTTCCCATGGCTCCGGAACCTGGGCTCCGTCCATACGTTTTCATGAAGGAACCTTCTATGTGTTTATTCCTCTGCCGGATGAAGGTATTTACGTGGCAACAAGCACGGATCCTTATGGAGAGTTTAAGCTGCACTGCCTGCATGAGGTCAAAGGCTGGATTGATCCCTGTCCCTTCTGGGACGAGGATGGCAGGGCATATATGGTCTTTGCTTATGCGAACAGCCGGTGCGGGATCAAGCACCGCCTGGATCTGGTGGAGATTGATCCCCAGTGTACCAAGGTTCTATCTGAGCCTATGACAATATTTGATGGAGAACAGCTGGCACCGACTACGGAAGGACCAAAGCTTTATCAATATGAGGGATATTATTACATACTGATGCCTTCCGGCGGCGTGGCAACGGGCTGGCAGTCTGTGCTTCGGTCCAAATCCATAAAGGGCCCTTATGAGTACCGGATCGTCATGCATCAGGGAAATACCGATATCAACGGACCTCATCAGGGCGGCTGGGTCACGGCCGTGGATGGGAAGCACTGGTTTTTACATTTCCAGGATGTTCATGAGCTTGGAAGAATCATTCACTTGCAGCCCATGTGCTTTAACAATGGCTGGCCCTTTATAGGAGCCGAGCAAAATGGAGACGGAATTGGAGAACCGGTAAGGAAGTGGCGGCTTCCTGCCATGGGAGAGTCAGAATACAAGATAGCTACCTCTGATGATTTTACCGAAGATCGTCTTGGGCTTCAGTGGCAGTGGCAGGCAAACCCCAAAGATTTCTTTTATTCCGTAAAAGGACATAAGGGCCTCCGCCTTTTCTGCTTGTCCAATGAGACGAGAGATAATCTTTTGTGGTATGCGCCCAACGCCCTTACCCAGATTCCCCAGCACCAGGCATTTTCCATGACGGCTAAGGTGCGGCTCCAGGGACATAAAAAGGGAGATATGGCTGCCATTGGAATAATCGGTCATAAATATGCTTATCTGGGAATGGAAAAGACAGAAAGTGGTCATGCGCTCAGTCTTTATACGGGAACGGTTACGGAGAAAAACTTTGAAGGAAAGGCTGTTGAGACCTTAAGTGTTTCCCTCCCTTACGAGGGAGATACGGTTACTCTAAGGCTGGAGGTGTTTGAATCGAAAATGTACCGGTTTGCCTGGTCCACCGATGGCGTCCGATTCAACTTCCTGGGAGAAAGCCAGCCCCTTACCAGGGCCAGTTGGACAGGTGCTAAGCTTTGCCTCTGGAGCGGGAACAAATTAAACTGCTTATCGGAAGGGTATGGAGAGTATGAATTTATACACATCGAAGACAGAAGCAACAGCTAAGCAGGCGTATGAAGCGGCAAAATCAGGAGATGAATCAAAGGTCCGAAGCCTGATTGATCATTCTTTTAATATTGAGGACTGTGACCAGGAGGGAAACAGTCTCCTTCATTATGCGGTCATGGGAAAGAATGCATCCCTTACGGCTTATCTGGTGGAATATTGCGGAATGGATCCGGCGTGGGCGAATCAGAGTATGGTAACACCTTATGACCTTTCCAAAGGAACACCCATAGAAGAATATTTTAAAACCGTCTGCGGCTTTGGGTTAGAGAATTGCTACCGGAATCCCGTATTAAGGGGAATGCACCCGGACCCCAGCATTCTTAGGGTAGGAGAGGACTACTATATGGTCCATTCCAGCTTCCTCTATTTCCCGGCCCTGCCCATATCCCATTCCAGGGACCTGGTCCACTGGAAGGTCATTGGCTATGGGGTAACGGATTCCAAATGGGCAGAAGAGCATCTGGGAGGTCTGGAAGGTGGAAGAGGATTTTGGGCACCGGATATCAGTTATCACAACGGCCGGTTTTACCTCTGTGCCACCTTAAGGCAGAACGATGATGCCCCATTCATTCAGACCCAGATGGTCACCAGCTCAGAATTTCCCCAGGGCCCTTATGAGACTCCTGTGATTCATGATGTGCTTGGCATTGACCCTTCCATATTTACAGATGACGACGGAAAACGTTATATGCTGTTAAATCGTGGAGCCAGAATCATGGAGATTTCAGAGGATGGGAAAGAAATCTTATCTGAGCCTGTGCTAATCTGGTACGGATATTCGGGCCATGCGCCGGAAGGACCTCACCTAGTTAAAAAGGATGGATATTATTACTGCTTTCTGGCCGAAGGGGGAACTGGGAAAGGTCATATGATTACAGTTTCCAGATCCAGGAATCTATACGGCCCTTATGAACCGTGTCCCTTTAATCCCATTCTGCACCAGAAAGACGCCATGGCTATTATTCAGTGCTGCGGCCATGGAAAGCCGGTGCAGACGGCTGATGGGCGGTGGTTCATCGCATATCTTTGTTCCAGATTTATCGATGGACAGTGGGGAATGTTAGGTAGGGAAACCTGCCTGGATGAGATACAATGGACATCAGACGGCTGGCCTGTGATCAATAAGGGAAAAGGCCCTTCCTATCTGGCAGCCCTGCCTTATCCGGACCAGGGGAAGAATGAAACTTCAGTAAAACAAAAAGAAGCCTGGCTATCGCCCAGGACAAGGGATGATAGCCGTATTCGGGAGGAAGAGGACGGCTCTGTCTGGATTCGGGGAGATGGCATGGACCTTTGGGAAAAAGGGTGCAGAAGCCTGCTTTTGAAATGCCAGCCAGACTTTCAGTTTACCATGGAATTTACCATGGACATTGTGGAGGAGGAGACAGAATTCACCTCCGATGCAGGGGTGACCCTTTATTACGATGAGAATACTTACATCAAATTCGGCATCACAAGGGACATGGTCTTTGTCTCCGAATATGTGAACAATGCTTATGTAAGAACAGAACAAAAGCCCTTCTCCTTCCAGAAATCTGTTACCTTTCGGGTGGAGACGAAGGGACTTCACCGAACCTTTTATTTCAATAACAGCTACCTGTGGCATTGGCCGGATGTAACATCAATCTGTTCCGAGGGACTAGTGAAAGGCAAACGCTTTACAGGGGCGATGTATGGAGTGTACGTAAATGGCAGCAATCTTTTATGCTGGAGACAGCACAGTGAAATTCAATAAAATAGCAACCTACCCGCAGACAGGTATTTCCCAGGCCATGCTCTGGTATCTGAAAGACTCTGTGGACATGAAAAGCTTTGCCCAGAACGGGCGCAGCACAAAGTCATTTCTGGACGAAGGACGGCTTTCTCACATAGAAAGGGAAATGAAACAAGGAGACTTTCTGTTTATCCAATTCGGTCATAACGATGAAAAAGATGACGCAGAGCGGCACACCGATCCAGAGACTACGTTTCCGGAAAACCTCCTTCGTTTTATTGATGCAGCAAGGGACAAAGGAGCTTATCCAGTTTTGATTACCCCCATTGCAAGACGACTTTTTAATAACAAGGGAGACTTCTTGCCAGGAAGTCATGGTGCCTATCCGGATGCGGTAAGGCGGACAGGAAAAAAAGAAGGAGTGCCGGTCATTGACTTAACGGCTATTACGGAGGCGTATCTGGCGTCCGTCGGGGACTTGGCGTCTAAGGCCTATTTTATGTGGCCGGGAGATAATACTCATCTAAAGCCGGAGGGAGCTGTGTTAATGGCAGGATTTCTCTGTCAGGAGCTGAAAAAGCTTGGCTCTCCTTATTCGGCTCTTTTAGAAGACGGAATCCTCGTAGAGGAAAATGAAGGGCTTGATGTATCTTAGAAGAGGAATCTCACGTTTATCGTAGTCCACTAGCGTTTCACAATCCGGGGGAGCAGACCAGATGGGTGTACTGTATGGGAGGAAATTCGAAAAGAGGGAAGCAATGAGGAGATGGTGGCGTTAAAGGGTGAGTTTTATGTGATGGAACGGATGCAGATGGCTTTAAGATAAGAAGATTGGAAAAGATAAGAGTTTTCAGGTTTGCAACAATCAGACCTGGAGACTCTTTTTTGTGTTCTTGAAAGAATAGGGACAAATCAGAAGATGTACCGTGAGGGAATATACCATAAGTTTGCAAGATGAATATACACGGAAGTGCTTATATCTATTTTGCAGAGAGGGGCAATGAGACAAGCCTATGAACTACCATAGTCTAGGGGGTGAAAAACAGCTATAAGGAAGAAAATGGATAATATCATATTCGTTTCTTAAAGAAACTATGATAATAGATGAGAATACATCATAAACACCTGAAGATATGTCGTATATGTCTGAAAATAGTTCATATTGAACTTAGTATATGTCATTGTTTCCTAATGAATATTTTCTTATAATTAATTTATTGGGCATTTTCAACTAAAATATTATTATTTTACACTAAAAATTCAAATAACATACAAAAAATATACAACAAATACAGTTCCGATAGGAATTTTATGAATATCATCAAGTACGAACGGGAGGAAATATGGACCAGGATATGATGTTACCCAACGGCCAAATTTTTGAGTCATGGGAAAAAGAGCAGAACTATAGCAGAGAACTGCACGTGAATAGGAATCACCCAGATGCATCGGATGAAAATGACGGCACTTATGATCACCCATTTAAAACAATAAATGCAGCTGCAAAGCTTGCAACCCCAGGCACCAGGGTACTGATTCATGGGGGCTTATACAGAGAATGTGTTGCACCTGTAAGAGGGGGAAGCGGACCAGATAGGATGATTACATATGAAGCCTTTGGAGACGGAGAGGTAGTAATTAAAGCTTCTTATGAGGCAAAAGACTTTAAGAAAAGTGAAAGCTGGAATATTACCCGGTATTCCCCGGAAGTTAAACAAAGGGAAAACAATGCAAGGGTATGGGAAGTAACACTGGATCCTGATGAATTCCGTGGATATAACCCATTTTGCGCGGTCAATATCCTTCATGACCGGTTATTTATCGAATATGACAAAACAGATATGACGACTTATTTAAACCGCAGGGGCATGGTGTTTTGTGATGGAAAGCCGTTACAGCAGGTGGCACTGTACCCTCAGCTTGGAGACCAGGCCGGAACCTATTGGGTGGAGGCAAACGGGCAGACGGTGCATTTCAGACTGAAAGACGATGATGAGCCCTGGAATCATACCATAGAGCTAACAAACAGAGAACAGTGCTTTGCTCCCAAGGTTCCGTTCTTATCTTATATTAAAGTTAAGGGGATCACATGCGCCCATGCTGCCACCGGAGCACCGGTACCCCAGAGGGGTTCCCTCTCCTGTTATCGAGGGCACCACTGGATCATTGAGGATTGTACCATAGACTGGGCCAATGGGGTAGGAATTGATATTGGAAATGAATGCTGGCATCATACTCTCAAAGAGGGTCAGGTAATTGGTGAAACAATCATCCGTGGGTGTAAGATTTTTGACGCAGGAGTATGTGCAATTGCAGGACTCTTCGCCAAACATCTTTTGATTGAAGACAATCTCATACAGGGAACTGGGTGGCAGAAGATGGAGCTGTCCTGGGAAGCGGGTGGAATCAAGGTCCACGACTGCACAAACAGCCTCATCCGCCGTAATATCTTTAAAGGTACCATACGGGCGGATCATCTTTGGATGGATATGAGCAATGAAAATAACCGGATTACAAGGAATCTCTTTTTAGATGGAATCAACCAGAGAGAAGCAATCTTTATTGAGTGCAGCCGTGATGATGTGAATCTCATTGATAATAACATCTTCTGGAATGTGGAGGGGCGTTTTGACCCGGCAGACATACCAAAAGAGCCTGGCTCCTCTGGCTGGTACAAGATGGAAGAGAACAGTGTGGTAAATGGATATGCGGTATACGGAGAAGGAACCGACCATCTGCATATTGTAAATAATTTCATCGGAAAATGCAAAAGTGCCGGCTACTATGCAAAAACCGTGGCGTTTCGAATCACCTGGGACACGAGAGGCGGAACAGCGAGGGACGCCAGAATCTATAATAACGTATTTTATGACTGCAAAGAGGCTGCCATTAAAATGCCCACAGAGCACAATGAATCAGAAGGAAACTTGTATTTAAACATGCCAGGAGGCTATTTAAGAATTCTCTATCCAGCTCCTGCGGTATGTCTTGATTTACAGGCCTGGAAGGAATTTTACGGATTTGATCAGGAAGGACAGGAAGGCCGATTTGATATTTCAGTGGATACGGAGCATTTTACCATGGAGATTAAAAAATCTCCAATAAATTCATCGTTTTCTCCCCTTCATCCGGAAGGAAACAGATTCATCCGCAGCACAGAGGATATCAGTAAGGTATCGGTAAAATCCATGGTAACCAGTGATTTCTTCGGCATGAAGACTTTGAAGGAGAGAAGGCTTCCAGGTCCATTTTTCACATTGCCGGAAAATCAGGTGATATCCATAGATCCCCGAATGTATTAAGGGTTACTAGAAAGGAGAATGAGAATGAATCTGTTTCAAAATAAAAGAAAGTTAAGATCAATCAAGGAATTTCTTTATATTCTCCCATTTATTTTACTGGTCGGAGTATTTTGCTACTATCCGCTGTACGGCTGGATGTATGCGTTCTTTGATTACAGGCCGCCTCAGCCATTGACATCAAGTAATTTTGTAGGTTTAAAATGGTTTCAATCCTTAGTAGCAAATCCTGTAAAAACAAAGCAGATTGTAAGTGTTATGGTAAATACTCTGGTCATGAGCGGAATCACCGTAGGAACCTCCTGGCTTCCTATGTTTTTCGCTGTGTTCTTAAATGAAATCAAGTGTGTTCCATTTCGGAAGACCGTTCAGACCGTAACCACCATTCCTAACTTCATCAGCTGGGTACTGGTGTATTCTGTGGCATTTAATATATTTAATAATACAGGCGTGGTAAATCATGTGCTGGTGGCTTGGGGAATCTTAGATGCGCCGGTTCAGTTTCTCCAGAAGTCAGATCACGTATGGATTACCCAGTGGCTGTGGCTGACGTGGAAAAACCTGGGGTGGGCTGCCATTATGTATATTGCGGCCATTACAGGAATCGATGAGCAGATGTTTGAGGCTGCCAAGGTCGACGGAGCCACCAGAATGCAGAGGATTCGGTATATTACCATTCCAAGCATCCTGCCAACGTATTTTGTATTATTGATGCTCGCCATTGCCAGCTTTTTATCCAACGGTATGGAGCAGTATTATGTATTCCAGAATGCATTTAACAAAGAGCACATTCAGGTTCTGGATCTTTATGTATTTAACCTGGCAATGGGAAGCGGAAGCTATTCCGTTGCAACCGCACTTAGTATTTTAAAAAGTATCATCAGCCTGGTTCTTCTTACCGCAGCGAACGGGATTTCAAAGCTGGTAAGAGGCGAGAGCTTTTTATAAGGCAGAGAGGGGAAAGACTATGGAAAGCGTCAAAAAAAGAAAACGTCAAAAGCAAAGCTTTGGAGATGCGCTCATCAGCGTGGTGATTTATATCTTTTACGCTGCATTTGCCTTTATCTGCGTGTATCCCTTTTACTATATTTTCATTAATACCATCAGCAACAATGATTTAAGCCAGAAGGGGCTGATTATTTTTCTTCCCCATGGGATTCATTTTGAAAATTATATCAAAGCGATTAAGATCCCTGGGCTATTAAATGCTGCTATTATTTCCATTAGCAGAACCGTGATCGGTACTTTGCTTACCACCATCTCAACGGCATTTATGGGATATATGTTTACAAGAGAAAGCTTGTGGCACAGGAAATTCTGGTATCGGTTCGTCATTGTGACCATGTATTTCAATGCAGGAATTATCCCCTGGTTTTTGACCATGCGTAACCTTCATCTGACCAATAATTTCTGGGGATATATTCTTCCTACCATTGTATCTCCGTTTTATATCATCCTGGCTAAGACCTTTGTGGAATCCATTCCAAAAGAGCTGCAGCAGGCAGCAGAGATTGATGGGGCAGGAACCCTTACCATGTTTTACCGGGTGATTCTTCCGGTCATTAAGCCCATTCTGGCAACCGTAGCCATATTTGCTGCAGTGGCACAGTGGAATGCGTTTCAGGATACCCTGCTTTTGATGACGGATAACAAGCTGTACAGCTTACAGTTTATCTTATATCAGTACATCAATCAGGCCAGTTCTCTAAAGCAGCTTGTCAATTCTTCCAGCGGCGCAGCCGTAGCTCAAAGCGTGGCAACGGTACAGACAGCCACTTCCATACGAATGACAGTGACCATTATTGTAGTGGCACCTATTTTGCTTATATACCCCATTTTCCAGCGGTATTTTGTAAGGGGTATTATGATTGGAGCGGTAAAAGGTTAAATATGGGAGTAGTAGCCCTTTTTATAACTTATCAAAGAATGGAGGATTGATTTATGAAAAAAAGAAGATTTTTTTCATCGATGCTGGCTGTGGTCTGCGTACTTTCTCTCGTGTTATCCGGATGCTCCGGATCCAAGAAAGCAGGCTCCACTGAGACTGGCACCAAAGATTCCGGCGGAGCAGGCACGACAGGAGCTGCAACGTCAGAAATTGACCACACGAATACCCTTACTCTGGAGGTCTATGATGTTGCTGCTAATTACCAGGGGGTACAAAGCGGCTGGTTTGGAAAGGTAATAAAGGATAAGTTCAACCTGGAGTTAAATATCATTGCGCCCCAGGCATCGGGAGACGGAGAAGCACTTTATCAGACCCGTTCCGCATCCGGAAAGCTTGGAGATATTATCCTTTTGGACAATTCACCACTTCAGGATTGCATTAAAGCTGGTTTGATCGCAGATATCTCCAGTGATGTACAAAACAGCAAGAATTTAAGCCAGTATTACGAGCAGTATAAAACATTTAATGAAGGTCTGGAAGGCAACAGTGAAGGCAAGATCTACGGTATGCCCTGCCAGATTACCAATACTTCCCCAACCACGTATTCCGATGATACGCTGTATATCAGTCCACTGCTCCCATGGGATTACTATACAGAAATCGGTGCTCCGGAGATGAAGAATACCGATGATCTGTTAAATGTGTTAGAGCAGATTCAAAAGGCACATCCAAAGAACAGCAAGGGAGATGCCAACTACGCTATTTCCTTATGGAGAGACTGGGATAAGGGGGGAACCCAGATTACCATGGAGAATGCCGCCCAGCTGACCAAAATGTATGGCTACGAAGTAAATGGTGCTGTTATGGTAGGTAACACCGGTGATATGAAAGAGGTCACCGAAGATGATGGTGCCTATTATAAGATGCTCCACTTCTTCTTCCAGGCAAATCAAAAAGGTCTTATTGACCCGGATTCCGGGACACAGAACTGGGATAATGCATGTAATAAGATGAAGAACAAACAGGTGCTGTTATTCTGGTATAACTGGCAGAGAGGCTTCTGGAACACCCCGGATCGTGCTCAGGAGAAAAATGCCTATATCTATGCACCGGTCAAGGATATGAACTTCTTCCAGCCATCCGATCCTTACTTTGGTGACGGAAGAGCCTTTGCTCTTGGAAGCCATATGGAAGGCAATGACAGGGCAAGAGCCATTGAATTTATGGATTGGTTAATCAGTCCCGAAGGACTTCAGTATATCCATCACGGAATTCCTGATTGGAGTTATACGAAAGGTGATGATGGAAAGTATACCCTGACCGAAAACGGTCTCTATGGACTCATGGAAAATCGTACCGTACCAGAGGAATGGGGCGGCGGCGGATTCGACGATGGAAACTGTAAGATCAATCAGTGGCCAATGGCAAGCGTATCCATTAATCCTAACACAAAAGAACCGTATAATAACAATTACTGGCACTCCTATCTGGAAGCCAACAAGACGACCATGACCAACGAATGGAGTGAAAAGTACGGTGCGGTCAATCAGGTGGCTTATCTGGAAGGAACAGGACAATTAAAGCCGGTGCCTAATGTAAACATCATCCTCCCAAGTGATACTACAGATGTGGCACTGATCCGCAGCCAGTGTGCAACCTTAATCTGTGATACCTCCTGGAGAATGGTATATGCAAAGAGCGAGGAAGAATTTAAGAGCATGTGGGCTGATATGAAGACTCAGCTTGATGGATTTGACTGGGCACAATTGGTGGAATTTGATAAAGCCAAATTCCAGAAAGTCATTGATGCCAGAGCATCCGTTCAGAAATAAATGAGTTCACCTTTCCGGTGAATCCAGGAAAAACAGGGGTCCCAGGTAGGAGTTTCATTCGTCTGCCTGGGACTTTTTTCTACCCTTATCAGGGATATTAGAATACGTCAATGAATCGGTAAGATACGTCATTGTAAGAGGTAGTACCATATTTTATAATTTATTTATACGTGTAACTAATTGATGTAAGCCACTTTCCATTGTCTGTGAAGCGGCCCGCCATAAAGAAACAGGGATAAAGGAGATATGATGAAGCTATCTGAAATGAACCAGGATTCCTATTATTTACTTTGTTATACCAGATTACCAGTGGATGAAACAACCTATGCCCCAAAGCTTGCCTACAGCATGCATCTTGCATGGAGCGCAAACAAGGCCGATTTCCAGCCGTTTAATCACAATTCCGGAGTATTATTTGCCAAAGCCACGGATAATTCCGATGGTACTTTAAATGCAAAAAGTTTGAAAAAACCATATCTTTTTTATTTAAAAGATGGAAGCTTTGGTGTCCTTGCCATACGGACAGAAGCAGATGGAAGTGAGGATGAAAGCTGCAAGGGCAGTGTGCTTTTCTTTACATCAAAAGACCTTCTCCACTATAAAGAGGAGGGGCTGATTGATTTAAAAGGAGACACCTTTGTTACTGATATTGCCTGTCATTATGATATGTCTCAGATGAAATACATCATCCGCTTTAGAGATGATGAGGGAGCTTACTATCAGAACAAAACAAGTGATTTAAGTTCCCTGGCGGAATGTTCAAAACCAAAGAAAACGGAACCTTTCACCCTGGAGGAAGTGACCGCTGACATCCAGGGAATCGTGCCCCGGAATGTAATTTCTATTTCAAAAGAGACCGCACGCAGGCTGGCAGGAAAGCTTCTTGTCCCTGAAAATGACAGGATTGAAGTTCCAGCGGAGTGCCAGGCTTCTTGTGAGGAGGATTTAAAGAAGGTAAAAGCAACCGCTTATTATACGGACGGAACAACCACAAGTAAAAATATTGACTGGGATACTTCTTACATAGACTGGAATGTAGCAGGGACGTACCCAATCACAGGAAGGGTCCATCAGGATCATTTTGAAAATCCCATTGCCATACACCGTGCGGATCCCTGTATTGGGAGATGGAACGGGAAGTATTACTTTATTGCTACCAATGATGCGGATAATAACCATTCTCTCTTTATCCGGGAAGCGGATAATATCCCTGACCTGGTTCAGGCAGAAGAAATAAAAATCCTGGATACCACCATGTATGAACACTTAGGTAACCTTCTATGGGCACCGGAATTTCACATCGTAAGGGGAGAACTTTATATCTTCCATGCAGGAACTCCTGGGGAATTTGTTAAGGAGCAATCCCATGTAATGAAGCTTAAAAAGGGCGGAAATCCGGTCAAAGCAGAGGACTGGGAAATGCCTGTAAGGGTTTTAAAAAAGGATGGAAGCTATTTATACGAGGACGGAATCACCCTTGACATGACCTGTTTTGAACTGGGCGAAGATGTGTTTGTAGTCTGGGCTCAAAGGCAGTTCACTCCAGTGGACCAAGGCTCCTGGCTCTATATCGCAAAGGTGTCACCAGAAGAACCATGGAAGCTCATTACGGACCCAGTCCTTTTATCAAAGCCGGATTATGGCTGGGCAAACAATCATGTATTTGTGGATGAAGGGCCTTTCACCTTAATGACCAATAAGAAAATCTTTCTTACCTTTGCCAGTGCATTGATTGATGAGACATATACCGTAGGGCTTTTAAGTGCGGATTTGGGAGCGGATTTAATGAATCCTGCTAGCTGGATAAAAGAAAATTATCCTATTTTGACCTCCAGAAGTGTACCGGGAGAATACGGTCCTGGTCACAATTCCTATGTTACGGATGAAGATGGCATCGTATGGAATGCGTACCATGCACGGTTTGGAATCGGAGAGCCTAGAAGCTCCGGAATCCGACGAGTTCATTTTGACATAGACGGATATCCGGTCCTGGATTTGACGGAAGATAAGGATTTAAACAAAGAACTGGCAACCGTTCACACCACAGTATGTGTTCCCGAACGAGACCTTGCCGGGAAGGAGATTTATGAAGCAGCCGTTACCGTATAAAGTCAGTCTTAAGGACAATGCTCCCTTTACCAATAACGCCCTGTTCTGCGTGGGGACCGGAAGGATGAATCTTGCCTTAAGAAAAGAGTACCACGATCAGCTTATGAAGGTTCAGGATGAGATACATTTTTCCTACATCCGGGGACACGGTTTATTATGTGATGATATGGCTGTTTATCACACCTACGAAGAAGACGGGGAAGTGAAGACGGAATATAACTTTACATATATTGATCTGGTTTTTGATGATTATCTTTCTATGGGCTTAAAGCCCTTTGTGGAATTAGGATTTATGCCGGAAGCCTTGGCATCGGGAAGGCAGACCATATTTTACTGGAAGGGAAATGTGACACCGCCTGCGGATTATAACAAATGGGCGGACTTAATTACGGCGCTGGTCAGCCATTTCTTTGACCGGTATGGCAGAGAAGAAGTGGTTACCTGGCCGTTTGAGGTGTGGAATGAGCCAAATCTGCCTGGCTTCTGGAAGGACGCCAGCATGGATGAATATTTTCGTCTGTATGAAGTGACGGCAAAGGCATTGAAGGAATGTGATACCCGTTTACGGGTAGGCGGTCCTGCCATCTGTGGTGTGGATGATAAGAGATGGCTGACCTGCTTCTTAGAGCATTGCAGGAAACATAAGGTGCCTCTGGATTTTGTAACAAGGCACGCATATGCCACGGATTCACCAGAATCAGATGGTCATTATGAGTACCAGAAGCTTAGGAAACCAGAAGATTTCATGGAGGAACTAAGGGAAAGCCGCCGGATCATAGACAGTTTTTCAGAGTACAAAGGTATGGAGATGCATATTACAGAGTTCAATACCTCTTATACACCACGTAATCCCATCCATGATACCAACTTAAATGCGGCTTACACAGCCCGTCTTTTAAGTGAGATGGGGGATGTCTGTGCCTCCTATTCCTATTGGACCTTTGGTGATGTGTTTGAAGAAACAGGAGTTGCCTACACGCCATTTTCCGGCTGCTTTGGACTGTTAGCCAATGGATCGATTCCAAAGCCGACCTATTGGACCTTTGTCTTCTTTAAGCATCTAAAGGAAAACGCCATTGCAAGAAGCGAGCATTTTGTATTGACCAGGGACAATGATAACAATATTTATGGAGTTGCCTGGAATCCCGTAGAAGAGATGGAGGATAAGGAATTAGCCCTTACATTCTCTCTGGATCTTACCCACGGGGACTATATAATCGTCACAAAAATGGTGGATGAAAGCACCTGCAATCCTTTGAGGGCATGGACCAATATGGGGACCCCGGCATATCTTAACAAAGAGCAATCAGAGTTGCTCTTAGATTGTGCCAGACCCCAGACAAACGTGAAGCAGTTTCGGGTGATGGACGATGCTGCGCAAATAGAGATTCCTTTATCAGCCAATGCAGTATGTTATTTTGAGATCCAACGGATTTACCCGAAAGCGGACAGAGGTTTTCGGCCGGAGCGTATCAGGGGGGCAATGTCATGATGGAATGATCATGGAAAAGGAGATATCAGGTATGAATAACAGCAATGTAGTAATGTTACCTTATGAATACAAAAGGGCGGTAGAGCAGGGACGGCGGGGGACATTAACAGAAGTTTCCTACGATGTGAGAAATTATATCAACCGGTCCCGTCAGCTTGTAACCAATCAGAATATCAGTAAGAATGAAGCAGGAAGGGATACCGTAAGCGGATCGGCAATCAGAAAGAAATGCAATGTCTATCTGCCGGCTGGCTACAATAAAAACCAGAAGGATAAGAAATACGATGTATTATATTTACTTCATGGAGTAGGTGGAAATTCTTATGAGTGGCTGTCAGACAACGGAAAAACAGACAATCAGTATAACATCTGCAATCTTCTTGACAATATGATTGCAAAGGGCGATATCAATCCGCTTATCGTTGTATTCCCGGAAGGCAGAAGCTCTCACGACTGGACGGACCGTTCCTTTAATGCCAATGGAACCAACATGCTGGGCTTTTATTACTTTGATTATGAAATGAGATACGATCTGATTCCTTTCATTGAATCAGAATTCAATACCAAAGCAGATATCAGGGACAAATCTCAAAATGGAGTGGCAAACAACCGGCTTCACAGAGCCATTGCTGGCCTTTCCATCGGTGGAATGCAGACCCTTAATATGGCTCTTGGCGGCTATCGGTGCGACTCCTCCACGATCACAGGTAAAAAAAGTGAGTGGAACAACGGCCTGTCACAAACGGTAAAAGTTCCTGGCATGCTGGATTTATTCGCATATGCCGGTGGATTTTCCAATGCTCCTACTTCCAGTGACGGAAAGACTCTGGGAGGAAGCGTTGCAAGCAGCGGCCGTCCGTTAAATGTTCTCTACCTGACCTGCGGCGATGCCGATTCTATCGCCTACCGTGATGGCTATCTAAGAGCAGTAGATAACCTTTCCAGTACAGCAGGAAACAATCTAAAGGATGATTACAGAGTCCTGATTAAGAGCGGTGACCATAACTTTGATGTTTGGAATAACGGAGCCTATAATTTCCTTCGGTTATCCTTTGAAAATGTGATGCCTCATTCCAATCCTTACAAAATAAATACCACCATCAATGGACGAAACTGGTAACCATGTAGTCTTCGTAAAGGAGATGTAAATTATGATTCGAGCAGTGACAACTGAAAATGGTAAGATACGGGGATTGCCGGCGGCCGATCCTCGTATTACAAGCTTCAAGGGGATTCCCTTTGCAGCACCGCCAATCGGCAGGAACCGTTTTCGTGCTCCCCAGCCTGCTAAGGATTGGTCCGGTGAATTAAAAGCATTTGAATTCGCCCCCATATCCATGCAGGCTCCGGTGGGAGTTGACAAGGATAATCTCTATACCAGAGAATGGGCCGTAGACCCGGATGTGCCAATGAGTGAAGATTGTTTGTACTTAAATGTCTGGACTCCTGCTTTGAGTGCTGATGAAAAACTGCCTGTATTTGTATGGTATTTTGGCGGAGGTTATCAGGTCGGCAATACGGCTGAGATGGAATTTGACGGGGAGCGCCTTGCCCGCCGGGGAATTGTGGTAGTAACGGTCAATTACCGTTTGAATGTATTTGGATTCTTGTGCCACCCGGACATAACCAGGGAAGCACCAGAGGCACCGGCAAACTTTGGCCTTCTGGATCAGCAGGCAGGTACCCGTTGGGTCAAACGTAACATAGCCTCCTTTGGAGGGGACCCGGATAACATCACCATAGGCGGTCAGTCTGCGGGAGGCGGCAGCGTTTTAAGACAATTGACGTGTCAAAAGAACGAAGGACTTTTCCAAAAAGCAATCATTGAAAGCGGAATGTTTACCGAGCTTTATCCTGGAACCATTTTATTCAATGACCGTTTGACCTTATCCGAGGCAGAGGAAGAAGGGGTAAAATTCTTTGAGCTGTTAGGTGTTTCCACATTAGAGGAAGCACGTAAGCTTGATGCAGAGTATGTGAACCGCAAAGGGGTGGAATATAATAAGTTCTGGCTGCCTGCTGTGGATCAAGTGTTTAGTACGGGTTACGCATTCGACCTGATGGTTCAAAATAAGCGTCTTATGGTTCCCTTGCTCCTTGGTCATACTTCTGACGAGTTTCACGCCACACCACAGGTGGGTAGCATGGAGGAATTTCGTCAGCTGGCGTTCTCTTTATTTGGCAGCGACGGGGAAGAATTTCTCTCTATCTGCAAGTCCGATTCCGGCAGCCTGGAGGAAATGAAACAAAAGGCTTCCATCAGAATGGTAGAGCACGCAAACCGAATCATGGCCCAGGCAAATTCCCATTCTGGTAAGAAAGAACCTATATATTACTACAACTTTGATGCCCAGATTCCTGGCTGGGATAATCCGGGAACCTTTCATTCCGTGGACCTTTGGTTCTTTTTTGAAACACTGGCTAAGTGCTGGAGGCCATTTACGGGAAAGCATTACGACCTTGCCAGGCTCATGTGTAACTACTGGGCTAATTTTATCCGCTCAGGGGATCCCAATGGAACGGATGCCGATGGGGAAGAAATGCCCCATTGGGCTCCATATGAAACGGATGCTCCTTACGGAATGTATTTTGGAGAAGCCGCGGAATTCGTCAAGAAAGAGCCGGAAGAAATTATGAAGTTTCTGCTAAAGGAGTATTTCAAAAAGGGACAAAATGAGGGAATTCAATGAAAAATCAGGAATTACATAATAAAATATTGATTTACACCAGAAAGCCCAATGAGGATTATACCAATTCCTTAAGCAACAGCATTCATTTTGCTTATGATGATGGAACGGGTGATTTTCGGCCATTGAATGAGAATTATGGCATTTTATTTCCACTTGCTACGGTGAATCAGAAGAACGTCATTCAGGAAAAGGGCTTAAAACATCCTTATATCTTTCATAAAGCTGACGGTGGGTTTGGTATTATTGCCATCAGGGTCAATAAGAATGGGAATGAGGATGAGGAAAGCAGAGGGCAGCTTCTTCTCTGGACTTCAAAAGATCTGATTACATTTCATTCCGTAGGGCTTATAAGGCTTCATAGAGATTTATTTATCCGGGAAGCGGTATGTGATTATGAGGAGAAGACAGGAACCTATGTAATACGCTGGTTCAGCAGGGAGGGAGACTGTTACTGCAATCGGTTAACAAGCTTAGAGGATCTTAACAGCATATCACTGCCAGAACCGTCAGAGCCATACCAGCCGGCACAAATGGAGGTGGGGATACCAAATATTACTCCTGGAAATATCATTTCGGTTACGGAAGAGGTGGGAAGAGCAATCAAGTCGCGATGGATTCCTCTTTTTAATAAAGAAATTCGCATTCCGGAAAGCGTATGTGTCACCTCAAAGAGTCAAATAGAAGAAGTAAAGGCAATTGCCGTCTATACCGATGGTTCCACAAGAGAAAAGCATGTTTTCTGGGACGTCAGTGGAATCGATGATACAAAGCCAGGGACTTACCATGTAAAAGGCAGAGTGATTCAGGAAGAGTACCAGTTCCCTCTTGCCTCTGGTTATGCGGACCCTGTGATTTTACCCTGGAATGGGAAGTATTATTATGTTGCGACCAATGACAATAAAAATGATATTGGAATCTATGTCAGAAAGTCAAACACCATAAAGGGCTTATTTTCACCAGGATATGAAGAACGTATCATACTGGATTATAATGAAGAAAAAGGTTATGTCCAGACCTTCTGGGCGCCGGAGTTCCATGTGATCGGGGAAGATTTATATTTGCTTTTTGCCCTCAGCGGTAAGGCATGGGGACCTCAGTGCCATATGATGAAGTTAAAAAAGGGCGGAGAGATTTTAAGCGCAGAAGACTGGGAAGAACCAATCCGGGTAAAGAGATCCGACGGAAGCCCTCTCACCCTGGACGGCATTACCCTGGATATGACATATTTTCGGGCGGACGGAGTTTCCTGTCTAGTCTGGTCCTACCGAAAGGGAATCGGCTCTCCCCTGGATACCGGCTCCATGCTCTGCATTGCAACGGTGGATGAAAGAAATCCAACCACATTGACCAGTGAACCGGTGCTATTATCCAGGCCCTTGTACGGCTGGGAAAATATTCAGGGCACCATAAACAATGAAGGTCCTTATCCTTTGGTTACAGATGATACCGTGTATATTACGTATTCCGGCGGAGCAGCAGGGGGTTATACCTATGCCATTGGACTTCTCAGTATTCCAAGGGGCGGTAACTATCTGGATCCAAACGCATGGAAGAAATCGAGTACACCAGTGCTTTCCTACTATTCCAGAAATGATGTGTATGGACCCGGTCACAATTCTTTCTTCCGTGATTATGACGGTACGATTATGATCATGTATCATGGAGAAACCGTGCTCACCCCGTCGGGAACCAGATGCAGTGCCATGCACCGGGTCCATATAAACCGTAAAGGCGTGCCGGTTTTTGATTTAGTACCTGAGAGAGATTTAAACAGAGAACTGGCCGAAGTTACCATGCAGGTGGTCATTCCATCATTTAATAAATAACAGATATGTTCTATCCAATAAAAAAGGCTCCTTTTGCCGTAATCAGTTTTACAACTGATAACAGCAAAAGGAGCTTTTTTTAAGCTCTTATCATCAGCGGGAGCATGAGGTCATAAAATGATAAGCAGATGAGGCATGAACGTCCAGGACAACTATTTTTTTCAATGCGATGATTATTGCTTCAACGAAATGATGATTTATGATAGAATGAAAAAAGCAGTGAGACTTAAATTATAACTATTTAAGCACGGAGGAAAACCATGATTCATATTGATTATGCAGAATATGATGCTTGCCATTCAGAAGACTTTGTATTTGATATCCCAGAAGGGCATGACTGCTGGCTGCTTTTGCTGACCCAGACGCCTGCTGTCTTTTCCGTGGACGGTGAATGCAGGAAATATCCTCCCAATTGTGCCATACTCTATCGGCCAGGGCAGAAGATTTATTACCGTGCGTGTGCAGAAAGCTATGCCAATGACTGGATTCGTTTTTATACCGATGAATCCTATGTGACCACTGCGCCCCTTCCCTGTGGAGTTCCCTTTGTCATTCATGATCCGACCTATTGCCATAATATCTACAAGCTGCTTGTGACAGAGCATGTCTTAAACAATAATTTTAAAGATATCTCCGTGGATCATTTACTTCGGATCCTGTTTAACAAGCTGCTGGAATCTTATAATTATAAAGCGGTATCCCCGCTGTTCCATGACTTAAATGAATTAAAATTAGACATTTACCATAACCCAAACAAAGAGTGGACCGTATCCAAAATGGCTGAGATGTTAAATATCAGCGTTGGTTACCTGGAAGACATCTATAAAAGCACCTTCGGCGTTTCCTGCATGAATGATGTGATAAACAGCCGGATTAACCTTGCAAAAAAATATCTGGTGTATCATAATTATACCATTGCAGAAATTGTAACATTATGCGGCTACAGCAATATGGAACATTTTTTCCGCCAGTTTAAGAAAATCACAGGACTGACACCCAATCAGTTTCGGAAAAGTCCCTACCAGCTATATAAGAAGAAGGAAAAGATAACGAAGTAGGCCCATGGACAAGGCATTATCATCTTTTACCAATTATTGGAACCTTCAGGGAAAGCCTGATCTGATACAATAAAAAAGATTTGTTTTATGAAGTGAGAAATTACATACGCTTGAAATAATAGCATTTTAATGGATAAACTATAGATAATAAAGTAAATATTGGAGTATTGATGGCGAATTCAGGGCCGTTTTATTTCCCTGTGAAATCTTATAAAAAAGAGTTTACAGGGGGTATAAACCGGTGTATAATTGTGTCTTACATACGTAGTATTTTAGACATGAATCATACAGTAGGGGGAGCTGTCATAAGGGATTCCCTGTTTTTTTATCAGCAAAATATTACAAACGTAAGATTAAAAGGAGAATAACGTTGCGTAAACATAGATCATATAAAGACAATCAATTTCCGGAAATTCCATTTTTTGAAAAGATTCCGAGACTGGCCATCCTGGGACTTTTCTTTGGATTTTTATTCGGTTCACTTATCTTTCGGCTGTATCGTCTCCAGATCATGGAGGGAGCTACCAATCAGGAAGCATTTATGAGCTCCATTGTAAAGACCCAGAAGCTGTCTGGCAGCAGAGGAAACATCTATGACAGGAATGGAAAGCTTCTGGCTTCCAACCGATTATCCTATGATGTCACCTTAGAAGATTCCATGAATTATAAAACAACCAAGGAACGGCAGAGATCCTTAAATGGAATTGCCTATCGCCTGATTCAGATGATCCATGATGATAAAAAGTTAAATGTCGTTCTACCCATCGGTATCAGTGACGATGGGACCTACGAATTTACCGCAGATGGCTGGAAGCTCAGCCGTTTTAAAGCCGATTTTTACGGTAAGATGGAAGTAGAAGAGCTGACGGAGGAGCAAAAGGCGGTAACCGCAGAAGCGCTGATGAATGAATTGACTGGTAAGAAAAAATTCATGATTGATCTTTCCTATACAGAGGAAGAACAAAAGCAGTTCGGCATGCCAGAATCCTTAACACCACAGCAGGCGCTGCAGATCGCCAATATCCGCTATGGACTTTCCTTAAATTCCTACCGGAAATACCTGCCTTACATGGTGGCTTCCGATGTATCCGAAGAGACCATGGCAGCAGTCATTGAAAATAAAATAAACCTTCCGGGAGCTGATGTTCAGGAGAGCAGCATCAGAACGTATGAGGGAGGAGAGAGCATGGCATCTATCTTAGGATACACCGGTGCTATCTCCTCCGATGAGCTGGACGCCTTAAACCAGGGAGAAAGCATTTATACCAACCAGTCAATCGTAGGAAAGAGCGGAATTGAAAAATCCATGGAGAGCTGGCTGCGGGGAGACGACGGTACCGAGCAGTTCTATACCGATGTAGTAGGAAACAAGAAAACCGAGCCAGTCATTACAAAAGCACCTGGAACCGGAAAAAATCTATACCTTACCATAGATAAGGATTTGCAGGATGCGGTCTATCAGATGCTGGAGCAGCAGATTGCAGGAATTCTTCTTTCCAATATGGTAGATACAAAGCGTTCCGAAATGCCCAAGGCTGAAAATGCAGCCCAGATTCGTATCTCCTCTGATGAAGTTTATTTCGCTCTGTTTAAAAACCATGTCATTGATACCGAGCGGTTAAAGGAAGACTCCAGTACAGACCTTGAAAAATCAGTCTACGGAGCCTTTACTCAAAAGAAGGAACGGGTATTTACCCAGTTATCCGCTTCCTTTGACGCAGCAGGACCAGGATATGACGGCTTAAGCGATGAGATGAAAGGGTATCTTGATTATCTTGTAAGCGAAGGAAAGAAATCCAAGCTGATTATCGGAAATGCAGGTTCTCCTGACTGGAAGAATAAAAGCTTCCGCCAGTATCTTACCGACTGCATTGCAGGGGGAATGGTAGACTTAAGCAAGATTCAGAACAACGAAGCATATGTGGCAATCGAAGATGAAGTGCGTCTTGTGGAGGAAAAGATGCTGGCTGATTTAAAGAACAGCCAGGAATTTGATTTAAAAATCTACGAGGCAATGATTTCAGAAGGCTCTCTAAACGGAGAGACCATAGAAAATCTTCTTTACGACCAGGGTGTCTTATCCCCGGAAGATCCGGACCGCGGGCTCTTAAACAGCGGTCAGCTAAGCGCCTGGGCATTTATCCAGAAGAAAATTAAAAATCTGGAAATCACACCGGCCCAGCTGGCACTGAACCCATGCTCTGGTTCTGCTGTTATTGTAGACCCTCAGGATGGAGAGGTACTGGCCTGTGTCAGCTATCCTGGTTATGATAACAACCGGCTTGCCAATCAGATGGATGCCCAGTATTATAAGCAGCTGTCAAATGATCTTTCCCTGCCCCTCTTTAACCGTGCCACCAGCCAGCTGACGGCTCCTGGTTCTACCTTTAAACCGGTGACCGTCATTGCAGGAATGAGCGAGGGTGTCATCAATTCTGATACCAGCATTGTATGTAACGGTATTTTTGATAAGGTGCAGCCGGCACTTCGCTGCTGGAAGAGAAATGGACACGGGGTCATCAATTCCCCGGCCGATGCTCTGAAAAATTCCTGTAACGTATATTTATCAGAAATCACATACCGTATGGGAAGTACAGCGGATGGAACTTTTTCTGAAGCAGATGGATTGCAGAAGCTTCAAAAGTATGCAGGCATTATGGATCTTGATAAAAAGACAGGCATTGAAATCGGAGAGGCTCAGCCTCACGTAACCGACCAGTTTGCAATCCCTTCCTCCATCGGACAGGGAACTCATAACTATACCACCACCCAGCTTGCCAGATACACCACCATGCTGGCGAACCATGGAAAGAGCTATGATCTTTCTCTTGTATACAAAATTACAGATCCCGATGGGAATCTGGTAAAGTCCTTTGCACCTGCATTAAAGGATACCGCCCAGCTGTCAGAAACCGTATGGGCAGAAGTGGCAAAGGGAATGAATGAGCTGGTGACCTCCAATGCCAGCCTTAAGGATTTAAAAATCAGTGCGGCTGGTAAGACCGGTACCGCAGAGGAATCCAAAAGCAAGCCAAACCACGGTCTCTTTATCGGATATGCGCCTCTTGAGAATCCGAAAATTGCAATTGCAGTCCGGATCGCAAACGGCTATAGCTCTGGTAATGTAGTAGGAGTGGGAAGAGGTATTTTTGATTATTATTTCCAGCTTAAGGAAAAAGAAGCTATTATCACAAATACCGCATCAAACGTTTCCAATAACTTAAGAACCGATTAAAAGGAGGTACCTATGAACCGTGCCAGAAATAGAATTTTATTTCGTATAATTGTAACTGTTTTGATTCTGCTCGCGGGTCTGACAGGTGCTTTCCTCTTTTTTCAGATTCAGAAAAAGCTGGCAGAACGAAAAAAGCCGGATGTTCTATTTTCGGAATATATGGACAGCGTAAAAGGGGCTGATTACAAAGCCATGTACGAAATGCTGACCGATCAGAGCCGAATTAATATCAGCGAAGAAGATTTTACTGCCAGAAATAAAAACATTTATGAAGGGCTTGAAGTCTCCGACATCAAGACCGAAATCACAAATGTGGAATATAACGATAAAAAGGCAGTCTTATCCTATGAGATGGAGTATAAGACTGCCGCTGGAACTATCAGCTTTAAAAACAAAGCAGAGTATGAAAGAGATAGAAAGAAGGGCTACCAGCTTATTTGGAGCGACAGCCTGATATTTCCTGAGCTCCTTCGGGGAGATAAGGTAAGGATATCTGTGGACAAGGCCATAAGGGGAACCATATATGATCGCAACGGGAATGTCCTGGCTGGAAAAGGAACCGCCTCTTCCATCGGTCTGGTTCCTGGAAAGATGAGTGAGGACCCTTCCGGTGATATGGAGACTCTTTCCGGTCTGCTTGGAATACCGGCGGACAGCATCAAAAAGAAGCTGGCTGCCAAATGGGTAAAAGAAGATTCCTTTGTTCCTCTTAAAACTTTAAAAAAGGTAGATGAATTTAACTTAGTATCCTCCCAGCCCAGAGAAGATAATGTGAAAAATAAAGAGCTGCAGGATAAGCTCCTGGCCATTCCTGGAGTTTTAATCTCAGATACTCCGGTCCGCTTTTATCCTCTGATGGAAAGCGGAGCACACTTAGTCGGGTACGTTCAAAATGTAACGGCTGAGGATATTAAGGAGCATCCGGATGAGGATTATCTGACTGACAGCGTCATCGGGCGCAGCGGAATGGAAGCTCTCTATGAAAAAGATTTAAAGGGAATCAACGGAAGAACCGTGTCCATTGTGGATGGAAATGGCACAGAAAAGAAAATTCTGGCAGCCAAATCGAGGATGGACGGAAAAGACATTACCCTGACCATTGACAGTGAGCTTCAAGCCAGCATTTACAACACCTTTTCAGAGGACAAAAGTACCACGGTCGCCATGAATCCGGTTACGGGAGAAATTTTGGCCCTTGTAAGTACGCCGTCCTTTGATGACAATGACTTCATCCTTGGTATGTCAAATGATACATGGAATGCACTGAATACGGATGAGAGAAAGCCCATGTTTAACCGGTTCCGCCAGAAATTTGCTCCCGGCTCCTCTCTAAAGCCAATTACAGCGGTCATAGGACTTAATACCGGAGCCATTGACCCCAATGAGGATTACATAAGCAGCGGGCTAAAATGGAGAAAGGATGAAAGCTGGGGCAATTACTACGTGACCACCCTTCATGACAGCAGTCCTCTCAATCTGGAGAACGCCTTAATCTATTCCAACAACATATATTTTGCCAAGGCCGCATTAAAAATCGGTGCCAAGGATTTTATGGCTGGACTGGATAAGCTTGGTTTTAAGGAAGACTTGCCCTTTGAAATCACCGTGGCAAAATCCCAGTACTCCAATGGAGATACCATTGACTCGGAGGTCCAGTTGGCTGACAGCGGGTACGGACAGGGCCAGATCTTAATGAACCCCGTACATCTTGCCTCTCTTTATACCATGTTCACCAATAAGGGAAATGTAATAAAGCCTTATCTGTTATATAAAAAAGAGCCTGCTTCCGAAATTTGGCTAAAAGATGCCACCACTCCTGAGATAGCAGAAACCGTAGCATCTGATCTTGTAAAGGTGGTAAGCTCTGAACATGGAACCGGTCATGCCATAAACCGAAGTGACATCCAGCTAGCCGGAAAGACAGGAACGGCGGAGATTAAAGCATCAAAAAGTGATACCACTGGAACAGAGCTTGGCTGGTTTTCCGTTTTCACCACAGACCAAGCGGTGGAGAAGCCAATTCTATTAGTCAGTATGGTAGAGGATGTGAAAAATCGCGGCGGCAGCGGATATGTGGTCAGAAAAGATAAAGTAGTATTAGATGCTTATTTTACTAAGAAGCAGTAGCTGGAACGTGGAAATTGGACAATGTGCACAAAAACAGAAGAAGTAAACTATTAGAAAGCACCATTGTTATATGATGTCGAATTATGTTATAATAAAGAAAATATATCGGGATTGTAACTGTTCGGCAGGCAACACCTAGATTAATAGATACATGTTTGTACATGTGTTTATTAATTTGGGTGTTTTTTATTTCTAAAAGTTGCTTCCTATGACTCAAATATACCCTGCCGGGCAGGAAGCCCATGATGCTCTTATTGTAGAGTTGTTTTATCCGAAATAATTGTGTCTTATGATATAAAAAAGTTACATCGGGCAGAATGTATATGGCGAGCCAAATTCATTATGATAAGGAGGATTGATCGGGAGATGAGCTACCGTGTTAAAAAAATATATAACAACAATATTATTTTAGCAGAAGATGAAAAATGGTCAGAGGTCATATTGCTGGGAAAAGGAATTGCGTTTCAAAAAAGACCAGGAGATTTGATCGATGAAGCTCTCATTGATAAAAAATTTGTATTTGAGTCTTCTGAATCCTCTTCCAAATTTATGACTTTACTAACAGAAGTACCTTTGAACCAAGTAGAGTTAAGCAGTAAAATCATTGCCCAGGCTCAAAAAGAGTTAAATGTTACGTTTCACGACAGCATTTACATCGGCTTGACGGATCACATCAGCTATACCATATCCAGGTATAAAGCTGGAATGACCATGAAAAATGCCTTGCTTTGGGAAATACAGAATTATTATCCCAAAGAATATCAGGCAGCGAAGAATGCCTTAAATCTGATTAAATACTACGAAAAAATTGATTTAAGCGACGATGAGACCGGATTTATCGCCCTTCATTTTGTCAATGCCCAGCAGGAGGGAGAGGAAATTCAGCTTACCATGATTGTAACGGAAATCGTCAGTGATATCTTAAGCATTGTAAAATATCACTATCAAATTGAGCTGAATGAAGATTCCTTAAATTATAACAGGTTCGTGACCCATATCCGGTTTTTTGCAAGAAGGCTTCTGAGGGAGGAGCTTCATGGGGCAGACGACGAGTATTTATACGAACAGATAAGAACCAAGATGCCCCAGGCCAAAGCCTGTGCCGATAAAGTAAAAAATTATTTCATAAAGAAATTCGATGTTACCATCTCACAGGAAGAAATGATTTACTTTATGCTTCATATCAACCGGGTCGCAGAACGGGAAATAAAAGGTAATTAGGGAAGTCGACACCCTTTATATAGATCAAATAAAAAGAATAGGAGAACTGCTATGAATCATCGAGAATTGGCTCAGGCAATCCTTGAGCAGGTAGGCGGAATTAACAATATTACACAATTAGTCAACTGTGCAACACGACTTAGAATGAATTTTAAAGATGAATCCCTGGTTCATTTAGACCAGTTAAATAAGATTCCTGGAGTATTAGGAGCCGTTAAAAAATCAGGCCAGTATCAGATTATTATTGGTACGGACGTAGCCAATGTGTGCAATGAAATTAAAGCCATGGGACTGAGTGAAGGCCCTGTAAACACTGGAAAAAAAGTTGGAAAAATAGATGCCTTAATGGATATCTTTGCAGCTATATTTACCCCTGTGATACCAGCCATTACAGCAGCCGGTATGATCAAGGCCATCCTTGTTATCTGTGTTTTATTAGGCATGGAAAAAACGTCACAGATTTACGTTGTTTTAAGCTTTATCGCAGATGCAGGATTTTATTTCCTCCCAATTATGCTGGCAGTTTCCTCTGCTAAAAAGCTGGGATGTAATCCGTATCTGGCAGCTATGGTGGGCGGAGCCTTACTCCATCCAGCCTTTACTCAGCTGGTAACGGCTGGGGAACCGGTTCATATTTTTGGACTCCCGATTAAATTAATCAACTACGGTTCCAGTGTTATTCCCATTATACTGGCAGTGTGGCTGATGACCTACGTAGAACGTTTTGCAGATAAGGTATCTCCAAAGGCAGTAAAGTTCTTCATGAAACCGACCCTGACCATATTGATTGTTGCTCCCATTGTTTTAGTTGTTTTAGGACCTTTAGGTTCCTATATCGGTACTGGAATTGCTACAATTACGGATTTTCTGAATATGCATGTAAGCTGGCTGGTTCCTACTTTAATGGGAGCATTTATGCCGCTCTTAGTACTTACCGGTATGCACTGGAGCTTCCTTCCAGTCTTAATGACCTCTTACACCACCTATGGTTACGAGGCAGTCATGGGACCGGGAAGTCTGGTATCCAATGTCTGCCAGGGTAGTGCGGCATTATGTGTATCAATCAAGACAAAAAACAAAGAATTAAAGCAGTTGGCTTCCTCTGCCGGTGTTACCGCATTAATGGGTATTACAGAGCCTGCCATGTATGGAGTCACTATTAAATTCAAGAAAATACTTCTCTCCGTTATGCTGGGAGGCGGTGTGGGAGGCTTCTATGCCGGATTAATGGGCGTGGTTCGTTATACCTCCGGTACACCTGGACTTCTTTCCATTCCTATTTTTATCGGTGAAAATCCTATGAACGTGGTTCATGCACTGATCGCTTGTGCCATTGGATTTGTGGTTACCTTTGCGGCCACCTGGTTCTATGGATTTGAGGAACCTGCTGACCCCAATGAAAAGACAGAAACAAAAGAAACAGAAGCTTTAGAAAAGGCATCTATGGTAAAGAAAATTGTGATCTCCAGCCCGGTCAATGGAAAAAAGGTAGATATATCAAAAGTTAAGGATGAAACCTTTGCAAAAGAAATTCTTGGAAAAGGAATCGCAGTGGAATCTGTAGACGGCAAGATAGCAGCTCCATTTGACGGAGAGGTTGCAACCATTTTCAGAACCAAGCATGTGATTGGCTTAAAGAGTACAGAGGGAGTGGAGCTGCTGATTCATATCGGTATTGATACCGTGGAATTAGAAGGGAAATTCTTTACCCCTCACGTTCAGGATGGAGATACCTTTAAAAAAGGTGATTTACTCCTGGAATTTGATAAAAAGGCCATTGAAGAAGCCGGATACGAAACCATCATTCCAGTCATCGTGACCAATACCTCGAATTATCTGGAGGTATTAGCTAGCAAGGAAGGCGATGTGGAAATGGGACAGGAACTGCTGACCATTCTTTAAGGAGTTGTTTATATCATGAGAAAAGATTTTTTATGGGGCGGAGCCATGGCTGCAAACCAGTGCGAGGGTGCCTATTTAGAGGATGGGAAAGGATTATCCCCTATGGATATTCTTCCTTCCGTGCAGTATGGAAGAAAAGAAGCCATGTATCACCCGGAAATTGCACTGGAAAAAGATTATGGCTATTATCCCAGCCACCAGTCCATTGATTTTTATCACAGATACAAAGAGGATTTAGCTCTGCTTGCTGAGATGGGCTTTAAGGCCTTTCGTACCTCCATCAGCTGGGCAAGAATTTTCCCGAACGGAGATGACCTCATTCCCAATGAGGCCGGTCTGGTCTTTTACGATAATTTATTTGACGAGTGCCGTAAGTATGGCATGGAGCCGGTGGTCACCATCTGTCATTTTGATACCCCTCTTGCTCTGACCAGGAAATACGGTGGCTGGTCTGACCGCAGACTGATTGAGTTTTATTTAAACTACTGTGAAGTCCTGTTTAAACGGTATGGAGATAAAGTAAAGTACTGGATCACCTTTAACGAAATCAATATGATTACCCACATTCCATTCTTTGGCGGTGGTATGGTGATAAAAGACCAGGAAAATCCGGATCAGATCGTTCTTCAGGCGGCCCACCATCAGCTGGTTGCCAGTGCATTGGCAACAAAGCTGGCGAAAAGCATTAATCCGGAGATACAAATGGGCTGTATGCTTGCAGCTGGCTCCTTTTACCCCTATAGCTGCAATCCAAAGGATGTGTGGTCAGCCGTAGAGAAAAATCAGGAGGTCTACTTATTCATCGACGTACAGGCAAGGGGAAAATACCCAAGTTATGCGAAGAAAATGTGGACAGAAAAAAACATTGAGCTACAAATGGAAGCGGGAGATGAAGAGATTCTAAGGCAGAATACCGTGGACTATCTTGCGTTCAGCTATTATTCCACCAGACTGGCAGGAGTCAGTCCTGAGATCTCCGGCCAGGTCGCAGACGGCAATGCCATAACCACATTACGGAACCCTCATCTTGGTATCACTCCCTGGGGAAGACAGATTGACCCCCTGGGACTTCGGACCACCATGAATGAATTATATGACCGTTATCAGATCCCGCTCTTTGTGGTGGAGAATGGACTGGGAGCTGAGGATGTCTTAGAAGAAGACGGAAGCATTGCAGATGATTACCGGATTGAATATATGGAACAGCATATTGAAGCCATGAAAGAAGCCATCAATGATGGTGTAGACTGTCTGGGATATTTATCCTGGGGCTGCATTGATTTAGTCAGTGCAGGAACCGGAGAGATGGATAAGCGGTACGGTTTTATCTATGTGGATAAGGACAATGAGGGAAATGGTACCTTAGAACGCAAAAAGAAGAAATCTTTTTATTGGTATAAGGATTTTATAAAAAGAAATATAGAATAAAGCACCAGATGTAACAAAATAAGGGGAGAATCATATAAAGGGGAGGGCCAGAATGGTCCTCCCTTTAGACTATCAACAAATTCAATTGGAATTCGTTGGCGGCTAATTACAAAAAATATCTTTCATCCATTGATGAAATTTTTCCTCTTCTTCGAATTGAGGATAATGTGCTGATTCATCAAATAGTGTAAGTTCCTTTGTTCCTTCTCCAGTGATACTATTTAAATAGTTTTCTGCTGTCTCAGGAGATGTCATGCCATCGTATTTACCCATTACAAAATAAACAGGTATCTTGATTTCTGTTACTATGCCAGTAATAGGATTGTCCAATGCTTCCATAATCAAAGCGTCCTGATATTTTATGGAAGCTGTATAAAACCGAATGGCATCAAGCAAATTATATTCTGTTCCAAATAAAAAGCCTTTCAAATAATCGCCATTATCATCTATTTTTCTTGCTGCGAAACCGTATTTGCGAACATAACTTCTTGGTGTAATGCTTTCGCCATTTGATATTGCCGTTTCTAAGCTTTTAAGATATTTAACATCCGTTTCATTTCCAGCATTTTCAGCCGCTGTAAGGCATTTTGCCAAGCTGCTTAATTCGCTTTCAATTGTGTTTGACATTTGCCCAATTCCTATATATGCCTGATATAAATCTGGTCTCTGTGATGCAGCCATTGTTGCAATATAGGTTCCGTAGGAATGTCCGATAAGGATAACCTGTTCCTTTCCCAGGTATTCTTTCATGTATTCTGTCAGCGCAATTAAATCATTGGTATGAGTAGCAGCAGTCACCATGGAATAATCTTCTCCAAACTTATATGATTTTCCACTCCCTCGCTGGTCGTAATGTACTATAGTGAAATCCTTTTCTAAATGTTTCTGATACTTTCTTACATACGGAATTTCAGAACAACAAGGTCCGCCGTGAACAAATATCAGAACGGGATTGTTTCTATCATTTCCCCGTATCATCACCTCTAAGCCCACTCCATTTATAGTAACTTTGGTTAATTCACTAATGCTGTTTTCACCTTTAATGAAAGGCGTCCACGTTGGATGAAACAATCGAATGACTATAAATAAAAGTATTATTATGAGTATAATTTTAATTATCTTTAACGATTTCTTTTTCATTATCTATACCTACAAATTCTTATTTTTATAAAATACCATGAGCAAGGATAAAAATATAGTATCGATTATTGATACACATATATGTGATTTTATAATCATTGACTTTGTCCCTTATTAATTCCCATAAATATTTTTTTCATTAAGAATTTCCAGTGTAATTTTTGCAGCAGCGCTTCCGCTGGCAGAATCTGTATCCTGGATATTGGTCGCAAACACATAGGTCTCCTCAGCCGCTTCCACGAACCCGATGAACCACCCATTTACCTGTTTACCATTTACAGCCCCGGTTCCGGTTTTGCCATACAGGGAAGCTCCGTTTGAGGAAGAGATAAATAAAGAATCCTTAACGGCTCTTTGATTTTCAGGGGAAACGTTTAAATCTCCCTGGTAGAAGCGTGTCAAAAGCTCTACTTGTTCCACTGGGGATATCTTCAAGGTGGATTCCGCCCAGAAACGTCCTAAGCCACCACTGAAATCAGAATTACCGTAGCCCATGGACTGAAAGTATTTCTTTAATGTATTTAATCCGGTTTGTTTGTCCAATTCAGTAAAATACCAGCTTACCGAATATTTCATGGCGCTGTTAAGAGTCTGGTCCTCATTCCAGGCTTCATAGGGATATGCGTTCCCGTTCCATGGAAGTTTAGAGGAGGAAGGGGCAATGACGCCTTCTTCCAGTGCGGCTAAAGCGCTGTATATTTTATAGGTGGAATCCGGGGAGATTCTTTTGGTCACCTCGTCTTCGTTGTAAATGGAGTATTGGTCCGAGTTTATTTTATATAAGACGAAACTGCCCTTTTTGCCGCAAAAACAGGATTCAAGCTCCAGCTTATTGATATTCTCACCGTGAAATTCATAGTTGCCATCATAGGCGGCGCCTGCAGAAAGATAAGGGGACAAGAAAGCTATGAATAAGGCAGTTGCAATAACAATGACTCCGCTTTTCATTCTATGCTTCTTGGTTTCCTTTTGAAAGCTGGCAATGCTTATAATACGCTTACGAATTTCCTTTTTTGATCCTCCAATCCCTGTGGCGCAATAGGGGAAACGGGAGAGTTTTTCTGCAAAGTTAATTAAGGTATTTCCATAGTCCAGATACTGCTCCGGTGGAAGCATGGAAAGGACGGAAGCGTCACAGGCGATTTCCCGGTCATGTTCCATGGTTTTAAAAGCCAGCCATACCACAGGATGAAACCAATAGACAATCTGGGCCAGGGCCATCAACTGGCTGACCAAAAGATCCTTATGTCTGCAATGAGAAAGTTCATGAAGCAGGATATAGCGGATATCCTTTTCCGGCATATCGGAAAGTATATGGATCGGAACGATGACGGAAGGAAATAAGACACCTACTGCAATGGGAGATTTCACATAGGCACTGCTGTAGATAGGTATTTCTCTTCGAATACCGGATTCTCTTAAACAGGATTCAAACAAGGCCCGTATTCTTTCATTCTGTAGCAGAAGGGACGATTTCTTTAGCCGTCTGACCTGTTGATGACTATACAAGGTGACCATTGTCATAAATACCACACCAACAGCCCACAAAACAAATAGAATCACAGGCAGAATGGAAGGGGTATTGCAAATCACTGAAATAGAAAAATCTAAAAACAGGTCCTTTCCAGAAACTGCTGTTTCATAAACGTCTGGAGATATGGGAGGGGCTTCCTTAGGCTGGATTCCCCAAAAAAGATGAGAAGGCAGATATTCTGTATACGTCTCAAGGTGGAGGAAATGGAGAAATGGAAACGTTAAAAGAAGCAGAAAGGGGAACCATAAACGGTATCGATCTCTGCTGGTTAAATGGCTGCCCAGAAATTTCCTCATACAGAGGATGAGGATGAAGAATAGAGGGATGGCCAGGCTGTTTAGGAAAAGGCGTGCCATAAAAGAATAGGGCATGTCAGCGGTCCTCCCTGTTTCCGTTAAACAAAAGCTTTCTCAGTTCCTCCAGTTCGTCCTGTTCCAGTTGCTCACTGTTCATATAATTGGTCACCATGCTGGAAATCTTGCCATTATAAAAGCGGTTTAAAAAGTGGTCGTTGGCCTTTTTTAGATATTCGTCTTCCTTGACCACAGGAGTATAGACAAAGACACGACCTTCCTTTTCATAGGTAATGGCACCCTTTTGGGCCAGACGCTTTAAAAGTGTGTGTATTGTCTTGGGATTCCAGCCAATGGTCTTTGTAAGCATGTCTGTCACTTCATTGGTGTTGATGGGGGCATGTTTCCACAGCACCTTCATTACTTCATATTCAGCTTCGGAAATCTGAGGCAGATGGTTCATTGAAAATCTCCTATTCTTACAACTGTAATACATACATTATACAAAGAGGGAGAGGGGGATGTCAATACTCTTTACACGTCTTGTATGGTGTGTTATAATATTTGAAAAATTCAGGAAGGTCTGATTACCATGTCACGTTTCATGTTTCTCTTAAACGATCCCACGTAGTTGATTGCGAATATGAGTCTAAACAGGCGCTGCAGAGCAGGGCTTATTTTTCGTAGGAAAAAACAGGGAGAAATAGAGAAAATGAAAACGAGACGAAATATATATATTATGTTTGCCATTTCTTTTTTACATGGAATGGTATTTTATGGACCAATTGCGACCCTTTACCGGCAGGCAGCAGGGGTGAGCGTTTTACAGATCACCTTAATCGAAAGCTTAAGCCTGGCGCTTTGCATTGGCCTTGAGATGCCCTGGGGCATGGTGGCTGACCGGATTGGATATCGGAAAACATTGATTGTCTGCTCAGGAATTTATTTTCTGTCAAAAATTGTATTCTGGAGAGCAGACAGCTTTTTCGATTTTTTATTGGAGCGGATTTTACTTAGTGTAGTGTTGGCTGGATTCTCCGGGTGTGACGTGAGCCTTCTGTATTTGTCCTGTAAGGAAGAGGAGAGCCAGAAGGTATTCGGGATTTATCAGTTTTTTAATATGGCTGGACTATTGGGTGCTTCTCTTTTGTATTCTGTATCCATTGGAGAAAATTACCGGCTGGCTGGATTTTTGACCATGGTCTCTTATGGGGCAGCAGCAGCGCTGGCTTTTGGAATTCGGGAGGTGAAACCTGCAGAATTAGGGAGAGGGAACAATCAGAATTTTATACGTGTATTTTTGGCAACAGTGGCGGATAGACGGTTTCTTCTGGCAGTCATTGGCATGGGACTTTTGGCTGAAACGAACCAGACGATTACCGTATTTTTAAATCAGATTCAATACGTGAAAGCAGGGATAGATGTAAAAACAATGGGACTTATCTATATTCTGGTCACCTTATGCGGAATGGCTGGGATGTGGTCTCACTGGTTTACGAAAAAGATGGGAGGAATCTCTTTTAGTCTGACCATGTTTCTTGGCGGAGGGATATCCTGTGTGGTATTGGCTGTGACCAGTCAGGCGGTGGTATCGGTAGCAGCCATTGTCATGTTGCGTCTATGTGCCAGTCTTTTTGCACCATTTTCCACCCAGTTGCAGAACCGCCGCATAAAAACCGAGGACCGGGCTACCGCTCTAAGTATTTATGCCGTGCTTCTTGAGGGGACGGGTGTTGTCACCAATGTGATCTTCGGACAGGCCGCACAAAAAAATATTTCCTGGGCTATGGGCTGTGGAGCCATTCTTTGCCTGGCTGGAGCCATGATGTTTTATCTGTTTTATCGGAGGGAGGGGCGAAGACTGGAGATTTAATTTGTAATTATGGTGATGTTACCTGTATGACTTGTATCATAGCCTTTAAAATGCTGTAGACTGCTTTTGAATTCTTCAGAATTCACGGCGTTGCAGATGGACTGGAACGCAGGGTGGTCTAAGTCTGATTTAAGGAAAACTAAATCAAGAAATCCATGAGCAAAGGGGAAAGATTCCAGTTGAGGGTAAGAGGACAACAGGGAGATATCCCCTATGCTTATATCGGCAGCCCCTGATGCGACTCCATGGGCGGCTGACATATTGGATAAACAGTCCTTTTCATATCCATAAATTAAATCTTTCGAAATCCTCTTTTCCAGCAGAGAAGAATCCAGATACATACGGGAGCCGCTTCCCAGCTCCCGGTTTAAGAAACGAACTTCCGGACGAGTCAGATCATCCATGGAGCGAAGAAGAAGCGGGTTTCCCTTTTTTACATAAAACCCCCATAAGAGACTGCACACAGAAAGAACCGCCACTTCCTTTCCCGGCATTAGATTTTTAATCTGTTTCCTATCCCAACTCTCCCCATCAGACAAAAAACAGGTAAGAGCCAGATGGGTCTTCTCATAATACAGAGAGTACAAACTGTTATAATCATTCATATAAGAATGTAATATGGGAAGGCTGTTCCTTTCCTTACCTAGCTGTCCCCGGAGCAGTTCCACCACTCTGGACTCCTGGCTGCTGATAACAAGACCGCTGTTGTTTAATAAATAATCCGTCTGCTGGCCTCCTGATACAGAAGTAAAGCGTGGAATATCCGTGACCTGTGGCAGAGCTTCCTCTATATAGGACCTTTCGGCATAGGACCTTTCAGTGTAGGACCTTTCAGCCGATTTCGAAGATCCTTTTAAATAACTGTCAAGCTGCTCCTGGCTGACTCTTATCTGTCTGCCTATTTTGGTGGCGTTCAGTTCACCCCGTTTAATCAGCTCATAAACCGTTGCTTTCTTTATCAGCAGCCGGTCTGCCACTTCCTGTGGCGTGTATATTTTCTCCATACAAGACCCTCTTAATTTCTTATGGTTACTGTCAGTTATAATTAGTTATATCATATTTTGAATCATTGTCAATGAAAGGATATTCAGACGAACTATTGTGCTATATTGATAAAAAGTGTCTGATTATAACTTGATATACTGTGAATATATGAACATTGATTTTGATGCCATTATCTTCTAAAATGAACGAAACAGAAAAAGACAGAACAAAACACAATAAGAATGAACAACATTTCTATGTTATTCAAATAAAATTCAGGAGGAAGAAAAATGAAAAGAAGTAAAAAACTATTTGCCCTGTTGCTGGCTGCATTTGCCGCCTTACAGGTCACAGGCTGTCAGGGAACAGCAGATGTAAAAACCGGGAAGGCAGATACGAAAACAGAAACAGTAACAGAAGCAGTAACACAAGCAGTAACAGTAACAGAAACAGAAACAACCGCTTCTAAGCCAGCAGAACTATACGTATTCATTGCAGCAAGTCTGAAAAATACCATGGAAGAAGTGAAAAAGGAATATGAAAGCAAGCATCCGGGAGTTACGGTGATTTACAATTCGGACAGCTCCGGAACCTTAAAGACCCAGATTGAAGAAGGGGCCAGATGTGATATCTTCTTTTCCGCGGCTACCAAACAGATGGATGAGCTTAAAAAGAGTGGCTTTGTAAAGGAAGATTCGGTAAAGAATTTACTGGTCAATCAGATGGTGCTCATAAAACCAAAGGGCGGAAAAACCACAGTGACCGGATTTGACAATATAACAAATGCCTCCAGCCTCGCTCTTGCAGGGGAAGACGTGCCGGTGGGCCAATATGCCAGAAAGCTTTTTGAGAAAATGGGGATTCTTGACAAAGTCATGGCAATGGAAATCAACCAGGGACCAAATGTGACCGCAGTGCTCACAGCCGTAGCAGAAGGCAGCAATGAAGTAGGAATCGTGTATGCCACGGACGCCGCTTCCATGGCCGACAAAGTGGAAGTAATTGCAACGGTGGAAAAAGATATGCTTGACCCGGCCATTTATCCCGTAGGACTTACAGAGGATAAAGAGGCATCACAGGCAGAAAAAGAGGCAGCAGAAGAATTCTTTCAATATTTGACCGGATCGGAAGAGGTGAAAAAACTGTTTTTGGATGCAGGATTTGAATTATATAAGTAGATACATACTTGGAAAGGAGTGAAGAGGCCATGGAGACTTTACTACATACCATAGATTTCAGTCCTCTGTTTCTCTCTCTGAAATCGGGGATTCTGGCAACGGTGCTCACCTTTTTTCTGGGAACGGCTGCGGCCAGGGGAGTCATGAGGCTGAACCACCGGGCCAAGTCTGTTGTAGATGGAATCCTTACCCTCCCTCTGGTGCTTCCGCCTACGGTGGCCGGTTTTATTCTCCTGTTCCTGTTCAGCCTGCGGCGGCCCCTTGGTGCTTATTTATGGGAGCATTATGAGGTGAAGCTGGTTCAGACCTGGCTTGGATGTGTCATGGCTGCTTTTGTCATCGCCTTTCCTCTCATGTACCGTAATGCAAGAGCGGCTTTTGAACAGGTGGATGTGACCATGATTTATGCGGGGCGGACCCTGGGACTATCGGAACGGAAGATATTCTGGAAAATCATTGTTCCCATGGCAGGGCCGGGACTTGCATCAGGAACTGTACTTTCCTTTTCAAGAGCCATTGGCGAGTATGGGGCTACCACCATGCTGGCAGGAAACATCCTTGGAAAGACCCGGACCATTTCTGTGGCCATTGCCACAGAGGTGGCAGCCGGTAACTGGGAGGTAGCAGGATTCTGGGTGCTTGTGATTGTTGTCATATCGTTTCTAATGGTGGTACTTATTAATCTGGTGTCTGGGGAAGGCAGCAAGGATTTTAGCGGGTGGAGATAATATGGCATTGCAGGTAAATATCAGTAAAAAGTTTTCCGGCTTTCAGATGAAGGTGGAATTTGAGATGGACGGCGGCTGCCTGGGAATCTTAGGGGCGTCCGGCTGCGGCAAAAGCATGACATTAAAATGCATTGCTGGAATCGAGAAGCCAGATAAAGGCCGTATTGTGTTAAATGATAGAGTGCTCTTTGATTCAAAGAAAGGCATCAATGTTCCCGCCAGAGACCGTCACATCGGATATCTGTTTCAAAATTACGCCCTCTTTCCTGCCATGACGGTGGAAGATAACTTAGGAATCGTAATTCCCGGAAAGAAAAAGGAAAAAGGGCCGGTCATTGATGAAATTTTACAAAGGTTTCAGCTTTCCGGTTTAAAAAAGAGATATCCTTCCCAGTTATCCGGGGGACAGCAGCAGAGGGTGGCACTGGCCCGTATGCTTTTAAGCACTCCGGAAGTCATTCTCCTGGATGAACCATTTTCTGCTCTGGATGGATTCTTAAAGGATATATTACAAAATGAGATGCTGGAGTTTATCCGGGATTATGGAAAGGATGTGCTCATGGTATCCCATTCCAGAGACGAAATCTATACCTTTTGCAATCAAATGGTGGTCATGTCAGAAGGAAAGAGCCTGCTCCAGGGAAATACAAGAGATATCTTTCAAAATCCCGGCACCATGGAAGCGGCAAGGCTGACTGGCTGTAAGAATATTTCAGCTATAGAACGACTGGGAGATTATGAGCTGTATGCCTGTGACTGGAACATAAGGCTTAAAACAGCTGAAAGGATAGAGGATTCCATTGGCTACATTGGAATCAGGGGGCACACCTTAATTCCCGTAAGCCAGCCAGGAGAGAATACCATGAAGATCAGGCTGAGAGGAGTAACGGATACTCCCTTTGAGCGTCAGGTCATTTTCCATAACGGGGAGGAAAGCGATTCCAAACAAATCTGGCTCATACAGGATAAAAAAGAAGATATACCATTATTTATTCAGTTTCCCAAAGAAGAAATCCTGCTTTTGTCTTAATAATATTAGTTTTATTGAATATAAATTGACTTTTACGAGGAAAGTGCGTAAGATGTTCCAAAAGGAAAATGCAAGGACCCCTTTTTTTTCTAAGACAATCGGAGGAGACGGTGCCCATGAGATTAAGTGCAAGAAATCAGTTAAAAGGAAAAATAATAGGAATCGAAGAAGGGGCTGTAAATGCAATTGTGACCCTTGATATCGGTGGCGGCAATCTGATATCAGCCACCATATCCATGGCAGCGGTAAAGGACTTGGAACTGGAAGTAGGAAAAGATGCCTATGCTGTAATGAAAGCGACCTCCGTGATGATCGGGGTCTAAGTAACTTCAGAAGAAGGAGCTGGTGATCCAGCTCTTTTTTCGAAGGCTTCAGTGGCATATAAGTAATATTTGTATAGAATGCTCCCCATAGCCCATCTTTCATTTGTACATAGTGCTGTATTGAATTGGACGTTTAAAACAGATATAGTAGTAGCAACCTAAGTGGTTTTGTTTTCTATTCTATTCACGAAGAGGTGGAATGGCAGGATACGTATGTATCTGCCTTCTGCCTCTTTTCTTAATGTAAGGAGGAATTAGCTATGAGACAGGTTGCTATTTATGGAAAAGGTGGTATCGGTAAATCTACAACGACCCAGAACTTAACGGCTGGTCTTGCCGAAATGGGAAAACACATTATGATTGTAGGATGCGATCCAAAGGCAGACTCCACCCGATTGGTTCTTGGAGGTCTGGCCCAGAAAACAGTTCTTGATACCCTTCGTGATGAAGGCGATGATATCGAACTGGATGCAGTTATGAAGGAAGGCTACGGCGGAATCAAGGGCGTGGAGTCCGGCGGTCCTGAGCCAGGCGTCGGATGTGCCGGACGAGGAATCATTACTTCTATTAATCTTTTGGAACAGCTTGGTGCCTATACCGACGATCTGGATTACGTATTTTATGACGTACTTGGAGACGTTGTATGCGGAGGCTTTGCAATGCCAATCAGAGAAGGAAAGGCGCAGGAAATTTATATCGTATGCTCCGGAGAAATGATGGCTCTTTACGCAGCCAACAATATTTCCAAAGGTATCACCAAATATGCCAAGACCGGAGGGGTAAGACTTGGCGGACTTATCTGTAATTCCAGAAAGGTAGATAAGGAGCAGGATCTGGTGGAAGCGGTAGCTGCTAAAATCGGAACCCAGATGATCCATTTTGTTCCCCGTGATAATGCGGTACAGAGAGCAGAGATCAGAAAAAGAACCGTCATTGACTATTCCCCGGATGAGCTTCAGGCTGACGAATACCGTAACCTGGCAAGAAAAGTGGATAACAATGAGATGTTCGTCATTCCAAATCCGATGAATATCGATGAATTGGAAGAGATTCTGATGCAGTACGGCGTTATGGACTAACCAGACAGGGAGAGGAGAAAAAATATGGTATTGGTGAGAGCGATCGTCCGTCCGGAGAAGGCGGATCACGTAATGAAAGAGGCAGCAGAAGCAGGATTCCAGGCAGTGACCAAAATGGACGTTTATGGACGTGGAAAGCAAAAGGGAATCACAGTAGGAGAGATTCACTATGACGAGATCCCAAAGGAAATGTTGTTATTCTTCTGCAATGATGAAGATAAAGAAGATTTGGTAAAGGTGATTTTAAGAACAGCCAGAACCGGCGAGGGCAATTACGGAGACGGAAGGATTTTTATATCACCCATAGAAGAGGCTTATACCGTCAGCACAGGCAAAAAAGGACTGTAAAAGGGCTTTTAAGAAAGGAATGATTATTATGAAAGAGGTAATGGCATTTATCCGGGTCAATAAAATCAATCCCACCAAAAAAGCCTTGGCAGAAGGCGGTTTTCCAGCTTTTACCTGCCGGTCGGTGCTTGGCAGAGGAAAGAAACGGATTGATCCGGAGCTTATCAGTCTGGTCATAGAAAGCGGTGAGCTTCCCTTGTCTTCCCAGGGAGAACATTTGACAGAGTCCTTTCGGTGGATACCAAAGCGGCTGATCACTCTGATTGTGGAAGATGAAGAGGTAGAGGATGTGGTAAACATCCTTATAAAGACGAACCAGACAGGAAATCCAGGGGATGGAAAGATATTTGTGCTCCCCATATACGAGGCTTATACCGTAAGAAGCGGCGAGCACACCATGGATGCTTTTTGACAGGAGGTGAAGGCAATGGCAAAAGAACGAGATATATTGCTGGATAAATATTCATCCAGAGTATTTAAGAATCGAAAGAGTCACATTACGCAGCTGGAATTTGCAGAGAAGCCAGACGAAATTGCTGCCAATACAAGGGCAATACCAGGAATTATAACAGCTAGAGGATGCTGCTATGCCGGATGTAAGGGCGTTGTGGTAGGACCCATGAAGGACTCTGTGGTCATTACCCACGGACCCATTGGCTGTGCATTTTATTCCTGGTCTACCAGAAGAAACAAGGCAAAGCCTTCCTATGAAGGAGAGCCAAATTTTGTACCTTATTCCTTTTGTACGGATATGAGGCCATCTGATATCGTGTTCGGGGGAGAGAAAAAGCTGGAAGAGGGAATTGACGAGATCATGAAGCTTTTTAGCCCCAAGTGTATCTTTATCTGCTCCACCTGTCCCATCGGTCTGATTGGTGATGATGTGCAGGCAGTGGCAAGACGGGTGGAAGAAAAGTATGGAATCACAGCAATCGGTTATTCCTGCGAGGGCTATAAGGGAGTTTCCCAGTCCGCCGGACACCACATTGCAAACAACGGCCTGATGCGCTATGTCATCGGAAAAGGGGAAGAAGCACCAAAGGGCAAATACAGTGTAAACCTGCTTGGGGAATATAACATCGGCGGTGATGGCTGGGAGCAGGAACGTATCTTAAAGAAAATCGGGTATGAGGTGGTTTCCGTATTTACTGGCGACGGTTCTTATGAGACCATTAAAAATTCCCATCTGGCAGATTTAAACCTGGTCATGTGCCACCGGTCCATCAATTATATTGCAGAGATGATGAAGACCAAATACGGTGTGGACTGGATTAAGGTAAACTTTATCGGAGTAGGGTCCACCTGTAAATCCTTGCGAATGATTGCTACTTATTTTAATGATCCGGAGCTTACACAGAGGACAGAGGAAGTCATTGCAGAGGAGCTGGCGGAAATCAATGAGGATATGGAATATTACAAATCCAAATTAAAGGGAAAGACAGCCGGTATCTTTGTAGGAGGATCCCGTTCCCACCATTACCAGATGCTTTTAAGGGATTTTGGGATGGAAACCACCATTGCAGGCTATGAGTTCGCTCACCGGGATGATTATGAAGGACGGGAAATCATTCCTCAGATCAAGGCAGATGCAGATTCCAAAAATATCGAAGAGATCACAGTAGAGCGAGAACCAGGATTTGAGGATCGTTACTCGGAAGAAGTAATGGATACCATGAGAACGTCAGGAGTAGAGCTTGACACCTATAATGGTATGATACCAGATATGAAAAAAGGCTATGTGGTCGTGGATGACTATAACATGTTTGAGACAGACCAGTTGATCGAAGAATTTAAACCTGACATTTTCTTCTCAGGAATCAAGGATAAATACGCCATTCAGCATGGCGGTGTGGTATCCAGACAGATGCATTCCTATGATTATTCCGGTCCCTATGCTGGATTTCGGGGAGCTGTGATTTTTGGAAGAGATGTTTCCATGAGTTTGTATACCAATGCCTGGGCGCTGGTTAAGCCACCGTGGAAGGTAACCCCAATGCTGGAAGGAACGTTAGGAGGTGTAGGCTGATGCTTGAATTGACCCCAAAAGAAATTATGGAAAAACGCAAAATGACCATAAACCCATGCAAGACCTGTGAACCTGTAGGTGCCATGTTCTGTGCCCTTGGTGCAGAAAAATGTATGCCCCATTCCCATGGGTCTCAGGGCTGCTGCTCCTATCACAGAACCGTGCTTAGCAGACATTTTAAAGAACCGGCCATTGCATCCAGCAGCTCATTTACAGAGGGAGCGTCCGTATTTGGCGGAAGAAGCAATATCACTACGGCTGTGAAAAATGTATTTGATATCTATAATCCTGATATCATGGCAATACATACCACATGCCTTTCCGAGACCATTGGAGATGACGTTGGTTCCTATATTTTCGATGTGGAAGTGCCGGAAGGAAAGACCGTCTTATATGCCAGTACCCCTTCTTATGAAGGTTCTCATATTCAGGGCTATGCCAATATGATGATTGGCTTCATGAAATATATGACAAAGAAAACGGGAGTGCCAAATGGGAAGGTTGCTATTTTCCCAGGCTGGGTCAATCCTGGAGATGACAGAGAATTAAAGAGGATTGCGGGTCTTATGGGGGCGGAATACATCTACTTCCCGGATCACGATGGAATCCTGGATCATCCTATGGATGGTAAAAATGAATATTTTCATAGTAACGCAGGAACCAGTGGTGCGGACATTGCAGCTCTTGGGGATTGTGAAAAGCTTATTTCCATGGGAATTTACTGCAGTCTGGAGCCGTCAGAGCATATGAAAAAGGAATATAAGGTTCCATTTTCTAACATTCCGGTTCCAGTGGGAGTGAAGCTTACCGATCAGTACATTCTGGAGCTTCAGAAGTTTACGAAGAAAGAAGTTCCCTCTGCTCTTGAGGATGAGAGGGGCCGTCTGGTGGATTTAATGTTAGATGCCCATCAGTATGTTTATAAGAAAAAGGCAGCCATCTACGGCGATCCTGATATTGTGTACGCATTTACCTCCCTGTGTCTGGAGCTTGGTATGAGCCCTAAGTATATCATCACCGGAACACCAAAGGAACGGTGGGAGAAGGAAATCAAGGCACTTATGGATCAGTACGGAGTGGATGAAAGCGAGTATGTGGTTAAGGCGGATACCGATCTATTCTACCTTCATCAGCTGATTAAGAACGAGACTGTCGATCTCCTTCTTGGGTCCAGCTATGGAAAGCAGATTGCAAAGGCAGAGGACATTCCAATGGTGCGGATGGGATTTCCAGTGCTTGACCGGTATGGCAACCCCATTCAGGCCACCGTTGGTTATGCAGGAGGAATCCGCTACGTAGAAAAAATCGTAGATACCTTAATGGACCGTCTGGACCGGGATGTGGCAGATGAAGATTTTGAAGTAGTAATGTAAACCAGAGAACAAAGGAACCAGGGAGGGAGCCGACCCCTCCCTATTGTGGTATTTTACCGTCAGCGGTTTGAAAGGAGCATGGTCATGGAAGCGGAGAGCTGCAACAAAAATATATTGGATGCCAGGAAAAGTTCCATTGTCGTAACCCAGGGATGCAACGGCCCAAAAGGCGGGATCTGCTGTGACAGCAACAGTATATCCGGTTCCGTGTCCCAAAGGGCCTGTGTATACTGCGGAGCCAGGGTTGTCTTAAATCCCATTACAGATGCTTATCATATCGTCCACGGCCCCATTGGCTGTTCCAGCTATACCTGGGATATCAGAGGGTCCTTAACAAGCGGAGAAGATATTTACCGCAACAGCTTTTCTACGGATCTGCAGGAAACAGATATCATTTTCGGGGGGATCAGAAAGCTGGAGGCAGCAGTGGATGAGTTAATGGAAAAAGAAGAGAAGGTAAAGCTGATTTTTATCTACGCCACCTGTATCGTAGGAGTCATCGGAGATGATGTGGACGCTCTTTGCAGGATGAAGTCGGAACAATATAACATTCCGGTCATTCCTGTAAAATCCCCCGGTTTCTCCGGGAATAAATCCACCGGCTACCGTATGGCCTGCGATGCCATTATGAAGGTGATTCTTCCTTTTAAGGGGAAGAAGAAAAGAAAGGCCATCAATATCTTAGGAGACTTTAATCTTGCCGGGGAAATGTGGATTATTAAGAATTATTTCAAGGAAATGGGGATTGATGTCATATCCGGGCTTACGGGGGATAGCAGCTATGGGCAGATGATAAAGGCGCCGGAAGCTTCCTTAAACATTGTCCAGTGCGCAGGGTCCAGCACTTATCTGGCGAATCGGATGGAGGAGGAATTTGGCATTCCATTTTTAAAGGTCAGCTTCTTTGGAATCGAGGATACCACGGCTTCATTGATCCGGGTGGCAGAAGCCCTGAATGATGAAGAAGCAAGGAAAAAGGCAGTTGCCTTCTGCTCTAAAAAAGAGGCGGAGCTAAACAGCTTTCTTGCAAAGTACCGGAAGCATCTGGAGGGGAAAAAAGCAGCAATTTATGTAGGGGGAGGCTTTAAGGCCATATCTTTGATCCGCCAGTTTAAAGCCATGGGAATTGAAACCGTGGTTGTAGGGACTCAGACAGGAAAAAAGGAAGATTACGAAATTATAGAGAGTCTGGTGGAGCCGGATACCGTAATCCTTGACGATGCAAATCCTGCGGAGCTTGAGACCTTTATGCGGGAAAAAGGAGCTGATATCCTGGTGGGGGGAGTAAAGGAACGGCCCCTGGCTTATAAGCTGGGCATTGCCTTTTGCGATCACAATCACGAGCGGAAGATACCTTTGGCAGGCTTTGAGGGGGTTTACAACTTTACCATGGAAATCAATAAAAGCATAAACAGTCCGGTATGGGAATTTGTAAGCTGACAGAAAGGCGGAATGAGAATGAAAAGTAAGGTAGAACCTCTGGTAAACCTAAATATCAATCCTTGTAAGATGTGTATGCCAATGGGAAGTGCGACTGCATTTTATGGTCTGAAAAATTCCATGACCATTCTTCATGGCTCTCAGGGGTGTGCGACCTACATCCGCAGACATATGGCGACCCATTACAATGAACCTGTGGACATTGCTTCTTCTTCCCTCACAGAGGAAGGAACTGTTTACGGGGGAAGTGAGAATTTAAAGAAAGGCCTGAAAAATTTAATCGAGCTTTACCATCCGGATATCATTGGAGTCATGACCACATGCTTAGCCGAGACCATTGGCGAAGATGTACCCGGAATCTTAGATGATTTTAAAGAGGAGTATCCGGAGTATAAGGATATCACACTCATCTCATGTCCTTCCCCAGGATATGGCGGGAGTCAGTACGACGGGTATTTCGGAGCACTCTATTCCATGGTTTCTTCTATTATAATGGATGGCGGGAAAAACAACCTGGTCAATGTGGTGACTGCCCCGATAAGCCCTGGGGATACCAGATACATAAAATCCATGCTAAAGCTGTTTGGACTGGAAGCCATACTCCTTCCTGACCTTTCTGAAAATCTGGATGGGGAGCACCATAAGGAGTATAACCGGCTTCCCCACTATGGAACCAGTATCTCCGAGTTAAAGAAAATGGGCGGAGCGAAAATTACCCTGGAGATCTGCGATTTTGAAAGAAAGAATTCTGTGGGGGAATATTTGCAGGAGACCTATGGGGTTCCGTTTGCAAGAATCCCCCTCCCTGTGGGATTAAGAGATACCGATACCTTTTTAAATGCTCTCTCAGAGATTTCAGGAAAGGAGATTCCTGAGGAGCTTAAAAAGGAAAGAGGCCGGTATCTGGATTCCATGATCGACTCCCACAAATACAACTCTGCCGGAAGAGCCGCTGTCTTTGGAGAACCGGATATGGTGTATTCCACGGTCCGGCTCATGTGTGAATCCGGAATTCTTCCAGTGGTGTGCGCCACCGGAACGGCCTGTCCGGAGCTGGCGAAAAAAGCTGGTCCTGAGATAGAAAAGCTGGCGGACCTTTATCTGGAGGAAGAATATAAGGTTATAGATAAAGCAGATTTTAAAGATATTGAGGCCATGGTGGTTGAATGCAAGGCGAATATACTGGTTGGGAATTCCGATGGCAGAAGGATCGCAGAGGATTTAAAGCTTCCCCTGGTCCGGAGAGGATTTCCCATTCACGACCACGTAGGAGGCCAGAGATTAAAGATGCTGGGGTACGAAGGCTCCATGGAATATATGGATGAAATATCCAACCATCTGATTGATACCACAGAAACAAGTTTTCGGGAAACCCTTTACAATGACTATTATAAAGATACTTTAATCGACACCAAGGAAAAGGAAGTGGAGCCAATGATAAGTACGAGAGAAGAGGAAATGAGACGAAAGACCCTGGAGCATCCCTGCTACAACTGCAAGGGCCATAAGTTTGCAAGGATTCATCTTCCGGTGGCACCGGCCTGCAACGTCCAGTGCAAATACTGTGTCAGAAAATTTGACTGCCCCAATGAAAGCCGTCCGGGAGTCACCTCTGTGATCCTCACCCCGGAGGAAGGACTGAACCGTTATCTGGCGGTAAAGGAAAAGATGCCAAACTTAACAGTGGTAGGGATTGCCGGGCCAGGCGAGGCGCTGGAAAACTGGGAGAGCGTAAAGTCCCTGTTTGAACTGATCCGGGCTCATGATCCACATGTTACCTTTTGTTTGTCCACCAACGGCTTAAAGCTTCCCCTTTATGCGGAGGAACTGGCTAAGCTCTCTGTCTCCCACGTAACTGTAACCTTAAATGCGGTGGACCCTCATATCAGCGGTCAGATGTATCAGTACATCCGGTTCATGGGAAAGGAATATACGGGAGATGCAGCAGGGGCCATTATGGTGGCAAACCAGCTGGCAGGAATCCGTCTCCTTGTTGCAAGCGGTGTCCTTGTTAAGGTAAACATTGTAACCGTCAGGGGAATCAATGACTGCCATGTACCAGAAGTGGTGAAAACAGTAAAAGACCTGGGGTGTTTTATTACCAACATCATGCAGATGATTCCTGTAGAGGGAAGTATATTTGAACAGGTAGAGCCTATATCCAATAAGCATCTGACGGAGATCAGGAAGCAGTGTGAGGAAATCATGCCCCAGATGTATCACTGCCAGCATTGTCGGGCAGATGCCGTAGGAACCTTAACCGATGATAAATCCATTGAGCTGAAAGGATACCTAATGGAAGAGCCCAAAAATCCCCAGCCAGTCACCACAAAGTACCGTTTTGCGGTAGCGTCAAAAAGCGGAGTCATCGTAGATACTCATTTCGGTCATGCAAAGGAGTTTTATCTTTATGATTACTTAAACGGAGAGGTTCGTTTCGCCGGAAAAAGAAAGGTCGAACAATACTGCATGGGGGAAGAGGAATGCGGGGAAAATGAAAATAAGATGGAAGGAATTATGGCGGCAATTGAGGGCTGCAATGGAGTCATTGCCATGCGGATCGGTATGGAGCCAACGAGAAAGCTGGCAGAGCTGGGAATCAAACCAGTGAATACCTATGACATGATTGAAGATGCGGTGAAAAAGGCAGCCGCTGCCATGTAAAGAGGAGGAGTCAAATGGTACAGCCAAAATATCATGTATTCATCTGCACCAGTTGCAGAATCAATGGAACACAAAAAGGCTATTGTTTTCAAAAAGGCAGCGTGGATATAATCCAGAGCTTTATGCAGGAAATCGAAGACAGAGATCTGTCCGGGGAAGTAGTCATTAATAATACCGGATGTTTCGGCATCTGTGACAAAGGGCCGGTGGTAGTGGTCTATCCAGAAGGAGTCTGGTACGGCAGTGTCTCAGAAGATGATGTAGAACGGATTGTGGAGGAACATTTTGAGGGAGGAGTGCCAGTCCGTGATCTGATGATCTAAGAAATTCACACGCAAAAGGAGGGGCTGTAGGATGATGAAGATAATTGATGCCACACTGACAATGCTTGATGATTTTGCACTGACAAAGGAACTGGCTTTTGGTTTTATCGAAGGGCTTAAAAATCTTTCTGTTTCAGGGGTAGTCTTGTCCCCCAAAGTCTACCGCCTGTTAAATGGAGATTTGCCGGAGGGAATCGTTTATTATATGGAGCTTCCCAGTCTGGCGGAAAATCAGAAGTATCCTGGAGTTCATTTTTTCTTATCTTCCTTCTGCGACGGTACGGGAAGGAGCATCAGAAACATTCAGGTCAACGACTTATGGGAGCTAAAAGGGTTAGAAGACATCGAAGCGGATAAAAAGCTGAGGCTGACCGGCCTCGACGATCTGCTGATCTATGAAAGCCGGGACATCTATGAGCGGGGTATGAAGCTTTTAATGGCAGTATCCCCTATACTTTACCCGGAGGACTCCTACTACTGTGCATCAGCCATTGCGGCTGATTATCTCCAGTACCATCACAATGGTACGGTCATGACCACCTTTACAGGCATTGGCAATAAGGCAGCAACAGAACAGGTGCTCCTGGCCATGAGGGTGGTGGAGCGGTATAAACCCAATCACAGCTTTGAAAAGCTCACCCTCCTTAGAGATTTATTTGAAGAAATGACAAAGACAGAAATTCCTGATCATACGCCAGTCATCGGCCGGAAGATATTTCACATTGAATCCGGCATTCACGTGGATGGAGTATTAAAAAAGCCATCCAATTACGAGTCCTTTGCGCCTGAGTTGGTGGGTGCCTCCAGAAAGGTGGTATTAGGTAAGCACTCCGGCGGCACCTCCATTCGCTATAAGCTGAAAGAGTTTGACTGCGAGGGAAAATATGATGTTGGTCAGCTTTTAGATATGGTAAAACGAAAGAGCATGAAAAAGGGCGGAGAAGTAACCGATGAAGAGTTTTTAATAATATTGAGCGAGTGTGATAAATATGAAGAGACGAATCAAAATAGTTGATACTACCCTTCGTGACGGGGAGCAGTGCCCTGGCATCGTTTTTTCTCCATCGGATAAGATCAGACTGGCTCTTTATTTAGACCGCATCGGAATCCATGAAATAGAAGCGGGCATCTATGACACCGGAACAGAAGGAGTTAATTACTTAAGTGAGATCATGAAGCAGAAAAAACAGGCAATTGTTTCCGTCTGGTCCCGTCTGAATGCAGGAGATATTGAAGAGTCCGCCAGACAAAAACCGGACCTGATCCATGTTGGAACTCCTGTTTCCTACTCACAAATATATAATAAAATCGGAAAGAACAAAAAATGGATTGAAAATACACTAATGGAATGCATTCAGGTGGCAAAGGATTATAATATTCCCTTAACCGTTGGCTTAGAGGATGCCTCCAGGGCTGATGTTGCATTCCTAATTTCCTTAATCCGAATGATGAAACAGCAGGGGGTGGAGGTCATACGCCTTGCCGATACCGTAGGAGTCTTATTTCCAAGAAGGGCAAGAACCCTCATTCAGGAAATCAAACAGACCGGCATCCAGGTGGAGGTCCATGAGCACAATGATTTTGGCATGGCAGTTGCTAATTCCATGGTCATGGCACTGGCCGGGGCCGACATGGTGGATGGGACCTTACTGGGAATAGGGGAGCGGGCTGGAAACTGTAACCTCTACGAGTTTGTCCATGGCGCCAACCGGAAATTCGAGTTGGGTTTGACCAGCCAGGACATCAGGAAAGCAGAAGATTTATTAAGGAATATTATGGCAGGAGGTGTAAAGGATGATACGTCAGATTAAGTATCAGGACGGAAGAGAAAAAATGGCGGATGGAATCCGGTGCCTTTGCAATGTCCTTTCCCTGGAAGGGGGCATTTTAGTCAAAGGAAGCTACACCTTTTCCGCCAGTCAGGTGGCAAAGGAGCTGGAGGGAGAGGATCTCTATTTCAATCAGGGAATCCGTCTGGCTGCCGCCGCCATTGGTGAAATCAATTCCATTACAGGATGCGGCACAAAGGAAACTGCTTCCATGATTCTTTCCCTGCTTACTTTTTGTCAAAGAAAATCAGCTTCCGGGGAAAACCCGATTGTACTGGCAAGAGACTTAAGGAATTCATCAGAAAGGCTGGAAGAAGCTATCCTATCCCATGCCTTTTCCTCTCCCCATTCTAAAGTGAATTTAATCCGTCAGATCACAAAGGATGATAAAACTGCCCATATGGTACTGGAAGGCAGTAAAGAAGGAGAGCTGGTAGTAAAGGAATCCATGTATGCCGAAACAAGGCTGGAGATCACAAGGGGGATGCGCCTTGACGGCCCTCTTTCCGTGGGAGAAGCATCAACCATGACAGAGGTCTTTGTACTCATCATAAACCGCACACTTTCTTCCTTTACAGAGCTTTATCCCCTTTTAGAAAGGCTGAGGGATAGAAAACTCTTTTTAATAGCAGATCAGATAGAAGGAGAGGCACTGTCTCTTCTCACTGCCAATGTAAAACAAGACCGTCTCCACCTATGGGCCATGAAAGGGCCAGGACTGGGGCGGAGAAAAACAGACATTATGGAAGATGCGGCAGCGCTGACAAAAACCAGAGTGTTTGACGGAATATATCCCTGTGAAATCAAGGACATTACCTTGGAGATGCTTGGGAAAGTAAAAACCCTTACGATGACAGGCGACTATACCATACTGGCTGGCGATCCGGATTCCGAAGAGATTCGCAGACGGGTCACATCCATACAAAGTAAAATCAACGCTCCGGAAACCAATTACTATGATAAACAGAAACTAAGAGAACGGATTGCGGGCCTGACCATGAGCGCACCAGTCATATTGGCTGGAGGGGATACCCTGCTGGAAAGCAGGGAAGAAAAAACAAGACTTGAATATGCCGTGGCCTATGCCCAGACCATAGAGCAGTACGGTATTTGCAGGAAAGAAGATATCTTGAAACAGAAATGGGTGACTGAGATAGAAGCGATTCTGGCCCAGATGATGAATCAAAGTGTAAAGGAGCCGGAGATCAGTGCGTGGCTCCTGGCCTTAATAATACGAAAATCCTCAAGTCTCATGTATCTGTGGCTCACAACCGGAGCAGTCATGGTAAGTGCAGGCTATGACAGGGAGGACTTGGAATTGATAAAAAGCGGGATCGATGTAGAAAGGCTGAGGGGCTGAAATGGTGATCAAACATGTAAGGTTAAAGCCTGGTTTCGTATTAAAGGAACTGGGAGGAGAATTTTGTATATTCGATGAAAGAGACAGCCAAAACGGTTCTTTAGACGGACTTCCTTCTGTCAATGAGACCTGTATCTTTCTCTGGAACAGCCTGGAACGGGGAACGAAGGTAACGGAGCTGGTTTCACTTTTGGCAGAGGAAAAGAATTTAGATGAGGAAGATGCTACGCTGGAGCTGGAGGAATTTCTGGCAAAGCTGATTCATGGAAATGTAGTTGAGATTGAGAAATAAAGAAAGGAGGAACGGCAGATGGATCGAATCGCAGTTTATACCAGAGAAGGAGAGCTGGCACCTTTTTATGATTGCAATACAGTCACTATTTATGAGAAACAGGAGAACGGCTGGAAACCTGCCAGTGAAGCTTCCTTTGCACCCATAAAAGGAACAACAGTAAAGGAGCAAAGAGAAGAGGTACAAAGTGCCGCTGCTTTTGCAGAAGGAGCAAAAGCCATTCTATGCAAGGATATCACTGGAATTCCATACTCTGTATTTGACCGAAAAGGATACGGAATTTTCTGTACGGAAGAAGCGGATGAAGAGACCTTTGAAGGCGTACTTTCCGATCTGGAAGAGAGTGATGAAAAAAAGAGAATCCGGGCCGAGATGGTAAAGAATGCAGGACCTGTACAAACCCAGACTCCTGGGGTCTATTTCTTAAATCTATTGGAGCTGCAAAAAGAGTGTCCGGAGATTTCCTCTAAAAAGGCACTCGCTTCCTTTCTTTTTGATACTCCCTTTTTAGAGCTTCATCTGGTCTGTGCCCACATTCCGCCCTGGCTGATAGCGGATTCGGCCTACGAAAAGAAGATAAAAAAAGAAGAGGGTGGGCTGTATGTAACCATAACCAAATCACAATGTTAACAGGAGGTGTAAGCAATGCAAAATTATATGGTACTTGACAAAGAAACCATTCAGACTCCTTACGGCATTCTTGGGGGAGTGGGATCCTTTTACTGTCACCCCAAAGGAGAGCTTTCAGGAGTGAATCTCTTCGAAAAAAATATGATAGTCACCCAGGCAGGAGAGTTAGTGCCTGCTTATACAGAAACAGGCAGAAGAAAAAAGAAGCCGTCTGTGGAATTTAATAAACAGGGAATGATCATCAGCGTGGCTCTGGAAGAACAGCAGGAGGTATATACCCCCATTGGAGAGCTTCCGGCAGAGCTGATCAAATTTTATCCCTCAGGAGAGCTTCACAGAGTATTTATCCTCGATGGACAGCTAAGCGGCTTCTGGACAGAAGAGGATGAGCGGGAGCTGAACATCTCACTGACCTTTGACCTGGGATTTTCAGAGTTTAAAGCAATGATTAATGGCATTTGTTTTTATGAAAACGGGAACATAAAAAGTATCACCCTGTTTCCAAAGGAAAAGGCCGTCATAAAGACACCTATGGGAATGGTGGAGACTAAGGTGGGATTGTCCTTATATGAGTCAGGGAATCTGGAGTCCATAGAACCTGGAGATCCGGTCCTTGTATCTACCCCTATTGGAAGAATCACAGCCTATGACCCAGATCAGAATGGAATAAATGCAGACAGCAATTCTCTTTCCTTTACGGAGGCTGGAGAAATAAAGGGATTAATTACGTGTGACCATTCCATCTATGTGCAGACGGAGGAAGGGGAGATGAAGAAATATTCTCCGCATGTAAAGGCGCATCCCCTGTACGATGAGGTTCAGACTGTTTCGGGTATTCCGGTAAAATTTCTTCCGAATTCCGGAGAAGTGATGATTGAAGGGGACAGATACTACATAAAATCCTGCGGATTCACCATTGAGCCTTTTTTGCGTCCGGGAATGCACTGCAGTCCAGCCGACTGTGCAAGCTGTTCCTTGTGCAACAAATCTATGGCAGAATAATCGAAAAGAATTATCTGAAATAAAATAATAAGGGGACTGCCATTTTTTTCTGGCAGTCCCCTTAGATTGAACATAACTTTCATAAACTGGTCAATGTCATGGAAATAGTGAAGGATTCCGCCCTCCATAAAAACCACATCAAAATACCCTCCGTATTCAATCATATCAATTTCCAATACATCGCCAACTGTTTTGAGGAGTTATCTACATATTTCCCTTGCTTTTTGCATAAAATAAAGATATACTTAGAAATATTAAAAAGTATTTACTTGTTTAAAGCAAAAACTATTATAAATATTAATGTTTTCACTGATATTTAAAGAAGGAGGGAAATGTCATGATACTAAGACCACGCTATTTAGAGATTTTCAGAACCTATCGTGATGTACCGCTTGTGAAAATACTTGCTGGGATTAGACGCTGCGGCAAATCCACCATTTTGGAAATGCTGGCTAAGGAGTTGGTAAGCAGCGGCATTGCAGAGGATCACATCATCAGTATGCGGTACACCTCTGAAAACTTTGAAGATGGGATGCGTTCCAAGGAAATGTACCAGGGAATCAAAGAAAAGATAAAAGATGATGCCCGTTACTATCTTCTGCTGGATGAGGTGCAGGAGATTGATGGTTGGGAAAAGGCAGTCAACAGCCTGCTTGAGGATGCAAACACAGATATTTATGTGACGGGCTCCAATTCCAAGCTGATGTCCGGTGAAATATCCACCTATCTGACCGGTAGGTATATTTCGATTCCTGTTTATACGTTGTCTTTTGCCGAATATTTGGAGTTTAAAAAAGGCAATAAACTCTCTGAAAAGGAGTTGCTAAACGAATACATTCGTTTGGGTGGGTTCCCGATTGTTGCTTTGGGTAATTTTGATGAGAGAACCTCCTATCAAATTGTGGAAGGTATCTATACTTCTGTGATTACTAGCGATATTACAAAGCGTCATCAGGTGAAGAACTTCGATTTATTTAACCGTGTTGTAAGGTACATTGTGGAGAACGTGGGCAAGACCTTTTCCGCCAATGCCATTGTGAAGTTCTTAAAAAGCGAAGGGCGTGCTTTGTCGGTAGAAACGGTGTATAATTATTTGGAATGGCTGGAAAAGGCTTTTGTCATCTATCGCTGTTCCAGATATGATTTGCAGGGTAAGTCGGTACTGAAAACACAGGAGAAATTTTATCTGGCGGATGCCTCTCTGAAGTACAGCATAATGGGATTCAATCCCAAATCCATTGCGGCTATGCTCGAAAACCTTGTGTATTTTGAATTGTGCAGAAAAGGTTATGAGGTGTATGTCGGTAAAAATGAAACCAAAGAGGTGGACTTTGTAGCAGTGCAGCGTGACGAGCGCATTTATGTGCAGGTCTGCCGCAGGCTACCCGAGGAATCCGACCGGGAGGTGGCCAATTTACTGGAAATAAAAGACCATTATCCCAAGTATGTGGTCACGTTGGATGAGCTGGCCACCGGCAATGTCAACGGGGTAAAAATCATGCACCTTGCAGATTTTCTATTAAGTGAAAGCTATTAACGATAACCGCTGCCTGCTTTGTGAAATTACATAGCAGGCAGCGGTTTATTTTTTACTGTCACACAATCAAAACAAAGCGAGAGTGCAAATGGAGCCAAAATGCTGTCCGACATCGGCTTGGAACAAAGCGTTCTTGTTCGTAATGCCGTTACATATGGAAGGGACTGCCAGTTGATATCTGGCAGTTCCCGAATTTCATGTTTTATATAGACTGATTTCTGTTCCTGTTAATGCCCAGAGAGGTAAAGCAATACCGCCGTTAATGTGGCACTAAGTCCAATAATTGCTTCATACCCAATTAATTTCGTTCTCTGCTTAATGGTCAGGTTCACCGGCTCGCAGGATGCATGAAAGAAGGAACCGTGTGGCAGGGAATCAATAACAATGGCACCGCAGTGCACCATGGCTCCGGCAGAAAGGGCTGAAATGCCCACACCAGTCAGTACACCTGCAAAGGTCTGTGATGCAACGGTAGAACCTGCTGTTGTGGAAGCTGTGGCAGCAGCCATTAATATACCAGAGACCGGAGCTAGTAGGAAAGTAGGCAGATTCATCATCTGGAGCCAGCCAAGTACATCAGAGGGCAGGGAAGAGGCTTTGATAATCCCTGCAATGGCCCCGGTGCCCAACAAAAGAATAGAAACTCCCATTACCTTGTTCAGTCCAAATTCCGCATATTTTAAAAACTGTCTTGTGTGACCGCATGCGATGGTACACATAACTCCGCCAATGGGGAGCGCAATCAAAGGATCAACGGTGATCTGAAACAACGGTCTCATAGCCAGTAAGAAGATAACCACAGCCGGACCGCTTAAAGCTGCCCAGATGGAAGGAAGTGTTGTACTATGGCTGGTGCCATGTTCTAAATCGGCGTCTGTAATTGCGATGCCCGGTTTCTTTGAAAGGAGAGCTGCAAGCAGTGCCGTAACAAGCACAGCAACAATGGCAGGAATCATATTTTTCATCATCAGAGATGTTAAATTCACCTGAAATGCCTCTGCTACAGCAATGGTATTGGAATTGGGAGAAATAATATTACCAGCTTTACCTCCTCCAATAATAGCCAATACAATGGCTTCCTTTGGAAATCCCGCTTTTTTACCAATGGCAAGAGCAATGGGAGCTACCGTAATTACGGTAACGGTGATAAAAACACCTACTCCACATATAATCATAGCCGCCAGTCCAATGGCAAGAAATGCACGTTTCGATCCAAGTCTGTTGACGATCTCATCGGCTATTTTTTCAGCGGAGCCTGTCATAATAAGCGCCCCAGCTAAAATACCAGATGTCAAGATTCTTAAAACAGCAGACACCATACCCTGGCATCCCGTAATCATTGCAGCAATGGTGGTATCCAGTCCGCCGCCGCCAATAACACCTCCAATCAAAGCTCCCAGAATCAAACTATAAGCAGGCTGTACCTTTAAATTTATGAGTGCGATTGCTGTGACCAGCCCGATCAAAGCCCCTATGGTTGTAAATGTAACTGTCATTTATCCTTCCGTCCCTTTCCTGTAAAGCCTGTAAACCTGTTCTGCGGTATCGGAAAGGTTTCTCTTGGCATTCTCTGATTTCATAGCTTCCTCTAGTGTTGTAATGGTGCGCAAGATGGGGAAATAAGCGTCAATTCCATACTGGTTGCATTCCCTTGCATCCCTGGTCACACTTCCTGCAAATGCAATGACGGTTTTCCCATATTGTTTGGCAAGCTTTGCAACGCCGATTGGTGCTTTCCCCATGGCAGTCTGCCCGTCCAATCGTCCTTCCCCTGTGATTACAAGGTCAGCGTCCCTTACCTTCTCCTCAAGCCTTGTTTCTTCCAGTACAATTTTTATTCCCGATTCCAGCACTGCATTTGTAAAGGTGAGAAACGCAAATCCCATACCCCCGGCTGCCCCTGTTCCGGGCTGGTCTGCATCTGCCTTAGGATATGAATTCTTTGACAAGAGGGCATATTCTCCCAGCCATTTGTCCATGTTCTGAATCATTTCAGGAGTTGCCCCTTTTTGCGGTCCATAAATCGCACTGCATCCAAGCTCACCGCAAAGGGGATTCGTCACATCACAGGCAACATAAAAGGTGCATTCCTTTAGTTGAGGAATCACATTCCGGTCAGAAATTGTTTTAAGCTTTGAAAGTCCAATGGCTCCAAAGGGAATCTCTTTCCCATCAGAATCCAAAAACTCATACCCCAATGCCTGTAACATTCCTGCGCCTCCATCGTTGGTGGCACTTCCTCCGATTCCAATAATGAACCTGCGGCATCCTCTTGTTATAGCATCTTTAATCACCTCTCCAACGCCGTAGGTGGTGGTATACAAAGGATTTTTTTCGGTTTCCGGCACGAGAGTGATTCCGGCGGCTCCCGACATCTCAATAATGGCAGTCTTTGTTTGCTCTATGATTCCATAGGTACAGCTCACTGGTTTTCCTAAGGGACCAGTCACCTGTAAGGAAAGAAGTGTTCCCTTCATTCCATGTGCCAATGCTTCTACGGTTCCTTCTCCTCCGTCAGCCAGAGGACAGATCGTGATATGCTCTTCCGGATTGACTCGTTTAATTCCTTCTCCAATCGCTTCCCCTGCTTCCATGGAAGAAAGGCTGCCTTTAAAGGAATCAATTGCAATAACTATATTCATGATAAACCTCCAGGTATCTATTTCATCAAGGATAATACTTATTTTCTTATAATCGTAATTATACAATATTTTTATAAGAAATATATATATCTGGTAACATATATTTCTTTCTTAGACCATGAAAATATGTTACACTTAACAAAAAGGACAGACTAGTGTAATTTTCACACGAGAGAATTCAGATTGGAGCCATATGATTACTAAAATCAGCAAAAAGCTGGCGCAGCAAATCGTAGATACCGTGAAGGACGTGAGTGGCTATCATATTAATTTTATTGATGCAAGCGGAATCATATTTGCCAGCACCAATCATCACAGAATCGGTGATTTTCACGAGATCGGCTACCGGGCTGCGATGACAGGAGAAGTGATTGAGACAACAGGCGAACAACAATTTAAGGGGTCACAAAAAGGGGTAAATATACCGATCTTTCATAATGCGCTTTTTGTGGCGGTCATCGGAATCACCGGGGATCCGGATGAGGTACGCAAATATGCCCATCTTGCCATTCGAATCACCCAGCTTTTGATTCGCGAGCAGGAGATGGACGCCGCTATTTTTACACAGAAAGAAAAAGTGAATTATATTGTGAGAAGTCTTATTACGGGAGATTTTACAAACAGAACGTACCTAACCCAGTGCTTAAACGAAGTGAAGGTAGATACCACGGAGAAAATGCGGACAGTCGTCCTTCTCCTGAACAACAGATATAATGTGGTGAATATATCCCTGATTGAGCAGAAACTATTCCGAACCCTGGAATCCATAGAAGCTCCCCTTTTTACTTATACCTACCCCAATGAATTTATTGCAGTGATCTACGAAAAAAATCTGCAGCAAACGGTTCCTGTATTAAAACAGCTTGCGGCAGATTATGAGCAGATATTATCCATTGGAGTAGGAAGCAGCCAGGAGATGAATCAGCTTAAGATTTCCTATGACAATAGCTATATTGCCTTAAAAAGTCTGCAAGTGGCAAAAAGCAACTATGCAGAGTTTGATTTACTGGACATAGAGATCATTCTTGGCAGTATTGATTTAAAATCACGGGAAGAATATTTAAAAAAGACATTATCAGCTCTCAGTGAAGAAGATTTAAATCTGCTATGGACCTATTACGAGCAGGGGATGTCCCTGGCGAAAACCTGCGAGATTTTATTTCTCCATAAGAATACCCTTCAATATAAATTAGACCGCATTCACAGGCTGTCAGGTTATAATCCACGCGAATTCAGACATGGAGTCATTTTGTATGTTGCCCTGTGGCTGAATGTAAATCTACTGTAAATCTTTGCTTATGAGATGGTAACATGGTTCCATCTTATGGAAGGTACAGTACCGATGAAATCCCAGAGAAAGAAGTTCACGCTTGGTATCCGTAATATAAGCCCCAAGGTGCTTCTTTTCATGGCTGTCACTTCCAATGGTAAGGATAGTTCCTCCTAACTCACGGTATAACTTCAAAATGTCTCTGGAGGGAGTCAGATCCTTTAAGCCATAACGGTGGCTGGAGGTGTTTACTTCAATCCCTTTTCCATCCTTGATTACGATTTTCAAAATTTCAGTGATCATGGGACGTACCTCTTCAAACGGATAAATTCCATTTGAATCGTAACGAGTAATTAAATCCAGATGGCCCAATACACTGTAATCTTTATATCTTTTCACCAGCTCAAAAAGCTCCAGATAATAGCGTTCGTTGTATTCCTTTTGTGTTCGTCCTTTTTGAAACTCCTGTGTCCAAAACTCCTTATCCTCCACTTCATGAACCGACAGAATGATAAAATCAAATGGATATTGTTTAAAAAGCCTTTCATATTGGGGAATCGTATGGGTCTGCATGCCAAATTCCATCCCCATTCGTATGGTGATTTTACTTCCATAGATATACTGAAACTGCCGAATGGTTTCTGCATAGAGAGGATAATCAACATTTGCCAGCAATTTCCCATCCCGATAAGGAATCCCGGGGCCAGAGTCCCAGTCACATTTAATCCCATAATCTACATGATCGGTAAAGCAAATCTCGTCCATTCCCATCTGAATGGCGTCCTCAACAACCGCTTCCATCGGGTAATCCGAATCATCACTAAAATCAGTATGAACATGATAATCTGCAAACAATTTCAACCCCCACTTTCTTGACCTGCGAAAGAGCCGGTCTTACGTGTTAATAGCTCATGCATAAGGACCATAATAAGCAATACAGCCAGCAGATACAATGGCAATAATGCGACTGTAATCCTATTTGCCAAGATCCCAAACAATGGCGGCATGAGACAGGTTCCAATATAGGCACTTGCCATCTGTACCCCAATGATTGCCTGAGAACGCTCCGCCCCAAAATGTGTCGGAGTGGAATGGATAATGCAAGGATAAATAGGGGCGCATCCAAGACCAATGATAATCAGGCCAATGAGGGAAAATACCTGGAGCCCAGGAAGCAGCATAGTGATAATTCCCACTGCAATCAAAACCTGGCCCAGGCGAATCATCTGAACATTACTCAGCTTCATTGTCACAAATCCACTCAGTGCCCGGCCAATGGTAATTCCAATAAAGAACAGACTGGCAAAGCTGGCTGCGGTTTCAGGAAGAATGCCCTTGTACAGCGTTAAATAGCTGCTGGCCCAAAGCCCTGTAGTCTGCTCTAAGGCACAGTAGCAAAAAAAGCATAGCATAACCTCTTTTGCACCAGGAATGCGGATGATTTCAAGCAGTGAAAGAGGTTTTCTGCTTGTATCCGTGGAATCAGAAGCAGTGGTCTTTGAACCTTTCCATAGTGGAAGGCTGAAAAATAATACAGCGGTCAACACGATCTGCAAAATACCAATATAACAATAGCCCATATTCCAGCCATTTCCCCCGGTTAGTGCAAAGCCCATAATATAAGGCCCCAGAGTTGCACCCAATCCCCACATACAATGTAACCAGCTCATGTGCTTGCTTTCATAATGCAGGGCAACATAATTATTTAAGGAAGCATCAACGCTGCCTGCGCCCAGACCATAAGGGATGGCCCAAAGACAGAGCATTGCAAAGGAATGAGAAACAGAAAAACCAAATAGTGCAAGAGCGGTCATGACAACACTGATGGCAGTTACCTTTCCGGTTCCCAATTTCCGTGTTAATCTGTCACTTTGCAGACTCGAAATAATGGTTCCAAATGCGATGATCATGGATATGATTCCTGCATAAGAAAGGGGCACACCGAATTCCGTATAGATGGACGGCCATGCAGAACCCAGTAGAGAATCTGGCAGTCCAAGACTGATGAAAGCAATATAGATAATTGCTAAAAGTAAATGCGTCATCTTGCAATCCTCCTTGTTTGTTGATATGATTATATCAGCGCAAAGGTATAAAATATAGAATGAAATCGTCGATATCCTATGATTATATCTTCGTTTTTATCTAAAACGGAAAGGAGTGAGTGAGTGTGGCATTATCAGCGTGTGACGTTACCATTGATAGAACCAGAAAAGAGCTTAAAAGGCATGGGCTTGTTATGTTTCCCATAGCCTGCTATGAAGACGATTTATCAAAAACTACGGTGCCATGGCATTGGCACGATGAGTTTGAATTTATCATGATAACAGAAGGAATTGCTCCGATCCAGGTAGAAGAAACAACCATTCAGCTGATGGAGGGAGATGCCATATTTATCAATTCTGGTGTCCTCCACAATATTGATAGTAGCAAAGTAATAGAAGCCAAATACCGTTCTCTGGTGTTTCATGCCAGACTGATAGGCGGCAGTATTGACAGTATTTTTTGGCAGAAGCTCGTCACTCCCATGATACAGGATAAATCCTTTCGGTATCTGCACATGGACCATTCCATATCCTGGCAGGCAGATGTAATTAAAACCATGGCAGTAGCATGGCAGGCTGTAGTGGATGAGATCGATGATTATGAAAACCTTACTCGCTATCATTTGTCAAAAGCATTTCGGCTTTTAAATAACAATCGGCAGGTGCAGGGGGTTAAAACCAGTCCCCGAGAACGGTTATCAGCGGAAAGGACTAAGGTCATGATACAGTATATGGAAGAACATTATGCAGAGGAGCTTTCTCTGGATGACATTGCTGACAGCGCTTACGTAAGCAAAAGTGTTTGTCTGCGCTGTTTTCGCCAGGTAATTGGAACCACACCCATTCGCTACCTGGTTCAGTACCGCATTGAAAAAGCAGCGGAGCGGTTAACAGAAACTGAGGAAAAGGCCAACGAAATTGCCATAAGCTGCGGATTTTCCGATATCAGCTATTTCTCAAAGTGCTTTCGTGAATGGAAAGGGGTTTCCCCATTGGAATATAGAAAATCATTTACAACGAAACGGGGACCAGCATAATCATGATAAGAAACAATAGTGAGAGGATAATGGGCAGATATTTGTTAATTCTTATGTAAAATCATCATATAATTCTCTTAAGGCTATTGACTGGCATTGGGACACTACTTAAAATAATGGAAACATGTTGATTGGAGGTATGATAATGAAACTGTTCGTAAAATATATATCCATTGTATTAGCAATCTATCTACTGTCATTGGTATTAAACACCATTTATATAGGAAGCTTTGGGGCGCTTCTGATTATGGGAATGGTGTTATTGCTCGTAAATCTTATTCTAAAGCCGATTTTGATGCTCATAACATTACCTGTCAATCTGCTTACCCTGGGCTTGTTTAGCTTTGTAGTCAATGCCTGGACGATTATGATTGCAGATTATTTTGTTGAGAATATAAGCATGGGTGGTTTTATAAACTCACTCCTTGCCGCTTTCATCATAGCAATCTTAAATGGTCTGTTCAAGGATAGAGATTAGAGGTAAGCCGTCAGGCTGATTACCAGATTTCTTGTAAGGAATAAAAAAGGACTTGAATCGTGAGATGGATTCAAGTCCTTTTACTATTTTGATAGCATTACAAGCACAGCATAGAGACTAGTATTTGACACCTTTCCAGTAAAGCGGCTTATAAACATCGGCCTCCTCCGGCAGAGAAACATCCTTCATGGCCCAGTGGTAGAATTCTTCAAAGCCGGTCCGGTCCACGATATAGCCAATGTGTTCCTTTCCGCCAGGAGCGGTGAGATCAATGTATTTTGCTACATAGTCATAGGTGTTTAAAATGATCTTAAGAATGCTGTCTTCGTCTGCCCATTTTATGAAATCCTCACCGAGACGGGGATTTTTCTTACCGGTACGCCCAAGGAGGGTAAGACGGTAAAACTTCTCCCGGCTTCTGGTCCAGGCGCGGGTAGGACAGGCAAGGACACATTCTCCGCAGCCGATACAGGACTCATGATTGCGCGCAACCTTACCGTTTACGGATGTAAGAGCGCCGGTTGATTTTCTCTTGCACGCCTTGATACAAGCGCCGCAGTTAACGCATCGGTCGGCATCGTAGTGGGGGAGTGTCATTCCCATAATTCCAAAGTCGTGCATCCGCACCTTGGCACAGTCATTGGGACAGCCGGTCAAGGCCACCTTAAAATGAAGATTGTTGGGGAAAATTGCTTTTTCAATTCTTTTTGCAAAATTAGTTGTGTTATAGCAGGCATAGGGACATACGTTATTGCCGATGCAGGCGGTGATATTTCTGGTGCCGGCAGCGCTGTAGCCCAGTCCCTTTTCCGCCTGGTTGATATCCAGTTCTTCAATGATAGGCTGTAACAGGGCATTGACCTTTGGAATATCGGCAAATGGAATGCCAGGAATCTCAAAGCCCTGTCTGGAGGTGATTTGTACGGTACCATTTCCGTAGGTTTCTGCAATGTTCTGTATCATCGACAGCAATTTTGCATCTAAGTAGCCGCCAGGGACCCGGATTCGGGAAGCAGTCAGCCCCCTGTGCTTGGTGATTCGGAAGGCATTTTTTTTCAGTTCCTTTGTGTTAATATCCATAAGACGTTCCCCTTTCTAGTCCAAGAGTTTGCGGCCTTTGGTAAATGGAAAGACAGGTCCGTCCAGGCACACATAGGTGTCATCAATTTTACAGTGTCCGCATTTGCCGATTCCGCAGCACATTTTCCGCTCATGGGAGATCCAGATATTTTCTTCTTTGAGCCCAATATCCAAAAGTCCCTGAGTGGTAAAGCGCATCATGGCAGGAGGCCCCACAACAATTGCAGTAGTCTCTTCCTTATTCTTAAGCTTTAAGCCTGGAATGTACTGAGTGACCAGTCCGATCTGGCAGGCAGTGTCATCATCGGCACAGTCAACGGTCAGGATGACCTCCATGGCCTGTTTCCATTTGCCGAAATCCTCTAAAAAGAGAATATCCTTTGGCGTTTTAAATCCGGCGACCAGTGTCATTCCATTGGTTTCCTCGATATGATCGGAAAAGTAGTCGACCACGCCCTTCACAGGAGAAAGTCCGGTACCTCCGGCAATGACAAGCAGTTCCTTTCCCCGGTAGTTCTCAACGTCAAATCCATTGCCGTAAGGACCTCTTAAAAAGAGACTGTCACCTTCATACCGCTCAAAGATTTCTCCTGTCACCTTTCCTACCCGGCGAATGGTTAAGTCCACAGAATCCTTACGGACGCCGCTGACGGAAATGGGGGCTTCCCCAAACTTCGGAATAGAAACCTCAAAGAACTGACCCGGCTTTACATCGCCCTCATAGGCCATGCGGAAGGTATATTCAATATCCGTATGCTTAATGACCTCTTTGATCTGGGACCGAAAGGGAAGATATTCATTATGCTTCATCTTCATTTACCTCCTTCATACCATGTTCAAGCTGATTGATGCAGTGGGAAAAAGAGATATACTCGGGACAGACATCGTCGCACCGCCCGCAGCCAACACACATAGGAATCCCATTTCGTTTCTTATAATCATAAACCTTGTGAAGCACCTTAAAACGCATACGCTGCCCGTTATTCTTACGGTAGCTGCCGCCTCCGGCCACATCCGTAAAGCCGTCTGTCATACAGGAGGCCCAGACTCTGCGGCGTTCTCCAGCCTTGCCATTATCCGTATAGAAAATATCCTGCATGGTAAAACAGGTACAGGTAGGACACACGAAATTACACCGTCCGCAGCCAATGCAGCGGCTGTCATATTGATTCCACATGGTTGATTTCATAATGTCTAAGGAGAGATTGTCTGGAATACTGACCCGGGTCTCGGTCTCAGTTACATAATTAGGAATGACATCCCTCTCTTCCAGACATCTGGAAGCAAAAACCTCATCCCAATCGGAATTTTTGTTATCAATGCGGACACCTTCTTCGGAAAGATCCAGGGAAGCATGATAATCTTCCGTACGGTTGGTTTCCATATCCACACAAAAGCAGCTTTCAAAGGACTCTTCACAGCCCATCAGAATAAATTTCACCCGATCCCGAAGCCTCTTATAATAAGGGTCCTCCCCACCGTTATGTAGATACATGGTATCCAGACGCTTTACTGCGTGAAGGTCACAGCTTCGAAGAAAGACGATGGCCTGTTTTTCTGGTGCAGCCGGTTCCATGACGGAATCCTCTGTGAAATAGAATAAAGTTTCAGAGATGGGGAGAAGAATTTCCTTAAAGGAAAAGTCTGACTTTCTGTCAAAGACAATCTCTTCTATGGACTGAATCTCACCGTAGTGAATGGAGTCTGTATCAGAACATGCCCCGCCATCGGGGATCAGCTTCGGTGCATAGATGACGTAATCCTTTTTCCAGTGAAGAAGCACCTCGTTGATTTCCTTCAGACCTAAAATGTAACCCATGCTAAACCTCCTTCTTTCTGGAAATCAAATAGTATGGAATTGCAGTAAACAGGATTCCTCCTGCCATATTTCCCAGAGTCACTACGATGATGTTGTAAAAATAACCAGAGAGGGATACTGCCGCATCCCCTGGATTTAAGATGCCTACGGAGAGTAAGGTCATATTGGCAATGCTGTGCTCATAGCCGCTGGTAATAAAAGCAAAGAGACACCAGAATATCATAATCAGCTTTCCGCTTTCTGATTTGCAGCGGAAGCTGCACCAGATGGCAAGACAGACTAATACATTACAGAGTACCCCTCTTAAAAAGAGAGGAATCACTGGGATTGCCATCTTTGCTGCGGCTGCGTTTGCCATGAATTCTCCGACTGGACCCTTTGTCAGTCCGGCTCCCCAGAAAATAAGAGCAAGAAGAAAGGAACCAGCCCAGTTTCCAAGAAAACAGATGACCCATACCTTTACGGTATCTGAAAACGTAACCGTACCATTAAAAACCCCTCCTAACATGACTAGATTATTACCGGTAAAGAGTTCGGCACCAGCCATGATAACAAGGCTTAAGGCGATACCAAAGGACATTCCCATAATAATCTTTACATAAGGCTGACCCGAAATCATACCTCCCGCAGAGTTAATCAGCAGTATTCCAAACCCCACATAAATACCTGCCAGCATCGATGCAATCCAGTAACCAACCGGGTTGCTTTTAAAGAAATTTGATTTCATTTCTGCTGCTTTTGCTAACGCTGAATATTCCTCCTGAAACATAAAATGCCTCCTTTGTTTATTTTTTATCAATCTTCCTGTAATGACAGTATAATCAATAAATAAAAAAATCACCGTGATTTATATCACGGTGACTTGAAAAAAACAGAGAGGGCATCCCTGTCAGGAATGACTATTTTTCCATTCTGAGATCGGATGAGACCTTGTTCGTTGAGATGCTTTAGATGGCGGGACACGGTTTCCCGTCTTGAGCCCAGCATATCCGCCAGATAGGTAACGCTTAGCTCCATATTGATTAAGGTTCCGTCAGACGCTGAAACGCCGTAATCCTTAGAGAGTCTCCAAAGCTTTGCAGCCACCCGTTTTTCCCCGTGGAGGGAATTGGACGTGTTTTTTAACTGGCGGTACAGACGGCGGTTTTTTAAGGCCAGGGAATCGAACATGGCTTTTGTCAGGGAAAAGTCCTGGCGCATGATTGCCAGAAAATCCATTTTACTAAAACATAGTACCAGGGAAGATTCAAAGGCTTCGCAGTTAATGGAAGCTGGCATGTTCTGTAAGACCTCCTCATTGACCACATCACCCTTTCCAAGAAGAAACACAGTTTTTCTTTCCCCCTGGGAATTGATTTTATAAAGGGATACAAATCCGGTAACTACTATATAAAGAGTCTGGTTCATTTCCTTATCCCAAAAGAGATGAGTTCCCTTTGGAATGCGGCGCAGACTTCCGCAGGCTTCCAGCGCAGCGGTTGATTTTTCCGATATCATCTGAAACAATTCAATTTGGGAACACGCTTCTTTCACATCCATGGAATCGACTCACTCCTTTTTTATCATTATATCAATAAGGAGTTTGAAGTCAAGTCTCGGTCCCATCTTTTTTCATAACGTGAGCACCTAAGAGTAACCCCAAATAAAAGATACATAAGGCTATAATATGTAGGAGTGTTTTAAGAAACAGGGGCAGGCCGTCAAAAGGATCCGTAAAGGAAATGGCAGCATAATAAATTCCGATCGCCAGTATCATGAGAACCGATGGCTTTACAATCATATCCAGGGCGTTCCAGACAAAATCCACTTTTTTCTTTAAGGTGAGAACATGCATGGAGGCTAGTAAAATCTCACTTAATAATGTACCGACCAGATAGGCCAAAATTCCAAACCTTGGAATGCCAAAAAGGACAAAGAGGAGGCGTACCACCATGGAGATTACATTCTGGACAAAGGTAACAGAGGTTCTTCCAAGACCATTTAATATACTGCCCATTGTGGTCACAAGGTATAAAAATGGGCAGAGCCAGGCAAGGATCGTCATATAGCTTCCGGCTGTATTGTCTTTGAACACGCTGACACCAAGGTCATCCCCAAACATGGTAAATATACCAATGCAAAGGATGCCTACGTACAGGCAGTAGCGCAGTGACATGGAGATAGCTGATCCAATTCTCCGTTCATTTCCCTCTGACTGGGCTTCTGCAACCGTTGGAAGCAGGAGAACAGCAAGGGAATTAAATACCGTAGAAGGGAACAAGATAAAGGGCAGAGCCATTCCGGTCAGGACACCGTATACGGATAGCGCAGCGGAGTCAGAAAGACCTGACATCTGGAGTCTGCTGGGAATTAAGATTGCCTCTGCACTTGCCAGGACATTTAAAATAAGGCGGTTTCCCATAAGAGGAAGGGCGAATCCCATAAGCTCTGGTGCGGTATCCCGAAAGCCAGAGTGTATGGGAGCAGCGTCTGATGCCATCTTAGGCGGAAAGAACCGGTAGGCAGTAATGGTATAAAGGGAAGATGCCACTTCTCCAATTAAGTGGCCCAGTACAGCAAGCTGAACGGTGATTTGCATCCCGGATTTTATCATAATATCAGCAATCAGGAACACAGCACCAATCCGGACGGACTGTTCCATGATCTGTGCGAAGGCCGGAACCTGAGGTCGTTGCATACCATAATAGTAACCGTTGATGCAGGCATGAATGGCAGCACAGGGAACGGACACAGCCACAAAGATTAAAAGAGGGGCGCATCTTGGTTCCATAAGGATGTTATTAGCTATGATATCCTTAAACTGAATGATACCGTATGCCAAAACCATGGAAATTCCCACGGAAATCACAAGGCCGGTACGGAAAATAGACCGTCCTTTTCTGGCATTTGCGGCTACGGACTGGGATATGGCGGTCTGAATCGAGCCTGCGCATAAGGCAAAGCAGATACCAAAGACCGGGTGAATCAGATTAAAGACTCCAAGACCCTCAGCACCGATGGTTCTGGAGAGAAAGATGCGGTAAAAAAAGCCCAGCACTCTGGTAATCAGTCCGGCAGAAGTAAGGAGAATCGTGCCGGTCAAAAGTGCATATTTTGTTGGAGAGAGTTTTCGTGGGATCTTTAAAGATTCATTCATGAAATCTCCTGGAAATGAGAATTATTATAATATATGGAAGGCATTCTTTCTTCATGACATATTCATAATGAGAATCATTCCTATTGAAATTCTAGGAAATGTGTGTATAATAGAATTTGTAGATGAAGCTTTTAACTTTAGAACTACAGAAAGGCGGAACTAACAACTATGAAGCAGTTTATTTATCTTGACAATGCAGCGACGACAAAGACGCGACCAGAGGTCGTGGAGACCATGCTGCCTTATTTTACGGAATCTTATGGAAATCCATCTTCCGTATATGAGTTTTCCGGGATCTCAAAGAAGGCTATTACAGGAGCCAGAGAGACCATTGCTAACGCCCTGGGTGCAAAATCCAATGAGATTTATTTTACCGCAGGCGGCTCGGAGGCTGATAACTGGGCACTGATTGCTACGGCAGAAGCCTACGAATCAAAAGGAAAACACATCATTACAAGCAAGATTGAACATCATGCGGTGCTTCACACTTGTGAATATTTGGAAAAACGAGGCTTTGAAGTTACTTATTTAGATGTAGATGAGACCGGTGTGATAAAACTGGAGGAATTAAAAAAAGCCATTCGTCCGGATACCATTCTCATTTCCATTATGTTTGCCAATAACGAAATTGGTACCATAGAGCCGATCAAAGAAATTGGACAGATTGCAAAGGAACACGGAGTTCTCTTCCATACGGATGCAGTCCAGGCTTTCGGTCACGTGCCGATTAACGTAGACGAATACAATATCGATATGCTCAGTGCCAGCGGTCATAAAGTCAACGGACCAAAGGGCATTGGCTTCCTATATATAAGAACCGGAATCAAATCCCGTTCCTTTGTACACGGAGGCGGACAGGAGAGAAAGCGCCGTGCAGGAACTGAGAATGTTCCAGGAATCGTTGGCTTTGGAAAAGCGGTTGAGCTTGCCACTTCAGAGATGGATGAAAGAATCCAGAAGGAAACCGATCTCCGGGAATATTTAATGAACCGCGTCATGGATGAGGTTCCTTATACCAGGATTAATGGTCATAGAAAAAACAGACTTTCCAATAATGTTAATTTTGCATTCCAGTTCATTGAGGGAGAATCTCTTCTCATCATGCTGGATATGAAGGGTATCTGCGGCTCCAGCGGTTCCGCCTGTACTTCCGGATCGTTAGATCCTTCCCATGTACTTTTAGCCATTGGGCTGCCTCATGAGATTGCTCATGGATCCCTTCGCCTTACCCTGGATCAGGTAAATACCAGAGAAGAGATGGATTATGTAGTGGAGTCCATTAAAGAGATCGTAGATAAGCTTCGTAGCATGTCACCTCTTTATGAAGATTATATGAGACATCAGGCCAAATAAAACATTCAATCGACAGAACGATCACAATTGGGAATCATTACCTGGAAATGGAGAATATAGAATATGTATACTGAAAAAGTAATGGATCATTTCGAGCATCCAAGAAATGTTGGAGAAATAGAGAACGCAAGCGGTATGGGTACCGTAGGAAATGCAAAGTGCGGAGATATCATGAGAATGTACCTGGACATTGATGAGAACCAGATCATTCAGGATGTAAAATTTAAAACCTTTGGCTGCGGGGCAGCTGTTGCTACCAGCAGTATGGCAACCGAGCTTGTAAAGGGAAAGACAGTACAGGAGGCCATGGAGATTACCAACCAGGCCGTTTGTGAGGCACTCGACGGACTTCCTCCAGTAAAGATACATTGTTCCTTATTGGCAGAGGAAGCAATTCATGCCGCGTTATGGGATTATGCAAATAAGAACGGGATTAAAATTGACGGCCTTAAGAAACCAAAGTCTGATATTGGTGAAGAAGAGGTTGAAGAGGAATATTAAGATGCCCGGCTTTAGCTTACCCGGCGGAAGATATAAAAACACCCATCGGGTATACTTAGATACCCCAAAACGTGGGCGGAAAGTGGAAGCGTGAAGCAATGAGTAAAGCGAAAGTAGTAGTTGGAATGTCAGGAGGCGTGGATTCCTCAGTCGCCGCCTGGCTTTTAAAAGAGCAGGGTTACGACGTGATCGGAGTGACCATGCAGATATGGCAGGATGAGGATAATAATACCCAGGAAGAAAACGGAGGCTGCTGCGGACTCAGTGCTGTAGACGATGCCAGACGTGTTGCCTGGGATCTTTCGATTCCTTATTATGTCATGAATTTCAAAGAGGAATTTAAATCAAGTGTTATCGATTATTTTGTAGAGGAATACCAAAAGGGAAGAACGCCCAATCCCTGCATCGCCTGTAACCGCTATGTTAAATGGGAATCTCTCTTAAAACGGAGTCTGGACATTGGTGCCGATTACATTGCGACCGGTCACTACGCCCAGATAGACAAGCTGCCAAACGGACGGTTTGCCTTAAAGAAATCAGTCACTGCTGCGAAGGACCAGACCTATGCCCTTTATAATCTGACCCAGGAGCAGCTTTCCCGTACCTTAATGCCGGTAGGCGCTTACTCCAAGGACCAGATCAGAGAGATAGCCACTCAGATCAGCCTTCGTGTGGCTCATAAGCCGGACAGCCAGGAAATCTGCTTTATTCCGGATAATGATTATGCAGGCTTTATTGAAGAGAATGCAGGAGAAAAAGCGCCGGAAGGTAATTTTGTAGATTTAGACGGCAAGGTGATTGGACGTCATAAAGGCATTACCCATTATACCGTGGGTCAGAGAAAAGGTCTTAACTTATCCATGGGATATCCTGTCTTTGTAGTGGAGATCCGCCCGGAAACCAATGAAGTAGTCATTGGAAAGGGAGAAGATGTATTTTCAGATACCCTTCGTGCCGGCACCCTGAACTGGATGTCAGTGGACGGGCTTCATGGAGAAGAGAGGAAGGTTACTGCCAAAATCCGTTACAGCCACAAGGGTGCATCCTGTACCATAAAGGAAGTGGAAGATGGAATCGTAGAATGCCGCTTTGAGGAACCTCAGCGCGCAATCACACCTGGACAGGCAGTGGTATTTTATGATGGTGACTACGTAGTAGGAGGAGGAACCATACTGTGAGAAATCTAAGAAAAAGTAAGGTCTGGTTACTCCTTTTTATGCTTCTTCTTTGTGTTTCAGTCCTTATGGGCTGTCAGAAAAAGTACCAGGCTCTGGATGCTCCTTCGGTGGAAGAAGCCCAGGGCGGTCTGCCTGAGGGAGATAAGGAGACAGCTCCTGTTTCCATAGAAGACAGTTCAGGGAAAGCGGAATCAAGCTCTAATGAGGCATCGGTCACAAAGGAAACAGCTCCCGCATTTCAGGGAGAAGATGAAACCGTATACGTGACTGCCACATCGGTAAATGTAAGAAAGTCTCCTTCTTCCAGTGGTGAGATTCTTACAAAGCTTAACAAAGGCACTTCCTTAAAGCGGACCGGCTACAGCAGCTCCTGGAGCCGGGTGGTGCTTGATGGAACGATCAGCTATGTTTCTTCCCAGTACTTGTCAAAGGACAAGCCAAAGGAAGAGGAACCGAGCAAAGCGTCTTCTGTTTCTTCAAAGGGAGCAGGTAAGATTATAGCCATTGATGCAGGTCATCAGGCAAAGGGAAATTCTGAGAAGGAACCAGTTGCCCCAGGCTCTTCCCAGATGAAGGCGAAGGTGGCATCAGGTGCAACCGGCGTTAAGACCGGAATCCCGGAATATAAGCTTACCCTTGCCGTATCCTTAAAGCTTAAAAAAGAGCTGACGGACAGAGGATATCAGGTCTACATGATCCGTGAGTCCGACGATGTGAATATCAGCAATGCGGAGAGAGCCGAGATGGCAAACAAAAGCGGAGCCGATATCTTTATCCGGGTTCATGCCAATTCTTTAAATGACAGCAGTGTTCATGGGGTTCTGACTATGAGCCAGACATCGAAAAATCCATACAACGGCAATCTATACGATAAGAGCCATGCTCTTTCTAAGACAGTCGTGGACGGAATTGCAGCACAGACTGGATTTAAGAACAAGGGAATCCAGGAGACCGATTCCATGAGCGGCATCAACTGGTGCAAGATTCCGGTGACCATTGTAGAGATGGGATTTTTAAGTAATCCAGAGGAAGACCAGAAGATGGCTACGGAAGATTACCGGGATAAGATCGCCAAGGGCATTGCAGACGGCGTAGATGCGTATTATGCGAAATAATTTACTGAAATAAGATAGGAAGAACAGTTTTTAAGCAGTTCTCTCAAGATGGAGGGATGCCTTAAAATCTGTTCTTCTTTGTATCCTGCGGACAGGTATATATTTCTTCTTAAGGGCATAAATTTTTCTGAAACCTAGCTGAAACGCGAGGAGAGAAGAATGGCAGATTACGGACTGGCGCTGGCAGGGGGCGGTACCAGAGGGGCTGCCCATGTGGGTGTTTTAACAGCCTTGGAGGAGAATGGACTTCTACCGGATTATATCGCAGGAGCCAGCGCTGGAAGCATTGTAGCAGGGCTTTACGCAGCAGGTATGGACATTGGGGAAATGAGAGAGACCGTGCGGTGGTTAGCCAAACATGGAAAAAGCCTGATTGATCCGGATGTACTTGGGATTGCGTTATTTCTTCCCCAGATCATATTGGGAAAGCAGACATCACTTAGCGGTCTCATTAAGGGAAACCGGTTACAAAATTTTCTTTGTGATCTCACCAATAATTTAGGGATACAGGGGAAATGCAGGGGGATTCTAATTCCGGCTGTGGATATTAACAGCGGAGATACCATTGTATTCACCAATCTATTTCAGGAACAGATTCCTCTCTCAGCCTTAAAACTGGAGCATGTAAAATGGGAGAGAAGCGGTACCTTGTGTGAGGTGATGATGGCAAGTTCTTCTGTTCCCGCCATCTTCCGCCCAAGACCATTGAAGAATTACCTATTGGTAGACGGAGGAGTAACCAACAACCTTCCCGTAGACCTTTTAATTGCCGCCGGAGTACCCAGAGTGTTAGGCGTGGATATTGGAGAAAAGTATGAGAAGCCTCACGACGATTCCATTATAGAAATAGCCTATCATTCCTTCTCCGTCATGAGCCGGGATTTAAAGGACTGCGGAAGCGGAGGCGAGGTCATGCTCTTAAAGCCGCCTTTACCAAAGGAAGCAGGACTTCTTACCTTTGACTGCATGGAGGAATGCATGGAAAATGGTTATATTTATACAAAACAGATGATTCCCCGCATTAAGAAAGTGCTGGAGAAGCATTGAATATAAAGCATTAAACCAAAAATACATTCAGGAGGAAAATGAAATGGAGATTACTTTTCGATATGCTGACAGACAGGACTTAGGATTGATTCTCGAATATATTAAGGAACTGGCTGAATACGAAAAGCTACAGGATGAAGTAGTAGCAACAGAGGAAATTTTAGAAGAGTGGATATTTGACCAGAAAAAAGCAGAGGTCATTCTGGCCCAGGCAGACGGAAAGGAGGCAGGCTTTATCCTGTTCTTCCATAACTTCTCCACCTTCCTTGGAAGAGCCGGCATCTATCTGGAAGACCTTTTTGTTAGATCAGAATACCGGGGGTCTGGAGTAGGAAAAGCGCTTCTTAAAAAACTGGCATCCATAACCGTAGAGCGTGACTGCGGAAGACTGGAGTGGTCATGTCTTGACTGGAATCAGAAAAGCATAGACTTTTACCGTTCCATGGGGGCGGTTTCCATGGATGAATGGACCGTTTACCGGGTTACCGGGGATTCCTTAAAGGAATTAGCGGAATAAGAAGAGGGTGATGCAAAATGAAAAGTTAATTCTTTCCGTTTTGCAGCACCCTTTTTTTGTTCTTTTTTTATTTCTTTTTAATTCTTCTTCTCTGCTTCCTGCATCTTCATAGCACGAACCTTTAATGGAAGGCCGAACAGTGTAATGAATCCATCTGCATCATGGTGATCGTAAAGATCTCCGGTGGTAAAGGAAGCAAGGGATTCACTGTATAAGGAATAAGGAGAGGTAGTTCCAGCCTTAATGATATTTCCTTTATAAAGCTTGAATTTAACTTCACCAGTCACATACTCCTGAGTGGAAGTTACAAATGCCTGAATGGCTTCACGAAGAGGGGTAAACCATTTTCCTTCGTAAACGATCTGAGCAAATTTATTTCCCATATCTTTTTTCACTTCCATGGTAGCACGGTCTAATACAAGCTCCTCTAACTGCTGATGAGCTTCTAATAAGATGGTGCCGCCTGGAGTTTCATAAACACCTCTTGATTTCATTCCAACCACACGGTTTTCTACGATGTCGATAATACCGATTCCATGTTTTCCGCCCAGCTCATTTAAGGTGGTGATAATATCAGAAACCTTCATCTTTTTCCCGTTAACGCTTACTGGAACTCCCTTTTCAAAGGTCATAGTTACATATTCGCCTTCATCTGGTGCCTGCTCTGGGGAAACGCCAAGTACTAAAAGATGATCATAATTAGGTTCATTGGCCGGATCCTCAAGCTCTAAGCCCTCGTGGCTGATGTGCCATAAGTTACGGTCACGGCTGTAGCTGCTGTCTGCGGAGAAGGGAAGGTCTATTCCATGCTGCTTGCAGTACTCGATCTCATCTTCTCTGGACTGCATGGTCCATACATCAGTCATACGCCATGGGGCGATGATCTTTAAATCAGGTGCAAGTGCTTTGATGCCGAGCTCAAAACGGATCTGGTCATTTCCTTTTCCGGTAGCTCCGTGGCAAATAGCAGTGGCTCCTTCTTTTCTTGCAATTTCAACCAGTCTTTTTGCAATGGCAGGACGTGCCATAGAAGTGCCTAACAGGTATTTATTCTCGTATATGGCATTTGCCTGGACACAGGGAATAATGTAATTGTCGCTGAAATCATCAACGAGATCTTCAATATATAATTTAGAAGCGCCGGATAATTTGGCTCTCTCTTCCAGACCGTCTAATTCATTTCCCTGGCCGCAGTCGATGCAGCAGCAAACAACATCGTAATCAAAATGTTCCTTTAACCAAGGGATAATTGCTGTGGTATCCAGTCCTCCGGAATAAGCTAAAATAACTTTTTCTTTCATTCTATGTTCCTCCTCTGCCTTAAATGGATTTTTATTAATTGAACTTTCATAAATATACACCAAAACCGGGTATAATGCAAGCATAAAATATAAAAATTAAAAATAACTTGCATAATATACAAAATAGATGTATAATTATGAACTAATAAATCCAAAGGCATGAAACGTGCTTTTTATGCAAAGAATGAAAGTAATATGATAGGTAGAAAAAGGAGAGATGGATATGATAAAAGCAGGTATCATTGGCTCGACTGGATATGCAGGAGGAGAGCTTGCAAGACTTTTGCTCCAGAGAGACGATGTGGAAATCATATGGTACGGTTCCAAAAGCTATGTAGATCAGAAATACGCTTCTGTATATCAGAACATGTTTAAAATCGTAGAAGACAGCTGTCTGGATGATAATATAGAAGCTTTGGCAGAACAAGCAGATGTAATCTTTACGGCAACGCCTCAGGGTTATCTGGCATCTCTGCTGAATGAAACTATCTTATCAAAGACAAAAGTCATTGATTTAAGTGCAGATTACCGGATCAAAGACGTTGCAGTATACGAAGAGTGGTATAAAATGGTCCACAAAACACCTCATTATATTAAGGAAGCAGTTTATGGACTCCCTGAACTTAACAGGGAAAAAATTAAGGAAGCAAGGCTGATCGCCAATCCAGGCTGTTATCCTACTTGTTCTATTTTAAGCATATATCCTCTGGTAAAGGAAGGTCTTATAGACCCGGCCAGCATCATCATTGATGCAAAATCAGGAACCTCCGGCGCAGGGAGAGGGGCTAAGGTGGATAATCTTTACTGTGAAGTCAATGAAAACATCAAGGCTTACGGCGTAGGAACTCACAGACATACACCGGAAATAGAAGAACAGCTTTCCTACGGAGCCGGAAATCCGGTTACCATCAGCTTTACGCCTCATCTCGTACCAATGAACCGGGGAATTCTGGTGACTGCATATGGAACTCTTACAAAAAAGGCCTCCAATGAGGAAATCAAAGAAATTTACCATAAGTATTACGAGAAGGAATATTTTGTCCGGGTATTAAACGATGACATTACGCCTCAGACGAAATGGGTGGAAGGCAGCAACTTCGTAGATGTGAATGCGGTGGTGGATCAGAGAACTAACCGGGTCATTATGATGGGGGCCATGGATAACCTGGTCAAAGGAGCCGCAGGACAGGCGGTTCAAAATATGAACCTTCTCTTTGGACTTCCGGAACAAAAGGGTCTTAAGCTGGTTCCCATGTTTCCATAAAAGACAACATTGAATTTAGTAAGGAGCAGATGATGATCATTCGAACCATGACACCTGGTGATTATGAAAAGGTCTATGAGCTTTGGGCCGGAATCAAAGGCTTTGCACTTCGCAGTTTTGATGATTCCAGGGAGGGCGTGGACCGGTTTTTAAAAAGAAATCCAGACACCAGCGTAGTTGCAGAGGAAGACGGCAGGATTATCGGTACCATTTTAAGCGGCCACGATGGAAGACAGGCAAGCTTTTACCACGTATGTGTAGCCAGTGATTACAGAGGCAGGGGCGTGGGGCATGAGATGGTTTCGGAGGCCGTGTTGAGACTGAAAAAAGAAGGAATCAACAAGGTTAGTTTGATTGCGTTCTGCTCCAATGAAGTGGGAAATAAGTTCTGGCAGGACTTAGGCTTTACTCTGCGAAAAGACGCTAATTCCTATGATTATATATTAAATGAAGGAAATAAATCCATGGTAAATCCATAGGAGGAGTAAGATGGAGCTAAAAGAGATACAAGGGGATTATACCGTTTGCAAGATCTCCGGGTTTTCAGAGCTGACCCAGGAGATCCAGGCTTCCCAGTTTTGGTTCTTTGGAAAAACGGACGAAGAACTTTCCCTGGTGTGTGAAACCGCTCTGGTTCCCAAAGAGTCCATGGAGCGCGAAGATGGTTTTCGGGCGTTCCGTATTGAGGGAACTTTGGATTTTTCCCTGACTGGGATACTATCAAGACTGTCCACTGTTTTGGCAGACCATGGAATCGGAATCTTTGCAGTCTCAACCTTTCAAACGGATTACATATTGGTGAAAAAAGAAAATTATAAAAAAGCAATGGAAAAACTCATAGAAGCAGGATATACGTTTCCATAGAACAGGGAGGATATTATATGAAAGAAATCGTCGGCGGAGTAACAGCAGCAAAGGGATTTAAAGCATCCTGCACAGCAGCAGGAATTAAATATAAAGACAGAAAAGATATGGCAATGATCTACAGCGAAGTTCCCTGTAAGGCAGCAGGAACCTACACTACCAACATCGTAAAGGCAGCACCAGTCAAATGGGATAAGGAAATGGTGGACCATTCCAAATTCATTCAGGCCATTGTAGTGAATGCAGGAATTGCCAATGCCTGTACCGGTCAGGAAGGTTACTCCTACTGTCAGGAAACCGCAAAGGAAGCCGCAGAGTGTCTCTCCATTCCGGCAGACGCCGTATTAGTAGCTTCCACCGGAGTCATTGGCATGCAGCTTCCCATGGACCGGATACGGGCAGGAATTAAAGCTATGGCTCCTGCTTTATCCCGAGCCATAGAGAGCGGAACCGATGCAGCGACTGCCATCATGACTACGGATACGGTGAAAAAGGAAGTGGCTGTTCAGATCGAGCTAGGAGGTAAAATCGTTACCATCGGAGGCATGTGCAAAGGCTCCGGTATGATCCATCCGGATATGTGTACCATGCTAAGCTTCATTACCACAGATGCCGCCATTTCAAAGGAGCTTCTGGTAGAGGCCTTACGGGAGGACATTAAAGACACATATAACATGATTTCCGTTGACGGAGATACCTCCACCAATGATACCGTACTACTCCTTGCCAACGGCCTGGCAGAAAATCCTGAAATCACAGAAAAAAATGAGGATTACCACACCTTTTTAAAAGCACTCCACGTAGTCAATGAGACGCTGGCAAAAAAGATGGCAGGAGACGGAGAAGGCTGTACCGCACTGTTTGAAGTGAAGATCATCGGCGCAGAAACCAAGGAGCAGGCAAAAACACTTTCAAAGTCAGTCATTACTTCAAGCCTGACAAAGGCAGCAATCTTCGGCCACGATGCCAACTGGGGCAGAATCCTTTGTGCCATGGGTTATTCCGGGGCACAGTTTGATCCGGAAAAGGTAGATTTATATTTTGAAAGCGCAGCTGGAAAGCTTAAAATTATAGAAGATGGCGTGGCCCTTCCCTACAGCGAAGAAGAAGCCACCAAGATATTATCTGAGCCGGAAGTAACCGCTACCGCAGACATCAAAATGGGAGAGGCGACCGCCACAGCCTGGGGCTGTGATTTAACCTTTGACTATGTAAAAATCAACGCAGATTACCGTTCGTAACTGGAAATAAGGGAGGAAAAAAATATTATGGATTTAGATCAAAGCATCATGCAGAAGGCAGAAGTACTCATTGAGGCCCTACCTTATATCCAGAGATTCAATAAAAAAATCATTGTAGTGAAATACGGCGGAAGCGCAATGGTGGATGAGGAATTAAAGCGTCAGGTCATTCAGGATGTGGTTTTATTAAGGCTTGTTGGCTTTAAGCCCATTATCGTCCATGGAGGCGGAAAAGAAATCAGCCGCTGGGTGGAGATGGCTGGTATGGAACCTCAGTTTGTGAATGGTCTTCGGGTGACGGATGAGCCAACCATGGAGATTGCAGAAATGGTTCTTAACCGGGTGAACAAAAGCTTGGTGCAGCTTGTAAATGAGCTTGGAATCAAGGCGGTGGGAATCAGCGGAAAAGACGGAATGATGCTAAAATGCAAAAAGCGTTTCTCCAATGGAGAGGACATCGGCTTTGTAGGAGACATTACCGAGGTAGATCCACAGATTATCTACGATTTGTTGGAAAAGGATTTTCTTCCCATCATCTGCCCCGTTGGTTTTGACGAGGACTTTAAGACATACAACATCAATGCCGATGACGCAGCCTGCGCCATTGCCACAGCCGTGAAAGCAGAGAAACTGGCTTTTTTGACGGACGTTGAGGGGGTCTACCGGGATTTTAAAGACAAAGACTCCCTCATCTCCGAAATGTCCATTGAAGAAGCGGAGAATTTTGTGGGCAGCGGAACTCTTGGGGGTGGAATGCTCCCAAAGCTTCAAAACTGTATTGATGCCATGAAGGAGGGAGTATCCAGGGTACATATTATGGACGGACGTATCCCACACTGCCTGCTTCTTGAGATATTCACCAATAAAGGAATCGGAACTGCAATTATTAGTCCGGGAGAGGAGCGTTTTTATCATGCTGAGTAAACAGGAGTATATTGATCAGTCAGAAGAACATATCTATAAGACCTATAACCGTTTTCCCGTGGTATTTGACCATGGAGAGGGTGTTCATCTTTACGATACCGATGGAACCGAGTATCTTGACTTTACCGCTGGAATTGCAGTCATGGGCCTTGGTTACCATGATAAGGAATATGACGATGCCTTAAAGTCTCAGGTGGATAAGCTGATTCACACCTCAAATCTGTTTTATAACGTACCGGTAGTAGAGGCAGGAGAACGGCTTTTAAAGGTTTCTCAGATGGATAAGGTGTTTTTCACCAACAGTGGAACAGAAGCCATTGAAGGGGCATTAAAGATCGCCAGAAGATATGCCTATAACAAGGATAACAGCCATGACCATGAGATCATTGCCATGAACCACTCCTTCCATGGAAGAAGTCTTGGAGCTCTTTCCGTGACCGGAAATAATAAATACCAGGAGCCATTTAAGCCTCTGATTCCAGGAATCAAATTCGCAGATTTCAATGACTTAGAAAGTGTTAAGTCGCTGGTCAGTGAGAAAACATGTGCCATAATCATGGAAACGATTCAGGGAGAAGGAGGAATCTATCCTGCTACAGAAGAATTCTTAAAAGGCGTGAGAGCCCTTTGTGATGAACACGATATGCTTCTTATTCTGGATGAGATTCAGTGCGGCATGGGGCGGACAGGAGATATGTTTGCCTGGCAGAAATACGGGGTTAAACCTGATGTGATGACCGCTGCAAAGGCTCTTGGAAACGGTGTGCCAATCGGTGCTTTTTTAGCATCAGGAAAGGCTGCCACAGCCATGGCACCAGGAGATCATGGAACCACCTACGGCGGCAATCCATTTGTAACAGCTGCGGCAGCAAAGGTCCTTGAAATCTTTGAGAACAGGGATATTGTGAACCATGTGAAAGAGGTGGGAGATTATCTTTGGGAAAAGGTCGAGGAGCTTGTTAAAAAGTATCCGGTTATAACCGGACACAGAGGAGTGGGATTAATCCAGGGACTGGAGTTTTCCATACCCGTGGCTCCTATTGCGGAAAAGGCCATTCTGGAGGAGAAGCTCATCATCATCAGCGCAGGTACGAATGTGATCCGACTGATTCCTCCTCTGGTCATAGAGAAGGAACATATAGATGATATGCTTGTAAAACTGGAATCCTTATTAAAGGTTTATAAATAACAAACCCTATTCTAGTATTCCAGGTAAGAGATCGATATCCACAAATCGAAAGTTGTTGGGGACAAGGCAAGTACTTTCTTGACATGATATTGGAACTATAATATAATCTGATTTACAAATTAAATAAATGCTTTCACTCATCACCGGATGAGTGACTATAAGGCATCCAAGACTTAATCGTAGGTACGGTGTTTCGACACTATAAGATTTAGTCTTGGATGCCTATTTTTTTGGAAAGGAAGAAGTATGGATATTAAAGTGTACGAACAATTACCAGAGGATGCAAAATACATCCGCAGAAGCGTGTTTATTGAGGAGCAAGGATTTGAAAACGAATTTGATGATATTGATGATATGTCTACACATATTTTGATATATGAATCATCTGATCCCGTTGCTACTTGCAGGCTTTATTATAATGATGAAAGACAAAGCTATGTCATAGGACGCATTGCAGTTCTAAAGAAATTCAGAGGCAAGAATTATGGAGCTGAATTGATTAAAATGGCAGAACAAGAAATTGTAAAAATGCAAGGGAGAACTGTCCAATTATCTGCACAAGTCAGAGTATCTGAGTTTTATAAGAAAAATGGTTATATTGCATCGGACGAAGTTCATGTTGATGAAGGATGCCCACATGTTTGGATGAAGAAAGAGTTGAGATAAACAGATGCTAAAAAAATGATTATTTTATCCTAAACGTCCTTGAAACATAATAGATAATTCGCCATAGACCTTCCACAATCATAATAGACCGCAAGCTGCTGCGAAGTACCACCGCACATAGATAAACAAAAACACAGAGCATTCATGCACCAAGGAATAATATAAAATAAAAAAGGCAAATTTGGAGCAGCAAGCCTCTTTTCATTCTGCTATAATCAGGTTACCACGTGGGAAACCAATTACAGGAGGCAGCGGAATGAAAAGAGGAGAATGGGCCGTGTCATGTACCCTCTATATGGAAGAGCATTTAAAAGAAGATCTGACGGTGGAAGCTTTAAGCACATGGGCAGGCTATTCCCCCTGGTATTTTTCCAGATGTTTTAAGGAAAAGGTGGGAGCGTCTCCCATGGAATACTTAAAGCAGAGACGTCTTTTTGCGGCAGCTGGAGAAATAGCCGGAGGCCGGAGAATCTTAGATGTCGCTCTCGATTATGGCTGGGATACCCATGGCGGCTTTGCCAAAGCCTTTATCAGCCAGTTCGGCTATTCTCCCGTGCTGTTAAGAGCGTTTCATATCCGTGATCAATCATGGAAAGGAGACACCATGGGATTATCTTTAAAAAATACAGAAAACTGCAAGGAGCCAGAAGAACTTTATAAAGAGCTTTTAAATACGTTAAATGAAAATGGTACAGAATATGAACCGGAAAAACTGAGAAACCTATATGAAAAGGCATCTCATTTTCACCAGGGACAAAAGCGGTATTCCGGAGAGGAATACATTACCCATCCCTTAAAGGTAGCCATACTCCTAGCAGACATGGGGGCAGACTTAGAGACGGTATGCGCTGGACTTCTTCATGATGCAGGGGAATGGGAGGAAGAAGGAATCATCAAAGAGATACTCCTTTCCTACGAAGAGTTTCAAAAAACAGGAACATGTACCGATGACCGCGGTGCTTTGATTGCATTGGCGGACCGTCTTCACAATATGCGGACGATAGAATTTGTAGATCCGGCTACCTGGAAGAGGCGGGCAGAAGAGACGGTGAGAATCTTTTCTCCCCTTGCGGCAAAGTATGGAGATATGAGGCTCAGATCAGAGCTTGACGATCTTTCCTATCCACACCTTACAAGTTAAACTTGTGTTTTTTTAGAAAGCCTTATATAATGTTAAATAAAATTTTCAGTCTGAAAGGCGGTATAGACAAATGATACAGGATTTTACAGTTTCTTCCTTCCTAGAACAGCTTTCCTCCAAAAGCCCCACACCAGGGGGAGGCGGTGCAGCTGGTCTTGGAGGAGCGGTTGGAACGGCTCTCGGTGAGATGGTGGTAAATTTAACTCTGGGAAAAAAGAAGTATGCAGAGGTGGAAGAGGAGATGCAGTCAATCATTCGCTCCCTTTCCCAGATCAGAGAAGAATTTATGAGACTTGCCGATGAGGATGCAGCTGTATTTGCACCTTTGGCCGAAGCTTATGCCCTTCCGTCTAAAACGGAGGATGAAAAGACGAAAAAAACTGAAATCCTGGAAGGTCTCCTTGTTTCAGCTGCCCAGGTGCCTCTTTCAGTCATGGAGCTTTGCTTAAAAGCTCTGGATCATATGGAGGTTCTGGCAGTCAAAGGTAGCCGCCTGGCGGTCAGTGATGTGGGAGTAGGGGTACAGATGATCCGTGCTTCCCTCCTTGGAGCCAAGATGAACGTTTTGATCAATACAAAAACAATGGTCAACCGGGAAAAAGCCAGAGAATTAAATGCAAGGGCTCAGTACGTTTCAGAGGAAGGAATCCTTTGGGCAGATCAAATTTATACGCAGGTGGAAGCGGCGTTAAAGACAGAATAAAGGAGGCAAAATAGCCGTGATAACATTAAAGGGTGCAGAGGTATCTGCTAAAATCAGGGAACAGGTGGATGAGCTTTGTAAGGGAATGACAGGAAGTACACCGAAACTGGCAATTGTAAGAGTAGGAGAGCGGCCCGATGATCTTTCCTATGAGCGGGGAGCTTTAAAAAAGATGGAGGCATTCGGCCTTCTGGCAGAAAGCTTTGCCTTTCCAGGTGATATCAGCGATGAGGATTTTAAACGGGAATTTTCTAAAATCAATGACAATCCTGAGATTCAGGGAATTCTGCTTCTTCGCCCCCTGCCAGAGCAGATTAAGGAAAAAGATATCGAGGAAATGATCCAGCCGAAAAAGGATTTAGACGGCATTTCCCCTGTTAACATTGCCAAGGTCTTTGCAGGAGATGAATCCGGATTTGCACCTTGTACAGCAGAAGCCGTGGTTGAGGTTCTAAAGGCCAATGAGATCCCCATGACAGGTAAAAAGGTAATTGTGGTTGGAAGAAGTATGGTGGTTGGCCGTCCCCTTTCCATGCTGATGTTAAAGGAAAATGCCACAGTTACTATCTGCCACACCCGTACCGAGAATTTAAAGGAAACCTGTAAGCAGGGAGATATTCTGGTTGCGGCCGTAGGCCGGGCAAAGATGCTTGACGGCTCCTACGTTGGAACTGGTGCCGTTGTTATTGATGTGGGAATCAATGTGGATGAAAATGGAAAACTTTGTGGCGATGTGGATTTCGATTCCCTGGAAGGAATCGCTTCCATGGCAACCCCAGTTCCTGGCGGGGTGGGCGCTGTTACTACCGCTGTGTTGGCAAAGCATCTTGTGATTGCTGCATTATCCCAGAGGTAAGAAAAGAAATTTAATTTAAGTACAAAAGCATAGAAAGAGCTTGTTTTGGTTTTGTAACAGAAACCAAAGCAGGCTCTTTTTTCTTGCCAATTTCTTGACATGGACCCGTTCCATCTTGACACCCCTTTGATTCTATTTCTGATATGATTGCAGATGTAAGGAGATAGACTTCTAATTAAAAAATTTAAGCGTGAGGTGAGAGCTATGGATTGGTTTGGACTGGTACTTTTAATTCTTGTCATTGTTTTATCCATGCTTTGCATCATTCAGTGGTGGGTCAACATCCATCAATGAAAGAGGAAGAAACGAAGGAGATATGAGGGAGATGATAAGATGAACGTTCTTTTAGCAGTAACAGGCATGGTTGGCCTTGCCTTGCTGATTTATTTGTTTTACGTATTATTTCGAGGTGATGAATTATGAAATATATCATCATGCAGGATATTTTTTATGTGGCTGTTTTACTAGGATTATCCATTTTAATGGGGAATTATATCCATAAGGTAATGAGCGGACAAAAGGTTTTTTTAAGTCCGTTTCTTACTCCTGTGGAAAAACATTTTTATAAGCTTATGGGAATGAGTGACCATGAGGAAATGACTGCAAAGCAGTATACCTGGTCCATCATTTTCTTCAGCGCAGCAGGCTTTATATTCCTGTTCCTTATGTTGGTTTTACAGGGGTTTCTGCCCTTTAATCCCCAGGGAATGAAGGGAACCAGCTGGCATCTGGCCTTTAACACGGCGGCAAGCTTTGTATCCAATACAAACTGGCAGGCGTATTCCGGGGAGAGCACTCTGTCTTATCTGACCCAGCTTCTGGGCCTGACGGTTCAGAACTTTGTATCAGCGGCCACTGGAATCGCCGTTATTTACGCGCTGATTCGAGGGTTCATATGGAAGCAAACAACCACTCTGGGGAACTTTTGGGAGGATATAACAAGGAGCGTGCTTTATATTCTTCTGCCTCTTTCCATCGTAATTGCTCTTCTTTTGGTTTCTCAGGGCGTTGTCCAGTCCTTTGAACCATATAAAGAGGTTTCCACACTGGAACATGGGGCAGCACAGGTGATTCCTCTTGGCCCTGCAGCCAGTCAGATCGCTATGAAACAGCTTGGCACCAATGGCGGCGGCTTCTTTGGAATGAACTCTGCATATCCTCTGGAGAATCCTACGATTTTATCAAACTTCATTCAGTTGTTATCCATACTTCTCCTACCGGCATCCCTTTGTGTCAGCTTTGGAAAGGCGGTTAAGGACAGAAAGCAGGGGCGCACCGTCTATGCTGTCATGATGATTTTCTTTGTTGCCGCATTGCTGGTGGCGACCATGAGCGAGCAATTGGCTGGCCCTGTCTGGAATGGAGTGGCTGCCTCTGGAAGCATGGAGGGAAAAGAAGTGATTCACGGAGTGGGAGGATCCTCGTTATGGGCTGTGGTCACGACAGCCGCCTCCAATGGCTCTGTTAACGCCATGCATGACAGCCTGACTCCCATGGCAGGGTTTGTCACCATGTTTCTCATGCAGCTTGGGGAAATTGTATTCGGAGGCGTGGGAAGTGGCCTTTATGGAATGCTGGCATTTGTGCTCTTAACGGTATTTATCGCCGGGCTTATGGTGGGGCGGACGCCGGAGTATTTAGGGAAAAAGGTGGAACCGTTTGATATGAAGATGGTGTGTTTGATCGTTCTCACACCGCCGCTTTTGACCCTCATTGGAACGGCAGCAGCAGTCTGTATGCCAGAGGCGGCCACCTGGCTTACCAATTCAGGTGCCCACGGATTTTCAGAGATTTTGTACGCCTTTTCCTCTATGGCAAACAACAACGGAAGCAGCTTTGGAGGCTTTAACGGAAATACAGTGTTTACCAATGTAACCGGCGGTCTCATCATGCTTTTGGTCCGTTTTATTCCCATGGGCGCTGCCATATTCCTTGCTGGTAATATGGCAAAGAAGAAGACCGTAGCTTCCAGTGAAGGAACCTTATCAACCAGCAACGTAACCTTTATCGGCCTTTTGATCGGAGTTATCCTGATTGTGGGTGCACTTAGCTTTTTACCTGCTCTGGCACTTGGCCCCATTGCTGATTTTGTAACATCAAGATAACAGAAGGTGATAATATGGAAATGATAGAAAGTAAAAAAAGTATATTTGTAGATGCCATCAGACAGTCCTTTAAAAAGCTGTCTCCCCGCACCCAGGTAAAAAATCCGGTGATGTTTGTGGTTTATCTTGGGGCCATCATGACCTCAGGGTTCTATATTCTCTCCTTCTTTGGAATCAGCGATGAAAGGGCCGGCTATACCCTTTCCATCTCACTGATTCTATGGTTTACGGTACTCTTTGCTAATTTTGCAGAATCCATAGCAGAGGGAAGAGGAAGGGCCCAGGCAGCCAGCCTTCGCAGTGCCAGAAAGGATGTAAAGGCCAGAAAGCTTAAGAATGCTGCTGACCTTTCTGATTACACAGAAGTCCTTTCCAATACCCTGAAAAAAGGGGATATTGTATACGTGAAAGGGAACGAGCAGATTCCAATGGATGGAGAAGTCATAGAAGGAGCAGCCTCTGTTGACGAAAGTGCCATTACCGGGGAATCGGCACCCGTGATCCGGGAATCAGGAGGGGACAGAAGTGCAGTAACCGGGGGGACTACCCTGGTATCCGACTGGCTCATCATCAGGGTGACGGCAGAAGCCGGGGAAAGCTTTCTGGATAAGATGATTTCAATGGTAGAAGGGGCAGCCAGAAAAAAGACGCCCAATGAAATTGCCCTTCAGATTCTTCTCATTACCTTAACCATAATTTTTCTGGTGGTAACGGCGGCTTTATTGCCCTTTACAAATTTTGCAAGCAAACAGGCAGGTTCTGGCACGGCGATTTCCCTTACCAACATCATTGCTCTACTGGTATGCCTTGCCCCTACCACCATCGGCGCCCTTCTTTCTTCCATTGGAATCGCAGGTATGAGCCGATTAAATCAGGCCAATGTTCTGGCTATGAGCGGCCGTGCTATTGAGGCGGCTGGAGATGTGGATGTATTGCTGCTGGATAAGACAGGAACCATTACCTTAGGAAACCGTCAGGCCAGCGAATTTCTTCCGGTTCCCGGTGTGACAGAACAGGAGCTTGCAGATGCCGCCCAGCTATCCTCCCTAGCCGATGAAACGGCGGAAGGCAGAAGCATAGTAGTGCTTGCCAAGGAACGGTTTGGATTACGGGGCAGGGAGCTTTCCGGGCTTGATGCAGTTTTTGTAGAGTTTACAGCCAAAACAAGGATGAGTGGAATTGATTATCAGGGAAATGAGATTAGAAAAGGAGCCGCAGATACGGTAAAAGAGTATGTAATAAAAAAGGGCGGCAGATATCCAGAGGAATGTGAACGGCTGGTGAAACGGGTTGCCGGCTCTGGAGGAACCCCTCTGGTGGTAGTAAAAAACAGCCAGGTCCTTGGCGTGGTTCATTTAAAGGATATTGTAAAGAACGGAGTAAAGGAACGCTTTGAGGACCTTAGAATCATGGGCATTAAGACCATTATGATAACCGGAGATAACCCAATGACTGCAGCGGCTATCGCAGCGGAGGCAGGGGTGGATGATTTCCTTGCCGAGGCAACTCCGGAAGCAAAGCTTGCCCTTATCCGGGAGTATCAGGCAGGAGGCCATCTGGTAGCCATGACAGGAGATGGAACTAACGATGCTCCCGCTCTGGCCCAGGCAGATGTTGCCGTTGCCATGAATACAGGCACACAAGCGGCAAAGGAAGCCGGAAACATGGTTGACTTAGACTCCAGTCCCACAAAGCTGATTGACATCGTTCGGATAGGAAAACAGCTGTTAATGACCAGAGGCTCTCTGACTACATTCAGTGTGGCAAACGATGTGGCAAAGTATTTTGCCATTATACCGGTGCTGTTTTTCGGTATCTATCCTCAGCTTTCAACCCTTAATTTTATGGGACTGACCAGTGCTTCCAGTGCCATGCTCTCAGCCATTATCTATAACGCTGTCATTATCATTGCGTTGATTCCTCTGGCATTAAAGGGAGTCAAATACCGTGAACTGCCAGCCGGTAAGCTGCTCCAAAGAAACTTATTGATCTATGGACTGGGGGGAATCACAGCTCCATTTCTGGCTATTAAGATAATTGATATGCTTTTGACAGCCAGCGGGCTGGTATAAGGAGGTGTTTACCTATGAAATTCAGAAAGGAATTAAGGCCAGCACTCATTTGCTTTGGCATTATGACGGTTCTTTGCGGCGCTCTATATACAGCAGCCATTACAGGGATTTCCCAGCTTGTGTTCAAGGACCAGGCAAATGGCAGTATCATTGCCGTGCATCAAAAAGATGGTACAAAAATAGAAATGGGTTCCAGACTCCTTGCCCAAAGCTTCACAAAGACGGAATATCTGGTGGGAAGGCCAGCGGGAGTCTCCAATCTTTCTCCAGTCAGCAAAGAGGAGAAAAAGCTGGTACAGGAACGGATTGACTGGTGGCATTCCTTGGATCCGGGGAATGAGAAGGAGATACCTATGGATCTGGTCACTGGTTCGGGTAGTGGTGTAGACCCTCACATCACGCCCCAGGCAGCCGAGTATCAGGTAACGCGGATTGCAAAGGACAGAGGAATGACAGAAGAGGAAGTGCGCCATATTATTAAGAATTATACTAGCGGCCGGCTGCTGGGATTTATGGGGGAGCCTGCGGTTGATGTATTCATGGTAAATTTAGCGCTGGATGGGTTGATATAATCAAAAAAAGTGGTATGATTCTTGGATAAAGGTGGTGATGCAGGAATGGATCTGATGGACCAGAGGCCGGATCCCGATGAAATTTTAGAGACGATCAAAGCCGGAGAATCAAAGCCGGCAGGCAAGCTTAAAATCTTTTTTGGATACGCGGCTGGTGTTGGAAAAACATATGCCATGCTTGATGCGGCTCAGGAGCTTTATAGAAGCGGAGTGGATGTTCTGGTTGGCTATATCGAGCCTCATACACGCCCGGAAACCATGGAAAAGCTTAAAGGACTTCCTGTTCTCCCTCCAAAAACGGTATCATACCGGAAGATAGAGTTAAAAGAATTCGACTTGGATGAAGCCCTAAGGCGAAGGCCGGAGCTGATTTTAGTAGATGAACTGGCCCACACCAATGGGGAAGGTGGAAGAAATAAAAAACGGTATCAGGATATTGAGGAGCTGTTGGCAGCTGGTATTGATGTTTACACCACGGTGAATGTCCAGCACATGGAAAGTTTAAATGATGTCGTAGAGAACATCACAACAATCAGGGTCCAGGAAACCGTACCGGATTACATTTTTGACCGGGCAGAGGAAATTAAACTGGTGGATCTTGAGCCGGAAGAGCTTCTGCGCCGTTTGGAAGGCGGTAAGGTCTACGGCCCTGACCGTGCCAGGCTGGCAATGCAGAACTTTTTCAGCCGGGAGAATCTAAGGCTTTTGCGGGAAATTGCTCTTAGGTGTACGGCTGATAAGATCAGTCTGGAAAATCAAAACCAGCGCAGCTTATCCGATAAGCTGGCAAATACAAAGATGCTGGTCTGCATCGGACCCTCGCCCTCCTCTGCCAAATGTATCCGCTGGACTGCCAGGGCAGCAGAAGCATTTCATGCAAGCTGGAGCGCTCTTTATGTGGAAGATACCAAAAGCAAAGGAGTCACAAAGCAGCAGCAAAAGACCATTCAGGAGAATATAGAGCTGGCAGAAAAGCTGGGGGCTGAAATTGTAAATCTGACCGGCCATGACCTAGCCATTGTCATATCGGAATACGCAAAGTTGTCGGGAATTACAAATATAGTGGTGGGTAAGAGCCGGAATCGAACAACACTGAAAAGTCTGTTTGAAGAGGATTTAGAAGATAAGCTGATTTCCCTTCTGCCAGCCATAGAGGTCCATATCATCCCTGGAACTGTGGGAAAACGGAGCTATCGAAAACCACGTAAAAATTTAAACGTGGAAATGCCCCATCTATCCTTAGGAGATTCCATGAAATCCTTTGCTATCTTGGTGGCAGCTACTTTACTGTCCTTTGGATTTCATGGTCTGGATATCATGAACCAGAACATCATTATGGTTTATATTTTTTCCGTTTTACTGATTTCAAGAGTCACAGAAGGGTATGTATATGGTATTGCCTCTTCCGTCATCAGCGTCCTGACCTTTAATTTCTTTTTTACAGAGCCTTATTTTACCCTGGACGCCATACAAACCGGTTATCCGCTGACCTTTCTTGTTATGCTTTTGGTGGCTCTCATTACAAGTGCCATGACTGTTAGGATTAAAGCGGAAGCAAGGCTTGCGGTAAAAAGGGAGCACCGGACGGAGGTGCTTTATGAGATCAACAAAAAGCTTTTGGCAGCCAGAGGACTTGAAACGATTGTATCATTGACCAATGACTACATTACCAGGCTGTTTGACCGATCCATTGTGTTCTTTTCATTGGACCCGGAGCAGGGGGAAGATGGAGCGGTCATGCAGGCATTTGACGATGTGGATGCCTCTGTCTTAAATTCTCCGGATGAAAAGGCAGTGGCACACTGGGTATTTCTCAATCAGAAACGTGCCGGGGCAGGAACGGATACTTTAATGGGAGCTGCCGCCTTTTATATGCCTGTGGTTTCCCAGGGGAAGGTTCTTGCTGTTTGGGGCATTTCCTGTAAAAAGGGAAAGTTAGATCACGATACCCGTCTTTTCCTGCGGATGATCGCCTCCCAGGCAGCCATGGCTCTGGAGAGGCAGAAGCTTTCTGATGAGCAGAACCGCATTGTGGTGGAGTCAGAAAAGGAGAGAATGAGAAGCACGCTTTTGCGGGCCATTTCTCACGATCTGCGCACACCCCTTGCCGGTATATTAGGCTCCAGCTCTGCAATTTTGGAAAACAGAAAAGCGCTTGACGAGGCTACAAGAGACAGCCTTATCGCCAATATTCAGGAGGAATCCCAGTGGCTGATTCGCATGGTGGAAAATCTTCTTTCGGTTACAAGAATTAACGAAAGTGCATCTAATTTAGTAACTAAACCGGAGGCAGCGGAAGAGGTAGTGGGAGAGGCAGTAAGCAGAATCAAGCACAGGTTTCCCCATCGGGAAATCATGGTGTATGTACCAGAGGAGTACTTGGAGGTTCCCATGGATGGCACGCTGATTGTACAGGTGCTCATCAATCTTTTGGAAAATGGGATCAAGTATTCCCCAGAGGACACCCCTGTGGAGCTCCATTTAAAAAAGAATGGAGATAGGGCTGAATTTATGGTCATGGACCGGGGAAAGGGGATTTCCCAGGAGGAATTTCCTTATCTTTTTACCGGAAATAAGCCGGCAGAACATAGAAGCCCGGATTCAGCCAGAGGCCTTGGAATCGGACTGTCTATCTGCAAGACCATCATAAACGCTCATGGAGGCGAATTAAGGGCTGAAAACAGGGAGGGGAAAGGTGCCGTATTTCGCCTTACTCTGCCATTGAAAGGAAGTGAATGAAATGGATATGAAACCAACGGTCTTAATCATTGAAGATGAGGATGCCATCTGCAATTTCATCTCAGCAGTTTTAACTTCTAACGATTATCAGGTCATAAAAGCTAAAACAGGAAGGGAAGGACTTTCCATGTTCACTTCTCACATCCCTGATATCATTTTATTAGACCTTGGTCTTCCTGATATGGACGGGGTGGAGATACTGAAAAAGATCCGTAGCTGGTCAAAGATTCCGATCATTGTAGTATCGGCCAGAGGCCATGAACGGGAGAAGGTGGCAGCTCTTGATCTTGGGGCAGATGATTATATCGTAAAGCCCTTTGGCACACCAGAGCTTCTTGCCCGGATTCGGACGGCTATCCGCCACAGCACAGAGGCAGCAGGCACGGGAGGTCATGAAGCAGATAAATTCATGGTAGGGAATCTGGAAATTGATTATGGAAAGCGAATCGTATTAAAGGCTGGAGAGCGGGTTCATTTAACTCCCATTGAATACAAGATTCTGGTGCTTCTTTCCAAAAATGCAGGCAAAGTATTGACTCATGATTTTATCATCCGGGAAATTTGGGGACTGTATACCGATGAGAGCCATACTCTGCGGGTGAATATGGCCAATATACGAAGAAAAATAGAAATTAATCCTGGCAACCCCCAGTATATCCTGACTGAGATGGGGGTTGGATACCGGATGGTAGAAGAGCTGGGAGAGGCATAAAAACTTAAGTAAGAGAAAAGGACGCATTGCATCCTGGTTGTAAAGCCAGTTTTGCAATGCGTCCTGTTTATTTATTTCTCAGCCTTTATTTTTTCGCCTTTACCAGATACTGATAAGCGGTAAATGCCTCAGTCTGACTGGTACTGAGAGCACACAGCTTCTCAATCAGATGCAGCTGATCATCGCTGACCCAGACTCTGGTGTTCCCTACATCAAGGATTTCATATCCTGCCCGGGAGAACATTTTGATGATCTCTGCCTTTGTAAAGAAACGAAGGTGGGTCCGGTCCAAAATTCCGCTGTCCTGATAGGTAAAGGCACCATTTAACAGATCACCGATGACCGAAATGTGCATGATATTTGGAATGCTTGCGAGAATCATACCACCTGGTTTTAAATAACGCTTCATATTTACCAGCACTGCCTCCGGTTGGTTTAAGTGCTCCAGTACATCACCAAATATAATATAGTCAAAATATTCCCCTGGATAATCCAGATCCTGTTCTACATTTCCCTGAGTTACGGGAAACAGCTTGGAAGCAATGCTCCATGAACCGGGATCCAGCTCAATGCCGTGAAGCTCTGCCAGTGGGTACTTGTTTTTTATGGATAGCAGAGAAGCTCCACAGGCACAGCCTACATCTAAGACTCTTAGTGGAGTATCGGCTGGATCTGTAATGAGGGCAAGGATATCCGGGCGGCTGAACATGGAATAATTAAGGCGCACGTTCCATTTATCATAAAAATGGTTGAAATCCAGGAGTCTGGCTGGATTATTCTGATTCTGTACAATGGTATAGACGTAGCCGTGGTGGCAGATAAAGGTCAGTTTCTTTAAGGAAATAAGCTGGAAGCTTAAATCCTTTTCCGCCACTTCCAAGGTTAGGAAGGAAGGATGAAAGCCTTTGACCTCATCCCAGCATTTTCTGTTTACCAGAATGCTGCCGCAGGAGGGGACAAGAGCCGGAGCCATCTTATCATCTCCAGGCAGGTTATGTTCAATTGCATAACCATCAGCCCCACGAATGGGAGCTTCAAATTCTGTAAGACCGTAGGCAGGTCCGTTGGTGACTGCATTGACAGCGCCAATTTCGTCATCTCTGTAAAGAGACATGCGAAGGAGGAACAGGGCGTGGGCAAGGAGAGCAGAGCCTTTATCTAAAATCATAAGATCATCCGTTTTCCCTGTCAGCTCCACTGCTTTTTCATAGGCATTATGAAGGGTGAGTCCTTTGACAGACAGTACCGTAATTTCTTTTTCGCCAAGCAGCCAGTCAGTAACTTCCTTTGATTCCTCCCAGTCAAGAATTACAACGTGGTTGGAATCTTCCTTAAGGGCCAGTGTGGCAGCTAAAATTGCTTTCATTTGTGCCAGTACCGGTACCGATGGAATGAGAAGAGATACCTGGGGGGTATCCTCCGGTGAATCTTTCTTCATAGTATCAATGATGTTTGAAAGCCTGGAAGCTTCTTCTTTATCTTCACAAAGGTAAAAACTGTGGACAAAGCAAAAATACGCCCGTTTTAAATTCCCTTCCTTTTTATAGTATTCACCTAATTTATCATAAATCTTAAAATTCCGGCTGTCCTTTCCGGCTTCTTCCAAAAGCGCTTTAAATTCATGTAAGGCTTCCACCTGATCGTTCATAATATCTCCTTTTAAGCTTTTTATTTCATTATATTCCTTAAGTACATGCTGATGTGCTACTGACAATTTTTCTATTCTTATTTAGTTGACATATCAACTAAAAAGGACTATAATATCCACCGAATGAATATGGGGAATATGATGAAAAGGGAGATAGAATGAAAGAAGAATATAGAAAGCTCAGTAAGTATACAGGAGGTATTTATCGCTGTACCCTGTCCTATACCAATGAAGTATTAAAACCATACGGATTATGCGGCGGGAGCGGTTCCTTTTTAATGGCGTTAGCTCTTAAAGATGGAATCAACCAAAACCAGCTGAGCAAGGAATTAAACGTGGATAAAGCAATGTCAGCCAGAGAAGTAAAAAAACTGATCCAAATGGGATATGTGAAAAAAGAGACAGACCATAAGGATACAAGAGCGTACAAACTTTATCTGACGGAAGAGGGGAAATCCATGATTCCAGCAATCAAAAAGGAAATGACCCTCTGGAACGATGCCATCACAAAAGGGCTTGATGAGAAGGAGAAGGAAGAACTTATGAGGATGCTTGATGTGGTTTTAAAAGAAGCAAGACATCTTCGAAGGATTCAGAAAGATGAGGAATAAAAGGGGAAGAAAGAAGAGAGAATTAAATATATGAATCGAGGAGCTGAAATATCTATGGAACAAACAAATGAAAAAGTATACAAAAACCGTATGCTGATCTTAATCAATGTAGTGCTGCTCACCTTTATGGCGACCTTAGACAGCAGCATCGTAAACGTGGCTCTGCCCCAGATGTCAGAGCTGTTATCGGTAAGCTCGGAAGCAATTGCCTGGGTGGTCACCATTTATCTTCTGGTGGTAGTGGGAACTATTTTAATTTTTGGAAGGCTGGGTGATTTTTTAGGAAAGACAAGGATTTTCCTTTACGGAGTCCTGGTATTTACCGCTGGCTCCCTGCTTTGCGGCATCTCCCACAGCTTTATGCAGCTGATTATTTCCAGAGGAATTCAGGCCCTGGGAGCAGCGGCGGCTATGGGAACCAATCAGGGTATCATCACTCAGGTCTTTCCGGTGAATGAGAGAGGAAAAGCTCTTGGTATTTCAGGAACTGCGGTAGCCCTTGGCTCCATGGCAGGCCCGCCACTGGGCGGCTTTATCATCCATTCCTTTGCCTGGGAGTATATCTTCTTAATTAATGTGCCCATTGGAATTATCGTCTATATTCTGGGAATTAAGATTCTTCCCAGATCCAAGAAGGCAGCAGGACAGCCATTTGACAGAAGGGGAAGTGTTCTTTTCTTCTTTTCCATTGCTTCCCTGTTCTTCTCCCTGATTATGGGCAGGAATTATGGATATGGGAGTCCTTTGATTCTCGGTGGATTTTTCTTTTTCCTGGTGTCATTTCTCCTGTTTTTATATCTGGAGAGCCGGACAGAGGTTCCACTTCTGCCACTTAGCCTGTTTCGCAACAGCTTATTTTCCATCAGTATCTTATGCGCCTTTTTATCCTTTGTGGCACTGAGCAGCGCTACCATTATCCTGCCATTTTATCTTCAGGATACTTTAAAGTATTCTCCGGCATTTACGGGAATTATTTTAATGGTCTCTCCTGTCATTCTGGCGGTGGTAGCTCCGCTCAGCGGATATCTGTCAGATAAGATAGGGTCAGAGATCCTTACCTTTGCAGGTCTTAGCCTGACCGGAATAGGACTTTGTCTTATGTCAACCTTAACGGAGCGAACAGAGATTTCAGTTTTAGTGGTGTATCTGGCGGTTATGTCCGTGGGAAACGGTCTGTTCCAGTCCCCCAATAACTCCATCACCATGTCTACGGCTCCGAAAAATATGCTGGGAATCTGCGGCAGCGTCAATGCCCTTATTCGAAATCTTGGTTTGATCAGCGGAGTGACATTTGCTGTTATCATTCTCTATAGCCGAATGAGCCATTTGGTAGGATATGATGTATCTGATTATATCAAGGGACGTGACGATGTTTTTATCTATGGAATGAGAAGTGTTTATCTGCTTGCTGCAGCTGTATGCGGGATCGGAGCATTTTTAACAGCAGTACGCCTTTTTAATCAGAAGCGAAAGAGAAATACCTCTGTAAATTTGGAGACAAATTAGGAAATTGGAGCTTCGACAGATAGATATAAATATTAGTTGACATAAAAAAACACCTTGATACGGAGTTTCAAAGGCCGATCAAGGTGTTTTTTTTATTTCCTGTTTTTTAAAAAAGCTTTTTCTATGAGCTATGGTTTATTCATTCACTGCCAGCCGCTTTACCTGGGTAATTGCCTTAAATATAGGAGGCATATAAAGAATAATAACGGTTACAATTAACTCTGGAAGAATATAAGTGGCGTTATATACAAGGGTATAAATCATGGAATTGGTACCTTCCGGAGCATAAGAAGCAAAAAATATGTAACCGGAAATTACATGAAAGAGATATCGTCCCATAACGCCTGTGATATATCCAGCCACCAGTCCATGCTTTTTATTGCGGAAGAAGCCAGAAAGCCCAAGGGCACCGAATGCCAGAGGATAATCAAGGAGCACCTGAATGGGAGCGAATATATATGGATTCATGATAAACTGCAAAATTCCATAAGCAACTCCTGTCATGATTCCTGTTCTTAATCCAAAGACATAGCCAATGAGGCAGATGAACAGCATGGAAAACAGGGTGATGGAGCCTCCAAATGGAAGTGAGGCGAATTTAATAAAGGAAGTCACCAGAGAAAGAGCCATGGCGCCTGCACAGTAAACCATACGCTGGGTCTTTACATGAGGCGTTATATCCTGGGACTTTGAAAAGAACTGAAAACCAAAAAAGACTGCCACTAACAACAGGATCACAGCTGCATATCCTGCCGTGGTCAGCATATATTCCGCATTCTCAGCGGAGTAATTCAGAAAAAAAGACATAAAAATACCTCCTTTTATATGCGCAGGAGGGGACTACTGATGCTTCCTTACGCCGGTATTAACCGGTTCAAGTAGTGAGGGTTAGGTAACGACCAATCTCAGCCTGAGGCTCCCCTAGCGTGTGAACATTTATTTGTTGCTGTGAGTATAACGCAATTGGTATCCCTTGTCAAGTTGTGTCAAATGATAATATTTGCATAAAAAATAAAATAAGGCACAACCTAGTATATAGCAGAAAAAGAAAACAGGAACAAAGGAGGTTATTTATGACAGGCTTTATAATCGCCCTCATATCAGGGGCACTTATGAGCATCCAGGGAGTCTTAAATACAGGTGTGACGAAACAGACCAGCATGTGGGTGTCTACAGGCTGGGTGCAGCTCACTGCATTTTTGACCTGTCTGGTTTTATGGTATTTTTCAGGCCGGGAGAATGTTGCAGACCTTCTTAATGTGCATCCAAAATACATGCTCGTGGGAGGTATCATCGGCGCGTTCATCACCTATACGGTAGTTCGAAGCATGAGTACCTTAGGACCTGCCAAAGCAGCCCTTGTTATTGTAGTATCCCAGATCATCGTGGCTTATGGCGTTGAGCTTTTCGGTCTCTTTGGTGTGGAAAAGGTAGGATTTGAGTGGAAAAAGCTGATTGGTGCCGTAGTGGCTATCATCGGAATCATGATATTTAATTAATTTGGAAATAGTGCTTGTATTTACGTATTTCTTTCGGTAGAATAATAACATAGGCTGAAGATGGTATCCTTTTTATCCAAAATTTGTAACAGGAGGGATATCATGAAATATAAGAAAGCGAAATTAATATTACTCGTTTTATGTATTTTAATTTCAGGCATATGCTATTCCGTAAGCAGGTTTTCCTATCAACGGACAGATAGTACCAAATTATCACCGTCAACAAAAGAGATGGAAGAAACCTCAGGCACTGTTTCCCTGGAAAAGATATCAGAAGAATCTAAGGGCAGCAGTTTCTCAGATACTAAGGCTGAGGGGAGTCTGCCCTGCTATATACATATCTGCGGAGAGGTGGTTTCTCCTGGCGTGTACCAGCTTTCAGAGGAAAGCAGAGTATTTGAGGCCGTGGAAAAGGCTGGAGGCTTCACCCCCCAGGCAGCACCGGAGCAGCTAAATATGGCGGAACGGATCAGAGACGGCATGAAGATTGTGGTCCTAAGCAGAGAAGAAGCAGTGACCGCTGGAAATCCGAATTCAGGAGAAACCGGAAAGAAGGATTCCAAGCTTAATTTAAATACTGCCTCAAAGGAAGAACTGATGACCTTAAGAGGTGTCGGAGAAGCCAAAGCGGGGGACATCATAAAGTACCGGGACAGCCACGGTGGATTTAAACGGATCGAGGATATTATGAATATATCCGGAATCAAGGATGCAGCATTTCAAAAGATAAAAGACGATATAACGGTTTAAGATAGAAGACAGAGGTGTGAGATGGCAAGTGTTTTAGTAGTGGATGATGAAAAATTAATTGTGAAGGGCATGAGATTCAGCCTGGAGCAGGATGGCATGGACGTCGATTGTGCGTATGACGGAGAGGAAGCCATCAGTCTGGCAAAGCAGAAGGAGTATGACGTGGTCTTACTTGATGTCATGCTTCCAAAGTTTGATGGTTACGAGGTCTGTCAGGCGATCAGAGAGTTTTCCGAGATGCCCATAATTATGCTGACAGCAAAGGGCAACGATATGGATAAGATTCTTGGACTGGAGTACGGGGCTGATGATTATATTACGAAGCCTTTTAATATTCTGGAAGTAAAGGCAAGAATCAAGGCAATCATGCGAAGGAATGCCAAAAAGGGCAGACGGGACCGTCAGGATGAAGGACGTCTTGTTACCGCCGGAGATTTAAAGCTGGACCGGGACAGCAGACGTGTCTTTATTGGCGATAAGGAGATTAACCTGACCGCCAAGGAATTTGATCTTTTAGAGCTTTTGACCTGCAATCCTGGAAAGGTATACAGCAGGGAACAGCTTCTTACGTTTGTTTGGGGGAATAAGGCCATGGACACAGGAGATGTCCGTACCGTTGACGTTCATGTGCGCCGTTTAAGAGAGAAGATAGAGCCCAGCCCAAGCGATCCGAAATATGTGCATACCAAGTGGGGCGTTGGTTATTATTTCCGCGTCTAGGGTAGAATAATAAGACGGATTTCCTGCCGCATACCGGGGAAATCCGTCTTTTCCAAATCATGGGAAAAGATAACACTATTATATACCGTCCATATGGAACGAGAAGAGAGGCACAGACTGGATGAAACGAAGTCCCCAGGGAGAGAGATGGAGAAGACTTGATAATACGGCAAAGATCTTTCCGGTTATAGCAAGCAAAAGTTTAAGCAGCGTGTTTCGCATTTCAGCTACATTAAAAGAAGAGATAGATCCTGGAACCCTCCAGACAGCCTTAGAAGAGGTCCTTCCTGAGTTTGAGGGATTTTCTGTCAGGCTGGGAAGAGGATTTTTCTGGTACTATTTTGAACATAACAAGAGGATGCCTGTCATCGAAAGGGAGACCACCTATCCCTGTAAATACATTGATCCAAGGAGCAGCCACCAGTTTTTATTCCGGGTCAGCTATTATGACAGACGGATTAATCTGGAGGTTTTTCATGCAGTCACAGATGGGCTGGGAGCCGTGAATTTTTTAAAGGCATTAGTCTATCGGTATCTGGATTTAAAGAAAGGCTGGAAATCAGAGCATAGCTTTTCCCAGAAGATATCCCCGGATATTTCCATGAATGTGGAAGACAGCTACGTCAGAAACTACAAAAAGACGGAAAAGCGTAAATACAGCTCAAAAAGGGCTTATCATATAAAAGGAGAGCCCCTTCCCCTTGATGAAGAAAATATCCTTCATGGCTATATGGGATTAAAGGAGCTTAAAGAGGCCGGAAAGCGTTACAATGTCAGTATTACAAAGTTTCTTACGGCAGCTCTCATCTGGTCTATCTATGAAGAATTTCTGGAGAAAAAAGCGAGTAATGCTCCCATCGGAATCAGCATTCCCATTAATCTTAGAACCTTTTTTGATTCCAAGACCATGGCGAATTTTTTTGCAGTTACCCTGATTGAGTATCTATCAGACGGAAAAGACCATACCTTTTCGGAGATATTAGAAAGGGTCAGCTCTCAGATGGATCATAACATTACAAAGGAAAGGATGGAGGAAGTTATCTCCTATAATGTTTCCAACGAGAAAAAATGGTATCTGCGGGTTGTTCCCCTCTTCGTGAAATGGGGAGCCATTAACTACGTGTTCCGGAAAAATGATAAAGCCTATACCATGACTCTGTCAAACATAGGCCCTATTGATGTGTTAGAGGAATACAGGGAAGACGTTGAACGGTTTCATATGTTGATCGGAGTCTCCAATCGGCAGCCGGTAAAATGTGCCGTCTGTTCCTATGGTGGTGAGGTAGTGGTCACCTTTACCTCTGTGTTTCAGGATACCAGACTCCAGGACCGTTTCTTTGCCTTTTTACAGTCAGAAGGAGTGTCGGTAAAAATGGAAAGCAACGGTGTTCCGGAAAAGCGGGACGATAAGGGAATGTATCCCCAGATTCGTTACGATCAGGAGAAGATGAAGCAGATAGCCAATGTTTTTTATGGCCTGATGATATTCATGTCATTCATTCTGGGAATCATTAATTATGCTACTTATTCCGGTTCCATGTGGTCTGTCATTGCCATAGGTCTGATGGCTTACGCGGTGATTACGGTCCGATATTCCTTACTGCATCATTCCAATCTGGGTGCTAAGATTCTGTTGCAGACAGCGGCGGCAGAAGCGCTGTGGGTGGCCATCGATCATTCCAACGGCTACAGCGGCTGGTCTGTGAATTACGGTATTCCAAGTACCATTCTGTTTGCTGATTTATCCGTAGTCTTTTTGATTCTGGTAAACCGAATGAACTGGCAAAGCTATCTTATGTATCAGATCGCTATCACCGTATTCAGCTTTATCCCTTTGATCTTTTGGGCAGCGGGCCTGATTACCAGACCGCCCCTTACCATAGTCGCTGTTACCTTGACGGTCATTCTCCTTGCTGTCACCATTTTACTTGGTGACCGGAGCGTCAAAAATGAATTAAAGCGGCGGTTTCATATATAAGGGCAGAAAGGAGCCTTCATAGCTTTGAGAAGAAAAAATGTAAGCGTAAGAGGAAATCTGGTGAGAGAAATGATGCAAAATGTTATGGAAACATCCTTAAAAGAGCCCATACAGACCGGGGAATTAAGACGCAATCCCGTAGAGCCTGCCTGGGTCTGTCCGGCTGGCTATGAATATGAAATCATAGAAAATGAGAATTTTAAAATGGAATATCTAAGGCCAGTAGGTGTCTTTACCGGCCGGGTCATCTTACAGCTTCACGGCGGCGGCTACATCGGTCCCATGAAGAACATTTACCGGAGATTTGCCGTCCGATATTCCAAGATCAGCTATGGAGGGGATGTACTGACCCCGGACTACCGGGTGGCACCGGAAAATCCTTATCCAGCCGCTCTTAAGGATGCCCTGTTTGCTTATCAATGGCTGATAGAGGAGAAAAAGTACGATCCTGCCAACATTGTAATCGCAGGGGATTCAGCGGGAGGAGGCTTAGGCCTTGCCCTTGGTCTTTATTTAAAGGATCACAATATGCCTCTCCCTGGCGGCTACATTGCCATGTCCGCCTGGACAGATTTAACAAACAGCGGAGAAAGCTATAAGACAAACTACGAGATAGACCCTTTGTTTGGAAATTCCACCAGAAATATGCTTTACGATTCTTCCTATGTGGGAGAAAACGATCCAGCCGATCCTTACATTTCCCCTCTGTTTGGCGAATTCAGCCAGTTCCCTCCTGTTCTTTTACAGGCTGGAAGCTATGAGGTCCTTTTAAGCGATACCCTTTCCATCGCAAAAAAGCTGAAAGCAGCCGGAGTCAAGCACCGCCTTTCCGTATACGATGGCATGTTCCATGTATTTCAGATGGGCCTTGACCTGATTCCAGAGAGCCGGGAAGCCTGGGAAGAAGCCGAGGAGTTTTTAAGAATCATATACCATATCAGCGTAAAGCCGGATGGAAAAGTAGTCCGTAAGGTACAAAACGGAGAGAGAAAAACAGTAAGAGACGTAACAAAGCTTCTCATCGCCATGATGAAAAAGGAGCTTGATGGATAGGAGAGTTACATGAAGATAACTTTGGTCACAGTCGGAAAGATCAAGGAAAAGTTTTACACCGACGCCATTTCAGAATATACGAAGCGGCTGAGCCGTTACTGCAAGCTGGATATCATTCAGCTGCCGGATGAAAAAACACCGGATCATGCTGGCGAGGTGCTGGAACGCCAGATTAAGGAAAAGGAAGGGGAGCGGATCCTTGGCTCGATCAAAGATGGCGCTTATGTGATTGCCCTTGCCATTGAAGGAGAGATGCTGGATTCCGTCAAGCTATCTGAGAAAATCGACTCTCTGGGAATCGGAGGAACCAGCCAGATTGTATTTGTCATCGGTGGCTCCCTTGGGCTGTCAGATGCGGTACTAAAGCGGGCCGATTATAAGCTTAGCTTTTCCCGAATGACATTTCCTCATCAGCTAATGCGGGTGATATTGCTGGAACAGATTTACCGCAGCTACCGGATTATTTGTGGGGAGCCTTATCATAAATAATAAAAAGTATAAACGAGCAGAACTTTCTGTAAAAGAGAGTCCTGCTCATTTTTTATGAATCAGCTTTCGCATCCCCGTAACAACTCAATTCCCCATAGAATATCCTAAAGTAATATGAATACAGGCCTTTTCGCGTCCAAAATCAATGAACGTCCGCGCAGCCTGAACAAACTGGTCAAGCACAATGCAAATATCCCTTATCTGGGATTCAAAGGGGAAGGAATATGGGAAAGAAATTAAATCTGTCACGAAAGCTGTCATTCATTCTGGGAATCATACTTCTGGCCGTTTTTGTACTTCTAATCACCATGACAGCTGTGTTATCCAGAAAAGCCATATCTCAAACCGTTATGGGAGAGTTGAACACCAAAGCAAAGATGAATGGCATTCAGATCCAGCAGATCTTTGATGAAGCCGATAAAGCAGCCGTAAATGTAAAGCAATACATGGAAAGATCCTATGAGTCTGCAGAAGAGACACCAATGCAGGCGGTCATTCCTACAGGACCGGATACCTACGTCAAACAGTTGGAAAGCCAGTTCTATCATAAGACCCTGACTCCAATCGCAAGGGACGCAGAAAAATACTTAAGTGAATCCCTTAGAAACACAGTAGCAGGCAATCCCGATATAGAAAGCATGATTGTTCTGTTCGAGCCCTATCAGTTTCAGCCCAATTTAAGAGACTACGGAATCTATGCAGGCAAGAAAAGCCAATCCGGTGAGCTGGAGGCATATGGAGAATACGACCAGTATTCCACTCAGGAATACTATCATACACCAGCCATATACGGTACCCCTCATGTAACAGAACCTATCAAAGAAGACGGTAATATTGTGGTTGCCTATGGCGTACCCTTTTTTTATAAGAACCGGTTAAAGGGCGTCAGCGTAGCAGAGATCAACCTGGAGAATTTTAAAAAGGTAGATGCAGCCACCGACAGATACCCTTCCATGTACGCCTCAATCTTCGACAGCAATCAAACAATCGTCTACCACAGCCAGGACCCTGCCAACATGGGAAAAAGCCTTCAGGAATTTATTCCCTTAGAGGATGAATATGCAAAGGTCCAGTCCATGCTGGGAAATGGAAATGCCTTTCAGATGAAAACGGTAAGGCAGGATGGAACCGAAGTGATGCGTTTCTTCTACCCCATTCACGCAGGAAATGATACCTGGTGGTCCCTTTCCACCATAACAGTCAAGGATATGAACCAGTCAGTCAATGAGACAGTGCTGTTTCTAAGCCTTGTTTGTATCGCCGCTCTTGTAATGCTTCTCATCGTATTTCCTATGGTATTAAGACGTCTCCTTGATTCACTAAAAACAGTCGTGGACGCTGCAACGGGAATATCGGAGGGGAATTTTGACATAGAAGTAACCTACCGCTCCGGCGATGAAATAGGAGCATTGGCAGAGACCTTTGATAAAATGTCCCATAACCTAAAACTCATGCTATCCGATATCCAGTACCTTTTAGGCGAAATGGCAGACGGCAATTTCGATCTGGATACCCAGGCAGAAGAAAGCTACCAGGGAGAATTTAGCGAGATCCTGTTGTCTATTCGTAAATTAAACAGCACCTTAACACATTCCTTAAAAGAAATGAACCATTCCTCCATGCAGCTTTACGCAAGTGCAGAGCAGGTATCAGCCGGTGCCCAGGCCCTGGCCCAAGGTGCAGCGGAACAGGCCGCTTCCATGGAAGAGCAGGCGGCTGGAATTGGCGAAATATCCCTTCAGTCAGAAGAGAATGCCTTAAATGCAAAGGAAGCCACTCAAAGAGTCTCAGACACCGGACAACAAATCATGAAAGGAAGCGAACAGATGGAGGAAATGTTAAAGGCCATGACAGAGATTAAAGTAAGCTCCGGGGAAATTAAGAAAATCATAAAAACCATTGAAGACATTGCCTACCAGACAAAGATCCTGGCCCTCAATGCAGCCGTAGAGGCAACTCATGCCGGAGAATTTGGAAAAGGCTTTGGAGTGGTAGCCGGAGAGGTACAGAGCCTGGCATTGAAAGCCTCCGAAGCCTCAAAAAGTACTGCCATTCTAATCGAAAATTCCCTGAGCGCAGTGGAAAAAGGAAGTCAGATCGCAGATCGGGAAGCCAAAATCCTCGCAGAGGCAGTAAAAGGGGCAGAAGAGGTGGAACGATTTGTGAATAAAATAACAAAGGCGACAGCAGAGCAGGCAGATGCCATTCATCAGATCACTCAGGGAATGGAGCAGATATCCAGTGTGGTACAGACCAATTCCGCAGCGGCAGAGGAATTTTCCTCCTCCAGTGAGGAACTGTCCCAGCTGGCAGGAAACCTACAAGAGGAAGTTGATAAATTTCATTTTCGTGGTTGAAAAAGATTGATATCAAAGGGTTGTCCCTCTTTCCTCATTATGGCATAATAATAGCAGGAAAACAGGGAAGGAGAACCATGATCCATGGCCCAGAAATTACTTGCTCCCATTTTAAATGGAGAAATGGAATGGGTGTATGAAGAGGCTGACCAGCTTTTTCTTCAAAAAGAGGAGGAAGAAGCGGTCAGACATACGCTCATTAAAAATATTCATATGACAGGGGAAGAGCTTTCTCATATGCGCTTTTACTCCGTTATATTTGAAAATTGCAGCTTTCAGGACTGCAGCTTTTTGCGGGGAGAATTTAACGATGTGATCTTTCGTTCCTGTGATGTTTCAAACAGTGTATTTACCGACAGCTATTTTAACCGGACGGAGTTTAGCCACTGCAAAGGAATGGGGGCTATATTTGGCGGGAGCACCATTCTTCACATGAAGGTTACAGACTGTAACCTTGATTATGCAAATTTAGATTCCTGTAAGCTGGAGCATGTCCGTTTTTTAGAGAGCCAGCTGCGGGGCAGCTTTTTGACCCAGTGCCATTTTAAGGATGTCATCTGGAATGGGGCGGACTTAGAGAGAGCCAGTTTTTTTAAGACACTGCTAAGAGGGACCGACTTTACCACCAGCAATATTAAAGGGCTGATTCTCTCTGACGATGGGAAAGAGATAGGTGGAGCTGTTGTTGATTTATACCAGGCAGCAGAGCTTTCCAGATATCTTGGAGTCACCATTAAGAGTTAAAATCCTGCCCCAAACTTCGTTCTGATTCGAATTTGAGGTGTTCATCTATGTGCTCCTATGGTACAATAGAATCAATCAATGCCCATAGATACAAAAAATAGGAGGCGATTATTCTATGATGGAACCCAAAAAGACTGCATAGCACAGGTTATGCAGTGAATTAAGTAATTGTATAGCCTTTGCTATTCCGGACAGAAAAATATGTTTGGGAGGCAGCGATGCGCTATCAGAAAGCAAGTGAGATCATGCCAGAGGAACTGGTGGAAATGATCCAGAAGTATATAGACGGGGAATATATTTATATTCCAAGAAAACAGGAAAACAAAAGGACCTGGGGAGAGGGAACCGGGGCCAGAGAAGAGAGATGCCGGCGTGACCGGTCAATCTTTCGGGATTACGCATCCGGCACCTGCGTCAGTGTCCTTGCAGAACGATATTATCTATCGGAAAAAAGCATTCAGAGGATCGTGCTGCAGGAAAAAAGAAATATGGAAAAGGCAAAGCATCAAAGATGACATGATGCTCTGTCTTTTTTTGTGTAATTGGTTAGGGCATAGAACCAGAGTAATCCAAACCAGACTCTCCATTTTGCATCAGAAACGAGTATGAGGTGGGAGCAGGAAGACAGCCATGGTAGAGTAGTCCGTAAATGATATGCTGATTGGAGGAGCTTATGAATCAGAATTTACGGAACCAGTGGACCATTGTGCCGAAAGAGCTGCCGTCCATCTTAAAAAACTGTTCCAAGTGCAAAGAAAAAAAGGAGTTTAAAAACAGCGAAAAATTCCGGGTCAATGCCAATGGAAGTCATCTTGATGTCTGGCTGATCTTCCGGTGTGAATGCTGTGATACCACCTATAACCTGACAGTACTGGAGCGGATAGATGCAGGGCGGGTGAATAAGGAAGAATACAACGGGTTTTTAAGTAATTCCAAAGACCTGGCAGTGAAATATGGCAATGACAAAGAAATTTTTATAAAGAATAAAGCAGAAATATCCCAGAACCGGATGGAATACCAGGTAATCGAGAAGGAGATGGAATGCACCAGCAATATGGAAGGAATCATGGAAGTGGAATTACGGGTACCTGCCGGATTCGATTTGAGATTGGATGCCCTGCTGGTCCGGAAGTTTTCCATTTCCAGAAACCATGCAAAGAAATGGTGTGAAAATGGACTTGTCCGATCCAATGGAAAACCCCTGTCACATAAAAGCAAAGTCAGAGACTCCATGGTGCTTCAGATTCTTTTAGAGAACCAGGCTTCATTGACAAATTCTTAAAAAAACGGTATATTATTTCTTAGGCAGCGGCGCTATTTTGGGCATACGTTGCCTTTTTTAGAAGGTGCATCACCCGCATTTTATGGGAGATGATTGCTATTGATGAGAATATAGAAATGTTAGGGTGTGGATGAATGATTGAAAAGGTAGTATCCGTAGGGCTTCCTGTAGGAGAGAGCTGGAATATATATAAGAACAGAATCGCTCCGGACAAGCTGTCAGGAGATGAGAAGCGGTTAAGCATTGTCACTGGGGTTCATGGTGATGAGCTGGAAGGGCAGTTTGTCTGCTATGAACTGAACCGGCTCCTTGGGGAAAAGAAAGAGCATTTAAAAGGAATTGTAGATATTTATCCAGCCCTCAATCCTCTTGGGGTAGATTCCGTTACCAGAGGAGTGCCAGGCTTTGATATTGATATGAACCGTATTTTTCCAGGAGATGAGGAAGGCGCCGTGACAGAGCATATCGCCTCCCGGATCATGGCAGATATAGAAGGCTCAGACTTTTGTGTAGACCTTCATGCAAGCAATATATTCTTAAGAGAGATTCCTCAGATAAGAATGAGCGGAAGCCGGGCGGAGGCTTTGCTTTCCTATGCAAAAAAGATGAACGTGGACCTTGTGTGGATTCATGAAAGTGCTCCGGTGCTTGAATCCACTCTATCCCATGGCTTAAACAGCATCGGTGTTCCTACCTTTGTGGTAGAGATGGGCGTGGGAATGCGGATCACCAGAAGCTACGGGCATCAGATAACAGAGGGCATCTTCTGCCTGATGAAGGAGCTTGGCATGTGGACAGGAGAGACCATTATTCCCAAGGAACCTATGATATCCTTAAACCGGAAGCTCGGTCTTGTCCATGCAGAAAAGGCTGGAATCTTCATGCCTTTTGTAGAGCATCTGGGAGTGGTGAAAGAAGGCCAGCCAATGGGACAGATCTTAAATCCTTTGGACGGAACGATCATGGAGGAAGTGGTATCTCCTATCTCCGGTCTTGTTTTCACCTTAAGAGAATATCCGGTGGTTTCTACCGGTTCCCTGCTGGCCAGGGTGTTAGGAGGGGAAGAGGAATGAGAAAAGAACCCATTTTTACGGTGAGCAACCTCTACCGTGATCATATGGACATCTACGGCTATCACTTTGGAAAGGGAGACAAGTCCGTCTGCATCATGGGAGCATGCCGGGGAAATGAAGTTCAGCAGCTCTATATATGCTCCCAGCTCATCCGCCAGCTAAAAGAACTGGAGGAGAGAGGCGCCATTGTTAAGGGCAACGAGATCGTAGTAATCCCAACCATTAATACAGCGTCCATGAATGTGGGAAAAAGATTCTGGCCCACCGATGATTCCGATATCAACCGTATGTTCCCGGGAGAGCTGAAGGGAGAAACTACAAAGCGGATCGCAGCAGGAGTCTTTGAGGCAGTCAAGGAATACAGCTATGGCATTCAGTTTACCAGCTTTTATATGCCCGGAGATTTTATTCCCCATGTGAGAATGATGGACACTGGGGTACAAAATCCAAGCCTTGCTAATTTATTTGGTTTACCCTATGTGCTTATACGGGAAGCAAAGCCAATTGATAAGGTGACTCTAAATTATAACTGGCAGATAAATGGGACCAATGCATTCTCTGTTTACACCAGCAGTACAGATCAGATTGACGAAGAGTCAGCCAAGCTTGCAGCGGCCTCTGTACTTCGCTTCTTAACAAGAATGGGTATGATCCGATATCCAGGCCACAGCGGTTACATTGCCACGGTTCTTCATGAAAATGACCTGGCAAGTGTAAGGACAGACCAGGCCGGTATTTACCGTCCCTGCTTTCAGCCGGGACAGGAGGTAAGACGGGGAGATGTCCTTGCAGAGATTCTCGATCCCTTTGAAGGAGAGGTCATCAGCCATATTTTGGCCCCGGCAGAAGGAATCGTCTTTTTTGCCCATTCCCAGCCCTTAGTAATGGAAGGTGCCATAATTTATAAAATCATCCGAAGGCTCCACCTATAGCAGAACGGACTTGACTGGTAAGGTGATGATTGACTATAATAGGGATAGATGTTGCCTAAAAAGGACAGGCACCAGGTTGGGAGAAGAGACATGCAGTATGCTTTTTTAGAACAGATGCTCATTAATTCAATCAAGGAAGTTCAGATTAAATTAGGATACGAAAGAGAAGCCATTCGGTTTTATTATCCGGAAAAGGCTCTTATAAGAGCAGTAAAGATAGATGGAGAATCAAAAGAAGAGATAAAGGCCTTTATGGAAGGCTTTAAGGAATATACAAAGGACAGGCTTCACAGCGTAAGGATTACAAAAAGCCAGGAACGGTTTTGTTTTGAAATTTCCCCCGAAGGAGTGGAATACGTATATCAGAATGTGGAGGATAACGGGTTTTTAAGAGAATTTATCAAAGCGGTGGAAAAGCCAGGTACCACACTGGATGATATCTTAAGCGTATTTGGAAACTATTCCAAGGGAAGAATTATCTGCAAATCATCAGACCAGGAGGAGTGCGATTATATCATATTTTTTGAAGACGCCTCCTTTGATTATTACAGATACTATTTAAAGTTTCATGAAAATCATGTGACATACCACCGGTTCCTTCTGGAAGAAGCCGTGGAGATGGGATTATAAAAAACATCAGACAGGGAGAAATATATGCGAAAGAAATTATTGGTCAAAGCATTCATATTAAGTCTTTTTTTAATCTCTGCAGGAAGTGTTCCGGCAAAGGCTGATACGTTAAAGACTCAGAACATAACCATTGTACCGCCTATGCCGTTTGAGGCGTTGGCAGGTCCGGCAGGCCCATCTGGAGGAAGTAAAGGACCTGGTGTTGGTATGTCGTCTGGCCTTATCTCAGGTAAGGGACAGGAGGTAGCCGCTTATGCCAGGCAGTTTCTTGGGAATCCTTACGTGTATGGAGGGACAAGCCTGACGGAAGGAGCGGACTGCTCCGGGTTTGTACTGAGTATCTATAAGCAGTTTGGAGTCAACCTGCCAAGAACCTCAGGAGAGCAGGGAAAAGCAGGAATTGAGATAAATGGAATAGAGAATGCAAAACCAGGTGATCTGATTTCGTACATAGGCCATATCGGAATTTATGGAGGAGACTATAAGCTCATCCATGCAAGCGGCCCTGAGGATGGCATTAAAGTATCAAGTGTAGATTTTATGCCCATCCAGTCCATAAGAAGAATTTTAAGCGAATAAAAGAGAGCGCATCAGGTTTTATGTCAGGAGCCTGATGCGCTTTTTATATCTTTCCCCGGATATCAAAAGTTTACCGGGCATATACATATAATTTGTCAGGAGGATAATGAGAGTTTGTCCCGTATAATGAGTATAAACAAAGGGACAAAAGATAACAGGGGGTAACCATGGGGCGGTTATGGAAAAGTATTAGGAGCAGATTAGATGATTACCAATTAAAGAAAAAGCTGAAATTTCTTTATGTGTATTGCGTATTACTTCCTCTCATCATTACGGATAGTGCGATCATTTACATATTCATTGCATCGGAAAATGCTTCCATGCAAAAAGGGATGGAAGGCATAGCAAGCGCAGTCAAATATAATTTCTACTATGATGTGGAAGATGCAGCAGGCACCACCAAAAAAATCTATATGAACAAGTACGTCAATCAATTCCTGGATAAGCAGTTTGAATCAGGACTTGATTATTACCTGAGCTATCAGGCATTTATGAAGGATTCCTTGTTTGAAAGCAGCATCGGTACCACGGCATCTAAAATCACCATGTATGCGGACAATCCAACCATCATTAGCGGAGGGGAATTTAGAAGATTGTCCACGGTTAAAAGTCAGGAATGGTACCGGAAGCTAAGCGCCTCGGACCAGGATGGAATCCTATGTATTTATTACGATGACAGCAACATTCCCCTGGTAGATACCAGGAGAAGGATTTCTTTTATAAGAAGGCTTAATTTCTACCGGAGGGACGGTTGCGAAAAGATTGTCAAAATGGATCTTGATTACAGCGGCATGGCACAAAGCATTGTAAAGATGAATTATGACGCACCGGTCTACGTGTGCTGGAATGATAAGATCATACTGTCAAATCAGGGGCATTTCGGTCAATGGAATGAGTTCGATACCTTTGATCTTCAAAAGCAGGTTGGCTATGAAACTGCCTTCACATCTTATGGAACAGAACTTAAAGTCTATGTATTAAAGCCGAAGATACAGACCATAAGCCAGATCATGAACAACATGCCTCTCATTGCCCTGCTTATATTCATTAACACCATACTTCCGTGGATCTTTATGAAGATGATCAGCGAGTCCTTCACGGAACGATTAAAGGAACTGAGCGAAGCCTTTAAACGAATCGACGATGAAAAGCTGATGGAAATTAAGAATGTTAGAGGAGAGGATGAAATCGGAATTGTAATGCGCAATTACAACCGGATGGTTGCTACCATTAACGACTTGATTCAAACGGTTTATATCGACCGTCTAAGAGAGCAGGAGATGGATATTGAGAGACAGAATGCAGAGCTTTTAGCCCTTCACAGTCAGATCAATCCACACTTTCTCTTTAATGCACTGGAAAGCATTCGTATGCACAGCCTATTAAAAAATGAAAAAGAAACAGCCTGCATGGTAGAAAAACTGGCCATGATGGAGCGGCAGAATTTCGATTGGGGAACGGATTTCATCACCGTAAAGGAAGAGATTTCATTTGTAGAGGCTTATTTACAGCTTCAGAAATACCGGTTCGGGGACCGGCTATCTTATAAGCTTGAGATTATGGAGGAATGTCTGGATTACCGGGTTCCAAAGCTGACTATCGTAACCTTTGCAGAAAATGCATGTGTTCACGGGATAGAAAGCAAAACCACGGAGGGCTGGATTTTTGTCCGCATTTATCTAAAAGATGAGCTGTTTTATATGGAAATCGAAGATACAGGAGAAGGAATCGAGGAGACATTTTTAAACCAGCTGAAATACAAGATGGAACATGCCAGCATAGACAAATTAAAGGATAAGAAAGGGGTCGGCATTTTAAATGCCTGTCTGCGCCTTAAGATGGCCACGGACAATCAGGTATCCTTTGATGTGGAAAGCGAAGCTGGAATTTCCACTATGGTAACTATCAAAATACCGGTATCAAATCTATCGAAATAATGGGGGGAGTAGTTATGTTTCGTGTTTTATTAGTAGATGATGAGCCATTTATCGTACAGGGATTAAAGGTTTTAATCGATTGGGAAGAAGAAGGTTATGAGATCGTAAAGACAGCTGCTAATGGAATGGAGGCTTTAAGCTACCTAAAGGAACAACAGGTAGATTTAATCGTAGCAGACATTAAGATGCCTGTGATGTCAGGACTGGAGCTATTAGAGGTCATAAGAAAAGAGAAGATCTCCGATGCTTATTTTATTATTTTAAGCGGCTTCAGTGATTTTAACTTTGCCCAGCAGGCAATCCGCAATGACTGCTTTGATTACATACTAAAGCCAGTGGTCAAGGAAGAGCTGCTTCGGGTCCTCCACCGGTTAAATTATCAGAGCCAGGGAAGTAAGACACAAAAACAGAACACTCAGAAGATGGAAAAGGCGTATCTTGCAAGGAACATGATTTCTCTCATCTTTGGAAAATACGATCAGATCAATCTGGATTACATCAGGGAGCACATGAAGTGGTCAGAAGGGATCAGTTACGTTGATATCGAAATAGACAACATTGGTCAGATGGAAGAATTAATGGATGAAGAAAAAAGGAACCAGCAAAGAAAGCTTTACGCTGCGTGCCTGGAGTTCTTAAAAGAGGACGGAGATCATTGCATTTTCGATGTGACCAGCCATGAAAAAAGCTATGATATCGGATTTATCTACTGTGAATATATGGCAAAAGAAAAGAAGCAGACGCAAAAAGAATATTTAGAAGCGTTCCGGGACTATTTATACGAGGCAATGAATCTTCCTGTGGTCATGCTGGTGGGAAAAAAGGTGGGGGATATTTCTAAAATATCAAACTCCTATGGGGCAGCCAGAATTCTCCGTTCTTTTCAGGCGTTCCGGAAAAAACGGCGCATCTATTTTTATGAAAAAGAAGTACAGGTCAATAACAATGGTATTGTATTATGTAAACAATATCTGGACGACTTGCTCCTTGCAGTGGAACAGAATGCAAAGGGAAGAATTGGGGAATGCGTAGAAAAGCTGTTTGAAGAGATGAACCATATGAGATTTACCATGGATACGGTCAATTTAAACATTAATTACCTGCTGTTTCAACTCATTCACCTGGCATCCGAACAGGACAGCTATGTCAATCAGGAGGAAATCATGCGTTTCATCAGTGAGAATTCCTTTGAGGGAGAGATGCTAAGAGGAGGCAAGGAGCATTTGACCCGGTTATCCTGTGAATATGCAGCCTATTTGGAGCAGCTTCGTAAACACTTATCAAAGGATATCCTCTATGAAGTAGAGAAAGACATCCGGAAAAATTATGGAAAAAATCTGACCTTACGGGAATACAGCAACAAATACTACTTAAACAGCGCTTACTTAGGACAGCTCTTCCGGAAAAAATACGGCATGTCCTTTAAGGACTACTTAAACAACTGCCGCATCGAGCAGGCGGCGGTCCGGCTCCTCAGGACCGATGATAAAATATATCAGATTGCGGAGGAAGTTGGGTATCACGACCTGGATTACTTTGTGAACCGGTTTATCTCCGTGAAGGGTTGTACCCCGTCAAAGTTTAGAAAAGGGGCCAGACATTAGAACGAAACAGGGCGAATCATGTATATCACATATATAATTTGCCCTGTTTTCTTATACGCTTTCTCCAGTTGAGAAAACAGGACTTTGAAGTAAACTATTAGTATAAAACAAAAAAGGGAGGAAAAAGCTTTGAAACGGAAAAACATTACAGCTCTGCTTTTAGTTGGTGCCGTGTTAATGACGACTCTTTCTGGGTGCTCTAAGGGAGCGTCATCAAAGGGCGGGAATGCAGCAAAGGATAGTGGGGGAATCAAAGAGTTTACGTATTTCATTGCAGTACCCGGCAATGAGATCAATGATGACAATGAGATTCAGCAAAAGATTGCTGAAATTACTGGAGTCAAGGTAAAAGAGACCTGGCTGACCGGTCAGACTGCTAAGGAAGCGGTTGGTACCTTAATCGCAGGAGGAGATTATCCTGATTTTATCTGCGGAAGTGAAGGAACCAGTCAGCTCTATGAAGCAGGAGCCTTGGTAGCCCTTGATGATTACATAGACAAATATCCAAATATAAAGAATTTTTTCACCAAAACAGAATGGGAAAGCCTGCGTCAGGCAGATGGTCATATCTATTGGATTCCTCAGTTTAACAACAGCTATGGGAAAGAGATGGAGACAACCCATAATGACGAAGCCTTCTGGATTCAGACCCGCGTACTGAAATGGGCAGGCTATCCAAAGATTACCACCATGGATCAATATTTTGACTTGATTGAACGTTATCAGGAAGCCAATCCTACCATGCCAAATGGAACTAAGAATATTCCATACACCATCCTGTGTGATGACTGGAGATATTTCTGTCTGGAGAATGCTCCACTGTTCCTGGACGGATATGCCAATGATGGAAGCTGTATCGTAGATCCAGAGACAAAAAAGGTAATTGATTACAATACCACGCCAACAGCGAAGGTTTATTTTAATAAGCTGAATGAAGAATTTAAAAAGGGAATTGTTGATCCCGAATCCTTCACTCAGAAATACGATGAATACATTGCGAAATTATCCACCGGCCGTGTACTTGGAATGATCGATCAGTGGTGGGACTTCTATGGAACGGTTAATGATGCCTTAAAGCAGCAGGGACTTGAAGAGTTGGGCTGTAATTACGTCCCACTTCCAATTACCATAAAAGAGGGCGTGGAAAGCAGATGGCATACCTCAGGAGACACTGTAAATGTAGGGTCTGGTATTTCCATCACCAAAGACTGTAAGGATGTAGAAGGAGCACTGAAATTTATTGATGATTTATTAAACCAGGAAATCATTAATCTTAGAAACTGGGGCGTAAAAGATGTGGATTATATGGTAGATAAAGATGGCTTATTCTACCGGACTCCTGAAATCCGTATGCAGGTTACTAACACTGCATACAAAGCATCTCATATGTGTACTTATTCCTATTTCCCTACCTATTCAGGAATGAGCCAGGATAACTTAAATGCAAATAAGCCAGAGCAGCAGCCCAACGAATTTTTAAGCAGTCTGCCAAAGAATGTTCAGGAGTGCTTAGAAGCTTACAATTGCAAAAACTACATAGACATGGTAGGAAGAAATGAGATTCCAGGACCATGGTATCCAATTTATACCTTTGTGGGCACCATGACAACTGCTACACCAGGTGGAACCGCTTGGACAAAGATGCGTGAAATCAAACAGGAATACCTGCCAAAGGTTGTAATGGCTCCTGATTTTGAAGAGGGCTGGAAGGAATATATGAAGGTTTATGAAAGCTGTAATCCTAAGGCCTTTTTAGATGAGGTACAGCCGGAAGTAGATCGAAGAATCGAACTAGCAGAAAAAGCAGCACAATAAATAGTGTATGAACAGGCAGAGCAATTGGTCCCTAAACTGCATCTGCCTGTTTTTCAGTAAAGGGGTGATACCATGACATCTGTTGTGAAAGGAAGAACTGGAAAGATCAGCTGGAAAGAAATAAAAAGACAAAAAGTGCTGTTGTTATGGTCTTTGGTTTTTGTTATCTATGGATTTATATTCTGTTATCTGCCCCTGGCAGGCTGGCTGATGGCATTTGAAAACTACAAGCCCAAGGAAGGATTTTTTCATTCCCAATTCATAGGACTTGGTAAGTTTAAACAGTTGTTTATAGATGATGGATTTCTACGTGTAATTAGAAATACTCTGGCAATGGGAGTGATTAATCTGGTTGTAACCTTTGTTGCCGCCATTGTATTTGCAATCCTTCTAAATGAGTTAAAATCCCGGGGTGGAAAAAAAGTAGTTCAGACCATATCTTATTTACCCCACTTTTTATCCTGGATTATTGTTACTGGTATCCTGCATGACGCTCTTGCTGGAACAGGAATTGTAAATGATATTCTATTACGCTTACATGTATTAAAGGAGCCTCTTAACTTTTTCGCACACCCAAAGTATTTCTGGGGAATTGTGGCCTTTGCCAATGTGTGGAAGGAAACAGGCTGGAATGCCATTATCTATTTGGCCGCGATTGTTGCCATTGACACAAATCTTTATGAGGCGGCCGCCATTGACGGAGCGGGAAGGTGGGCAAGAATTAAGTACATCACACTGCCCGGAATCAAGCCAACCATTATCATTCTCCTTTTGATGAATGCAGGAAATGTTTTAAATGCCGGCTTTGAGGTACAGTATCTCTTAGGAAACGGGCTGGTACAAAGCGTCTCCCAGACCATAGATATCTATGTTTTAAAATGGGGCATCAGCCAGGGCGATTATTCCTTGGGTACAGCGGCAGGCGTATTCAAAAGCGTTGTAAGTATTGTCATCATATTAATAGCGAATGGGATGGCCAAACGAGCTGGAGAAGAGCGCTTATTCTAAGGAGGTCAGGCATGATGAAAAAAGCAGCAACACGTAAAAAAACATCAGTAGGCGATAAAGTTTTTGTTTTCTTAAATGGGATTTTTATGATTTTATTCGTAATCATAACCCTTTATCCGGTTTGGAATACCTTGGTCATAGCCTTTAATAATGGAACCGATTCCTTGCGGGGAGGATTGTATTTATGGCCCAGGATGTGGACGCTTAAGAATTTTAACACCGTATTACATAAGAAGAATCTGTTGGTAGGTGCCTATGTTACGGTAGGAAGAACCGTAATAGGAACTCTTACGGCACTGGGGGCCAATGCTATCCTCGCTTATATCGTAAGCCGGAAGCATTTTCTCTTTAAAAAACAGCTATCCTTATTCTGGGTGATTACCATGTATGTAAACGGAGGTTTGATACCCACCTTTCTCTTATACAAAGGACTTGGTCTTACTAACAACTTTCTGGTATATATTATTCCAGGAATGATAAGTGCCTTTTATATGCTTGTAATCCGTACATTTATGGTGGGGATCCCAGACAGCTTTGAGGAATCTGCCCAATTAGATGGAGCTGGAGATATGATTATATTTACAAAAATCATTTCTCCCTTATGCAAACCGGTATATGCTACGGTCGCATTATTTTGTGCCGTAGGGCATTGGAATTCCTGGTTTGATGCTATGTTATACAACCGGATGAACTCGAATCTGACTACTTTGCAGTACGAGTTAATGAAGCTATTATCCTCGGTGACCAATCAAAGCACTTCAGTAGAATCCATGAAAAATGCGGTGGGGACCGTAACTCCAACATCCGTCCGAGCTGCGGCGACCATACTTACTATGCTTCCCATCGTCTGCCTCTATCCATTCTTACAGAGGTACTTTGTTACTGGCCTTACCATTGGAGGAGTCAAAGAATAAGGAGGTAACAGTATGAGAAGGAAGAGTTATCCAAACGTATTTTTAGAATGCGGCTACGGCGAGGATGAAATCAGAAGAAGAATTGATTCCGCCTTCCAGACCATGTTCTACGGATCTAAGGGAGAGAGAATCTATCATCCGGCAGGCGCTGATATGGGATACGTTGAGGATACGGGGAATCATGATGTACGGACCGAGGGGATGTCTTACGCCATGATGATGTGCGTACAGATGGACCGTAAGGAAGAGTTTGACCGTATATGGAAATGGTCAAAAACATATATGTATTTGGACAAAGGGGAAAATGCCGGGTACTTTGCCTGGTCCTGTAAAACAGACGGGACAAAGAATTCATGGGGACCGGCACCAGATGGGGAAGAATATTTTGCCATGGCACTGTTTTTTGCCTCCCACCGATGGGGAGATGGGGAAGGAATCTTTTGTTATTCCAAAGAGGCAAAGGATATTCTGCGCTCCTGTCTTCATAAAGGAGAAAAAAAGGGCGATGGAAAACCCATGTGGAATTTAGATAATTATCTGATAAAATTTATCACTGATTGTGATTTTACCGATCCGTCTTATCATCTGCCGCATTTTTATGAATTATTCTCTTTGTGGTCGTATGAGGAAGATCGTAAATTCTGGAAAAAAGCAGCTAAGGAGAGTCGGAAATACTTAAAGAAAGCCTGCCACCCGGCAACCGGTCTCTGTGGGGAATATGCAGATTACGATGGCACTCCCAGGAACTGGATGCCTGATTCAAAAGACAGACATGACTGGTATTACAGCGATGCTTACCGCACCATCGCAAACATTGGCCTGGACCATCTCTGGTTTCCAACGGATGACTGGGCTCCTGAGACCGCGGATAAGCTTCAGTGCTTTTTTAGTGAGAGGGGGGATGTAAACGGAGTGTATCTCATTGACGGTACGAGGGTAGAGGGGGTAACGTCTCTACACCCCATTGCGATCATTGCAACCAACGCCCAGGCTTCCCTGGCCTCTAATGGCAAATATAAAAGGGAATGGGTCCACCGTTTTTGGAATACTCCACTTAGAAAGGGCAACCGGAGATATTATGACAATTGCCTGTATTTCTTTGCATTACTGGCGTTAGGGGGGTGTTATAGAATTTATTAAGGGGGTAGTTTTAAGGGGGAAGTAACAAGCTTTGTGATGGATCTGCTTTGTGGTAACACCATTTGCAGAGAAGTTAAAATAACGTGAAGAGGTCCTGTCTTTCATGGAAAGATGGGGCCTTTTATTTTTTCAGCATAATTTGTCCCCCTTTACATATATTGAGTTAAGAGGAGGGATGATGGTGGAGAGGAAAGACGAGCTTATTAACATATTTTCTAAGAACATAAGAGAGATTCTTAACCGGGTTTCCGTGGACTTTAACGAGGTTCAGGAGATAAGACTCCGGGCGGCAGGCCCTCTTTTAATGGTTTACCGCAACGAAGAGTTCTATGTGGCTTACAGCGGCGTTTTAAGCAAGGAGAGGACAGAAGCTTACACCGCCTCTAAAAATGAGCTGAAAGAGACCATGGAATACATGAGCAATCATTCCCTGTACGCCTTTGAAGAAGAGATGAAGCAGGGATTCATAACCATACAGGGCGGCCACAGGATCGGGATCGCAGGAAAGACTATATTAGACGAAACCGGAATCAAGACCATGAAGTACATATCCTTTATCAACGTACGTCTGTCTCATCAGGTCAAGGGCTGTGCCCAGCCGGTTCTTTCCTATGTATATGAGGGAGTTAGTGATATCTGCCATACTCTTATCATATCCCCTCCAAGGTGCGGAAAGACAACCCTCCTAAGGGATTTGATCCGCCAGATATCCAATGGGTATAAAGATCACCCTGGGCTTACGGTAGGGGTGGTTGATGAGCGGTCAGAAATCGGCGCCTGCTACCAGGGCGTGCCACAAAATGAACTTGGAATCCGAACGGATATTTTAGATTGCTGTCCCAAGGCAAAAGGAATGATGATGCTCATTCGCACCATGTCGCCCAGGGTCATCGCAGTGGATGAAATCGGCAGCAGGGAAGATTTGGAGGCCATGGAATACGTCATGAATTGCGGCTGCAAGCTCATTGCAACGGTTCACGGCAGCTCCATTGAAGATATCAAGCAAAAGCCGGTTCTTAGAAAGCTGGTGGAAGAGAGGACCTTTGAACGATATATTATCCTGAATAACCAGGGAAGAATCGGAAACATTGATCAGATCTACGATTCCAGAGGGACCCAGCTTTATAAAGCCCCAATGCAGCCCGTAGGAACGCTGTGGGACAGGCAGGAGTGGGCCTATGGATAGAATGTATATAAAACTATTGGGAGCAATACTTGTCATCGTATCCTCATCAGGACTTGGCTGCTACATGGCAGCTCAGTGGGGGGAACATCTAAAAACAATGGAGACCTTAAAAAAGATGATTCTTCTATTAAAAGGAGAAATCGTATACGCCAATTCTCCCCTGACAGAAGCCTTTGAACGAACTGGGAAAAAGGCCGGAGGAGGGCTGGGGGATCTTTTTGTAGCAGTGGCAGAGAGGCTCTTGAGACAGCAGGCAGAACCATTTTATACGGTCTGGCAGGAAGAAATCGATCACCTTCCGAAGGAGGTCTGCCTGTCCAAGGAGGACAAACAGCATTTAAAAGGACTGGGAGAGCATCTGGGCTATCTGGATATGGATATGCAGGAGAGGAACATTCTTTTGTACTTAGAGCAGCTTGACTTAACCATTGATTATTTAAGAAAACATAAGCAGGAAAAGAGCCGCCTTTATACCACCCTTGGAATCATGGGCGGACTGTTCCTTACAATCGTAATGTATTAAGGAGGATGGCATGGGGGTCAATTTGATATTTAAAATTGCAGCAGTTGGAATTCTGGTTTCCGTCATATGTCAGGTCTTAAAGCATAGCGGACGGGAAGAGCAGGCATTCTTAACAAGCCTTGCGGGGCTGGTCCTGGTGCTGTTCTGGCTTGTACCTTACATATACCAGTTGTTTGAATCTATCAAAAATCTGTTTGCATTGTAGGTGAGCGCATGACGGTAGTAACCATTGCCGTAACCGGAATTATCGCGGTTATAATGGCAGTCTCTTTAAAAGGACTTAAGGTGGAATATGGGACCTATGTGGTCATGGCGGCAGGCTTACTTATCTTCTTCTATGGCATGGGAAAGCTTACCTCCATACTGGATACCATGAAAGAGATCCAGAACTATATAAAGATCAACAACATTTATCTGTCCACCCTGATAAAAATGATCGGCATCACCTACATCGCAGAATTTGCCGCAGGCATCTGCAAGGATGCGGGCTATGGGGCCATAGGAACGCAGATCGAAATATTTGGAAAGCTTTCAGTACTGGCAGTCAGCATGCCGATCCTTTTGGCACTGATTGAAACGCTCCAGGCATTTGTATCATGACAGAAGGGAGAAGGGCCATGAAACGAATCACTTTTTTCCTTGTTTGTTTTATATATCTTCTGGCTTTTCCCATGAGCTGCCTTGGCGCAGATCTAAATTCCCAGAAAGAGTATAAAGAAGGAAACCCAGGGTCGGACAACCTGGATCTGGATCAATACGATTTATCTGACATTCAAAATTTTCTGGACGGAAGAAATGGGACAAAGGGTCTTGACCTTTCCTTTAAACAGCTGATGTTCGATCTGATGAATGGAAAGCTTGATCAGGTAATGGGACAAGTAGGAAATGCCATTAAGGAGCTTTTGCTGGGCGAAATAAAGACCAATGGACATATGATGGGACAGATTATCATACTTGGCATCATTGGAGCCGTATTTTCCAATTTCTCCAGTGTGTTTTCCGGAAGCCAGATTTCGGAAAACGGATTTTTTGTTACATATCTTCTATTGTTTACCTATCTGGCGGCCAGCTTCTTTACCAGCGTCTCCATTGCGGGAGATGTAATTAACCAGATCCTGGGATTTATGAAAGCCCTGCTTCCCGCCTATTTCCTGGCGGTGGCATTTGCAGGAGGAAGCACAGCTGCAGCGGCTTCCTATGGTTTTACCCTGTTTGTAATCGCGGCAGCCCAGTGGCTTTTGGGACAGGTCTTATTAAGCCTGATTAAAGTTTACGCTCTACTTGTCATGGCAGGCCATATTGCAAAGGAAGACATGCTCTCAAAGATGACAGAGCTCCTGGAGCAGATTATCTCCTGGAGCGTCAAGACCATGGTCGGGGTTGTTTTAGGGTTCCAGATCATACAGGGCATGGTACTCCCATACGTGGACTCCATGAAGACAGGAGCCATTCAAAAACTGGCGGGAGCCATACCGGGAATTGGAAACAGCATAGGCTCCGTATCCCAGATGGTTCTTGGGTCTGGTGTTGTGATAAAAAACACCATTGGTGCAGCCGGAATTGTCATACTTTTAATAATCGCTGCCATTCCCTTAATAAAGCTGGTGGTACTGATGGTGCTTTATAAATGTGTGGCGGCCCTCTTACAGCCAGTCTGTGACAAGAGAATCGTCTCCTGCATCTCCGATATCGCAAAGGGGCACAAGCTGCTTCTTTCCATAACAGCTTCTGCTGTCATGCTCTTTGTAATAACCATAGCTCTTGTATGTGCATCGACGAATGCAACTTATTTTTCCGGGTGATTGACATGGAACGATTGTTTGATTGGATACGCAGTATTATTTATTACCTTATATTTATCACAGTTGTGGTGAATCTTCTGCCTAACAAGAAGTATGAAAAATACATCCGCTTTTTTGCCGGAATGGTACTGATCCTTCTTGTTCTAAAGCCGGTCACAGGAGGGCTTAGGCTTGACGATACACTTGCCTACTATTTTGAATCCATCAGTTTGAAAAATGAGGCAGGAGAGCTTACTGGAGAAATTGCAAAGATGGAAGGACAAAGGCTGAATAAAATGATGAGCAAATACGAGGAGGCTGTTTCCGGAGATTTAAAGACAATGGCAGCCTCTGCTGGTTTTGGGTGCAGCGTGTCAAAGGCAGAAATCAGCCAGGATCAGGACAGCAAGAAGTTCGGACATGTGGTCCGGGTGTCCTTAGTCCTTACGCCAGAGGTACAAAAAGGGCAGGAAGGGGAAGAAGAAGCCGTTCCTGCGGTGAAAGAAATCGAACCCATTGAAAAAGTGGCCAAAGTAGAAGGAGTAAAAATCACGGGTTCCCCTCCGGAGAAAGAAGAAAAAGGAAGACAAGAAGAAAATTCACAAGTATCAGGTCTTAGAAGGAAGATTGCTGAATATTATGATTTGGAGGAACAGGATATTGAAATTCAAGTGGAAGATGGGAAAGGATAAATGGCTGATCCTGCTGGCGGTTGGAATGATTATCCTGATCCTTGCGATTCCCTCCGGTCCAGGCAGTGCAGGAAAGACTGGAACAGCATCGGAGAGCAAAAATAAGACAGAGCTGCAAAAGGGAATTGTGACAGAGCTGCCAGAGAAAGACACGGCCGTAGCCGCAAGTGCAGACAATACCTATGAGGAGCAGCTGGAATTAAGGGTGAGAAAGCTGTTAAAAACCGTAGATGGAGTTGGTCAGGTGGATGTGATGATCGTGCTGAAATCCTCAAAGGAAAAGGTTTTGAGGGTGGACAGAAACACAACCGATTCTTCCACCGTGGAAAATGACAGCTCCGGCGGAACCAGAAATATCACAAACAAAGAACAGCAGGAGAATACAATTTTGACCGGTTCTGGAGAAAATACGGCTCCTATCGTGGAGAAAGAGATAAGTCCGGAAATAGAAGGAATCATCATAAGTGCCCAGGGCGGAGGCAGTCCTACGGTGAAAGCAGAAATTTCCAGTGCCATGGAAGCATTATTTAACCTGCCCCCACATAAAATAAAAGTATTAAAGAGGGTGGAATAAAAAGGAGTGTCAGGTATGAGAAGTTGGAAAACAAGCAATGAACCAAATGTCCCTAAAACCCCAAAGAAAATGGATATGAAGAAACTGTTCCGAAGAAATCAGATCATCATTACCACACTGGCCGTTATGATAGCTGCCGCCGGGTATTTAAATTATGCCGGGAAACAGGAGGCGGTTTCAGGTAAAGATGTGTTTGAAGCAGGAATGACTGATATATCCGAAGAAGACGTCTTAGCGGAGAACAAAGCCCTTAATGAGAGTTCTTCCGGCCAGGATATCGCAAGTCTGGATCAGGATGCATCGGATATTGATAAACTGGCAGCCGCAGAAACGACGTCAGAAGGAAACAAAGACGTTGCTAACTCTGAGAGTACAGCAGCAGGCGAGACAAAGGCAGCCGCAGAGCAGGTAGCAGCCGCAGCCGAGACAAAAGCAGCAGACGCCGGACTTGATAATCCGGGAGAAGCCGTTTTAACAAGCGGTATGAGCGTAACAGATTACATATCCAGCGTACAGTTAAACAGAGAACAGGTAAGGGCAAGAAATAAAGAGACCTTAATGAATCTGATTAACAATCCAAACCTGGAAGAGTCCGCAAAACAGCAGGCCATTCAGGAAATGATCGATATGACAGCTGTTTCCGAAAAAGAAAATGCAGCAGAAACTCTTCTTCTTGCAAAAGGATTTTCAGATCCAGTGGTTAGCATTTCCAGCGGTAAAGTAGATGTTGTCATCAATGCCTCCAGCATCACCGATCCGCAGCGTGCACAGATTGAAGATATTGTAAAGAGAAAAGCAGAAGTCGGAGCAGAAAATATTGTTATCACCCTTATGAAGCTGGGTGAATAAAAAGCCTTTGCAAACGATGGACAATTTTGCTATAATGATTCCATAACCCGGAAATTTTAGTACAGGAGGGAATTGCTGTGGCAGAAGCAGAAATCAGAAATACTCACAAAGTATATGAAAAAGATAAAATCGGCGAAGTGCAGATTGCAGATGATGTAGTTGCTATCATCGCAGGTCTTGCTGCAACCGAAGTAGAAGGTGTAGATTCCATGGCGGGCAACATCACCAATGAACTGGTGGCGAAGCTGGGCATGAAAAATTTATCAAAAGGCGTTAAGGTCGAGCTGACTGAGGAGCATGTATCTGTGGATTTGTCCTTAAACATCAAGTACGGATACAGCATACCATCTGTCAGTGAGAAAGTTCAGGAAAAGGTACAGACTGCAATTGAGAACATGACAGGACTTACGGTATTAGATGTGAATATCCGTATCGCCGGTGTTGCAATGGAAGAAAACAAATAGATGTAAATCTATCGCGGGGGTGGGCCACAAAGGTCCTTACCCCCGTTTTTCTTTCTCTTTTCGTAATAAAGTTTATCTTGTAATGAAAATGGACAGGATTTATAATGAACCATATGCATTAGGACAGGATGTTAAGGACAGGTGTTTTTTAATATGATAAATCATAGGGATGGGAATCATTACTTGCCAAAGATAATGGGAATGTTCGGGCTGGTGGTTTCGATAATCGCAGGAATCCTGGCGATGAATCTTTATTATTTCAGAGAAGTGGAAAAGAGCCTCGTAGATCAGACGTACCGGGATATTAAGCTTGAAAATGATAAGATTCTCAGCTATCTGCAGAACTTGACCGAGTCAAAGCTTGAATGGCTGGAACTGTTTGCCTCATTCTCTGACCCTCCCGATGGATCGGGAAACGAAAGCTGGTGGGAGCTGGTAGCGGAAAATGAGAAAGAAACCTCCAGATTAGGGGTGGCAGATGATAAGGGAACCATTTATTACGGGAACCATGAATCTGCTGATATTTCCGCGAGGGCTTACTACCAGAAGGTCATGAAGGGTGAAAAAAATATTTCCAGGCTCCTTCCCGGAGGCTTTGATGGCCAGGACGGAATTGTTCTGGCAGTTCCTATCATTAGAGATTCTAAGGTAAAAGGCGCTGCCTGTCTGGAATACTCCGCAGCAGAGATAGAAAAGTATTTGGATGACAGTCCCTTAAGCCGTTATGGCGCTAATTTCATTTTTACTCAGGAAGGCCAGATCATGGTCTCAAGCTCAGGAATCGACCGGAAGGATACGGTATACGAGCTTCTAAAAAATATGGAATTTCGAAATGGACAATCCTTAGAGCAGATGAGGGAGGTCGTAGAAAGCGGACAGACCGGATTTCTCATTTATTATGAAAATGGTAAAAAACGGCTCTTGCTTTTCCAACCCACTGGAATTGAGGACTGGATGACAGCCTCCCTGGTAGAAGCAGAACGGTATGAAAGCATGCTGAACCGGATTCGGGGACTGACCCTTGGCTTTATTACAAGCTCCACGTTAATGTTGGTCTGCGCCATCCTTCTCATCCTTGGCATTCTTCATTACCGAAAGAAGGAAGAAAAACGGGCCCAGAAGGATTATTTAACAGGAGTCTATACCCGGGAAACCGCAAGAAAGCTTGTATCCCAGGGATTAAAAGGAGTGGGAAATAAACGATTCTATGCCTGCATGTTTCTTGACATAGACGATTTCAAAAAGATCAATGACACCTTCGGGCATCACAAAGGCGACCTCGTCCTGGTAGAGGTAGGGCAGATATTGAGTGCCTGCACCAGACAGGAGGACGTCATCGTCCGTTTCGGAGGGGATGAATTCTGTATCTGGCTCTATGGAATGAGAGGCAGAAAGCAGCCGGAAGCCATAGCCGCCCGGATTTTAAATGCCTTTAATATCTCAGGGAATATCCATGCAAGCATTGGAATCACCCTGGTAGGCGAGAATGAAAATGATTACGATGCCATATTAAAACGAGCGGACGAAGCTTTGTATCAGGCAAAGCGAAAAGGGAAGAACCAGTATGCCGTAAATCGGTGATATTTTCATATAATCCACATACGGATAAGGAAAAGTTGCTATTGTATAATAAACCACGGTAAGGTATAATAATTCCAAACGCCCAGAAAAATTACCAACAGGAGGACCATGGTAAATGACCAGAAGTAAAATGCGTGAACACTGCTTTAAGCTGCTTTTTTGTGCGGATTTCCATCCGGCAGAGGAAAAGGACGAGCAGCTTAACCAATATTTTGAAGAACCACTTGAGTATGATTTCGACAAAGAAGGAAAGGAAGAGATCATACACGATGTGTCAATGAGCGGTGAGAATTCCGACCAGTTAATAGAAAGAGCAGAAGCTGTCATGGTTAAGATACCGGAACTGGATCTTAAGATCAATGAAGTGGCAGAAGGCTGGAAGACAAAGCGTATGGGCAGAGCCGAACTGACAATCCTCCGTCTTGCTTTATATGAGATATTATTTGACGACGATGTTCCGGAAAAGGTAGCCATCAACGAGGCAGTGGAACTGGCTAAAAAGTACGGCGGGAACGAAGCTCCGGCATTTATCAACGGAGTCTTAGCAAAGCTGGTGTAATATGGCTGGCGCTTATTCTGTTTCCCAGGTCAATGCTTACATTAAGAATATGTTTGCCCAGGATTTTGCACTGAACCGAATCTCTGTAAAAGGAGAAGTCTCCAACTGCAAGTATCATACCTCCGGACATATCTACTTTACCTTAAAGGACGGAAAATCGTCCATAGCTGCTGTGATGTTTGCCGGTTCCAGAAAGGGTCTTTCCTTTCAGATGGAAGAAGGCCAGCAGGTAACGGTAAAGGGGAGCATTGAGGTTTATGAGCGGGATGGGCGCTATCAGCTCTATGCCCAGGAGATAACAAGAGAAGGGCTTGGAGATTTATTTGAACGGTTCCAGAAGCTGCGTAATGAGCTGGAGGAGATGGGAATGTTCTCTGCGGAGTATAAAAAGCCCATTCCCAGGTATGCAAAGACCATAGGAATCGTAACAGCTCCCACCGGTGCAGCCATTCGGGACATTATGAATATATCGGCAAGGAGAAATCCTTACGTGCAGCTTTATCTCTACCCGGCTCTTGTTCAGGGAGAGAATGCAAAAGAGAGCATCGCAAAGGGAATCGAGGTACTGGACCAGATGGGGCTTGACGTCCTTATTGTGGGAAGGGGAGGCGGTTCCATTGAAGATTTATGGGCATTTAATGAAGAAATTGTGGCCAGAGCCATTTTTCAGTGCTCCACTCCAGTCATTTCTGCGGTCGGTCATGAAACAGATGTGACCATAGCAGATTATGTGGCGGATATGCGTGCTCCCACGCCTTCTGCTGCGGCAGAGCTGGCAGTTTTTGATTATTCCCTGTTTATAGAGCAGAAGGAACTGTACCGAAACACCTTAAAAAAGACCATGGAACGAAAGATGGAACGTTATCATTTCCATGCGGATCAGTATGGGTTACGGCTTAAGTATTTTGACCCAAGAAGGAGCATCCGGGAGAGCCGTCAGAGGCTTTCTGATCTGGAGATAAAGATTCAGACCATTTTGCTTTCTATGACTGCGGGCTATAAGGCAGACGCCGAAACCGCCGCCAATCGGATGAAGACCCTGTTAGAAAAACAGACAGTCCGTGACAGGCACCGGCTTGAGCTGTTTGCCAGCCGTTTAGAGGCCCAGTCCCCCTTAAAGAAGATTGGCGGGGGATATGGATTCGTAACGGATCAAAAGGATCATAGAATCGATTCTGTGACCCAGGTGAAAGCTGGAGACGGCATTAAGGTCATCGTCAGGGATGGCAGTATGGAAGCAGTAATTTCCAGGATCAATCAAAGTGACGAGGAGGTCCATCATGGCAGTGAAAAAAGAAAAGACCATTGAAGAGACATTTGCTGAGCTGGAAGAACTGATCAAGAAGTTAGAGAGCGGAGAGTGCTCTCTGGAAGAGTCCTTTCAGCATTATGAAACAGGCATGAAGCTTGTGAAGTCCTGCAATGAGAAGATAGATAACGTAGAAAAGAAGATAATCGTATTAGAGGAAAATGGTGAAAAAAGTGAACTTTAATGAATTGTTTTCTGCCCGTATGAAAGAGGTCGGTCAGGTGGTGGAATCCTATCTCCCTTTCGTCAGTGGTTATCAAAGCACTGTGCTTGAGGCCATGGATTACAGCGTGAAGGCAGGAGGAAAGAGGCTCCGCCCCATGCTTATGGAGGAGACATACCGCTTATTTGGCGGCAGCGGCAAAGAGATAGAGCCCTTTATGGCAGCCATTGAGATGATCCACACCTCATCCTTAATCCATGACGATCTGCCCTGTATGGATAATGACACCCTGCGCCGGGGACTTCCAACGGCATGGGTGAAATTTGGCTATGACATGGCAGTTTTAGCTGGAGACGGACTTCTTATCTATTCCATGGAAACAGCGGCAAAGGCCCTGCCCATGACGGACAGAGCTGACCGGGTCGCCCGCGCAATGGGAATCCTGGCAGAAAAAACAGGGATTTTTGGAATGATCGGCGGACAGACCGTTGATGTAGAACTTTCAGGAGAACCGGTTCCAAAAGAAAAACTTGAATTTATATACCGTTTGAAAACAGGTGCTCTGCTGGAAGCCTCCATGATGATTGGTGCGCTGCTTGGCGGAGCGGGGGAAGAGGAATTAAAACAGGTAGAACGTATGGCATCCTTAATTGGTATGGCATTCCAGATCCAGGATGATATCCTTGATTTGACCAGCAGCAACGAGGTTCTTGGAAAGCCTGTATTAAGCGACGAAAAAAATCATAAAACTACCTATGTATCCATCTATGGTATGACTAAGGCGAAGCAGGATGTGGAACGTATCTCAGAAGAAGCAGTTTCCGTTCTTCATGAGCTTCCGGGAAAGAATGAATTCCTGGAAGAGCTGATCCGGATGCTGGTAAACCGTGAAAAATAAAGGATTTGATTAAAATATGATATTGGATAAGATAAACGGACCGGAAGACATCAAGAAGCTGAATAAGCAGGAACTCGATGTCTTAAGCCAGGAAATCCGGGATTTTTTACTGGAAAAAATAAGCACCATAGGAGGCCATCTTGCCTCCAATTTAGGAGTGGTTGAGCTTACCATGGCTATTTATCTGGCCTTTGACCTTCCAAAAGATAAGGTGGTATGGGATGTAGGACATCAGTCCTATACTCATAAGATATTAAGCGGAAGAAAAGCTGCATTTGATGAGCTTCGCCAGTTTGGTGGAATCAGCGGCTTTCCAAAGAGAAAAGAGAGCCCCTGTGATGCATTTGATACAGGCCACAGCTCTACTTCTATTTCCGCTGGCCTTGGACTTGCTCAGGCAAGAGATGTTCTGGGAGAGGATCACTATGTGGTCTCCGTCATCGGAGATGGCGCCTTGACCGGAGGCATGGCCTATGAAGCCTTAAACAATGCGGCCAGGATGGAAAAGAATTTTATCATTATCCTAAATGACAACAACATGTCTATTTCCGAGAATGTAGGCGGTATGTCCACTTATTTAAGCAGCATACGAACAGGAGAAGGATATCTGGATTTAAAAAAACATGTGACCAATGTCCTTTCCAGGGTTCCTGTGGTCGGAGACTCTCTCATTGAGAAGATCAGCCGTACCAAGAACGGAATCAAGCAGCTGTTGATTCCAGGTATGTTGTTCGAGAATATGGGAATTACCTATCTTGGACCCATAGACGGTCACAATACAAAGGCTCTTACCAGAGCCTTGCGGGAGGCTAAGAAGCTGAACCATACGGTTCTGGTCCATGTCATCACCCAAAAGGGAAAAGGGTATACTTTTGCAGAGAGGAATCCTTCCAGATTTCATGGGGTGGAGCCGTTTGATATCCTCACAGGGGAAACTAAAAAAGAAAAGAAAAATCCAAGCTATACGGATGTGTTCTCAAAGACCATATGCCGTCTGGCTGAGGCAGACGAAAAAATTGTGGCAGTTACGGCAGCCATGCCTGACGGAACTGGTTTAAAACGTTTCGCCAAACAGTTTCCGAACCGCTTTTTTGACGTGGGAATTGCAGAGCAGCATGCTGTAACCTCGGCAGCCGGAATGGCAGCAGGAGGTTTAAAGCCTGTGGTAGCTGTATATTCCTCCTTTTTGCAGCGTGGATTTGACCAGGTGCTTCATGATGTTTGCATCCAGAATCTCCCCGTGGTATTTGCAGTAGACCGTGCCGGACTGGTGGGAAGTGACGGAGAGACCCATCAGGGAATCTTTGATTATTCCTTTCTTACGGCGATTCCAAGTATGAGCGTTTTTGCGCCTAAGAACCTTTGGGAGCTGATGGATGGAATGGAATTTGCCTTATCCTATGGCGCACCTATAGCCGTGCGTTATCCAAGAGGAGAAGCATACCAGGGCCTAAAGGAGTTTCGCAGTCCCATTGAATTTGGAAAAGGTGAGATGCTCTATAAAGAAAAGGACATCGCTCTTTTGGCAGTAGGAAGCATGGTCAGTACAGGAGAACATGTAAGAGAAAAGCTGAAAGCAGACGGCTGGAACTGTACCCTTGCAAACGGACGGTTCATAAAGCCCTTTGACAAAGAGCTGATTGATTCTCTGGCGAAAGATCATTGGCTTATGGTTACCATGGAAGAGAATGTACTTCAGGGCGGCTATGGCCTAAACATCACCAATTATATTCATGAGAATTATCCCCATATAAAGGTAGTAAACATTGCATTGCCGGATTCTTATGTAGAGCATGGCAACGTGTCCCTTCTTAGAAAAGGGTTGGGGATTGACAGCGATTCCATTATCTGGCGGTTGAAAAAAGAGTATCTTGATCTGGAACGCCAGAATACCGAATGGAAGCATTATAAAGACGAAACAGGGAAAGAGAAAAAGGAATGAAAGAAAGACTGGATGTGCTTTTAGTAAAGCAGGGACTGGCAGAGTCCAGAGAAAAAGCCAAAGCCCTTATTATGTCTGGAATCGTCTATGTGGACGGGGATAAAGAAGACAAGGCTGGAACCGCTTTTCCGGAAACCTCTGTCATTGAAGTGAGAGGGAATACCTTAAAGTATGTAAGCCGGGGCGGATTAAAGCTTGAGAAGGCAATGACTCATTTTGATGTGACTCTTATGGGTAAGGTCTGTATGGATGTAGGTTCATCCACCGGCGGCTTTACCGATTGCATGCTGCAAAACGGCGCTGTTAAGGTGTATGCAGTGGATGTGGGACACGGTCAGCTGGCCTGGAAGCTCAGAGAAGATAAGCGAGTGGTCTGCATGGAGAAAACCAACATCCGGTATGTGATTCCGGAAGACATTGGAGATCCCATTGAATTTTCGTCCATTGACGTTTCTTTTATATCTTTAACAAAGGTATTAGGCCCGGTCAAAAATCTTCTTAAGGAAGACGGAGAGATTGTTTGTCTCATTAAGCCCCAATTTGAAGCAGGCCGTGAAAAGGTTGGCAAAAAAGGGGTGGTCAGAGAAAGTTCCGTCCACCTTGAGGTAATAGAAGCGGTGATCCAATATGCCCTTTCCATCGGTTTTTCCGTCCTTCATCTGGAGTTTTCTCCGATCAAAGGCCCGGAAGGGAATATTGAATATTTACTACATTTGAAAAACTGCCAGTCAGAGGGATTATCTCCAAGCATGGAGGCAGATCCGGAGCGGGTTGTTGCTGAGGCTCATGAACAGCTAAGTGGTGGCAGGTAAGGAGCAATCGTATGAAACATTTTTATGTAATCATGAATCCGGATAAGGAAGGTGCGAAGGAGACTGCGGATACCATCAGTCAGTATCTTCTGGCTCATGGCGCCACTTGTGTCATTGGTGGCAGCAATAAAAAGGAAGATAATCCGGGCAGCCATTATACGGATTCAGCCATGGTACCTGAGGAAACAGAATGTATCATCACCCTTGGGGGAGATGGCACCCTCATTCAGGCGGCCAGAGACTTAGCCGGTCGTAATATTCCCATACTTGGAATCAACCGGGGTACTCTTGGATACCTGACTCAGATTTCCCGCACCGAAGAGATATACGGAGCCCTGGCCTCCCTGCTTTCAGGAGATTACACACTGGAAGAACGGATGATGTTACATGGTTCCGTCACCCGTGCCGGTGAAAAAATATTTCAGGATATTGCCTTAAATGAGATCGTTATTATCAGAAACCAGAAGCTGAAGGTTCTTAAATTTAAGGTGTTTGTCAATGGGGAATACTTTAATGAGTACCGGGCGGATGGCCTCATAGCCGCAACTCCGACTGGTTCTACGGCTTATAACCTTTCTGCCGGAGGGCCGATCCTGGTGCCGGATTCCCGGATGCTTGTATTAACACCCATCTGTTCTCATGTTCTGGGGGCCAGAAGCATTGTTCTGTCTTCCGATGACTCCATACGGGTGGAGATGATGGGGCAGGAAGATATCTATCAGGAGGCAGTTTTTGATGGGGATACCCAGATGAGGCTGTGCCCCGGTGATACAGTGGATATCAGCAGGTCAGAGGGTAAGACCATACTGGTTAAGCTGAAACATATCTCATTTTTAGATAACCTGCGTAATAAGATGACCGGTATATAAGGAGGAAACATAATGAAACTGGAACGACACAGCAAAATTGTGGAACTCATCGGAAAACATGAAATCGAGACACAGGAAGAACTGGCGGAATATTTAAATAAGGCTGGTTTTGCGGTAACTCAGGCTACCGTATCCAGAGATATCAGGGAGCTTAAATTAACAAAGGTTCCTTCAGAATCTGGAAAACAGCGCTATATGGTGCTTCAGAGCCAGAGCTCATTCAGCGATAAATATATAAGAATTTTAAAGGATGGATACCTTTCCATGGACATGGCACAGAACATTCTTGTCATTAAAACAGTCTCAGGTATGGCTATGGCTGTAGCTGCGGCTCTTGACGCCCTTCACTTTAATGAAATGGTGGGCTGCATTGCTGGAGATGACACCATCATGTGCGCCATAAGAAGCTCCGATGATACCATCCTGATGATGGACAAACTGAAAAAACTTATTACGGGATAAGGAGGCTGCCATGCTTTCAGAATTACACGTAAGAAACTTAGCCCTGATTGAAAAGGCCGATGTAGAATTTAAGGAAGGACTGAATGTCTTGACCGGCGAGACCGGTGCCGGAAAATCAATTATTATCGGCTCTGTGACCATAGCCTTGGGTGGCAAGGTACCCAAGGACATCATCAGAAAGGGCGCGGATTATGCTTATATCGAACTGATCTTTACGGTCAGCGATCCAGAAAAGCTTTCCATGTTAAAGGAATATGACGTCCATCCCGACGGCGATGGCACGGTAATCATTTCAAAAAAAATCATGCCTTCCAGGAGTCTGAGCAAAATCAATGACGAAACGGTGACCGCAGGAAAGCTGCGGGATATCACCGGACTTTTGATCGATATTCATGGACAGCATGAACACCAGTCTTTACTCTACAAATCAAAACATCTCGAGATTCTGGATCGATACCAGGATAAAAAGTCCCATGAGCTAAAAGAGAATATTGCAGAAGCATACCGGGAATATTGCCGGTTAAAGGAACATCTTTCTACCTTTGCTCTCGATGAAGAGACCAGACTCAGGGAAATGGATTTCATCCGTTTTGAGATTGAAGAGATAGAAAACGCTGATTTAAAAGATGGAGAGGAAGAAGAGCTTGCTTCCAGATACCGTCTGTTTCTTCACGGAAAAAAAATAGCCGAAAGTCTTTCCCAGGCGTATTCTGCAGTGAGCACGGATTTCATCAGCCGGGCTTTAAAAGAGATGGAATCCGTTGCTTCTTATGATGAAAGGCTGTCAGCGATCAGAGATCAGCTGTTTGATGCGGATTCTATTTTAAATGACATCAACCATGAAATTTCTTCTTATATGGATGATATGTCATTTGATGAGGAAGAATACAGTCAAATCGAGGAAAGGCTTGATGTCATACATAATCTGGAAGCCAAGTACGGCAAAAGTGTAAGCCAGATTTTTACAAATCTGGAAGAAAAAAGGGTCCGTTTAGAGGAGCTTGAAGATTACGACAGCTTAAAGCGGAAAACAGAACAGGATATTAAGGAAATAGAGGATAAACTGGACGACTTATGCGGACAATTATCTTATATGAGAAAAGACACGGCAAAAGAGCTGACAAAAAAAATCAAAGCAGGCTTAAATGATTTAAACTTTTTAGACGTGGAATTTTCTATGGAATTCAAGCGTCTGGACCACTATACATCAAACGGTTATGATGAAGCGGAATTTGTTATCTCCACAAATCCCGGCGAATCCTTAAAGCCTCTTGGTCAGGTGGCTTCCGGCGGAGAGTTATCAAGAATCATGCTGGCAGTGAAAACGGTCCTTGCTGATTCCGATGATATCCCTACTTTGATTTTTGACGAGATCGACACTGGAATCAGCGGCAGGACGGCGCAGAAGGTATCAGAAAAGCTTTCCTATATCGCAAACAGCCATCAGGTGATCTTAATCACCCATCTGCCTCAGATCGCCGCCATGGCCGATGCTCATTTTGAAATTTTAAAATCGGCAAAAGATGGAATGACTCAAACCACCATTCGTACGCTAAGTGATGGGGAGATGGTGGAAGAACTGGCAAGACTTCTCGGCGGTGCGAAGATCACGGAAGCAGTCAGAGAGAACGCCAGAGAGATGAAACGGCTTGCTGTCAAAAAAAACAATGACCAATATTAAATGAATTCAACTAAAATATGACAGAGTGTTTTTACTTTTTTCTCACATACTATGAGAGGAGCCAAAAAAATTGTCTCCTTTATTCTTCTAAGGAGGTATGTGAGATGGGTAAAAACAAAGTTCATAAGCTTATCGTGAGAGCGTTCTGGATCAGCCTGGTCTTTTGCATTGGGTTTTCCTGGTTCTATATGAAACGGGTGATCCCCGACAAACTGAATATCGTAGCAGAGGAAGAAGAACAATTTCATTTCTCCATGCCTTTTGATGTAACCCTCCATTCAGACAGTGAGGAAGTGGTTTTAAGCAATGGTTCCAATATCCCTTCCGATCAGATCCACCTGCAGTTAAACGAGCCATTCTCTGTATATTCTAAGAATCAGGGAAGCTATAAACTGGGCCTGAAGCTCTTTGGCTTCATTCAATTAAAAGACATACAGGTCAATGTGGTAGATACCAAGTATGCCGTCCCATGCGGCACTCCAATTGGAATTTATTTAAAATCCAATGGTATCATGGTCATAGGAACTGGAGATGTAACAAAAAAGGACGGAATGACAACGGAACCAGCATTTGGCATTCTGCAGTCTGGTGATTACATTGAAACCATTAACGGAACTCCGCTGAAAGACAAAGAATCCCTGATGAGTGAATTAAACAAGATAGGCGCTGCGGAAGCAATCTTAAAGGTCAGACGTAATGGGGAAACCATTGATGTAAAGATGAATCCTGTTCAGACCGAAGATGGCACCTATAAACTCGGCGTCTGGGTCAGAGATGACACTCAGGGAATCGGTACCATGACCTATGTGGATATGAATGGTCAGTTCGGAGCACTTGGTCACGGCATCAGTGACAGTGATACCGGCAATGTAGTACAGATTACAGACGGCTCTCTCTATGAAACAGCAATTATGGGAATTGAAAAAGGCACCTTCGGAAAACCTGGAGTGATGAGCGGAATCATCTATTACGGCCCTGGCTCCACTCTGGGAACGATTACAGCCAACACGGAAGAAGGAATATTCGGAACAGTAAACGACCGCTTTAAGCAAAATATAAAGCAGGATGCCATACCCATCGGATACCGTCAGGATGTAAAAAAGGGCGTTGCATACGTCAGAAGTGATGTATCCGGCAAGATAAGAGATTATGAGATTGAAATACAGCGTGTGGATTACTCCACGGCTCACAAAAGCAAAGGAATGGTCATTAAAGTCACAGATCCGGATCTTTTAGCACTCACAGGAGGTATCGTCCAGGGTATGTCAGGAAGCCCTATCATTCAGGACGGTAAGCTCATAGGTGCGGTGACTCATGTTTTCATTCAGGATTCTACAAGAGGTTACGGAATCTTTATTGAGAACATGTTGAATCATTAAATTTAATTATGGTAGGAAAAGGACAGGATTGTAAGGCGATTACAGTGCTGTCCTTTTCTTCTATTACATTCTGCCCGTATTTTTCGAAATGTATGTAAATAAATACTTTGAGTCTCGAAAAGTCTAAAAAAAAGTAAGATAAATTATATTAATCTGATGATTAATACTTTTCAAGGCAGAGAGAATATGTTAGTATAAGAACCAGGAATAGTAAAAGGCCGGATTTTTTTGCCGACACGGAGCATCAAATTTCAACACTGGTTAAAAAGGGGGGCTGGGAGCGAATCAAGATGCAAAAAGGCATTTTATCGGTTCGACATTTTTAGAAATTTGGAAAAATTTGGAAATCAGCTTGTAAAAAACATTATTTGTCGAATCCTGCGATAGAATTCCATTGCGGCATAAGCTGAGGCAAGATTATAATGGCTATACACTAGTTTTATTTTATTTTTATGAATCAGGAGGAGAGTATTACTATGTCAGAAATCAGTATTGCAATTGCCGATGATAACCTTCAGACATTAAATCTGTTGAACGATATACTGGAAGGAGAGGAGGATTTCCACGTTGTAGGCAGAGCGGATAATGGCGAAGATGCTTATAACATGATCCTCAAAACAAATCCCGATGTTGTCTTATTGGATGTAATTATGCCGAGAATGGACGGAATAACAGTAATGGAACGAGTTAGGGGCAACGGTTCTGTTACAAAGATACCGTCGTTTATTATGGTAACAGCGGCAGGAAGCGAGAATATTACCGAAGACGCGTTTCGCATGGGAGCAAATTATTACATAATGAAACCATTCAATAAGGAAATTATCGTCGATAAGGTTCGAAGAGTGGGTCAGAGAAAGTCAAAAGCACCTAATTTACAGGGGATGAAAAAGGTGAAGCCTTATGTCAATAAAACCGAATATATGGAGCAGAATCTGGAAAATGATGTAACACAGATGCTCCACGAAATTGGAATTCCTGCCCATATCAAAGGATACCAGTATCTTCGGGATGCCATTGTCATTTCTGTACAGGACCAGGAGATGCTTACTTCAGTTACTAAGATACTTTATCCGTCCATTGCTAAAAAACACCAGACAACACCAAGCAGAGTAGAAAGAGCGATCCGTCATGCCATCGAAGTAGCCTGGAGCAGAGGAAAGATGGATACCATCAATGAATTATTTGGTTATACGGTAAGTACTGGTAAAGGAAAACCCACAAACTCAGAGTTTATCGCATTAATCGCAGATAAAATACGACTGGATTACAAAAAACTTTCCTAAACTTTCCTAAATATACGGAAAGATACTTCCTTATTTCTTTAAAATGAAGTATACTATAGACTAACAGATGCCACCATTTTCGTGGTAAGGATAAGGGAGGTTTGTGGATGAAGAAGATACTTTTCGTAGCATCAGAGGCAGTACCTTTTATCAAAACTGGAGGACTTGCAGACGTTGTAGGTTCCCTTCCCAAGTGTTTTTCAAAAGAGCATTTTGATATGAGAGTCATGATTCCCAAGTATTTATGCATCAAAGAAGAACTGAGAAACCAGATGACCTATATTGATCACTTCTATATGGACTATCTGGATCAGAGCAGGTATGTGGGAATTCTTCAATATGTTTACGAAGGTATCACGTTTTATTTCATAGACAATGAAAGTTATTTTAATGGCCCCAAACCGTATGGGGACTGGTTATATGATTTGGAAAAGTTCTGCTTCTTTTCAAGAGCAGCTTTATCCTCACTTCCGGTCATTGGATTTCAGCCGGATGTGGTACACTGCCATGACTGGCAGACTGCACTTATTCCTGTTCTGTTAAAGGATCGGTTTCATGACGGTGAATTTTTTCGCAGCATGAAGTCGGTGATTACGATCCACAACTTAAAATTTCAGGGCGTATGGGATGTAAAGACCATACAGAGGCTTACCAGCCTTCCGGATTATTATTTTACTCCGGACAAATTGGAGGCATATAAGGACGGTAACTTACTAAAAGGCGGCATCGTTTATGCAGATGCCATCACTACAGTAAGTGACACCTATGCAAAGGAAATTCAGATGCCCTTTTACGGAGAAGGCCTTGATGGCCTGATGCGTGCCAGGGAAGGCGATCTTAGAGGTATCGTCAACGGGATTGATTACGAAGAATTCAATCCTGAGAATGACTCATACATCGTACAGAATTATAATTTCGAAAACGTTCAAGGGGAAAAGGGTAAGAACAAGACAGCTCTTCAAAAGGAACTTGGCCTTGCTCAGGATGAAAACAAATTTATGATCGGCATTGTATCCAGACTGACGGATCAGAAGGGACTTGACCTGATTCAGTGCGTCATGGATGAACTGTGTCAGGATGAGATTCAGCTTGTCATCCTTGGAACCGGAGATGAACGTTACGAGAATATGTTCCGTCATTACGCATGGAAGTATCAGGATAAGGTTTCTGCGAATATATATTATTCAGAGGCCATGTCCCACAAGATCTATGCAGCATGTGATGCATTTCTCATGCCCTCCTTATTTGAACCATGCGGGCTCAGTCAGCTGATGTCGCTTCGCTATGGAACACTCCCCATTGTGCGGGAGACCGGAGGGTTAAAGGATACCGTAGAGCCTTACAATGAATATGAGAAGAGCGGGACCGGCTTCTCCTTCTCCAATTACAATGCCCATGAGATGCTTGGGATCATTCGGTATGCGGAAAGCATTTTCTACGATAAAAAGAAAGAGTGGAACCTGCTTGTCTGCCGTGCTATGACAAAGGATTTTTCATGGAAAACTTCTGCCATGAAATATCAGGAGCTTTACGACTGGCTCACTGGCTGTTAGCAGACTGAAATTACAGAAAAGAAATGAGTGAATAAAAATGAAAAGCATGCATTTCACCCAGGAAGAAAAAGAACTTGCCGTAACATGGGCAGAAGATTCTTCCTGGGCTGAACAGGAAAACTACAATGCGGATCTGGTCTATATGGATTGTGTGAAAGATATCTTGGAACACCCCATATTCCAGTCCATGGAAAACTATATGCAGCATGGAGATACGACTTGTAAACACCACTGCATCAAAGTATCCTATATGAGCTACAGTATCTGTAGAAGGCTGGGCTGGGACTATAAAGAAGTCGCCAGAGCCGGTCTTCTTCATGATTTATTTTTGTATGACTGGCATACCCATGCCAGAGAAACCGGGGAACATTTTCATGGTTTTACTCATCCCAGGACTGCACTGAATAACGCAGTCAAGTACTTTGAATTAACAGAGAATGAAAAAGACATGATCCTGCGTCATATGTGGCCGTTAACCCCGATTCCCCCAAGGACCAGGGGAGGTCTGGTGATTGTTTATTCGGACAAATTCTGCGGTCTCATAGAAACCGTAGCCAGGTTCAAACGCTGGTTTTTATTCAGTGTTGGCTGGAAAAGTACTGCATAAGATGGAGGAAACCATGAAATATTGGGATGATATACTGGGAAACCAGGTTTTAATGAGCGCTGTCACAGGCTGGATGGTGGCTCAGGTTTTAAAGACACTGATTGATCTTGCTCTTAACAGAAATTTTAATCCGGAGAGGCTGGTGGGATCCGGGGGAATGCCCAGTTCTCACTCCTCTACGGTATGTGCATTAACGACCGCCGCCAGCTACCGTTATGGCCCCGGATCGTTTGAATTTGCAGTCTGCTTTGTGCTTTCCATGATCGTTATGTACGATGCCATGGGAGTCCGGAGAGAAACCGGACGGCAGGCAAAATTATTAAACAGCATATTGTTAGAAAACCCTTTAAAACTTAAGGGAGAGCTGATACAGGAGACATTAAAGGAATATGTTGGCCATACTCCTTTGCAGGTGGCAGCGGGAGCGCTCCTTGGCATACTCCTCGCCCTGTTTATGGCACAATATTATTAAATAAACAGAATTGTTTCCGTGAATCGTAAGAAATTAGACCTTGATTTCTTAAGATATCCATATTATACTTTAACAAGTTCAAAAATTGTCAAATTTGGAGGTAAAATGGGTATGACGATTTATCACAGGATCATATGTTTTTTCCTGTTCAGCTTTCTTGGATACCTTCTTGAATGTGTAGTACTCAGTTATGAAAATAAAAGGCCAGTGGTCAATCGCGGTTTCGGACACGGTCCCTTCTGTATTATATACGGATTCGGTGCCATGGGAGCTATGATTCTTCTAAAGCCTCTTTCTGATAATCTTATTCTACTTTACATTGCAACAACGTTAATGGCTACGACCATGGAGCTGATAACGGCAAGAATGATGATTAAACTGTTTGGTTCCTTCTGGTGGGATTACAGCAGAAAACCATTTAACTACAAAGGCATTATCTGTCTGGAAAGCAGTGTTGCCTGGGGATTTCTAGGTATCTTTTATTTCCGGTTCCTGGATGGCTTTGTAAGCCAGATGGCAGGAGCAGTTCCGGAAGGTCTGGAGCGAATGGTGGCATTAAGCCTTATGGCATTTTATATCGCCGACTTTATTTACACCATGAGACTGCAGCTTAAGTCATCTTGTGACGAAGACGATGCAACCATGATTGGTCGTTTGAAAGTATATTAATGAATGGCGGGATTCGATTCGGGTCCCGCTTATTTGTTCGTTTAAAAACAGGGAGGATGGATATGAAACAAATGAAAAAACTTGTGCTGGCATCTGCTTCTCCGCGTAGGAGAGAACTTCTTGCCCAGATCGGGCTTACCCCTTTGATTGAACCAAGTACGTTAGAAGAAAAGGTTACCTCTTCCATACCTGAGGCCGTGGTTTCGGAGCTTTCCAGCCAGAAAGCCCAGGATGTGGCTGAGCACCAGGAACCAGGTACCCTTGTCATTGGAGCGGACACCGTAGTAGCTATGGACCATCAGATTTTATTAAAGCCTGTCAGCCATGAGGATGCTTACCGCATGATTTCCATGCTCCAGGGAAGGGATCATCAGGTTTATACCGGCGTCACCTTAATTTATTGTGGACAAACGGAGAAGAAGGTAAAGACCTTTGTGGAAAAAACAGATGTGACCGTATATCCCATGTCAGAAGAAGAGATAAAGACGTATGCCTTTAGTGAAGAGCCAATGGATAAGGCAGGAGCCTATGGAATCCAGGGGAAATTCGCGGCTTTTGTCAAAGGGATTGACGGCGATTACAATAATGTAGTAGGATTGCCAGTAGGACGAGTGTTTCAGGAGATAAAAGGGATGCTTGAATAGGAGGATTGTCATGATTAAGCTGATTGTATCAGATATTGACGGAACTTTGGTGCCTGACGGGAGCCATAAGATCAATCCGGAGATTTTTGATGTAATATTAAAACTGCGGGCAAAAGGAATTCAGTTTGCTGCGGCAAGTGGACGCCAGTGGGTGAGCATTGAATCTATCTTTCAGCCTGTGAAGGAAAAAATATTTTATTTGTCGGATAACGGAGCCTATGTAGGCTGTCACGGTAGAAATCTATTTCTAAATACCATTGAGCGGCAGACGGTTATGGATATGATTCAGGAGGTACGAAGTACAGAAGGGCTGGAGCTTATGTTAAGCGGACCTGATGTGGTTTATGTGGAAACCAGGGATCAGGAGATCTTAGACTGGCTGATCCATGGATATAAGTTCCAGGTTCAGCAGGTGGACGATTTGACCCAGGTGGATTCGGAATTTATAAAAGTATCTGTGTATCGAAAATCTCATGTGGAAGCTCATACCGTGGAGCTTAGGGCCAAATTTGCAGACCGTCTTAAGATTACCATTGCAGGGGAGATGTGGATGGACTGCATGAAGCCCGGAATCAACAAGGGGCAGGCTGTAAAGCTTCTTCAGGACAGTCTTATGATCAAACCCGAAGAGACCATGGTCTTTGGAGACCAGTTAAATGATATTGAAATGATGAGCCAGGCATACTACAGCTTTGCAGTGGGAAATGCCAGAGAAGAAGTAAAGAATGCGGCCAGGTTCCGTACCGATTTAAATATCAATGACGGAGTGTTAAAAATACTGAAGCTGCTGTTGTAGCATGGAAAGAGGGAAGCACGTGAAAGGTGAAAAAAAACGAAGAGGAAGGATATTCCTGGCAGTTTTGGCACTTATTGCCCTGCTTACCGGTTGTAAGGCAGATATCCCCATTGTTTCTGAGATCGCGGAGACGAAGGCATATACACTGCCTCAATCCATGATCATCCTGGCAACGGAGAGAAACCGGTACCAACAAATATATACCAGCCAGATTTGGGGCATAGACCTGCCCGGAGATCAGAATTTTGAATCCTATCTCATCGAGCAGGTAAAAGAATTTCTCCAGGAGATGAAGATGATGAATCTTCTTGCAGAGAATAAGGGAGTTACCCTTACCAGCAGTGAGAAAGAAAAGGTGCGTAAGGCATCGGATGAATACTTTGGATCCCTGACAAAAGAAGACATTGCCTATATGGGGATCACAGAAGAAGATGTCCGCAGCATGTACGAGCAGTATTACCTGTCCAATAAGGTGGTGACTGAATTAACCAAGGATATGAATCTGGAAATCAGTGACAGTGAAGCTAAGGTCATTATCGTAGACCAGATCGTCCTCACAGACAAAGATCAGGCGGATCAGGTCCTGTCCCTTGTAACAGCCGAGGGCGCTGATTTTTCTGCCCTGGCAAGAGAGCATTCCTTAGAAGAAACGATGGAACGCCATATTGGAAGAGGAGAGGCGTCTAAGGCCTATGAAGAGGCTGCATTTGCCTTGTTAGAGGGAGATATCAGCCCTGTCGTGGAAGATAATGGAAGGTTCTATATCATCAAATGCGTCGATGATTATGATGAGACAGCTACCCAGGAAAGAAAAGCCGGACTGTACCGAAAACGGAAAAAAGAAGCCTTCGATCAGATTTATAATAAATATAAAGAAGAAAATCCTGTGGCCTTCAGCAATGAAATATGGAAGGATGTCAGGTTCTCCAAGGAAGATAAGACCACGACCACTAACTTTTTTGAAATTTACAAAAAATATGTAACGGATTGATAAAAAGAAAGGACGGCAGAAAGCAAATGAGCCAGAGAGATACCATTCGTAGAAGAAGCCACAGCCGAAGGCGCAGACAAAGCCGTGGGCGGGAAGTTTTTGGAGGGTTCATGCTGTTTTTGTTTGTATTGATTCTGTTTGTGGGTGTCATAGCCGGAGGAGTCTACGGTTACCGCTATTGGGAGGGAAACCGGACCTCCAATCAGCCTTTGGAAACAAGCCGGGAAGTAGTTCCGGAGACTATGCATGGAAATGACAAATAAAAGTTTTTCCTATACTTTTAAATAAGAAAATAAAAAATAAGGGATAAAAGATACCCGGATAGTCAGACACAGAAAAAAGTGGCTGTGCTTAACTATCCAGGTACCTTTTATCTCTTTTTTATTGTCCTTGACAAAGGGTTCAATTTACCCCTCCAGATTGATAAACGGTTGTTTCACTTAACATATCATTGAATGAATGGGAAGCGTCAGCCAAATAAATAAGTGGTTAGTGATATACATGTAAAAATGCTTTGTATATGAATTCTGCAAGACCCGGTGACTTTTTGTCCAAATCTTCTTTGTAAATCAAATACGCCTGCCCGATTTTACGAAAAGATTCATCGTTGCAGGGAACCCATCTATTGATTAATTTTCCATAAGCATGAACCGCATTTTCTGCCGCTGAACTCTCCGGGCCATCTATCATAGCTTCGCGAAATTTTTGCATGACATCCTCGCAAAGAGCAAGGATCTCTTCAAAATCCGTATACATGATATTTGAGGCATTTTTTATCAGTGATATGCGGCTTGAATAGATGCCGCTTTTCACTAACGGAAGAAAAAAAAGGCTTTCCATTAACGCTCTGATTTCATTTGCATATGTTTTTCTCAGTGTTTCAATTCTGTTTTTGTCAAAATCTCTTAACATTGAGATATCAAAATCGTCATTTAATATTCGGTCAACGGACAGTATCATTTTTTGCAGCTTGGCTTGTTTCTCCATGAGAATTTGCTTATGTCTCCCTACAATCTCCTTTTCCATTTCCTTTGGATTTTCAAGCAGTAATCGAATGTCATCAAGGGTAAAGCCAAGTTCTTTATAAAATAGAATGCTCCATAAGCGGCGCAAGCTCTCTTCATCATATAGGCGGTAGCCCGATTCTTTCACAGCGCTTGGCGGCAGCAATCCGATTTCATCATAATATTGCAAGGTGCGACGGCTTACGCCGGAGAGCTTACTCACTTCATTTACACTTTTCATTGCTTTTTCTCCTTTTACATTTTACAAATTTTAAAAGGCTCTTGACTCGAACGTAACGTTATAGTTTATGCTTTGATTCTAAACGAAATGCAGCGTCTTGTAAAGGGAAAATAAATAGGTACGGGCGTTACACATCATAAGGAGGATTAATTTATCATGAAAAAGAATAAAAATGACTCGGAATTTGAGCCGATTCCAAAGAGTATCATCAATATAGCCTGGATTTTAGTTCTTGGGGCAATTATGCCGCTGCTTGATTCAACCATGATCAACATTGCCATCAAGAGCTTAAGCAGTGGTTTTAGCAGCGGACTTGATTTAATCCAGTGGGTAATTACTGGTTACGTGTTATCCATGGCAATTTCCGTTCCCCTCGTTGGCTGGGCGGTTCAACGTTATAACGGTAAATGGTTAATGATAGGTGCAAATATCGTATTCTTAGTTACTTCCATTGCTTCCGGACTTAGCTGGAGCATCGGTTCCTTGATTGTTTTCCGGATAGTTCAAGGTGCCAGTGCCGGCTTTATTATGACGCTTGTGACTACGTTGTGTGTTGCAGTTGCCGGAGGGGATCGAATGGGACGTATGATGTCCACGGTTGGTATCCCAATGGTCTTAGGACCAATCCTTGGTCCGGTCATTGGTGCCGTGATTCTTCAGTTCCTGTCATGGCGTTATATTTTCTTTGTCAATGTTCCTATTGGTATCATTGCCATCATCTTAATGGTTTTAAAATTACCTGACTTCACGCCGGTCAATGTAAAAGCCAAATTTGATTTCATTGGCATCATTTTATTGGGAGGTAGTTCAGCCTCATTGATTTATGGAATTAGTAAAGCAGCAAAGAGTGCAACATTCAACAATGGCACGACAATTGGTTTTGTTGTTGCCGGGATCGTAATATTAGCTGTCTATATGATTTACGCAGCCATTAAAAAGGAACAGGCAATTCTTCCACTACATTTGTTTCAAATGAAAAATTTCAGTGCTGTTATGGCTGGATTGTTCCTTGCAGGGATTGCTACCAACGGCCCAATGCTGTTATTACCTTTGTTTTTTCAAAATATTAAGGGCTTTTCCGTATTAAATACCGGACTCATCCTGATTCCACAAGGGATCGGTATGTTAGTTGCCCGCCCACTGGTTGGCCGGCTAACGGATAAAGCAGGCGCACGTTACGTTGTCTTAGTTAGTTTGATATTAGCTATCGTCGGCACGATTCCATTTGTCTTCTTTGATGAGACATCTTCACTCATTGTTGTAAGCATTGTCTTAACGATCCGAGGTATGGGGATTGGTGGTGTCACCATTCCAATGATGACGGATGCTTACACCGGTATGGAAAAACAAGAAATCGCACAAGCCAGTGTGGGAACCCGAATCATGCAAAATATTGGTGGTGCATTTGGTTCCGCAGTGCTTGCAACGGTTGTCAGCCTCTGGATCCAGGGGAAAGTACCAACAATTCCTCTCATGACCACTGCTTACCACAATGGTTTCATGTTAGCCTTAGTCCTTAGCTTTGTATTGTTCATTCCAACTTTGTTTTTAACCAACAAGATATCTAAGAAATGATAAACGAAAGGGTCTGTCGCGTGAATTACTTCCTGCGGCAGACCCTTATTTTGTATCAAAATTGTTTCTTGTTTAAGCTTTAAAGAATTCAGTGGCAAGCTTTACAAGGGCAGCCTGGTCATGGGTACCCATAAGCTCTCTGGCTGAATGCATGGCAAGCATAGGAACACCTACATCTACGGTGCGCATGGTCAGAAGAGCAGAAGAGATGCTTCCTAACGTGGAGCCGCCTCTCATGTCGGAGCGGTTAGAGAATTTCTTATACGGTATGTCATTGGCTCGGCAGATGCCTTCAATGACTCCGGTGCTTGTGGCATCGGTAGCGTAAGACTGACTGGCAGCAAGTTTGATAGCAACGCCATCCCCCATGACGATCTGATTCTTAATGTCGCATTTTTCCCCATGATTTGGGTGGAATGCGTGAGCCACATCCATGGAAAGCAGAAAGCCGCTTAAAAGGCCGTTTAAGAAGGTTTCTCTTGTATATCCTAAGGATAAGTATATCTTTTCGAGGACATGTTCTGTCATGGCAGAAGCCGCGCCCTGTTTTGTACTGCTTCCAATCTCTTCGTTGTCATATAAAGCAATTGCATGAATTCCTTCCTTACAGGGAGCTTCTATGATTGCATTTAAACATGCATGGACAGAGGTTATGTTATCCAGACGGGGAGCGGAAAAGAACTCATCGTGTAAGCCAAGTAAGTCGCCAGCTTCCCGGCTGTAAACATAGATTTCATAATCCAGGATATCTTCCTTGCTGATTCCCGCTTCTTTTGCCAGAGCATGAAGGAAAAAGTCTTTCTGGTTTAGTTTATCCTTGATCAGTGTAATAATAGGCAGCATATCCACCTGTGCATTAATGGGAACACCCTCATTGGCGCCTCTGTTCATGTGAATGGCAAGGCTTGGAACCGTGATAATGGGACGGGCGAAGTCTACAAAAATAGTCTTTGGCTCCATTACGGATTTACCCATCACAGACACCTTTCCAGCCATAGAAAGGGGACGGTCAAACCAGGTATTAAGAAGTGGGCCGCCGTAAACCTCCACGTTTAATTTTCCATAATCTAAGGAAGTCACCTCAGGAGATGGCTTTACCTTTAAACAAGGCCAGTCCGTATGGGCCGCCGCCAGACGAAGGGAGGGAGTATCTGTAAGAGTCTCTCCCACAGTAAATGCAATCAGGGATGAATCAAAAACATTTATATAGTAGGATTCTCCTTTTTTTAACTTCCAGGAAGCGGAAAGGGGCAGTTCTTTAAAGCCTGCGTCTTTTAACTGTTTGGAAGATGCCATAATGCAATGATAAGGAGATACGGATGCTGCGATCAGGGATTCTAACTCTTTGATGGTATTCATATGTTATCCTCTTTTCTTACTACTTTTTGTTTCCTGAGCGAAACTTATCTTTCTATTATACCACACAAATGGATGGTTTGGAATCCTTCGTTGACAGAGGTTGAGAATCCGTTGTATATTAAACAAAGAACAATCATGAATGGGAGATTATGAAATGATTTCAGTAAAAATTGAGGATATTAAATCCTTTACCTCCAAGCTATTTGTAGGGGAGGTATTTGACCGCTTCCTGATCAAGGAGGCATCTATTTCGACCTATAATACATTTACCATAGACGGAACCATTAAAAGTGGATACTATTCTCAGGAGGAGCTGGAGGAGCAGAATATAGGAACCTATTCTTCCTGGTCCACCCTAAAGCCCTTTTGCTTTTCCCTGATTAAGGGGAAGCGGCTGCCTGTAAGCTTTCGTATCATCCTATTGATGCCGGAAGACGGGACAGAGCGTTTTCTCTCCGCAAGAAGAATTGGATTCCCCAAAGAACAGGTAAAGGGACTGTATGTCAATATCCGCTATGAGGAGGAAAAGCTTACCTGTATCACAGGAACCTCCGTCTCTGTGTTCACTTTGGACAAGACACTTGATGAAGAATGGGATGAGGGTTTTAAAGGCTTTTTAAAGAAAAATGAGATTCCATTTATAGAAGAATAGCATTATTAGCACTCATTTTAAATGAGTGCTAATTTTCTATTGACATTTTTTGGACTGCGTATTAAAATACTCTTTGCAGGCAAATATTGAGAGAATTCCATGATTTCATGGAACTAAAATAGAAAAAAAGAGAGTAAGGAGTGTTCCGATATGGCGAAAAAAGGAAGTTTGACGATTAACAGCGAGAATATCTTTCCAATTATTAAGAAATGGTTGTATTCTGACCATGACATCTTCTATCGTGAGCTGGTTTCCAATGGCTGCGATGCGATTACAAAGCTGAAAAAGCTGGAGATCATGGGAGAGTGGCAGAAACCGGAGGATCTTGAATTTAAGATTCAGGTAATTACCGATCCCAATGAAAAGACCATTACCTTTATTGATAACGGTATCGGTATGACCGTGGAAGAGGTTGATCAGTATATCAATCAGATCGCATTTTCCGGAGCTCAGGACTTCTTGGAGAAATACAAGGACAAAGCCAATGAAGAGCAGATCATCGGACATTTCGGACTTGGATTTTACTCCGCATTCATGGTTGCCGATAAGGTTACCATTGATACCTTATCTTATAAAGATGGAGCAAAACCAGTTCACTGGGAGTCTGACGGTGGTACCGAATTTGAGATGGTAGACGGAGACAAGGCAGAGCAGGGAACGTCAATCAAGCTTTATTTAAATGAAGAAAGCCTTGAATTCTGTAACGAATACCGTGCAAAAGAAGTCCTTGAAAAATATTGTTCCTTTATGCCGGTTGAAATCTATCTGACCAATGCAGCTGCAGAACCTGAGTTTGAGACAATTGAAAAGGATGAGCTGACTGATAAGGATACCGTAATCGAGACCATTGTTGAAGAAGCTAAAACTGAGGAAAAAGAGAATGAGAACGGCGAAAAAGAAGTCGTTGAAATTTCTCCAGCCACAGAAAAGTATAAAATTGCAAAACGTCCGGTACCGGTGAATGATACCAATCCTCTTTGGAATAAGCACCCCAATGAATGTACCGAAGAAGAGTACAAAGGATTTTACCGTAAGGTATTCCATGATTATAAGGAGCCATTGTTCTGGATTCATTTAAACATGGATTATCCATTTAACTTAAAAGGAATTCTTTACTTCCCGAAATTAAACATCAACTATGACAGCCTGGAAGGAACCATCAAGCTGTTCAACAGCCAGGTATTTATCGCTGATAACATTAAAGAAGTCATTCCAGAGTTCTTAATGCTGTTAAAGGGAGTGATTGATTGTCCTGATCTTCCTCTTAATGTATCAAGAAGCGCCCTTCAGAATGATGGCTTTGTGAAAAAAATCTCCGATTATATCACAAAGAAGGTGGCTGATAAGCTTACCGGTATGTTTAAGACAGACAGAGAAAACTATGAAAAATACTGGGATGATATCAATCCGTTCATCAAATTCGGCTGCTTAAAAGACGAAAAGTTTGCTGAAAAGATCAATGATTCTCTTATCCTTAAAAATTTAGAAGGCAAGTATTTAACCATTGCTGAATGTCTGGAAGAAAATAAAGAAAAGCACGAAAACAGCGTCTTCTATATTACAGACGAAAAAGAACAGAGCCAGTATATCAACATGTTTAAGGAAGCAGGTCTTGATGCTGTTTACATGACCCAGAACATAGACAATCCTTTTGTAGGCTACTTAGAGCAGAAGAATGAGAATGTGAAGTTCTTATGCATCAACTCTGACTTATCCGATATCTTCAAGGAAGAAGTGAGTGAAGAGGATAAGGAAGCCATGAAAGCCGATGTGGATGCGCTTACTGAGCTGTTCCGTAAGGTGTTAGGCAAAGAAGCCCTTGATGTTAAGGTTGAGAAGCTGAAAAATGAAGCAGTATCTTCTATGATCACCGTATCAGAAGAATCCCGCCGTATGGCAGAGATGATGAAGATGTATTCCATGCCTGGTATGGATAATTCTATGTTTGGCAGTACTGAGACTCTTGTGCTTAATTATAACAATAAGCTGGTACAGTATGTATTGAACCATAAGGAAGGATCTCATACCAACGCCATTTGCGAACAGCTTTACGATCTTGCAGCTTTAAGCCATGGTTCTTTAACATCAGAGCGTATGACAAAATTCATTGCAAGAAGCAACGAGCTGATGATGGTGATGGCAGAAGCCTGACAATATAACCGATAAAAATAAAAAGGACTGTTGCCCTGGAAAACAAAGGGTAACGGTCCTTTTCTCCATAATCCTATTGACATCCGTGACGGGTTTCTCTATAATATATGGTAATGAATACTACATGATAAGTTTCGTGTCAGGAGGAAGAATAGAATTATGAATTATAAAATTATTGGGGATAGCTGCACTGATCTTACAGCAGATTTAAAAAAAGATCCCCACTTTCAGATAATTCCACTTACCCTACAGGTGGGAGAAAACCAGATTATTGATGACGATACCTTTGATCAGAAAAGCTTTCTGGAACTGGTAAAAAGCAGCAGTGAATCACCAAAGTCTGCCTGTCCTTCTCCAGAGCTTTATAAAGAGGCATATGAGTGTGAGGAAGAGCACGTTTTCGTCATAACCTTATCCGAGCATTTAAGCGGCAGCTACAACAGCGCCGTCCTTGGTAAGAAGCTATATGAAGAAGAGCACGTAAACGATGGAAAGAAAATTGCTGTTTTAGGTTCTGATTCCGCTTCTTCCGGTCAGCTTAACATTGCCCTGCTGGTTCAGTCCCTTTGTCAGGCAGCCCTTCCTTTTGAGGAGATTGAGCAAAGAGCAAGAGCCTTTATTAAGAACATGAAGACCTACTTTGTGCTGGAAAGCCTTGATACATTGCGAAAGAACGGCAGACTTACAGGGCTTCAGGCCTTCTTTGCCACGGCTCTTAACATAAAACCGGTCATGAGTGCAGAATCTGGTGTCATTGTAAAGCTGGATCAGGCAAGAGGCATTAATAAAGCTTTAATACGCATGGTGGAGATCGCTATTAAGAATGCAGGTGATACCAGAGATAAGGTACTTGCCATAGCTCACTGCAACAACCCTGAGAGAGCAGAGTATGTAAAGCAGGAGATGAGAAAAAGAGCAGAATTCAAAGACGTGATTATTACGGAAACAGCTGGTGTTGCCACTGTATATGCCAATGACGGTGGAATCATCATGACGCTGTAATCTTACGTTTTTAAATACCTGAATAAAAGAATCGAGCCTGTCATGGAAAAGGAGAGTCCTCCCATTTTCCATGACAGGCTTCTTTTTAATCTTAACAATTTGCTGCAGAGTGACAAGCAAATATAAAACAAACCATATGAATACAAAGACGTGGTGTTATAAAAAATCTTATATCATCACAATCAGATTTCATGTGATTTACAAAACAAACTAAGTATAAAGATGTGGATAATACTTCCAAAATTCAGGAAGTTATCAGGAATAATTTTGTTTAAAATGCGACAATAACGAAATTTATTAGTATTAATGTACATATTTTGTTAAATGAGTTCATAATTAAAATAAGATAAAATATTTACCTTTTTAACAATTTATGGTATAAATATTGTTACAAGGATAAAAAAAGGAGGGACTATTATATGAATAACGTAACTTCGATAGTCGTGCTTGTAGCGTTTATCTTAGGAATTATGCTTTTATTTAATTTGTATACAAGAATGCTGAGTAAGATTCAGCAAAACAGCATTAGAAGAAGGCTGGAAAAGGGAAAGGTCAATGACCAGCAGCTAATAAAGCTGTGCAGTGCAGCTGATAAAGGCCGGAACAGAAAGATGATGGCAATCTTCATGTACGGTATTTTCTTCAAATCCTTCTTAAATATGCAGGAGGATGTCTATCAGCTTTATAAGGCAGAGATAGATAAAAGAGGTCTGACATACTAGTATATACATAAGTGGTTCCATCTGATGATTCAGGTGGTACTATCAATTGATAGACGCACACGAATAAGGACATGGCAGTTTTGCCATGTCCTTTCTTATGATTTTACAGACACTTTTACCATTTGACAAAACTTGATTATTTGGGTAAGATAAAAAAATGGGAATAAAATCCAGACAAGCATAAAGGTTTAGTTATGTAAAAACAGAATGCATTATGTGGATAATCCTCGATTTTATAAGAAAATGTGGAGTTTTCCTCGAAAAATGTGGAAAACATTATGGAAATCATGAAAAACATGTTGAAACTATTAACAATCAGGAGGCATTGATGAAGAAAACAGGCAACTGGATCAAAATTCTGGTTTTCCTTCCTGCGTTACTGTTTGTAATGCTTATTGGGTGGATAGGAATCAGCGAATGGAAAGAATCAAAGGCCGAGCCAACCCTGGCCTATGAAACGGACAACCCATCAGGGAAGGAATTCCAGGTTCAGACAGAAACAGAAGTACTCACTCTAAAACAGTCAGAAGATGAGACAGAAACGAAAGCTCCGGACAAAGAGCCGGAAAACCCAGTGGTTCATCTGGTATTTGCAGGGGATATATTACTTTCTAATTATGTAACATCCGCTTATGATAATGCAAAAGGTATTAATGGTGTGCTTGATGCTGGATTTCAGACGGAAATCAGCCAGTCTGACATCTTTATGGCAAACCAGGAGTTCCCATTCAGTGACCGGGGGACAGCCGCACCGGACAAACAGTTTACCTTCCGACTGCCGCCTTCCAGAGTTTCTATGATGAATGAAATAGGAGTGGATATTGTGACCATTGCCAATAACCATACACTGGACTATGGGACCGATGCTCTTCTCGATACCTGCACTGCCTTAGACGGGGCAGGCATCCGTTATGTGGGAGCCGGTCCTAACATGGAACGGGCAAAGCAATTACAGACCATGGAGGTCAAAGGAAAGACCATAGGATTTCTTGCTGCCTCCAGAGTTTATCCTGACCCTGGCTGGGTGGCTGGCAGTCAGAAGCCTGGCATGGTCAGTGGATACGATCCTACGATTCTAATAGAAGAGATAAAAAAAGCGAGGCCTCTCTGTGATTATCTTGTCGTTTACGTCCATTGGGGCGTGGAACGGGATGAAAAGCCCCAGCAATATCAACGGGCTTTGGGAAAACAGATCATTGATGCAGGGGCGGATGCGGTCATTGGAAGCCACCCCCACGTACTTCAGGGCTTTGAATATTACAAGGATAAACCCATTTGCTACAGTCTTGGCAATTATATCTTTGGAAGCTCCATTCCAAAGACAGCCCTGTTACGCCTTGATGTGGATTTTGATGGGGGAAGCACCACCTTATCCCTGGTTCCAGGTACTTCTAAGTCTGGTTATACAAGGACCTTAACAGAGGAAGGAGAGAAACAGAGCTTTTATCAGTACATTCAGGGAATCTCCTTTGGGGTTACCGTGGATGAACAAGGAGTGCTTCATCATAATAACTAATCTTAACCGAGGTATCTGTCTCCCTGACAGATACCTCGTTCTTTGAATCGTTTTGCCAGAGAATTAAGTACCAGCCGCTTGTTTCCGCTCCAGAGAGGGGCCAAAAGAAGGGCTTTCGGACCGTCACCGCTGATTCGATGGATGACCACTTCCTTTGGAAGAAGAGCGATGCAGTCGATCACCAGATCTACATACTCTTCCAAGGTGTAAACGGGAATCAAGCCTTTTTCGTATTCCAGGGCCAGGTCTGTGTCTTTTAAAATATGGAGAAGCTGCAGCTTAATGCCATCCGTTCCATGGTCTCCCAAGCGGGATAGATAGCGGATGGTATCAAAAATCATCTCCTTATCTTCGCCTGGCAGTCCTAAAATCACATGGGTAATTACGGTTAATCCGGCTTCTTTCAGCCGTACATAAGCATCAAAAAAGACAGGAAGGGAATAACCCCGCCTGATATACTGAGCGGTGGCCTCATGTATGGTCTGTAATCCAAGCTCTACCCACACCGGTTTTTGCTTATTTAGCTCTTTTAATAATAGAATCACGTCTTCTGAAAGGCAATCTGGCCGGGTAGCAATGGAAAGAATGGCTACATCCGGATGGGATATGGCTTCTGTAAACAGCTTTCTTAAATAGGAAACAGGGGCGTAAGTATTGGTATAGGATTGAAAATATGCAATAAAACGGCCTTCCTCTTGTTTCATCTTCCGGCTGACCGTTTCCTTGGCAGCTTCAATCTGTTCTGTAACAGAGGCATGAGCACACATGGATTCAGCAAATTCCCCTGAGCCTCCTCCGCTGCAAAAGATACAGCCATTCTTCCCTAAGGTGCCATCCCGGTTGGGGCAGGTCATTCCTCCGTCCAGGGCCAGCTTATAAATCTTCTGCCCGTATTGTTTTTTCATTTCAAAGTCAAGAGAATGATAAGGTTTTTCGTTCCAAAGCATAGAAGCCTCCCCGGTTTTCGTCATTGCTTTATTATAGGGGCGGCCCTGGGATACTGTCAAATTATTTTATAGGATTTCGTAGAATAATGTATTGTAGAACTTTTGACAATTATGCTATACTCATAGTATTGTTTTATAATGTAATTGAATGGGGAAAAGGAGAATAATAATGAAAGTTACCGATACCATTAAGCTTTTAAAATCAGATGATTCCAGAAGACTTATGGCTTCCTTATATGGAGAAGAGGGAATTGAAAAAAACATTAAACGGTATGAAGAGCTGTTAGTAAGCTTTGAAAAGAAATTCCCCCAGGATGAGGATGTCCTGCTGTTTTCTGCCCCTGGCCGTACAGAAATCAGCGGTAACCATACAGATCATAACCATGGAAAGGTGCTTGCAGGAAGTATAAATCTGGACTGTGTAGGCGTAGCCGCGAAAAATGGTACCAGGACCGTTACCATAATCAGTGAGACCTATAATCAGAATTTCACCATAGATCTTGATGACTTAAGACCGAGTGAGAAGAAGGCAGGAACCATTGATTTGACCAAGGGCCTGTTCAAAGGCTTTTTAGAAGCCGGCCATGAAATCGGGGGATTTGATGCCTATATTACCACCAATGTAATCAGTGCGGCAGGAGTCAGCTCCTCTGCTTCTTATGAAATGCTCCTTTGCAGCATGATCAATACCTTCTTTAATCAGGGACGTCTTACCGCAGTGGATTACGCCCATATCGGCAAGTACTCTGAGAATGTTTACTGGGACAAGTCCTCAGGTCTCTTAGATCAGATGGCATGTGCCGTAGGCGGTCTTATTACCATTGATTTTAAGAATCCATCTGAGCCAAAGGTAGAAAAAATTGATTTTGATTTCGCTTCCAGAAATCACAGTCTGATCATCGTGAATACAGGCAAGGGACATGCAGATTTAAGCGAGGATTATTCCCTTGTTCCCCTGGAGATGAAAAAAGTAGCAGAGTTCTTCGGAAAAGAAGTGTGCGCAGAAATTACAGAAGAACAGGTCCTTTTAAACCTGAATGAGGTGAGAGAATTTGCCGGTGACCGTTCCGTTCTTCGTGCTCTTCATTTCTTTGAGGAGAATAAGCGGGTGGAAGCAGAAGTGGCAGCCTTAAAGGAAGGACGTTTTGAAGATTTTCTGCATAATATCACTGCTTCCGGTAATTCCTCCTGGAAATGGCTTCAGAACTGCTTTACCAATTCCAGCTATCAGGAGCAGGGAATCACCGTGGCTCTGGCTCTGACAGAGCTTTACCTGGGAGAAAAGAAGGCAGGTGCCTGCAGGATTCATGGCGGCGGATTTGCCGGTGTTATTATGACCATGATTCCCAATGAACTGGCAGATGAGTATATCGCCTACATGGAAAAAGCCATGGGCGAGGGGAATGCATACCGCATGAGCATCAGACCTTACGGAGCCATCTGTTTTCAAGAGATTCTAAAGCAATAATAATTGTAAATCCTGCCATAATAGAGTACAATAGAGGTAAGTAATAGAAGATATGAGAACGTGCAACTAAAGGAGGCAGGCATTATGAAAGAGAAAAATAATCTGGTCATTACAATAGGAAGACAGTACGGAAGCGGCGGCCGTATCGTAGGAAAGGCTCTTGCAGAAGAATTTGGAATTAACTTTTATGACGAAGAGATTTTGACCCTTACTTCCGAGCAGAGCGCTGTGGGAGAAGTATTTTTCCGCCTGGCAGATGAAAAGGCAGGAAATAATCTGCTTTACCGGATCGTAAGCGGATTAAAACCCCAGTTAGGAAAGCCATCGACGGATTCGGATATTGTAAAACCGGAGAACTTATTCCGTTTTCAGTCCCAGGTCATCAGAGAGCTTGCAGAGGAAGAGTCCTGTATCATTGCAGGCAGATGTGCGGATTATATCTTAAGCCGTGAAGATGTGAAGGTACCAGGACTTGTAAAGATATTTGTATACGCAGATACCCCTACACTTGTGAAAAGAACCATGGATGTGGATAAGATCGATGAAAAAGAAGCGACCAAGCGTGTGAAGAAGATCAACCGGGAGAGAAAAGAATATTACCGCTATTACACCGGTGAGAGCTGGGAGGACTGGGATAATTATGATCTCATCATCAATACCAGCAGAATCGATTTGGAGCAGACTGCTACGCTTATCAAAGACTATATTAAATTAAGAGGGCTTGAGCTCTAAATATAATAGAAAATGGTGCTCCCGTTGGGAGCACCATTTTTATGTACGTTCGATTATGAAAGGTTGGCAGCAAATTCTCTGACGGAATCCAGCCGATCGGTATGGTTCATGCTCCCCTTTTCTGTCATTCCTGATATTTTGATGACGCCCTTGTTTTCCCATTTCAGATAAGAACAAATGGCATTGAGCTGAGCTTCGGCAGCATCATAAACATTATCACCTCCGGAGTTTAAGAGCATGGCAATGGATCGGATGCGAAAGCCCTTTTTGGCAAAGGCGTACATACGATCCACAAAGGCCTTTGTCTGAGCGGATACGTCAAACCAATAGATGGGAGAGGCCAGAACCAGCATATCGGTCTCTTCGATATCCTTTAAAAGATGACTCATATCATCTGTCTGAACACAGACACCATCGTGGGTAAAGCAGTATTGACAGGCCAGACATGGACCCACCTTCAAGGTGCTTAAATTCCTCACTGTAACATCATGACCGGCTGCTTTTGCTGACTGGGCAAAGGTATCTGCCATGATTTCTGTATTGCCGTTCCTTCTTGGACTGCCTGTGACTACTAATACATTCATACAATTTCCCTCCATGATCCTGGTATTTGATTTATGACCCGTAAATCTAACCATATATAGGGAGCATATAAAACCTTAATCCTGTTTATGGGATAGAATGCTCCTGGATAGGTAAGTACTTTATTTGATTTTTTTGCATACGTGAATTTCCACAGCTTTTTCAGAAAAATCAGCAGTTGCAGCCATGACTTCTTTAAAATGCTCCGAATTCATATGGTTGTTTAAGTCTTCCTGGCTTTCCCATTCTTCCAGCATGGTAAGAATCTGAGGATTTTTTAAATCCTGAACCAGCTCATAGCGGATGCATCCTGCATCCTTATTTCTGGTATCATCAACCAGACCCGTAGCCAATTTTAAATACTCCTCAACTTTGTCAGCTTTTACGTAGTTATTAGCAATAATGTGTATCATAATGTTCTCCTTTATTTTTTGTTTTCGTATGACCCTAGGAATCTTTTGTAACATTTTTTAATAGCTTTCCACTAATGGCAATAAACTGAGCTTTTTCTTCTTCCGTAAGTATACTATCATATTGTCTGTGGAGCTGTTCCCATGATTCTGTAATTTCCTTTTGCAAGGCCAGTCCTTTGGGGGTGGGATTTAGATAAGCCTGCTTTCCTTCCGACCTTTTGGTGACAAGCTGTTTTAATTCCAGCTTTTCAATCAGCCGTGTAATGGTGGAAGGAGTTAAGTGAAGTGTTTCCCCTAAATCTTTTTGCATCATGCCACCGTTTTGATTTACAAGAGTAAGCAGGAAGGCATGGCTTGGAGAAAGACCTGTTTTTGCAAAAGCTTCCTCTGCGACTTTTCCCAAAGCTCTGGAAAGCTTGGTGGTGGAAAAAAACAAACAGCTGTTCATGAGGAAGCCATGTTGTTCTTCGGTATTTAAAACCTTATTCAAAGCATCACCTCTCTCTCTTGTTTGTACATACAAATATAACACTGGCAGTAACTGGAGTCAATCTGTTTTTATACTCAAATTGAATTTAGTAAAATTAAATTTGATATTACCGTTGACAAGTTTTCTTGAATAACTTATAATAAAGATGATTTAGATAAATATAATTTGATATAATACATTTAAGGAGGTATATGACATGTCTGTTTATGATTTTAAAGTAAAAACAATGGCTGGAGAAGAGAAGAGCTTATCTGATTACGAAGGCAAGGTAGTATTAATCGTTAATACGGCAACTGAGTGCGGGTTCACTCCACAGTATACAGATCTTCAGGAATTATATGCAAAGTATGCAGAAAAAGGCCTGGAAATCCTTGATTTCCCATGCAACCAGTTTGGCAATCAGGCGCCTGGTGATAACGAAGAGATCCATACCTTTTGTACCGGACGTTTTGGCGTTACCTTCCCTCAGTTTTCCAAGATCGATGTAAATGGAGAGAATGCGATTCCTCTTTATCAGTATCTGGTAAAAGAGAAGGATTTTAAAGGCTTTGATGCCGGCCATAAATTAACACCGGTACTGGAAAATATGTTTGAAGAAAAAAATCCAAACTATAAGAATGAACCGGATATCAAATGGAATTTTACAAAATTCCTGGTTGATAAGAAAGGTAATGTAATAGAACGATTTGAGCCTACTGCTGATATGAAGCTTGTGGAAGAACGCATGAATCAGCTGCTGTAAAGCAATCCATATAAGACAGTGGGAGAACGGAGAAACGTAATGAACTATGATAAACTAAAATTAGAAAACCAGCTATGCTTTCCTCTCTACGCCTGTTCCCGTGAGATCGTGCGTATGTATAAGCCATTTCTCGATGAGATTGGACTGACCTATACCCAGTATATCGCCATGATGGTATTATGGGAGAAAAAGCAGCTTACCGTGAAACAGCTTGGAGAGATTCTATACCTGGACAGCGGTACCTTAACTCCCCTGTTAAAAAAGATGGAAATTTCTGGACTTCTAGGCCGCAGCCGGGATAAGACTGATGAGAGAAGCGTTATTGTCACTCTGACGAAGCAGGGAGAGGAACTGAAGGAACAGGCGGTTCTCATACCGGAAAAGATTTCAAAATGTGTCCCTCTTGATCAGGATGAGGCAAAACAGCTATATCACCTGTTATATAAGATCTTAGGAAGCTCCAGCCGGAATCCGGACAAATAAAAAACTCAGGAAGCCACCGAAATGGTTTCCTGAGTTTTTTTTAATATTTGCTGTACATATGATCGGTTGTGTAAGAAGGTTCATAATCATAGGTATCATGGGAAGTATAAGACTCTTCTTTCAGAGGCTGGTAATTTCCCGTCTCTGTTTTAAGCTTGAATCTTCCAACTTCTTCTTTCAGCATCTGTGCCTGTGCAGCCAGCTCTTCACTGGAAGCGGAGCTTTCTTCGGCTGTGGCTGCATTGCTTTGTACCACTGCGGATACCTGTGCAAGACCATGGTTGATTTCTTCAATGGCAACGACCTGTGCAGAGGATGCATTGTCAATTTCCTGGATAGACTGTTCGGCAAGCTTTGCTTTCTTTCCGACTTCTAAAAGAATGTTAGCTGCTTCTAATGCCAGCTTTTCACCCTCTGAAACAGAAACCGCAGAATGTCCGATGAGCTCAGCTGTCTGTTTTGCAGCAGCAGCGGATTTTGCAGCCAGATTTCGTACTTCATCAGCCACTACGGCAAATCCTTTTCCAGCACTTCCAGCTCTTGCAGATTCCACTGCCGCATTCAGCGCAAGGATATTAGTCTGGAAAGCAATGTCTTCGATTACCTTTGTAATGCTTGAAATCTTATCGGAAGAAGCAGAAATCTCTTTCATGGAAAGATTTAATTTCTGCATATGAGCGTTGCTCTCAATAACGCCGGCATCCGCCTCACTTACATAAACAGTGGCCTTCTGCACGTTCTGAGCGTTTAATTCCGCCTGCTGTGTTACATTAGTAATGGCAGCATTTAATTCCTCAATGGTAGCAGCCTGCTCGGTGGTTCCAGAGGCAAGGGCCTGGGCAGCAGAGGATACCTGTTCTGCACCGGTGTTTACCTGATCGGAGGCAGTCTGAATGGAAAGAAGAGACTGGTTTAAGTCATTTTCAATCTTTAACAGGGCAAGTCCCATGGCATCCTTATCAGAACGAATGGGAACGTTCTGGGTGAAATCTCCGTTGCTGATGTTAACAGCAGCCAATGCCTGCTCTTTAATCCCGTTAGTCATATCGCTAAATGCCATAGCCAGCTGGCCGGTCTCGTCCTTTGAAGTAATGTCTGTAAGGTCCACATCAAGCTGTCCCTGAGAAATAAGCTTTGCTGCGTCTACCACCTTACCGATGGGAACGCTGATCATAGCGGCTATTTTTCTTCCAAGGAAAATGGCAGATATCATACCTGCAGCAATAAATAGGATCAGCAGTACAGTAGCCACTCTTGCAATGGTCTCATTGATGTTGCTGATTTCATTTGCTTCTTTCATACGATTATCAATCAGCTTATCAAAGTTACCATAGATGGTCTGTATCTCGTCGCTTTGGTCTGCTAAGGCCAATTGAAGGCTTAATTTATCTCCTGCTTTTGCGGCTGTAATGGCTTTTGAGATCGCAGGGTCATAGGAATCGTGGAAAAGCTTCACAGCTTCGTCGTATAACTGTATGGAATCCTGAGCCGAGGAAGGAATGGATTTTCGGTAGGTTTCTGAGCTGGTAAGAAACAGTTCCTTGTTCTTTTGATAGCTTTGTTCCAGCGCTGCTACTTTTTCCTTGTCGCCGGAGTTAATGACCATATCCCTGGCATCGGTACGGATCTGATACAAGCTTCGTACGGCAGTGAACATATCCTCCAGGGGAGCGGTTTTTTCTTTGTACATGTAGGTATCTGATGAATTAATTCGGAGCATACTCCCAAGACCCACCAGACCTACCACCAGCATAATCGCAGCTACGGCTATAAATCCAGCACTCAGCTTTTTTGAAATACTGTAGTCGTTAAAATTTCTCATAAGTAATCCTCCTGATAGTTACTAGCTACCTGACCCGGTAGGGATGAAATGAAAGACTGCTGATTTTTCATTCCATAATTAAGTTTATTTCTCTGCTCAGGCTCTTTGGAATCCGGTGAAGATTGAAAAACAAAAAGGGCAGTTCCTGCCATGTGTTCCAAACGATTCTTATGGGTCAGATGATATATGTAAGGTTTGGATCACGGCTAAAATATAATACTCTTTATGCTCACTCCTATCTGCTAATATTTCCATATCAGCCAAAAATTTGTAATTATGATTATAAGTGAAAAAATGATAAAACTCAATCAAATTAGTAAAAAACTGTCGCTTTTTGTAAATAAATGTAACCTGAAATTAAAAAGACCTCGTGTAAGGGTAATTTACACGAGGCTATGGGATGATTTGTGTGTTAAATGGAATTATTTTCCACTATTTATATGCACGGTGGCTTCCTTAGAATTCCCTGTGGGAAGGAGAAAACATTATAAGGATCATAACGTTTTTTTACTTTCTTTAACCGGCAGGCATTGCTTCCATAATATTCTTTTAGATAGCAGGGAAGTGAACCATAGGGGAAGTTAACATAGGAGCCCTCCGTAACAGATTGTAAATAGCAGAATCGTTCGTTGATCCAGTCAGAATTTTCACATTTACAGCTTTCAAACACGGTATTAAGCCATGTGATATAATGTGCGTTTCGGTAGAAGAATGCAGTTTCATTTGGTGAAGTCTCTAAGACCCTTCCTCCTAAAGCATAGAAGGAAAGAGCAGCATAGACAGAACCCCTGGGCCTCTCTGCAATCAGACCTGCCAGCTGACACGTTTCACATTCGCTGAAATCACGGAGGACAAAACGGCTGGCAGATTGAAATGATTCATAGGGAGGATAAAATTCTCCAATGATGGTGACAGCTTCTAGGAAGGTAAGGCTTCGTAAACTGTATCTTACACCTCCAAGCTCCAAAAGGGGTTTTACAATACCAAGAGCAATTTCCGGGGGACCATAAAAGATGCCTCTTGCGATGATTCCCAGGCCCTCTTCCAGTGAATTAAAGATTCGTGAAACAAGAGTGACCCTGATATCTGCATCCCTCAGCCAATCCTGCCAGGTCTGGATAAATAAGGACTGCTTTTCCTGGTCAGCATTGGAATAACGGATATCTATGAGTGTGACGTTTGAGACTTTTGGTGGAAGCCGGAAGGTCATAGAAGTGACGACACCAAAGTTTCCGCCTCCGCCTCCGCGAAGGGCCCAGTAAAGATCGGGATTTTCCGTATCGCTGGCGGTCAGGACGACACCTTCGTAATTTACAAGCCGCAGCTGCACCAAATTATCGCAGCCCAGCCCCAGATACCGGCAGGAGAGTCCCCAGCCGCCTCCCAGGGCATAACCGCTTACACCAACGGTAGGGCAGGTACCGCCTGGAAAGGGATACCCCAGGGCTGAAACAGTTTCATAGACCTGCTTATTGGTAACTCCTCCCTGAACCGTGACAAGACTTAAAGCTTCATTTATGGCAATTTGACTTAATTCACTTAGATCAATATCAAGAATATCATTTCCTGTGGAATAGCCTTCATAATTGTGTCCCCCGCTTCGGATACGGAGGGATACACAGTGTGATCTGGACCATAAGACGGCATTGCTTACATCCGCCTCGTTTTGACAGAAAACGATGGCAAGCGGGAATTTATTGACAGCTCGGTTATAAACTTGTCTTAACTCCTGGTAGAAAGGGTCGTCTGGTGTCACCACCCGGCCGGTCAGACCTTCAAAATTACAAGTATTCATATATAAGCGCCTCCTTTCTTACTATCATGTTATTAGTAGAAAGGAGATTTGGTGCGGCTTGTATGTCTGCTTAAAAGAAAGGGGATTACGTATATTGCTTTAAGCCGAAGCGAATGGTGGCACCGATAAAGAGAGCAAGCTCCCTGGGACTTTTTTTCATTCCGTCCAGCGCCCATTTCTGTACAACAGCCAGGCTGCCGTTTGAAAAATAAGTATACAGGATATCTCCCTGAGTATTGGGCAGATTCATACCTTCCTGTTTCCACTTCTCCGTGATTGTCTCCCGGTTTAATTCAACAATCCGATGCAGAAGGTCCAGATTGTTACAATTTGAAAAAAGTGCCATACATAGGCTGCGGTTCTTTGCCAGTATCTCAATAATGGTGGTCAGAAGCTTAATGCTGCTCCAATCGGCTTCCAGCATTTTAATTGCTCCAGAGACCTCTTCATAGAGATCATCCTCAATGGTATGCAGCAGGTGTTCCGGCGAATGGTAATGAGCGTAAAAGGTATTGCGGTTCATATTTGCCTTGCGGCAGAGCTCGGAGGGGGTAATCTTATGGAGGGGCTTTTCCAGTAACAGTGTGAGCAGGCTTTCCCGAAGCGAGAGCTTTGTGAGTACCACCCTGCGATCTACTTTTTTTTCGTTATCCTGTGGCATAATGGTCTCCTTATATCAATGACGGATCAAGCTTTCATAAAGCTGCTTAATCCGAAGTAATTTGCTTTCTCTATTAATAATGCCAGTTCATGAGGGGATTCTTTGATCTCTCCCAGAACCCAGCTGCGTATGACAGCCAGCCAACTGCCGGAGAGAAATGCATAGAGTATATCAAGGCGTTCCACGTCCTCATGCTGGCCCAGTATCTTCCAGTCCGTCACTGCCTGCTCATAGAACATCTCAAACATTTTCTGAAGAAAATGATCATAGTTTTTCTGAAAGAGTACCTTACAAAAATCCTGGTTTGCTAAAAAGATTGCAAATAAATCCTCTAAAAGAAGGGCAACAGACCCATGATTCCAGGAATGATCTACGGCCTCTTTGATTTGATCATATAAATCCTTTTCTATCTCAGATAACAGGTCTTCCACTGATCGATAGTGGGTATAAAAGGTATTGCGGTTTATCTCGGCATGGCGGCAAAGCTCAGAAACAGATATTTTAGCCGCCGGCTTTTGCTCCATGAGAGAGAGCAGGCTTTCTTTTAAAAACATTTTCGTATATAAGACCCTGCGATCGCTGCCGTTTCCCTTCCTATTCATAGGTATCTCCTTAATCATATATTTTTTTCAAAAATATCGAACACATCTGGCGTAAGATGCTACTTAATAGGCAATTCTTAACGAACAGTATGTTGATTAAATATCATGTTGTTAGTATACTATTTCTTAATAAAGCTATCCAGATGTATTTTTAAGTCTTATATCATAAAAAAATGTCTTGGATCATAGCCTTAAAGTTAAAAAAACGCCCGTTCCATAATAACCATGGAACGGGCATTTTATGATCGCAGTTTATCCAAAACCGAGACCCCTTAGTTAGACATATTCTGACAAATTTCATTATATATCGACAGATATTGTTTGTCAACAAGAGGAAATGAAACTTATTCTAAGCTAATTTAGGGCTTTCATCCTAAATATAGCAGTTATTTTCGGTTTGAAAGAAAAAATCCGCCGTCATAATGATCGTCATATGGAAAGGAGTCGTGCGATGCCGCGCAAAGGAGAGAATATTTATAAACGAAAAGATGGCCGCTGGGAAGGAAGAAGCTTAAGAGCCAACGGCAAATACCGGTATTTCTATGCAAGTACTTATCGGGAGGTACGGGCCAAGATGAAGGAAGCCTGGCAGGAAAGGGAAGCTGAGAAGAAAAATACCATTCCGCTTCCAACAAATCCAGGAGAGTTATTTCAGAGCTGGCTGTCAGACACGGTATCCGAAAGAGTGAAACCATCCACCTATGAGAGTTATTATCATTGTATTCATGGGTATGTAATTCCCTATTTTAAATCATTAGAAAATCAGCCCATGTCCCAGTCCTGTGTTTGTGGATTTGTGAAGTCGATCTCTGAGAACACTTCCATCTCCCAGACATATAAAAGAAAAATCATTTCTGTGTTTAAGATGTCTATCCGGGAAATTTATAAAGATTACCCCAATCAGCCCAAGCTTTTGGAAGCGGCTGTCTTACCATCTGGAAAAACTCATCAGGAGGTCAGCGTTTTTACCATGAAGGAGCAGAGAATACTGGAGCAGGCTGCCTTCATGTCTCCGGATAAAAGAGCACTGGGTATCATTCTGTGCTTTTATACGGGCATTCGCTTAGGAGAGCTTTGTGCTCTCCGCTGGCGTGATATTGATCTGGAAGCAGGGACTATGTTTATTGGAAATACGGTATCCCGCATTCGGAATTTTCAGTCGGAGGAAAGCAAAACAATGCTCCACATAGGAACGCCAAAAAGTAAAACCTCCACCAGAAAGATTCCTTTACCTGGATTTTTGTTAGAGCTTGTAAAAGAACAGAAGCCAGGATTTAAATCCGAGGAACATTTTATCCTTTCTAATAAAAATACGCCTTTTGAGCCCCGTGTTTATCAGAAGCTATATAAAAGAATTCTGAAAGAAACAGGAATCAAGGACAGAAAATTTCATGCCATAAGACACACTTTTGCAACCAGGGCGCTGGAGGTCGGGGTAGATATTAAAACACTCAGTGAGATTCTAGGACATTCCAATGTAACCATCACCTTAAATATCTATGCTCATTCCCTGATGGAGCAGAAGAAGGCAGCAATAGAAAAGCTGAATCTGATGCATGTGACCCAAATGAAAGTCGTTTGATTCTCCGTCAATTTTTTCGTATGTAATGTAAAAAAGCTTTATAAATAAAGAAAAAGATAATGTATGTCACAGTTTTGGATAAAC
>NZ_JHWJ01000011.1 GCF_000687555.1 [Clostridium] aerotolerans DSM 5434 | reverse complement strand
CCCCAAAAACAGTTTTATAATACAAGCATGGGCAAGAACCAATGAAAAATGGCCTTGCCCATAAATAACAATCAATATTTTATATCAGTTTTTGGAGTTTACACGGACTTTGAAACGGTCTCTGTGGATTCTCTGCGGTGGAATTTTTCAATCCCCATCACAAAGATGAAGCTATCCCTGAAGATATGGTGGGTGGAGATTACTTCTTCCGTTTTGAAAAAGTGATGAATTAAGTAGAAGCATTACCCCTTAGTCATCAAATCAACGAGGAGCAATACATCTCTAATTTTTCTTCTGAGAGAATATGAAATCGCTTTTGGCGATATTCAAAGTAATGATTCCGTTTGCATTCGGCTATGGAACGATTTAAGCTTCTGATTGGGATCAATGTCTCAGAACAAACGTCTTGTTTTGTAAGCGTTGCTAAATCACCTGATTTGTTATGAGTATAAATGCAGTATAGAAGCCGGTCGCCTACGCTTAATAGTGAAATTGAAGTAAGCTTTTGAGAACTTTTTATAAGCTTTTCTGTAAGCTGCCTGATAAGAAATTTAGTGAATTCAAAGTCAGCCTTCATCCATTCAAATACCTGTTCTTTTTGAATCAGAATGGTGTTGCAGTCTGTCTGGGCCACCACCTCATGTGTTTTTATATCATTATGAAAAAGCTCCAATTCCCCAAAACATTGATATGCCTCATAAGTGTATAGCACAAAACCAGCCCCCGAGAGGTTTTGAATCAGCACATCAGCGGTGCCCTTTATGAGGATGTACAGGTAATTGTTTTCTTCTCCCGGATATAAGATATAACTTCCTTTGCGGTGCTCTTTATAGACAAAGGAAGCCTTCACAGATGCCGGGGCGGTATTAATAAAATGAGACAGATCCATATAGACCTCCAATTTATTTTCAGTTTTGGTCATTTGACCTATTTATATTTTACCATCTGTCGTAGAATTTAATCAACAGGAATCAGCCCTGAAAAAACAAATAAGATTACACGGGAGGTCATATGAGAAGAATTATAATTGATACAGATTGTGGCAGTGATGATGCAGTTGCCTTAATCATGGCCTTAAAGTCAAAGGATATTCAGATTGAGGCAATTACAACCGTTTGTGGGAATGTACCCCTTGAATTAGCGACAAAAAATGCTTTAATGACAATCCAGATTACCAATGGGCAGAAGCCACCATTATATGCAGGCGCTTCTAAGCCACTCATGAGGGAATTAGTAACCGCCGTGAATGTCCACGGGGAAGATGGAATGGGCGATTTAGACTTAATCCACCCTTCCTTAACACCAGAGAACATGCATGCAGTAGATGCCATTTTAAATATGGTGGAACGATATCCAAATGAAATTGAAATCATTGCCATCGGCCCTGTTACCAATATTGCTTTAGCTATTATGAAGGAGCCCTCCATCATGAAAAAAGTAAAGCATATCTATTCCATGGGGACTGCCGGCTTTGGAAGAGGCAATACAACACCTGTTGCCGAGTTTAATGTTTACGTAGATGCAGAAGCTTATGATATCATGCTAAGGTCAGACATTCCAATCACCATTATAGGCTTTGACATATGTCTTGGAGACGCTGCACTGAATAGAAATGATATGGAATTGCTGATGGAGAGTGGGAAGGAAGAAGCTGTTTTTGCAGTTAGATGCAATCAGTCATTGCTGGAGTACAATCTAAAACGCAGCGGAGAGCATATCGTGGATCTGCCGGATGCAGTGGCTATGGGGGTAGTTCTCTGGCCTGAGATCGTTACGGATTCAGCAGAGTGCTTTTCTAAGACGTGTATCATTGACTCAATCACCTATGGACAAGTGATTATAGATGACGGGGCCGTACTGGCAGTCTCAGATGGGTTTACCGCTCAGAAGCCAAATTCTAAGGTGTGTAAGTCAATCGATAATCAGGCATTTAAATCAAAGATGTTCAAGCTTTTGCTTCAATAAAAAATAGATCAAGATTAACTGGATTTTATCAAGAGAGGCTGGCTGTCAGGAGCGGCTGCGATGATATCGCTTTTCACCAGGACAGAATGGTATCCATAAGAGTCTGTCAGGCAAGTAAGATAAGGTGATAGACAAGGTCGCTCCTTTCAGCCCATAGTGGTCGGAATCTAATTCATGATTTAGATATAAGGTGATTTTTTGTGCATAATGTATAAAAATATCACGATATTTTGATTGAATATCACACGTTGACATAATTTTGGTTATCCGCTATACTAATCATAGACGTAAGGTTTGTTACTCTTTGAGGCATCACCTGATTTATTTGGTGTGTTTTCAAGGAGTTTTTTGTTATCTAAAAATACGGATGAAAGGAATAATCATGAAGGCGATTAAGAAAATCAACAACAATGTGGCAATATGTGTAGATGATAATAATAAAGAACTGATTGCCTTTGGAAAAGGGATTGGATTTCCCTCTATGCCCTACCAGATAACAGACCTTGGTTCCATTACTATGACATTCTATCGGATGGATAAGAGTTACTATAAGCTCTTAGAAGAAATTCCGGAGGAAGTATTTGAGGTATCAGCCCTGATCGTAAAAAGGGCCCAGAATACCTTGGACTGCAGGCTGAATCCCAACCTGTTACCGGGACTGGCTGATCATATTAATTTTGCATTGATTCGTTTAAAGAAGTATAAAAAGATGAAGATGTTATTTTCCTACGATGTGGAGCAGCTGTATCCGGCAGAAACAGAGCTTGGAAAATATGCAGTGAACCTGATTCAAAAAAAGCTTCTGGTTAAATTGCCGGAGAGTGAGATCACCAACATTGCAATGCATTTCGTCAATGCAGAAGAAGAGAACATAAACGATTCCTCAGAATGGGATGTGGAGTTGTTGATTGATGGGATTACCAATGAAATTGAAACATGGTTTGGAGTATCCATTGATCGGAAAGGGTTCAATTACAATCGGTTTGTGATGCACCTTAGATATAGCCTGAAGCGGATTGAGGAAAAGAAGCAATTTGAAGATGATAACGGTAAACTTTTTGAAATCATGAAAGAAGAAAGCCCGGAAATCTATGAATGCTCTTTAAAGATCAGTTCCGTCATAGGGGATAAGCTACAGGAACAAATTACACAAGATGAGATTTTGTACCTGATGATACACATCAGCCGTATCTTGAAAAATAATACAGCGAATTAAGGATTGTTACTCTTAGGGAGGCATTACCGGAGCTGACGCAATAAAACAATTGCGTCTCTTCGGTTTTTTTTATTTCAATAAGACCATTTCAAATAGGAGAGGGAGAAAAGCCATGGCAAAAAAAGAAAGATATGAAGAGCTTTCAGAAAAGGTACTGGAGCTCATTGGTGGTAAAGATAATATCAGTTACTTTGGTCATTGCATGACACGTTTAAGATTTAATTTAAAGGACACCAGCATTGCCCATATAGACGAGATTAAGAAAATAGACGGAGTCATAGGAGCTCAATGGTCCAACGAACAATTACAGATCATCATCGGACAATCCGTTGGCGATGCATATAAGCTGATCTGTGCAAAGGCAGGTCTGGCTGCTGAAAAAACGGTAGAGGAAAATTTAGATGATAATAAGAAAAAGTTTAGTGTAAGTGCGGTTTTAGACGGCATTTCAGGAAGCTTAATGCCGCTAATACCAGCCCTCATTGGCGCAGGTATGTTAAAGGTGGTTATCATACTGGGGGAACTTCTTGGATTTTTGACCCCGGATATGCCAACACATGCAGTTCTATCCTTTGCATCAGACGCAGGATTTTATTTCCTTCCAGTCTTTTTAGGTGCAACAGCAGCCAATAAGTTTAAGGCCAATATGGGGCTAGGTATGCTGCTTGGAGCAATTTTAATTCACCCGAAAATGGTTTCCAATGTAGCAGAAGGGGTAGGAATGTCCATCTTTGGTCTTCCGGTTTACGCTGCATCCTATACAAGCACCATTTTCCCGGTGATCATGGCTGTATTTGTGATGTCCTATGTGGAGAAGTTTTTCAGAAAGATTTCAAGAGACTCCATAAAGGCGATTGTAGTGCCGCTTGGAACGATTATAGTTATGCTTCCTTTGACCTTATGTCTCATTGGACCAGCAGGCTCCTTTTTAGGAGTTTATTTAGCAAAGGGAATTATGTTCTTATATAATACCACTGGTTTCTTTGGTGTGGCATTGCTGGCAGCTGTGTATCCGTTGTTAGTAATTACAGGCATGCACGGTGCGTTGTTCCCATATATGATGCAGTCCTTTGCGTCCTTTGGATACGAGCCCATTGTCTGTGCAGCAGCTGTCATTGCAAATATTAATCAGGGGGCAGCAGCAGCTGCAGTAGCAATAAGATGTAAAGATAAAAAGACAAAATCAACGGCAGCCTCAAGTGCCATCACAGCCATCATCGGCGGAGTGACAGAGCCAGCCATGTTTGGTGTGAACTTAAGACTAAAGAAGCCACTGTATGCCGTTATTATTGGAAACTTCTGCGGAGCTGCATTTGCAGGGCTTATGAAGGTATATGCCTATGCGTTATCCGGAAGTGCAGGAATCTTTGGCGTTCCAGGGTTCATAGGACCCAATGCCTTAAATGTTGTCTATATGGGCATCAGCCTTTTAATTGGCTTTGTAGTAACATTTGTAGTAACACTGTTTCTGTACAAAGGCGAAAGTATTTACTAAATGAATGGAGGTAATATTCAATGAGTTTTCCAAAAGGATTTTTATGGGGAGGAGCTACGGCTGCCAATCAGTTTGAAGGCGGCTGGAAGGAAGATGGGAAGGGCGATAGTGTCTGTGATCATATGACAGGCGGCACAGCCACCACACCCCGTTACTTTACCAATACAATCAAAGAGGACACCTATTACCCGTCCCATGAAGCGGTGGACTTTTTTCACAGATATAAAGAAGACATCGCACTTATGGCAGAAATGGGCTTTGGAGTCTTTCGTCTCTCCATCAACTGGACCCGCATTTTTCCAAAGGGAGATGAAGAAACACCAAATCAAAAGGGACTTGATTTTTACCGTTCTGTATTTGAAGAATGTAAAAAGTATGGGATTGAGCCATTGGTTACCATTTCCCATTATGAGCTTCCTTATCATTTGATGGATGAATATAGTGGCTGGACAAACCGGAAATGTATTGACTTCTTCCTTCACTATTGTAAGGTGTTGTTTGAAGAGTACAAGGATCTGGTCAAGTACTGGCTGACCTTTAATGAGATCAACTGTCTTATTATGGGCGTTGGTGATATTTTATCTGCTGGCATTAAGTGTGAAGATGGTCCGGCTCAGGTTCTGGGACTCCCAGGTACAAGGGAGCAGCTGGCAAATCGCTTTCAGGCTCTTCACCATCAATTTATTGCCAGTGCAAAGGCGGTGAAATTAGGTCATGAGATAAATCCTGAATTTCAGATTGGCTGTATGGTGGCAGGCGGTGCCATTTATCCTTACACCTGTAATCCAGATGACATCTTAAAGGCTCAGCAGGACATGAGAATGAACTATTTTTGCGGAGATGTGCAGGTGAGGGGAGAATACCCCCATTTTTCAAACAGAATGTTTGAAGAGATGGGCATTTCAATCACCATGGAAGAGGGAGATGCTGACATCCTAAAGGAAGGAACGGTTGACTTCTACAGCTTCAGCTATTACATGAGTACCTGTTCTACCGTTGACAGTGAAGCCCTGAAAGCCGCCGGAAATGTGGTCATGGGCGTAAATAATCCCTATTTAAAATCAAGTGACTGGGGCTGGCAGATTGATCCTAAAGGCTTGAGATATCTCTTAAATGAGCTGTATGGCAGATATCAGATTCCTATGATGGTAGTTGAGAATGGACTGGGAGCGGTTGATAAAGTAGAAGAGGATGGCAGCATCCACGATCACTACCGAATTGATTATCTTCGTGAGCATATCAAACAGATGGAGGAAGCCATTGGGGACGGTGTGGATCTCATTGCGTTTACTCCATGGGGCTGTATCGATCTGGTGAGTGTCTCCACCGGTGAGATGAAGAAGCGGTATGGATTTGTATACGTGGATAAAGATAACGATGGAAATGGTACCTTAGACCGGATTCGTAAGGATTCCTTTTACTGGTATAAAGAAGTGATTGCAACAAATGGGGAAACGCTATAATATTACCTTATAAAAAGACAAAGGAGATAAGATGGGATTATTTGATAAATTAACAAAGAAATTTTCCAATACCACAACCGTTTACACTCCTGTTCACGGGGAAGTGATCTCTCTTAAGGACATCGCAGACGGCATATTTTCGGAAGGGATTCTGGGAAAAGGGGTTGGTATCAGACCGGCGGATGGTGTTGTATATGCTCCCTTTGACGGAAAGGTAGTCCAGATCGCAGACACCAAGCATGCCATCTGTATCGAGAATCATGCTGGCGTACAGCTCATGATCCATGTAGGGCTGGACACTGTCAATATGGAGGGAAATGGATTTGAGCAGCAGGTAAAGGTTGGCGATACGGTTACCTGCGGGCAGCAGATCATGACATTTTCCATAGATGAGATTCAGAAAGCAGGATACCCAACAACTGCAGTGGTGGTAATTTTAAATTCCAATGATTACAGCTCCATTGAACTATTAGGGGAAGGTCAAATGACCAAGGCAGACAAGCTGATTCAGATTTCATAAGAGAATATAATTATAAAGGCCAGGGAAGCAAAAGAACGTTTCTCTGGCCTTTATTTATGCAATTTCATGAATGCGATGGTACGTCGAATCAGGGAGAAAGTTCGCTATTGACATGGGACAGGTTAACGGATAGGATAAAAGCAATAAAGAGTCATGACAGCATGAGCGTTACACTGCAATCGAATACATATTTTTCAGTTTTTGACTGATACTGGCTTATAAAGCGATTACTGTGAAAAAGGAGAACGAATATGGAAACATTTGATTCAAAAAGTTTAAAGGAGCTCTTGCGCATGCAAAAAGAGTTCTATCATAAGGGGCATACCCATAGCATTTCCTTCCGAATCAATCAGCTGGTAAAGCTGAGAGCAGCCCTTCACCGGTATGAGGATGCCATTAAAGAGGCGTTATATCAGGATTTGGGAAAAGGGGAGTTTGAAGCCTATGTAACGGAAATCGGATTTATTTACCACAGCATCGGCTACATGATGAAGAACCTTGGTAAATGGGCCAGGCCTGAAGCCGTAAAAACGCCCCTCCATCTTCAGCCTTCCAAAAGCTATATTTTAAATGAGCCATATGGAACCGTACTAATTATTGGACCATTTAACTATCCGTTTCAGCTCCTGATTGAACCGTTAATCGGTGCCATAGCAGGGGGAAACTGCGTTATTTTAAAGCCATCGGAGCATACCCCTCACCTGTCTTCCGTCATAGAAAAGCTTATTGGTGAGACATTTCATAAGTCATACATTCGTGTGGTCCAGGGAGGAGTCGAGGAGACCTCACTACTCATTCATGCGCCCATGGATTATATCTTTTTTACCGGAAGCCCAGGAGTGGGGAAAATTGTCATGGAAGCGGCAGCTAAAAATCTGGTACCAGTCACATTGGAGCTTGGAGGGAAAAGTCCTGTCATTGTGGATTCCACCGCCAATTTAGACCTGGCTGCGAAACGAATCATCTGGGGGAAATTCTTAAACGCGGGACAGACCTGCATTGCGCCGGATTACGTTTTGGTAGAGGAAGGTGTAAGGGATGAGCTGGTTCAGAAGATGAAAGCTGTCCTCTTGAACTTCTTTGGCAGATCGCCTTTGAGATCCAAAGATTTTGGCAGAATCGTAAATGAAAAACAGTTTGACCGTCTTGTCTCCATTCTTAATAAGGACAGGGTCCATATTCTTCATGGGGGACATTATAAGAAGGAGAAGCTGTTTATCGAGCCAACGCTGACAGAGGCGGTTTCCTGGGATAACGCTGTGATGAAGGAGGAGCTTTTCGGGCCGATTCTTCCCATTATGACCTACAAGTCTCTGGATAAGGCAATTCGTATGATACAGCAGCACCAAAAACCATTGGCCCTTTATCTCTTTACCAGAAATAAACGGGTGGAACGGAAGGTATTTGCCCAGGTTTCCTTTGGCGGAGGTTGCGTCAATGATACCATTTCCCATGTGGCGAACCATCATCTTCCGTTTGGGGGAGTAGGAAATTCGGGAATGGGAGCTTATCACGGAAAATACAGCTTTGATTTATTTACCCATAAGAAAAGTATCATGAAGAAAAGCACCCTGCTGGAGACAGGTCTTACCTTTCCGCCGTATAGGAATAGGCTGAATCTGATTAAAAGGATATTAAAGTAGCAGGAAAAACAATTACAAATGCGGGAGGTAACGTTTATGTTTACGATTTATGACTGGTTTGGCTATGAATTACCGATCAAAGAACGGTATCGGCTCATCAAGGAGGCTGGTTTTGACGGGGTTCTTTTATGGTGGAGTGAAGGATTTGGCCGAAATCATTACCTTGACGCACCAGAAATGGCGCGGGAAGCCGGTCTTTTTATAGAGAACATTCATGCTCCAATGCAAAACCAGGATCATATCTGGCTGGATAATCTGGACGGGGAAGCGTTGACTGACTGTTATTTAAAATGCATTTCAGATTGTGCAGAATTTAAGATTCCCACCATGGTGGTGCATCTGCCCAATGAGAATAAACCTTATAATCAGCTGGGACTGGATCGGATTAAGAGAATGGCTGAGAAGGCAGAAAGGCTGGAGGTCAATGTGGCGCTTGAGAATTTATGGAATCTTTCTAATCTATCCTATATGCTGGAACAAGTGGATTCTCCCCGCATTGGATTTTGCTATGACTGCGGCCATCACTACCATTACTATCCGGACAAGGATTTGTTATCCATGTATGGGCCGCGGTTAAAGGCTCTTCATTTACATGACGATAATGGAAGCTATGGCATGCATGGGATACCCTTTGATGGCTCCATTGACTGGGCTGTTGCCATGAAAAATATTGAAAAAACCGGGTATACAGGCCCCACAGCCATTGAGGCCATGTACTGGGATTACGAACATTTAACCGCCAGAGAATATTTACATAGGGCTTATGAAAGCGGAAAACGGCTGGAGGCTCTAAGAAAATAAAAAATTAAAAAAGAAAATTTAAAATCTGATACTTGACAAAAAAAGCTGTTGTAACTATAATGGTTACATGAGGTGATGCAAATGAAAATCAGTAGCCGGTTCACAGTAGCGGTTCATATCTTGTCTCTCATTTCCATTCAAAAGAATGTGTTATGCACTTCTGAATGGATTGCTGGAAGCGTGAATACCAATCCGGTGGTAATCCGAAGGATTATGGGAATGCTGAAAAAAGCAGGCATGGTCAGTGTTACCTCTGGAACGGGAGGAGCCTCTCTGATCAAGAATCTAAATGCGATCACCCTCCTTGATGTTTACAAAGCTGTGGAGGTCGTAGAGGAAGGGGAACTGTTTCAGTTTCAGGAGAATCCCAACCCCGATTGCCCGGTAGGATCAAATATCCAGGGAGTCTTAGAACTGATACTAATCAGTGCCCAGGAAGCCATGGAGCAGGTTTTGAAAGAAGTGACCATGGAAGAGCTTGTGAATCATTTAAGTAAGAAAATTGAATCGTAAAAAGTTCAATTTTTTTTAAAACCTTGTTGTAACAATTTCGGTTACAACAAAACGACAGATACATTAATTGCTTGATTTAATCATAGATAGGAGATGAATGGATATGAAGTTGAAAGTAAAGGTGTACTCAGATTACGTCTGTCCCTTTTGCTATTTAGGGAAAGATCAATTTGAAAAAGCGATGGAAGGAAAAGAAGTTGATGTGGAATGGATGCCTTACGAACTGCGCCCAAGACCTACTGAGCAGCTGGACCCGGCAAATGATCCAGATAAATTACAACTATGGGACAATGCCATAACCCCCAGAGCAAAGGCCTGGAACATTGATATGAAGCTTCCCAATGTTTCCCCTCACCCTTATACAGACCTGGCACATCAGGGATTTCTATATGCCAGGGACATGGGAAAGGGAGCAGCTTACAATAAACGGGTATTTAATGCCTTTTACCAGGAAGATAAAAATATTGGTGAGATAGAGGTTTTGGCAAAGCTTGCAGCAGAAGCAGGACTTGATGAGGTAGAGTTTAAGGAAGCTTTGGTATCAGGAAAGTACCGAAAGGCCCATCAGCAGGCATTGAAACATGCTTATGAAGAAGCCGAGATCACAAGCATTCCTACATTTTTGATAGGGGAAGAGCGGATAGAAGGTGCTGCCAGTAAAGAAGTTTTTGAACAGGTAATAGAGAGTGAATTAAAGAAAATAAAATCTTAGGAGGTAATTATTATGAAAATAGGAATCATTGGTGCTACAGGTAAAGCAGGAAACCTTATTACAAAAGAAGCGTTAGATCGAGGTCATGACGTGACCGCAATTGTAAGAAATGCTTCAAAAGTGAAAGATACTACGATACATGTTCTGGAAAAAGATGTTTTTGATTTAGAGAAAGGTGATTTAGAGGGCTTTGATGTTGTTGTGAATGCATTTAATGCAGCGCCTGGAGAAGAGAACCTTCATATCACAGCTGGGAAAAAGCTTATCAGCATACTTGAGAATGCAGGAGATACCAGATTGATCGTAGTGGGCGGAGCAGGAAGTCTGTTTGTAGATGAGGATAAGACCCTTCGCCTTATCGAGACTCCTGATTTCCCGGAAGCATACGTTCCTACGGCGAAAAATATGTTAAGCAATTTATTGGATTTACAAAATACCAATGGACTGGATTGGACCTATATCAGCCCATCTGCATTCTTTGATTTTCAGGGAGCAAGAACTGGAAAATATGTAGCTGGAAAAGACAATCTTCTGGCTAATTCCAAGGGAGACAGCTATATAAGCTATGCAGATTATGCCATTGCGGTAGTAGATGAAATAGAACAGCCAAAGCATAGGGGAGAACGATTTACGGTTGGGTCAGCAGACTGAGCGGCAGCTGATAAGGGATGATTTTCTTGAAGTGACTATTAAGAGTTTCCGATAAAATAAAAAAGGCAGCCTTTCTGATGGTTTATATTTTATAAATCGAATCAGAGGGCTGTTTTTTTGTTTTTATAAATGTGAGGTGGTATCTCGCAGCACTCTGCAATCTATCCGTATCTTTTCAGTGGTTTCTGGGGTTATAAAATAGTGTCATATGATTAAATCATGGTTAACGGTACAAACTATATGATAAATTGCTGAGGCTATATATAAGGAACATCAAAGCTTCGGTTGAAGCAATGGCAACAAGTAAATGTGGAAGAATTGCGCTTGCAGCTTTCTTTCATCATTCCTATGGAGGAAGCTATTATGGAGTTATCGCCTCAACAGCGTGAAGAACTGCTTAAAACATTAAAAACCCGATTTGAAAAAAATAAAGATTTTCATCAAGAAATTAAATGGGAGCTGGTACAGAAAAAACTGGAAGCGAATCCAGAAAAACTATGGTCACTAAACGAGATGGAGTTAACCGGAGGTGAGCCAGATGTTGTCGGTTATAATGATATTACAGGTGAATACGCATTTTTCGACTGCTCCTTAGAAAGTCCGAAAGGGCGCAGAAGTATTTGTTACGACCGTGAGGCATTGGAATCAAGGAAAGAACATAAACCAAAAACCAGCGCCATTGATCTGGCTCATGAAATGGGAATAGAGATTCTAACTGAGACGGAATATCGGGAGCTTCAAAAGCTTGGCACTTTTGATACGAAAACCAGCAGCTGGGTGAAAACACCAGATCATATAAGGAAACTGGGTGGAGCTGTTTTTTGTGATCGCCGTTACGATACTGTTTTTTTATACCATAATGGGGCAGACTCCTACTATGGTGTAAGAGGCTTTCGTGGGTCTCTACTGATTTGATTAATAAGTGAGCATGATATTTACAAATATTATGCTCATTATTATTTATTCACTTATAAATTTGATAATTACATGATTAACCGGAATAATTACTAGATGCGTATATTATGTAAAAATGTGTTAGAGTAATTTAAATAGACAATACGTGATGTAATTGGTTTTAAAGATTTCTTAATGGAAATTTATATAAAAAGAGGTGATTCCATTGAATATTGTAATATCGTAGCCATACATATTTCATATAATGAAAAGGAGGAATCATTATGTACAAAGTAAATAAAATAATAGCTCTATGTTTGACGACCATTATGGCTCTGGGAGCGACTGCGGCTCTGTCACCAACGGCATATGCTTACGAGAATAACAATATTAGCAATACAACAACTAAAAAGCAGCTTTTTGCAGTACCAGAAGGTGGTTGGTCCACAATTACTGCAAAAGTAGATTATATCGAATATTATGTTCCTAGTGGCTCTAATAATAAATTTACAAGCCGTGTATCAATGGCAGTTTATAAAACGGCTGCGGCTACATCTACTCCATATGTGACGGTGGGGAATGTTAAGCATTCAAATGATAAAGCATTTAAGAAGTGGAGTGAAATTTCAATTATATTTGATTCGTCAAAATGGGATTCTGGTTTTGGTAAAGAAAATACTGATTCAGTAACTTATTCGGCAACAACAAATGTAACGGGTAAATTAGCATTTTTAGTATCGTGTGATGGTGCAATTCCAGCAACCTCAGCTGGTTCTGTCGATTTAAATTTGAAAACTAAGTAAAGGAGTAATAATCATGGGAAAAAAAATAAAATTTATACTAAGTGGTTTTGTCATTGTTTCTCTATTAATAATTTTTGCACTTCCTGTTTTTGCTGAAAATGGATTAGGCTCTTTTATGTCTGATTGGGGAAAGGTGTTAAAAGAGTATGCTATAAATAAAGATAATACATCATCCGATCTATTTGCAAAAGGAAATACAGCGACAATAACGAATGAAGAGGTAAAACAGGCAACTGACTTTTATATCCTGTCAGGTATGAATAATGAGGAGGCAAAAATACAGGCGATCAACTATGTTAAAGAAAGAGAAGCATTATATGAAATGGCAATACGCAATGGTTATGTCGTAACCGATGATGAGGTGTTGGATTATCTTAACCAGCTGAAAGAAACAATAAACACTGCAGATAATAAAGAAGATGCTTATGCAGTTATGAAATCATTTGATTCAGAACAAGATTATTGGGATTATGAGTTTACAGTATATCAGAAAAATTTACCCATTCAAAAGTATGTTGAGAGCTTACAAGACCAATATGAAAGTAAGACTACATTAAAAAGAGGAACAACAGAATTTTTAAATGATTTTAATTCATATTTTAATAATTATAAAAAAAGTTTAGTGGAAGCTGAGAATTATCAGATTGTAGAATAGTATAATACATGCAATGAAATAGGTAGGCATCTTGTATAGAATAATAATATACGTAAGATGTGACAAATTTCACTTAGTATTAGCTAACTTTAAATTAAATGCAAAACGAATCATGAAGAATTCACAAGCTATTGGTTGAAGAAAATTAGGCTTTTGATATTTTGTTAGTATCTGATGAACGATATATTGAAAAAGCAGATAGTCAAAATAAGATGCGATTGAAAAGCAGGCACCTAAGAATGCCTGCTTTTTACTTTATCAAATGATGATTTTAACAGACTTAAACATTTGGGTTATAATACTGCCCTCTTTTTTCCGTTCGATCTCCATACTGAATGGCCCCAACCGGGCAGCGGTGTAAGCATGCCATACATTTCGTGCAGTCTATTCCCCATGTAGGATATTTGTTTTTTAACAGAATATTTTTGGTCGGGCAAATTTTTTCGCATAAGCCACAGGAAATACAATTACTTGTAACATGAAATTTTTTGGTTCCTAAGCAAAAACGATTAAAATAAGGATTAAAGATATAAGTTCTTAACCAGGGAAAGCTGCCGCGATAGCAGTCAAATGTATCCTTTGTTTTGTTGGTGATAAGACTGCTAATATCTTCAACCCTTTGTTTCGCCTGCTCCAGCTTTTTATCTTTCAACTCTTTTGTATCTAAATCATAATCGATAACATAATTATTGGGCATAAAGACAGAAAAACCACTGTTTAGCTTGATTTTTCTTTTTTGCAGGTTTGATGACAAAACGTTCATGGTCAGCCCTGCATGGTCCCCGCAAGTACAGACGGAATATGTATAGTAGTCATTACGATTGGTAATCACAAGATTATTTATAAACTCCAATACTATTTTAGGAGGCGCCCAGGCATAGACTGGAAATACAAAGCCAAGCATTTCATCCTGCTTTAAGGTAAATGAGAACGGCCCACGTTTTTCTTCCATAAGCTTGGGAATAAACAATATTTGATCGTCTTGAAGTTCAGCCAGCTTCTTCGCCACCCATAAGCTGTTCCCAGTACCAGAAAAATAAAATATCATACTTCTCTCTCCTTTAAATATCTATGTTTTAGTGTTACTATAATTTAGAGGCCCTGACATAATATTATATATTAAAACTGCATGTTACAAGTACGCACAATTTTGTGCCCGCAAAATATTATATTGAGGTGGTTAAAATGGATACCAGTGATTGGTACGATGGCTCATGTGAGCTGGTTAATGCGTTTAATTATATTTGCAAGAAATGGAGACTCCCTATTCTGTGGTATTTATCTCAAGGGAATTTTCGGTATTATGAGTTAAAGAGGCAGCTTTACGGTATTACCAATATTATGTTAACCCGCTCTTTGCAGGATTTAGAGAGCCATGGAATGATCTGGAGAAAACAGTACTCAGAAAATCCGCCACACGTGGAATATGGATTAACAGACCAGGGGAATAAAATTATTCCGGTGCTGAAAGTCCTGGAAGAATGGGGAGAAATGCAAGTGGAATTTGAAAAAAGAGTTAGTTCATAGACTTAATATACCATTCGTGCGAAAAGGAAGTTGTGATTATGAAAAAAATACTTGTAATTGACGATGAGGCTGCAATCAGAGATTTGATAGAACTTATTTTAAAAAGAGAAAGCTACCAGGTGAAAACAGCAGAAAATGGCACCTTAGGACTGAAGGAGCTAGGTACCTTTCAGCCAGACCTGGTGATTCTTGATTTAATGCTGCCAGACTATTCCGGCTACGATCTATGCCGGGAGATTGTAAAGACCTCCACCATTCCAGTCATCATGTTATCGGCAAAGAATGAAATCATTGATAAGGTGCTTGGTCTTGAGCTTGGGGCGGAAGATTATCTGACAAAACCCTTTGATAACAGGGAACTTATCGCAAGGATCAAGGTTGTACTAAGAAGGTATGACTCAAGCGACCAGAACTCAAATAGCTCTATGGTTCCAGTTCGATACAAAGATCTGGAGATTGATTTTGAAACGAAACGAGTGTTAAAAGGAGAAAGTCAGATTGCTCTCACTGCAAAAGAATTTAAAATACTTGAAACCCTATCCAAAAGACCGAAAAAGATATTCACCAGAGACGAGCTGTTAGAAATCGTATGGGGATATGATTATTCCGGTGATAGCCGCAGTGTGGATATGACAATTATGCGCCTTAGAAAGAAGCTGGAAGATGATACGGAGAACCCAAAGTATGTGAAAACCGTCTACGGATTCGGTTACCAGTTTGGAGGTGAAGCCGAATGAAATATGCAACCAGGCTTCTCTTAAGTATACTGTTTTTCTCTATTCTATCCTTTTCCGTTATTATTTACTGGGTGAATAAAGCCATAGACCACTATAGCTTTGTGACCATAGAAAAGCAGCTTATGGAAAAGGCAGATATGTGTGAGCTCTCATTTCGAGAAATACTTACAAGGTATGATAAAACTGCAAACGAGCCGGATGCTTCCCAGGTAGCAAAAGATGTCTTACAGGTATTAAAGGCTTCTGGAAGAGAGGTAAGAATCTATGATAGCAATCAGAAGCTTCTTGGACTGGCTGAAAATGGAACTCCAGTCTACAACGGTTCTCCTAAGATTTTTGAGGAAAATATCAGTAAGGCCCTGAAAGGAAATTATTCCTATACGGTCACAGATCAGGGATTGATATATTTTGCAATCCCTATTCAAAATAAATATTATGAAAATGCTTATGTATTTGAAATCGTTGAGGATATCTCATATTTTTACGAAATCATGGATAAAATCCGCTCCATCTTAATCATCGGAGCCGTCGGTTTTATTATTCTCATGACAGGTTCAAGCGTATTCATTGCCCGCAGGACCACAAAGCCCATCAAGTACCTTCTGGGAGCAACCGAGAAGTTCTCCAGGCAGCAATTTGACCAGGTATCGTTAAACCGAAAGGACGAGCTTGGAGTTCTGGCAGAAGGACTAAATCAGATGGGAATGAAATTAAATGACTATATTCAGTACCAGAAGCAATTTGTATCCAATGTATCACATGAGTTAAAGACCCCTCTCGCCGCAATTCGCGGATTCTCCCAATATTTATATGAAGGAGAACAGGAAGATGAGGAATTAAAAAAGGTTTATTCTCATCTGTTAAATGAATCAGACCGCTTAACAAAGCTAATCCAGGAACTGCTCATTCTCTCCAAGTTTGACAAGGCCGCTCCGGAGCTTCAAATAGATAAGGAAGATGTATCCCAATTAACGTTACAGATATTAGAAGATATGAAGCCAAAAGCGGAGAAAAAAGACGTATTGATAAAATGGAATTTAGACAGGGAAATTTATGTTAATGGTAATAAAACACTTATTACACATGCAATCGCAAATGTTGTGGATAATGCAATAAAATATTCTAATGCCGGTGGACAGGTGGCAGCGGAGACATTTATTTCTGATCATAATGCAGTCATAAAAATTAGTGACCAGGGAATCGGCATTCATCAACATGAGATTGCGCTGGTACAGGAACGCTTTTACCGGGCTGGGAATTCTAACTTTGCCAATGGCTCCGGGCTTGGACTTTCTCTTTGTAAGGAGATTGTGGAGAAATTTAATGGGCAGCTTATGATTGAGAGTGAGGTTGGAGTGGGGACCAGTGTTTCTATTGTGCTGCCTTTGGCATAGTGGTATATGGTTTGTAGCAAGCTTAATGGTACTCTAAATAATATAAGTATGAGGTAGAAGTATAATTATGGTATATCTTGTTCGTCACGGTCAAACTGATTGGAATTTGCTAAGGAAATTTAATGGCATTACAGAAACAGATTTAAATGAAACAGGAATCTGTCAGTATTATACTGGTAGTTCGAAAGGTTTCTAGTAATATAAATTAAGAAAAAAGGGGAGGGCACAACTATGATGAACAGAAAATCTATCCTGGCAGAAACGGAAAGGTTAATCTTGAGAAGGTATGAGGAAGACGATTTACAGGATTTATTTGAATATTTGTCAAATCCTAAGGTTGTAAAATATGAACCATATAAAACTAAGACTTTAAAAGAAACCGAAGATAATTTGAAGTGGAGAGTTTCATCAGATGAAATGATAGCTGTAGAGTTAAAGTCTACCGGCAAGATGATTGGTAATGTATATTTAGGAAAACGTGATTTTGAATCATTGGAAATAGGGTATGTTTTTAATGAGGATTTTTGGAACAAGGGATATGCAAAGGAAAGCTGTGAAAAGCTCATGGAACTGGCATTTCAAAAAGGTATCCATAGAATTTACGCGGAATGCGATCCTGACAATCAAGCATCGTGGAGATTATTGGAGAGTATGGACTTTGCCCGGGAAGGATATTTGAAGAAAAATGTGTATTTCTGGAGGGATAGCAATGGTAAGCCAATTTGGAAGGATACATTTATCTATTCAAAGCTAAACAAAGAGGACTAAATAAATCTCATTTACATAATAACATACACATAAGATTCTAAGACAAAAAATAATATTGACAGCTAGTACAATTATCTATATCCTTTAAATTAAAGCATCTTTCAGTGAAATAAAGGACAAAGTTCAAATGGCATGAGACATACGGAGGTAAACGATATGGTATTACTGGTTGTTGATACACAAAAATTACTTGTTAATGATCAATTATATAATTTTAGTGCCTTTACGAAAAATATTGAGAATTTAATAAGTGCAGCAAGAGAAAACAGTATTGAAGTCGTTTACGTGGTTCACGATAATGGAGCAGGAAGCAGCCTGACCAAGGGCGAGGAAGGATTTGAGATTTATGAAGATTTCAAACCCCTGGAACAGGAAAAAATATTTACAAAAGAAGTTAATAGCTCCTTTAGAGGAACCGGTCTCTTAGAATATTTAAAAAATAAAAATGAGAAAGAAATTATTGTGGTAGGGCTTCAAACAGATAAATGTATTGATGCCACGGTGAAATGTGGTTTTGAGCATGGATTCCATATGATAGTACCTGCTTACGCTAATTCAACCATTGATAATGAATATCTAAGTGGGGAAAATAGTTATAAGTATCATAATGAATTCATGTGGAATGAAAGATATGCGGAATGCATTTCCATAGATGAGGCATTAAAGAAAATAAAGAATCATAACACAATCGAATCATAGCAAACATAGACTACTAGCTGCCTAAATAAGTTAGTAGTTTTTTATTAATCAAAGCAGTAAAAGAATAGCATCTTAATGCTAAATAATAACAGGGGGTAATTATGAATCTTATAAAAAACGAAGTACTTATACTACTAACACATCAATGGTGTGATTGGGAAGGAAGCTATGCAATTGCGGTAATAAATTCTTTTTCGGATTATGTAGTAAAAACCATTGCCATTGATCATATGCCCAAAACTTCAATGGGAGGTATCAGAGCCAGTGTAGATTACAGTATCGAAGAGTATGATAACTTTCATAACCTGGCCCTTGTTATCCTTCCCGGTGGTCTTTCCTGGGAAGAAAACCAATATGAAGAAATTGCATTATTCGTGAAAAAACTTAAAGCATGTAACATTCTCATTGCAGCAATCTGTGGAGCGACCTATTTTTTATGTAAACATGGATTCCTTGATTCTGTGAAGCATACAGGAGATTCACTAGACTATTTTAAAGGTGCAGAAGGATATAAAGGAGAACATTTATACATTCCAGCCCAAGTGGTGGTTGATGGTGGCATCATCACTGCGAATGAAACAGCAGCTGTAGAATTCGCCTATGAAATCTTCAAACTGCTTCATGTTGACAGTGAGGAAGAAATGAGCCAATGGTATCACAATTTTAAAAATGGAGCTGTTTGACATGGTATTTAAAGAGTTCGGAAATATCAATGCGCCTACAATTATTTTACTTCATGGCGGCGGTCTGTCCTATTGGTCTTGGGAAGGTGTTATATCTTTATTAACACCTGAGTTTCATGTTGTTACTCCTATTCTTGACGGGTACGGCGATAATGCCAATAAGACATTTGTAAGTATAGAAGATTCCGCGGACCAAGTGATAAACTATGTGAAGGAACAATGCAACGGACATATATTTGCAATTGGTGGTTTATCCATAGGTGCCCAAATTGTCACGGAAGTGTTATCCCAAAATGCCAATATTTCAGACTTTGCCGCCATAGAAAGCACCTTGGTCTGTCCCATATGGGGAACCAGGCTTTTAGCAGTTCCCATGTGCAACCTTAGCTATGGACTGATAAGAAAGCGTTGGTTTTCAAAATTACAGGCAAAGCAGCTATGTGTCCCCGATGTGCAGTTTGAAAGATATTATACCGAAAGTATAGTAATATCAAAACAGACCTTAATAAATACAATATTCAGCAATGGGACATACAAAATGAAAGAAGAAATTAAGAAAACATCAGCAAAAGTTCTTGTTATTGTTGGGGAAAAAGAAATTACCGTCATGCAAAAATCAGCACTAATGCTACACCGGGCAATACCAAACAGTCATCTATACATTGCACCGGACATGAAACATGGTGAATTAAGCCTTACGCAGCCAGAACAATATGTTGAGCAACTAAAGCAATTGTTTTCTCAATGAGTATATACTAGAGTTGATACACGGTTTCATTGATTGAAAGAAAGAGCCATATTATTACCTTCGAATAAATAAATGGTTGTATTTCATAAGTTTATCTGACCGTGTAAAGGAGGTTAATTTGAAATCTTTCAATGATTATTTTGATAGTGTCCCCTATTTAGAGTCCCAACGATTTATTCTGCGACCATTTTCTCGCCTCGACATGGCGGAATATTTTGATATCTTAAGAGATGATCAAGTGCAAAAATATCTTGGAGGGGGAGTCCCACTTTTTGATAAGGAGCCACATATATCAAATTGGTTAAATAATATAAATGGCAGACTGTTAAAAAGTAAGACCGTTTTTACCTGGTGTGTGGAAGAAAAAAGTACAGGGAAAATAGCTGGAAGAGTGGACCTTGGAGGATTTCAAAAGAAGACCATGGCAGAAATATCGTATCATTTCGGTAGAAGTTTTTGGGGATATGGAGTTGCTACAGAGGTAGTTGAAAAAGTCACATCGTTTGGCCTTGAGAATCTAAAATTACTGCGTATACAAGGTTTAGTCCGGGTAGAGAATACAGCTTCCATTCATGTACTTGAAAAGAATGGCTATAAAAAGGAAGGGGTATTGCATTGCTATCCTTTCGGCAAGGAATTTCATACGGTTGTAATGATGGCTATAGTATCTCCGAGAGTTGATGAAAAGAAAATAGAAGGAGGATACTACATGTGAATGTATATGAGTTAACACCAGCTACCATTCCAGCAGTTGCGCTTCTTATGAGTACGATAAAACCTGACTGGTGGGATTATGAAGGTGCTTATGAGCAATTGAGCAATGTCGATGCAATCATCAAAATTAGAAGTGGGATTAGTTCTGTTGGATTTAACATTCACCATCAAGAAATAAAAAACATACCAGAAGCGATTGAAGGACTTACATGTGATCGTATTGATTATAAATGGTATCTTAAGAATGGATTTCGAGTCATTGGGATTCAGCCCAATGCCTATGAGAGAGGATTTCATCTTATTATGCTTGGCAAAGAACTTGTTCTTTGAAGACTTAATATTGATTGTTAGTAAGTATTTTGGTATTCTACTCATAAATATTATTTATACAATCGGCATGTGAGGAGATTCAGGTATGAAGAAACAAATAAAAGAATTGATATTGGGCTTAGGCGCAGATGTATGTGGTGTTGCTAATATTGACCGTTTTTCTGAAGCACCTGTGGGGTTTCACCCAAAAGATATCTTTCCGGATTGTAAATCGGTCTTTGTATTTGGAATTGCACTTCCAAAGGGATTAACAAAGGTTGAGCCGAGATTGATATATGGTTATTTTAATAACAGCACTTGCCCTGAGGTTGATGGGGTTGCGTTTAAAGCAGCAAAAGAAATTGAGAAGCTTTATGGTGGATATGCTATACCGATTCCCTCAGACGCTCCTTATGAATATTGGGATCCAAATAAAATGGAAGGACGTGGTTTGGTATCAATGAAACATGCCGCAGTACTTGCCGGGCTTGGAGCACTGGGTAAAAGCACATTACTTCTAAATGAAAAGTATGGCAATTTGCTGACCTTGGGTGCAATCCTTACCGATCTCGATCTTGAATCCGACCCGCTTGCCAAGAATATCTGCATTAATGGCTGCAAGCTATGTATTCAGAGTTGCCCAGTAAAAGCCCTGAATGGTGATCATGCAGATCAGGCCAAATGCCGGCCAAATACATATGGAACCAATGCTAGAGGTTTTGATGTTGTCAATTGTAATAGATGTAGAACAGTATGCCCAATGCGATATGGAAATTAAAACAGTAGAAAGTTGAACTTGTGACTGAATAGTCTATTTTAAAAATAGAACTAAGCCAATAAAATAGAAAACGACTAACTATCAGTATTGAGTTGGTAGTTTTTTATTGCCAGAAATCGGTTAAACTGAAATTTAGCGAGATAGAAGTAAGTTTAATATATTTATTTCATATAGACAGAGAGAGTGGCATCTGCATTTACCTGTTACAGATTTGTTACGGTATTACAATTTATTCGTATAGTAATAGATAAGTTGAATCTAGTCTTGAGTCAGTAGTGGTTAATATGGCACGATATGTCGCACTAGAATCTAAATTATCAAAAGACGAACTTCTACCCCGTGGCCCAACTATAGTGTAAGATTCTATATCAACCCATTTAGCATTTGTGTATTTTTGCAAGGTCAATGTTGTAGTTCGATCATTTGGGGTTGACGTTCTACTAAAACTATAAGATAGCCTGTCTGAATTTAATACAAAAGTCGGCGTTGTAATTGAAGCTGAACTACTAGTATATTTTACAGTCTGATATATAGTTCTTTGTTCGGAAGCGAGGGCTGTTACAGATCCCAATATAACTAGAAGTGCACATAGCAAAAATAAGATTATTTTCTTTTCTTTCAGCAAAATTACCTCCTTGATAATTATGTAATATTAGATGCCACTAATTAATTATATTCTAATTATAAATAAGTTATTACAGAAATATGGGGCGTAGATAGTAAATATTGATATTCTAATCATGTATCTTTATATAAATTAGTATTTTATTGTGAGAATAATTCCATGGATTGTTTAAAAGTACTACTGACTTTCTTTACAGTGAATAGAGTAACCTCCGCGCAGCATAGAAATTTCAGCAATATAAAACGTACTATCTAAGCGAAAAGTTATAGGCATTTCAGTACTTATTAACTCTAGCTTTTCTCCAGAGGATTGTGCATAATTTTCTATGCATGAACAGATTACATTTACGGATGGATATGTTAATGAATCTTCCAAATCAATATAGAAACCTTTTTTAAACATAAGAAGCTCCTTTCAGCGAAAGCGAATTATTCTCACATAATGATTATACAGTAATAAGAAAATATGTTAAATATAGAATTAGTATTTTCATAAAAAAGAAGGGGTGAACTCAAAGGTATCCTATCCTGTGTGGAAAAAACAATTATTGGAGAAGGAAAAAGAGGCAGTTAAGAGGGAAGCTATAATCATGAATTAGGATTAGAAGAATTAGATTATAGAGTTTAAAGACAAGACAGAATAGGATTTAATACAAAAAAGGATGACAATGGCCATCCTAAAAATATAAATGATATAGGGTTATAAATTAACATAATAAGCTTTTTAAAGCAAATTGTAGTATTTGCAATGTAGTATTTTTACGAGGCTTTGCTATATCAAGTCTTTCAATTTCCCTTTTTTCAAATTCTGAATATAGTATATTGTCTTTTGGAAATGTAGACATATCACAATCTTTCTTATTTCCATAGTACCTATAAGTCCAACAGGGAATTGGTCTAACGGAATAAATAAGACATTCCTTATTAAAAGAAAGAAAAGGACATTCTAAATGTAAATCAAAATATTTTTTTTGCATTTCTTTTTCTTGATTTAAATAGTTTAAAACTGTTAGTGGATTATTAGGAAAACCATAATTAGTGAGCATTATACATTGTTCAGCAACAGTTGACTTTATTCTATCTAAAAGTGTTTTTTCCATGTTACTTAAAGTATTAGTAAATGCTAGAGCCTCAACAGGTGTAACACCTATTAGCATTCTACAACATGAAGAACATCCTTTAGAACAACTACAGTTCAATCCACAGGACTGTTCAATTTTATCTATTTCGGCAGTACAGTATTCTATTTCTTTAGCATACCATTTTGATAGCAAAAGCGGATTAGGGGAATTTGGTATAGATTGTGGAAAAGTTAAGTTATTCGCAACATTATTAGATAATTCAATAGCAGTATAAATAGTGTCTTCTAGTTTTTTCATTTGTGAGTATTCCTTTCTTGTAACAATATGATATTAGGGAATCAAGGCATTGATATAAATTATCATTATAATATAAAGTATTAATAATATCTACTAAGTAAATTAGTATTTTTAGGAGATAAAGAGATGGAATTTATAGCAATTAACTTAGATGATTTTCACAAGTTCAAGAACGATGCAAAAACCACCGCAGGAATGATTTTTATTAAAGCGGAGAATATCAGCAAAGCGAAGTTTTTTATGGAACACAATCATCCCGAATCACCGTGGGCGGTAGTGTGCAAGGAAATTTTCGATGCCAATATTGTCATAAGACAGAAGTATTTAGTGCAGTAAACTGATATTTGTTAGCTATAATACCAAGCCCAAAATAGATTTTAATGTTATTTGGAACCATTAGGAATTAATATTGTTATTTATTAAGATATTTCATAGTCTATGAATGAAAAATCATTTGTATTAGGAGAAGTTAATTATGCAGCAAGCAACACAAGTAATAGAAACACATAGGCTTATATTAAGACCTTTTAAAATTAGTGATAGTCATGAAGCCTGGGCTAACTGGGCTTCTGATCCTAAGATACAAGCTGAATACGGGGAACCAGTTTATTCAACAATAGGTGAAGTTACGCAGTTACTAGCAAGTTGGATAGATCAGTACGACAATACAGATTTTTTCAGATGGGCTATTATTGAAAAACAAAGTCAAAAAAATATCGGACAAATTGCTTTTTGTAAAGTATATAGTGACTGCCGCACAGCCGAAATGGAATATTGTATTGGGGAGAAATACTGGGGAGTTGGATATGCAGGTGAAGCATTAAAGAGTATTATTGATTATACCTTTTTAAATACCGAGTTTGTTAAGCTGGAAGCTTATCATAGAAAAGATAATATAAAATCAGGTAGAGTGTTAGAAAAATCAGATATGAAAATCGTAGATAATGTTGAGAGATTCATAAGGAATGACCAATTGCCACACGGTGAGATTTGCTACGCTATTATCAAAGATAATTACTGCACTAAATGAGAATAATGGGAAGTCAATAAAGTTTAAAATAATAAAAAATATTAACTATTAGAATTAATCTGATAGGTTTTTTTGCATTAAATTGAAATTTCCCAGAGTATTACATAAGGAGTGCAGATGTTAAAGAGATTTTTGAAGATCAATCAACATCTGCACTATAATTAAAAAAATTTTATATATATTAAAACTGGTAATTTTTTTCAAAGAAAGAAAGTTGTTCAACTAAGGTGATGAAATGTGGTGTCCTAGTATGACGCTGTAAAGCTTCCATATCATCCCATTCTTCAATTAAAGTTAAGCTATTGGGGTTATTTAGCTCTTGAAATAATTCATAAGAGATACAGCCAGTTTCTTTTACGTTTTCAGCAACCAAGAGCTTATAGATTTACTAAGTATTTTGTATTGAGAACTTAGTATTGATAGATATAAGAGGTTATTTATAATTAAGTAAAGTATATCCGAATTAAATAAGGAGAAATATTTATGAAAGCTATTATATATATACATGGAAAAGGCGGTAACTATTTAGAAGGTGAACAATACAAAAAGAATTGTAACAACTATGATATTTTTGGCGTAGATTACAAGGATTACCTGCCGTGGATTGTACAAGATCAGATTAAGGCTGTATATGAGAATTTAACAATAGATTACGAGCATATATCAATTATTGCGAACAGCATTGGTGCTTACTTCGCAATGTACGCACTACAAAACTATAGGATTGAGAAAGCATTATTGATTTCTCCAATTTTGGATATGGAGCGTTTAATTCTTGATATGATGCAGTGGGCAAATGTGACTGAGGATGAACTTTGTAAAAGGGGACAAATTCCCACTGAATTTGGCGAAACTCTATCGTGGGATTATCTAAACTTCGTCCGCCAAAATCCTATCAAATGGGATATTCCCACTGATATCTTATATGCAGAAAACGATAACCTCACATCTCGCGCGACAATTGATACCTTTGTAGTAAATCATAACGCCAATCTTACTGTAATGAATGACGGCGAACATTGGTTTCATACGAATGAGCAAATTGCCTTTTTAGACAATTGGATGAAGAAAGCAATTGAGCATATTCAGTTTTATAATTAAAAAAAGAACTAACTATCTATATAATGGATAGCCCCCAAAAATTAGACCTAATAATCTAACGATTGGAGGCAAAGACTTCGTTGCAGTAATTGAAATCAAATTCAGTAGCTAACATTGAAATCTTCATATTGATAGTTAATAGTTTTTGATATATTATACTATTTGAATTAATAAACAAATCAAATGAGGTTAACATGCGAAAAGATATTATTGATTACCTATGTGAAGAAGTAGAATATAGATGCAAATTGCCAACGAATCATTTTGGGATAGGCTGTTTTTACCATATTCAGGCGGTTGTTAAAAATGCAGAAATGTTAGCAGAAAGTTATGACGCGGACCAAGAAGTGGTAATAATTGCAGCTTGGTTACATGATATTGCCTCCGTAACGAATTATGAATTATATGAAGATCATCATATACATGGCGCTGAGATAGCAGAAGATATGCTGCAAAAGTTTGGATATCCACCTGATAAAATTAAGCATGTGCAAAAGTGTATTAGAAATCACAGAGGCAGTGTATTAAACTCAAAAACAACAATAGAAGAAATATGTGTTGCAGATGCAGATGCTATTTCTCACTTTGATAACGTTCCAAGCTTATTATATTTAGCATATGTAAATAAAGGATTAAGCATTGATGAAGGAAGAGAATTTGTAAAGAATAAATTAACCAGAAGTTTTGAAAAACTCTCTGATAACAGTAAATTGTTATATATGAAGAAATTCGATCAAGTCATGAATATACTCGTTTGATATCTCTTTAACATCTAACTATCAGTATAAAGCTGGTAGTTTTTTATTGTCAGAATGAAGTGATTGAATCTATAAAAATGAAATCTGTTAGCTTTAAATTCTACACTTCAAATTAGTATCCACAGATTTACACACATTGTTAATATGATATTGATAGTTATTAAGCTAAATGGTATTCTACTCATGGAGATTATTTATAATAAAAGGTTGAGGTGTAAATATGACTGGGCCACAAAAAATTGGTTTTTGGAGCAATCTCAAGGCTGTAAATATAGGAAAACAAAGACAACTCCTAAAAGAGGGTCGTAAATACCGTGTAATTAAAAATTTTACTGATTATGATGGCACAAAACACAATATCGGTGAAATATGGACGTTTTTGGCATACTCATTTAATTCTTATGATAATGGTGTGCAGTGGTTTATTACTTTTGATGATATCCAGGAATGGTCTATCCCTTTGTGGTTAGATGATAAGCAGCAGAAAGAAGTGGATTGTTACCCAGAAACATATATAGAAGTATATGACTAAAATTAGAAAAATTATATTGATATTGCGAAGCCAATAAAAGTGAATATAAAGAAAGCTATTAACTATCAGTGCTACGCTGGTAGTTTTTTGTTTTATTGAACTAACATTTGTTAGCCATAAATCTACAATGAAAAAAAGAATTTGAAAGAAAAAATAATGAGGTAAATGATTTTTAACGGCCACAAGTATCACTTTGGTGGTGATGCAAGTCTGGATATGCATTTGGATGAGACAGCTGAAGGTGTAAGCGAGACGAAGAAAGATAACGCTGTATTGTATGACGATGAGATGAATTAGGAGTTAGTTAATCATATTACATTCATAACTTATTATTGATAGTTGATAGAGATTGCTGTATCCTAAATATATAAATTGGTATTTTCTTAGCATATGAGCTATGGAGGTGACTATGAGTTTGAATGAAAAAGAAGCTGTTATTAAAGAATATTTTGATATGTGGGTATCACGTGACTTTAAGAATATAGATAATATTTTTGATTGTGATATCTATTATAGCGAATGTTACGGGCCAGAGTATCAGGGTATTTCTGAAATACATCAATGGATTGACAAAATGTTAAAAGAGCAAGTAGTAATAGAATGGACTATTAAACGATTCATTCATCAAGCAGATTCAGTTGTTGTAGAATGGTTTTTTAAGCATAAAATGCAAGATAAGATAAGTGGCTTTGATGGCGTATCAATTATTGAATTTACAGAAGATGGAACAATTTATTCAATTAAAGAATTTGCTTCGGAGGCAATACATACAACGCCATTTAGATAGTTTTTTGATTTGCTGAATTTCAAATATTCTATAAGTGATTAAATGAACTACTAACGATTGAAATATTAAGTTAGTAGTTTTTTACAAAGCAAAATTATTTTATATTATAGGAGGTAAAATTTATGTTTCATCAAAGAGAATTCCCAATATTGGAATTTGATTCGAATACAAAAGCAAAAATAGAACCCTCAAATATAATTACAAAAATAGATGCTCCCGAATACTGCGTGATAACCTTTTTTGGTGATGTTATAAATGATTTGCTCCAATCAGACAAACTAAAACAAATTGCTACGTTCTACACTGCGACTATCAATCTACCAATCTATGAGACTGTATATAACGGAACCCCTATTGCAATCATGCAAGGCTTCCTTGGAGCCGCCGGTGCAGCAGCACAATTAGAGGAACTTATTGCAATGGGATTTTCAAAGTTTATTGTTTGTGGAGCCGCGGGAGTGCTGCAAAAAGATATCCAGGTAGGTCATTTAATAGTTCCATATTCAGCGGTTAGAGATGAGGGCGTTTCATACCACTATGTAGAACCATCAAGAGAAATAGAATGTAATGAACATGCGATTAAAGTAATTGAAAAAGTCTTACAAGTAGACAATATTCCATATATTAAAGCAAAGACATGGACGACAGATGCATTTTACAGAGAAACAGAAGAGAAAATGGCACTGCGGGTTTCAGAGGGTTGTGTTACTGTTGAAATGGAAGCTGCCGCATTTTTCGCAGTATCAAAATTCCGCAACGTTATCTTAGGTCAAATATTGTTTGGTGGTGATGACTTAAGCGGTGTTGAATGGAACTCACGTAAGTGGTGTAATCGTGAGCAAATAAGAAAAAGTCTTGTTGAATTATCATTTAAGGTATGCTTACAATTATAAATTTAGACTTCAAATATGGATTGAAATCAGGCCAATTGCCACAGATAGAGCTCTTAGAGTTGATTGTTAATGAAGTAGATGGTACCCTATTAATAAGATTAACTAGAAATATGGGGGTAAATAGACTATGGAATCTCATTCAATTGTGCTGCTGTGTGTTGTTGGCCTATTTGCATTTAACGAGATAGCTTCATTAAGAAAAGTGATTCGAGAACAAGATAAACGTATCAGTCAATTAGAAGAATTGGTAAACAAGAATGATTTATAAATAACTTGATATTTAATATAGTTTAGAATTACGGACAAAGAATCATAAGCTGAAAGGAGAAAACTTTGGATTTTTACAATAAAATTGATGAACTATTGAACAAGCCTTGTTATGTCATTGATATACTGCCAAAGAGGGTGGAAAGAGATAATGGTGGACAGTATTTTGCAGTAGAAGATTATTACCAAAGAAAGACAGAGTCGATTAAAATTTTCCAGAAGTTTAAAGATATTATGCTGAAGCTAAATTGTTACTATGATTTTCAAGTGTGCTATCAAGATAAGTGTAGTGTAAATCCATCACCTGATAAATTAGCTCAGTGGATTATGCAGTGTGGTATAAGCAAAAATAAACATTTAAACATTTATATTGAAAATGAGGATGCTTTGATTACAGTAAATAATGGGCACCTGTATTTGGGTCTATATAATCTTAATGAGGATTTAATAGCTCTGGCTAGGGAACTAGCCAGGTCAGAAGGACTTTTTGTTTGGAAAGCGGAGAGTTGAAATTTGTTTTAATGAATGATTGGCTCCTTACTCAGATTCAAAAACGATGTACTTTGGAATTTATCATTATATATTACAAAATAAAGGTTATGAAAGGATAGAACAATGGAAGATTTTATCTTAGAAACCGATCAGCTTTTATTAAGAGAAATAACCCCTGACGACTTTGAAGCTTGGCATCAGATATTATCCGACCAAGAGACAATGCAATATTATCCTAAAGCATTTGATCAGGACAAAACTAGAAGCTGGATTAAATGGAATCTTGATAATTATAAAAGATACGGCTTCGGATTATGGGCAGTAATTTTAAAGGATACGAATCGCTTTATTGGAGATTGTGGGATTACCATGCAAAATATTCATGGTGATGGCAATTTGTTTCCTGAAATTGGCTATCATACAGACAAGAAATTTTGGCGTAACGGATATGCCACTCAGGCCGCAAAAGCCTGTTTAAAGTATGGTTTTGAGAACAAGAATTTTGATGAAATGTTTTCTTATCAAAAGTGGATAAACGTTCCATCAAGAAAAGTAGCAGAAAAGATGGGAATGACATTGCGGGAAGAGTATGCAGATGACGAAAATACAAAGACAAGCGTGTATTCCATTACAAGAACAGAATATTACGGCCATATTCATTGTCAGCCGTAGACGGGAACTGGATTTTATTCACAAAACACCAGATGATAACGATCCCTTCTGCTATATGACACGACATTAAACGTGATATTAAAGTAGAAACAAGAAGTAAAGAACGAATCAAATGGAGTAAATTCATGATAAAAATACATAACGAAACAACAATAACATTACAATCAATGAAATCGGATTGCTCAAAGTGTAGTGGATTATGTTGCATAGCATTGTTTTTTTCTAAAATGGATGGATTTCCAGAAAACAAACCAGCGGGAAAGCCGTGTAAGAATCTTCAGAAAAATTTTCAATGTGATATCCATGAGGAACTGATTAACAAAAAACTGAAAGGCTGTATCGGGTATGATTGTTTTGGCGCCGGGCAGCAAGTGACACAAACCATTTATATGGGCCAGACCTGGCAGGATACATCTTGTAGCACGAAGGAAATATTTGATGTATTTCTAAGAGTATTTCAACTGTATCAAATGCGTTACTACTTAATGGAATCCATGACGATTATACCAGCAAAAGAGCTACAGAAAAATATCATTGCTCTGATAAATGAAAATGAAATGATATGCAATTCTAATCCTGATACCATTCTTTCCTTTGATACAGAAGAATATAGAAACAGGGTAAATATTATTTTAAAACAGGTTTGCAGCTTAATAACAAAGAGCCTAAACAGTGAAAATAAAAATACTCCCTCCGATTATCTGGGGAGGAGCTTTAAATATAAAGATTTAAGCGGATTGGATTTGAGCACAAAGCTATTAATCGCAGCTAATTTCAATCATTGTTCGTTCTATGGCACCATCTTTTTGGGAGCCGATACGCGGGATGCAGATTTTAGTCACGCGGATTTAAGGGATGCCGTGTTTTTATCACAAGGACAAGTAAACGCTGCCAAAGGGAATCAAAATACAAAACTGCCAAAACATCTTGATTACCCTGTTACATGGAAATAAAAGTCCTTCATCCAAAGGGTATGTAAATAATTGCCACTCCGCATAATGTTACAAGAATGATACAAGTTTGTTATGACTCTAATAATATTACCATTTATAATGACCTTGTAAAGAAGAAAACCAGATACAAGCTTTGTAAGGAGGAATGACAATGAACGTAATAAAAAAATATGTAATGATAACCGGATTTCTGGCAATGAGTGCAATGGCCCTTAGCGCCTGCGGTAGAAACCAGGATAAAACAGGGGAGCCAACCACAGCCAGTACGCCTGCAGACACCTCCAAAGACTCCTCAAAAGAGACTGAGACACAGCCGTCCTCAGAACACGGAAATGAAACCACCACTGATAAGGTTATAAAGGAAGGTTCCATAGAAAAAGAGGGAAATGTTATTTTAAAACAGCTTGCCTTTGTATACCAGGATAAGACCATCTCCCTTTCCGACATTGTAGACGATCAGAAGATGGAAAGCCTGCTTGGTAAAGCAACTGAAATCAAATCCCACACCTATTCTCCTGATGACGGAAAAAATATGGATCCGTTGAATGGTAAGACAGAAAAACAGTATCTTTACCCTGGTCTTGTGATTAAAACCATAGATGGGGCTGAGAATAATAATTCATTTATATTCAACATCGAAATTACCGATCCCAAGTATCCGACGGTAAGGAATATTAAAGTTGGCGATAGCTATGAGCTTTTGAAAGAGACATACCCGGAAGGAACCTTATTGGGTGGAGAAATAAGTAACGAAGAAGATGATTTTCGGTATGAGCCTGCAAACTATGTGGACGTTATGAAGTTTCATATTAAAGATAAAAAAGTGGAAAGCATTCAAATCTATACCTTGATTGATTAAGCCAAATAATGAGTCCCCTGATCCCAGATCAGGGGACATTTCACATTTTTTCCCCTATGGGGAAACGTTGTGCTATAATAGCATAGCAAATGGAGATAGTAAGGATGCAGGTATAATCGCATTAAGTCAAATGGAATGAGAGGCATTAGAATGGTTCAAAAAGGTTTTGGTATTTTTTCTTTAAGCGAGGACATTATTAAGGCACTAAAAGTATTAGAGTATGAGATACCAACTGAAGTTCAGGAACGTGTCATTCCATTGGTGTTAGATAAGGCAGATCTAATGGCAAAAGCCCAGACAGGCAGCGGTAAAACGGCGGCATATGCAATACCAATCTGTGAAATGGCAGAGTGGCTTGAAAATAAGCCACAGGCTCTTATTCTGACTCCCACAAGAGAGCTTGCCGTTCAGGTAAAAGAAACATTTACCCACATTGGAAGATATAAACGAATCAAGGCGGCTGCAATCTACGGCAGACACCCATTTTCCATAGAGAAGACGGAGTTAAAACAAATGACTCATGTGGTGGCAGGAACCCCAGGGCGGGTTCTGGATCACATTGAAAAAGGGACACTTCCTCTCAATAAGATCAGCTATCTGGTCATTGATGAGGCGGACCGGATGCTGGATATGGGATTTTTAGATCAGGTGGAGTCCATTATCAATGCGCTTCCCAAGGAACGGGTGACCATGTTGTTTTCCGCGACCATGCCTGATGAAATAAAAAAGATAGCAGTACAATCCATGAGAACACCAGTTTTCATTGATGTGAATGAGGAAAATCTAACCACAGGGGATATTGAACATTCCCTTTATAGGACGAAAGAGGAAGAGAAGTTTGATCTGCTTATGGATGTGACCATCATGGAAAATCCAGATAGCTGTATCATTTTCTGCGGCACAAAGGACCGGGTGGATACCGTTTGTGACCAATTAAATCGTAATGGGTACCAAGCCAGAAAGCTTCACGGTGGCATGGAACAGGACGATAGGCTCCTTACCATGCGGCGGTTCAAGCGTGGGGAATTCCGGTATCTGGTAGCCACCGATGTGGCAGCAAGAGGGATTGATGTAGAAGATATTTCCCTGGTCATTAATTATGACATTCCATTGGAAGAGGAAACCTATGTCCATCGAACGGGAAGAACCGGGCGTGCCGGACAAAAGGGAAATGCGGTGTCTTTTGTGACAGCGACCCAATCCCGTTTTTTAGAGCAAATAGAAGCTCTCATTGGCTTTCAGATACAGGAAAAGCCGAAGCCGGATAAGGAACAGGTATCCCAAAGAAAGCCATTTTTTGAAGATAAGATCAGTACAATCCCTGAAATCAGGAAGGCAAAGAGCGATCAATTGAATCAGGGAATAATGAAGCTTCGTTTTAACGGGGGAAAGAAAAAGAAGCTGCGGGCAACGAATTTTGTTGGGGTGCTTTCTAATCTGGACGGTATGACAGCAGAGGATATTGGAATCATAACCATACAGGACACCCTTACCTATGTGGAAATTTTAAATGGAAAAGGACCTCTTGTATTAAAAGCAATGAAGGACACAAAAATTAACGGAAAGCAATTAAAGGTAATGAAAGCATTGGAGAAATATTAATTGCATGATATAGTAGTGATACAGATTAAATTAGAATGCAAAAGGGGATTTCATGGAAAATATCGATATTTTAAAGAGATTAAGGTATGCTTTGGATATTAAAGATGCTGATATGGTTGAGATATTCCGACTGGGCGGAGAAGCAGTTACAAGGGAAGAAGTAAAAAAGATGCTGTTAGGCCAAAATGCCAGTGACAGTGCCACAGAAGGGACAGCCGGATCAGAGACTTCTGATGATAATAGTAAATGGGACAACCATATGCTGGAGTCCTTTTTAAATGGATTTATTACCTTTAAAAGAGGAAAAAAGGAAGCAAATCCAGGAGAATCCGAAAAGCAGCCTTTCATGATAAATGATGACAAAGACGTAAATAATGTTTTACTGAAAAAGTTGAAAATAGCACTTTCCCTTACGGGAGAGGACATGCTGGCTGTATTTAAAGCCGGTGGAGTTGAGCTGTCAAACGGTGAATTAAGTGCCGTGCTCAGAAGACAGGGACAGCGCAATTACAAAATATGCGGTGACCGGTATGCAAGAACCTTCTTAAAAGGTCTTGCACTCAAATACAGAAGATAGCAATGATAGGAAACATAATTTTACAAAATAAATAAAAGCAAGGAGCAACTATGCAATTTAAAGAACTAAATGTGATACCTGAGATATTAAAGGCTTTGGAGAAGGAAAACTATTCCGTTCCGACACCAATACAGGAAAAGGCAATCCCAATTGTTTTAAGCGGCAGAGATTTACTAGGATGCGCCCAGACCGGTACAGGTAAAACGGCTGCATTTGCTATCCCCACATTACAGCTGCTAAATGAAGAAAAGACACCCAAAAAGGCTAACCGCAATATAAGGGCCCTGGTCGTAACACCAACCAGAGAGCTTGCCATACAAATATATGAAAATTTCTGTATCTATGGTACTTATACAGATATGAAATCCTGTGTCATTTTTGGAGGCGTATCACAAAAGTCACAGGAGGATAAATTAAAACAGGGAGTGGATATTTTAATTGCTACACCTGGAAGATTAAATGACTTAATCAATCAAGGTCTGGTGGATTTAAGACATTTAAAGATATTTATATTAGACGAAGCAGACCGGATGCTGGATATGGGCTTTATCCATGACGTGAAAAAAATTATAGCCAAAACACCGGCAGAAAAACAAACCTTATTCTTTTCCGCTACCATGCCGGCTGATGTGGCAAAGCTTTCTGCTACCATGCTTAAAAACCCGGCTAAGGTGGAGATAACACCGGAATCTTCCACGGCTAATACCATAGATCAGTATTTATATTATGTAGATAAACATAATAAAAAGGATCTTCTTCTTCATATCCTGAAGGATGAAAGCATAGAATCCGTTCTTGTTTTCACCCGCACAAAGCATGGAGCTGACCGGCTGGTAAGACAGTTAGCAAAGAGTAAAGTAACAGCAAAAGCCATTCACGCAGATAAATCTCAGGGAGCACGCCAAAGTGCATTAAGCAGTTTCAAGGAACGTAAAATCCGAGTACTCATTGCAACAGATATCGCTGCAAGAGGAATTGATATCGATGAGCTGTCCCATGTAATCAATTTTGATTTACCTGATACTCCGGAAACCTATGTGCACCGCATTGGAAGAACAGGACGTGCGGGATTAAATGGCATTGCCATTGCATTTTGCGATTTTGATGAGAAGGAAAATCTCGGGAATATTGAGAAGTTAATCAGAAAACATTTAAAAGAGGTAAAAGAACATCCTTACCCATTAATGAACAATTTCCCAGCGGTAAAAACCACACAGCCAAGGAAAGATTCCTCAAAGGCAAAGAATTTTTCCTCAGATAAAGCTTCTTATTCAGGGAAGGCTTCATCTGCAAGAAAGGATTCCTATTCAGGAAATGCTTCATCTACAAGAAGGGATTCCTATTCAGCAAAGGCCTCTTCCACAGCAAAAGCTTCTTCTGGTTCCACTAGAGAAGAGAAGGTAAAAGCAGCCATTGATCCAAGCAAGAAATACAGAATGGCGGCAGATGGTACGCTGAAAGAAAAAAAGAGCTACTTTAAGACTCCAAGAAGAAATAATAAGGGCGGGGAACAATCCAGAAAAATAGCAAAATAAACTGGAAAAGTACAGATTACAAGCGGTTAGAATACGTTCTCATATGAATCTCAATCCTTGAAAATCTCATCGCTCAAGTAAAGCTAAATCATATATATAAATCTTAAACGCCAGGAGTAATTAATCCTGGCGTTTTTGTTTATATAAAACTCATATTGTGTTGACATGTGGTTTTGCTTTCGATATTAACAAACGCCCCAAATTATCCGCTGTCCAATGTCCTTTATAGTATGTACATTATATACAAAACAAGTGTACATATATAAAAAAGTAACATTTGTACATATATATTTCACAAAAAACCATACAAAATCACTAAAAATAGTGATACACTAAATCAACGAACAATGTTGAACGGAATATGGGGGGAATGAAATTAGTTCTGCTTTTGGAGGTAAACAGGGAAAGGAGGTTACGGGGTATCTGTGATAGGAAAGGGAGCGGAGCGAGATTTTCATATAACAACTAAGATGAGGGGATTCAATCAAACAAAAGTTGAGGAGGTATTAGTATGATTAAGTTGAAACGATTAACGGCCTTGGTGCTCTGTGTCATGGTGATGTTATCCATGATACCGGAGATACCGGCTATGGCTGCAAATTCATTTACCGTAGATTGTTCCAGTGTGCTAAGGGATGTGACTCACTGTGCCAATGGTTCTCTCTATGGTATCACAGAAAGCATACCGGCTGATGTCAATGGCCTTGTGGCACCATTAAAGCCTTATGTCATGAGGAATCCTGCCAGAGGCGGAAGCCAGAACCAGCATCCATATGGTGATGCCATTCTGGTATCCAAACGACTGGAGTCCATTCCCAGTGCAAAGGTCTCCATTGACTTGGCGGACATGCTTCCAAACTGGCCTTATAAGTGGCCGGGCATGACCAGCTGGCTGAACCAGGTGAAATCATTTATCAACGATAAGAAAGCCTCAGGACGTAACAATTATTATGGCTATGAAATCTGGAATGAGCCTGGCGGAACCTGGAACGATGCCAACGGAAGCTTCAATGATATGTGGAAACAGACCTACGATGTGATCCGTGCCAATGATCCGGGAGCAAAGATCATCGGACCTTGTGAAAGCTACTACAACAATAGCCGTATGAAAGAATTTCTTACCTTCTGTAAGGCCAATAACTGCGTGCCTGATATTATGAGCTGGCATGAACTCTCAGGCGGCCCCCAGACAATTGCTCCCAATATCAAAGCTTACAGGTCTTTAGAGGCTTCTCTGGGAATCAGTCCATTGCCCTTAAGTATCAATGAATACTGTGATCCGGACCATAATCTGGAAGGACAGCCTGGTTCTTCTGCTCGTTTCATTGCAAAGTTTGAGCGTTACATGGTAGAGAGCGCCTGTATCACATGGTGGTTCGTACCAACTCCCGGAAGACTTGGAAGCCTTCTTGCAACCAATTCCCAAAAGGGAGCCGGCTGGTTCTTCTACAAATGGTATGGAGATATGAGCGGAAAGATGGTGAATGTCACACCTCCAAACGATAACAGCAATCTGGTAGATGGAGCCGCATGTGTGGATTCCAATGGAAAATACATCAGCTTCATTTTCGGAGGACCTAATGATGGCACCATCAATACTACCTTTAAGAACCTTCCTTCCTTTATCGGTTCCACTGCTTCTGTAAAAGTGGAAAAGGTGGATTGGGTAAGCAAGGATACTGTATCCAATGGGACAGTGGTTCTTTCCAATACCAATTATAATGTGGTGAACGGACAGATATCAGTCAGCTTATCCGGCTGTAACGCCAGCTCCGGCTACCGGATCTACATTACACCAGGTTCCGGAACGGTTCCAGGTAATGGAATCGTATCAGGAGGAACTTATAAGCTGGTGAACCGGGCCAGCGGCAAAGCCCTTGATGTAAATAACAGCTCCACCGCAGACGGTGCCGATGTGATCCAGTGGGGTTACAGTGGAGGCAATAATCAGAAATGGGTGCTTACCGATACCGGAAGTGGATATAAGATTATCAATGCCAACAGCGGCAAAGCTCTTGACGTCTACAAAAGCTCCTTAGATGACGGCGCCGATGTCATCCAGTGGACAGACAAGGGACAGAGCAACCAGAAATGGAACCTGGTTGACCTTGGAAACGGCTATTATCAGGTGGTGAATGTAAACAGCGGCAAGCTCCTTGATGTTGAAAATGGCTCCATATCCGACGGAGGAAATGTCATTCAGTGGACCAGCAACAATGGGTACAATCAGCAATGGCAGATTACCGCACCTTAAATCAGGGAGATGATGTTCAACTTATCCCTGGGATGTAATTTATAATTCTTATCATATTTATTATTAAGATGTTTTTATAGCAATGGCAGGATTTTTAACGAAAGTTATCATCCTGCCATTGCTATTTTATTGGAATCTTGGGTGCAGATAGATATGTAAGGGTACTCAGGAAAGGATTCCCTGTTTTGCTATCAGTTATATTTTATTTAATAGAAAAGTTATAATTGCTGAATTGTATTTGATGATTGTTATAGTGTATAATGCAGATAACCTTCTTTTAATATCATACGAGAAGTCACACTTAACGCTGACATGCCTCATAGTATAATAAATACAATGAACATAAGTGGTACAAGGTCCTTGTAATGACTTTCTATCATGGGACCTTTTATTTAAAATGCTATAGGCTGTTTTTCAGTCTCTTATATTCATCGCTTGAATTTTATGTATTGCTGTAAAGAAAAGAGGAGAACTATGAAGAAAGAATTATCCTATTTTAGAATAGAAAATGCCTTTGGCGGTAACCAGGATTGGTTTCGTGATCCCATGATGCATCTTGGAGGCTGCGGAGCTGCGGCCGCTTGTGATGTCTGTATTAACGAAGCCCTTCATGGAAGCAAGAACCACTTATACCCCTATGATGTTCATAAGCTTGAAAAAGAAGACTATATCAGATTTGCCATGAAGATGAAGCCTTATCTAAGGCCACGGATGCATGGAATTGATACTCTGGAAATATTTATCGACGGCTTTCAAAAATACTTAAAAAATGCAGGAGAAGAGGAGATGAAGCTTTCCGGCTGTCATGGAGATACTTCTGTGGAACAGGCAGTTATGGAAGCGAAACATCAAATCGACCAGGGAATGCCAATCCCTTATTTGCTGCTTCGCCATAACAACGTGAATTTTAAGGATCTGGTATGGCACTGGTTCATGCTTGTAGGTTATGAAGAACTGGAAGATGAGTTTTATGTAAAAATTGCAACCTATGGGGGATATCGCTGGCTTAATTTTAAGGAGCTTTGGGACACAGGCTTTCGGAAAAAAGGCGGAATGATACTGGTACAAGTTCCTGATAAGCTATAGTAGGAAAACAGTTTAAAGCAATAATTTGATAGAACGGGCAGGTAATCCAATCAATCGGTTACCCGTCCGTTTTCGTTAAAACAATTCTTCTTTTTACTCTATAAACAGGCTGGAGGTATGCTTTGGGGATATCGAAAGATATTCTCCGGATCGTATATTGCCTTTACACGGGTCAGTCTTTGATAATTGCTGCCATAATAGGCCTTAGGCCAATTACAGATGGAAAGATCAGGTGTATTTACATAAACTCCTCTGGTAAATGGCTGCATGGCTTTACGAAAGCTTTCTACCCAGCGGATCCCAGGCCCGGCTCCTTCCGGCGTATCCCAGGTAGAAAAATAGGAGATATTCGAAAGGGCTTTCCGGTAATAATAAGCAGTGGCCTGGTTTGGAACATCGGCTACAGCACCACCCAGTCCATGGAAAAATACGGAAACCGATGAGGTGGGCGGTTCACTGATAAAGCGTTCTATGATATTAAGTGCTGCATCTGGAAGCAATTGATAAACAAAAGGTCCCACACTTTTAAATGGCTCCGGGGAGCCCGGCTGAGTGGCTGCGATTCTCGCTGCTGCCTCCAGCCACGGAATTTCTTCGATAAAAATATCCTGGGGAACTGCTGAGTTTAGGAGTGGCTGGAGCAAGGTCCTAAGCTCTGTTTCAGTGCCTAGAAATACTCCCTGCATCATAAGCAGAGTGCTGTCCCCGGCTGCTATGGTGAGTAAGGGAGTGAGCCGTCTTTCCGCTTCTGGAAGTGTGTATGTCTGCCAGCTTTTCAGCACTGGTTTTAAATCGCTGATGGGCCAGCTTATTTCAGCATAAGCGACTGTTTCTAAGGGGCGGGTACGGAATCGGAAAGAAGTGCAGATTCCAAAGTTACCGCCTCCTCCCCCGCGCAGTGCCCAGAATAAATCCGCATTTTCATCTCTGCTTGCATGGAGTACGCGGCCGTCTGCATTTACCATTTCTGCTTCCAGTAAATTATCAATGGCCAGGCCCCAGGGACGGGATAAGCTGCTTTGGCCTCCGCCAAGGGTAAAGCCTGCTATGCCTGTGGTGGGACAAAGTCCAGGGGGAACCACCAGGCCCTGCTCTCCAAGGAGCTGAGCCATCTGATAATCCCGAAGGCCGGTTTGGATGGTAGCCGTTTGCCTTGACCGGTCAATTTCTGCCCTCTTCATCTCGCTGACATCAATAACAATTCCAGCATTGCGAACGGATAATCCCTCGTAATTATGACGTCCTGAGCGCACCCGAATGGGAATGTCTCTGCAGCGTGCCCATTTGATGGCATTGATAACATCTCTCGTCTCCTGTGCAAAAACAATTACGAGTGGATATCTATCGAAAAAGGTATTAAATACCTGGCGTGCCGTGTTGTACTGAGGATCTTCCGGTAAAACGATTCGTCCCGTAAGATTGGGACTTTTTTCAAGATACATAGGAGCATCTCCTCACATTAAAAGTATAGTACAGCATACCAACATCGGATTAAAATTGTTACATTATAAATGCTGTATTATTCTTTATTATATGAATGAAGAACAAGGGTTGTCATCTCAGAATATGGTCTGAATTTCTCATTCCATAGAAAAAGTTGTGTCAAAGATAATGTAACATGTGGTATGATTGAAAAAATATTTGCTATTAAGTTCTGAGAAAACCATTGGTAAAAATAATTATGGCGGAAAAGGAGTTTACATTATGGTGTATGTTTACTTAATGAAGAATCAAAAGCCTCTTAATGAGGAGGTCGTAAAAGGGCATGTAGAGCATTTGAAGGAATTAAAGAGACAGGGAAAGCTTGTCCTTTGCGGACCATTTACCGATTATCCGGGAGGCATGGTGGTATTTACTGCAGAAGACATGGAGGAAGCGACTAAGATTGCTGAATCGGATCCATTTATGGCACTGGGCTATAAGACCTGTGAGGTCAGGACCTTGGAACTGGCCAATGAAGAAAATAATTATCTCTTAGGGGAATAGAGGGAAATGATACTCTTGCTTGTGCAGAAGTTGTACAAAGAAAGGAAAGCAATTTTTAAGGGCCTGTGACATAATCAGCTGGGAGGGGGGGAACCAATGGAAGTACTCAATCAGACTCAAAAAGTCATTGATCTGTTGGAAGAAGATATCAAAAATGTGGATTACGGTAAAATAGCAAAGCTCACAGGAATTCCCATTGGGCTTTATCAGCGGATTTTTGCGTATATCTGCAATATTTCACTCTCGTCATATGTACGCAGGCGGAGATTAACGTTATCAGCGGAGATGCTTTTAAGAAAAGAAAAAAACATAACCCAGGTGGCAATGGAGTGGGGGTATGAAAACAGTTCTGCCTTTACAAGGGCATTTAAAGAGCATTTTACAGTACCGCCTGCCAGCATTACACGGGAGATTTATTTAGAGCATGCTACATTTCCTCTCTCCATGACCAATCGTGATACATATTACGTTCTGGAGGGAAAAAGAGTGATGGCGGATATGAAAAGACTGGAATATGAAGAGACCGAAGATGTGCTCCTCATTGGAATCAGCAGCAGGGATTATAAGGTGACTACAAAAGAGCTGTGGGGGATTTTCTGGGAGCAGGGCTTTGATAAGGTCCTTTATGAGTTAAGGGAAAGCTATGTTGGCATGGATGACTGTATTGGGCTTGGGTATATGACTGATTTTGCAGACGATACCGGGCTTGGGGAGACGTATATCGTTGGGAAGTATTTTAAAGTGGGGACTCCCATTCCCAAGGGTATGACGGGAAAAATCATAAAGGGCGGGACCATTGCAAAAGCACAGATTGCTGCAAAGAGTCTGGATGAAATCATTAACAACGCATATATCCTCATTTCCAGTATGGTACAGAAAAATGGATACAGCCTTCTCTATGACGATTTCTACTGGTTGGAGTTTTATACGGTCAGCCGGTTTTGTGAGCCGTTAGAACAAGGGGCAGAGGAGTTGATCCTTGATTTTCATATGCCTTGTATGAAACAAAAGATTTGACAGGGAGAGGTAAACATGGGAAATCCATATGAGAAGTTTCCCCACATTGTCACAGATAGGGTGATACTTCGAAAAATTGAAGAATCTGATTTAGATAGTTTGTTTGAAATTTATAACAATGAAAATGTATTTACTTATATTCCCGGAGATGTAAAAAAGAATAAAGCAACGGTTCTGAATATGATCGGCCATTTTGAACGGGACTTTGGGAAGAAAAAAGAGATATTTTTAGGAATCTGCCTTCCGGAAGCACCTGAAAAGATTGTTGGAGTGGCAGAAATGTTTGATTATGATGAGAAGGTCAATATGATTACCGTGGGGTACCGTTTGAATGAAGCTTACTGGGGCAAAGGTATTGCCTCCCAGGCAGTGAATGGTATGGCGGATTATTTATTCCAGACCATAGGAATCAACCGGATACAGGCCTTTGTAATGCCAGCCAATGAAAAATCAAAGCGGGTCTTGTTAAAAAGCGAGTTCAGGGAAGAAGGAGTTTTAAGACAAGCGCAATATTGGAAGGGCATTGGCGTTGTTGATCTTATCGTGTATTCCAGGCTGAGTACAGATTAGAAAAGAGATTATGGAAAAACGTGCTATTGACAGCACGTCTTTCTTATGATAATTTAGTTAAATAAATTTAATTAAAATGCTTTAATTATAAAACTTGTGATAGGAGAAGAGCATGCAAGAAAAACTATCTGCTTTAGTAAATATGTTATGGCAGGATTGTATCCGGAATTTAAATACAGTAATGAAGGAAGATGAAATCAATAAGTTTTCCAATAACGACTATTATTATTTAATGGTGATTCATTCCCTGCAAAAGCCCAACCTTACCCAGATTGCAGAAGCCTTGTCATTAACAAAGCCTGCAGTATCTGTCATCATCAGAAAGCTTCTGAATCTGGATTTAATTAAGAAAATGCAGTCGGAAGAAGATAAGAGAGTCTTTTATGTTGAGCTTTCAAAGAAAGGAAAAAGCATTTTACAGGGAGATCAGGCTGTTTATCAATGGGTATCAGATACCATAGAAGAGATTGCAGAAGATGAAAAGGAACTGGAGGTTATGGACCGCATGTTATCAAAGTTAGTGGAAAAGCTGGAGGAGAGAGCTGTTGAGTCTAAGGAAAATAAGTAAGAAAAAGAGAGATATAATCGCTATCAGTTTGATTATCATGTCCTTTGTTCTATATTTCATCATGCCATTTAATCTCTGCCTTCCATGTCCGCCTGCTTCAAAAGCAGCGATCACTGGGACCATGATGGTGGTCAGTGAAGTTTTTTTCTGGATAGGCGGCTTGATGATAGGCCGGGAGGTAGCTTTGAAAATCAAAAAGTCTTTTCATATTATGAGTCTAATCACATGCATAAAGGGTGGCAGGAAGGAGAATTAGGATGATATTTTATTTTAGTGGGACTGGTAATTCTAAACATATAGCGGAGAAAGTGTCAAAAGAAACAGGGGACAGCTTGGTTTTTATGAGTAAGTCCAGGCTAAAGGAAGACATAACCTATGAAATTGGCGAGCAGGAGTCCATTGGATTTGTATTTCCTGTTTATTGGTACACGCTTCCTACGATGGTGGAACGCTTTATAAAACACCTTCGTCTATCTGGTTATAGAGGGCAATATGTGTATGCCATCGCCTCCTATGGCTTCTCCGCAGGAGGTATCATGGACCGGCTTAAAAATATGTTGGAAGAAAAACAGTTGAAGCTGGATGCCGCGTTTGGCGTCAAGATGGTAGATAATTACGTAGTTGGATATGACATCGTAAGCAAAGAAAAGCAAAGAGATCTTTTAAAGAATGCCGAAGCTGAGATTGAAAACGTCTTATCTTTGATTGTAAAGAAAGAACGTATCAAGAAGATAAATAAAGGAAGTCTGGCGTTTGTATCTCCACTTACGGGATACGCTTATCGAAGGACTGATCACACGAAAAAATTCTTCGTGACTGAGTCATGCAATGGATGCAGACAGTGCGAACGGAACTGTCCCTGCAATACCATTGAGATGGTAGATGGAAAGCCTGAATGGAAAGAAGACTGCACCTTTTGCCTTAGCTGCCTGCACGGATGCAGGCAGAAGGCTGTTCAGTACGGAAGATTTACAGAGAAAAGGGAGAGATATCAGTACAGACAGCAGGCTTAAGATGGCAAAAGGATTAATCATTCATTAAACCAATCAATCCAACCATTTTAGAGGCTCATTCATCAAAGCCTGCAACTCATCTAAAAAGCATTTTACATGCCAGCCGTCTGTTGTGGCATGATGTACCGATATGGAAATCGGCATAGTAATTTTGTCCCCATTGGCGGTAAATTTACCTCCTTCAATGGTTGGGAAATAATATGGCTTGTTTTCATAGCTGTGAAGGGAAAAATGTTGAAAATCAATCCACGGCAGACAAGACACGGAATAGCAGTTCGCTGGAAGAGATGAAACTGGCTGAGCCAGTACTCCACGATGATCGCCGTACTCTTTTTCATTGTCCAGGTATCCGGCATAAAAATCTTTAAATAATTTGGAATAAGGTGTCCATATCTGAGAAATGGTTTTATTATCATCATGAAAGGTTGGGTACAGTGGAGTAAGAGTATCCCAGTAGCCAAGTACCTCATCCTTAATCGCAATCTTAAATTCCATGTGCTGATTTAATATTGTGGTGACTGCCCATACAAAAGCAGGAAAGAATTTTAGCTGACGCTCTTCCAATGCTTTTTTCATAATCGTGATATCTAAAGTAGCTGTCAGTGAAAACCCGGTAGGCGCCATCTGGGTAAAATAATAAAACATCTGGCCTCTTGACCAGGATTGTAAATCCACAGGGGTAAATTTGTTGTTTTCCATTGTTTTTAATCTCCTTATCAGCATTCCGTGGAAAGGAATGACTTCGTTCCAATTATAATGCCCTAAAAATCAGCTGACAATAAACGCTTCGTAGAGTCCGATATTCATAGCTGCCTGATTCTTATATAAGTCTGTAAACACAAGACAAAAATAGATATGATATAATGAATAAAAATAATTATGTTTTAGGGGGCAGCAGCATGGTCCCGAAGGGAATCTGCAATACCATTTTATTATGAATATGAGAATGAATCAAAAAACACGCCTTGAAGCCAAGGCGTGTTTTTGTGTGCTCAATTCTACCAAAGCTAGATATTACCTAAGGATTTGAAGCCCATAATCCTATCTCGTTTTAATATTTACTGTATTTGCAAACTCATTCAATACAAAGAAGATTTTTTCAAAATTGTAAACTTAAATGACTTTCCCTTCAAGATTCTAAACTTTGTCAGGATTACTTCTATATTAAAGAATCTTGTAATATAAATGGAAACGCCTATGATTAATACTAGAGTCTGAAATAGCATTTAAGAGTGATTCTACGGCTTTTAAAATAGATTTAAATTATTTTATTTTCCCGTTTACAAATCTCTCTTAATTATCTTTATATAGTATAGACTTGCAAATCTAAAAAGTAAAAGGTAACCGAAGCTAAAACAATGGCATATAAAAGTATAGGTTCTCTTTCAAGCCGGCAGGGAGAACCATAATGCCGCCTATCACCAAGAGAAGCGTAAAAAAACAACACGTTTCCGGTGAACAAAATTATGAAAAAAATCAAATGGAGAAGAAAAAACAGGAGGTAATTATTTTATGGGTAATGAAAAAGCTATGCTTGCTGCAAAATCAACAATTGCAAAATCAGTGGGGAATTCTAACCCACTCATTGACCATCATTTGGGAGCCGATCCCTATGCACTGACTTACAACGGCAGGGTTTACATCTACATGTCCAGCGACAATTATGAGTACAACAGCAATGGTACGATTAAGGACAATAGCTTTGCGAATTTAAAGAGTATTTTTGTCATATCTTCTGAGGACATGGTAAACTGGACCGATCACGGAGCAATTCCGGTAGCTGGGGCAAACGGCCTAAATGGGGGACAAGGTATAGCGAAATGGGCAGGTAATTCCTGGGCACCTGCGGCAGCAGTAAAAAATATCAACGGTAAGGATAAGTTCTTCCTTTACTTTGCAAACGGAGGCGCTGGAATCGGTGTACTCACGGCAGACAGCCCCATCGGGCCATGGAGCGATCCTTTAGGAAGAGCTCTGGTAACAACCAACACACCTGGTATGCCTGGAGTTGTATGGCTGTTCGACCCTGCGGTATTCGTCGACAACGATGGAACCGGATACTTATACTGCGGCGGCGGAATTCCTGGAGATCCAAGGCCAACACAGGCACAGCAGGCAAATCCCAAAACGGCCAGAGTGCTTCGTTTAGGCGGTGATATGATCAGCGTTGTGGGAAGTGCCTCTACCATTGATGCACCCTTTATGTTTGAAGATTCGGGAATGCATAAGTACAACGGGGTTTACTACTACTCCTACTGTATCAACTTCTCCGGCACTCACCCGTCAGACAAGCCTGCAGGTGAAATCGGATATATGACAAGCAAAAACCCAATGGGACCATTTACCTACAAAGGCCATTTCCTGAAAAATCCGGGCGTATTCTTCCGGTCAGGAGGCAATAACCACCACTGCGTATTCCTGTTTAAGAACCAGTGGTATGTGGTTTACCATGCACAGACCGTGAGCCAGGCTTTATACGGCTCTGGAAAAGGATACCGTTCCCCTCACATCAACAAGCTGATTCATAACAGCGATGGAAGCATTCGTGAGGTAGCAGCCGATTATGCTGGCGTGGCACAGCTTTCCAACTTAAACCCATATCAGAGGGTGGAAGCAGAGACCATTGGCTGGAACGGCGGAATCTTAACCGAACGGTGCTATGCATCCGGCGGTCCTTCCTACAACCAGAACGTAACAGGAATTAATAACGGGGACTGGATTGGATTAGGAAATGTTGATTTTGGTTCCCAGGGAGCAAAAAGCTTTAAGGCCAATGTGGCTTCCACTTCAGGCGGCAAGATTGAAGTACGCCTTGACAGCACAGGCGGCACCCTTGTCGGAACCCTTACGGTGCCGAACACAGGCGGTACACAGAACTGGAGAGAGGTAGAAACCTCCATAAGCGGTGCCACTGGTGTGCATAAATTATTCTTTGTATTTACGGGAAATGGAAGCGGAGACTTATTTAAGTTCGACTACTGGAAATTCTCGTAAAGCAGTGTGAAATAGAATTGAGTTTTGGTTACAGCGTGCGGCTGAAATAATGAAAATAGAGTATAAAATCAGCCGCCGTCTGTAGCCGTCCAAAAAGACAAGAAGGTCTTTTTTGTAAAAGGGGGTTTACCTATGAGCAATCAAATAAAGGAAGCAGAAATGAAACCAGCATGGCAGTCAGATAATGGCGACGGTACGTATACCAATCCCATTTTAAATGCAGATTATCCTGACATTGCAGCGGTACGGGTGGGAAATGATTTTTATATGGTCAGTTCTACCTTTGTATCCTTTCCATCTATTCCAATCATGCACTCCAAGGATCTTGTGAACTGGGAAATCATTGGATACGTCACCCAGGATTTAAACGGAACCGGGAAATCCTACAATTTAACAGATAACTTTGAGGACTATGGTCATGGTTGCTGGGCGCCTACCATCGCTTATCGTAACGGTGTATTTTATGTAGGCATCTATCAGGCACAGGGCAGATTTATCCTGTGTACTGCTACCAATCCAGCCGGTCCTTATACGAAAAAAGTCTTTGACCGGGGATTTCATGATCCGGCACTGTTTCTTGATGATGATGGAACGGGCTACATTATTTCAGAAGCAAACGATGTAAGAATCAGCAAGCTGAGCGGTGATTATAAGTCCGTGGTAAGCAGTACGGTCAGTACCCGGATTGAAGGGATCACCGGTAAATATCTGGTAGAAGGGACCCATGTGATCAAGAAGAACGGGTATTATTATATCTTTCGTAATTCCACACCACCCGAAGCCTACACCTACTGCCTGCGTTCCAGAAATATTTATGGACCTTATGAGATGAGAATCCTTTTAGACGGACCAAGAATTTCAGGAGGAAGCCAGATCCATCAGGGCGGCCCTATTGATACCCCTACGGGGGAATGGTGGTTCTACCTGTTCCAGGATTGCAACGGCGTTGGCCGGAGAGATATTTTAATTCCCATGCAGTGGCAGAATGACTGGCCAGTCCTTGGCGTTCCGTCAACCGTAAAAAATGTGACCATAGGAGGAAAGAGTTATCCAATCGGCAGCGTGCCAATTACCTATAAAAAACCAAATGTAGGCGCTTCTTACCCGGTGGTGTCCATTCCCGCCAGCGATGAGTTTCAATCCAATACACTGGGCGTACAGTGGCAGTGGAATCATTACCCGGATAACAGCAAATGGTCCTTAAGCGAACGCTCTGGTTATTTAAGGCTTCGTGCAAAGACGGCTAAGAATTTATGGAGAGCAAGCAACACCCTTACCCAGAGAGTCCAGGGCCCTGACTGTCAGGGAACCATTGAGCTCGACACGGCCAATATGAAGGATGGAGATCAGGCAGGACTTTGTCTCCTTAATATCCCTTACGGTTCCATTGGCGTTGTAAAATCCGGGGGAGTGAAGCGGATCGTAGCCAATATCAATGCAAAAGAAGACGGTCAGGGTACCATTACCAATGGGCCTGTGGTGCAAAGTAATATCATTTATTTGAGGGCAAATGCCAACCTGCTAACAGACAAAGCAACCTTTTCCTACAGTACCAACAACGTGAACTTTACTCAGCTCGGGGGCCAGCTAAATATGCCCTTTGACCTTGGCTTTTTCCAGGGAGATAAGTTTGGTATCTACAATTTCACAACGGCCTCTTCGGGCGGTTATGTAGATGTCAGCTGGTTCCGTTTTGATAGCTCAGGGAAAAAATAAAATTATAAAAAATGGAGGAAATATAAATGGATCAGAAAATTTTAGATGGACAGAATGTAGATAGAATCGGGGAAGAAAATTTAAAAGAAGATATGTTAAGAACAAGCCTTGCAGCAGCGTCAAGTGATGCCTATATTAATTTATCCGCACAGAAACAGCTTATCCGCGGCTTCGGCGGTATGAACCACGTTGCCTGGATCGGGGATTTGACAGCTGCACAGAGAGAGACTGCCTTTGGCAATGGCGATAAGCAGCTTGGATTTTCCGTTTTAAGAATCTTTATTGATGAGAATAAGAACAACTGGAGCAGAGAAGTGGCAACCGCAAAGAAGGCGATTGAGAAAGGTGCCATTGTATTCGCTTCCCCATGGAATCCGCCTAGTAATATGATAGAGACCTTTACCAGAAATGGCGTAGCCAATCAGAAACGGCTTCGTTCCAATATGTACGGCGCCTATGCCCAGCATTTAAATGACTTTGTAACTTATATGAAGAATAACGGAGTTAATCTGTATGCAATTTCTGTTCAGAATGAACCGGATTATGCTCAGGAATGGACCTGGTGGACACCGGCTGAAATGCTTAATTTCATGAAGAATTATGCAGGAAGCATCAACTGTAAGGTCATTGCACCAGAATCATTTTCATATGTAAAAAATATGTCAGACCCTATTTTAAACGATTCCGCAGCACTTGCCAACATGGATATCCTGGGAGCCCATCTCTATGGTACTCCAGTCAGCAATTTCCCTTATTCCCTGTTTAAGCAAAAGGGATCTGGAAAAGAGCTTTGGATGACAGAAGTGTATTATCCAAATAGCAACGCTAATTCAGCCGATTCATGGCCGGAGGCCCTGGAGGTTTCCGTTCATATGCACAATGCCATGGTAGAAGCAGAATTCCAGACCTATGTCTGGTGGTATATCCGCAGAAACTATGGTCCTATGAAGGAAGACGGAACCATTAGTAAACGAGGCTATAACATGGCCCATTTCTCCAAGTTCGTCAGACCAGGCTACGTGAGAGTAGATGCCACTAAGAGCCCAGGCAGCAACCTTTATGTATCTGCTTATAAGGGCGGTGGAAAAGCCGTAATCGTAGCTATCAATAAGAATACCTCTTCTGTCAGCCAGAAGTTCACCATTCAGAACGGGAATGTAGGTTCCATTGCTTCCTGGACGACAGACGGAAGCAAAAATCTTTCTTACGGTTCCGGCTATCAGGTATCCAGCGGTTCCTTTACTGCCCAGCTTCCTGCAAGAAGCGTTACTACCTTTGTGGCTGATTTAAAATAAGAAGAAAAGAAAATAAATAATAAAGATCCGGGTTGGAATAACTGTATTCCAATCCGGATTTTTCTCTTGCAATTTCTCCCTCATATGCTATGATTTCATGTAAATAACGGCGTACGCTGCACAATCTTAGGAGGGATATCATGAGTTACTTAAATGGAAATACAGGATACCGGAAGGATATATTAACCACTCGCTCTGTCATCAAAAAAGGCAATTATGCAATCCTGGAACCAGATGGGCTTGTGAAAAATACCATTCCAGGCTTTGAACAATGTGAGATTACCATCCTTGCTTCCCCACTTCTTGGGGCCTCCTTTGTGGATTATTTAGTAAATGCAGCGCCTGGCGGTGGAAACAGACAGGGATTTGGAGTTTCCGGAGAAGAAATCTTCTTCTATGTATTTGAGGGAACGGTCAAGGTATGGAATGAGAAAGAGGAAGCTGTGGTTACAGACGGCGGCTATATCTACTGCCCGGAGGGAACCAGGCTGCATTTTGAAAATACAGGAGATCGGGATGCCAGATGCTTCCTCTATAAACGGCTGTATCAGAGAATTGAAGGGTATGAGGCCCATACGGTAATCGGAAATATCAATGATGTGGACTGGGTTCATTATGAAGGCATGGATGATGTGCTGGTAAAGGATTTTCTTCCTTCGGCAACCAACTTGGGCTTTGACATGAACTTTCATATTCTTGCATTTAAGCCAGGGGCCTGTCACGGATACATTGAGACTCATGTCCAGGAGCATGGAGCCTACATCTACTCCGGGGAAGGCATGTACGTCCTTGACAACGATTGGATTCCTGTTAAGAAAGGGGATTATCTATTCATGGGCGCCTATTGTCCCCAGGGAGCATATGGAGTTGGACGGGAAGATATGTTTGCTTATATCTACTCTAAGGATTGTAATCGGGATGTAAGACTCTAGCTTATACCGTCTGAAACCATAGTTCCAGCACATAATTTTGATTATTTTGGTTTACCAGGCATTTACCGCCCATTTCCTCCATCATAGTACAGATATTCTGAACGCCAACGCCTGTGCTGTCCATACCTTTTTCTTTGTTTGCGATCTTATTGGAGAACTGCAGCACCAGCCAGCCTTCTTGATGGAGAAGGCTGATGGTGACTGTTTTTTTTTCATCAGCATACTTGATGATGTTTGAGCTTACATTATCCAGTATTCGATTTACATAATCGAACAATAAGGATACACAGACATTTGGCCACTGTATGGTTGTTATCACATTAAATTCTTGTTGTGACAGATAGCCTGACATATCGGATAACATGTCCTCGAAAAAAAATCGTGCCTTTTGAACTGGATTAGGGAGCAGCTTTTCTTCCTCTGATAAAAGAAAACGTTGGAAAAGCTGATCTGACATTCGTTTGATCTGGGTGGCTTTTGTCCAGGCTTTTTCTATATAGCTTACGTATTGTTCCCGATTAGAGTAGGAACCTTTTTGCAGAACATCCAAATATAAAAATAAGGCTGTCAGGGGAGTTCTCAGGTCATGGGAAACGCTTACCACCAAATTGTTATTTGCCTGTGCGGCAGCCTCTTCTTTTTGCATATTTTCCAATAAAGAGATGCGCATTTCATTCAGTCCTTGAGCTAAGGATGCCAGCTCATCATTGCCCTTTATGGTGATGTCATAGTCCAGGCCGCCTGTTTCCAGTATTTGGATTTCTTTTTCCAGTTGAATAATATAATCAATTTTTTTCTGAACAAATTTTACAAAGATGCCAAGAAACAGAAGTATGGAGAGAATTGCTTCGATAACCGTTGTTTTTATATAATACTGATAATCAAAATATCCAGATAAATATACCGTAGCAGATTCTCCGGAGAATGAAATAGTTCTGCTGGCACCAGTGCGGTAGAAGCTTGCCATCTCCTCCTCAGACTGGTCGTTTAGGGAGTCAAATATTATCTTTTCATTCTGACCTATGGCGAGTGCAACATAGCCCATTTTTTGTTTTTGAAGCCAAGACTTTATCTTTTCTGTATCGGTAAGTTTGATGCTTTCCTGTTTTACAAAGCTTTCAAACTTGTTTAAGCATTTTTCATTGGAGCGTGAGATGTAAGAAGAGTTTTGAAAGTACTCATCTAACAGCGTGTTTCCTGCTGAATTTAACATCAGGTAAAATAAAGCAGCAAGAAAGCCTGCAAGAGCCAGTGCCAGGAGAGATTCTGTTTTTAAACGTTTCATACCTCTATTCAAATCTATATCCCTTTCCCCATATGGTTTTGATATGCGTTGGACTATCATGGATCTTCTCGATCTTAACTCTTAATTTACTGATATGAACCATAACAGTTCCATTGGAGGAATGGAAATACGGCTCATTCCAGACACTTTCATATAAATTTTGTGCAGAAAATACTTTTCTTGGATGCTGCATCATTAACAGAAGAATCCTGTATTCCAATTCTGATAATTCTACCTCTTTGTCGTCCACCCAAACTTCATTAAAATCTTTGTTTATACGGATATTGCCAATTTCAAGGAGTTTATGTTCCGGCAGGTCCAGTCCGTTTTTTTCCTTCCCCGATAAATTTGATATCGTCTGATCTGTGCTTTTACCCTGCCAAGAAGCTCAGAGTAAGAAAAGGGCTTTGCCAGATAATCATCGCCACCAGCCATAAGTCCGATGAGCTTATCGGAATCGCTTGATTTTGCAGTCAGAAATATGATGGGCACGAAAGAAAATTTCCTGATTTCTTCGCAAGTCCTGATTCCAGACATTCCAGGCATCATGACATCCAGTATGACAAGGTCAACATATTCATTTAGCAATGAAATACCCGTTTCCCCATTCTCTGCCTCAAAAACTTTATAATGCTCGCTTTCCAATAAAATCCGAATTCCCTCTCGGATATCAGCATCATCTTCAATAATTATAATCGTAGCTTTTTTCATTTCAGCCCTCTTCTTAACTCTTTATTACATGCATTTTACCATATTTCCATTGAGAATAAAATTATTGTTACTCCATAATTAGTTCATTAATTTCTTATTTTTCATATCATTAATTTGAATGTCTGATGCGTCAATCAAAGCTGCTTTGTTCGCAGCCTGATCGCTGATGGTAGAAGGTATAGTTCCGTTTAACTGTCCCCTGATGCTTTCTGTCCGTAATTGACAGAAGCGGTTTAATGTATTGACGGCCTTTTGATACTCTTCGTAGGTGCAGAATTTACTTGGGTCTTTCTCAACATGAGGGGAGATGAGCAATGCGGTTTGTTGGATTCGTTTGGCAATATCAGAAGAATCAAGAAATTTCTTGTAATAGTCCTGATACATTTTTTGATACTTACTATCTTTCATGATCCAGCTTTGCATGGGGCGGTCTTTTAGAGCTTCATTGATTGGCACATTAACCGCCAGGGTGGAGTCTTCGTGAGAAAATGTACCAAAGGACATATTGTAGTCCCATGGAATCATGGATAATCGACCATCTTTTTCATAGAGATAATAATTGTGAGCATCTTCGCCGGTGTAGCTGTCCCCATTGACCACAAAGTTATGAACAACAAAATAACGTATTACCTTTTCTGTATCCAAGACCTTAGTAAAATGATTCCCTAAATTCAGCTCCCTGATGGCTGAGATAAAACGCTTCTTATCCTTGGAAGATATCTTTGTTTTAGCATGATCAAAGAAGAGGGAATAGCTCTTTGGATCGTCATTGATATATTGCAGATTCACATCAGGAGTGAATCTCTCCTCCTGGTCATCTGGCTGAAGCTCTTCCTCTTTCCCATCGGCCTCTTCTTCTTTGCCCTCAGGTTTATATAAATTGCCGTAGTTAATACCATAATTTCGTTTCAAAAATGATTCTTCCGGGCCCTCAACTGCCAGATAAAGACCCCATTTTTCTCCGTTTACCAGGATGTTGGTATAACTGCTTAAGGGACTGCTGACACCGAAGTCTCCCATCATCTGATAGGCTAAGTAATCCATCATATAAGTACTGTCATGAATCATGTTATTTAATGATATTTTATCAAGTCCATGATAGTTGAATGCCTTTTCATAATGGTCAAATTCAACCTTAAAGCTATATCTGGTACTGCCCGCGTCTGCCGCATCGGTCAGAGATGATGAGCCTTTGGCGCGGATTCCCACGTTAGCATACGTTTCTCCATCAATGATAATGGTACAGGCGGAATATTTTTTATCCTTAGCAGAAGCGATAAACTTATCCCAATCGTCCATCACAATGTTAATGGTGTGAACGCGGGAATCGTCAAACAGGCGCTTTTCATATTCCATGGATTTATCCTGAGATTTCAGTCCCAGTTTATCACCGTTATACAATGCGCCTGTAATGAGAAGAGCCAGAATTAGAAAGGTAAGGGAAAGTTTCCCTAAATGCTTGTTTGTAGACATTCTGTTCCTCCTATCCCATATAATCTCCATTGTAGCTTACTAATACAGCGCTATGTACCCCTTCTATTTCCGATAATTCATTGACAAAATCCGTATTATTATCCTTTAAACGAACCTCTAAATTAACTTCAATGGCTCCTTTTCTTACGGTCTTGCTTTTAACGATGCATTTCGATGTTTTTGTATTTAAGTATTCCTTGGCCTTTGTTTCTACATGGTAACTGTCGCATTGGAGTACTACAATATATGGATTGGTATAAATTTTCTTATTTACAAAAATAAGAAGTACTGAGCCGATAACAATGCTTCCGATCACAGCTAAAGGTATCAAACCGGCAGCCAGGATAATGCCTACTGCAATGGACCAGAATAAGAAGGCAATATCAAGTGGTTCCTTGATCGCCGTTCGAAATCTTACGATTGAGAGTGCACCTACCATTCCAAGTGAAAGCACTACATTAGAGGTCACAGCCAGGATTACAATGGTAGTAATCATTGTTAAGGCCATTAAGGTGACTGCAAAGCTGGAAGAGAAGAGAACTCCATTGTAGGTTAATTTGTATATGTAGCAGATAAACAATCCAATGCAAAAGGATAGCAGCAATGCCACCAGCATATCCAATAAACTAATACTTGTTACCTTGTCCACAAAGCTTGATTTAAAAACATCACTAAAATTCATACATATACCCCTTTTCGTTTTCATTAGCCGTATAAACGGCAGACTGCGTATTTAGAAAATGCAAAAACTCTCCGCCCGGTAAGCTGAACGGTATCGCGTATGACTGAAGGAAGAAACTCATCCCATTTTACCTCCATTACAATCCCGCAATCCCCTGCTGGAATCGTGGGACAGTGGGGATTGAGAAAATCAATGGAGTGGAGGCCGGTACGAATATCGTAGTCCAGAGTAACCCGTACATTTCCTGGCTTAAAGATAAAGGGCTCCCTGATGTAATCTACAATTGTTTTTGGCCGCAGCCCACAGGTGGTCATTTTAAAATATAATTCCTGGATTAAAGGTTCCTCCCTGGCTTTCATCCACTCAATCTGCCCGTTCACCACACCCTGTGCTTCCTGCCTGGAAAGAGAAGCGCTTTGTTTGTTTCCAAGCCCTCCAATCTTACTTTTCTTTTCAAGGTGAATGAAGTCCAGATTGTCATTATAGTAGCGGATACGGAATTTTTTCCGTCTGCTTATGCCATCAATCTTATCCCGCAATGCCTGATCCTGAAAATTATCAAAATACAGGCTGCGGATTTTATAGGTTCCATTGATCGCATGGGAATCTGGAGTTGCAACCGCAAGGAGACGTTGGCGGATTGCTATCATGTCACTGTAAGATATTTCATGTTTCCATTCATGTCTAAACTTCAATAAACTTCCTCCTTTATTCTTATTTTAATGATAAGAATATTTTAGTTCATGGTTATTAATAGTTTCTAAATCGTTTCTAAAAGACTCTTAACTGGATTTGGTAAGGTGATTGGGATGGACATGAAAATTTGCATCATTTATAATAGTTAGTAGCGGATATGGATCAGTAAAGGTAAAGAGATATCACTATGACATACAGGTGTCATAGACGTTTTGATATATTAATCTGAAAGGAGGAGTTTACTATGGAGGATGTATATAAAAGCTGTCCGGTTATGGAAAATGACAAGTATATTCTTACCCTTGTAACCATGAAGGATGCACCTGATTTATTAAAGGTCTATGGGGATGAAAGGTCAGTCCCTCTATTTAACAGCGATAACTGCCATGGGGACCGGTTTTATTACAGCACCTTAGACCGCATGGAAGAGGCAATCCGTTTCTGGATTTCAGAGTATGAGAAAAAGCGGTTTGTCCGCTGGGTGATTTTTGCGAAGGAAAAAAAGGAAGTGGTGGGGACAATAGAACTGTTTCACCGGGATTCTGTGGATTATTTTCATGATTGCGGCTTATTACGACTGGATCTTCGGAGTGATTATGAAAGGAAAGAGGTGATTGCGGACATACTTTCCTTAGTGGTGCCAAACACCTGGAAGCTGTTTGATTGCAGCTTGATCGCTACCAAGGCAGTTATAGAAGCCAAAGAGAGAATCCAGGCGCTGTATGCACTGGGATTTTTACCGACGGGCCACAAGCTGATTGGTCATGATGGGACAGAATATGGTGATTATTTTGTTCTTACGAAAACACAGGAGTGAATTGTACATGAAAATTGACCGACTGTTAGGCATAACCATTTATTTATTAAACCATGGAAGAACAAAGGCATCTGTACTGGCAGAGCATTTTGAAGTTTCTACCAGGACCATTATGAGGGATATGGATGCCCTGTGTATGGCCGGCATCCCGGTCTCTTCTAATTTTGGAACTGACGGCGGATTTGAAATCATGGAGACCTTTGAGATGCAGCGGCAGGTGGCAGGAGAGATGGATTACAGCTTTGTTGTCAGTGCCTTACAAAGTCTCTCCTCTGCTTATCATGATAAGGAGCTGGAAGCCACCTTAGAAAAGATGCAAAGCCTGTCTTCTTCCCCCGAATCCCCTATGATTCTGGATTTAAGCGTGGTTCACGAAAACAGGGATACCAATGAGCTTCTCTATCTTTTAAACCAATGGATTCAGAAAAAGGTGAGAATTTCATTTGCTTATACCAACGCCAAAGATGAAAAGAGTGTGGTGGAGGCAGAACCGGTTTGCACGATTTATCAGTGGTATCATTGGTATCTCATTGGTTTTAGCTTAAAGCATCAGGAGTACCGGATGTATAAGGTGACGCGGATGGATCATCTGAAAGCAACGGGAGAGGTAAATGAAAGAGACCATGATATCAATGAGGTTAAGGCATTTTTAAAAAGCAGAGAGGATAGCCGGAAACGAATTAAAGTACGCCTTTTATGCCAGGACAAGCTTAGATCCAAATGCCGGGAATACTTAGGGGCTTCTATTACAAAGGAATATGAAACCGGTGAGTTTGAATGCGAAGTATTTACTCTGGAGGATGAGACGTTTTGGTATGGACTTCTTTTATCCTTTGGTGGGGCGGTTAGAGTTTTGGAACCAAAGTCTTTGATTGAACGAATTCAGAGGGATTGTGGGGATATCTTAAAACATTATGAAAGAATTGAGGAAAACGAATGAAACACGTATATATATATCTATTAAATACCATGGCGGACTGGGAAACAGGCTATATTCTACAGGGGCTGACGGCTCAGGCCATGGTAGGTGAGGTTAAGTACCAGGTAAAAACAGTGGGACTCACAAAGGAACCTATAAGGACTCTTGGAGGGATGACCATGGTGCCTGACTGCTCCATAGAGGAAGTTAGTTTGGACTCTGTTGGAGCTTTATTACTTCCTGGAGCCGAGACCTGGAAGGAAGAGGTGCATAAGCCGGTTCTTGACCTGGCACTCCTTTGTATTGACCGGGAGATACCGGTTGCTGCCATCTGCGGAGCCACCCTTGCGCTGGCAGACATAGGCGTTTTAAACAATCGGACCCATACCAGCAATTCCTTAGAGTTCTTAACCGGACTTTCACCGAAATACGCGGGCAGCAACTTTTATGTCAACGAAATGGCAGCCAGAGACGGAAACGTCATTACCGCCAGCTCCGCAGGAGGTCTGCTCTGGGCAAGATATATTCTGGAGAGCTTAAACATCTATTCCAAGGAAGTAATCGATGCCTGGTACGGCTATTTTTCAACCGGAAAACTGGAATATTTCATGGAATTAATGGAAGCATCTCAAAATCAAAAATAGACCAAATATGAAAGCTTTTTCTGATTCCGCATCAGCGGAAAAGGAGAAAGCTTTTTTCTGCTTTTCAGTAAGAAAATCACCCCCTTTTTTCTTACGAAAAAGTATCATATAATGAAAATAAGTTTCATAGGTTTGGACAAATATTGAAACTTTAATACAAAAAGGCTAGAATGAAATTAACATAAATTGTGAGATATGAACCATATTTCTTCTGGCTTTGCAGAGAGGATGAGGCTTATGAAAGGACTGCTTGTAAGAATCGAAGACTATCTCCAATATGCGGGAGAAGCAGAAAAGGAGTTGATGATCCGGCTTCAGAGAAATCCGGAATCTGTGCTGAGAAAGAGCATTAAGGAGATCGCAAAGGAGACCTACACCTCCCCGGCTACTATTGTCAGGCTTTGTAAAAAGCTTGGCTGCAACGGGTATAAGGATTTTCAAAGCACCCTGGCCTATGAGGTGGCATTGTTTCGGGAGAGCAGGGATATTGCATTTCAGACCATTACACCAGAGGACTCGGTGGAGAGCATTATCTATAAGGTCACGAAGAAAAACATCGAATCCCTGGAGACCACCAGAAAGCTTTTGGAGCCAAAGATTATCACCGAATGCGTGAAGCTTCTGGAATCCAGCAGAAGCGTTTGCTTATTCGGACTTGGCACTTCACTTTTAGTAGCAAAAGACTTGTACTTAAAGCTTCTCCGGGCTGATGTCATCTGCAATGTATGCGATGACTGGCATGCCCAGTTCTTAACAGCAAAGAACCTAAAGAAGAACGATCTTGCCATTGTCATCAGTTATTCGGGACTGACGGAAGAGATGCTGACCTGTGCCAAGGAAGCGAAAGCCAGTGGAGCAAAGGTAATTGCCATTACCAGAGCCGTGGAATCAAAGCTGGCAGCGGAAGCTGATTTTGTGCTTCCCATAGCCGCAACAGAGCTGATTCACAGAAGCGGGGCCATGTCATCGAGAATCTCCCAGTTAAATGTGGTCGATGTTCTTTTCACCGCTTATGTCAACCGAAATTACGAATTCTGTATGAGACAGTTTGGAAGAACTCATATACAAAAGGACGGAGGAACGTAACCATGATAGATTTATCAAAATTAACTACAGAGCTTCGAAACCCGGAAACCATGAACCTGGATCAGATGACTCCACTGGAGATTGCAAGCATCATGAACCAGGAGGATGGAACTGTGGTGTCGGCCATCAAGGAGGTCATACCTTCCGTTGCCATAGCCATAGAGTGGGCCACGGAAAGTCTGAAGTCAGGAGGCAGAATCATATACATTGGAGCCGGTACTTCAGGCCGCTTAGGCGTTTTAGATGCCGTGGAGTGTCCTCCCACCTTCGGGGTTTCCAAGGATCTTGTGGTGGGCCTCATTGCAGGCGGGGAAAAGGCATTTGTAGAGGCAGTGGAAGGAGCGGAGGACAGTAAGACTCTTTGTGAAGAGGAGCTAAAGGAAATCGGTTTACAAGAAAATGACATTGTTATAGGTCTGGCAGCTTCCGGCAGGACCCCTTATGTGATTTACGGTCTTAAGTATGCCGGTTCTATCGGCTGCAAGACGGTAGCCATTGCCTGTAACCGTGGTTCTGATATTGGCAGGGAAGCGAAGCTTGCCATTGAACCGGTTACGGGTCCTGAGGTACTTACCGGCTCTACGAGACTGAAAGCAGGGACTGCCCAGAAAATGATACTTAACATGATTTCAACAGGCAGCATGATTGGAGTCGGAAAGGTGTATGAAAACCTTATGGTCGATGTAAAGCAGAGCAATGAAAAGCTGGTGGTAAGATCCCAGAACATTGTTATGACAGCCACTGACTGCAGCCGTGAGCGGGCAAAAGAGGAACTGGAGAAGGCGGACGGCCATGTTAAGACAGCCATTTTTATGATTCTTTCCGGGTGTAATGCTGCCACTGCCAGAGAAAGGATGGAAATAGCCGGAGGGAATATCCGAAAGGCTTTAAAATAGATAGAAGAGCAGAGCAAAAATCTAGAGGAGGGTGAATTATGGATTACAAAAAAATCAGTGAAGCGCTCATAGAGCTTTTAGGAGGAACGTCCAATATTACATCCAACGCCGCCTGTATGACAAGGCTTCGCATTGGGTTAAAGGACACCTCAAAGGTTGAGATTGAAAGGATTAAACAGGTGGAAGGTGTCCTTGGGGTGGTAGAGAGCGACACGCTTCAGATCGTATTTGGACCTGGTAAGGTAAACAAGGTTTTGGATGAATTCTATCAGCTGACAGGGCTTCCAAAGGGTCAGGCACAAGACGGGGGAGAGGTACAGAGCATTGATGATGTTGCAAAAGAGAATAAAGCACTGCAAAAAGCAAAGTACGATAAACCGGTTCAGCGTTTCTTAAAGAAGATCGCCAATATTTTCGTGGCACTGTTACCGGGAATCATCGCAGCAGGTCTTATTAATGGAATCTGCAATGTAATCAACGTATCCACAGGCGGATCTCTTTCCGGAGTCTGGTGGTATGCCTGCATCCGTACCATGGGCTGGGCACTGTTTGCCTATCTGCCTATTTTGGTAGGTTATAATGCGGCAAGAGAATTTGGCGGTTCCGGCGCCCTGGGCGCCATAGCAGGAGCTATGTCCATTGTCAATCCTGCTATGCCTTTACTGGCAACGGTAAAGGACGCTCAGATTATCCTGCCTATCACAAACACTGTATTTAACCCGGCTTCCGGCGGCCTTTTGGCAGCTCTCATCGCAGGTATGTTCTTTGCAGTCCTGGAAAAGCGGATACGTAAGATTATGCCGGATCTGATTGATACCTTCATCAGTCCCCTTTTGGTGCTGATCATCGGTGGCATAGTAGCCCTTTTGGTGATTCAGCCAATTGGAGCAGGTCTTACAAAAGTAATCTTTGCAGTTTTAAGCTTTGCATATGAAAAGATGGGCGTAGTAGGCGGTTATATTTTATCCGCAGGATTTTTACCCTTAGTAGCCGTTGGACTCCATCAGGCACTTACCCCCATTCACTCCATGTTAAATGATCCTGCCGGAGCGACGGCAGGTATCAACTATCTGCTTCCTATCCTTATGATGGCAGGTGGAGGCCAGGTAGGCGCAGGTCTTGCCTTATACTTAAAAACAAAGAATAAGAAGTTAAAACGCTATATTAAGGATTCCATTCCTGTAGGTATTCTTGGAATCGGAGAACCTCTGATGTATGCGGTAACACTGCCTCTTGGACGGTCCTTCCTTACTGCCTGTATCGGCAGCGGTTTTGGCGGAGCACTGGCAGCCCTTCTTCATCTTGGTACGGTTTCTCAGGGCGTCTCCGGTCTGTTCGGACTCTTAATTGTCCAGCCGGGACAGCAGCTTGGATTTATCCTTTCCATGCTGACCGCTTATGCAGGCGGATTCCTTGTTACTTATTTCTTTGGCGTAGATGAAGACAGAATTAACGAAGTATACGGAGAATAAACGATGAAAACTGGAATCTCACTTTATTTCTCAAGCGGTATGGAGAAAAACAGAGGGATGATAAAAAAGGCGGGAGAACATGGAGTACAGTATGTTTTTACCTCCCTCCACATTCCCGAGGAAACTGGGGTCAACTACCGCCAGGATATTATAAATCTTTTAACTCTTTGCAAGGAGCATCATTGCAACGTAATTGTAGACGTTGGCCCTGAAACCTACAAAAAGCTTGGAGTAAATAGCCTTGATGAGCTAGGAGACCTTGGAATTACTCATGTAAGGCTGGACTATGGCTTTTCAGCCAGAGATGTGGTGGATATTTCCAAACGGTTCCATGTCGTATTTAACGCCTCTACCATTACAGAGGAAGAACTGGCTGAATGGAAGCAGTACGGGGCTGATTTTACGAAGTTTGCTGCTTGCCATAATTTCTATCCCAAGGAATTTACCGGACTGTCCCTGGAACGGGTGAAGGAAATCAATCTGAGGTTAAAGTATCTGGGATTTATGACCATGGCATTCGTGCCGGGAAACTTAGAGCTTCGGGGACCGCTGATGGAAGGGCTTCCTACGGTAGAGGAACACAGAAGGCGTAAGGATGACGTTGTTTTAAATATGCTGGAGCTGTTTTTTGACGGGTGCTGCGATGTGGTGCTTATCGGTGATGTGGATATTAAGGGTAGTGAGTGGGAAGGCCTCAAGAACTTAAACAATGGGTATGTAGAACTGGAGGCTGACCTTCTTCCCCCTTATGAATTTGTGAAAAGCACCATACATCATGACAGACCGGATTCCAGCAGCTATTTATTCCGGTCTCAGGAATCGAGGCAGTATGGGCAGGAGATTCTTCCGGATAAGGACCAAGAAAATAGAGTCAGAAAAGCAGGAAGCATCTGCATCTCCAATAAGGATTATTTAAGATATATGGGAGAGCTTGAAATCGCAAGGGTGGAGCTTCCCCTGGATCCAAGACTGAACCTGATTGGTCAGATAAGGGAAAAGGATATGAAATATCTGCCGTATGTCTTAAATGGTCTTGGAGTGAAATTAATTAAGCCAGTTGAAACATAAAAGTATCCTTCCAAAGTAGTTTCTTGAATTTAAACGATTTGCATTAGAGAGATCGTAATTGTACCAAAAAAGTCTTTTTTCTGTATTAAAATGACATATTTCTCGAATACTGGTATAATGTCAGCAATTTCATTACATGGCATTATGCCTGAATAGAAATATGGAGGGAAATATGAAAAAGAATGAAGGGCCTGTAAGAACAATTACGGAGGAAGCTATAGAGAACTACTGCAGATGGCTGCAATGTCAGGAAAAAAGTAATGCGACCGTCAAAAGATACCGCTATTATCTGGAACAATTCATGCTCTATATGGATGGAAGGAGCTTATCAAAGGAATCTGTAATCTTATGGAAGAGCATGATGCGGGAAAGGATGGCACCGGTTACGGTAAACGGAGCGTTGGCCGCATTAAACGGATTTTTCAAATATCTCGGCCGTCCGGAGCTTTGTGCAAAGTTTTATAAAATCAGTAACAGTGTATTTTGCCCGGAGCAAAAGGAACTGACGAAAGAGGAATATAAAAGGCTGGTAAGGGCGGCAAAGGAAAGTAAAAACGAACGCCTGATGATGATTCTGCAGACGATCTGTTCCAGTGGAATCCGTATCTCGGAACTGCCTTATATAACGGTCGAAGCAATACAATGCGGTGTGGCAGATGTGGAATGCAAGGGAAGGAACCGCAAGGTATTCCTTACAAAAAAGCTGTGTGAGCTGCTGAAGAAATATTCGGCGGATTATAATATAACATCTGGAATGATTTTTATTTCCCGGACTGGAAGGGCTTTGGATAGAAGCAATATATGGCGGGATATGAAGGCATTGGGTCAATTAGCTGACGTTCCGGAGGAAAAAATATTTCCTCATAACCTGAGGCATTTATTTGCCAGATCATTCTATTCGCTGCAAAAGGATTTATCAAGACTAGCGGATATATTAGGACATAGCGACGTGAATACTACCCGGATTTATACAAGAGAAAGCGGAAATGTTCATGTAAAAATATTAGAACAATTAGACTTATTGGTAACTCAATACAACGGAATACCTCTTTTGTTGTAAAAATATGTCGATTTCGTTTATAATATACTACATAATAAATCAAAAGTCCACATAAATTTTATAAAAGAATAAAAATTATAAGATTTTAAAAATTATGGGTATCACAAAAAGGCTGGATGTGTTAAAAAATTGCCAGCCTTTTTGTCGTACCCATTTTTTTCTATTTTTTATTTTTTAGAGAACCATTACGGTTACAATCCTATATATTTTACAACAAAAGAGGTATTTCGTTGTAATCGGTGTGTCTCAGAAAAAGACAGGTCTTTTTTTGACAGAGTATGATATTTTAAGGATTGGTGGTGAGGAAGGAACGTGATTTTTGAAATCTGCCTACTAGTAGGGCTGAACTGCCTGGTTGCTTATTTTCTGCCAGATCTGGCTAATTTATTTGCCTGTTATAAAAGTAGAAAAAAGGGGAATTTGATCTGGTGGAGAGAATCCGATGACAGGTGGAAATGGGCTTCTGTGCTTTTTACAGCGGTAGTGGGAGCCGCCGCAGGTTACTGGCTCCCCCCTGAGCGGAGAATTTTTGTGATGATCGTCTGTCATACCGCGGTCTTTGGTGTTTGCTTAGACGCCCTGATCCGAATCATTGCCAATGAGATGCTGTGGTTTTTGCTGGCGGCAGGACTTCCTGCCAGGATTTACTTTGGGGGCGCAAGTGCCTTATGGAGCTCGGCAGGGGCATTGCTTCTGGTCATAGCTGTTTTCGGGGTGGCCGCTCTGGTTACATATGCGGGAAAGGGAACGACAGGAGTTGGAATGGGTGATGTGAAGCTTTCAATGGTCATAGCTATTATCGTTGGCTGGTCCGGTGTTTTTTACTTCCTGATGGGAGTGGCAGCAGCCATTGGCATTTACTGTATCATCGGAGTGAAATGCGGCATGCTGAGCCGTAACAGCACCTTTCCCATGTGCGGGCAGATCATGGCAGGCTTTCTGGCATCGCTTTTCTGGCCATTTCTGTCAATTGCTGTTTTGTGAGGTGAGGAGAAATATGAGGAAAGAAAAATCTGAGTCAGGGCAGGCAATGGTGGAGTATGCTCTTATATTTGGAACCGTTGTGTTAATAGCAGCGGTCAGTTTTGGAGGAATAGCTGGTTCGGCAGGAAAGATGTATGACATGATTAAGAACATTCTGATGCCAGCATTTCCGTAATTATTTGGAGTAATCGGCCGGTTTGATTACATAAATGCAATACAAATGATGAAAAGCAGTCTACTGAGTACAAAAGATAAGGGGGTGAAAGAGATGAATAAAGTTTGGGAAAAGTTTGTATCTGAGGAAAGCGGCCAGGGTATGGTCGAGTATGGATTGATTCTTGCGCTTATCGCTGTTGTGGTAATCGCTGTATTAGGCGGACTAGGAAAGAAAGTCCAGTCAACGTTTCAGAGTGTAGATGAGGCAATGCCTTCAAAGTAAAAAAATAAGAATAAAACCGGCTGTTGCTTATAAAGACGGGGCTGTGGTGCTTCATTGTTACAGGCCTCGTCTTAACTTGATGAATGAGAGAAAATAATGTGATTTTTACATAAATAACAGACAGGGGCCCTATGGCCAGGGAGGAATAAACGTGAAGAAAATCCGGTTGGCCGCATTGGCAGCCGCATTTATTGTTTTCATTATCGGATACCGTTTGCTTGCACAAAAAGAAATCGGACAGGCAGAAAATTCCGGTGGGGGTCAGAGTATAGAAGTCGTGGTGGCCTCACAGGATATCGGCCCTTATACAACTTTGACACAGGATATGGTAAAGGTGAAACAGATACCTGTCGGACAGTATTCCCAGGGATATTATAAAAAGCCGGAAGAGGTAATCGGCATGGTATGTGTATCAAATATCTTTCAGGACGAAGTGCTGACAGACCGAAGGCTTGTTAGTAAAGAGTCGGCCAGCTTAGGACTTGCAGAAAGGCTTGAAGAAGGAAAACGGGCTGTTTCTGTTACGGTTGATGCAGAACAAGGGGTTTCCAATAACCTGAGGGTAGGAAACCGTGTGGATATTATTTTTACCGGCACGATGGAAAAGGTGGCCGGAAGCGAGGAAGAGCTTAGTGCAGGGCTTGCTATGGAACGGGTCTTAGGGCCTCAAAGCCCTGAAAATACGCAGGTATTAAATGAATACATAGGAAAGGAATTTTCCGTTTTAGCTATGCAGGACGTAAAGGTTGCGGCTCTTGGAAGCTCTTTTTTCTTTGACAGCGGGGAGCAGCAAAGCAATCAGGAATATGTCAGTGTCACACTGGAGGTCACACCAGTTCAGGCGGCGCAGATCGCTCTCATGAAAAGTGGGACAGGGAAAATACAGCTTGTACTCCGGCCGCAGGATGATAACAGCAGAACAAAGGAACCGAGAGGTTCTGTGCTTCAAAATTACGAACAGTAATAGTTTGACTCGGGAAAGGGGATGGGGTTATGAAAGTTAAAGTTCTTCTTCTGGGAGAACCAGAAAGATGTGCCCAGATAAAAATGCAGCTCAGAGATGAAGAGATAACCATAATGGGAATTGTAGTGGATGAAAATCAGGTATTGAATGAGATCAACCGGACACAGCCTGATTTGATTCTTATTACAGATACCTCTTCTATGGCCTTAAGGTCGTGTCAGCAGATCTATCTGCTGCGCCCCCGTTCGGTCCCTGTTGTTTTGTCCGATTTGGAAGACAGCAAAAAGACGTATAAAATCCTTCAATCAGGAGTTCATAACATCCTTTCTCAGGAAATAGAACCCCTAAGCCTGATTGCAGAATTAAAGGGAATCTACAGCAATGAATCAAACCGCATTCTTGCGTTGGAGAACACAGGGACCTTAACCGCAAAATCAAAGGTCATACTGCTTTTTGGTCCCAAGGATGGGGTAGGGAAAACAACCCTTGCCGTAAACCTGGCAGTTAAGCTGGCGCAGAAAAACAACAAGGTGGTTGTTTTAGACTGTGATTTCCAGTCAGGTGATGTAAATGCTTTTTTGGGCATGAATCCTAAAAGTACAGTTCTGGAGCTGATCCAGGAACAAAGCAATCCCAATGTGGATACGATCAGACAATTTTTATCTCTTCATCTTTCAGGCGTAAATTTTCTTCCCAATCCCCACAGCCCGGAATATGCCTCTTCCATAACGGCAAGACAGGTAGAGAGCATCATAGCTGCACTTAGAGTTTATTACGATTATGTGATTGTTGATACCGTATCCGGGTTTGATGATATATCTGCCTCCTGCATCGAATGCGCATCCTCTATCTTATTTGTAACTGGAAAGGATGTACCGGCTCTGCACAATGCAAAAAAAAGCCTTGCGGTGCTGGGAGAGCTGTCGGATAAGGAAAAGATCAGACTGATCATGGGAAAGAGTGAAGGAAATAGAATTACTCAGGGGGATGTTTCCCGGGTTCTTGGAATTCCGGTATGGGGCGTTCTCCCCTACGATGAAAAGTCTGCGGTTACTGCGGCCAATCAGGGGCAGCCGGTTGTGCTGGGACACCCCAAGAGCAGGATCAGCAGGGAGATATCCAGCATGGCAGACCGCCTTGAGGAGATGACAACGGGCGTACAGATTGGAAAGAGCAGGAAAAAGAGAGGTATGATTTTGGGAAGAGGAAGGAGGAAACGATAATTAATGAGCTGGGTATCTCGTTTAGGGCAGCCAAGGGAGGCAGAAAGCAGCATCCCAAAGGCGGCCTATGTTCCATATCAGGAGGCAGCAGCCAGAACGGATAAAAACTATGATCATTTAAAGCAGGAAATCCATGAAGAGGTGATCCGGGAATATAATGACCGATTTGCAGATGGCTCCGAAGGAAAATACATCGACGTCATGGATATCATACACCAGGCCATAGAGCGGCAGGAAGAAAGTCTGACCCGTCTGGAGGAATCAAAGCTTGCACAGGAAGTCTATGACGATGTCATGGGGCTTGGCCCTCTGGAGCCGCTTTTGCGGGATGATACCGTATCCGAGATTATGGTAAACAGTGCGAAGCAGATCTACATAGAACGGGGAGGAAAGCTTTTACAGGCCGAAGCCGTTTTTCGGGACGATGTTCATGTGATGAAGGTGATCAACCGGATCGTTTCATCTGTGGGAAGACGCTGTGACGAGGCCACCCCCATGGTGGATGCCAGACTTTCTGATGGTTCCCGTGTCAATGCGGTAATTCCTCCCATTGCCTTAAAAGGACCGTCTATTACCATCCGAAAGTTCTCTTCCACGCCTCTTTTAATGGGGGATTTAATCGGATACGGATCCTTGTCTTCCAAAATGGCCAGTTTTTTAGAAGCCGCCGTACGGGGGAGGTGCAATATCATCGTTTCCGGGGGAACAGGTTCTGGTAAGACGACCCTTCTCAATGTCCTGTCTGGCTATATTCCTGACAGCGAACGGATCGTCACCATAGAGGATGCGGCAGAGCTTCAGCTCAAACAGGATCATGTGGTAACCCTGGAAGGACGTCCAAGCAATATCGAGGGAAAGGGAATTGTGTCAATTAGAGATCTGGTAAAAAACTCCTTAAGAATGCGTCCCGACCGGGTCATTGTAGGAGAGGTTCGTTCCGGTGAGACTCTGGACATGCTCCAGGCCATGAATACGGGGCATGACGGCTCTCTGACTACGGTACACGCCAATTCAGCCAGAGATGTCATCTCCCGTCTGGAGACAATGGTTCTGATGTCAGGAATGGAACTGCCTGCCAAGGCAATAAGAGAGCAGATCACATCCGCCATTGATCTAATTGTTCATCAGACCAGATTCCGTGATGGAAGCAGAAAGATTATAAACATCTCTGAGCTTGTGGGGATGGAAGGAGATACGGTGACAATGCAGGATATTTTTACTTACCGTCAGGCAGGTACGGATGGGAATGGAAGAGTGGCAGGGAAATTTGAACCTACAGGAATCCATCCCAAGGTGATTGATAAGATAAGGGACAACGGCGGGTATTGCAGGGATGACTGGTTTCTCCCGGAAGGGAGGCAGGAATGAGATGGGTGGTTCTGGTTTCTGGGGCAGTTTTTGTTTTTCTCGCAGCGGAGATTCTCCTCTCCTTTTTGATGAAAAGACAGCTGCAGCTTGAAAGCCGGCTAGGGGAGCTGAGCCGGGATAAAAAAGAGACAACGGTTCTGGCTTTAAGAGGAGAAAGGGATAAAAAGTTTCTTCAGTTCATCCATATTTCAAAACGGATGAAGGAGGAAGTGGGCTTATCAGGAATCAAGCTTAAGCCGGAAGAATTTGTCACCCTTTGGTTCCTGCTTATTTTTGCGCCTCCCCTGCTTTTATTTGCTTTTTCGCCGGATCTCATTTTATGTGTGGCTCTTTTTATTGCCGGGCTCATGGTTCCTCCCATTTATTTAAAGATAGCTTCCTCCAAGCAGCGGACTCTGTTTGAGGCACAGCTTGGAGATGCCCTGATGGTACTTTCCAATGGCTTAAGAGCCGGTTTTTCCTTTGAACAGGCTCTGGAAAATGTTGCGGAGGACTTATCAGATCCCATTGGTGGAGAGTTGAACCTGATTGTCAGAGAACTGAAGCTGGGGGCGGATATGGAAAAGGCATTTCACACTGTGGCGGATCGGATGAGAAGCGATGATTTAAGGCTTATGACCATTGCAGTGGTCATACAGCAGAGGGTAGGAGGAAATCTGGCAGATGTTCTGGATACCATCTCAAAGACCATCAGGGACAGGCTGGCGATCAAGCGTTCCATAAAGACGTTGACCGCACAGGGAAGAATATCCGGCCAGATCATAGGTGCACTTCCAATTCTGCTTTTGCTGGCACTTTCCGTCATGAATCCAGGATATATTTCTCCGCTGTTTGTTTCGACTCCTGGACGCCTTATGCTGTGTCTTGGTGGAGTGATGGAGGTCATGGGATTTCTTGTAATCAACCGGATCGTAAAGATAAAGTTCTGATTAATAGAGAAGAAAGGAGGAAGGAGAATGATATTTCTGACAGCCTTATCAGGTGCAGTCTTTTCCTATTTTCTATTGGAAACGTGCCTTTTTATAGTTTGTTCCAGAAGCCTTTCTCTAAAGGAACGATTAAAGGCAGTGGAAGAAAGGGACCGGCGGCGGAATGGAAATGGAGGAATTGATCTTCCACTAAGAGATCGGATTCTAAAGCCTGTAATCAACCGTATCCTGGATGTCTTTTCTGTATTCGCCCCCAGAAATCCGGTGGCCTTAGTGAAACTGGAGCGGCAGCTGCGGCAGGCAGGAATTTCTATGAACCCTCAAAACTATAGTGCGGGCGCAGCCTTTTTTACTGCCGTATGTGTGGGAACGGGAATCCTGTGGGGCAGAACCGAAGGGAGTGGAAAGGCAGTTCTTGGCGGCCTAGTGGGTCTCTATGCCGGTGTCATCATAAACCGGTTTTACTTAAAGAGCAGAATCAAAAAGAGGAATGATGAAATATACCATCAGCTTCCGGAAATGATGGACCTTTTAAGTGTCAGCGTCTCGGCTGGACTTGGTTTTGACCAGGCCTTAAGCTATGTGGTGGATAAATTCAAAGGAGCCTTGTTTGATGAGCTTGACATCACCCAGAGAGAAATTTCTCTGGGGCGCAGGCGTAAGGAAGCATTAAACGAATTTGCAGACCGTTGTGAGAACATGGAAATACGAACCTTTGTCACCGCCGTCATCCAGGCCGAGGAAATGGGCGCTTCTATGCAGAATATTTTATCGGTACAGGCTTCTTCCATCCGCCAGAGCCATAAGCAGAACGTGGAGGAAAAGGCCCAGAAGCTGTCTGTCAAGATCCTGGTTCCTATGGTGCTGTTTATTTTCCCAGTCATATTTATTGTGCTCATGGGACCGGCAATGATGTCTGTCCTTCAAATGTTTGGAGGTGAGTGACCATTGGAAGTAATGATCAGAAGTGTATCCGGCTTTAAGGCCCGTGGAAAAATAGCCGCCAGTTTTTTTAAGCGCTTAAAGGGCCTGATGTTCACCCCAGGATTGCCTGAGGGAAGTGTAATACTAATCAGTCCGTGCGCCAGCGTCCACACCTGCTTTATGCGCTTTGCCATTGATGTGGTGTACTTAGATGGGAATGGAACTGTATTGAAAAAAGAGACCATGCGCCCCTGGCGGCTCGGCGGTTTTGTAAAAGGAGCCAAAAGCGTTATGGAAATGGGTGAAAATGAATCCGGCCAGCTTAAGGTAGGAGAACGGTTATATATAGTGAAAACAGTGTGACAATAGGATTTATTTTACGGAAGATGAGAGGAGGTATTGTATGAATTACGATCAAATGAATGGATATGGACAGGAGTCTGGCGGCGGTGAGCAGATGGGAGGAATGCTTCCTAACATTCAGACCGAGCTGACAGCCAAGCTTCAGAGCACTGTCGTAGGCGGTTACTCAAAAAAAAGTGTGGAAGAATACGCAGTGGATATGAGAAAAAACTTAGTGGTGATCAAGAACCAGCTGGAGCAGCAGATCCGTGAGCTGACGGCGGAAAAGGTCAGTGTGGCTCAGGAATGTCAGGTGCTCCGGGAGCAGCTAAGTACAGCAGAGGGAAAGCTTTCCAGTGCCTTTGCCCAAAAGGAAGCAGCAGAGCAGAAAGCCCGGATATCAGCTGCAAAGATAAAGGAGTGGGAAAGCCGCTGTTCAGGCTATGAGGAGATGAAACGGCAGAAAGCGCAGTATGAGGAGGAAATATCCCAAAAGGAACAGGACATCAATCGCCTGAACGAAAAGCTTTTAAGCTATCAGCAGGCCTATGAAGAGCTGCAAAAAAAAATCAGGAATATGGAGCTGACTGTGCAGATGCCCATCAAGGGAGTATCTTCTATAGAGACAGAGGAATTGATTCAGCAGAAGATACTGGCAGAGCAAAAATATGAAAACCTGCTGGTAAAGGTGAAGGAGCTGGAGGCAGAGTGTGCGGTCCAGAGAGAAGCAGGGGAAGCATACGATAAAATGGAGGAAAAGGAAAAACAGGCGGTGGCTGAGGAGCGAAAGGCCTGGGAGAATCGGATGGAGGTCCTGCAAAAACAGCAGGAGGAGCAGGAAGGAAGCCGTAAGGAGCTGGAAGAAAAATTTGATGTCCTATACCAAAATTACGTGGACAGCTCTGATAAGATCAAAAGTCAGGAACGGATGCTGGCAGAAAAGGAGTTGCTTTTGCACCATTATCAGGAGCAGGAGCAGGGAGCAATACTGACCCGCCAGGAAAATGAAACGCTGAAAGATACGATTGACTCTCTAAAGGAAACGGTACGGCAGATCATAGAGCAGATGGAGAGCCAGACGGAGAGCATGAATCTTTACATAGAACGGACGACCCAGGAACGGGATACGTTAAAAAAGGTAATTGGAGAACAGGCCTCCTTAAAGCTTCAAAATGTGGAACTTCTTGATATACAGAGAGGATTGATGAATCAGATTGAAGGGCTTAAATTACAGAATCAGTTTTTAGAAAAGGGCCTGGATCAGCAAAAAAAGATATCCCTTATAGAGGAAAGGGAAAAACGGGTATTAACTCCAGAAAAGCAACCTGTCGTAGACGGGGATTTGGAACCGGATGAAGCAGATGTGCTCACCTGTGATATGGCTATGCAGAAAGCCAGGGGGCTGTTTTCAGTCATGGAGGGAGAACGCGCTGGTAAGGCAGATGAGGTAAAATATATTGGCTGATGGGAAACGAAGAAGATTCTTTCGTAAGTGGAGAGGGGAGGAAGGGCAGTCTGTCCTGGAGTTTGCACTGGTCCTTCCTATTCTAATCCTCCTTTTAACGGTTCCTCTTGATTTTTTTATATACATGAATACCCAGATGAATTTAAGCAGTGCTGCCAGTGAGTGCATCAGCCAGCTGGAGTATTCTGACATTTTGGCAGGAACCGAGGGGACCACGGTCAAGGAGGTCCTGGAGGATAATTTTGCAAAACGCCTGGAACTGGAAAAGGTTAAGGTCGAAGAGCTGAAAGCGGAAAGCAGCAGGAAACATAATTATACTTATTATGTATATTCCAGTGATCTGGCTGACCCTGAAAATTTCGCAGGCCAGTTTGAGTCACGCCCTGCCAGCTACCAGTCTTCCACCCTGACCCTTCAGCTATCCTACGAACGGAGGGCAGTAACCTTCTGGGGGGCTATGTTCCTTGGAAATACCTATGAGGTAAAGACCCCGGTTTACACCCGCAATATATTTGTAAACGGCTATACGCCGGGCTGATGGGATTACGGAGGTTGATGAATGAGATTTATTTTTTCCATGAAAGATGAAAATGGACAGGGAATGGTGGAGTTCGCCTTGGTTTTTCCTGTTTTTTTTACAATTCTTCTTTTAATTATCGAGGCAGGCTGGTTGACATACCAGCAGACTATGTTTGATCAAAGCTACCAGTATTCCAGTTGGACGCTTCAGGCATCAGATCTTGGAGATGTGGATACCTTGGAAGCATGTCCTGCCAAAGTATCTTTCAGTGGCAGCGCAGTATCAGATCCTCTTTTAGCCAGGATAGAGGAAGCCAGCTTATGGGGGCTTATGCTTAAAAATATAACAATAAGTAATGCCCAGGCGGAGCTTTATAACGAAGAAGAAACTTTTTCTGTACCAGGAAGAAAGCCCTCTGATGCTGTTTTAGCGACCAGCCGAACCCGCTATATGAAGATCAATGCCGATGTTTCCTATGATATCTATCCCCTTACCTACTTGGGAAAGTGTATATTTGGAACCAGGATAACAAAGGAGAAAAAGATAAACTGCTTAAGAATTGTAGCAACTCAGCACAGATCAGGTTAAGCAAAGGGAAGGGGAGAGCATGAAAATGAGAATCAGGCGGAAGAAAGCGTTCAAGGGTCTTTGCAGGGAAGACGGAAATATCCTCCTGCTTTTTGCCGGAGCCTTGACTGTCATTATCTTTTTTGTAGGCATATCCATGGATTTTGGATTAATCTGCATCAAGAGGAGTGCATTGATGAATTTATGCCAGCTTGCCAAGGAGGAGCGGTTTGCGTTTCAGGATACCATCCGTTATTCCGAAAATCCGGGGCTTGACAGCTATCAAATGATAGAAGACGTTATGAGAAACAACAATTTTAAAGGGACAGTCAAGGTGTATTTTTATGAACGGATGCCGGAATCCAGTTATCGGTATTATCGGATACGGACCCAGCTCAGCGAGGAATATTCCTATACTTTTTTAAGGATTTTTGGTATTTCGACCACGACGATTACCGCCTATTATGATGGTGGGGAAACCTATGGTGAGGGAATTTCCGATGTGATATGGCACCCTTCGTCTCCAGTTTTTCTCTATAACGGCTCTTATACCAGCCGGGAGGGCGGAGGCTATGATTATAATAATTCGGATATTCCGGGAGATTGGTAATTATGAAAAAAATATTTGTGACAGCAGCCGTTATTATTGCGGCAGCAGCTATCCTTACGGCCTGCCGGGAAAGCAGTGTATCCTTAAATGGCGGTGAGACGAAGACAGAGACTCTTACCTTTTGGCATTTTGACACGGAACATAAGGAATTTTATGAGAAGCTTGCATTGGATTATGAGAAGAAACATAAGGGCATGAAGGTAGAAATCCAGGTGATTCCCAGGGAATCATACGCCGATGAATGGCTGAAGGCGTCAGAAGAAGGACGAACTCCGGAAGTGTTTGCCATTCCTCCCGAAAGCCTTAATCTGTTTCGGGACAGCGGGAAGCTGGCAGCGTTGTCTTATGAGAAGCTTGTGACGGAAGTGAGCGGACAGGAGCCGCTCATAACCAGTGGAATCGATAAAACGTTTTTAGCCCTTCCCGTGGCTGGAAGTCTCCCTGTGATATTCTATAACCGCGACATATATGAGAAAAACCAGTTGAAGGAACCGGAGACACGTTCCGATTTTGTGGTCAATTGTGCCATATTAAAGCAGTCAGGGACAGTCCCTCTTGGACTGTCCTTATCTGAGACCGGGAACCTTGAGGTCTTAGATCTGGCCGCTTGGGCGCTCTCAAATGGAGACAAAGTCAGCGGTGGAAAAAATATAAACGGGGATTTTAAAAAACTTCTGTCTGGAACCACAGGCTATTATGATTTATATGGCCTGGCAATGGAACTGTCTGTGGATAAAAAGGAGTGTGCCAAGGGGCATCAGGCTCTGCTTAAAGAATTCTCCAAAGGAAGTTATGCTATGATTTCAGGTACCACGGAGGACATTGCTCTTTTAAAGGAAACCATGACGTCTCCCTTTGACTGGTTTCTGCTTCCGGGAGAGGATTATACAAAGGCCGGAGTTTGGAGTGGAGAAATTTTATTTGGAGCGTCAAAAAAGGGAAAAGGACTAAAATCTGCAAAAGATTTTCTTGCCGGTTTTATGGGTCAGGAGAACCAGAAAGCTTTTTCCGGGGAATTTAACAGGATTCCCGCCATAAGGGGACTTAAGCTTGAGGATGAAGATGTTTCAAAGGCTTATGATCTTCTGAGCAACAAAAAAGAAGTGTATTTATCCTGTGTCCAGACCATGACCGAAAGGGAAAAAGAGGTCTGTGAGAAGGAACTGGATCAGTTGTTTTCCGGGAATGCCGTGGAGCCAGAAGAATTCCTAAACGACTGGTTGAAACAGCTTAAGAATTCAAAGAGAAAATAGTATGGAGAGGTGCAGGTAATGATGAAACATATAAGGAAGAGGATGCTTTTACTCCTCATGGGGATTGCAGGGATCTTCCTCTATTCCGGAAGTGCGCTGGCGGCCCAGATAAGGCCGCTGACGCTTTCTGTAACCACTGTAATTGATAATGCATCTGAATATCCAAATCAGGTGGGTAATTTTCAGTCACGATACGATGCAAAACGAATTTATCAAATGTCAAAGTCCAGTACATATCCTGCCTATTATCCGTCTGGCTACGAAACAAAGGTCTTTCAGGTTAAGAATGGGTATACGGAGACTCTTACCTTTGGCAGTAAAACAGGGAATTCCACCTGCAATACGGTCTGGTTTGGTTCTAACGGATATACAGACTCTCATTTAAGCCTGGTTTCCGTGGAGTATGGAGAAAATGCGGGTGCGTATACCTATAATGGAAGCGGAAGCGGCTCAGATAAGTATGCTGTCCAGCCTTTCAACTGGATCGCGGTAAAGGAGAATAAAACCTCGGCAAAAGTCACTCTTCATTTTCGCTATAATCCCGATATAGAGGAAACCCCTCCTGCGGACCCTCCAAGCCCGGAATATAAAAAGGTAATTGATTATCTGGGCGACGGGGCGGGAAATCCTGATACAAAGTCCAACGGGACCAATGATTACCGGCTCTATCTGGATGTGACGACTCAGAAAGAGGAAGAGGAGAAAAAATCAGATATCTTTTTTGTTCTTGATGTGAGTAATTCCATGGAGCAGCCCCTGGGGGCGAAATCTCGGTTTGAAGTCATGAAAAAGACTGTTTATGACGCCATATCCCTGCTTTCTGAAAATCCCAACAATCGTTTTTCTATCCTTCTTTTCGGAACCAATTCCCGTATCGTGGTTTCTGCCAGCACGGATAAGGAAAGCCTTCTACAAAAGGTCTCCTCCCTCTCCCTTCCAGGCGGTGCGGAGGGCGGTACAAATTATTATCAGTCAATGACACAGGTTTCCGGGCAGATCGCGGGACTTTCCTCGCCAGGGTCGGAGCAGGTGGTCTTCTTTCTCACCGATGGTGAGCCTACGGCGGCAACACCTGTCGTCCAGGCTCTTGGGTATTCCGTTTATACGGAGGTAGGTACCGTTTATGCGGTGGAAGCGGCAAGAAAGCTTCAGGGAGTTGACCGGTTCTATTCTATTTTTATGGGCAGCGATACAGGAGCCGCCTCCACGCTGCAGACCATCACTCAAATGGTGGATGCAAGGATGGAAAAATATATGGTACAGGCAGCAAGTGCCGACCAGATCGGCAATGCCTTTAACCGGTTCATCTCTCAGATCAGCAATTCTCTTTACCAAGTGACCATAGAAGATCCCCTTTCCGAATACGTCGATTATGGGGGAGAGTTAAAGGTCATGCGCCAAATTAAAGATACATCGCCCATCCAGCTTAAGGCCGGCAGTGATTATACAGTCAGCCTGGGAACATCTGGAGTAAAGGTAGCATTGTTAAGCAGCACCGTGCCTGACAGCCGTTATACGGTTTCCTTTAATGTGAGGGCCAGTGAGAAAGCTCTGGATTACTATGACAAATATTGGAGCTATCCCCAGACTGGAGATCCGGATACGGATTATAATGGAAACAGCACCAGCTCTGGAAAACCCGGTTTTTATTCCAATGGGAATACAAAGCTTACCTATTCCTACGGAAGAAGCGGAATTGCAGAAGTATTATATGGTAAGCCAGTGGTTCAGGTCGTTGTACCTGAGGAAATTAAGACCGAGTTCTATTTGAAAAAATCGTTGACTGGAAAGACCCTTTTAGCAGGTGACTTTGGTTTTTCCTTGAGCCATGTATCAGAAGGGATAGAATATCCGGTTGCTATCGCTGAAAATGATGCAAACGGTGAAATCCGATTTTCCGATATCAGTTTTGGCCGTCCAGGAGATTATCTCTTTCATGTAAAAGAAATCATTCCCGAACCTACAGTACCTGGAATGGTTTACGACACAAAAGTCATTCCTGTGGAGGTAATTGTTACCAGGTCAGGCGATGAGCTGGTGGCGGAGGTACGCTATCCGGAAGGTGCTACCTTTGAAAACCACTACGAGCCCCAGCCTGTATCATTATCCCTGGAAGCGAAAAAAGAGCTTTCAGGTGCCCGTTTAACAAAGGGAATGTTTCAGTTCAGATTGCTTTCCAATGATAATGAAAGCCTACAGACGGTTTCCAATCAAGCTTCGGGAAAGATTTCTTTCTCTCCGCTGACATTTACGCGGGAAGGAATCTATTATTATATGATTCGTGAGGTGGTGCCGGTTCCAGCAGATCCTAATATAACCTACGATTTAAGAACGCTTACCGCTCAGGTTAAGGTAACGGACGCCCAGGGAAAGCTGGAGGCTTCGGTTTCTTATTCGCCGGAGGCAGTATTTAAAAATACGTTCTCCTATCCGCCCAAATCTGCCGATATTCAGTTGAAAAAGGTGCTCACCGGTATGCAGCTGACGGCTGGAATGTTTGATTTTGAGCTGAAGGATATGGAGAGCGGAGAAGTATACAAGGCTAAAAACCAGTCAGATGGAACCATCAGTTTTCTCATGACCTATGATACGCCAGGTGAATATACATATCAGGTGCGTGAGATACAGCCGTCAACTCCTATCCAGCACATGACATATGATACCAGTGTGCTTACAGTCACCGTTCTTGTGGAGGATGATGGTACAGGGAATCTGGTCACAACGGTGAATTACCCCTCATCGATCAACTTTTATAATTCTTACAAGGTCCGGGGAGGAATCTGGTAGAATAGAAATATTAGTATCAAATAGTTATAAGAGCTTAAAAAGATAAGCAGGCTGTCAGTATGGCAGTCTGCTTATTTGTGGTTTTATTTTGAATGTATAAAAAAATTATTTGACATTTCATCAAGATAACTCTTCCAGATGTCTGTGGTGAGTTCAATCACATGAATTTGTTTTTTTTCTATCTGCTTTTTAAAAATGGAGCTAATAAGTTCTGTTTCAAAGTAATGTATTTTCTCTGATGTACGGTCATGGCTAATGGTATAGATAAGGCTTATTCCCGGCGCACAGACAACAGACATTTCAAAAAGATCATTGTTAACAATTTTAAATTTATCTATCTTACCATTGGAAATGATCGGCTCTAACCGTTGGAGATAGGAGTAGCGTTCTTTTGCCGGGAGTGTAATTTCACCCCATAACGGGACGATTACTTTTCCAGTGGCGCAAAAGTTCATCATTGAATTAACTGTAATAAAGAATTCAGAATCGTGTGAGAGGATTTCCTGAAACAGCCCGAGGATAAAGTCTTTCACGTTGTCGGAACAATGATCATTCTTCAGTTCCTGTTCGTGTAACAGATATCCAATAGGGATACCATTGTATACGGAATAGATATTTTTACTTATAAGCTTATCTAATAAATCTGGATTATTTTGTAATGCTAGTAATGCGTCCTCTCTTCCATAGCTGATCTTTTTAACTTCTTTTTGTAAGAGTGAATTTAAAGAGGAGGATATATGGCTTTTTTGGGAGATATAAGTCATTAAAGGCGTTCCGTCTAATTGCGTACTAAAATTCAATAAAAAATTATCCTTCAGCAACAAAAATGGACCGTTGATTTCCTCCGTAATATTCCAGAAAAATAAGTCTATGTAAGTTTGTGAATGGACGATTGAGGAAAGGAAGCCTATATCATACCTGGAAGTGGATTTTTCCATGGCCCCAATATTGATAAAGTGATTATATATAAGTTTGTTTTTACTTTGATCACAGGAAATTAACTTGATTCGACTGAAAATATTTGTGTAACACCGGTCAAGAAAAGGCAGTGTACCGTAAAATTCAAAAGAACCATTATTAGATGCCGTTAGATAGTGTGAAGTAAGAATACAAAAAAAATTCAATATGTTCTTCTGTCCAAGAAAGCATAGTTCACTTTCTGAATAGATAAGATTTCCTTTGTTTTCTTCTTCTAAATCGATATCTAATGCATATTCAATAGCGAAAGATAAAAAGGTCTCCAGTTCATATCTGGAATTAAAATCATAAATAACGGGAAAGACATTCATTAATTTTAAATAGCAGCAGTGGCTATAGAGCGAATTCGCAAAATAGGCAGCCGCCTGACGGCTGAATACTTTCTTTTCTTTAAATAATAAAACACGTCCTGCTTTTAAAATCTTGCTGAGACCGCTAGGGGTCATATTCATACTGAGTGCAAAATCGGTTTTGGATACTTGTGCGATATTAATAAGCTCTTCCAGCAAGGAACCGGTTTTCATTTCATGCCTCCGTTTTTCTATTGTTAGAAAATATTGTAACATAATTTTTTTTTGGTGTCTATTTTGTTGTAACTTTTTTTCCTGCATTTTCAAGCAACAAAATCAGACTCACGATATAATTTTTATTACATATTAAAAATAATATTAATTACTATTTGTATTAAGGAGGGATAGAAAATGAAACATAGAAAACATAGAAAATTTATGAGTTGGGTAATGGTATTCATTTTAGTGTTAAATATATTGCTGCCTGCTCAAGCTACATACGCTGGAGAAATAGAATCCCCTGGAGAGGCGGCTGTAAGTGTGGCTTCACCATCAGAGGCTAACAAAGGGACACCTTCTACTGCAGAAGAAAATACGTCATCAGGAAAAGCAAATTCAGGGGAGCCAAAGGCAACGCCTTCTTCCGCAGGCAATATGGATAAGACGGATGATTTATACCAAATCGTGACGGAGGTAACACAAAATGGAGTCATTATACCAGAAGGCGGAGAAATAAACAGCAATGATCCGATTTCCGTGGATATTTCCTTTTATGTACCAGTGGAAGGAGATGAGCCGGTCCCCCCGGTTATTGTTAATAAAAACGATGTGGCAATATTTGAAATAAGTGATGCATTCAAACTTTTATCAGGAACTGCCATTCCTCTTAAATACGGCAATGTACTGGTCGGTCATGTCATGTTTTTCACAAATACGGATAACGTGGTATGTGCTAAGGTAGTGTTTGATGGAGATGACGAAGTCTTTGACGGAACCTACAATACAGTTCAATGTGAATTTCATGCAGAATTTCAGTTTGATTCGTCAGAAAGTCCTGTAACTGGAGAAGAAAAGACGGTAGGTATCCTTGATAAAGAATATACAGTGGTCGTACCGCCGGCTAAGATTATTTATAATGTAAAGAAACAAGGAACCCTTGATCTGACGAATCAATGGGTTACATGGAAGGTTGACATTACGGCTGATCAGGGTGGATATGGGATTGACCTGGAAGGATATAAATTCTCTGATGATTTAAGCTCGGTCGGAACCTATATTTTAGATTCATTTCAAGTAGATGGAGATTCGTCAGCCGTTCCGGAAATTAATGATGGCGTGCTTGCGTATACGTTTCCAGCAGGAGCAAAGAGTCCTCAGACCGTGACATTTAAGACGGAAATTTCAGAGGAACAGTATTATGCGCCCAGCGGAGAGCAGTCGATTTCTAATAAGGCAAGTCTCTATGACAAGGACGATACAATAATGGATGAGGGACAGACAAAGGTTTCATGGACTCCAAAGTGGATTGAAAAATCAGGAGTGACAGATGACAAAGGAAGCACCGGTGTCTATGATCCTCAAAACAGAACCATAACATGGACCATTATTGCGAACCATAATGAAGCCTCTTTGAAACAGGTGGTCATCACCGATATTCTCTCGAAGGATATTACAAACACGGAAAAGAAACTGATTTTTGATTCAGCCACCCTTCAAAAATGGGACGGTTCTGATTTTGGAGTAGCCTCAAACATTACACCAAATGAGAATGGGGAATATGAAATTGGCGACATAGATACCAAGATTCTGTTAAAGATTGTGACCAGAGTGCCAGATGAAGTACTTACAACCGGGAAAACCACATATTATAACCAGGCTTCTATTAAATGGGAAGGAACCCAGGGGTCAGATTCCAATAAAGTAGGTGTAGGAATTGGATATAATGCGATTACTAAAACAGGTACCGCCCACCCTTCTGATGGAACTGTCACATGGAATGTAACAGTAGATCCCAAAAAGCAGACAATACCAGATCCCAAAGTCTACGATGTTCTTATTTATGAAAATAAAGCAAGTGGATCAGACCTATCTGCTGTGTCCGGACTTCCAGACAATATAGAGACAAAAGACCTTAAAATCAGTTATGGTCTCAAATATATGGAAGGCACTTTTCATGGAGATGGGCTGGTGCTTCAAGTCATTCCTTTGATAAAAGACAACGTAAGGGTGGGGGATCTTTTAGAAATCACCGGAATCCTTACAGGAGAGGACTCTTCCGCCAGTACCTTTACTTATAATACTCAGGTAACAGATCCAGATATTTTCGCTACCAATAAAAACACAGTTGTTTATAACACGGCAACCCTTTTTAGCGGATCAGCAAAGCTAAATGAATCTACAGCAGGCCCAACCTATAACAGCAAAATGCTGATGAAAGAAATGCTAAAGCGGGAAGCCATGTCAGACCCGAAAGGCAAAGTAAACGCCTCAACTAAAAATGCCTATGAAGGCTTTGATTATACGGATAAATCTGTTATCTTCCGATTTGGTGTCAATGCAAACAATTTAAAGATATCCCAGATGACCGATTGGACCGGGCAGGAATTGGGTGCTGTTACAGTTAAGGATACATTGCCGGAAGGCTGGATCTTCGATAAGATAGTTGGTTCTAATGATTTTCTGATTTTTGAAGGGATTGGAAATAATGCTGGAAGTGTTACTGCGAATGGATCTGCTCTTCCTTCGGTTCCCGGACTCAGTTTCACAATCCAGGGCAGAGAGGCCACCTTTGAATTCCAGAATATGGATCGGCCATATGTAATACTCATAAAGGCCAGACCAGATACGGCAACCATAGAAAAATATTTCAGCGGCAATCAGACGACAACGGTGCAAAACAATCTTACTCTGGTAACAAATCGGTCTCCGAAAGTGACCAGTACCCAGAATGTGGAAATTGTAAGTGAGATTCTGGGAAAATCCGCAGAGATAAAAAGTCAGGGTGTGCTTCTTTGGTCGGTGGATTATAAGCCCTCCCAGCTCACTACATCAGCAAAAAGGGTCTATGATATATTACCCCAGGGAATCGATATAAGGCTTGATTCAAAAGGGAAATTACTCTTGGACGGTGAGAATTATACTGCAAATGAGATGATTTTACAGGCCGATGGGTCTTACACTCTGGGTGATCCAGTGGAGCTCATAGCAGGTGAAACCATTGACTATGATAATGCCCAAAGAGGATTGAGCTTTCAGATACCGGATAGCAGGAAAGCATACCGCTTCTGCTATATGACCGATGTTACGGGAGAACCAGGAACTGTATCCAATAAGGTGACGCTTTATGGAGGCAATTCAGATGGAACCGAAGCAAGCAAGCCCTACCTGATTACAAGCCAGGACGGTCAGGCCAGTATGAAAAGAAACGGCTGGATCTCAATTATTAAAACGGATATGGCAGGAATTCCATTGAAAAATGCAGAATTCACCCTTTTTACAGAGGATGAAAGCACAATCATAAGAAAAGGAATGACAAACAGCGATGGTACTCTGAAATTCAAAGTGATTCCCAATGGAACCTATGTTCTCCGGGAGACATTGGCGCCGGCAGGATATGTTCTAGAAGGAGTTTCCCATACCTTATCCGTAACCTCAGAAAATGGTGCAATCGTATCTTCCATTGATGGAAAACGTGGAAATGACTCCAATATATTAACGGTAAAAAATATTTCAGAAGGTACGGCAGGGAATTTAAAAATATCCAAAACCATCGCAGGAAATGCGGCAGATCTTACCTACAAATTTGACTTTACTGTGACCTTGGACGGTGATGGAAACAGTTACCCCTATAAAGGTTACGGTGTTCCTGACGGCATGATAAAAAGTGGAGATACCATTTCTTTGGCTCATGGGGAAAGCATTATAATACAGGGAATTCCTGTAAATACAAATTATCTGGTAGCAGAAAAGGACTATTCCGATGCTGGTTACACTACGGTCAGTACAGGAGAACAAGGTTCCATAGAGGCGGATGCGGTTCAAACGGCTTCCTTTACAAACACAAGAAATGTAATTCCGCCAGAGGAGGTTCTTACCGGCAATCTGACAATCAGTAAAACTGTTTCAGGAAGCGGTGCTGATACCAATAAAAAGTTTGGATTTACTGTGAGCTTTGATGGTGCTGATGGTAAATATACTTATACTGGTATGGGCGTGGCAGATGGGACCATTAAAAGCGGGGAACAGATATTCCTGGCTCACGGACAGAGTATTACCATATCAGGACTCCCAGATGGAGCGGGCTACTCCGTTTTAGAGAAAGATTATTCCACAGATGGATACAAGGCTGTTAGTGCAGGGGCTCAGGGAAGTATTCAGGCAAAGACCACACAGGTCTCTGCATATACCAACACGAAACCCGCTGATCCTAAAACACCCGTACAGCCAGGAATTCCTGGAGGCGGCAAAAGCGATGGCGGTGGAAGCGGAGATGGGAACAGCATCAAAGTAGAAGACACGAAAGTACCTAAGAGCATCATTCAAAATCCCCAGGTACCTGCTGGAAATCAGACAGGAAGTCCGGAAAGCATTGTAATAGATCCTGAAGATGTTCCAAAGGGAGCAAAAACAGGGAAAAATGAAAGGCTTCCCAAGACAGGAGAAGCAGCCTTTCACATCAATACCATAATTGGAGTATTTTTAATTCTGGCAGGTATGGGGGCCTTGTTCCTTTCCCTCCTATTATTTAGAAGAAAAAACAACGGGAAATAAAGAAAGTAACTTGCTTGAAAGAGCTGCTGCAAAGGTAGATAGTACGCCAGTGCAGCAGCTCTTTTTCCTATGGGAACCTAACGGCAGATTCATAGTTAAGATTACAAAGGTGCAGTCCGAGAATCAGCCGGATTATATGTGTGAATCGGGTATCCGGTTACTCTTTCGATAATTGGAAGGCGTAATCCCATAATACTGTTTAAATGCATAGGAAAAGTGCTGAATCGAAGAGTAATTCAAACGGTCAGAAATTTCCGAAATATTAATCGTATCATCATTCAAATAAATCTTAGCCATAGACATCTTAGCTTCTGTTTTCTTCTGAAGAAACGTCTTCCCGTAATACTCCTTTAAAAACCGCTCCGTCTGCCTGATGCTGAGTCCAAGCCGCTCGGAAAGTATCTCAAGAGTGATGGTCTCATACTCATAGAGGAAGCATTCCTCCACAATAATATACTTGCTGTCCACCAGATTGGAAGGGGAGAAATGGGACTTTGACTGTGTCCTGTTTTCATAATTTCTTACGATCTTCACCAGGCACTGCTGCAAGAGTGCTTCCACCTGAATCATATAACCCGTATACCGGTGCTCCAGTTCAAAAAAGATCTGCTGCATTAAGGGGTAAAGCTCCTGGGTATCCTGTCCGAACCAAAAGTGGGTCTTCTCAAATTTATATGCCACCGTATCCACATCAGGAGCCGGGTGGGAGCTGTTCTTTTGAATTTTAAAATAGATACAATACTCGGTCATAGGATCGTTCTTTACAGGAATCTGCTCATGCTCAATATGAGGGCCTGTCATGTAAAGAGTATTTGGAGTAATGTTATAAATCTGGTCGTTTATGCTTACCTTACCATGTCCATAAGGAATGTAGTGAAGCTCGTAGCTGTTATTCCCATGGCTGTGTTTTGGCATGGACTTAAGGAAGCGTTCATACACAATATTCAGGACCAAAAAGGTAGTATCGTTAATGGTTGTCTTGATATTCAAATCCTTATAGCCTGTTCTCATGTCTTTCCTCCCTGTTTTGTTTTTCTCTTCATACAATCTTACTTTACCAGCAAAAAAACTACAAGTCAAGGAATGTTCGATAACACGACATGCACCCTCTGTCTATGTCTGTTTATCCTCTAATTTTCTAAACTGGTTCCGGTATAATGAACATATAAGGAACTTAATAATGCACCTGATCTTAAGGAGGAAAAAGATATGCCATTGGTTACGTCAGAACAAATGTTACTGGATGCCCAAAAGGGCGGCTATGCCGTAGGGGCGTTTAATGTAGAAAATATGGAAATGTTAAAAGCTGTGGTGGCAGCGGCAGAAGAGCTTCATGCCCCTGTCATGCTTCAGACCACCCCCTCAACCGTTCGCTACGGCACCCTGGAGACCTTTAAGGCTATGGCTGCCGCAGAAGCAGAAAAGGCAACGGTTCCGGTTTGTCTTCACCTGGATCATGGCAGCAGCTACGAGCTGGTACTTAAGGCCATTCGTGCCGGATACACCTCCGTCATGTTCGATGGTTCCCACGAAACGTTTGAAGAGAATATCAGGCTGACCAAGCAGGCAGCTGACGCAGCCAAGGCCTGCGGAATTCCTGTAGAAGGAGAGCTTGGCAAGGTAGGCGGTAAGGAAGATGACTTAGAGGTTGAGGAAGATACCAATACTGACCCCATGCAGGCAAAGGAATTCGTTGAAAAGACAGGAGTCACCTCCCTTGCAGTTGCTATTGGAACGGCTCATGGTTTTTATGCCAATAAGCCAGTCCTTGATAAAGAGCGGATCACAGAGGTGAAAAAGCTGGTATCCATTCCCCTTGTTCTTCACGGAGCTTCCGGGTTAAGTGATGAGGATGTAAAGGAATGCGTACAAAGAGGAATGTGCAAGGTTAACTTTGCAACAGAGCTGAGAGTGGTTTATACAGGAGCAGGAAAGAAGCTCTTAGCAGAAGATCCGGAGCTCTTTGATCCTAAGAAGCTTGGCATCGCAGGAATGGAAGCGGTAAAGGAATTTGTAAAGGGCCGCATGCTTGTTTGCGGCTGTGACCAGAAAGCCCGCTGATTGTTTGATGGAGGGGAAAATGAAGCCATATTTATTGGGGATAGACATAGGCACAAGTGCCTGTAAGATCGCTGTATTTAACAGAGAAGGAACGGTCCTTGATTCAGCCGCCGGGGAGTATGAGGTCTATTATCCCCAGCCAGGCTGGGCGGAGCAGGATCCGGAAGAATGGTGGAGAGTCATCTGCAGCACCATGAAAGAAATGTTTTCAAAATCCATTGTGAAGCCGGAGGACATAGCTGGAATCGGAATCGACGGACAGAGCTGGTCAGCCATTGCCGTAGATAAGAAAGGAAAGGTTCTTACAAACACTCCTATCTGGATGGACACCAGAGCATTTTCCATCTGCCGGGACTTAAATGAAACGGTGGGAGCAGAACGAATCTTCCAGTTATCCGGAAACTCCTTACAGCCGTCTTATACCACGGCTAAGATCCTCTGGTATAAGGAACATATGCCAGAGGTGTTTGAAAACATAGACAAGATTCTCCAGTCCAACAGCTACATCGGATTTAAGCTGACCGGCCATATGACCCAGGATATCTCCCAGGGGTATGGACTTCACTGCTTTGATATGCACACCGGGACCTGGAATAAGGAAATGTGTGAGGCCCTTGGAATTCCGTCTCGTATCCTTCCTGACATCTATTCCTGTCATGATGTGATTGGAACCGTGACCGAAGAGGCGGCAAAGGAATCCGGCCTTGTGGCAGGAATACCGGTAGTGGCAGGCGGTCTTGATGCAGCCTGCGGAACCCTGGGAGCCGGAGTGATCCATGCCGGAGAAACCCAGGAGCAGGGCGGTCAGGCCGGAGGCATGAGTATCTGTATTGACAGCTACAAGGCCGACGAAAGGCTGATCCTAAGCTATCATGTAGTTCCAGGGAAATGGCTGTTACAGGGCGGAACCACCGGAGGCGGCGGAGTCATGCGGTGGCTGGAAAAGGAATTCGCTGATTATGAGAGAGAAGAAGGCCGAAGAACCGGAAAAAGCTCTTTAGACCTTTTTAACCATCTGGCCCAGGCGGTGAATCCTGGAAGTGACGGGCTTGTGTTCCTGCCTTATATGGCAGGAGAGCGCTCCCCCATCTGGGACCCGACGGCAAAGGGAGTCTTTTACGGGCTTGACTTTGGAAAGACAAAAGCCCATTTCATCCGTGCAGCCATGGAAGGGGTTGCCATGTCCTTAAAGCATAATTTAGATGTGGCAAAGGAAGCAGGCGCAGAGGTAGATGTGCTAAGAGCCATGGGCGGCTCTGCAAACTCCCTGTTGTGGACCCAGATTAAGGCAGACGTCACTGGAAAGCCTATTGTAGTCCCTTCCTCGGATACGGCAACCACACTGGGTGCCGCCATGTTAGCAGGAGTGGGCGTTGGTATGTATATGGATTTTGAAGAAGCGGTAAAGATGACCGTGGAAAATAAACGGTATCACGTGCCCAATCAGGCAGACCGGGCGATCTATGATAAGAATTATAAAAAGTATCGCAGCTTATATGAAAACTTAAAAGATATGATGAGTGAGGAAGGAGAGCAATAGACCATGAAAGCAGCAGTTGTATGTGCCAATGAAGATGTAAAATACATGGATTACGAGGAACCACAGGTTTCACCGGGACTGGTAAAGATTAAAGTAAAGGCTTCTGGAATCTGCGGCTCTGATATACCAAGAGTGCTCCATCACGGAGTTCATTTTTACCCCATAGTTCTGGGCCATGAATTTTCCGGTGATGTGGTGGAGGTAGGAGAAGGCGTTACATCAGTAAAGCCGGGAGACCGGGTTTCCGGAGCGCCCTTAATCCCCTGTATGAAATGCGATGACTGCCAGAACGGAAATTTCTCCCTTTGCAGACACTATAGCTTTATCGGTTCCAGACAGCAGGGAAGCAATGCGGAATACGTGGTAATCCCGGAGCAGAATGCGGTTGCCTTTGATAAAAGCATTTCCTATGAGCAGGGTGCCATGTTTGAGCCTTCTACCGTAGCCCTTCACGGCTTGTTTCAAAATGATTATAAAGGCGGAGAATACACCGCAGTCTTAGGCGGAGGCACCATCGGCATGTTCACCATGCAGTGGTCCAAGATCTTCGGAGCTAAAAAGGTAGTAGTATTCGATATCAGTGAGGAACGTCTCTCTCTGGCGAAACGTCTTGGAGCGGACGAAGTGATTAACACCTCTTTGGAGGGCTATAAGGAAAAAGCCATGGAGCTGACCGAAGGAAAAGGCTTTGCCTTTGTCTTTGAAACCGCAGGTCAGGTACCAACCATGCACATGGCCTTTGAGCTGGCTTCCAACAAAGCCAACGTATGCTTTATCGGAACTCCTCATGTGGATTTATCCTTCACCCCTTCTATGTGGGAAAATATGAACCGCAAGGAATTTAAGCTGACTGGTTCCTGGATGTCCTACAGCTCTCCATTTCCGGGGAAAGAATGGAAGCTTACGGCACATTACTTTGCCACCGGCCAGTTAAAATTCGATCCTGGCTTCATCTTTAAGAAAATGCCTATGAGTCAGGCACAGGAGGCCTTCCAGATGTTTAAGACCCCAGGGCTTGTAAAGGGAAAAGTATTGCTGATGAATGAGGAATAGGAGGCCCTTATGATACTTACCGTTACATTAAATGCTGCCATTGACAAACGATATGTAGTCCATGGGTTTCAAGAGGGCGAGGTCAACCGTGTGGCAGAATGCACCTACACACCGGGCGGCAAGGGCTTAAATGTTTCAAAGCCAGCCGTCATCGCAGGAGGTGAGGTGGTGGCAACCGGATTCTTAGGAGGTCATGCAGGACAGTATATTGAAGCTGCCTTAAAGCCTCTTGGTATCACCAGCTCATTCTACCACCTGGAAGACGAAAGCCGCACCTGTATCAACATCTGGGACGGAAAAAAGGAGATACAGACCGAATTTTTAGAGCCTGGATTTGAGGTAAAGGAAGAGGAGTTTCAGGGATTTTTAAAGCTATTTGAGACATTAATTAACGATGCCGAGGTAGTTGCCATATCAGGAAGTGTTCCCAAGGGACTTGACGGAACGGCGTACCAGACCATGGTAAGGCTTGTAAAGGAAGCGGGGAAAAAGGTAATTTTAGATACCAGCGGAAATCTTCTTAAGATGGGAATTTTAGCATGCCCCACCATGATTAAGCCCAATCTGGATGAAATCCGTATGCTTACCGGAAACAACTGTGACAGCCTTTCCGATATGGTGGAAGCAGCCAAAAAGATTCACAGCCAGGGGGTAGAGATTGTAGCCGTTTCCCTTGGGGCGGAAGGTTCCTTTGTGGTATGTGACTCAGGAGTCTACCGGGCCAGGGTGCCTAAGATTCACGCGGTGAATACGGTTGGATGCGGCGATTCCATGATAGCCGGATTTGCTCTAGGTCTTAAGGAGAATCTTCCCATGGAAGAGATTCTAAGGAAAGCCAGCGCAATCTCTGCCGCCTCCGCCTTACGGGAAGAGACCGGATATTTCCGAATGGAAGATATGGAAAAGCTTCTGCCGGAGATCACAATCACGAGATTGGGGGATTAGCCATGAATTATGTATTAAAAAATCAGCACTTGACGGTTACCTTCACGAAAAAGGGAGGGGCACTCACCTCCATAAAGAACGAAGCTGGTCTGGAATACTTATGGCAGGGAGACCCGGAATACTGGAGCGGCCAGGCCCCTGTACTGTTTCCCATCTGCGGAAGCTTAAGAGATGAAAGGGCAGTAACGAAAAGCGGAAAAGAAGTCCGGATGCCAAGACACGGAATCGTCCGTAAGGAAGAATTTGAACTGGAATCCTTTACGGATGACGCCATAACCTTTTCCATTGCATCCATGCCCCATATGCTCACTAAGTACCCATTCCCCTTTGTACTGACCATAACCTACTTACTAAAAAACAACGCGATTACCGTCCGGTACGGCATAAAAAACACGGGCACAGAGGATATGCCATGTTTCATCGGAGGCCACCCAGCCTTTCGTTGTCCCCTGGAGCCGGGCGAAGCGTATGAAGAGTATGAAATCCTGTTTGAAAAAGAGGAAGAAGAATCAAACCCCACACCAGATACAAGAACCGGACTCATTGATATGGAGAACCGGACCTTTCTTTCCTGGAATAAGAGAAATCTTCCCTTAAGTCATCAGCTTTTTGAACAGGATTCTGTTATATTTGACCGGATATCTTCAAGAAAAGTAACCCTTTGTCACAAGGAAAAAAAGCAGGGAGTAGAGCTTTCCTTTGACGGCTTCCCCTACCTGGTTATATGGTCCTCAGCCAATCATGGCCCCTTTGTTGCCTTGGAGCCCTGGACCGGACTTTCCACCTGCAGTGACGAAGATGATGTATTGGAACATAAGAGAAATCACATGTCATTAAAACCTGGGGAAGAAAAACAGCTGGAATATAAGATTTCCATCATTTAAAAAGAGAAGGAGAACATAAATATGAAATCATTCATTGAACCATCTATCGTTCCAAAAGTAACACTGTATACCGGCGAGGAGATTCCCTGTGTGGGAATGGGAACCTTTGGTTCCGACCGGTTTACCCCTGATGAAGTATCAGGCGCAGTAGCAGGAGCCATTCGCTGCGGCTACCGTATGTTTGACTGTGCCGCCTGCTATGGCAATGAAGACCAGATCGGAGCAGTATTTGCAGACGCTTTTAAAGAAGGCGTTGTGGAGCGTAAAGATTTATTCATCATGACTAAGGTATGGAACGACATGCATGACAGAGTCGAGGAGTCCTGTAAAAAGAGCATCGTTGATTTACAGTGCGATTATATCGATATGTTCTTTATCCACTGGCCATTTCCAAACTACCATGCACCACACTGTGATGTAGATTCCAGAAATCCTGATTCCAGACCATTCAGCCCGGAAGAGTTTTTAAAAACCTACCGCCAGTGTGAGGCACTGCTGGAGCAGGGCTTAATCCGCAACATCGGTATTTCCAACATGACCATACCAAAGCTGGAATCCGTTCTTCCTCATATGAAGGTAATGCCGGCTGCCTGTGAGATGGAGCTTCACCCTTGCTTCCAGCAAAAAGAACTGTTTGATTATCTGGTCGCTCACAAGATTCAGCCCATCGGCTTTATGCCATTAGGCTCTCCTCAGAGACCAGAGCGTGATATGTGCCCAGAGGATGTTGCTGATTTACAGACACCGGAGATGAAGGAAATCGCAGCAGCTCATGGCGTTCACCCGGCAGTGATCGCACTGAAATGGGCACGCCAGAGAGGCCAGATCCCCATTCCATTCTCCATTCATGAGATGGAATATGTAAGCAACTTAAAGTCAATGACAGAAGACCCGTTGACAGACGAGGAGATGGCAAAGATAACTACCTTAGAGCGGAACAACCGTCTGGTAAAAGGCCAGGTATTCCTTTGGGAAGGGGCTAATGACTGGCATGACCTTTGGGATGAAGAAGGATTTATCGTAAAATAACAGAACACATAAGAAAATCAAAATCCCTGAAGCGCCCTCTGGTAACTTCAGGGATTTTGGAATAAATACTATTTTCTTTTCTAAAAAACGTGTATAATTGTATAAAGTGCACAAATAACAGTAACGATGCAACGCAGACCAGCAGCATTCATTGGATTAGGGGAGATAGTTATGTATAAGGTATTGTTGGTAGATGATGAGATTCTGATCAGGGAGCGGATTTCTCAAAGAATACCGTGGGAATCTTTGGGGTACGAGCTTAAGGGGACTTGTGAGAATGGAAAGGAAGCCATCGAATTTATGGAGAAGCAGCCGGTGGATCTTGTGCTGACTGATATTTGTATGCCGTATGTGGATGGTCTGGAGCTTGCAAAATATCTTTATGAAAATGAGAAAAGAACAAAAGTAGTGATTATTACCGGCTACGATGAATTTGAATATGCAAAGAAGGCGGTGGAATACCGCGTTCTTTCTTACGTGTTAAAGCCGGTAACTTCTGTGGAGCTGATTGAAAAATTAGAAGAAGCAAAGAAAATCCTGGATAGTGAAGAGGCCAATTTCCAGGTCAGGACTTATTATGAAGGAAGCTATCCCCTGTTAAAAAATCAGTTTCTCTTAGAGCTTTCCAAAGGAAGGTTTTACGAGGAGGGGATTGAAGAGAAGCTTAAGGAATTTCACATTGATTTTCAGGGGGAATGCTACTGCGCAGCTCTGTTATATCCAAGGATACAGCCGGATAAAAAGGAGCTGTCACACATGGCTTCTCTTATCGCCAGAGAGGCAGGAGAGGATGTCCTCTCCTTTGAAGGGGATGATCATAATATAATCCTCTACGTGAAAAAGAAAAACAGCTCAGAACTTAAAAAAGATATGGCTTTCATCTGCGAAGCCGCCGCCAGATGGGTGGAAAATGAGTTTCACACTCCCGTATTTTCCTTAATCGGGACATGCGTATTCCGCCTGGGAGGAATCGGCTTTTCTTGTGAAAAGGCCCTGGAGTTAAAGGAATACATCTACCTGGAACGGGATCAGGGCATCTACGAATGGGACAAGTATCAGAAATATAAGCTGAGTGCCCAGGGAATGATCTGTGAAAATGACCGGGAAAAGCGAATCGTGCTTGCAGTCAGAAGCAACTTGTCTGAAGAAGTACAAAGAGAAATCACCAGCATCCGCAAGGAATGCAGAGTGAGATGGATTCCTAAAAATAAGGTAGTCGTCCTATACCAAAGCCTGATACTTGCCGTGATGAATTTCTTTGAACGGCTTAATATTGTAGACGATGCCTTTTTGTTAAAGGAGCAGGAAATCATCTCCGGACTTTTTGGCTGTACTTATATTTCGGAGATGGAGAAAAAGGTGCTGGAGTTCTTTCAAATGGCTGTAGAGATCATGAACAGCAACCGGGGCAATTACGGAGATCATCAGGCAATCGCTGCCCTGGAATATATCAACAGCCACTACGGGGACTGTGACCTTTCCCTTCAGGAAATATGCGAGAAGCTGGCCATCAGCGTCAGCTATTTCAGTTCCGCCTTTAAAAACTATACGGGAATGACCTTTGTGGAGGCACTTACCAAAAAGCGAATGGAAAAGGCCATGGAATTAATGGAAAATACGTCCTTAAGAACTTATGAGATCGCAGAAAAATGCGGCTACAGCGATGCCAATTATTTCAGCAACATCTTTAAGAGAACCACCCAAATGACGCCCCGGGACTATGTGAGAACAAGGATGAACCGGAAAGGGACCTATGAAAGCCAGAATCAGATTTAAAAGCATAAGAACCAGTATGATTATCTACTTTTCACTTCTGGTTCTACTTACGGTTACGGTTTTTATGTTCTTTTCCATACGGTATACAAAAAACAATTTGACAGAGAATTCCAAAAAGAACAGCCGTCTTCTCATTGAACAGGTCAATTTTAATATAGAAAATTACATTGACTATATGGAGAATATCTCTCAGGTGGTCATGAGCAATCGGGATATGACCAGTTACCTTTTTGACCATGATACCAAAGAGACGGGAAGTGATCTAAAAGAGGCCTTTCAGACCATTCTTCATGCCAGGACGGATATTTATAACATTGCTGTTTTGGGAGACAACGGAAGGTATTTTATTAACAATGGCACTGACATTTTAAACTTAAGGTCAAGACTGGCGGAAAAGGAGTGGTATCTGGATGCCAGAAAAGAAGGAAGCGGAATCTTAATATCCTCCTCCCATGTCCAGAACCTGGTAAAGGACGATTATAAATGGGTGGTCACCTTAAGCCGGGGTATTACAAACCCTGAAACTGGTAAGGTGGAGGGACTTCTTGTCATTGACTTAAATTATGATGTAATCAATGATTTATGCGAATCCATCACCCTGGGAAACAAGGGCTATGTCTATATCATTGACCGAAAGGGTGAGATCGTTTACCACCCTCAGCAGCAGCTGATCTTAAGCGGGGTGAAAAAGGAGCTTTTAAAAGAGGTATCAAACGGAGGAACCAGCATTTCCCACACCGATGAAAACGGGGAGAATAAAATCTATACCCCCTTTCATTCGAATAAGACTGGGTGGACCATCGTGGGAGTGGTCTACACCTCAGAACTGGCAGGAGATGAAAAAGAGGTCAGGACCATGTATATCGGGGCAGCCTGTACGCTCATTCTCTTTGCCTGCATCCTGGCAGTGTTATTATCAGCCAGGATCACAAGACCTATTAAGCAGCTCCAGGCGGCCATGAAGGAGGTGCAGCAGGGAAAGTTTGAGCAGGTCTATATTGATACAGGAGGAGAGAACGAGATCTCCAGCCTGACCCGGTCCTTTAACAAAATGACGGAACGCATTGATGAGCTGATGAAGAATAACCGGAAAGAGCAGGCAGAGAAGCGAAAAAGCGAGCTAAAGGCCCTCCAGTCCCAGATCAACCCTCATTTTCTTTATAATACTCTGGACTCCATCATCTGGCTCATTGAAACAGAGGACTTAAGTCAGGCCATTAAGATGACCTCAGTCCTTGCCCGTTTTTTCCGGCAAGCCATTGGAAACTCAAAGATATATGTGAGCGTATGGCAGGAATTAGAGTACACCAGGAATTATCTGCTGATTCAGCAGATGAGATATAAGGACAAGGTAGCATTTCGCATTTTAGTAGATGAGGATGTGATGGAATGCGCCATCGTAAAGCTGGTGCTTCAGCCCCTGGTGGAAAATGCCTTATACCATGGCTTAAAATACAAGACCACCCAGGGCAACATCATCATTACCGGAGGCCGGGAAGGAGATTTAGTCATTCTTAAAATCCAGGATGACGGAGCTGGTATGTCAAAGGAAGCATTGGCCTCTGTATTTAAGAAGAAAACTTCGGACAAACGCCATAATGGCGTTGGCATGAAGAATATTGAAGACCGCCTTAAGATGCATTATGGACCGGACTACGGACTTTTCGTGGAAAGTGAAGAAGGGCGGGGGACGACCGTCACGGTGACCATTCCTTACAAACGCATGGAGGAGACAGATGAAGAGACATAAAAACGGGCTTTTGCTCCTGACATTCTTTTTATTATCGGTTGTTTTCCTGTCCATGGTGTTCCAGCTGGAGGAATTCCGGCAGAAAAAGACTGTTAAAATCGTATTTATCCCAAAGGTTCAGGATAAGACCAATGACTTTTGGATGTCTATGATATCCGGTGCCAAAAGCGCAGGAAAGGAGTATCAGGCAGACCTAACCATACTGGCTCCTGAGGAGGAAAATGATTACCAGCAGCAAAAGAGGTTCATCGAAGAAGCGGTGAAAATGAAGCCGGATGCCATTGCCCTTGCCCCCATACAGTATTCGGAGATGACAGACAGCGTAAGAAAGATTAAAAATGCCGGCATAAAACTCATTCTCATTGATTCCAAGATTGACGAAGATTTAGAAGAGACTTATATCGGAACCAACAACCGAAATGCCGGGCTTCAGATGGGAAAGAACATGAAAACCTATGTGAATGAGGAGACGAAAATAGCCATTGTATCCCACGTCAAAGGTTCCTCCACTGCCATGGAACGGGAAGAGGGGCTCAGGGAGGGGCTGGGGGAGTATGAGGACAGGATTGAAGCCGTCCTCTACAGCAATTCTGATTATAAACAGGCCTATGAAAAGACAAAGGAGCTGATGCAGGAGCATCCGGACATTAACCTGATTGCAGGTCTGAACCTTTATTCAACTGTAGGCGTAGCCAGAGCCATCAAGGAAATGAATTTAAACAAGGAAGTCCATATCGTGGGATTTGATAATGATATTGAGGGCATTCAGTATTTAGAGGAGGGAATCATAGACACCCTGATCGTCCAGAAGCCATTTAACATGGGCTACCTGGGAATCCAGACTGCAGTGGAATCGGTGAGGGGAAAGAAAATGGAGAAAAACATATACTGTGACACAGAAGTCATCACCGCAGACAACATCTATACCGATGAGAACCAGAAGCTTCTGTTCCCATTCTAAAGAAAGTAAAATCCTCTTCTTTTTTTGTAAGATACTCTATGTTACCAGGAGATTTACAAAGATATAATGGTATCATCAGAGCAGGATACAAGGCTCAATTTAAAAAGAAGCGGAGAGTGAGAATGTGGGCAGTGTTATGCTGAGAATGAAGGGAATCGATAAGTCCTTTCCAGGTGTACATGCTTTGGACCACGTGGATCTGGAAGTCAATGGAGGCGAGGTCCATGCGCTTATGGGAGAGAACGGGGCCGGTAAATCAACTCTCATGAAAATCCTTACGGGGATTTATCTAAAGGACTCCGGAACCATAACATTTGAAGGAAGAGAAGTGGAATTTACTTCTCCAAAAGAAGCACAGGATGCCGGAATTGCCATCGTCCATCAGGAGTTAAATATGATGAACCACTTAACCGTGGCCCAGAATATATTTATCGGCCGTGAGATGATGACAGGCGGATTTATAAACGATTCTCTCATGAACAAAGAGGCAAGGAAGCTATTTGACCGATTAAACATTGATATTGACCCCTCTGAGGTCATGGGAAACTTAACCGTTGGACGGCAGCAGATGTGTGAGATTGCAAAGGCCATCTCAAGAGAAGCAAAGCTCATGGTATTTGATGAGCCTTCCGCCGCACTGACGGAGTCAGAGATTGAGGAGCTCTTTAAGATCATAAGGGACTTAAAACAAAAGGGAATGGGGATTGTTTATATCTCCCACCGTATGGACGAAATCAAGGTGATTACGGACCGGGTAACGGTCATGCGGGACGGAACCTATGTGGGAACCTTAGTTACGAAGGACAGCACAAAGGATGACATCATCAATATGATGGTGGGCCGTGTGATCTATGAAGACCCAAAACAGATAAGCAGCGTATCAGAGGACGCGCCGGTAGTATTAAAGGTAGAACATCTGACCGCCGGTAAGATGGTGAAGGATGTAAGTTTTGAACTTAGAAAAGGTGAGATCCTGGGCTTTTCCGGACTCATGGGAGCAGGCAGAACCGAGACGGCCAGAGCCATCTTCGGAGCAGATAAAAAGGATGGAGGAGAAATCTACATTAATGGAGAACGGGTGGAGATCGAGACCACAGAGGATGCAGTAAACCACGGAATTGGTTATCTGTCAGAGGACCGGAAACGGTTTGGCCTTGTGGTACAAAAATCCGTAGCCGAAAACTCTTCCATGTCAGCGTTGTCCTCATTTATGAAGGGTATTTTCATCGACAAGCAAAAGGAGCGTAAGGAAGCAGAAAGCTATGTAAAGCTTTTAAATACCAAAACTCCAACTGTAGACCAGCTTGTGGTGAACTTATCAGGAGGAAACCAGCAGAAGGTGGTTATTGCCAAATGGCTTATTCGAAACTGTGATATTTTAATCTTTGATGAACCTACAAGGGGAATAGACGTAGGCGCAAAAAGCGAGATCTACCATTTAATGAATGAATTGGTCAGGCAGGGAAAATCCATTATCATGATTTCCTCGGAGATGACAGAGATTTTAAGAATGAGTGATCGGGTTCTGGTCATGTGCGAAGGGCGCATTACCGGGGAAATCCCCATTGAAGAGGTATCACAGGAACGAATTATGGCTGCAGCCACTTTGAGAAACCAGGAGGGCAACAATGGAAAAACTGAAAAATAATCCGCTCATCAAAGCGATAGGTACCCAGAGGCTGGTGGCATTGCTGGCACTTATCGTACTCTATGTGGCGTTTGGAATCATGAATCCCAGATTTGCCACTTATAACACCATGGTCAACATTTTTGACGCATCCTATTACATTGGATTTATGGCCATTGGAATCTGTTTTGTTATTGCAACTGGGGGAATCGATCTTTCCATCGGTACTGTACTGACCATGTCCGGTCTGGTGGCTGGTTACTTAAGTGTAAACCTGGGATTTCCCATTTGGCTTGTTATTATCATCTGTATCTTAATCGGTACCTTGTTCGGAGTTATGAACGGACTTTTGGTGGCAAAGCTGGGGCTTCCTCCCTTTATTGCGACCCTGGGTACCATGATGCTTTCCAAAGGAATCGGTTCTATTATCACATCAGCTCAGTCCGTGACCTGGAAATCAGGATCAGACCCAGAGGGCTGGTACCGTGCCATATTTAAAATCAAGACAGAAAGCGGGCTTTTAATCCCAACAGGTTTTTTATTCCTCATAGCTGCCGCTATTATTATGGCAATCGTGATGAATAAGACAAAAACAGGCCGCTATATCCTGTCCCTTGGAAGCAACAAGGAAGCAACCAGATTATCCGGTGTCAACGTAGATAAATATTTAATCATTGCCTATATCATCAGCGGTACCTTTGCAGGCATTGCTGGACTGGCTTACTCCACCATTTACTCCACTCTCTTACCAGGCGGCGGAGCCGGCTTTGAGATGGACGCCATCGCAGGTGTGGTTATCGGTGGAACCTCCATGTCAGGAGGAATCGGAACCATAGCCGGAACCATGATCGGTGTGTTCATCATCTCAGTGTTAAAGACAGGTCTTCCCTTTGTAGGATTACAGACTCATTACCAGCAGGTAGCAACCGGACTGGTGCTTATCGTAGCAGTCTTTGCAGATGTATATAGAAACCGGAAAAAGAACTGACAGGCGTAGTGATTTAAAAGATTCCACATAAAATGAAGGAGGAAGTATTTCAATGAAAAAAAATGTATGGGGCGTTTTATTGACAACAGCTATGGTGGCATCCTTAATGGCAGGCTGCGGAACCAAAACAACTTCAAATGAAGGAAAGAGCGAGCCGGCTGGAACCACAGCAGAAGGAAAATCCAGTGAGGCAGCGGAGACAAAAGGGGCAGAAAATAACGGGGATGTAACAATTTACATGGTAGCAAAGGGCTTTCAGTCCCAGTACTGGCAGGCTGTTTATAAGGGAGCAGAAAAAGCTTCCAAGGAATTAGGCGTAAAGCTGGAATATCAGGGCCCGGATTCCGAATCCGACATCGCACAGCAGGTTCAGATGATGAACAATGCAGTACAGATGAAGCCGGCAGCCATCGGCCTGGCAGCTTTGGACGTATCCGCATTAAACGACAGCATCAAAACTTCCCAGGATGCAAAAATCCCCATCGTAGGATTTGACTCCGGTGTACCAAACGCACCAGAAGGAGCTGTTGTAGCCAATGCAGCTACTGATAATTACAAGGCAGGAGAAGTGGCAGCAGAGAACACATATCCGTTAATCAAGGACCAGATTGCAAAAGCTACCTCCAGCGTAAGAATCGGTGTATTAAACCAGGATGCAACCTCAGAGTCCATCGTAAACCGTGGTCTTGGCTTTATTGATAAGCTGACAGAGTTAATTAAAGCAGACGGAAAGACCGTATGCATTACCGGTAACGATAAGTTTGTAAGCGATGCAAAAGCAGACAAGGGAGATAAGGCAGATGTCATTCTTGACGTAGCCGTTCCTTCTAAGGTTGAGGCTTCTCTTATGACAACAGATGCTCAGACCATCTTAAATAAAGACGATACTATTTGTATCTTCGCTTCCAACCAGAAGACTGGAGAAGGTCTTTTAACAGGTGATGAGAACTTAGGAAGACTTGGAAAAGATGTAATTGGCGTTGCTTTTGACTCTGGAACCATGATCAAAGACGGAATCAAAACAGGCAAACTGGCTGGTGCCGTAACCCAGGCTCCTGTAGAAATCGGTTATCAGACCGTAAAACTTGCGGTTGCAGCAGCCAAAGGCGAAAAGGTAACTGACGTAGATACCGGCAGCCAGTGGTACAACAAGGACAATATGGACAGCAGTGACATTTCACAGAACTTATACGATTAAATAAACTAGCGCTCTTCTTTTAAAGAAGAGCGCTATTGGAGAAGAAGGAGAACATTATGTTAAAAGGAATACCACCAATCATCAGTCCCGAATTATTAAAAGTGTTATGCGAAATGGGCCACACCGATGAACTGACCATCGGAGATGGAAATTTCCCCGGCCATACTTATGGAAAAAAGGTCATCCGTATGGATGGACACGGAGTACCGGAGATACTGGATGCCATTCTTCAGTTGTTCCCTCTTGATACCTACGTGGACCACCCGGTCACATTGATGGGTGTAGTAGCAGGAGATGACTGCCAAACTCCTATCTGGGATACTTACAAGGAGATTGTGGCAAAGCATGATAAGCGGGGCGCGGATTGCTTTGAAGAGATTGATAAATGGGATTTTTATGATAAGACGAAGGAGCGTTCCACTGTGGTTATTATGACAGGAGAGAAGGCACTGTACGCAAATATTATTTTGAAGAAGGGCGTTGTGTAGACGTACCTTTTAACTGAAATAAAAAGCTGAGTCTGTTACAGGGAAAGCCTGCAGGCTCAGCTTTTTTATATGGTATTTTATCAAGAAGAGATGGAAGGCAGATAGCAGATCACCCGACAGCCGCCTCCTGAAAGATTGGAGAAATGAGTGCTTCCATTGTGAGCTTTTATAATTTGGCGGACAATGGTAAGACCAAGTCCATGGCCGCTTTGTTCATTTTTGCCCTCGTTCTGACCCGCATTCTCACTCCTATTCTTTATTCCATCCACTCTCTGCAACACATCTTCCGGGAACCCGGTTCCGTTATCTGTAACCGATAATATAAAATTTTCCCCATCCATACTTAACTCTATGGTAATATCGCAGCCCTCTGGATTGTGCTTGATGCTGTTTAAGATGAGATTGGACACAGCACGTTTTAAAAGCTGCTTGTCCCCCAGCAGACAACGGTTTTGGGCATTGTCCGTTATAGATACTTCTAGGGTATGCCTTTCTGAGAGATTGTCGTTTATGATATCAACTGCCACACTGCGAATCAGGGGGGCAAGTGGAGTTCGTTCCTTTCTTAATGGCTGCATGTCATATTCCAGCTTCGAGGCCAGGTTTAAATCGCTAACCAAATCTTTAATCCGCTGGCACTGCCGCCTTACGATGCCTGCTAAGTCCCTCTGTTCCTGTAACAGCCTTTCATCTTCTTCCAACTGGCTGGAATAGCCCATGGCTACAGCAAGTGGGGTGCGGATATCATGTGAGATTCCCGCAATCCAGGTGGTTCGGGCGTCATCTCGTTTCTTTAGGGCCGCTTCCTGTATCATAAGTTGGTTGGATGCCTCATTGATTCCCATGGCTAAATCTCCCAACACTCCGTTAACAGGGAGTGATACAGGCCGCTTCCTCGTCATATCCTGAACTCCATTGGAAAGGCGTTTTAAAGAACGAAACAGCCTGAGACCAAAAATAAGGGCAAGAAAAATGGCAGTGAGACAGTTTAATACAAGAAAAAAGGGCACCCAGAAGCCTAAATTATTCAAAGTTCTTTGAGGAATCATGAGTCCTAGCTTCCACATGGTGTTTTTAGGACTTCCAACCACCAGAAGGCCGCCATCGTGTCGCCAGACCGATACAGGATAATCCTCTAAATACCACCGGGAAAATCCTGCCACATCAGAAATGGAATAAGCCATAGGTACGTCAGCCGGAAGCATAAAGTTCCAGATTACCTTGCCCTCCGAGTTTAAAAGCATGGCCCATTGGTTGTTATGTTCCAACTGATTTTTCCCGGACGGGGAGAGTTCATAACCATCGTTAGTAGCGGTAAGCTGGTTTGATGTCTGGGAGATATTGTAATAATTCTTATCGTCCTTTTCCGAAAAAAGCCAGACAATCAAGACTGTAACATTAATTACAAGCAAGAGCACAGCCACAGCCGCGGCTGACAGCACATAGCGGGATAAGACCTTCATCATGCTTTTCATAGAACTGTCACCCCCGTAAGCTTATACCCTAGTCCCCGAACGGTCATTAGATATTGAGGGGAAGAGGGGTTAGGCTCTATCTTTTCCCTGAGACGGCGGATATGCACCATCAATGTATTTTCATAGCCGTAAAGAGAGTCTCCCCAGGCAGCCATACATAAGCTGTCCCCGGTGACAATCTTTTCCCGGTTTTCAAAAAGCTTTTCCAAAAGAGCAAATTCCTTTGCCGTCAGGGTTGAGGTTCCCTTTTGTGATGTTACCTCACAGCTGTTTAGATCGACTTTCATATCCCCCAGGGAGAAGACAGGCTTTAACTTCTGGCTTAAGACAGGAGGAAAATACGTGCGGTTTAATATGGCATGAAGCCTTAAAACCAGCTCCCTTGGGAGAAATGGCTTTGTCATATAATCATCAGCCCCAAGACCAAGGCCCAAAAGACGGTCCTCGTCTTCATCTCTGGCGGAAAGAAACAGCACAGGAACAAAGGAAGAGGCCCTGAAATCACGCATCAGGGAAAAGCCGTCTCCGTCAGGCAGAGAAACATCAAGGATTACAGCATCCGGCTTTTCCAGAGAGAACAGACTGCGGGCTTCCCTGCAGTCACCGGCAGAAATAATTTTCCGAAAACCATTTTGTTTTAAAATAGCAATGACCATTCTGCGAAGCTCTGGCTCATCGTCCACGATGAGCAGCTTACAGTCATAAATATCCACCATTTTTGTCTCGTCCTTTCCCTTTCATTTATTTGTATTATAGCCGAAAAAAAGTGAAATTGGACAAGAAATCTGAAGATTTAAGGTAAATGTAAGGTGGCCTACAGCCAGATGTAAGGAGACCTTGGTACCATGAACACATCGAAAAGAAAAGGAGAGTAGAACAATGACGGATATCATAACCACAAATGCTCTTTGCAAAAAATACGGTGAAGCCATGAGTGTAAAGGATCTGGATTTAAAAGTGCCAAGGGGAGTGGTCTATGGTTTTCTGGGCCCCAACGGAGCTGGTAAGTCCACCACCATGAAGATGATACTGGGGCTTGCAAAGCCCACCAGCGGAACCATTACCGTCTTTGGTAAAGAGATGAATCAAAGAAACCGCCTTACCATTTTAAAAGAGGCAGGTTCTCTCATAGAATCCCCAAGCTATTACGCCCATCTGACCGGCAGGGAAAATTTGAAAATCATCAGCACCTTAAAAGGAGTTGAGGAAGAGGAAATTGACAGAGTATTAAAGATCGTCCGGCTGGAAAATCAAAAGGATAAAAAAGCAGGGCAGTATTCCCTGGGAATGAAACAAAGATTGGGGCTTGCAGGCGCACTTCTTGGAAATCCCAAGCTGCTCATACTCGATGAGCCGACCAATGGCCTTGACCCGGCAGGAATCCAGGAAATGCGTGAACTCATACGCGCTCTTCCGAAGGCCTTTGGAATGACAGTCATGGTTTCCAGCCATCTATTAAATGAAATCGAGCAGATGGCAGACCACATCGGCGTCATCAGCAAAGGAGAGCTGGTATTTCAGGACCGTTTAAAGGTTCTTCATGATAAGAGCAAAAGTAGTCTGGCAGTTCGTACCTTGGATAATGGAACTGCCAAAGGGGTGTTTGAAAGACATGGAATTATGTGCAGAGAGGAAGGGGCATTTCTCCTCTTGCCGGAGCTTACGGATCAGGAGCTTTCTGCCCACATCTTTCATCTTTTCCATGAAACCATTGGAGTCGTACGCGTGGAAGAAAGGAAAAAGACACTGGAAGAGATATTCATAGAATTAACAGGAACGGCGGTGAGTCTATGATGAGAGTATTTACAATGGAATTTCAAAAAATAAAAAGAAAGGGGATTTTTACTACAATTGCGATCCTTCTTGGAGTCCAGTGCCTGTGGGGCTTATGGTCCTTTGGCAGAATGTCTGGAGAAAAGCTGGCCCAGGGGTGGTTTCAGTGTCTCTATCATTTTCCCATTCTTAATGCCATCATGATGCCTGTCGTCATTGCAGTATTGGTGTCCAGACTTTGTGATGTAGAACATAAAGGGCAGACCTTTAAGCTCTTAGAGACCATCATACCAGCTGAAACTCTGTTTCATGCCAAATACTTGTGCGGGGTCATTCACGTGACGGCAATTGCGTTACTTCAGGTATTTATGATTCTGGCTTTTGGGGTCATAAAAGGGTTTGGCGGGCCCATTCCGTGGGATAAGATTTTGTTTTATCTCATTTCTACCATAGGGGTTCATGTAACTATATTGCTGCTTCAACAGGTGTTATCCCTGCATTTTGCAAATCAGATGGTGCCTCTTACGGTTGGACTTTTAGGTAGTCTTGCAGGATTGTTCACCATGTTCCTGCCAAAAGGGGTTGGAAAACTTCTGATTTGGGGTTATTACGGAGTTATGATGCGGGTGGGGTTAAACTGGGATCCCAGTACAAGAATTTCAGATTTTTATTATGTTCCGGTTGACTGGCTTGGTGTGTTCCTGCTCGCTTTCATGTTTGCGGGGATTTATGTCTATGGCCGCCGGTCATTTGCAAGAAAGGAGTGGTAGATCATGCTATTTAAAATAATTCAAGCGGAACAGATGAAGCTAAAGCGGAGTCCCGTCTGGCTGGCATTTTTCCTCTTACCAATTCTTCCGGCGTTTATGGGGACCTTTAACTATGTTCAAAATGTGGGTATTTTAGATGATTACTGGTATAGCTTGTGGACACAGCATACCTTGTTCACCTGTTATTTCTTCCTTCCGGCGACCATTGGTGTTTACTGCTCTTATCTCTGCCGCCTGGAACATACCAATCATAACTGGAATTCGGTCATGACACTGCCGGTGCCGATTCCATATATTTATCTTTCCAAGCTTTTTACTGCCTCGGTCATGGTGCTTGCGACTCAGGTGTGGGTGGGAATCTTATTTATTATTTCTGGAAAGCTGTCTCATTTGCCAGGCCCAGTGCCGCCAGAACTTTTTGAATGGCTGGCTTATGGTGCCATTGGGGGGATTGTGATCTGCGGAGTACAGTTGTGCCTGTCCCTTATAATCCGCAGCTTTGCGGTACCTGTTGGAATCGCCATGATTGGAGGAATCGGTAGTGTAGCCGCACTTTCTAAAGGGGCGGGGGCTCTTTATCCTTATTCTCTTATGAGCATTGGAATGAGAGCCAACAGCCCAGGCGGTCCAATGATCTGTACGCCCGGACAGCTGGTCTTAAGCAGTGTTCTATTTTTAGGGGCATCTACTGTAATTGCGGTTTTATGGCTGAGAAATAAAGATGTGGTGGCTGCTTGAGAATTAAAAAGGATTCCCTTTTTCCGTACTCAGCTCGTAGATCGTATGACAGCAGGACATCTGGATATATCAGATATTGCAATTACTGGAAACAGGGGCCGCCGCACATCTGTGCAACAGCCCCTGTCCTTGCCATATAGCGTGTAAAATTTATAATTACTGTAATAACTGAAGAACTCCCTGAGGAATCTGATTTGCCTGAGCGAGCATAGCCTGAGATGCGGAAACAAGAATCTTGTTCTTTGTTAATCCCATCATCTCCTGTGCCATATCAACGTCACGAATACGGCTTTCTGCTGCCGTCATATTCTCTGAGGTTACACTTAAGTTATTGATGGTATGCTCCAGACGGTTCTGAAGGGCACCTAAGTCACCACGAGTCGAGGATACGGAGTTGATTGCATTCTTGACTAAATCTACTGCTGTCTTTGCTCCTGCCTGTGTGCTGATATCAACGGTGTTGATTCCTAAAGACTTGGTATCCATACTATTTACAGTAACTGTCATCTGATTGAAGGCCTCTGATGATTCACCAATCTGAAGAGTCAGGCCTGCACCTTTTTTCTTTGAAGGATCAATGGTTGTATCAGACTTGAATTCGAAGTGTGAAGCCACAGCATCTGTTCCATTTTTATCACCAGTAGCTGCAACAAATGTCACATTTTTGCCAAGGGCCTTGCCAAGAGCCGCAGCAATATTATCTCCCTGAAGCTTCGCAGCATCATTTTTCTTATCATTACCTGTAGTAGCTGCATCGTCTACATCTAATTTAAGATCTCCGTCACCGGTAGCGGCATATGTACCTGCAGTATCATCGACCGAACTTACTCTAACAATCTCCAAACCAGCATCAGATGCTTTTTTTATCAGATTTGCCGTAGCATCAGAAGTTGCCTGGTCTACGATAATTGCAAACTTCTTACCATTGATGGTTAGTACGCTATTATCTGATCCCGTATATTCTTTACCGGTGAATTGAGACCCATCAATGGACTGATACGCATCGGTTCCCCTTGTAGCAGTCAGGCCTTTGGTGGCTTCACTTTTTATGGTTCCGTCAGCGTTTTTAATGGTAGCATTAAAAGCTGCCAGGACACGTGGTGCAGCCGCACCTGCCTCTGCATTTGTCAAAGTAAAGGTGCCATCTGCATTATCCTTAACCTTAAAATCTTTACCAATATCGCTGTCTCTAAGTGCACCTGTTACGGCTTTTGAAAGTTCGGCAGCGGTTGGTCCGGTTGCTCCGCCAGCTGCATACTTTGCGTATACAGTCCCGTCTTCGCCCACTAACTCACCACCAGCGGTGCCATCTGTATAATCTTTTGCGGTCAGAGAAATCTTAATATTTTTTCCATTACTCAAACTGGTTGTCAGCTCAAGAGTTTCACCATTTTTTATATCGCCATTGGCAAGTGCAGTGCCGTTGGTGTAGCTGCCCTTTGTTGCCGCAACATCACTAATGGTTAATTCTGCGCCGTTAAATTCTGTGTCCAGACCTTGTGCAGTCTTTGTTCCTGAAGCTGATGTTGCGCCAGCCGCTGACAAAGATCCGTCCAGCAATTTGATGCCATTATAGTTCGCACCTTCAGAAATACGGTCAATTTCATCCTTTAAAGAGGTAACCTCTTTCTGTAGGTTATCACGGTCCACTTTATCCTGATAGGTACCATTTGCAGACTGGTCTGCCAGTTCTACCATACGGTTTAACATGGAATGAACTTCAGTTAAGTTTCCTTCTGTTGTCTGAATTAAAGAAATGCCGTCATTTGCATTCTTTTTTGCAGTATCAAGACCTGTGATCTGAGCTCTCATCTTTTCAGAAATTGCAAGACCTGCTGCATCATCACCTGCACGGTTGATTCTGTAACCAGAAGACAGCTTTTCTAAGTTCTTAGCCACAGAGTTATTATTTCCTGTTAAATTGGAATAAGCATTTAAAGCTGTGATATTGTGTTGAATTCTCATCTGTATTTCCTCCTTGGATTATAATGGGGACATCCTTTTACCCCATGTAATTTTTATCTATCTCAAACTTTTCACTCGGGCCCTGAATGAAAAATCGAAACCAATACTTACCTCACCACTACAGATACTTTTCCTTTAATTGCTCCAAGCACTGGGGAACAGGGTGAAGCTTTTCATAAACCTCTCCTCTGACAATTGAGATTTGTTTTGGAGCGTCAATAGCAAGACGTAAATCTCCGTTTATTGAGACTACCTGAACAACGATGTTGTCATTAATGACGAGATACTCGCCTGGATTCCTTCCTAAAGATAACATTTGCTTTACCTCCTTGTTTTTTTGCGAATCAAAAAATGGTAAAAAATTACAGTATTTACAAATCTTCCCATAATATGTATTACAACTAGCTATTATGATGTTGTAATACCCCCTGTTTACTGGAGAATAAAAATTTTTTTAAATAATAATCTTATTTAAAATTTCTTTTTGACGATATATAAAACAGAATGTAAATTGAGTATTTATAAGGTCAGAACGCAGTACGAATTTATGTTCCTATGTTCCTATAATACATATTATGAGAACTTTACAGGCTTGACTTACTTCCAGGAAACTGGATTCCGAATCTATAAATAGCACTTTATAACAGAAGAGGCGCAGTATCATGAGTATATTTTTCATGATACTGCGCCTTATATTTTTCTTTACCATGTTACAACCTTATCAATAAGTGTCTGCTGCTCCGTTGCCGTTCTTCTTAAATATATTCTAGTAGTTTCAATGCTTTCGTGTCCCATCAAATCCGCCAGCAATGCAATGTCGTTGTATTTTTCCAGAAAATTTTTCGCATACCGATGACGGAATGAATGGGGGTATACAACCTTTGTATCGATACCATACTTCTCCGCGTAGTTTTTCAGCTGCTGCCCAATTCCTCTTGTAGTGATCTGATCTCCAAAGCGATTTAAAAATATATATCCAGAAAAGATATTCGCCTCCTTAAGCCATTCAAGCGTTTCTTCTCTTAATTTTTCCGGGATGTAAAGACGGCGGAGCTTGCCACCTTTGGAATAAAGGTCTAAATACCCCATCTGCACATGTTCTACTTTAATCTGTATCAATTCACTGACTCGTGCACCGGTAGCTGCCAGAAACCACACAATAAAATACCACTCCATATTACCATCCTGCTTTAACCGTTTTTTCAAATACTTATAGTCAGCGTTGCTGATTACATTTTCCAGGAAATTTTTTTGCTGGATTTTAACATTTTTTAATTGTAAGCGTTCCTTTTCAAGATAGATCAGATATTTATTAATTGCCTGCAAACGCAAATTTACAGTTTTCGGTTTATAGCTCTCCATCAGAAACCCTTTATAAGCCAATAAGTTTTCTTTGTTTATTTCATCATAATGAGAAAAATAAAAATTTACCGTCCATACATAAGAAAAAATCGTATTCTGAGATAAATTTTCTTTACTAAGATACGTTTCAAACTGTGTCTGTGATTCCATTTATAAGCCTCCATGCTGTTTTTAATCAGACTATAATAAGCCTCCCTGCTATTTTAATCAAATAGTCAAAAGTTGATGTATTAGGATATCATGAAAGGAATAGTAAAATCTGGGAAATGTTGTATATGGCAAGATTAATGTTGTAAAATTCATTGTTCGTCTAAATGGATATATTTTAAATCAGTGTTGAAAATGGTGAAGTAATTGTTGGATATGGTATTGAAGAGAAGTACAGAAATATAAGACATGCTACGAAAGCCCTAAAAGGATTAATAGAATGGATTTTTAAAAATCCGAAAGCAGTGTATCAAATAGGAGATACAAAAAAAGGCAAATACACCATCACATAAGGCTTTAAAAAATGTAGGTGCTATCAAATATAAGGAAAATAAAAAAAGGGCACTGCTTCATGACCCGGAATTACCGGTCCTGCTGCAACACCCTTAATTTTAGATTTTATAAGAATTTATCTGCCCTTTTGACCCGTCTTACCAGTTAATCACAACCACAGGTTTAATCAGATCCTTTGGTTTTTCCTTCATTAACATAAGAGCAGGTTCAATGCCTTCCATGCCTTCAAACCGATGAGTGACCAGTTTCCCTGGGTCTAACCGTCCGGTTGAAATAAGAGAAGCCAGTTTTTCCATACGAAGTCTGCCTCCTGGCATAAGTCCGCCGGCAATGATCTTGTGGCCCATGCCGCATCCCCATTCGATACGGGGAATCTTTATGTAATCCCCTTCACCAAGATAATTTACATTGCCAATTTTTCCGCCTGGCTTTAATATGGCAATGGCCTGTGCAAAGGTATCATTGTCACCGCCGGCAACAATAACTTTGTCCACACCCTTATTCCCGGTCTTTGACATGATTTGTTCTACGATATCACCTTCCCGGTAGTTGATGATATCCGTTGCCCCATATTCTTTGGCAAGCTGTACGCAGTTGGGACGGGAGCCTACGGCATAGATGTGGGAAGCACCACGAAGAGCAGCACCAGCAACGGACATAAGTCCAACCGGGCCGATTCCGATGACTGCCACGCTGTCTCCAAACTGGACATCAGAAAGCTCAACCCCATGAAATCCGGTAGGTACCATGTCTGCCAGCATACATGCTGCCACTGGGTCCATGCCGTCAGGAAGAATCGCCAGGTTACCGTCAGCATCATTGACATGGAAGAATTCGCCGAAGACGCCATCCTTAAAGTTTGAGAATTTCCAGCCTGCAAGCATTCCCCCTGAATGCATCTGATAACCGCCCTGTGCTTCCACAGAGTTCCAGTCCGGCGTAATGGCAGGAACAATGACCCGGTCCCCAGGCTTAAAATCCTTTACACAGCTTCCAACTTCCACAACCTCAGCCACTGTCTCGTGTCCGAGAATCATGTCCGTGCGTTCACCAATGGCACCTTCCCATACCGTATGAATATCAGAGGTACATGGTGCCAATACAATGGGTCGGCATATCGCATCAAGAGGCCCGCATTTTGGCCGATCCTTTTCAATCCAACCTGTCTTACCAATTCCCAGCATTGCAAAACCCTTCATAAGAACATCTCCTTTGGAATTATATATTGTTATAAAATTAACAAGTGACACTATGATTATTATACATCGTAATGATTGCTTGGTCAATTCGTATTTGGTATTTAATTTAATAATGTATTTTAATAAAAGTGATGTAAAAATAAGAATAATATCAAATTCAGGATTAATAATATGATGAATCTTGGCAAATTTTGTTTTAATTAGGGAAAAAATCTGGATATGTCTGCATAAGCCGCAGCTTCTTTCATGATAGAAAGGGCAGAGGCAGTGGAAATACCGAAGCAGTCACAGCCTGCCTGCTTCATTTGCAGCAGGGTATCAAGACTTCGGATACCACCGGCAGCTTTGATTTTTGTTGTGGGCTTTATGGCAGAACGAATGGACTGGATATGTTGTAACCGGGTAGGATTCTGGCACCAGCCGGTTCCTGTTTTTATGTAGGCAGCACCAGCCGACTCCGCAAGCAGGCTGGCTCTTACGATTTCTTCTTCTGTCAAAAGGGTGACTTCCAGAATTGTTTTAAGGGGAATCTGTCCGCAGGCCATAGCTACTGCCTTAATGTCCTCATAGACCTCGTCCCACTGATTTGACTTTAAGAGACCGATGTTAATTACCATATCAATTTCTTCACATCCCATGGCAATCAGCTCCTTCGCCTGAAAGACCTTGCTTTTTGTGGTATCGCAGCCAGAGGGAAAGCCTACGGTTCCTCCAATGTGGGTAATACAAGTTCCTTTTAAATGATTGATGAGATAGGGGGTCATAGCAGGAAGAGCAAAGGCGCAGATAAATCCGAAGTGCCCGGCCGCCGCTATCATATGATCCATATCCTCGGTGCTGTCTGAGGATTTTACACAACTTATATCAATGCATTTTGCCAAAGCTTCCAAAGAAACGTCTTTCATCGCAAATTCCCCCTATGTTATTTATACCGGCCGTTGGTGGAAATGGCCAGCTCGTACTGATCTCCTATAATACACACATCATCCACGCAGACAGGCTCCTCATTTCGGTAGCAGATACGGCGGATGCAAAGAAGGGCTGTCCCCGGCTGGACGTTAAGCATTTCCGATTCTGCAAAATCTGCGGATTTTGCAAATATCTTATCGTGGGCAGAATCAATTTCCAGATTATAATGTTCTTCCAGGAACTGATAAAGCCCGGAGAATTTATTGATAAACTGGATAAGTCCAGGAACCAGAGATGTTGGAATGTAATTTCTCATAATCGCAATGGGCTTTTCGTCTATGAGCTGGATTCTCTGGACCCGGGTGATGGAATCGTCACCAGGGAGATTCAGCTCCTTGCCCAGCTTTTCACTGACAGGGATAAGGTCTATATACATGCTTTTGGTGCGGACGTCGTAACCCCTTCTTCTTAAGGACTCCGTTACGGAGGTGACCTTATTTAGATCCTGAATGGTTCTCCGGTCCAGCACCAGGGTTCCCCTGCCCTGCTTGATTTCAACAAAGCCTTCCTCCTTTAACAGCTCCATAGCACTTCTTATGGTGGTGCGGCTTACCTTATAAATTTTTTCCAGTTCAGGCTCTGTGGGAAGAAGCTCCAAGACAGGATAGGTTCCATCTTCAATTCTTTTTTTGATTAAATCGTGGACTGCCATATAGGCTGGTACTTTACGCATGGGAAAGTAATTATAAAAATGGGGCTTGCCTGATTTTTATAATATCTCCTTTCTCTGGATTTGATACTGTATTCCCCATTCAAACATGGATTCTATAATGGGGCGCATGGTCTTACCAAGTTCTGTTAAATCGTATTCCACCCGTGGAGGAACCTCCGGGTATACGGTCCGCTCTACGATACCGTCGGCCTCCAGCTGTCGTAGTTGCAGGGTCAGAGTGCGAAAGCTGATGGCAGGCATGATTTCTTTTAACTCATGAAAACGCTTCTTGCCTTCTAAAAGGCGGTAGAGGATGATTCCCTTCCATTTGCCGCTCATAACAGTTAAGGTTGTTTCTACCGGGCACTTGCCACCGGGGCAGTCCGGAGTAATAGGATATGGTTCCATAAGGTTTCTCCCGTAGTATACAAATGATAGTAATGTTACTTTTTGTATATTATATAACATTATTTTTCGTACTTCAATATGTGATTCGTATGTGCTACTATGGGTTTATTACCAACAAATTGTTTAAATAAAGGAGGAGATTACATGGAAACCATGAATCAGAACATATTAGATGTATTAAACTTTCGCCACGCCTGTAAGGCATTTGACCCGGAAAGAGCCGTTTCTAAGGAGGACTTTGAGACCATATTGGAGGCAGCCAGACTTTCCCCCACATCCTTTGGCTTTGAGCCCTGGAATATGATAGTGGTCCAGGATAAAGAATTAAAGGAGAAGCTGTTCCCCCTTGCATGGGGCGCGCAAAACAGCTTAAAGGGAGGAAGCCATTTTGTCATACTTCTGGCCCGGAAAAGCGGTGATCTGGTATACAATGCAGAATATATCACTCATATGATGAAGGAAGTGCATCATTTTCCGGACGAGAGTGCGGAATTTGTCCGTAAGGCATATCGTAACTTCCAGGAACATGATTTCAATCTCACGGAAAATGACCGGGCTTTGTTTGACTGGGCCAGCAAGCAGACCTATGTCGTCCTTGCCAATATGCTGACTGCGGCAGCATTTTTAGGCGTGGATTCCTGTCCCATTGAAGGCTTTGACCAGGCTAAGGTCAACGAGCTTTTGGTAAAGGAAGGACTTATGGACCCGGAACACTTTGGAGTATCTGTTATGGCAGGCTTTGGCTACCGGGCTGAGGCACCACGCCACGAGAAATCGAGACAGTCCATAAGTGAGCTGGTGAAGTGGAAATAAAAGTATACCAATGAAATAAGTCAGTGTTTTGTCATAAAAGACAAACTCTGGCTTATTCTTAATTGAATACATAATAATAAAAATTATGGAGGGTCGCTATGAAAGTGTTGGCTGTCAATGGAAGTCCACGGAAAAATGAGAACACGGCTGTATTGCTTCGGAGTGCATTAGGAGGTGCACACGAAAACGGTGCAGAAACAAGAATGGTAAATCTATATGATTTGAATTTCAAAGGCTGCTTAAGCTGCTTTGCCTGCAAACGAAAGGGCAGTATTTGTAATGGGATCTGCGCAGTAAAAGATGATTTGAAGGAAGTATTGGAATACGCATTGTCCTGCGATGTAATATTCCTTGGATCACCCATTTACTTCGGTGAGGTCACCGGTGTGATGCGCTCTTTTCTGGAACGTCTGTTTTTCCCCAATCTATCCTATAATGAGGGAGAATTATCCACCTTTACGGGAAAGATTGCTTCCGGATTTATCTATACCATGAATGTTCCAAAAGATATTATGGAGAAAATCAATTACGAGGCCATCTTTAAGCAGAATCAGCACCTTTTGGAGCTGTTTCATGGAACATCAGAGATTTTAATCAGCAGCGATACATACCAGTTCCACGATTATTCCAAGTATGAAGCTTCCAGATTCGACGAGAGCCATAAAGCCAAAGTAAAAGAAGAACAATTCCCCGTGGACTGCCAAAATGCCTATGAAATGGGGATTCGTTTGACGGAAAGGGAGTAAGTATTTTACCAATGGTTCATTGGTTGAATAAATAGAAAAGAAAAGGAGAGAGCAATGAGAAAAGAAATTGATGTATTTGAATATGCTTCAGAGATTTTAAAAGCAGTTAAGAGCGGTGCTTTGCTGACAACAAAGGCCGACGACAAAGTAAACACCATGACCATAGCCTGGGGAAGTCTTGGAATTGAATGGGGAAAACCGATTTTCACTGCATTTGTCAGAGAAAATCGGTTCACAAAGAAGCAACTGGATAAGAGTTCTGAATTTACAATTAATATCCCCTATGGTGATCTTGATAAAAAGATTTTGGGGATATGCGGAACGGAATCCGGTCATATTGTTGATAAAATTCAGAAGCTGAACCTGACACTGGAGCCATCTGTTTCGGGAACAGTACCAGCCATAAAGGAACTTCCCCTCACCCTGGAATGTAAACTGGTATACAAACAAAAACAGGACGAACATGCGATCCCAGAAGAATTCAAAAAATCGTGCTATCCTCAAGATGTTGACGGCTCCTTTTACGGGGCTAACAGGGATTACCACACCGCTTACTATGGTGAGATTGTGTCCGCCTATATCATTGAATAAATGTTTTTATGGATTCCCATTTAGTCCAGCAAAAGCATAAGCAATCAGCTTCTTTACAAATGCCGAATCCACAGGTTCTCCTGTGATTAAAAGCCGATAGAAGATAGGAGCAAAAATAAGGTCAATACATAGCTCGATGTCCAGATCCTGCCTTAACTCCCCTCGCTCCATTCCCCGTTCCATTATATGCTTTGAGATCAGTCTCCGGGGATTAAAATACCGGTCTCTGTATTCCTTTGCCACCTTTTCATCGGATTGTCCTTCTGCAATCAATTCTGTTATAACTCTGCCTTTGGGGCTTATCAGAAATGCAGCCAGATGATCCGCCTGCAGGATCAAATCTTCCTTTGCAGAGCCGGTATCCGGTACCTCTAACAGTAATTCCGTGGCTGCAAAAAAGCCGTCCAGTACCACGGCAGCCTTATTGGGCCACCATTTGTATATGGTGGCCTTACTTACCCCTGCTTTTTCCGCAATTCCTTCCACTGTCATAGAAGGAAAGCCATTCTCCAGCAGAAGCTCATACGCTGCATCCAGTATGGCTTTCTTTGTCTTTTCGCTTCTGGGACGTCCCATTTTTTTCTCCATATGATTCTCCCTTTTCCACTTATAATCAATTTAAATACGTTGCGTTCATTATAACATAAAAAAATATAAAAAAACAGGGTTGACAAAACGAAACGATGCGTTTAATATGTAATTAATAAACGTTGCGTTTAGTATATAGAGGAGGATAAAAAAATGATGATTGAAACCAAGGAAGAGAAAAAGATTCCCAGCTGGCTGATCCTGCTTTTGGCTGCCTCCTGCGGCCTGATTGTTGCAAACCTGTATTACTCCCAGCCCCTGGTGGGGCCTATCAGCAAGGATACCGGAATTTCTCCTGGCATGTCCGGGTTAATTGTTACTATGACCCAGCTTGGCTACGCCGCAGGACTGTTGTTTCTCGTACCTTTAAGCGATTTACTGGAAAACAGGAAATTGACTGTTTCCACTCTTCTTGTTGCCATTGTGGGACTTTTAACAGCGCCACTGTCAAAGAATACAGAACTCTTTTTTCTGTCAGCCGTTCTCATCGGAGCCGGGTCTGTAGCCGCTCAGGTGCTGGTGCCCTTTGCAGCTCATCTGGCACCGGCAACGGAACGGGGAAAGGCCGTAGGTAACGTAATGAGCGGACTTTTGCTTGGAATCATGCTTGCCAGGCCTGCCGCCAGCCTGATTACCGGATACCTTGGTTGGAGGGCAGTGTATTATTTATCAGCCGTTATCATGGTGGTTCTTACGTTAGTTTTAAGCAGGCTTCTTCCTAAGAGAAACCCAAAGCCCACGGAAAGCTATAAGAAGATCATTAAGTCCCTTTGGCATTTGATTTGTTCCATCCCTCTCCTTCGCCGGAGATCCCTTTATCAGGCAGCCCTTTTTGGAAGCTTCAGCCTGTTCTGGACCGTGGTCCCCATGTATTTATCCCAGCATTTTCATTTGGACCAGAAGGAGATTGCGCTCTTTGGCTTTGCTGGAGTGGCGGGAGCTGTGGCGGCTCCCATTGCCGGAAGACTTGCGGATAAGGGGTATTCCAGACTTCTTACAGGAATCGCATTTTTACTGGCTGCGTCTTCCTTTGGTCTGATCCATGTATTTGCCGGTCAGGAAAGCATCTCCTTATTCCTGTTTTGTGCATCTGCAATCCTTCTTGATATGGCGGTTTCCGGGAACCTGGTTCTAGGGCAGCAGGCCATCTATTCTCTTGGAGATGAGATTCGGGGCAGGGTCAATGGTTTATTTATGGCAGTATTCTTCCTGGGAGGTGCCGCAGGGTCAGCCCTTGGTGGCTTTATCTATGCAAGCGGAGGCTGGAATATGGCTTCTGTACTTGGAATCGTTCTTCCACTAGCCGCCTTTCTTTATTATCTGACGGAGAAAAAGTAAGGTAACAGGATTAATTTGGCAAAGGGAGGGTTATTGACAAACTTTCTCTAAAAGAGTATAAGTTAAATATCAATCGCAATGGAGTCTTTGGCTCTGCTGCGATTTTTTTTACCCATTTACTAGTTCTCACAGAGAAGAGGGACCGCTTATGAAGGAAAGAAATCATGTTGGGATGCTGCATCCAAAACAGCCGGGCTTTGTTCTGGTCACGGGCGCATATAAGAAATACAGTCTTATGGATTATGGAATTTCCCATTTCTATCAGTTTGATGCAGAGTGTGATTTCATGACTGCAATTCCCGATGCCTGTGTGGATATCCTTTTTTACAATACAGGGACCCGCTTAGAATCCAGGGTCGCAGGCACCCTTCTTGCGAAATCTGAGGTGGAGACAGCGGGTAAATGCAGACATTTCGGAGTTCGTTTTCTTCCTGGGGTCAATCCGGTCCTTAAGCATAGAAAGATGTCAGAGCTGGTGAGTAAAGAACAGAGTTATGAAGATATGTTTGATTCAAGTTCAGAAAGAGATCAATTATTTGAAACACTGTGGAAGGAAGAAAGCTTTGAACAGAGAATTAAGACCTTCCTTCTGTTTTATCGAAAGAATTATGAGACCCAGCAGGAAACATACAGCCTTAAGTCCTATCTGCGTCAGGAAATCATGGCTTCAGGCGGCAATCTTAAGTTAAATGAGCTTCAGGAAAAAACAGGGTATTCCCTTCGTTACTTAAACAAGGTCATTACAGAGGAATTTGGCATTGGGCCAAAAGAGCTTCTTCGGATCATCCGGTTTCAAAATGCCATCGACGAGCTGACAAAGACTGTGAACCGTCCGGATATGACGAGGGCGGCCCTTGATACGGGATATTATGACCAGTCTCATTTTATAAAAGATTTTAAGGAGTTTACCAGTCATACTCCCTCCAAATATCTAAACAGTCTGGTGACAAACAGTTATCAGGAGAAGTTAAAGGTCATCACCAAAATGTGATGCTCCCATGGAAAAAAATAAATATGTAGTTCCGATTTTTACAATTATTATCCGATGTCCGACGGTAGAATGTAGAGAAATAAAGGACAGAGAGGTCTTGTGATCATGACGATCACAGGGCCTCTTTTTTATAAGGAGGGTGAGAAGTGAAACGAACCAATTACTCATCGGGAGCACCGCTTGAAGAACTGGCAGGGTATTCCAGAATGGTAAAGATAGGGGAACACATCTATATCGGAGGAACCACATCAGTCCAGCCAGATGGTACGGTCTTTGGAGAAACACCGTATGACCAGGCAAAATACATTTTTACAAAATTCATAGAGCTACTCAAACAGGCCGATGCAGACGCCTCTCATGTATTTAAGGTAAAGGCGTACTTAACGGATATGGAATCTTCCAAAGAGGTGGGGAGAGCATACTCCGAATTCTTCAAAGAAGTAAGGCCATTGTTCACCATGGTGGAAACTCCAAAACTCAACCGTCCGACCCAGTTTGTAGAGATTGAATTAGAAGCAATGACCGGATGTGAGTAATAAATAACTGCTGGCATGAATTTAGAAATGGAGGAAGTCAAAATGAGCGATCCAAGAATTGATTTTTTATATCTGGGTGAAGAGGAAATGATTCAGGCAGGTGTTACAGATATGGCAGGCTGTGTGGATGCCATGGAGGAAATGTTTCGATTGATGAAGCTGGGGGATTTTCGAATGGGCGGGCCAAACGGCAATTCCCATGGTGTGATGATGACATTTCCCCAGGAGTCCCCATTTCCCAACATGCCAACCGACGGGCCAGACCGGAGATTCATGGCAATGCCGGCTTACCTTGGAGGGAAGTTTGATATGGCAGGCATGAAGTGGTACGGCTCCAATACGGAAAACAGAAAGAAGGGACTGCCAAGGTCCATTCTCATGCTCACCTTAAACGATAAGGATACGGGAGCACCCCTCGCCTTTATGTCCGCCAATGTATTAAGTGCCTTCCGTACAGGGGCGGTGCCTGGAGTGGGAGTCAAGTATTTCTCCAAAGAAGATTCCAGGGTGGTGGGCGTTATCGGCCCAGGCGTTATGAGTAAAACAGCCTTCGACGCCACTATGGCAGTGAGAAAGGGAATCGAGACAGTTAAAATTAAGGGACGAAGCAAGGAATCCATTGACGGCTTTATCCGTTATATCAAAGAAAAGTATCCCAGTGTAAAGAACTTCCAGGTGGTAGAGACCATGGAAGAGGCGGTAAGAGATTCCGATATCGTTCACATAGCGACCTCAAGCCCTACCGGCGATATCAAGGAGTATCCCTATATCGAAGAAGCATGGATCAAGCCCGGTGCTATTCTCTGCTGCCCGGCAGCTGCAAGATTTGATGATGACTTTATCTGTAATCGGGCAAGGACCGTGACCGATAACATTCAGCTTTACGAAGCCTGGAAGGAAGAAATCGGGGAGAACGCTTACCACACCATCCCAATTCCAGCCGTCCGCTGTATGGACTTAGTCGAAGAAGGAAAGTTAAAGCCAGAGCAGATTGACGATCTGGGAGACGTGATTATGGGAACCGTTCCGGCACATCGGAAGGAAGATGAAATCGTCATCTATTCCGTAGGCGGAATGCCTATTGAGGACGTTGCATGGGGAACCATTGTTTACCGGAATGCTCTTTTAAAGGGAATCGGGAAAAAGCTTAATTTATGGGAGACCCCATATCTGGCATAAGGAGAGGAGGAGAATCATGAGAATCACAGAACATCCAGTTCTTGGAACCATGGAAGAAAAAAAGACAATTACATTTACTTATGATGGAACTCCCATCACAGGCTATGAGGGAGAGCCCATCGCCATTGCCCTGGAGGCTGCTGGAATCATGATCCACCGTTATACCAAAAAGAACCATGAGCCACGAGGCATCTTCTGTGCCATTGGAAGATGCACAGACTGTGTCATGGTGGTAGATGGTAAGCCCAATGTCAGAACCTGTATCACTCCATTAAAAGAAGGAATGGATGTGAGGACCCAGTACGGCGTAGGAACAAAGGAAAACGGATAAGGGATGGAAAACGGAGGGCAGAAGCCATGACAAGATACGATCTAATGATTATAGGAGCGGGTCCGGCTGGCTTGTCAGCCGCAATCGAAGCTGCGGCATGCGGCTTGAAGGTCATTGTATTTGATGAAAATGCAAAGCCCGGCGGACAGCTTTTTAAACAAATCCATAAATTCTTCGGTTCAAAAGAGCATAAGGCCAAAATCAGAGGCTATCAAATCGGAGAAGAGCTTTTAAAGGAAGCCAATGAAAACGGAGTAGAGGTAGTTTTAAATGCCACAGTAGCAGGACTTTATCAGGATAAGGAAATCACGGTCACCATTGACCAGGAAATCAGACATTATAAAGGGGATGCGGTGATTGTAGCAACGGGAGCATCGGAAAACATGGTTCCCTTTGAAGGCTGGACCCTGCCGGGAGTCATTGGTGCAGGCGCGGCCCAGACCATGATGAACCTGCACGGGGTAAGACCTGGCAATAAGGTATTGATGCTTGGCTCTGGAAACGTAGGGCTTGTGGTCAGCTTTCAGCTTCTTCAGGCTGGCTGTGAAGTGGTGGCACTGGTGGATGCGGCACCAAAGGTGGGCGGGTATGGCGTCCATGCGGCTAAGGTGGCACGGTGCGGAGTCCCCTTTTACTTATCTCATACCATAATAAAGGCAGAAGGAACAGACCGGGTCACCGGCGTTACCATAGGGGAAGTGGATAAGAACTGGCAGGTCATTAAAGGGAGCAGCAAGCATTTTGAAGCAGATACCATCTGTCTTGCGGTCGGATTATCCCCCATGTCCCAGCTGACCAAGATGGCAGGCTGTGCCATGAAGGATACTCCCACCGGTTATGTGCCGGTGTGTGATGAGACAGGAGCTACGAGCATTCCTGGAATCTTTGCAGCAGGAGATGTATCCGGCATTGAAGAAGCCAGTTCCGCCATGATAGAAGGAAGGATTGCAGGAATCAGTGCGGCAGAATATTTAGGCTTTGCAACCAGAGAGAAACAGGAAGAAAGAGTCAAAGAATTAAAAGAAGCTTTGGTAAGCTTACGGGAAGGCATGTTCGCGCCAGAGAATCGTGGAAAAACCGTGGAAAAAACAGATGAGGGCATTGACGTCTCCTTAAATCTTTTAAAGAAGGGATATGTGGCGGATTCTGAAATCAGCCGGTTTCCTGGAGTCACCAGAGGAAAAGGAATTCATCCCGTCATCGAATGCACCCAGAACATTCCCTGCAATCCCTGTCAGGATTCCTGTCCAAGAAAATGCATTCTGGTGGGCAATAAAATCACAGCTCTTCCAATCTTTCAGGAAGAAAAAGGCTGTACCGGCTGTGGCTTATGCGTTTCCTCCTGCTCCGGTCAGGCCATATTTTTAATCAATGAGGAATTGGAGCCTGGCTTTGCCTCCATCACCATGCCTTATGAATTTCTTCCTCTTCCAGAGCCGGGAGATATGGGAGCTGGCCTTGACCGAAGCGGAGCGGAGGTTTGCGAGGCAGTGGTCATCGAGGTGAAATCGAAAAAAGCCTATGACCGTACCTCTTTGCTTACCATCAAGGTACCCGTAGATATGGCAATGAAAGCCAGATTCTTTCGCAGACAGGAGGTAGAGGCATGAGTAAGAGAAATGACCGGTCCAGGGAATTAAAAGAATTTATGCAGGAGCCGGATGATGGTCTTATCATCTGCCGCTGTGAGGAGGTCACCAAGGGAGAAATTAGGAAGGCCGTTCACGAGGGAATGTTCACCTTAACGGAAATCAGGCGCTTTCTCCGTTCCGGCATGGGGCTTTGCCAGGGGCAGACCTGCGGGAATCTTGTAAAGAGAATCGTGGCCAAAGAACTGGGGGTATCCCCTCTTGAGCTGGAGCCAGCTCCCTCAAGAGCCCCCATGAGACCCATTGAGATGAAGGTACTTGGAAACGAACGAAGGGAGGAGTAGGAGCATGTCAAAGTGTGCGGATATCATTATTATCGGCGGAGGAATCATAGGAAATGCCACTGCCTATTATCTGGCGAAAAAGGGCTGTTCCGTCATCGTCCTGGAAAAAAGTGACCATATGGGAAATGGCGGGTCCAGCAGAAATGGTGGCGGTGTGAGGCAATCAGGCCGTGACAAACGGGAATTGCCTCTCGCCATGTACGGGATCAAACATCTATGGCCCCATCTGTCAGAAGAGCTTGGCATGGATGTGGAATATTATCAGCACGGCAATCTCCGCCTGGGAAAAACGGAGGACCATCTAAACATACTGAGAAAACTGGCAGACAATGCGTCCTCCTTAGGACTTGACGTCCAGATGGTAGATGGAAAAGAAGCAAAAAGCATCTGTCCTTATCTTTCCGACGAGGTGGTGGGAGCAAGCTGGTGTAAGACTGACGGCCACGCAAACCCCATGCTTGCAACTCTGGCCTACTATCGAAGCGCAAGAGCCCTTGGCGTTCGGTTCATCACAGGAGAAGAAGTGGTGAGCATCCGAAAAATCAAGGGGAAAGCAAGGCAGGTCATTACCTCAGAAGGCAGTTATGAGGCAGAGACAATCATACTGAGTGCAGGCTATGACAGCAGAAAGCTGGCAGCTACGGTCGGAATTGACATTCCTGTGAATCAGGCGCTGTTAGAGGTTCTGGTCACAGAGGCACAGCCACCCATGTTTTATCAGATGCTTGGAACGGCCATGGCAGATTTCTACGGGCACCAGAGCACCCACGGGTCATTTGTATTCGGAGGTGCCTCCGGATACGAGGGGGTCAATAAAGACGACGGGACTCCGGTGACCAGCAGCCTGACCGCTTCCTGTATATGCAGAGGAATCATGAAATACTTCCCCTGTCTTTCCGAGGCAAAGATCGTCAGGACCTGGGCCGGCTGGATCGATGCCTGTGCAGACCACGTTCCGGTTATCAGCCGGGTGGAAGAGGTTCCAGGACTGATCCTGGGATGCGGCTTCTCAGGTCATGGATTTGGAATCGCTCCCACGGCTGGAACATTACTTTCCCAGATCGCGGTAGGAGAAGATCCCGTCCTCGATGTAAGCGCATTTCGCTACGATCGATTCAAGGCAAAAATATAACAAGGCAATGGAGCTTAAAAACCTTAGGTGACAAAGGCGTCTACGTACTGTAGACGCTTTTTGTGTTCCTATAAGCATTTAAAGGAGGAGCGGCAATGGAAAATAACACAACACTGAAACGAACGCTGAAAACGAAAGATCTGATTATCTACGGCCTTATCTTTATGATTCCTTTGGCCCCGGCCGCCATGTACGGCACCTTTTTAGCCCCCTCCGGGGGTATGGTTGCCTTATGTTACCTGATTGGTATGGTGGCGATGTTCTTTACCGGACTCAGCTATAAGCTGATGTCCCAGAAATACCCCTTATCAGGGTCTGTCTATGTCTATGTTCAAAAGGGAATCAACCCTGCCTTTGGCTTTCTCACCGGCTGGTCCATTCTTCTTGATTACATCCTGCTTCCGGCCACGGTCGTAATCATTGGAAGCTCCTTTGCCAATGCCATGTTTCCAGGGGTACCGGTCTGGATCTGGGCCATCGGTTTTATTCTATTCAGCACCGTGACTAATATCATTGGCGTGGATATTATGTCAAAATGCAGCTGGATCTTATTTGCCTTACAGATTGCAGTGATACTTGCCTTTATTATCTGTACCCTTCGGTTGCTTTTTAATGGTACCATTCATTTTAATACCATATCCTTTTATAATCCGGAACAGTTCGATCTATCCGGCATCTTAAGGGCAACGGGAATCGTAATCTTAAGCTACCTTGGATTTGATGCTATCAGCACTCTGGCAGAAGAGACGCTTAACCCGGAAAAGGCGGTTGGAAGGGCCATTATTTTAGCAATCCTGGTCATTGGGGTGATTTTTATTGTCATTACCTTTTTCGCAGGAATGGTCTATCCCAACTATGAGGAGCTGAATGTAGATACTGCCTTTATTGATGTAGTAAGCTTTGTAGGGGGCAAATGGCTGACAGCCATCACTTCCTTCACCCTTGTCTTATCCTTTGGCGTAGCAACCACCCAGGCGTCTCATACGGCGGTTTCCAGAGTCCTCTTTGCCATGAGCAGAGACGGCGTGCTGCCAAAGCAATTGTCCTATATCAGCAAAAAGTACCATACTCCCTTTGTGGCAATCATATTTGTAGGCATTCTCATTACTCCTGTGGCCCTTTTCTGTTCCCTGGAGGTCATAACCACCATGGTAAGCTTTGGCGCACTCTTTGGGTTCATCCTATTAAACTGTGCGGTCATCATTAAGTTCTACCTTCAAAATGAAGAAGCCAGAAAGGGACTTAAGGGAAAAGAATTCTTTTCCTATCTGGTATGTCCCTTCATCGGCCTTGTAGTTGATGCATGGATATTTATCAATCTTGGATTCAATGCACATACCGTAGGCTTCTTATGGCTGTTTTCCGGCTTCTTATACCTGGTCTGGGTGACCCGGTTCTTTAAAAGTCCGGTTCCTCAGCTTGACATGACCTGATAATAACTGTGAACCCGGAATCAGAACAATAAAAAGGAAGAGAAAATGGCTTTGAACATAAAAGCCTTTTTCTCTTCCTTCATTTATGAATTACAGGCATGCCTTGCAGTTTTCTCTGCATGAATCCTTGCGGTATCAAACACGGGAAGTGAGGTGTCTTCCTGCTTGATCATAAGTCCGATTTCCGTACATCCAAGAATTACGCTCTGTGCTCCCTGAGTCTCAAGCTGCCCGATGATCCGCAGATATTCCTTTTTTGAGTCCGGAGATACGATTCCCAGACACAGCTCTTCAAAGATGACCCGGTTGATGATTTCGATATCCTGAGGGTCTGGAATCAGGATTTCAATTCCGGCTTCCTCAAGCTTTTCAATATAAAAGGTCTCTGTCAAGGTATACTTTGTTCCAAGAAGTGCCGCCTTTGTAATCCCGTTCTGTTTTAATTCCTGGGAAACAGCATCTGCAATATGAAGAATGGGGATGGCAATTTTTTCCTGAATCTGAGGCACCACCTTATGCATGGTATTGGTACAGATCACGATAAAATCCGCGCCAGCAGCTTCTAAAGATCTGGCGGCATCAATCATCATGGTGGCACAGATATCCCATTCGCCCCTGGACTGATGTTTTTCAATTTCATAGAAATCTACACTGTTTAAGAGAATCTTTCCAGAGTGCAGGCCTCCAAGCATTTCTTTCACTGTTGTATTGATGATCTGATAATATGTCATGGTGCTTTCCCAGCTCATTCCGCCGATTAATCCGATGGTCTTCAATGTCTTTGCCTCCGCTCTCAAGTTTTATGTTCCTATCCTATCACAAGTAAAAGCGGTTTTCCACGTTTTTTATAATTCCTGCATTTACTTGATAGGAAAAATATAATAAAATGTATTAGAATTATGGAAACATGTATTACTTTTGATAGTTACCTGAAAGACGAGGATCATTGAGTGAAGAACAAATACCTGATATTAGCCGCCATGTACCGTTATGGAATTCTTCCTATGGAAGATAAGCCATCAATGGGTCAGATAAAAGATATATTGACTACGGTCAATCCACATACTGCATTTCCGTACAGCAAGCTCATTGTAAAGAAGGCCTTAAACGATAATTACGGAATTACAAAGCCCCAGGAAGTAGAACCTGTGCTGAAAGAGCTTCTTCATTATGCCGTAACAGACGGGATCATCTACAGCGCCCTCATTGAGATATACCTTCATGCTCCGGAACAGTTTGCTGCCATGTCCCGGGAAAAGGCAGCCGTCTATTTCTCCGCGGGTGAGAGGATCAAACGATACATAAAGCCCTTTGCCCCCGTGTGGGAGCAGTTTCATCTCATGGAACGTTTAAACGAAAGTAAGGAAAAGATCCGTTCCTCTATCCTGGAGTTTTTCCGCCGGGAAAATGACGGAGAGCGTGAAAGCTTATCCATGCTCTTTAAGAAAAATAAATGCTGGCTTTCTTTGACTGGAGGGCGTTCCATGGCTGGCTTTAACTTATCAAGAATCATTTCCATTGTCTCTGATGCAAGTATGGTCGGTTTTATGACAGAGAAGGAAACGGAAGATTTGTTAAACCATTACGGGAAAGTGACCGAAGCTCTCTTTAGCAGCTGGCAGACTTACTTATCCAGTGCCGTGTTTGGAAAACAGTTAATGTCAGCGGTCAGCGGCACCTTTATTCTGGATTCCTCAGGCTACGTGGAGAACTGCTATAAGCTGGCCGCCCACAAGGGGAAGCTTTTAGAAGTATCCGGCCTTTGGACCGGAAGTGATATGACAGAGTTTTGCAGATATATTTCCGAAGGGTACGGAATCGGGCTACATGAGTCAGAATCCCATACCGGAATATCAGAACCACGTTTTGCCTTTTCCCGTTCCAGGGTATTTCCCATTTTTCATAAATACGGAGTCGGTTATCTGCTGGACCAGGAAATTTGTGAGCCTTCCTATACAGTTCCTGTTTCTGATACGAACTCAGAGTGGTTCTCAGATATGGAAGCGCTGGTAAAGAAAAAGAAATTCAAACGCTGCCCGGATGAGATTCCTTTTATGGCCAATTCAAATCTTTTGATTACAGACAGCTATATCCGTCTGTTGGAAAAAAAGCTGTTCGGTTCCAGACTTCATGTGATTCCCTGGAGCCAGAAGCTACATTTTTCCTATGAGTTTACAAAGCATGATTTGATTGCTTTTAAGGTAAATGGCATGACCATGTTCCATTTGCCCCGGAATTATAAAAAGGCAGGAATCAGCAAAAAGGATGATGTAAGACTTCATAAAGATAAAGTGATTTCCTACTATTCAGAGGATATTAAGAATGCCGTACTGGCGTTTTCCGAGCTGAACCAGATTCTTGGGAAAAATCGTGTACATAAGGAGAGATAAGGGATGAACATAGGGGTAATCAGTGATATTCACAGCAATTATCATGGGTTAAAGGCCTGTGTGGACCATGCCATTCTTAAGGGAGCAGACCGGTTCCTATTCCTGGGGGATTATGTCAGTGACTGCGCCTTTCCCCAAAAGACCATGAAGCTTCTATATGAGCTGAAGGACAGCTATGAATGCAGCTTTATAAAAGGAAACCGGGAAGAGTATATGTTAGATTACAGGGCTGGTAAAGGGGAGGGCTGGGTAATGCCATCGTCTGCCACCGGAAGCCTATTATACACCTATGAGAACCTGACAGAACGTGATCTGGACTTTTTTGAAAGTCTAAGCATATCCGGGCGCATGATCGTGAAAGGATACCCGGATGTGCTTTACTGCCATGGTTCTATGGAACACACCAAAGGAGTTTTAAGGCTGGGCACCAAAGAAACAGAAGAGACATTAAAGTCCATGGATGCAGGGGTCCTCTTATGCGGTCACACCCACATACAGGGAGCCCAGGAATATGAAGGGAAAAAACTGATTAACGTTGGATCGGCAGGAGTGCCCTTCTATTACCAGGGAAATGCCCAGTATGGGATTCTTCATGGGCATAAGGGGACATGGGAGGAAGAACTGCTTCAGATTGATTATGATAAGAATCAAGCGGCTTTGGAGCTTCATGAAAGCGGTCTGTTTGAGAGCGCCAACATATGGGCCAGAATCGTGGAAATCTGCTTGCTTACAGGAGTGGACCACTCCAAGGAATGCTTGGAACTTGCCCTTCATAAATACAGGGAGAGAGAAGGCAAAAAGGAATGGACCACACTCCCGGAGGTCTACTGGCAGGAGGCAGCAATGGAGCTGGGAATTTAAGCATATCATTCAATCAGAAAATATTCCCGGATATAAAAGGCCATCAACAATTCAAATTTAATCTTGGAGTCATTCAGCTCCGTATGCAACAATTCTTTTATCTTTTTCAGACGGTAAACAATGGTATTTCGATGGGTATGCATGCTGGAGGCAGTCTCCAGCAGATTGCAGTCCGAAAGAAGAAAGGTTCTTAAGGTATCCACATAGTCTGAATCATGAGAAACATCGAACTCTTCCAAGACTCCCAGGCTTTTTTGACTGATTCCCTTTAACATTTCCGGGTCTGAGGAGGAAAAAAGAATCTGAAAAATCCCCAGCTCTTCAAAATATACAGAAGGAATACTCCAAAAGGAAGCCGCCGCCAGGGCAAACCTTGCCCGCTTATAGCAGAGTCCAAAGTCCATAAGGGACGAAAAGGAATTGCTGATTCCAAGGGTTATGCTGTCACAAAAGAGAAGAATATCAAGGAGCTCGCCAAGGGGAATATCAGGCTGAGACATGAGAACAATCAGGATCTGAAGATGATCATGTTCAAATAAGTGGTATTTTAATTGTCTGTGGTTTAGGGAAAAGGTGATTCTTGTTGTGGTCTGTAGGTTCGAGATGACAAAGATACGGTATTCGGCCTTTGTAGGAAAGCCGTGCTGATTTAAGGTGAGAAGTGTGCTTTCATGAAGGGGAGACTGATAGATGGCCCCGAGAAAGGCGGCGTTAATCAGGTCTGCATTTCTGGTGCTTAATAAAAGAGTTCGGCAATAATCCTGCATAATGTCCACCAGATGAATCTTCCAGGGCATGGTGATTAAGGGGAAGTCACTGTTCTTGCAAAACTCCTTAATATCTTCGGTGATATCTCCTTCGTGGATATACTGCCCTACATTGATTAAGATTCCGCTGCAGCTTCTTGTTACAAGGGCGCAGATGAATTCAGAAAGCGTGATTCCGCTCTGCATAAAAAGTCCGGTGGTGATCACAAGCTCTCCCCCCTTTAAAAATGGCATGTTCTGAAAATCCTCGGCCAGATATACCCAGGAGATTGAGTTGGTAAGTCCTGCTTCGCCGCTTAAAAGCTTTAAGCTGTATTTTTCCTTCGTGGTGTGGTAAAGATCCAAAACCTGAGTTCTCATAGGCGGGTCCTCCTGATGATATGATGGTACAGTATAACATGCTTTGTACCCGGAGTACAACAATAACCGAAAAATTTGGAGGATACACCTATTGAAGCAGGAGAGTCCACAGCGTATAATATCAAAATAATACAGAACCTGAGGAAAGAGGTGTTCCATGTGAGGGAAACATTTGTTGTTACCATTACGAGACAATTTGGCAGCCTGGGAAGACCCATTGCACGGCTGGTCAGTGAGAAGCTGGGAATTGAATACTATGACAGGGACATTGTTGAAATGACTTCAAAGGATTTAAAGCTTCCCGTTTCAGCCATCAGCGATGTAGAAGAAAGTGCGAAAACAGCATTCTTTAACATGAATTATCCACTTGGCATGGGAACCACAGCCATTCAGGATTCCGTCTTTTCTACCCAGAAAAAGATTATCGTAGACTTAGCAGAACGGGAATCCTGCATTATCGTAGGGAGATGTGCGGATCACATTTTAAGGGACCATAAAAATATCATCCATATTTTTATCTACGCTCCTTATGAAGCAAGGCTTTCCAACTGCATCGAAAGGCTGAATATGAAGCCGGATGAAGCAAAGAAGATGATCGCCTCCGTAGATAAGGCCAGAGAATCCTACCACAGACATTACTGCGGATACTTGATGTCCGATAAGGACTATAAGAATGTGATGATCGATTCCAGCTTACTTGGAGTGGAAGGAACCTGTGATATCTTAACAGAGCTTATCCGTAAAAAATTTCCCAGCCTTGTTTCTTAACAGGGAAGACAATTAAATATCAGATACGTCCAGGGCAATGGAGCTTTTGTAAAAAAGACATTGCTCTTTTTTGTTCCAAAAAATAAAAGAAACCAGGAGAGAGGAGGACTAAGGTCATGCTGCAAATAAAAAATTTATCAAAATGTTTCGAGGATCTGGAGGTTTTGCGGGATGTGAATATGACCGTCAGTAAGGGAGAGGTCGTTGTTATTATCGGTCCCTCCGGTTCTGGAAAAAGCACATTTTTACGGTGCATTAACCTGTTAGAAAAGCCTACCGGAGGAGAGATTTTGTATCTGGGAGACAACATAGTCCATTTAGGGAAGAAGGTAACGGATTACCGAAAGCAGGTGGGAATGGTATTTCAGAGGTTCCATCTCTTTCCCCTGATGAGCACACTTGAAAATGTAATGTATGCGCCCATGAAGCTTAATAAGGTGCCTCAAAAGGAAGCCAGGGAGGAGGCACTAAAGCTCCTTGAAAAAGTAGGGCTTTCCCACAAGGCGGATTCCTATCCCTCGTCCTTATCCGGAGGGCAGCAGCAAAGGGTTGCCATTGCAAGAGCCCTTGCCATGAAGCCGGAAATCCTTCTCTTTGATGAACCCACCTCCGCTCTTGATCCTGAGCTGGTAGGAGATGTTCTGGAGGTCATGAAGCAGCTGGCTGGAGAAGGAATGACTATGATCGTAGTGACCCATGAAATGGGGTTTGCCAAAGATGTGGCGGACCGGGTCATCTTTATGGACGGCGGCTACATCGTTGAAGAAGGACCGCCGGATGAAATATTTACCCAGCCGAAAAATGAAAGAACAAAGGCATTCTTATCCAGAGTGCTTTAGGGAGGTGACACCATGGAACTTAATTTTGCAAAAGCATTCGGAACCTTACTGCCCAGTCTTTTAGGAGGCGTGGGAATCGTCCTTTATATCACGCTGGCAGGCTTTTCCCTGGCTTTAATCGCAGCCTTACTCATAGCCATCGGAAGACTTTCAAAGCATAGGCTACTCAGCCGGTTTCTTGGAATCATCATTGAACTGGTCCGGGGAACGCCCCTTTTGGTTCAGCTGTTTTATATCTACTATGTAGTCCCGACCTTAATCAACGGAGTGCTGCTGGCTTTTGGATATGAAGCCAATGTCCAGCTAAAGGCATCTACCTGCGGTATCATCGGTTTTGCAGTCAATTACGGCTGCTATATGTCAGAGGTCATACGGTCAGCCATACTTGCAATTGATCCTGGTCAGAGGGAGGCCGGCCTGGCCCTTGGCTTTAGCGAGAAAAAGGTGCTTTTTCACTTTATCATACCGCCGGCTTTGCGAAATTCCGTACCCGTTTTTGGAAATTATCTGGTCATGTTAATCAAAGACACATCCCTTCTTGCCATGATTTCGGTTCAGGAGCTTCTCCTTCGGACGAAAACCTATGCCTCCCAGACATTTCTTACGGTGGAGGCTTACACCATACTGGCATTGGTATATCTGATGCTAAGTCTTCCTCTTTCCCAACTTGGCGGGATACTGGAGAGAAGGCTGAAAAGGACCCCATAACAAGCATAATAAAGAAAGGAAACAGGAGTATGAAGAACAGAACAAGAAGAAATGGAATCCTATGGCTCATGGTATTTGCGCTTACAGCGGTGTCACTTATGGGCTGTCAGGGAAAGAAATCAGAAACAAAGACAGTAGCAGGAGAATCCGCCATGCTGACAAAAGCAAAGGAAAAAGGCTATCTCCTCATTGGCTCCTCAAACGACGCCCCATTTTCTTATACGGATGTGGAGTCTAAAAAGTTAAAGGGACTTGATATTGAAATCTTAAAGGAGATCTGCAAGCGTTTGGGAATCGGCGATATCCAGATGAAGGTCACAGACTTTTCCAATCTATTGGTAGAGCTTAATAACAAGAACGTAGATATGGTGGCAGATGCCATGTATGTAAAAGACGAACGTCTTCAGATTGCTGCTTTTACGGATAAATGGTATCAGGAAGGCGAGGCAGTGGTAATCCCAGAAAGCTCCTCCATAAAGACCAAGGAAGATTTAAAGGATAAAAAAGTAGGAGCCCAGCCAGGAACCACCTTTTATGAGACTGCACAAAAATGGCTGGATGAAGGAAAAATCGGCGGACTGGAAGCGTATGACAATCAGGCGACCTTAATGACTGCTGTCAATACCGGGAAAGTGGATGCCGTAGTAACCGACGGAATCGTTGCAGGCTATACCCTTTCTTCTGACAGCTCCTTAAAGCTTAAGCTTCTTTCCCCATATGAAGCAGAGGCAAGCGGACAGATCGGTGCTGCGGTACGCTTTGAAGACAAAGAGTTTCTGGCAGAAATTAACAAGGCGCTGAATGAAATGAAAGCAGATGGAACGCTGTTAAAGATATTAAAGGATTACGGCCTGACAGAGGATTATTTTGTAGGCGTAGAAGAAGGAAAGACAACAAATGTAAAATAGCAGTATGCAGACCCGCTTTCAACAAGCGCCGGTCAGCCTACAGTTTGACAGGAAAGAGGATTTTACATGGAATTTCAATATTATTTACCGGTCAACCTGGTGTTCGGACGCGGGAAGGCAGATGTCATTGGGGAAAGGGCAGCCGCTCTTGGGACCCGGGCCTTGATTGTTACGGGCGGAACCAGCACCAGGAAATCAGGACTCTTAGACAGAGCCATAAAGCAGTTAGAGGACCATGGAGTTTCCTATGTATTGTTTGACAAAGCAGAGCCAAACCCCCTGACCACCACCGTAAGCAAAGGGGCCGAAATTGCCCGAAGGGAAGGGTGCGACTTCATCCTTTCCATAGGAGGCGGAAGCAGCCTGGATACGGGAAAGGGGATTGCCTTTCAGGCGGTAAATGAAGGGGATATCAGTGATTATATTTATGGAAAGAAGAATAGCGATAAGGCTCTTCCTGTTCTGGCAGTGCCAACCACCTGCGGAACAGGAAGCGAGGGAAATGGCTTTGCCGTCATGACTAATCCAGAGACCCTGGATAAGAAATCCCTGCGGTGCAGTGCCATCGTTCCGGCTTGCTCCATTGTAGACCCTCAGTTGATGATGACAATGCCAGGAAACATACTTGCTTCCGTTGGCTTTGATGCCCTTTGTCACAACATAGATGCTTACCTTTCTGCCACATCCCAGCCTCTTACGGAGCTTATGGCCTTAGAAGGAGTAAGACTTGCAGCAGAAAGTCTTGTAAGCCTTTACGAGGGTACAGAGGATTTAAACCATTGGGACCAGCTCTCACTTGCCAGCACTCTTGGCGGTATGGTAATCAATACCGCTGGGGTCACGGCTCTTCACGGAATGGAGCATCCGGTCAGCGGTTTAAAGGACGCCGTTCACGGAAGAGGACTTGCCGCTCTGGCGCCCTATGTATTTGAAGCCTCCATAAAGGGGGCACCCCATAAGTTTGCTACACTTTCTAAGCTTCTCGGAGGAGAGGGAGAATGGGATTTTACAGATCAGATCAGAAACCTTATCACTCGTTTGGGCCTTACGGAAGGTCTTAAGGATATGGGAGTTGAAGAGAGTGATTTAAATTGGCTGACAGAGAACTGCTTTAAGGTTTCTGCCCCCAGTATGGCAAACCACCCGGTGGTGTTTACCCCGGAAGAAGTTAAGGAAATCTATAGAAAATCACTGTAAGACGTTGTGCAAACGCAGCGCAGAATGGGAGGATATTATGTTAAAGGATTCGCTGCCGGAAATAAAGACACCTTTGCCAGGACCAAAGGCTGATGCTATCTTAAAGAGAAGAATGGAAGCAGTACCCAATGCCATAAAGTCGGTCTATCCCTGTGTCATCAAACGTGGAGAAGGGGCTATGCTTGAGGATGTGGACGGAAACCGTTTCCTTGACTGGGTGGGAGGCGTTGGCGTATTGAATATCGGATACAGCCGCCCGGAACTGGTAGAAGCAGTCAAAGAGCAGTCAGAGCAGTATTTCCATGCCATGATGAATATTGTGACTCATGAGGGATACATAAGCCTGGCGGAAAAAATGAATGAAATTGTTCCCTTAAAGGCAGAAACGAAAAAGACCATGTTTGCCAATTCGGGAGCTGAGGCCATAGAAAATGCGGTAAAGATAGCAAGATCCTATTCCGGCAGACCCAATATTATTGTCTTTTCCGGTGCCTTTCATGGAAGAACTCTTCTTGCAGCCTCTATGACGGCAAAGAAGTCTTATGCCGCCGGGATTGGACCATTCCCTGACGGCATTTACCGGGCAGAATTTCCTTATCTCTACCGTGGGCCTAAAGGGTATGGGGAGGAAATGGCTATTGAGTATTACGTGGAACGGCTTCATAAGGTCTTTGAGGAGGCATCACCAGCCGAATACGTGGCAGCAATCGTAGTGGAGCCTGTCCAGGGAGAGGGCGGTTTTATTCCGGCTCCTTTGGAGTGGGTGAAGGCGCTTAGAAAAATCTGTGATGAATATGGAATCTTACTCATCGCCGATGAGGTTCAGACCGGCTTTGCAAGGTCTGGCAGGCTCTTTGTATCCCATTACTGGAAAGAGGCAGGCTGCCCTCCGGATATCCTGGTTTCTGCAAAGTCCATAGCAGGAGGTCTTCCCTTAAGTGCAGTCACAGCAGCCAAAGAGGTTTTTGACGGGGTAAGAGGTGGTGTCATCGGAGGAACCTTCGGGGGTAATGCCCTAGCCTGTGCTTCCGCCCTTAAGACCATTGAAATCATTGAAAAAGAAGACTTATGCGCCAGAGCCCTTAAGATAGCTGAAAAATGCCGGAAGGAATTTGAAAGCTGGAAGATAGAATTTGAGGAAGTGGGCGATGTGAGAGGCATTGGAAGCATGATGGGGATCGAATTTGTGAAAGACAAAGAGAGCAAGATTCCCAACGGAACGCTGGTATCCGCCATCGTAGCCCACTGCGTGCAGAAAGGCCTGATTGTAGAGAGCGCTGGCTCCGGGTCCAATGTAATACGATTCTTATGTCCTCTTGTGGTCACAGATGAGCAGCTTGACAGCGGACTTTCCATCTTAAAATCAGCGATAGAAGCTTGCAGATAATCGATCACACATAAACAATCATAGGAATATCAATCATGTTAATATCAAACATATAAAAAATAGGCTGTCGCAAAAATGAACCTGTGATAGCAATTTGTATAAAAATCCTTTTAGCAGAACAAAAAATGCGCCTTGAAACAGCTTTTAAAGCTTAGGGTGTGTCTGGAAACGAGCAGTTTTCAGACACACCCTAGTCAAGACGCATTTATTGTGCCATATTTTTCAGTAAGTCTATTTTGCCATAGTCCCTGGATTTTGTTTACCCATCACACATCTGGGGTATCATACTCCTGTGGTTCCTCTTCTAAAGAAAAGAGCAGTTTTTTAAGTAACTGGTTAAATAGAGCAGTCTCTTCCTGCGACAATTCTTTTAATATAGAATCTTCGGTTTCCGTATGGGTAACAATAGCCTGGTTGATGAGATCCAGGCCTTTCTTCGTCAGTTCTACGCAGATGGCTCTCCGGTCAGTTTCGTCATGGGTCCGTGAAACAAGCCCCTTTTTTTCCAGAGTATCGATCCGGTTCGTCATGGCACCTGAGGTGATCATAAGGGACTGGTAAAGCTCCGTTGGTTTCAGGCGGTAACCATTACCACCAGTACCGGAACGCCGAAGGGTAGCAAGTACATCGAATTCTCCGCTGTTAAGGTTGTACGTTGAAAAATTCTTCCCTAACCTCTTTTCTATATGTTTTGCGACTCGGTTCAGCCGTCCCAAAACAGCCATGGATTCTGTAGCAAGCTCCGGCAGCTCCTGGTTCCATTGTTCCATAAAAGTATCCACTTTATCTTTCTTCATAGAATCAGTGTAACATCAGTAAAATAAAAAAACAAGAAAAACATTAAGGTTAACTATCTTAACGTTAAGATACTTGACAAGAAAACAAGACAGGCATATAATTCAGTTATCTTAATATTAAAATACTTTTGATTAAGATAAAACACACCCTAAGAAAAACAAATAGAAAGGACAACGGTATGAAAGATTTTAAAGATACTCTCTTAACCATGCTTACTCCCATACTGTGGGGTTCTACCTATATGATTACAGCCGTATGGATTCCCATAGACAGACCCATCTTTGTTGCTTTGATGAGGGGACTGCCCATCGGACTTATACTTTTATTGTGTTACCGCACCTTCCCAAAGGGAATTTGGCTGTTTCGTTCCATTTTACTTGGAAGCTTAAATATCGGTATTTTTTTCCTGCTCTTATTTATAGCAGCTTACCGGCTTCCCGGCGGGATTGCCTCCATTATTGGCAGTGTGCAGCCCGTTTTTATTATTCTTTTAAGCTGGCTCATCTTAAAGGAAAAGCCAACCACCAAATCCTATCTCGCCATAGGAATGATTATGGTGGGAGTGTTCCTGTTATTCTTTAAGCAGCAGGCAGTCATTGATCCCATTGGCGTCCTGGCGGCATTAACAGGTTCAGCCCTCATGTCCCTGGGCGTTGTGCTTACCAAGCACTGGGGAAAGCCGGAAGGCGTAAGCCAGATGGCCTTTACCTCCTGGCAGTTATTTTTCGGAAGCCTGATCCTTATTCCAGCCTTTTTGTTATTCGAAGGCCCGGTACCGCCGCTGTCTGGGGCAAATATTATGGGAATCGCCTTTATCGCCATATTCAACACGGGACTTGCTTATTTCCTCTGGTTTCGGGGAATTGAGAAAATCGGTCCGGCGAAAGCTTCCTTTTTAAATCCCTTAAATCCTTTGACTGCCTTTTTCCTTGGATACCTCATGCTGGGACAGACCATTAATTTCCTTCAGGTACTTGGAGTAATCATCATCATTTCCAGTGTCTTTGTATCTCAAAGCAAGGGTAAGGTAAAAAAGACAGCTGCCGCAGACAATGGGCAGCCACTAAACAGCTTTCAATAAACAAAATAGAAAAGTGGTACCCTTCCTCACGCTTAATCGCCAGAGGAAAGGTACCACTTTTTTATATCATAATAGACTGCAAGCTGCTGCGAAGTACCACCGCACACAGTTAGAATTATGCCGTTTGCTGACCGTCAGAATCAGCGTCTGCGAACTGACTGTTATATAGCTTTTCATAGAAGCCCTGTTTTTTAAGAAGCTCTTCATGGGTTCCCTGCTCAATGATGGTGCCGTGGTCCATGACCAGAATCAGGTCTGCATCCCGAATGGTAGACAGCTTATGGGCGATGATAAAGCTGGTGCGCCCCTTCATTAAGTTGTTCATGGCCTTTTGAATCTCGGCCTCTGTTCTGGTATCAACACTGGAGGTGGCTTCATCAAGAATTAGTATTGCTGGATCAGCCAGGATAGCTCTGGCTATGGTCAACAACTGCTTCTGTCCCTGTGATACATTGGAACCGTCCTCCGTTAACAGCGTCTGGTAACCTTCCGGCAGAGTGCGGATAAAATGATCTGCTCTGGCGGATTTGGCAGCCGCTATGATCGCTTCATCCTGGGCCTCAAAGTTACTGTAAGCGATGTTATCTCTGATGGAACCGCCAAAGAGCCAGGTATCCTGAAGAACCATGCCGAACTTGCTTCGAAGCTCTGCTCTTGACATGGATTTAATATCCACGTCGTCGATCTTAATGGCACCTCCCTGAATCTCATAGAACCGCATAAGAAGGTTTACCAGAGTTGTCTTTCCAGCACCGGTCGGCCCGACGATGGCAATTCTGTCACCGGTCTTTACATCAATGCTTATGTCCTTCATCAGAATGTGGTCATCAGAGTATCCAAAGCGGACATGCTCAAAGCTCACATCCCCCTTTGTTTCCGGAAGAACCTCTGTAGAGATATGATCCGGAACCTCATCAAGCTCATCCATAATTTCAAAGTAACGGATGGAAGCTGCAAATGCGGACTGCATGGAGCTGATGATCTGGGAAAGCTCAATGACCGGTTCAGAGGCTTTATCCGAATACTGAATAAACGCCTGAACGATACCAATGGTCATTCTGCCCTGGATAATGGCAATAACACTTAAAACTGCAACAATGGTATAGCCGAAGTTATTAATGAGCCTCACGCAGGGAGCGACGATGAACTGGGCGATCTGAGAGGAACTGCTGTGTTTATAAAGCTCCTGATTGATCTCCCTGAATTTCTTTAAGGAAGCATCTTCCTGATTAAAGGCCTTAATGACCAGCTGTCCGGTAAATGTTTCTTCCACCGCTGCATTTAACTCACCCATGGAGGTCTGATATTTTAAAAAGTATCTTCTGGACTTACCGGCAATGCAGATGGTCAGGACCGTAGCAGTACCAATGGTAAGAAATGCAACCACAGATAAGGCAGGGCTGATGACAAGCATCATAATAACGGCTCCGATGATGGAGATGATACAGCCAATCAAACGGTTAAAGCCTTCTCTTAAGGTATCCGCTACCTTTTCCACGTCATTGGTGGCCCGGCTTAAAATATCTCCTCGCTCAGTCGCATCATAAAAACGCAGAGGCAGGCGGTTTAATTTATCCATTAAGGCGCCTCTCATATTAAGAGTCACTGTTTCGGTCACAGCCGCCATCATGTAATTCGCCAGGTAATTGGTAATAAAGCTTAAAACATAAAGCGTGAGGAGAATGGCAAAAATATTCCCCATGGTATTCCAGTTCACCTGGAACCTGGTACCGTTCGCTAAGGAGGACTTAATCCCCTCGGCAAGCTGATCCAGTGCCTTTCCCAAAAAGATAGGAGAAGCGATGAAAAGAGCGGCGCTCAATATGGATGAAGTGATGATAGCCGCCATCTTAAGCTCCAGGCCCTTAAAATAAGTAACAAGTCTTAAGACCGTTCCCTTTTTCCGATTATTCATGATTGTGGTCCTCCTTTCTTTTCAATTCTTTTTCACTTAACTGGGTCGCTGCAATCTGCTGGTAGACTTTACAGCTTTCCATAAGCTCCTCATGACGCCCAACGCCCACTAACTTACCGTCGTCCAGTACAAGAATCTGGTCCGCATCCATAATGGTACTGATTCTCTGGGCTACGATGATCAGAGAAGATTCCTTTACCTGAGACTTTAACGCCTTTCTTAACATGGAATCCGTTTTAAAATCCAGGGCAGAGAAGCTGTCATCAAAGACGTAGACCTCCGGTTTTTTTACAAGGGCTCTGGCAATGGCGACCCGCTGCTTCTGTCCGCCAGAAAGGTTGGAGCCAGCCTGAGCCACATAGGATTGATACCCGTCCTCTAAGCCTTCGATAAAATCATGGGCCTGAGCCACCTTTGCAGATGCAATGATTTCCTCCATCGTTGCATCTTCTTTTCCAAAGCGGATATTGCTTTCAATGGTTCCCCGGAAAAGGAATGCCTTCTGGGGAATAAAACCGATTTTATCCCTTAATGTTTTCTGGGGATATTTCCGGATGTCAATGCCATTTAAGAGAATTTCCCCTTCCTGAAACTGATAAAAATAAGGAATGAGGTTTGCAATGGTGGATTTCCCTGAGCCGGTTCCCCCGATGATGGCAGTAGTCTGACCTGGCTTTGAGGTAAAGGAAATATGGCTTAAGACAGGTTCCTCTGCATTTGCATACATAAAGGAAACATTTTTAAATTCTAAAGTCCCTCTAAGCTCACTTTGTGGCAGGGCAACGGTTTCATCATTGATTTCAGGGGTCAGGTTTAATATCTCATTGATTCGGCTTACGCTGCTTAAGGCACGGGGGATTTCCATAAATCCCATAACAGCCATAACACAGCAAAAGAGAATAATAGTCAGGTACTCAATGAGGGCAAAGATGCTTCCAAGTTCCATGGAGCCGTTGGTAACCTGAATTCCGCCAAACCAGATGACAGAAGCTACGCTTAAATCAAGAATCAGGAACAGAAATGGAAGGAGAATGGCAAAGACTCTTCCGGTTTTAATAGCGACCTCACGGTAATCATCGCAGGCCTCCACAAACCGGTTCTTCTCAAACTCTTCCCGGTTAAAAGCTCGGATGACCCGGACTCCGGTAATTCCTTCCCGGAGCACATAGGTGAGCCGGTCCATCTTTCTCTGGATCATCTGAAACAGCGGTATGGCCTTTTTTCCAATTAAATAAGCCATGATTCCGAAAAATACAATAACTGCAATAAAGAAACAGGCCATCTGCACATTGGTTCTAAATGCCAGGGTAAGGCCTACGATGGTCATAATAGGTGCAGGCAGAAGGATTCTTAAAAACATCATGCCAGACCTCTGAATGATATTGATATCATTGGTGCAGCGTGTAATCATGGATGCAGTTCCAACGGTTTTAAAATCAGTGAGGGAATAGGTCTGCGCTTTGGCAAACACAGCTTCCCTTAAATCTCTGGCAACCCCAGCCGATGCCTTTGACGCCATGATCGCAGAAATAATCGAACTGATTCCACCCAGTACGGCAACCGTAAGCATTAGCCCACAGGTCTGATAGATAAATGTCATATCCCGATTGGCGACACCCACGTTTATTAACCGGGCGGTCAGGGTCGGAATGAACATGGCAGTAAAGTTATTAAAAAATAAAAATATAATGGCACCTGCCAGAAGCCTTTTATGGGGCTTTATGTAAGGCAGTAAATATCTCATTTTAGTCCTCCTGTAAAGTCTTAGTTTAGAAATAATTTGTTGACGGATGTTAGCAGCTATGTCATTATAAAGTATAGGGTAACCCTAAAGTCAAGATTTTTTACCCAACTGTAAAAAACAAGAAATAGGACAAATGCAAAGCAGGAAAGGGAAGCAGATGTCAGGAAATAACAAGCAGTATATGACGACCAAAGAATTCGCCCACCTTTGCGGAGTGAGCAAACATACCTTATTCCATTATGATGAAGTGGGAATCTTAAAGCCGGAGATCGTTAAGGAAAACGGCTACCGCTATTATTCCATAAAACAGTTTTTCACTTATGATATCATTCATATTTTAAAGCAGGCTGGTTCCTCCCTAGAAGAAATCAAGGATTATATGAATAATTATAACCCTGATATGTTTCTTTCTATCCTAAGGCAGAAGGAAAAGCAGCTGGAGGAAGAGATGAAAAAGATGAATCTCATGAGAAATAAAATTCTTGCCACCATAGATACCACGGAAGAGGCCCTTCGCTCGGTCTATGGAGTCCCTTTTTTAGAGGAGTGCAAGGAAGAGTATTATATTGTAGTCAATCTGACAAATGCAATGTCAGCAAAAGAAGAACTGGAAAAGCTGAGAGATCATTTTCAGTATTGCGAAGATATTAATGGAGAAACCGAGCTTCTCCTTGGTGTAATCATGAAAAAGGAGAACATTCTCGCCGGAGAATATATGAAGGTCACCTGCTACAGCAGCAAGATCAAATCTTACATTGACAGTGAACGTGTCCATGTTAAAAAGGCTGGTCTATATGCCGTGGTGATTCATAAGGGGGCATATACAGACACGAAAAAGTCTTATGAAAAACTGAAATCGTTTATTAAAAAGAACCATCTTGACATCAGTGGAGATACGTATGAGGACGATATGATCAGTCATCTGGCGGGTATGAATGATGACGAATACGTGATTAAGATACAGATTCCGGTAATTCCCAGATAAGGCCATTGTGTAATACCACAATGTGCGGTAAAATTTAATCAGGAATATGGAAGAACAGGAGGAGTTTGCTTTGAAGAAGAAAGGTATTTCCGTCAGGAGACCAGGCATCATAGGAGAGGAAGCCTTCCGTAAGTATGCAGTCCTGATTCCTTTAATTGAGGTTTCAGGAATTCCTCATTTACTATTTGAAAAAAGATCAGGAAAGCTAAAGCACCAGCCTGGAGAAATCTGTTTTCCGGGAGGAAAACTGGAACAGGGAGAATCCTTAAAGGCGTGTGCCGTCAGAGAGACCATGGAAGAGCTTCTTGTGCAGCGGAAACAGATTAAAGTATTGGGACCTGGGGATATCTATCTGTCTCCCTTTAATCTGATGATTCAGCCCTTTATCGGCACCATAAAGGATTATAAGGATACCTTTAGTACGGATGAGGTACAGACAGTCATAAAAGTGCCCCTTGATTTTTTTCGGTCCAATCCGCCAAAGACCTACACCAGTCAGTTGATTCAGGAGCCTCCAGAGGATTTTCCTTACGAATGGATTCCAGGCGGCATGGAATACCCCTGGGTCAAGGGAAACCATGCCATATCATTTTATCAGTATGAGGACACCACCATATGGGGCATGACAGCCCAGATGGCAACCTCCGCGGTCCGGCTCATGGAAAAATACCACATAATATAGAAGAAGTATTTAGACGAAAGATTAGATGGGAGAGGGTATATGAAATTTAACATCATCGGTTCCGGAGGCTGCGTAAGTATACCAAGGCCCTTATGCAAATGCCGGGTCTGCAGAGAGGCCAGAGTAAAAGGAGTGCCCTATGCAAGATGCGGCTGCAGCCTCTATGCAGAGGATATTCATGTTCTGGTAGATACCCCGGAGGATATCGTCCAGGCGTTGAACCGTGGGAATGTGGAGTCCATAGATTATATTCTATATAGCCACATCGACCCGGATCATACCATGGGAATGCGGGTCATGGAACAGCTTCGCCTTGACTGGCTGGCTGCCTCAATGGGGGAAGGCTGTAAAAATCCCATTGTGGTAGGGGCTCTGCCTAAGGTGCTTAAAGATTTAGAAAGCCAGAGGACTGCATATGGTTCCATGCTTTCCTATTATAAGTCCTTAAATCTCATAACGGAGCAGCCGCTTCATGAACTTAATATAAACGGCATTCATGTAGATTTAGTACCAGTGGATGATAAGGGAGATGTAACTGTTTTTGTTTTTACAGAGGGGGATAAAAAGTTAATCTACGCTCCCTGTGATGTAAAGCCATTTCCAGAGTCTGAAAGCTTTTATGAGGCGGATTGCCTTATAATTGGAAACACCATAATAGGGGACGTGTTAAAGGACGGCTTTGTCCTGGAGGAGAGTAACAGCCTTCGAACGGAACTTTTTGTTATGGAAGAGATTATAGCCATTCAGGAAAAATATAAGATCAAACGGGTCATCATCACTCATCTGGAAGAAGACTGGGGCAAAAGCTACGACGATTATAAGTGCCTGGAGAAAAAGTATGAGGCCATAGAATTTGCTTATGACGGCATGAAGATTGAAATCTAGAATGATAAGGAGTAAGGAATATGAAACACTTAATCGATAAACTGTATGAGACACACAACCTTACCAAGGAAGAGTTTGTTTATTTGCTGGAGAATCACGACCAGGAGACAAGCGATTACCTGTTTTCCCTTGCAAGAACCTACAGCCAGAAATATTTTGACAAGGAAGTTTATATTCGTGGACTGATCGAATTCACCAATTACTGTAAAAATGACTGCTTTTACTGCGGTATCCGAAGAGGAAACGGCAATGCGGACCGTTACCGCTTAAGTAAGGAAGAGATTCTTTCCTGCTGTAAAACAGGACATGAGTTAGGCTTTCGTACCTTTGTGCTTCAGGGAGGAGAAGACCCCTACTATACCGATGAAATTATGGTAGATATTATAAAATCCATCCGGGAAGGTTACCCTGACTGCGCCATTACCCTTTCCATCGGAGAAAAAACGTATGACCAGTACTTAAAGTATCATGAAGCCGGGGCTGACCGCTACCTTCTCCGCCACGAGACGGCTGACGAAGAGCATTATAAAAAGCTGCATCCAGAGTCCCTTTCTCTGGAAAACAGAAAGGAATGCCTACGTAACTTAAAACGAATTGGCTATCAGGTGGGAACCGGTTTTATGGTAGGCTCTCCCTACCAGACGACCGAATGCCTGGCAAAGGATCTTGCCTTTATTAAAGAGTTATCCCCTCAGATGGTAGGAATCGGCCCCTTTATCCCCCATAAAGATACACAGTTTGGAGATTTCCCGGCAGGAAGCGTGGATCTGACCTTGTTTCTCATCGGAATCTTAAGGCTTATGCTTCCAAATGCACTTCTTCCGTCCACCACGGCTCTTGGGACTCTTGATAAAAAGGGAAGAGAAAAAGGAATTTTATCCGGGTCTAACGTACTGATGCCCAATCTTTCCCCCATTGGAGTCCGGAAAAAATACGATCTCTATGACAATAAGATCTGTACCGGGGAAGAGGCCGCAGAATGTAACATGTGCTTAAGAAACCGTGTCTCCTCCATTGGTTATGAAATCGTGGAAAAACGAGGAGATTTTGTAGAAGATACCATCGGTTAATTATTTAACAATACTTACAAACTTTTTTACTATCTGCTCCGGTTTTTTAGATTTTATAACCATAGCCATCTCCTGATTTGTAAACATCGATCCGATGGAATTGTCAATATTTAGAAAATACAACATGGTTTCACCTATAAATTGAAAATGGTTCAAAATAGGTCAAATAAATGTAGTTGCGAAACGGGTATGAACTCTATATAATAATGGTCGATGTGATGCTAGAAAATACAGAACAAGAAAAGGGTTTTTGTACTTTGTGAGGAGAAAAGCAATGAAAAAAAAGCTATTTTGGATTGCAGTGGGGCAGTTTATTTCAGCATGTGCGTATTGTCAGATACTCAATGCCAATGATTTGGTAGCGACCGGAATCGGAGGGCTGGCAGCAGTGATCAACCGTTTGACCGGAGCTGATGTTCAGATGCTTCTTATATTTATGGCTCTGCCGATCTTTATCTGGTCGTTTTTCAGCTATAATAAGAAACAGATATTTTATGCCGGATTCAGTTATCTCATGTTTACCTTTTATGTAGGCATTGTAAACCGCTATCTTCCACCCCTTCTGACCGACCCCATCGCAGCAGCCGTCAGCGGCGGCCTGGTAGGCGGTATTGCAGGCGGAATCATTATGAAGCAGAGAGTAGCCAATGGCCCGGAATCCATCGTAGCTCTTTACTTAAAAGAGAAAAAAGGAATTTCAATAGGAACCTATTATCTCATTCTCAATACGGTAGTTATTTGTTCCTCTATCATATACGGAAATGTGACCATGATCATTTACTCCCTGATCTGTACCTTTGTACAGAGTGCGGTAACAGATAAGCTGATCATCGGCTTTGAGAAATACTATAATGTGAGCATTATGTCAGACCAGTATTTAGAGATCACTCAGTTTATCCAGGATGAGTTAAAGCGCGGTGCTACATTTATACAGGGAATGGATACCTCCAATGTAAAAAAGAAGATGCTGATTCAGTCCGTGTTAAATCAGCAGGAGCTGATTGCCATAAGAGATTATGTGAAATCCTTTCATGATGACAGCTTTATCTGCGCCAGCAGAAGCAACAGCATCATTGGAAGAGGCTTTGATGTAGAATAAGATATATTATCAGATATAAAAAACCTGCCGGTTAATACCCGTCTCCTTTTTGTAGGAAATGTGGTATTTTTCCGGCAGGTTGTTTTTATATTGAATTAAGATCACGAGTCTCTTATAATGAGTATAAACGGGTCAAGCGCCTGCCACTCATCCAGCGTCAGTATGTAACCATCTTGATTAAAAAAGCTGGTGTCTGGGGAGGAATACTGGCGGTCTCGAAATCTCCGTATTCCACGCGGATCATTTGACCGGGCTGCAGTATATTAAGAGGAATGGGATTGTTATTCTGATCCAGGATCTGGGTCATGTTGGAGATGATGAACCGAATCTGGTCCGCCATATTGTTCGGGTTTCCTACATAAAGAAATCCATTTTGGGCATCTATGGAAGCAATCCGATCCACGAGAACGCGGACATTAGGGGCCGGAAGAAATGCCACAACCCGATAGGCATTGGACTGGGGAGGGTTGGAATCCGTAAAGTCAGGGGAGAACCAGGCGTTGATGGTCATTCCCTTTAAAATCCTGCATAGGCTGATGGATTCATTATATTGATTGATCAAAATGGTGTTCCAGTTTACATTTAATTGTAGCAGATTGGTAAATACCATCTCCCGTTCTCCTGGAAACGAATAGGAAATTCTCACGTATCCGGTTCTGCTGTCTGGGGTATAGACTTCTTCCACCAGTGCATTCTGGATCTGCATGACATTTCCATTTTGGGATAAGGTGCTGTTAGCACCGCCGGTTAAGTCACTCATAATAGGCTCCTGCTGTTAAGAAATTTATTACTAATGTATGCGGTCACAATTAAAATTATATGATAGGGATTCAACATGGAGGAGAAAGATGGAATATAACACGGTAACCATTGCCTGCTTCTCAGGAACAGGCGGTACAGAGCTTGCGGCGGAGTATCTGGAACGCCAGCTTACTGAAAAAGGAGTTAAAGTACAAAAAAAGAATATAGCCAAGGTATCTCCTCTTAAAATCGAGGAATCGGATCTGCTTCTTATCATGTCTCCTGTTTATGCCTTTCGTCTGGCAGAACTAACAGAGCGATGGATCAATAAGCTTCCCAATGGAAATCACAGGCATGCGGCTGTTATTTCCGTTTCCGGAGGAGGGGAAGTATCCCCCAATACGGCCTGCCGTGTCCCTGCCAAAAAGTACTTAACGCGGAGGGGCTATGAGGTTGTCTATGAAAACATGCTGATGATGCCATCAAACTTCCAGACTCAGGTAGAGCCGCCCCTAAACCTGGCTCTCTTAACTGTTCTTCCCCATAAGATCGAGACAATAAGCAATGATCTTCTGGAAGGAAAGAAGCGGCTTACGGTGCCAAAGACGAAAGATAAGTTCATCACTGCCTTTGGGGTAATGGAGCATCTGGGAGGGAGGTTATTTGGGAAGAAGCTATACGCAACCAGTGACTGCAACCAATGCGGCTTGTGCGTAAAGAACTGCCCCAAAAAGAATATTCGTATGGAAAACGGGAGACCGAAATTTGGCTGGCGGTGTATGTGGTGCTTAAAATGTGTCTATGCCTGCCACCGAAAGGCCATACTTCCTGGTATCATGAAATCCATAATTCTAAAGGACGGCTATGATATCAAGAAGATGAACCGCCTGGCGTTAAAGGAACCCAGAAAAAAACAATATACATCAGATTCCAAGGATGTTTGGGAAGGTGTTATAGAGTACTTAAATAATTAAGAAAAGGAAGGAGAAGTCATATGTCTGCTGAAATGCTTGAAATAATCAAAAAGAGAAGATCCATTAGAAAATTTAAGGAGGAAGAGGTATCAGACCAAAACCTTGATGAGATATTAAAAGCAGGACTCTTTGCCCCATCGTCAAAGAATAAGAAGCCTGTGGAATTCATTGTAGTCAAAGACCCGGAAACTATAAAGAAATTAAAGGAATGCAAGAATATGGGAACCATTGGCCTTGCTACGGCTCCTGTTGTCATTGCCGTGATTGCTGACAGTGAAAAGAGTGATGTATGGGCAGAGGACGCTTCCATCGCTGCCACCATGATGCAGCTGGTGGCAGAAAACCTGTCACTTGGCTCTGTATGGATCCAGATGAGATGCCGCCAGAGCGCCAACGGAGATTCGGAAGCAGCGGTAAGAGAGGTCCTTAACATCCCTGAGAAATACGGCGTTTCCTGTCTTCTTGCCATTGGACATAAGGCAGAGGAACGGGCTCCCTATGAAGATGAGGATGCAGATTTTAATCGAGTTCACAAGGAAACATATTAATCCTTTATAAGTGGAAGCTTCATGGTGACTGAGGTGCCCTTTCCATATTCACTTTCAATGGAAAGGCTGCCTCCGTGAAGCACCATGATTTTCTGAGAGATAGCAAGCCCAAGTCCTTCCCCCGGCGACCGTTTATCCGCCTTAAAAAAGGAATGGGTAATGTATTTTAAATGTTCTTTTCTAACCCCGATTCCGGTATCCCGGATTACCAGACTCACCCAGTCGTCTGAGGCTGTCATAGTGATGTAAATCTCACCTTTCTGTTCTGAAAACTTGATTCCATTGTCTAAAACATTGATGACCACCTGTTTTAATTTATCCCAGTCCCCCTGTATCCTTGCAGGCGTTAACTCTATGATCAGGCGGATGCCCTTTTTCTCCGCTTTCTTACTAAGCTCCATAGAAACCTTTTCAACCAACTGGTCAAAAGACAGCGGGGAAAGAGATAACACCATGCGGTCAGACTGGTATCTGGAAAAGTCAAGGAGGCTTTCCACCATACGGATGAGACGCTCTGTTTCCTCCTCTATAATTTTAAGTCCGAACTTCATCTCTTCTTCTGTAACTCCATCCGGATCCTTTATGGTCTCCGCCCAGCCCTTGATTCCTGTAAGGGGAGTTCTTAACTCATGGGATATGGAGGAGATAAAATCATTTTTCATCCGGTCTGATTTTGTAATCTCATCTGCCATATAGTTAAGCATCTGCACCAGCTCCCCGGCTTCATAAGGGTATTCTTCCTGAATCTTTTCCTCATAATTACCTTCTGCCATCCGCTTTGTCAGCTTGATAATGTTTTTTAAAGGCAATACAATGGAATTTCCAAGACGAAGGCTTACCAGAAATGCAACAAAAGCCACCATGAGACAGGCAGCAAGGCCCCAGGATAACAGGGTGAAGATTCTTTCATCGGTCTTTGCCAGAGATATTTCATACTTTAAGACCCCTACCGTTTGCCCGTGGTATAGAAGAGGGGTATATACCGCCATGGTTCTTTTTCCCAAGGGTTCTTGTATTTTGTATACTGTTTCAAAGGATAAGACTCTGGAATCTATGGAGACCTTATGATCTTCCAGATAGCCGGTGGTGGATTGAATGGGGTCACCTTTTCTCGTAAGAAGAGTAAGACTGGTTCCTTCCATCTGGTACGCCTTTATCACCTCATCACTTTTTCTGATTAAATCCTCACTGGTAAACTCCCCAAGCTCGGCCCATACAAAAGGAACCGCTTCCGTATGGCTCGTTACGCTGTTAGAAAGCTCCTGATAAAAATACCGCCTCATACCAAACCCAAAACACACCATAACAAGAGTCAGGGTCAAAATGGTCAAAAGCATGAAATAAGAGACTACCTTACGCTTCATGGGCTTACTCCTTCCACAAATATCCGTAGCCCCATTCCGTACATAAATACCTGGGGTTTTTCGGGTCCGGTTCTATCTTTCTGCGGATTCTCCGTATGTTTACATCCACCACCTTGGGGTCACCCAAATAGTTGGTGCCCCAGACCTGGTCGAGAATCTCATCTCTGGTAAATCCTTTGTTTTTATTGGAGATTAAAAACTGCAAAAGACAGGCTTCGGTAGGTGTAATCCTGATTTCAGTTCCTGAATGAGTTAACTTATTCCGAAGGCTGTCAAGAGAAAAGGAGCCGGAAACCATGACCCCGGATGTCTCTTTTTCCAACCCATGGGATAAGCGCCGTAAGAGAGAAAGAATCCTTGCCTCCAGCTCGCTCATCTGAAAGGGCTTTGTCAGGTAATCATCGGCGCCCAGAAGCAGCCCCTTCACCTTATCTTCATCCTGGGAGCGGGCGGTGAGCATGATAATTCCTGCGGTGGGATTTAGACTTCTCATCTCGTCACAGACAGTAAAGCCATCTATGCCAGGAAGCATAATGTCTAAGATCACCACATGAATGGTCTGGTCCTGAAATAGAACCAGGGCATCTTCCCCGGTTTCTGCTTCAAAGACCTGATATCCTTTTTTTCTTAGATTCAGGCAGACAAAGCTGCGAATGGACAGCTCATCCTCCACCACCAGTATTGTTTTCATATATTTAACCTCAGTTTAATTCTTCCTCCATCAGATGGAATGCACTTGCTGGTATTTTTGTTTCTGTCTTTGATTCTGTATAGAAGGCGGTATCCTTTGTGCTGCCAAGTAAAATAGCGCCAGCAGGAACTGCTTCCTTTGAAGCCCATTTTACTTCGAATAACAAGGCATCTCCCTGGGTGGAAAGAAGTTCCACTCCGTTCTCCAGTCGTTTTACCGTTACTCCCTCATAAAGTTCCTTGGGGAAGGAAATATAAAAATGCTGTCCGTAATCCGCATACCGTTCTTCCACCACCTGAAAGCTTCCGTCAAGCTTATAGTCCTGATACGTATAAATAAAGGGAATCTCAGCCATGGCAGCGTCCTCATAGCCCTTTGGAATGTACATTCCTCCAACCTCTATAATACCATCCCCGTTCAAGTCCCTGCTGTAAAGAGGATACGGCTTTAAAAGTACGCTGTCGGAAGAATCTCCTACCTTTGAAAGAGTTCCGTTGTTGTAAACAATGATTTCTGTCAGCATGGAATGGGCACCAAGGCCGCTGTCTGCAAACAGAGCTTTTTTTCCGTCTGCTAACGTTCCAAATGCTGCATGCTCGAACATGCCCTGAGGGTCTAAATCAATCTGAGAGATCAAGGTAAGTTCACCAGCTTTATAAGAATACAGTCCAACTGCCCTTGTTTCATCCTGCTTTTTCGTTATAGCCATAAGATCAGGAAGCTTATCGTCAGTATAATCCTCAATGGAAAGGGCGTCGTAGCTTAATTCTCCAGCCTTTTTAAGCCCATCCTTTTCAAGCTTATAGATTACAAGCTGGTTGTCGTGCCCTGATTCTGAGATGGCCCCGCCAACGATAGCTTCCTTCGCTCCATCTCCGTCAAGATCAATAAGCTCAAAGGTATCAAAGCCTAAGAGTCCTGTTTCAATGTCCTCTTTTTTCTGCCAGTTGTCCTTATCCTTTGTAAGGTAGAGAAGATGGGCCTGACGGTTGTCTGATGGATTCCGGTATAAAAGAAACGCCTCTTTATTTTCACCGCCTGCCTGTGCATTCAGATAGATGCTCTGTTTTTTTCCTGCTTTTTGCGGAACTAAAAGCTCTGAGCCGGAAGGAAGAAATCCTCCAACAGAAGCCGCGTCATCCTTTGGCTGATTCTTTGTGGTATTTGGGTTTTCTGCTTTGCCGCAGCCCGTAAGGAGAACGGCTCCGGTCAGCAAAAGAGGAATAAGCTTTTTAACATTATGTTTCATATCACTGCTCCTTTTCATTTACTTTCATTTGTAGCTTGCTTCTTACGTAGTATAGCTCATGGACAGGCTTAAGGGGTTACAAAAAAGTTACAGCAACCAAATGGAAAAGTTTACCACTATGAAAATGGAAAAAAGATTCATTTAGTTGCTATTTAAACTATGTTATTATGTGAATATGCATAAAAATAATAATATTTAAATAAAAAATAAGTAAGAAATAAACAAAAAACTTGGGCGATTTATGGGTGATCCATCCGATTATAATATACCCTGTCCCAAGATACCACTAAAAAGCGCAAGCTGGCATGAATCGATAGGAGTGAACATATATGGATAGGCGAAAGAGACAGATCCTTGATATTTTGTCAGACAAAGAATACGTTACCGCACAGAATCTTGCACAGCAGATTCATGTGGGAACGAAGACCATAAGAAACTTATTAAAGGAAATGAACCGTGAGATGGAAGCTTGTGGTGGTGCCATTCTTTCTAAGTATGGGGTTGGCTATTATTTAAATATTACCGATAAAGAAAAGTTTGAATCGTTTCAAAAGAAATTATACTCCCGCCTTTCCGATGAATATCTGCCTGGAACCTCGGAAGAACGGATTCAGTATCTATTGGAGTATTTATTTAACAGCCCCTCCTATGTAAAGCTTGATGAGTTAAGCGAAAGCCTGTTTATTTCAAAACGTACCTTAACCGCAGATTTAAAAGAAGTGGAACAGTACATCAACCAGTTTAATATCAAAGTGATTCGAAAGCCCAATTACGGAATTAAGCTGGAAGGAGGAGAATTCGATGCCAGGCTGTGCATTGCTTCCTTTTCCGGAAAACGGCTTCATAAAGGGAATCAAAGCATGGACGAAATTGCAGCCTGTGTATCCTCCGTCTTAAAGAGCAATGATTTTACCATTACCGGCGCCTCCTATCAAAACCTGGTGGTACATCTTTATATTGCCATCAGCCGTATCATGGAATGCCATTATGTGCCTCTGCCAAAGGAGTATATGGAGCAAAAGGATGACAGTCTGGAATACCAGATAGCAACGGAGATTGCAAAGAGCCTTCAGACCACCTTTCATATTACATTTCCAGAGACAGAGATTTTTTATATTGCCATCCATCTGGCAGGAAAGAAAATTATTTATCCAAGAGATGAGGCAGAACAAAATATGATCATCACTCAGGAAATCAATGATCTGGTAACTGCCATGCTGGAACGGGTCTATGATCTGTTTAAATTTGATTTCCGAAATGACTTGGAGCTTCGTATGATATTGTGCCAGCATCTGGTCCCCTTAAGCGTCCGAATCAAATACGATATGAACTTAAAAAATCCCCTCCTTCGTGATGTGAAGGAGAAATTCTGCCTTTCCTACACCATGGCAAGCAATGGGGTCACAGTCATCAATGAACACTTTCATGTGCTTTTATCCGAGGATGAAATCGCATATTTTGCCTTTGCCTTTGCTCTTGCCCTGGAGAGAAAGAAGTCTGAGATTCAGAAGAAAAATATACTCCTTGTCTGTTCCTCTGGCCGGGGAAGCGCAAAATTACTCCAGTACAAATACCAGAGTTACTTTAAGGATTACATAAACAACATTACAGCCTGTGACCTTGGCAGTCTGTATAAATTGGATTTTGCAGATTATGATTATATCTTTACCACGGTTCCCATTACGGTTCCGGTTCCGCTTCCCATCCTGGAGGTTCAGTATTTCCTCGACGATAACGACATCGTCAATGTGAAAAAGGTCCTTCGCTCGGAAAAGACCTCTTCTGTGATGAATTACTATGAGAAAGAGATGTTTCTCCCTCATCTGAAATTACGGACAAAGGAAGAGGTGCTTCGCTGCATGTGTCATTTTGTCATGGAGAAAAAGAATCTGCCCCAGGAATTTTATGAATCGGTCTTAAAGCGAGAGAGGCTTGCAAAGACGGCCTTTGGCAATATGGTTGCCATGCCCCACGTTTATAAGGCCATCAGCCAGGAGACCTTTGTCTGTGTTGGTATCCTTGATGAGCCTGTGGACTGGGGAGGACAAAAGGTGCGGGCTGTGTTTCTGGTATCCATCGCCAATAAGGACCATACCAGCGTTGAGCTGCAGCGTTTCTACCAGATGACTGCCGCATTTTTACTAAGCCAGAAGGAGATTCAGGAACTGGTTAAAAAGCAGGATTATGATGCCTTTATAGAGGCAATGACATGGATAGAAAAACAGCTCCCGAAGGAGCTGTAATCTATTCCTCATATAAGCTTAATCCATTGGTCTCAATGACCTTCTTATACCAGTAAAAGGACTTTTTCTTAAGCCGTTCATAAGTGCCCTTTCCATAGTCGTCGCAGTCCACATAGATGAAGCCGTAGCGCTTTGACATCTGCTTGGTGGATTCGGAAACAAGATCAATGCAGCCCCAGGAGGTATATCCAAGACATTCAACTCCGTCGATTTGGATTGCTTCCGAGACTGCCTTTAGGTGCTCTCTAAAGTAATCAATCCGGTAGGTGTCATCTATGGTGCCGTCCTCCTTTATTACGTCCGCTGCACCCAGACCGTTTTCTACAATAAACAGAGGCTTCCGGTAACGGTCATAAAGGTCTACCATGGAGATGCGAAGCCCAGTCGGATCAATCTGCCAGCCCCAGTCGGAAGCCTTCAAATAGGGGTTTTTAATGGCGTTGATGGTGTTTCCAGGGGTCAGGCTAAGCGCACTGGTATCCTCAGCAGAGCAGGAAGAATTATAGTAGGAAAAGGATACGAAATCAACGGGATAAGCCTTCATGATCTCATCGTCCCCCATTTCCTTGCGGATATGAATGCCCTCATTCTGAAACCGGGAAAGGAGGTAGGCCGGGTATTCTCCAAATACCTGGGTATCGCTGTAGCAGTAAGTGCCTCTCATGGTCTGCTGTGCCTTTAAGACATCCTCAGGCTTGCAGGTATAAGGGTAATAGGTGAGCTTCGTCAGCATACATCCAACGAGAGAGTTTGGTATGGTCTCATGGCAGATTTTTGTTGCATAGGCGGAAGCCACGAACTGGTGATGCATGGCCTGGAAGATGACCTCCTCAAAATTCTGTCCGGGAAAGCGGTCCTCAATTAAGGCACCGGTGGTAAATGGGTGGCGGATCATGGAATCCACCTCATTAAAGGTGAGCCAGTATCTTACCTTATCCTTATAGCGGGTGCAGATGGTTTTAACGAACCGGATAAAGAATCCCACCGTCTCCCTGGAGTACCAGCCCTTGTAATTTAAGATCAGGTTGATGGGCGGCTCATAATGGGACATGGTGACCAGAGGCTCGATGCCATACCTTAAAAGCTCGTCAAAGACATTGTCATAGAACTTAAGTCCCTCTTCATTGGGCGTTAAATCATCCCCATTTGGAAAGATTCTGGACCATGCGATGGACATTCGGTAAACCTTAAATCCCATCTCGGCAAACAGCTTGATATCCTCTTTATAGTGATGATAGAAATCAGAGCCATGGCGCTTGGGATAGGATACCGTATCCTCGCTTTTCAGTGCTTCTTCGATATCCTTAGAAGTGACGGTGTTATGGGCCTTATAATTGGTAACGTCTGTTCCAAAATGAACTTTCGCGCAGTCGGAAACAGAGATTCCCTTTCCCCCTTCTAGGTATCCGCCCTCCACCTGATTGGCTGCGGTCGCCCCTCCCCAGAGAAAACCAGCTGGAAATGCTTTTATTTGCTTCATAAATACCCCTCCTCTTAAAATGATTTTAATAAAGATAAACCCATTATATCAGAGCCTTAAAACAATCTCCAAGCACAGTTTTTCCACTTTCCTGGTGGTGTTCCTTTCCCAGAAAAAGGAAGCAAAAGTTGCCATTATGAAAATGGAAAAAGACCACATGGAGTTTCGTGTTACAGTATGCTACCATGTGATTACAAATAAAGAACCGGTTACGATTACCGCCAAAAGCGGTGGATATGGAGGAAGAGATGAAAGAAAAGATTATGAACGGTCTGCTTTCGGCAGCAGGAGTCATGCAGACACAACGTCATCTGGCAGCCATTAAGAATGCATTTATGAGCCTGCTGCCAATCATTATCATTGGCTCATTCTGTACCCTGTTTTCCAATGTCATCTGCAGTACCACCCCAGGCTTTTTAAGCCTAGCCAATGTTCCGGGACTTGGCTTTTTAGGAAAGCTCAATCCCATGTTCGTGGCTGCCAACTATGGAACCATGAACTTTATTGCCATTGGCTGTGTAATCCTCATTGCCATGGAGCTTGGAGAGTATTACGGGATTAAGGATAAGGCACTTCCCGTAGTGGCACTTGGCGCTTATATTTCTCTCTGTGCCTTCAGCGCATCTGGTAAGGCTGTAGATGGAAGTGAGGTGGTGGTGGCCAATGTACTGGCCAGAATGTACACCAATGCCCAGGGCTTATTCGTAGGCATGTTTGCTTCCGTGGGAGCCACAGAAGTTTACTGCAGACTGGTTAAAAGCGGTAAGTTCGAGATCCATATGCCGGACAGCGTTCCTTCCAATGTGGCCCGCTCCTTTACCATTTTGTTTCCGTCCCTGATTACCATTCTTATTGTTTCAGGAATCGGCATGGTATTTGAGATGGTAACAGGCATGTCTCTTTTTAACGCCATCATTGCATTTATCCAAAGACCATTGTCCAATATCCTCACAAGCTTTCCCGGATACATAACCCTTATCTTTATTACAACTTTACTATGGACCTTTGGAATTCATGGAACCCAGGTAACAAAAGCAGTGTACGAACCCATTCTGTTAGCAGCCTTTGCAGAAAATGAAGCAGCCTACGCCGCCGGTGCTCCCATACCCAATATCATCAATACCCCGTTCATGTCCTGTTTTTCAACGGTTACGGGAGCTGGCATCACAGGCGGCCTGATCATTGCCATTATGATCTTCTCAAAACGGGACGATTTTAAGGCAATTGCAAAGCTTGCCATACCATGTGCCCTGTTTAACATCAATGAGCCAATCATCTTCGGTCTTCCGGTGGTCATGAACCCCATTATGGCAATTCCCTTTATGATTGCCCCGGCAGTATCCGCGACCTTTGCCTATCTCATGACCAATCTTGGCTTTGCAGGCAGAATGGTCGTCAATGCCCCCTGGACCACACCTCCGGGACTTATGGCATTCCTTTGTTCGGGAGGCAACATTGGAGCGGCAGTAACCCAGATTCTTTGTATCCTCCTTGCCTTTGTCGTATACATTCCATTTGTGCTTGCATCCAACCGGCAGAGGATTGAAACCGAAGAATAAAAAGAATACAATATGAGCATGAGGTGATTGTGATGGAAGAAGTCTTTACCAGAGAAAGGATTAAAACGTATTTCTGGCTTATCTTTGTTCCCCCCTTTGGATTATACCGTGTCTTAAGCAGAAAGTCAGAATTCCGGAGATCGGAACAATGGGTTTGGACCATGATTGTTTTAATTACCCTTGTTACCTACGTGAAACTCATAATCACAGGTTAAGAGAGAGAGGCTCGTTGATATGGATATGGAAATGATTGTGATGAAGCTTGTAGTCAGTGCGGGAAATGCCAGAAGCACTGCCATTGAAGGGCTTCGTGCTGCAAAAAACGGAGAGTTTAAACTGGCAGAGGCGCGATTAGAGGAAGCGGATAAATTAATCCTGGAAGCTCATGAGATTCAGACGGAGATGATTCAGAATGAACTGAATGGTAAAAAGGTGGAAGTCGGTCTTTTAATGGTTCATGCCCAGGATCATCTGATGAATGCCATGACGGTCATGGATCTCTGTAAGGAAATGATTGATATCTTAAAAATAAATATGAAGTAATAGAAAGGAAGTCATTTATGAGAAACATTGTACTATTTTGTGCGGCAGGAATGTCAACCAGTCTTCTGGTAAATAAGATGAAAGAGGCAGCAGCAAAAGATAATTATGAATGTATCATCAATGCATATGCTCTTGCAAGCACCAGAGAAAAAGGCTCTGATGCAGATATTATATTATTAGGGCCTCAGGTCCGCTTTAGTAAATCAAAGGTGGAAAAGGACTGCCCCGGTAAGATCATTGAATGCATCGATATGCAGGCTTACGGCACCATGAATGGAGCAAAGGTCATTGCACAGGTGAAAAAGGCATTGGGAGACTGAGAAAGGAAAGTCAGGGGCACAGGTTAAACGCATATGGATCTGGCATTGTTAACAGCAAAGAAAATTGTGGAGATGTTTTTCATCCTGCTGATTGGAGCAGGTGCTTTAAAGGCAGGGGCGGCAGACAGCACCACTGGAAGTCGTATGACCTCCGTACTCTTATATGTTGTGTCTCCCTGTGTGATTCTTATGTCATATCAGATGGAGTTTGATAAACTTAAGCTGATGGGACTTCTTATCACCGCCGGCCTGTCTCTGGCAAGCTTTTTAGGGGCCATTGCCATATCTAAGCTGGTGGTCCCGGCCAGAACGGGGGCGGATATGGCTGTAGAGAGAATGTCAATTGTTTATTCCAACTGCGGGTTCATCGGCATTCCCCTGATTCATGGGCTTTTAGGCTCAGAGGGCGTATTTTATATGACCTCATATATAACCGTGTTCAACCTGTTTGTATGGTCCCATGGAATCATATTAATGAAGGGAAAGTCAGAGAATATAAAGGCTGCGGTCAAGAATTTTATTCAGCCCTCCAATGCTGCAATTTTAATTGGCCTGCTTTTTTACATAACAGGAATCCGGTTTCCAACTGTAATTTCAGCTCCACTGGAGATGATCGGGAACATGAATACGCCCATGGCAATGCTGATATCCGGTATGAATCTGGCAGAAAGTGATCTGATATCCTCTTTAAAAATGCCAAGGACGTATCTCTTAAGTGCAGCCAGACTGATTTTCGTCCCCCTTGTGACCTTAGGAATTCTCCTTCTTTTCCATGGAGACCGTTTGATCGCCATTACGGTTCTTGCAGCCGCGGCCTGCCCCAGCGGGGCCATGGGAACCATGTTCGCTCTGCAGTATCATAAGAACAGCCAGTATGCTTCAAAGCTGCTTACCATTACCACATGCCTGTCCCTGTTTACCATCCCGGTCATTATGCTGGCCGCAGGCAGAATCTTTTCGTAAAGGAGATATTATGATTGTGATCAATACACCACTTCGGGCAGAGCTGTTTCAACAGGCAGCAGAAGACGAGGGCCTTGTTTTTGTTAAAAAAACCGGTATGAAGCTTCTGTTTGAGAATCCTCACGGTGAGGATGGAAAGATGGCGGAATTGTTAAAGAAAAAATGTAAGGGAAAAAAAGAGCTGGCGGCAATTTACTTTCAGGTCCTTCCCTTATAGCAGGATAAAAGAGGGCTGATTGCCCTCTTTTTATTTTCAGTATAATTTTACCATATAAAATAAGACAATTTTTCGTCCATGTGTTATACTATCCCTATTCGATCCCGTTTGGATTTTATTTTTTTAGATATTCGATTAAATCAATGGGAAGGGGGAATTTGTTATTCGGCGTAAATATGCAATATTTTTAACCATAATCAGCAGTATTATCTGTACGGTTATGGTATGTTTTTATTTGTTTTCCATTGATAAGATCGGTCAGATCTATCTCGGAAGTTCAAGGGATGTGATCTGCAGCATAAAAAAGGATTTTTTAAAGGATACAGTCAATAACCTTGTTACTGAAATCGACTTGAAACGGACTGCCAAGTCCAAAAACGTGGAAAAGTACGTTGCAAGGACCTTTGATATCATCGACGTGAAGATGGATATTACAGATGAGGAATTTCATGACTTTTTCATCCATTTCTTTCAAAATAATCCGGATTATAAAAATGTTATGGTGGTATTGTGGGATGGCTCGGCTCAGAAAGCCGTTTATGATCCTTACGGTCTTTCTCATGAGACCTGGGTGGACACGGTTTATAACAATGCAGGGACCTTTACCGCATATCGGGTAGCCATGCATGGAAAATACCGCTACTTTTTAGGGGTTACCAAGGAGTACACAGAATCTTTGGTAAAAACAGATATTTTAAGCACCATCCGCGGAGTACAGTTTGCTGGAAACTCCTTTATCCGTGTCAATGAAATTATGAATGACAAGGGTGGGGAAAACTATGCTGTGTGCAGAATCTATCCCGATATGCCGGAGCTTGAGGGAAGTTACTTATCCACGGATACCCCTGATAGCAAAGGTGATTATCCAAACAAGAAAGAACTGGATGGAATCAATAAGAAAGGGGAGATTTTTTACAGCTATTACGTGGAACGGAGGAATAGTAAAGAAGCTGCTAAAACACTGGTCTATTCCAAGCGGTATCAGAACTATAATTGGGTTATCAGCATGGGGATTTACCTTGATGACCTAAATCCTTATTTAAATCAGATTGACCGGGAGAGCAACCAGATGGTATCAAGGCTTACCTATGCGCTGGTGCTTTTATTTGCCCTCATACTGGCTGTCAGCCTAAGCTCTATTTCTCTCATTGAAAATCTGTATCACAGGAATTCCAGAAAGCAGATGGAATCAGAGATGAATCTGGATTCCTTAACTGGTGCAGCCACTCGAAGGAATGGAGTAAAGGAACTGACAAGAGCCTTTCATAAATTCAAGCAAATGGGAACAGGCCCTGGCATTATGATGTGTGACCTGGACCATTTTAAGAGCATTAATGACAAGTACGGCCATTCCGCCGGAGATCGGGTACTTTCCTTGTTCGTGTCGGAAATGAAGTTGTTTTTAAGAAGCTCAGATATGGTGATCCGCTGGGGCGGGGACGAATTTGTCTTTCTTCTCCAGGGCTTAAGGGAAGAGGCAGCCATGGATTTTTGCCGGAAATTCATTCTTAAGGTATCTGAATTAAGGATAGGAGATATCAAAGAAGAGCTGTCCATTACAGTCTCTGTCGGCATCACCTTTTTTAAGGATACGGATGAGGATTATGCGCAGGCAGTCAACCGGGCAGACGAAGGGCTTTATCAGTCAAAGGGAAAAGGACGCAACAGTGCCAGCGTCATACTATAAACATTAGAAACAGACCGGAAATATCACCGGCCGGAAAGAGGAAGAGTATGAAACTAGAAAAACAGGAATATTGTATCAAAGGATTAAAATATACCATCCGTTCCGCCGAAGAATCCGATGCAGCGGTGTTAGCAAAGCTTAGGGTTTTAATTGATGGAGAAACGGAACATATGGACCGGGAAGCAGGGGAAGGTCTTCTGGATGAAAATGATTTTAAGCAGCTCATTATGGAGGATACCAGAGAGAACAATCATTTGTTTCTGGTAGCTCTTGTCAATGAAACTCCCATAGGGTTTTCCAGATGCGTAGGAAGTCCGCTTAAGCGAATGGCTCATAAGGCGATGTTTGGTGTCTGTGTACAGAAAAAATACTGGGGACACCAGATCGGAAGAAACCTTCTTTCCCGTTCTATGAACTGGGCAGACGCAAGTGGGATAAAAAAAGTGGAGCTGGGCGTGTTAGAGACCAACCGGAGAGGAATTCTCCTGTATATGGATCATGGGTTTAAGGTAGAAGGAGTATTAAGACAGGATAAGCTTCTATCAGACGGACATTATTATGACACCATAATCATGGGCAGAATTCCTTCCTTAAAATAAATTAAGGAATAATCTTATGGAAAAAGAAGATTTGAATACCGTCCATCTGGCGGAGATGGAAAGGGAGCATGCTCAGATTTACAAAAACTGGCTTATTCTGCATTATAAGATCACCATTGGAGTGGTTATATTTGCTCTCCTGGTAGAATGCATGATGAGCCTATTATTTCTGAATTCTGATGTGATCACCATCCCTCTAGGGCGGTACTTTTTTAAGTATATCATCGTGCCCAGTGGATTAAACGTTATATGCGTTTTTCTGGAATTCATGGCACTGAAAATGGATTTTTTGTCTCTGGATCAGAAGATTTATCTGGTATCACTGACCTTTGTGTTTATCTGCTTTGTTATATTCTGTGTTCACAGTGCCCTGACATCCACCTACTACATATTCACCGGAGCAGTAATGCTGACCATCATTTATGCCAATTACCGCCTGACCACCATCACAGCCTTTCTAAGCATCGTCTCCATCGTTGTTTCAGAGCTGGTGGTAAAATGGGATGGAGATAAGCCCTATGTCCTTGATAATATGATGTTATTTGGAGATTTTCTTGTTTCCATCATCGTTTTATTCGCATTTTCTGCCGCATGTATGGTAGTGATTCGCTTTGAACGAAAGAAAAACAAGGCTATCCTGAAAAAGGATATTGAACGGTATGAGCTGAGACAAAGTCTGCAAAAGGATGAGCTGACGGGAATCTTTAACCGAAAGGCGCTTCAGGAAGCTCTTTATAACATGGAAACACAGGAAAGCCACAAAAAATGGGTGCTGGCAACGGTTGATATCGATCATTTTAAAGGAATCAATGACAACTGGGGCCATTCCATGGGAGACCAGTGCTTACGGGAATTTGCCAGGATACTAAAGGAAAATGAAGGGAAGTACATACCTTTTCGCTATGGAGGAGATGAATTTTGCCTTTTATTTCCGGATTCAGTGGTGGAAGAAGCCGTGGCTTTGTGCCAACGGATTCGAAAGCAGGTGGAATCCGTTCGATTTGAGGAGGGCCCAAAGCTTCACTTAACAGCCAGCTTCGGTCTGGCAGTTTACTCTTCCAACATAGATGCAACCCGTTTGTTCGTCCACTCGGATCATGCTCTATATGAAGCAAAAAAATGCAGAAATGCTATCTTTGTCTACGATGAAACAGGGATGGCGACCAAGCCAATGAGGAGATGATCCTGTTGGCTTTTTTTATTGTAGTTTGTCACTAACGTGACAGTACTTAAGCGCTAAAATCTGGCGAACCGGACACCTTTAGCAATCATAAATAAAGCCTGGGATCAGGAGTAGAGAATTATTTACATTTACATTGACATTACATATTATGTAATGTTATAATTCGTGTAATGAAAAAACGAAAGGATAACAGGTATGGAAAAAATCATTTTATCTACGAAAAAAGAATTGGAAATCTATATGAATCCAGTAAGGCAGCAGCTACTCCGTATTCTGGAATTATCAAAAGAGCCCATGACACCGAAGATGCTCTCTGACAAGATGGGAATTTCTGCCTCCAGTATCCAGCATCATATAGGAAAGCTCATGTCCTTAGGACTTTTAGAGCTTGACCATACCAGACAAATTAACGGGATTACAGCAAAGTTTTATAAATCAGCCTATGCAATGGTACAAATTGGGCTTGAACATAATGACCAGTGGACTTCTCAAAGAGAGGTTTTTCTACAGGAAAAGGTGGCACAGGCTTATGAAGGCTTCATTTCACATAAGAGAAAAGTCTTAGACAGTAACCAGGAAGTGCGCCCGGAAATGGTTCACCAGTTTGGAGACATCATAACAGGAGTGATGCACCTTACAGAGGAAGAATCCAAAGAACTTTTCCAGATGATTTCCCAATATTTAAAAGCTCATGATAAACCATCTGAGGAGAAGTCTCCCTGGGAGTACGCGTTGATTCTATACCAGGCGAAGGAGGAACTGGATGAATAAGACCCAGCAGTCGGTCATTTTTATCAACTATTTCTCCATGGGGATTTTAATGCCTGTACTGAACCTTATTTTACTGGAGAGGGGAGCAGATTTAAAGACACTTCCCCTATTAATCGGCCTTTACGCCCTGTCAGCTCTGGTTTTTGAGCTTCCAAGCGGAATCTGTGGGGATTTGTTGGGAAGAAAGACTGCTTTTTTATTATCTGCAGTCATGAAATTATTTTCACTTACCCTATTAATTGCGGCTGATGATATCACCCTTTTAATTCCTTGTGTTATCCTTAACGGTATGAGCCGTGCTTTTTCCTCTGGAAGCCTTGATGCTCTGTTCATTGAGCAGGCAGTGGAAACTCATGGGCAGGAGTGTATTCCAACGGTTTCCTCCCGTTTGTCCATCCTGGAGGCAGCAGGATTTGCAGCAGGCAGTATATTAGGGGGATTTATCTCCTATGTGGGAGGGACAGAGGGAGTAATTCTGGTCCAGGGAGGCCTTACCATTGCTGTATTTATGTTATGTGCAGCTGGTATAAGGGAAAAGAAGGAAAAGAAGGAGAGAAAAGAAAACGAAAAAAGAGTATCTCTTGGGGCTCATTTAAGAATGGGAAAGGAAGCTGTCATATCCTCCGGAGGTTTAAAATACGTTCTTTTAGGCATGTTCTTTACCGGACTTTTGATCTCGTCCATTGAGACCTACTGGCAGCCTGTATATTTGGAGGTATCTGTTCTGAAAAATGCGACTTGGACACTGGGGCTGGTATCATTTATGGGATTCTTCCTGTCTGCCATGGGGAATGCAGCCAGCGAAAAGCTGCTCATTAAGTACCCCTTTGGTCAGTGGAAAATATATGGAATCTGCAGGCTGAGTTTTAGTCTTATTCTGGTGATTCTGTCCTTACAGACCAACACTCCGGGGTTTCTTCTGGGGTATGCAGGATTTTACCTTTTTCATGGTATGGGAAATGTAGCAGAGAACACGCTCATCAACCAGTATACTCCCAATCATATCAGGGCAAGCATATTATCCTTAAGCTCCTTTGTGTTCCAGCTGGGGTGTTTATCCGCTTCCCTGGCAAGCAGCTTTTTGGCAGCCAGAATCCCTATTCAGGGCATCTGGAAGTTATCTGGTAACTTATGTTTTGTATTCCTAATTATTCTGCTTGTCCAGGTGGCTAAAAGAAATAAAACGATAATTGACCCAAAAACTCCATAATGTGGTTGAAATATAAGCGAAATCCTGATATAAATAAAGTACAACACATCAGATGTGCTGGATGATATGGATGAAAGGAGATTGCTTATGATACATCCAATGTTTTTATGCCATGGTGCGCCAGACCTCGTACTGGAGGATAATGAATATATTAGATTATTAAGAGAGCTTGGGAAAAGCTTAAAGCCAAAGGCAGTTGTGCTGTTTACGGCACACTGGGAAACAGAGGTCACAGCCATTTCATCGGTGGAAGGAACCTATGATATGATTTATGACTTTTACGGATTCCCAGCAGAGCTTTACCGCATAAAATATCCGGCAAAAGGCTCTCCTCAGCTGGCAGAAAAGGTAAAGAATCTTTTAAAAGAGAATCAGATAGAATCCAATCTGGACCATACCAGGGGAATAGATCATGGAACATGGTCCTTACTTTACATCATGTTCCCAGAGGCAGATATTCCGGTGGTTCAGGTCTCGATTAACCCATTCCGCTCCAAAGAGGAGCAGCTTAAAATTGGAGAGGCCCTAAAGCCTCTGGCAGAAGAGGACATATTAATCCTTGGAAGCGGTTCTACGGTACACAATCTGGGCGCTTTGTATGGAAATGCCACAAAGCCGGTAGCCTGGGCGGTAGAGTTTGATGACTGGATGATAAAAAAGGTGGAAGAGTTGAATTACAAAGATCTTATTCAGTATCAGTCCCTGGCTCCTAATGCCAGATTGGCTGTTCCAAGAGAGGAACATATTATGCCTCTTTTTACAGCAATGGGAAGCGGCGGAGATAGAACTCCAAAGCTTTTGCACCGAAGCTATGCCTACGGAACCTTTACTTATCTTGGTTTTGAGTTCTGATTATAAAATAAAAAAGATGGACTGCGAGAATATGCGGTCCATCTTTTTTCGTAATAGGAAATCACCTCAGCCTGTTTATTTATCTAAGCCATTTCCTCTACCTCTCTGGCATTGTCCTTTTTCACAAGCAGTTTTATCCCAAACCCAATTAATACAAAGCCTACGACCGCGTTCAGCACTTGTATCAGAACAGCAGGTAAAAATCCGCTTGCTATACTTCCAATAAAAGAGACACCTGTTAAAAATCCTATGGTGGCTAAGACACAGCCAGCAGCAAAGAAGAAAAGCTGTTCTTTCTTCCAGTTGTTCTCAATCATCTGAGTGGAGAACATACCGCTCCAGAAAATAATGGTAAGAGGATTAGAGGCGGTCAGAACCAGCCCCTTCATAAACAGGCTTCCCCCTGTAACGTCAGGGAATAAAGCGATGTCTGGCAGGAGATTACGATGAAAGGCACCAAAAATCGTATTTACTCCAAAGAAAACCAGGACAATACACCCTATGAGCTTAACTGTTTTTTGAACGCCAGGCCGATTCATGACAGCAGCAGCTCCCACGCAGGAAAGTGCGATGTATAACGCGTCAACCAGTGCAATGGCAAACACTACAGACAGGCCCTTAAAAAATCCGTAGGCCGTGGCTGTCTGAAAGACGATCAGGCACATGGGGCCAACGGCAAATTGTAGTAGTAATCCAAATCGGAACCCTTTTAAAATCACAATGCTGAAATTCTTACCCTTCATAATGTTCCAGACATCCTTTCATTTTGGGTAATTCTACCAGATTGCTTCAGTTAAGTAAAGCATTTTCCCCCAATCCCTTGGAAAATAAAGTGTTACAATAAAGGCTGATTTTTTGCATTGAACTCATAAAGGTCGTTGAATTTTTCAATGGCTGCTTTTTTCTGTTCCATCAGAGAATGGGCATAGATATTTAAGGTGATGGAAACACTGGAATGCCCCAGCAGCTCACTGATGGTCTTAATATCAACCCCAAGCTCTAAGGCACGGGTAGCAAAGGTGTGACGGATGGCATGGAACTTCCGGTCTGTGACCCCTGCCTGATTTAAGATTCTTTTATAAAGCTTTTGGAAACGGCGGGGGTCATAAGGCTGTTGATTTCCAGAATAAATATAATCCTCCTCATCAAATTTGCCCCTTTTTTCTTTCAGACGCTGTAATAAAAAATCGGGAAGAGGGATTTTCCTTAATGATTTACGGCTTTTTGGAGAACCTACAAATAGCATGGTCTTTTCTTCTCCATCTTCCAGGTTGCGAACTCTGGAAACAGTCCGGTTTATTGACAGAGTGCCGGATTCTAAATCCAGGTCCTTCCATTTGAGGGCACATAGTTCACCCAGACGGATTCCGGTATAAAAGCACATGACTATGCCAATGGCTCGTTTATCCTCATGATGAAGGGCGGCCTGCTCAATGAGGCGCTGATCCTTCATGGAAAACACTTCCACCTCTTTTTCCCCTCCCTTTGGCGGCTTGATCTGTTCCAGGATGGCAATATACTCCGGGGAGCCTTTTAGAATTTCTCTTAAAGCAATTTTAAGGATCGCCAGAATCTTTCTCCGGGATGAATCTGCAAGATCTGTTTCCTCTTTTATCAGCTTGGTAAAGCGAAGGACAGATTCTTCTGTGATCCTGGAATACCTGTTATTTTCATAAAATGGAATTATGTATTTGTTCATACAGCGGTAATAGCTGTCATAGGTAGATGGCTTCACCCTTTGAGCCGTATCCTCTAACCATGCTTCCAATAAACCGGCTGCATCTTTTGCGGGGGTAGCGTCCTGTTTCTTTTTGGACTTTTTAGCTTCAGGAGATAGTTTCATTTTTTCTTTCACGCCCTTATAGCTGGAATCGTAAAAATACTGATATTTTCCATCTTTTTTTAACAGCCGTCCTTCCCATCTGCCATCCTTACGCTTATAAATATTTTCACCTCGTCTTGGCATGGTAAAACTCCTTTGCTTATAATCATCCATTATAAGGTGTTTGTGGTGGAAGGACATAATCCAAATATTACCACATTTTTTAGATTGGGATCTTAAGGTTGACATTTGATAGCAGGTGGTCTACACTTAATATGAAATACTATGAAAAAAAGGAGTGAAGACATGGACAGTTGCCCTCGAAGTCAGATGTACGGCTTCAAGCCCCAATATGAATATAAAACCCAATATATGGAAGTTATGACCGGGAAGATGTCCTATGTCTTTTGATACATAAGGGCTTTATTTTCCTGTTGATTTCTGCCGTCTGTTGGGACGGCTATTTTTATGCCTTTTTTTATTTTCATTGGGGACTCTAAAAAAGAAAGGAATGAGACCAATGAGATTATTAACAGGAAAATTAAAGGATACCCAGCAAAAGAAGAACCGTCTTTTTAAGGAACAAGAGATCAGAAATCTTGCATTTCTTAAGGAAGAAGAGCTTTTTAAGCTTCTCTCAGCAAAAAAGACCGGCCTTACAGAGAGTGAGGCAGAAGAGAGGCTGCAGGAATTTGGCCCTAACGTAATTACAGCAGGAAAAAAGGATACGGCGCTTCACCGTTTGAGAGAGGCAGTCATCAATCCCTTTAACGTGATTCTATTAATCATAGCTGCTGTTACTTATTTTACAGATGTTATCGCATCATCAAAACCAGATTATCTGACCGTAGGAATTATCGTAGGACTTGTGGTGCTGTCAAGCCTGGTAGCATTTATCCAGTCCCAGCGTTCCAATGCAGCCGCGGAGCAGCTAACCCAGATGATATCCAATAAAGCAGATGTATGGAGAGACGGCGTACTTACGGAAATCCCCATGAGTGAGGTGGTTCCGGGAGATGTGGTTCAGCTATCCGCCGGCCACATGCTGCCTGCGGATGTCCGCTTTTTAACCACAAAAGACACCTTTCTGGCCCAGGCGGCACTTACAGGAGAATCAGCTCCGGTGGAAAAATTCAGCGATGGGGACAACAGCCCAAAGGACGCACTGACCGATCTTAAGAACATAGGCTTTATGGGTTCCAATGTGGTCAGCGGAAGTGCATTAGCCATCGTCTTAATGACAGGAAACAGCACATTCTTTGGCTCCATGGCACAGTCTCTTTCCGGTGATCGGGCAAAGACCAGCTTTGAGCGCGGTGTGGATTCCGTCAGCGGACTTTTGGTGCGGATGATGCTTATCATGGTTCCCATTGTATTTTTAATCAATGGAGTTGCCAAGGGAGACTGGTCAGGCGCTCTTTTGTTCTCCTTTAGCATTGCGGTTGGTCTGACTCCGGAGATGCTTCCCATGATCATGACCTCCACCCTTGCAAAAGGAGCCGTTTCCATGTCAAAGCACAAGGTCATCGTCCGAACTCTGGGAGCGATTCAGACCTTTGGGGAAATGGATATTTTGTGCACCGATAAAACCGGTACCTTGACAGAGGATAAGGTGGTACTGGAAAAATACATGGATATCAGGGGCGTGGATGATACCAGAATTTTACGTCATTCATTTTTAAACAGCTATTTCCAGACCGGACTTAAGAACTTAATTGACCTTGCCATTATAAACCGTGCCGAACAAAATGGCCTCAATGATATATTGGAATCCTACCACCGGGTAGATGAGATTCCCTTTGATTTTGCCAGAAGAAGAATGAGCGTGGTTTTATCGGACCGCTTAGGAAAGCTTCAGCTGATCACCAAGGGTGCCGTGGAGGAAATGCTGGAAGCCTGTAGCTTTATGGAAATGAACGGAGAGGTTCTTCCCATGGATGAGGAGACCAGAAACATTGCCATGGCTACCTACAATAAATACAATGCAGAAGGCCTGCGCATGATTGCTGTGGCTCAGAAAAATGAGGTGCCTGGAGTTGGTACATTCGGCGTGGCAGATGAACAGGACATGGTACTCATTGGATTTGTAGGCTTTCTCGATCCGCCAAAGGAGAGTGCAGGAGCCGCAGTTTCCGCCCTTTTAGAACACGGAGTTCGAACTGTAGTTCTTACCGGGGACAGCGAAGGAGTGGCAGCCAAGGTCTGTAAAAAGGTAGGGGTCGATGTAGATCATATCTTAACCGGACGCGATGTGGAGGCCATGACAGATGAGGCGCTTTTTGAGGCCGTGAAAACCTGTAATCTCTTTGCCAAGCTGTCACCCTCCCAGAAAGAGCGGGTAGTAAAAACCTTCCAGAGCGCAGGCCATACCGTAGGCTATATGGGAGATGGCATCAACGATGCACCGGCTCTTCATCAGGCCGACGTTGGAATCTCTGTTGAAAGTGCGGTTGACATTGCAAAGGAAACCGCGGATATTATCTTGCTGGAAAAGGATTTGATGGTGCTGGAGGAAGGCGTCATAGAAGGACGCCGTACCTTTGGAAACATTATTAAATACATTAAGATGGCTGCAAGCGGAAACTTTGGCAACATGATTTCCGTCATCCTTGCCAGCCTGTTCCTTCCGTTTCTTCCTATGCTTCCGGTACAGATCTTAACCCAGAACCTGCTTTGTGATTTTTCCCAGATGGGAATTCCATTTGACCGCGTAGACAAGGAATATTTAAAGAAGCCCCACAAATGGGAGACGAAATCCATTAAGACCTTTATGGGCTTCTTCGGTCCCTTAAGCTCCATCTTTGACCTGTTATGCTTTGGCGTTATGTGGTGGGCAGTGGGAGCCAACAAGCAGGAGCTTTCTCCCCTGTTCCAGTGCGGCTGGTTCGTATTTGGTACCGTATCACAGGTACTTGTTATCCACATGATCCGTACAGAAAAGCTGCCTTTTATACAAAGTATACCGTCTCTTCCCCTTCTGGTATCCACCTGTATTGTTGCCGCCTTGGCACTGGGAATCGGATTTTCAGGCTTTGGTGTGGGATTTGATATGAGACCTCTGCCTCTTGTATTTATTCCCTGGCTGGTGGCACTGCTTGCAGGATACTTAATCTGTGTACAGATTTGGAAAAAGGTATATATCAAACGCTATAAAGAATGGATGTAAGCCCTGCGTATGTCCCGGACCGGATTGGTTAGAATAACTCTCAACGTAAGCGATTAGGGAGGATTCTAATGGAATCATTAAATGATGTAAAAATCGGTGGGACCTATACCATTCAGTGGATGATGTGCAGTCCTCATACCATGGAGATGATGAAAAGCCATGAATTAGAAGAAGGCATGACCGTCCGTGTGGTAGGAGAATTTTATGGGAGCGTGATTCTGGGCGTGGGCGATAAGCGGCTTGCCATTGGAAAGGATGCGGCGAAAGATATTAAGGTGTCCAGCTTTTCTTAAGGTGATGACAGAGTATTGACAAGCCATGGATTTTGACCCATAATGTCCATATACCCCTGGTGGTATATGGAGGTGTGACATGAAACAATGTATGGATGCTGATAATCTGCATCGGCGCTTAAAGAAAATCATCGGACAGGTCCAGGCCATTGACCGCATGGTGGAAGAAGATGTTCCCTGCGAAGATGTTCTCGCCCAGATCAACGCAGCCAAATCTGCCCTTCACAGGGTAGGTCAGGTAGTTTTGGAAGGCCATATTAATCACTGCGTCAGAGATGGAATTGAACATGGAGATGCAGAAAAGACCATTGAAAGCTTTACAAAGGCAGTAGAACGATTTGCCAATATGACTTAAAGCCTGTGTAAAGGGTATCGCAATATCACAAGACATGATGTGATAGAGCGGTACCCTTATTTTTGTGCCAAAATCTATATTTCAACTATTACGAGTTGTGATAATGGCCTTAATGGAAGAAAATTCGAAAAATATCATGGTTACAAAACAGTATTTTATTTTTGTAAATTTCTAATATTTGTAATTATTATGCTTGTATATTTGTTAAATATATATTTAATTTCAAAAGGTACTGAAACATAAAAAATATATCTGTTATTTTTGAAAAACATATGATATACTACAAAAAAATGCCGAATATAGTAAAAGTTTGTCAAATTATCAGAGATTCCCAGAAGTGTATTTAAGTTGGAAACGCTGATTTTTTTAATTGAATAAAGGAATCGTGATCCATAACGCTATCTGCGTTCCTTATAAAATAGCGGCTTTGCCATTCTGCTGTGGCAGGTATGTGAAATCTTTCTGAAAGGGGTTGAAGATCAAGAGAAGGTACAGAATTTAGCTACATATCAAAGACATTGCGGCCACACCTAACAAATAGGAATCATTTTGTGTTTTCCTTAAAAGCGGTGAAATAGGAAAAGCAGATGATTTCCCAATCTCTGAATACTAGAAATGGGGAGAAAACAAATGAAAAAGAGAATTGTCAGCATATTTCTTATTATATGCATGGTCGTGGGTCTGATGCCGATTTCGGTCGCGGCAGAGGAAGGAACTCCTGGCTTTGGCTTGGAAAGTTTCACCACACAAACGGAAGAGAACGAAACAGCGACACCCTCTGAGGCAACAAAAGAACCAGAGGTAATAGAGGAAGAACCGGCAGTGGTCATAGAAGAGCCGGTGAATGAAGTGCCTGAGGTAAGCCCGATGGAGCTGGCAACGCCAGTTCAGGCTCTACTTGCGGAACCGGCTGTTGATATTGAGATCAGAGCGGCTCCCTTATATACCTTCAATGCAGCAGAAGAAGGCTACGGGGCCCGTCCACCTTATTACGTCAGTATTGTAAATAATGGTACAGTATCTTCGGGAGATCTGAGTATTGAGCTTAGCGAAGATAATGATAACTGCTTTCTCTTATCCCAAAACGTAGTTTCAAGCATTGGAGTGGGCGCAACAGATGGTTTTTCCATAGCTCCCATAACAGGATTGACAACAGGTACTTATTCCGCCACAATAACCGTATCCGGCAGTAAGATAGACGACCAAAGCTTTGATGTAAGCTTTACCGTTGTCCCGGCTGGAACCTTGTACAGCGTAAAAATTAGTACTTATTTTGACAATGTACCTACGGATATGGAGGGAGAAGTAGAATTAAGGACTTACACTTCCTCCATTCAAGTACCCTGGGTGAGCACGGGATATTACGAGACCGAGGTAGCAAACGGTACTTATGATGTCTATATTAACGGTGAGGAAACCAACAGGATCATCTCCGTCAGCAATAACGTAAGCTATGTATATATCGATTATTATACGGTAAACTTTTCAGCAGCTCATAGCGGAACCGCAACCGGAAGCACCATTACGGCAACAGCTGGGGGCAAGAAAATCCAAAGCGGAGCAAAGGTTGTCAGGGGAACTTCATTAATCATAACCGCCTCTGGTTCCGGCGCAGGAAGCTATACTTACTTATGGAGCGGAAGCGGTACCAGTGGTCAGACCACAGATGCACTGACCATTACGAACCTGACTGATACCATAAATGCAGTATGCGATGTAGTGGGAATCGGATTGATGCCTGATGATCCAGACTATGAAATCGGGGATAACCGGTATCTATGGACGGGTACGGATCAAACCATCATTCTTTCCGGAAGCAGTGAGACTCTCACCATCCATAAATCTCCGTCAGCAGTCATTAAAATTGAGGTGCAGTCAGACGATGGCTCCACAGTGACCATTGAGGGGAATTCGGTTTCCTGTGAAAGTACATACATCGAAGTTATCAATGATATCACTCTGAATTTAGAAGATCTTGATATCACCGCACCGGCAAAAACGGGTCTGGAAAATAACGGACTGCTGCTAAGTAAAAATGATAAAGAAGCAGACCAGATGGTAATCAATATTAGTGGTACCTGCAATATTGCCGGCTTTGGCAGCGGTAGCGCCATAAGGTCCATACATGATCAGAATCTTCTTATCACCGGCAGCGGAACACTGAATGTATACGGCGGAAGTCCCACGGCATACAGCTATGAAGGCGGCTCTGGTATTTACATGGAAGCCTACACCTATGCAGACAATCAGGGAGCCATGCTCACCATTGATGGGGGAGTCACAGTCAATGCTGAGGGTGGGGCAAACCCGGAAAATGACGGGGGAGCCGGAATTAAGGTGACCTGGGGAGATATTTTCATTGGTGATGCAGAGGTTAACGCAATTGGCGGAGAATCCGGGCTTATTTATGGAACGGGCGGTTTTGCTATCCAGGCATCCTACCCAAGCGTGGATCATACAAAGGGGGGGAACATCACCATTGAAGATGGGTCCATAACGGCAACGGGAGGAGATTCTCATAGAGCATACGGAGGCAGAGGTCTGGATGCATTTAATAAGCTCACCATAACGGGAGGAACCGTTGTTACAACTGGTGGAAACAGTGAAAACGGTGTAGGAGGAACGGCAGCCTACGGTTTTGAAGAGGGGATAAACATCACCGGAGGCAATGTCACCGCTACGGGAGGTAATGGAAACACCAACAGTTCCCTGGGGCTTTACAGCTTAACTGGTGATATTAATCTGGCTGGTGGAACTATAAATGTGACCGGCGGAGACGGAGAAGTAAACGGCTCCCATGCAGTCTATGCCCACAGCGGCTCCATCATTATTGAAAATGGTGCCAATGTCACTGCTACCGGAGGAAACGGAACCACTGGCGTAGGCGGTGTGGGACTGCGGGCGTATGGAGATTCTTCAGGAGCAGGAATGGTCAATATAGCTGCTGATGCAGGAGATGTTTTCATCCGCGGAGGAAAAGGCGCAGCTGCTGAACGTGATTCTGTTATGGGAAAGAAAGTTTACGCTTCCACAGGAAATATAAAAACCATTTTAATGGAGACAGGCTCCACAAATACCATTAAGAATGAAGCTGGTGGTGATGATGTATACTGGGTTAAGGCAACCGCAGATCCGGCAGCGGAAGTAGTTATAACATCAGAGGTTAATGGAAGCCTTGGCAGCTATACCTACCGAGCAGTGACTAAAGAAGACGGAGTGGCATATATGTGGTTGCCAAAAGGCTCCAGAACACTGTCATCAGCAGGTTATGAAACGAAAACCATACCTTTGTCCGGAGATAATAATTTAACGGAAGTAACCCTTCAAAAACCAATCTCCACTAAGGTTCCAGGTGCCCCTCAGAATGTAACAGCAGTGCCAGGAGATGGAAAAGCAGTGGTTAGCTTTTCTCCTCCAGTTGACAATGGAGGAAGCTCGAATCTTATTTATGTGGTAACTACCAATCCAGGAGGCAGAACATTTACCGGAACCGGCAGTCCCATTACGGTAACAGGGCTTACCAATGGCGTATCCTATACCTTTACAGTCACAGCTTCGAATGAAGTAGGAACAGGACCGGCCTCAGCACCGTCTGCGCCAGTAACACCAAAGGCAGCCATTACCGGAACTTATACAGTCTCCGGCAGGGTGGAGGAAGAGAGCAGTACCAATCCGGTCGCTGACGCAAATGTTGTTGTGAAAAAGGGAAGACGCCAGATGGGAAGCGGAGCTACCGATGAAGCTGGTAATTTTGTTATTCCTGGCATACCAAATGGCACCTATAACCTGATTGTGACCAAAGGAGGCAAAGTAGTTACCCTTCTTATCATCGTGGACAATGAAAATTTCGTATTTGGAGATGCAATCAAGCTGCCTGAGGGAATTACCAACAGCCTTGTAGATGTACAGGCAGGTGCACCTGATATTGTAGTAGGAAATCTGGAAGACCAGTTCACCCAGGAAGATAAGGAGTTTGCACAAATTCCTGGCAATAAGGTGGAATTAAAGCTGGTGGCAGGTTTAAGAAACGGACAGGAGATTAAGGAAGATGCTGACAAGATTAAAAGTTTTGCTTCCGGTAAAACCATTGGACTTTATCTTGACCTTTCTGTATTTAAGACACAGACCCAGAATAACCTTCCGGGCACACCTCAAAGAATCTCTATATTGCCGGATATTATTGAAATAGTATTACCTCTCCCGGAAAACCTCCAGGGGAAATCAGGACTTTCTGTACACCGGGTTCATAATGATACCGTACAGACTCTTAAAAATGGGGCTGGGGATGAAAACGGTGAGTATTTTATAGAAGGAACCGATACCATTACCATCTATACAAAAAGCTTTTCTACCTATGCAATCAGCTATACCGGCAGCAATACGGACGGTGGAAGTAGCAGCGGCGGAAGCTCTGAAAACGGACAGGCTGTTTGCAGCAGATGGACCGGTCAGCCTGTTATGGGCAGAGAGGAACTATCAGCCAGTGAATCTCAAAATGGAAAAGCAACCATAAATATAACAGAAAAAGCAGTGTTAGATGCCATGACCAGAGCATGGGAGGAAGCAAAGGCTAAGGGTAAGACAGCCAACGGAATAGGCGTTTCTCTTTTGGCAAAGGATATTGCCAAAGAGCAGAATCCTGAATTTGTTCTGCCCCAGCATGTAATGAAAATACTGACTGAAAAGAATGTAAGACAATTTGAATTAAAGAGTAGTCAGGGATCCATAAATTTTGACATAAATTCCATAAGGGATATCCGCAGGCAAAGCACAGGAGATGTTAGCATCACCATGTCTGCAAAATCAAATCTTTCTGAACAGGGAAAGACCATGAGTAAGAACCGTCCAACCTACGGAGTAACTGCCAGGTTTGAAAGGGATGGAAATTCCATAGCAATCACCACTCTTGGAGGTGGAACGGCAATTTACGGGATTCCTTATATTCCGGCTGAGAAAGAAGACAACGGCTATCTTTACGGAGTGCATGTAGATGAGCAGGGACAAGAAACCCGAATCCCAGGCTCTGCCTATGATGATAACACAAAGAGTGTAATTCTCTCTTCCAACCAATTTCAGACCGTTGGTGTAGGGTATACAGCTCCAGCCACTGGATTTACTGACATATCCGGTCATTGGGCAAAAGAGGCTATGGAATATGTTTCAGGTAGAGGTCTGATGAGCGGAACCTCAGACATTTTATTTTCCCCGGATGCCCCGGTGACCCGTGGAATGCTGGCAATCGCTCTTGGCAGGCTGGCTCATGCAGATACCGGCAATTTTGCGGTCAACAGCTTTATTGATGTAGCCCCTGATAGTGTTCTGGCACCTTATGCCGACTGGGCAAATAAAAAAGGCATTCTTAAGGCAACGGGAAATAAACAGTTCTCCCCGGATCAGAAAGTAACCAGGGAAGAGATGGCGTCTGTGCTAAACGCTTATAGAAAGAATGAATTTGGCTGCCTACCGCCTGTTACCAGGGAACTTGTGAATTATGATGACAGCAGCAACATTGACAGGGCTTATACATCTGCTGTTTATGAAATGCAGCAGGCTGGCATTGTCATGGCAGAAGAAGACCATAACTTCCACCCGAAAAACCAAGTTACACGGGCCCAGGCCAGCATGATGCTTCATCGGCTGGTAAAGGTATCCATTGATCCTAAAGCGGCCATGGGTTGGGCCATGAATGACAGCGGACAGCTTATGTACTACAAGGATGAAAAAGCATATACCGGCTGGCTGAATGCCGATGGAAACGGCAGCAGCAAATATTATTATTTTACCGTAAATGGTATGATGGTATCCGGTAAATGGTTGAAGATCAAAGAGAAATGGTATTACTTCTACACCGATGGAACCCTTGCAGTCAGCACAAGAATAGACGGTTACGATATCGATGAAACTGGTGCAATGAAATCAGAATAAAAGAGTAATATAAGTTTTCACCATAAGAGAAGTTCCTTGATTCCAGTGTTCTGCATTTTTGCAGAAGCAATGGATTAGGGAACTTTTCTTTTTTTATCTTGACAACCCATACCCCCATTGGTATATTAAGGATGTACATATACCCCTATAGGTATAAAAGACGGGAGGAAGTCATGGAAAAATTAGAAGAATTAATGGATTGGGGCGGTAGTAAAAAGGATATCACATTACTTGTAATATCCGGTGTGTTTCTGATAAACAGTCTTTTCCATCTGGTGCCCCTTCCCTTTGACGGGGCTTGGGTAGCCATACTTTTATGCGGGATTCCCATTATCCTGGAGGCAGTCATTGGCCTTGTGACAGAATTTGATATTAAGGCCGATGTCCTGGTCTCCATTGCTTTGATTGCGTCTGTTATCATTGGAGAGCACTTTGCTGCCGGAGAAATAGCTTTTATCATGCAGCTTGGAGCCTTGTTAGAAGACCTGACTGTAGAAAAAGCAAGAGCTGGAATCGAGAAGCTGGTACATTTAACCCCACGCACTGGCAGAAGGCTTGTATCTAATAAGGAAGAGATTATCCCAGCAGAGCAGATCAAGGCAGGAGATATCTTAAGAGTACTGCCAGGAGAGACCATCCCTGTAGACGGCGTGATACTAACTGGTCAGACCTCCATGAATCAGGCAGTGATGACGGGAGAATCCATGCCAGTGGATAAGAAAGAAGGGGATGAGGTCTTAAGCGGATCGGTCAACCAATTTGGCTCCTTTGATATGAAAGCTATAAAGGTAGGAGAAGACAGCTCCATACAGCGGATGATCCGTCTGGTCCAATCCGCAGATGCTGGTAAAGCTAAGATCGTAGGCATTGCCGACCGGTGGGCCACCTGGATTGTAATAACAGCGGTTCTCTCCGCGGCACTTACCTGGTTTTTCACCGGTGAGATTTTAAGGGCAGTAACCATTCTGGTAGTGTTTTGTCCCTGTGCCCTTGTCCTTGCCACCCCCACCGCCATTATGGCTGCCATTGGAAATGCAACGAAGCACGGATTTCTGGTAAGAGAGGGAGATGCCCTGGAGCGTCTGGCAGCTGTTAAAAAGGTTACCTTTGATAAAACAGGAACCCTCACCTACGGGACTCCTGGAGTCTCTAAGGTATCCAGCTTTTTAACAGAGTTGACTAAGGAAGAAGTATTTGAAATGGCAGCTGGAGCGGAAGCACGTTCTGAGCACCCATTGGGAAAGGCCATTGCTCTTTCCTACCGGGAAACCACAAAAAAAGAAGCACCTGATGGGGAAGAATTCGTTATGCTGCCTGGCAGAGGTGTTAAGGCGAGGGTGAAGGGGAAGGAGGTCATGGTAGGAAGTCCTGAACTTCTCCTGACAAAGGATATTACCCTTTTGCCACAGCAGATTGAAGAAGGGGAAGAGTACAGGAAAACGGGCTGCACCGTTGTATATGTTTCCGTGGATGAAAGGGCAGCAGGACTTGTGGCCTTATCAGATACCATGCGGGAGGAAGCGGCTTTCGTGGTTTCCAAGGTGAAGGAAGCCGGAATCACTCCAGTGCTTCTTACAGGAGATCACAGGAACGGGGCAAGACAGATCGGAGCGCAGCTGGGAATCGGGGAGGTTCATGCCAGTTGTCTTCCAGAAGACAAGATGAGCTTTATAGAATCCTGGCAGAAGGAAAAAGAGTATGTCTGTATGATTGGGGATGGAGTCAATGACGCGCCGGCCCTTAAAAAGGCGTATGTAGGAATTGCAATGGGAGGCATAGGAAGCGACATTGCAGTCGACGCTGCTGATATCACTCTGGTGAGTGATGAGATCAAGGAGCTGCCTCATTTGCTTCGAATGTCAAAGAAGATGATGAGAACCATAAAGTACAATCTGGCATTTTCCATGATTTTAAATTTTATTGCCATCGTTCTTGCTATGACAGGTGTATTAAATCCGGTCTTAGGTGCCCTGGTACATAATGCAGGTTCTATTCTTGTAATTATTAATTCTGCATTTCTCTTGACCTGGAGAGAAAAGGGATAAAAAAAGAAAGTGTGTAAGTATCGATATGACTTACACACTTTTCTTTATGGATTCTGATCCTTATTCACATGATCCTTAATCGCAGCAAAGCTTTCAGCGCTTATCACGTGTTCCACCCTGCAGGCATCTTCGATTGCGATCTTAGGAGTGACACCCAGAGAGATGAGCCAGTCAGACAGTAACGTGTGGCGCTCGTACATTCTTTCTGCAATTTCCTGTCCTTCTTCCAGCAGAGTGATGTAACCGTTTTCGTCCACCTCAATATACCCGTTCTCCCGGAGATTTTTCATGGCGACGCTGACGCTGGGCTTGGAGAATTCAAGCTCTCCTGCGATGTCAATGGACCGTACATTTCCATTTTTCTTATGAAGCATCAAAATGGTTTCCAAATAATTTTCAGCAGATTCCTGAATCTTCGTAATAACACCTTCTTTCTGCATAATCTCTTCTTATTCTATCACAGATTGCCCCTGGTTTTCAAGTCGGGTCTTCGTTTCCACTTCCTTTATGCTTCTTTATCATGGTCCGAAACTGACTGATGGTAATTCCCAGAGCTTCACTTGCGGTTCTTAAGCTGTATTCCCTTCTTTCCCATTTTTCATAAACCGGGTAAAAGTCCTCTGGAAGAGGAGACGGAAACCGCCCTAAATGCCGGCCCTGAGCCTTTGCAATGGCAATTCCTTCTGCTTGTCTCTGCTTAATATTCTCACGTTCCGCCTGTGCTACATAAGAAAGCAGCTGAAGTACAATGTCTGATATCAAGGTACCAATTAAGTCCTTATTGGTACGTGTGTCAAGAATAGGCATGTCAATAATGACAATGTCTGCTTTTCTGATTTTGACAATTTCCCTCCATTCCCTTTGAATGTCTTCGTAATTTCTTCCCAGCCGGTCAATGCTTTTCACCACCAGGACATCTCCTTCTTTTAGTTTTCTCTTTAGCTTCTGGTATTGCGGCCTGTTAAAATCCTTACCGGATAATCTATCACAATATATATTCTTTTCCAATACTCCCCATTTGTTAAGTTCAACTAACTGCCGTTCCATATTTTGGTCGAGGGTTGATACTCTCACATAACCGTAGAAATTGTTCATACTATTTTAAAACCTCCTGTCGTTACTAGTATGGCAGAAAGTGCAGATTTTAAAATGAGACAAGCATACCATGTTGCTAAAAAGGTGTACCTTTTTG
>NZ_JHWJ01000010.1 GCF_000687555.1 [Clostridium] aerotolerans DSM 5434 | reverse complement strand
AAAGGGATTATACCGTGGTCTTCTTATAAAATTCAGCTGGGAACAGCCTTTTTCGTTGCAATATTATTTTACCTCTAACACCACCAGCCCGTGTGCTGGTTCATCCCTGTAAGCTGATTAAACACCGTACTCTTCCCTACGTTGGGATTTCCAGCCAGTGCAATTACCTTATCACTATCCTTACGCTTCTTAATTTCAAGCCCCAGATCCACAGATTTGATACCAACAGAGTCTCTGCTTAATCCCATGCATCTTCCTCCTGGGTGACCGCCGCTGCCGCCACTTCTTCTTCAAAACGGCGTCTTCCCATATCCTCTTGTTCCAGGCGTACCAGCACCCGCCCTGCGTCTTCCCTTCGCAGGGCAATCACTGCACCTCTGATTAAGAATGCTGTAGGATCGCCCAACGGACTTTTTCCAAGGCACTCCACAACCGTACCTTCAATCAGTCCGATATCCTGCAGACGCCTTCTCATATCGTCGTAAGCAGACAGCTTAGCTATGACACCTCTTTGCCCTCTTTTCAGATCTGCCATACATGCCTTTTCCTTCATTGTTTCTTACCTCCGCACTTCATTCTAAAATTACCTGCAATGTTTCCATATCCTAACATATGCAAAGAAATAAAAACTGGTTCCAACGATTTTATCATGGTTTTTTCATGTCCCTGGATTCATACAACTGTCCCATGGGGAATAGATATGAACTATGATTATATCTCAAAGGAGACGCCAGCATGAACGGAGCTGAAAATTTCTATACGCTGAAAGGCTACTCCCTTTTAGAGCAGACAAAAATCACCTCCTCTATGGAAGATTATCTGGAAATGATCTGCAGGCTTCATCACGACGGGCAACCTGTCCGTATCAAGGAGCTTGCCGAATGCCTTCATGTAAAGCCCTCCTCAGCTTCTAAAATGGCAGGTAACCTAAAGGAACAGGGATTAGTGGGGTTTGAAAAATACGGTGCTGTTTCCCTGACAGAGGATGGAATGCAGCTAGGAGAATATCTTCTCTTCCGCCACGATGTTCTTCACCGTTTTTTCTGCTTTATCAATCAAAATACCGATGAGCTGGAGCAGGTGGAAAAGGTGGAGCATTTCATGAATCCTCAGACTGTGTATAATATACAAAAATGGATGAATAAATTTACATAGCAGTCTTGTGCGAATTGAATTTATGTCGTATACTATAGCAAAATATGAACATTTCGTAGGAGGACAAACACATGGATAAGATAAAAATGACGACCCCCATTGTTGAAATGGATGGAGATGAGATGACCCGTATTCTCTGGCAGATGATCAAGGATAATCTTTTACTCCCATACATCGATTTAAAGACGGAGTATTATGATCTGGGACTTGCTTACCGGGACGAAACAGACGATCAGGTAACCATTGACTCAGCCAATGCCACAAAGAAATATAAGGTCGCTGTAAAATGTGCCACCATCACCCCCAATGCGGACCGGGTAAAAGAATATAGCCTGAAGGAAATGTGGAAAAGTCCCAACGGCACCATCCGTGCCATTTTGGACGGTACTGTATTCCGCGCTCCTATTGTTGTCAAGGGAATTGATCCATGTGTGAAGAACTGGAAAAAGCCAATTACAATTGCAAGACACGCTTACGGAGATGTTTATAAGGGTTCTGAGCTGAAGATTCCAGGTGCCGGTAAAGTAGAGCTTGTATACACCGGAGAGGATGGAACAGAAACAAGAGAGCTCGTTCATACCTTTAAGGGCGCAGGCATCACCCAGGGTATGCATAACTTAAACGATTCCATCGAAAGCTTTGCAAAGAGCTGCTTTAGTTATGCTCTTGATATTAAGCAGGACTTATGGTTCTCTACCAAGGATACCATTTCCAAAAAGTATGATCATACCTTTAAGGATATCTTCCAGGAGATCTTTGAAGCAGAGTATGAAGATAAATTTAAAGAAGCAGGCATTACATATTTCTATACCTTAATTGACGATGCAGTCGCTCGTGTTATGAAATCAGAAGGCGGATACATCTGGGCTTGTAAAAATTACGACGGGGACGTTATGAGTGACATGATTTCATCTGCTTTTGGTTCTCTTGCCATGATGACTTCTGTTCTTGTTTCCCCAGAAGGAGACTTCGAGTATGAAGCAGCACACGGAACGGTTCAGCGTCATTACTACAATCACTTAAAGGGCCAGGAGACCTCCACAAACTCTGTGGCAACCATTTTTGCCTGGACCGGTGCTTTAAGAAAGCGTGGAGAGCTTGATGGCAACAACGAGCTGGCCGCTTTTGCCGATAAGCTTGAAAAAGCCACCATTGATACCATTGAAGCTGGTGAGATGACAAAGGATCTTGCTCTTATTACCACCATTTCTAACCCAACTGTTTTAAACAGCGAAGATTTTATCAAAGCCATTGCAAAGCGTCTGTAAGATTATCTGGCTTTGAATTAAAACATAGAAAGAGAAAGCTGCGTACCCGTTGCTTTCTCTTTCCCTTTCAGGAGGAAATATCATGAGATATAAACCCAAAGAGGTTATACTAAAGAATGGACTTCCCTGTATCATAAAAAGCCCTGGGCCGGAAGACGCCACAGCCATGCTTCATCTGATGTCTACCGCATCGGAAGAAACAGATTTCCTTTCCAGATATGCCGATGAAATTGATATTACAATCCCTCAGGAGCAGCAATTTTTACAAAACTGCCTAAGAAGTAAAAAGGACTTAATGCTATGTGCCATCGTTCATGGACATCTCGTAGCAAATGCCGGTATCACCTCCATCGCTCCTCATCAGCGCTATGCTCACAGAGCTTCCTTTGGAATCTCCATCATCCGGAATTATTGGGGCCTTGGAATCGGTTCTCATCTCATGTCTTCTCTCATAAACGGTGCCCTGGAAATGGGATATGAGCAGCTTGAGCTGGAGGTAGTGAGTGAAAATGAACGCGGTCTGGCTCTCTACACCAAATTTGGCTTTGAGCTTTACGGAACCAGAAAGCATGGATTTAAATACCGGGACGGCACCTATGCCACAGAATATTTAATGATGCTGAGCCTATAATTTTTTCGACATTTTTTTCCAAAACTCTATTCATACCATTATCAAAATGATATAATGTAAACTATCATATAACACGTTGGTAATGGAAGGAATACAAACATGAACTTAAGACATCTTACGATCTTTAAAACGGTGTGCGAAGAAGGCAGCATTACTGGAGCAGCCAAGGCGCTGTCCATGACCCAGCCTGCCGTCTCCCACGCCATTAATGAACTGGAGGAATCCGTTGGTTCTCCCTTATTTGACCGGGTGTCCAGAAGGGTGGTAATCAACGAGAATGGTAAATTTTATTTGTCTAAGGTCATACCCCTTCTGGAACTTTACCAGGATCTTGAAAACTACTCAGGAACTCTTCATCTGAATGCGCCATTGCGAATTGGCTCCTGCGTGACTCTGGCCAGTTATTTACTTCCAGGGGCGGTCTCCCGTTTTGCAGTTTCAAACCCGGATATCCAGTTAAAAGTAACCGTATCAAACTCCCAGGAAATTACAGGGAAGCTTTTGAAAAATGAACTGGACATCGGCCTTGTGGAAGGCGTCATTCCCGATGAGCAGCTGGAAAAGATCCCATTTTCCTCCTATCCCCTGGCCGTGATCTGTGCCCCAAGTCATTCTCTGGCAAAACCAGGTGACCAGCCTGTGTCCTTAGAGGCACTGATGAAGGAACCGCTTCTCTTAAGGGAAGCTGGCTGTACCATCAGGGATACCTTTGATTACGCTCTTGCCCTTAATAATCTTTCTGCAGAGCCTCTTTGGACCAGTACGAATTCCGATGTGATATTACAGGCAGTAAAAGAAAACATTGGAATCGGTGTGGTACCCAGGATCTTTGCGGACGAATCCATACGCCTTGGTGAGATTGTTGAGGTTGAAGTAAAAGACTTTAATATCAGCTGCATGAATCATGTGGTATTTCAAAAGGACAAGTTCCAGACCGAATCCTTCCAGGCATTTATCAACCTTGTATTGTTCGAATAATCTGGATTAGAATAAAAAAACGTGAGCCCTTGATGGTTAATAACCATTCAGGGCTCACGTTTTTTCATACACTTCTATTTATTCTTTATCCTTTTTATCAGCCAGAATCTTATCGATGCTTACCATCTTCACACAAAGGGTAAATAACCTCATAGCCAGCACCATATCGCTTAAGGTCGGGTAAGACGGTGCGATTCTTATATTGCTGTCATTAGGGTCCTTTCCATATGGATAGGTAGCTCCTGCCCCTGTCATGATAAGTCCGGATTTTTTACATTTGGTAACGATAGCCTTCGCACATCCGTTTAAGGAATCAAAGGAAATGAAATAGCCTCCCTTTGGTTTGGTCCATTCACCGATGCCAAGTCCTCCAAGCTCCTGTTCCAGGGTATTAATCACGGTCTCAAATTTAGGGCGGATGATATCAGCATGCTTTCTCATATGCTCTACCATGCCATGAATATCACCGAAATACCGTACGTGGCGAAGCTGGTTCACCTTATCGTGTCCAATGGTCTGGATCTTTAACTGCTTCTTGATATCTACCAGGTTGTTCTGGCTGGCTGCAATGGCTGCAATGCCTGAGCCTGGGAAGCTGACCTTAGAGGTTGAAGCAAATTTATATACAAGATCTGAATTGCCTGCTCTCTTACATTCTGCCAGAATCTCAATGAGATGATCCTGGTCATGGTCGTATAAATGATGGATGGTGTAGGCATTATCCCAATAGATACGGAAGTCCTTGGCCGCCGGTTTTAAGCGGGCAAATCTTCGTACGGTTTCATCGGAATAGGAAATTCCCTGAGGGTTTGAATATTTAGGCACACACCAGATTCCTTTAATGGCATCATCGTTAGCCACAAGCTCCTCTACCATATCCATATCAGGTCCGTCAGGTGTCATGGGCACGTTGATCATCTCAATGCCAAAGTACTCGGTTATGGCGAAATGTCTGTCATAGCCGGGAACCGGGCATAAAAACTTCACCTTATCCAGCTTACACCAGGGCGTACTTCCCATAACTCCGTGGGTCATGGAGCGGGAAACCGTATCATACATGACATTTAAGCTGGAATTGCCGTAAATGATGATGTAGTCTGGAGCTACCTCCATCATATCTGCAAGAAGCTCTTTCGCCTCCTTAATCCCGTCAAGAACCCCGTAATTGCGGCAGTCAGTGCCGTCTTCACAAGTAAGGTCCACATCGCTGCCCAATACCTCCATCATCCCCATGGAAATATCCAGCTGTTCCGTACTGGGCTTTCCTCTTGACATATCAAGTCTTAAGTCCTTTGTCTGAAACTCCTTGTACTGTACAGAAAGTTCCTTTTTAAGCGCCAGTAACTCTTCCTTTGTCATTTCAATATACGGCTTCATAGATTCCTTACTCCTCCTCATTTAGACTCCATTAACCAAGCAGTTCCTTTACAATCCGGTTGACGGAAGCTGGATCGGCCTTACCTTTCATGGCTCTCATGGTCTGACCGACCAAAAAGCCCATGGCTTTTTCCTTTCCATTGTGGTAATCCTCTACGGACTGCGGATTTGCATCAATAATACCCTGGATTGCCTCTCGAAGCTGCCCTTCATCATTTACGACTTTCAATCCTTTTTCTTCCACATATTGCTCTGGATTGACATTATCCGCAAAGATTCGTTCAAAAACTTCTTTACCTACGGTACGGTTAATGGTACCATTATCTACTAACTGAATTAATTTTGCAAGGTTTTCCGGTGAAAAACACATATTTTCCGGTTCCATCTCATGCTCTTTTAACAGACGCATGCCCTCCACCATAAGCCAGTTGGCGGCTTCTTTTGGCTTATTGCAGATCTCAGTGACCGCCTCAAAAATGTCTGCGATATGCTTGGAAGCGGTAATAATATCTGCGTCGTATTCAGAAAGGCTGAAGTCTTCCTGATAACGTGCCATTTTCTCCGTGCGCAGCTCTGGCTGTCTCTCCTTAATAGAAGAAATCCACTCGTCGCTGATGAGAACAGGAGGAAGATCCGGGTCCGGAAAATAGCGGTAATCCTTGGCATCCTCTTTGGAACGCATGGCATAAGAAGATTCCTTATTGTCATCCCATCGTCTGGTCTCCTGAGTAATCAGTTTTCCTTCCTCAATGAGCTCAATCTGACGTTTTTTCTCTCCTTCAATGGCTCTTGCAATGGCTTTAAAGGAGTTTAGATTCTTCATCTCCGTTCTGGTTCCGAATTCCTTTGCCCCAGCTTCACGGATCGATAAGTTTACATCGGCTCTCATGGAGCCTTCCTGAAGCTTACAGTCAGAAGCGCCAAGATACTGAATGATTAGTCTTAACTTCTCCAGATAGGCAATGACCTCTTCTCCGCTTCTCATATCAGGCTCAGAAACGATTTCAATGAGGGGAACGCCGCTTCGGTTAAAGTCCACCAAAGAGCAGTCCTCCCACTCATCATGAATCAGCTTACCCGCATCCTCTTCCATATGAATCTCGTGGATACCGATTTTCTTTTTCCCTGACGGAGTATCAATTTCCACATATCCATCATGGCAGATGGGAAGATAAAGCTGAGAAATCTGATAGTTCTGTGGGTTATCCGGGTAAAAATAATTCTTACGGTCAAATTTACAATACTGGTTGATTTCACAATTAGCTGCAAGGCCAACTGCAAGGGCATATTCCACGACCTGCTTATTTAATACAGGGAGAGATCCTGGCATACCGGTACAAACCGGACATGTATGGGTATTGGGCGCTCCTCCGAATTCCGTGGAGCAGGAGCAGAAGATTTTTGTTTTGGTCGCCAGCTCTACGTGAACTTCCAGACCAATGACTGTCTCATACTGTTTGCTCATTTTACTTCTCCTCCCTTCCGTTTATTGCCTTAAGTGCCAGTTCCGGCATGGTATATCCGTGTTCCCCTTCTAGGGCATAGCCTGCACGAAGGATACTTTTCTCCTGAAAGCAGTCACCGATCAGCTGAAGTCCAATGGGAAGTCCCTTATGGTCCGTGCCAAATGGAATGGAAAGTCCGGGAAGCCCTGCCAGGTTTACGGAAATGGTATAGATATCTCCCAGATACATCTTTAAGGAATCGCTGAGACTTTCATTCAGCTTTGGTGCTGTGGTAGGAGCCGTTGGCCCCAGGATTACATCGTATTTCGCAAAAGCCTCATCAAAGGACTTTTTAATCAGCGCTTTGGTCTTTAAGGCTTTAATATAATATGCATCATAATAACCAGAGCTTAAAACAAAGGAACCAAGCATGATACGGCGCTTTACTTCTGCTCCGAAGCCTTCAGAACGGCTCTTTTTATACATACCGTGAAGTCCTTCGTACTCTTTGGCGCGGTAGCCGTATTTTACTCCGTCAAACCGGGATAAGTTAGAGCTTGCTTCGGCAGAGGCAATGACATAATAGGCCGGAATGGCGTATTTTACTCTTCCAAGGTCAAAGGTTTCCACCACTGCCCCCTTCTCCTCCAGAATCTTAGCAGCCTTTAAAACAGCTTCCTTCACTTCCTCGTTAAGACCTTCTCCCAGATAATCCGCTGGAATACCAACCCGAAGCCCCTTCACATCTTCCGTCAGGGCCTCCATGAAGTGATTGTCCTTACGATCCACTGAGGTGCTGTCCTTTTTATCATGGGAGGCAAGAACCTCTAAGATAGCCGCGCAGTCTGTTACATCCTTTGCCACCGGGCCTATCTGATCCAAAGAGGAGCCATAGGCAATGAGTCCATACCGGGAGATGGTTCCGTAGGTAGGCTTTAAGCCTGTTACTCCGCAGTAGGAGGCTGGCTGTCTGATGGAGCCGCCTGTATCAGAGCCAAGGGCATAAAAGCATTCCCCGGATGCGACCGCAGTACAGGAGCCGCCGGAAGAGCCGCCGGGAACGTATTCAAGATTCCAGGGATTCTTTGTTGGTCCGAAGGCTGAGGTCTCCGTGGTGCTTCCCATAGCGAACTCATCCATATTTGTCTTTCCTATTATAATGGCTCCTGCCTCGATTAAATTCTCTACTGCCTGTGCCGTATAGGTGGGTACAAAATCAGATAGAATGTTGGAGCTGCAGGTGGTCCTCATATCCTTAATGCAGATGTTATCTTTAATTGCTACGGGAACTCCGGCCAGAGGACCGGTAAGCTCGCCGGCATCGATCTTCTTTTGCACTGCTTCTGCCTGGCTTAAGGCAAATGCTTCATCTACGGTCACAAAGCTGTTTAAGTCAGGCTCCATGGAACGGATCTGTCCAAGCACTGCTTTTACAGCCTCTAAAACAGTGACTTCTTTGCTTTTTATCTTTTTTCCAAGCCCTACCGCAGTAAGGGACAATATTTCTTTCTCTGTCATCTGCCTTCCTCCTATTCCACTGTTTTTGGTACCTTAAAGGCCCCATCCTTTTTCTCGGGAGCATTCTTTAAGATGTTATCTCTGTCATCGCCATTTTCCACCACGTCCTCACGAAATACGTTATGGACGGGAAATACATGGGACATGGGCTCCACGCTGTCGGTATCAAGTTCATTTAAGGTATCAATATAATCAAGCATGCGGCCCATATCTTTCTTTGCATCTTCCCGCTCTTTCTCGCTTAATTCCAGCTTCGCTAAAATACCAACGTATTCTATCATATCATCATCAATGATGTGTGCCATTTCTTCTGCCTCCTTTTATGGTTCCAGTCTTGTAACGTCTCTTGGGAACAGGGTAGTCTCTCTTACATTGGCCTCATCAAGAAGACGCATGGTAAGACGCTCCAGTCCGATTCCCAGGCCACCGTGAGGCGGCATACCATACTGGAAGATCATGAGATAAGAAGAGATATCTTCTGGATTCATGCCTCTGGCTTCCATCTTTTTTATGATGGTCTCATAATCATGGATTCTCTGTCCTCCGGTCGTTATTTCAAGTCCACGGAATAATAAGTCAAAGCTTAAGGTATAACGGTCATCAGTCGGATCCTCCATGGCATAGAAGGGACGCTTCTTTGATGGATAATGGGTGACGAATACGAAATCACTGCCGTATTCCTCTTTAAAATAACGACCGATTAATACTTCCTCTTCCGGCTCTAAATCGTATGGGTTCTTGATCTTTCTGTCATACTTTTCAGCTACCAGTTCTTTTGCTTTATCAAAACGTACTGCCGGGATGTTTGATACATCGGGAAGGTCTGTTTTAAGCATCTTTAATTCCTGGGCATACTCTTTCTTTAGAAGGTCAAAGGTATACTGAAGCATGCCTGTTTCCATTTCCATGATCTCTTCAAAGCTGTCGATATACCCCATCTCAAAGTCCATGCTGGTGTATTCGTTTAAGTGTCTTGTGGTATTGTGCTTTTCCGCACGGAATACGGGAGCCACTTCAAATACCCGGTCATAAACACCGACCATGGTCTGCTTATAGAACTGAGGGCTCTGTCCAAGCTCTGCCTTTTTATTAAAATAGTCCAGTTTAAATACGTTAGATCCGCCTTCTGCTCCTCTGGCGACGATCTTTGGTGTACGGATTTCTGTAAATCCTTCTAAATGGAGGAAATCACGGAATCCTCTTACGATTCCTTCCTGAATGCGGAATTTTGCCCGCTCCATAGGATTTCTTAAGGTTATGGGGCGAAGAGACAGCTTTGTCTCAAGGGAGGTATTTAATTTCCATTTGCTGATGGCGATAGGAAGTACCTCTGCAGGCTGAGATAACACCTCGATTTCTGTTAAGCGCAGCTCAAATCCATGAGGCGCCCGGCTCTCTTCTGATACCACACCAGTAACACGGACCGCTGATTCCTCTTTCAATTGACTGAGAGGCGTCGCTGTCTTTCCCTCTTCATACACGCACTGTACCAGTCCTTCTGACTTACGAAGAATGACAAAGGCCACGTCTCCCATATCACGAATGGTATGGATGCTGCCTTCCATGCGAATGGTCTTACCTGCATTTTCCCCGGTTAAGCCCTTTAAAATCCCGATTGTTTCCTTTTCTTTCACACCTTTGATGAATTCCATATCTGTTTTCTCCTTACCTAAATGTAATTGCTTCGATTCCGGTAAAGATATTTTGACAATAAAATATCCCGCCCCGGAATACAGTTACATATTCCGGGACGGGATTTATATGGCTATAAGCTCCCGCGGTACCACCCGCATTGAGATTGCTTTAAAATTCATCCGCAAATAAACAGACTGCTAAGCAAAAATCTCCACTCAAGCATTTAACGCATGCGTACGGATAAACCTACTCATGGCGCCGAAAATCTTAAAGATTCTCAGCCGCTTCGGCTTATCGGCTCCGGAGTGTTCCCATAGCCAAGTCCCACATGACGGCGCTCTCAGTCGGTGACGCCCTCTTCCTGTCGAGGTCCATAGGCCAGAGTCTCCTTCTCTGCCTTTATCAATATCTTTTTCCATTCAATAAAGGATAAGCTTCCCTGTTTTTAAAAAAATTATAACAGTTCATCACTTCACCACAATGAATTTCACTAATAATATCACAATCTTTTTTATCCTGCAATATTTATTTTTAACAAATTAATTCCAGTTCTTTCTAAATATTCCGCAATGTTGACTTTTCCTGTAGGAAAGGTTACAATTATTTTAAGTCTTGTGATACCGTAAAAAGGCTTTTTTTATTTTACTACAGCAGAGAGGTGACAGACCAATGAGTTCCGAATATTTACTGGTAGATGGCTACAATATTATATTTGCATGGCCTGAATTAAAGGAGCTTACAAAAACCAATATGGACTCGGCCAGAACCAAGCTCCAGGACATTCTCTGCAATTATCAGGGCTTTAAAAAATGCAACGTCATCCTGGTCTTTGACGGCTATAAGGTCAAAGGAAACCCAGGAACGATCATAGAGTATCACAACATTCACGTCATTTTCACAAAAGAAGCAGAAACAGCAGACCAATACATTGAAAAGGTGAGCCAGCAAATTGGAAGACAGTACCAGGTGAGAGTGGCTACCTCTGATAAGATGGAGCAGATCATCATCCTAGGAACTGGCTGCACCAGGCTTTCGGCAAGAGAACTAAAAAAAGAGATTGAGGAAACCAATATAGAAATTAAAAAAGAGCACTTAGAACGGATTCCCTCAAAGAAAAACCGATTGTTTGACAATGTTGACCCTGAGCTGTTTGAGTATCTGGAAAAAATCAGACTGAATAAGAAAGATTAGTTTTATCGTTCTACCCCCTCTTTCTCCCGGCATATATTTACTTAGGGTGTGTCTGAAAACTGCTTGTTTCAAGATGTGCGTTACACTTTGTGGGAGATTTGCTTCAGATGAAGGCGGCGTAGTGGGCTACGCCAACTGAATATGGAGCAAATATACTGCGAAGTGGGAGGTACAGATTGGAGCAATGAGTTTTCAGACACACCCTAGTCGCCCGAGGAGGAATTACACATGTCATTGATTGAATTGTTCCTGATTTCCATAGGAGTCTCTATGGATGCCTTTGCCGTCGCCATCTGCAAAGGCCTAAGTCTCCCCAAAATGAGCTGGAAACACGCCCTGGTCGTAGGGCTTTACTTTGGAGGTTTTCAGTCCATCATGCCGTTTCTCGGTTTTCTTTTAGGATCCCAGTTTAAAGACGCCATTGTATCCTTTGACCATTGGGTCGCATTTATTCTCCTTAGCTGCATTGGCCTTAATATGATAAAAGAATCTCTCACCCATGAACTGGACGACTGTGGAGATCCTTCCCTTCACCCAGGACAGATGCTCTTGCTGGCACTTGCTACCAGTATTGATGCTCTTGCCCTGGGCGTAACCTTTGCTTTCTTACAGGTAAAAATTCTGCCAGCCGTTTCCTTTATTGGATTTACTGCCTTTCTATTCTCTATCCTTGGAGTAAAGGTGGGGAATATGTTCGGAGCCAAATATAAGTCAAAGGCAGAATTTGCCGGCGGTCTCATTCTAATATTTATGGGCGGCGAAATTCTAATCGACCAGCTGTTTGGTATCTGATTTAAATACTTACGGTTTGTCCCCCTGGAACCTGGATCAGAGTGCTGTCTACACTGATAAAGACACTTTGGGCAGAAGGATTATAGACCATATCTCCGTCTATGGTGAATTTAAGCTGGGAGGCAGCATTCATATAATCCACGATCTCTATGTTGGTTGCATACCAGATATCCTCTCTGCCTCCCACCAGACGGCAGAACTCTTCCATCAGCTCCCAGTTATCATCTCTTGGGAATTCAAAGCTGTGCCCCCATACATACATCATGTAAAGATATTGGGTTTTAAAAAGTTCAACAAAACGGGCTCCATTTTCTAAGAGGTTGTGATTGTGATGGCAGGTGGATTTCCATTCCAGATAATTTTCCGGCATGGCAAAATCATCGGTGCTCCCGACCACTCTGCAATATTCAATCCCAAGCCCTGGGAGCATATCAACAATTTCCTTCGTATAGGAGCCGTTTGGATAGGACATGCCACGCACTGGATATCCTGCTGCCCTCTCTAATGCCCTGCGGTCTTCTAGGACCTGGAGCGCCACCTGGGGAAGGGGACATCTTGCTATGGTTGGGTGAAGCACCGTGTGACAGGATATCTCATGCCCCTCATAGACTTCCTTCCACTCTTCCGGCTTTAGTCGGTTTTCCATATGAGTGAGGCCGGAATTTACGTGAAAGGTTCCCTTGATCCCATTGGCGTTAAAAATATCAACAAGTCTCTTATCTTCGATCCTTCCATCGTCATAGCTCATGGTAAGGACTTTATGCCTTCCACCTGGAAAGCAGGTATATATATTTTTCAATGCTCCCGTCATAATGCTCCGTCTCCTGCTACGTTCTCATAATTTAAAACTGCCGCAAAGAATGCAAGAGCCATTCCCTGCCCCCAGCCCTGAATCCATTTCTTTGATATATTCCGGTATCCATCCCGGTCCTTCATCACTGCAGTTCCGCCGGAAACATCAGTCAGTCTTCCATCTGGCGCTACATGGGATAAGACTCCAGTGATGGACTTTTCTATGTATTTGATGTGAAGCGGATTGCCCTTTAAGGTCATAGCAGCCGCGATTCCGGCTGAAGCAGACAGCTCCTCATAGGATTCTTCATCATCAAGGAGCGTTCTCCACAAGCCTTGTTCTGTCTGAAGGAGCTTAAGCGCAGAAAGTTGCTCATTTAAGCTTCCAACGATTTCTAAAAACTGAGGATACAAATAGCATTCCGGAAGAAGAAGGCCTACCTTACTCATGGTATAGGCCGCCCAGCAATTGGCTCTGCCCCAGTAAAAGCCTGACATGTGATCCTTTGTGATGTTATTGTAGCCATGATACCACAGCCCGGTCTTTTCATCCTGTAAGTACTGAATGTGCCAGTAGTACTGGTTTAAAGCGTCTGAAACCAGCTCCTCATCCTTTGTCATAATGCCTACCCGTAGCAGGAAGAACGCCGCCATAAAAAGAGTATCCGCCCAGCACTGCTCCGGAAAATCATTCCCTGCTGAAACCGTATGCTGGAGCACCTGATCCCCGAACCGCAGAGCATCTGTTCTTAGATAGGATACCTTGGAACGGATGATGTCCATATAGGCGTCCTCGTTTGTGGCCTCATATAGCGTAATCAGGCAATGTCCCATGGCACAGGTATTCACTGTCCACACTGGAAGGCCCAGCTCTATGAGCTCATCCACACGTTCCTTTAGAAAATCCAGATAATCTTTCTTTTTTGTAATCTCATACGCTTCTGCAATGCCGTAATAGGCTACGCCGCATGGCCAGTCCCAGGACATATCCATTCGTTTTGTCCGGTCCACGATCCGGTCCATGGCCCCCTCAATACTCGCTCTGTCAAATTTTAATTTCCCCATTTGTTATCCCTCCATATCTGTTCCCATTATAAATGATTTTAGATCTTCTGCCAATAACCCGGCGTAGCAATCAGCTCCTTTTTCTGATAAATGAACCTGATCTTCTATGTAAAGCTCCAGGGCATTTTCCTCCCCTGCTTGTATACAGTATTCTGATGACTTTTGATATAGATTGATAAAAGGAATTCCTTCTTTCCTTGCAAACCGTTCCATCTCTCTGGCGTATTCTGGAAGTAGTTCTTCTATCTCTCCTCTCTCTCCTTCTTTTCTATCTCTGGTAGGACAGATGCAGACAGGAGATACCAGTACAGGCAATGCTCCCTGCTCCCTTGCTGCCCTTACATAGATATTTAGATAGTCAGAGAACTCTGATACCGGCACATAGCGCTCTGGCTTATTTGCGGATGCATCATTATGTCCGAACTGAATGAGAAGATAATCCCCTTCCTTCATTCTCGCCTTTATGTCATCCAAACGTCCTTCCTTTACAAAGCTTTTTGTGGACCTTCCAGCCATGGCGCAGTTATCCACGATCAAATGTCTGCTTTGATACCAGGCCTCGTTGGAAAAACCGGAGTTTTTTTGCCTGCGGACCTCATAAAGGTTTCCTGGGTCCAGATGAGACATAAGCTTTTCCCCTATTCCCATGGTTTTTACCTCCTGGTTCCAATAAGTCTGGTTCGTGGAATCTCCGGCAATAAAAAGTACTGGTCTAGCCTTCATGTAGGGAAGTACTTGGCTCATATCCATATCGGAACCATAGTAAAACTTAGGATAGCATGGCTGGTTGTAACAGTTGTTCTGCCATGCCACACCACAACGGTACTGGGTATCCTGCATTAGGGTAAAGAGCTTGTGGTTTGTAATCTGGGTATTGGTATAGATTCTAATGGCACTGCTGTCTTCCGTCCGCAAAAGCAGCTCTTCCCTGAAATCTCCAAAGATATCAGCCACCAGACAAGGGTTACCTTTAGTTCCGTTATTGGTCTTAGTTCCTAATGGCTCTAACATGGTCTTATGGATAAAATCATTGATTACACCAGTGGGGGATTGTTTTAAATAATCCTCTCCGTCGGTAATCTGGGTGGTTAAATCACCGGACCATCGAATGGACATATTGGTACCGAGGGTCTCTTTTTTCAGCAGTCTTCCATGGCAGTCATAGGTACCGACTCCATTGACCCAGCACTGCAATCCCCTTACCTCTGGAATCACATCTCCCACCATGCACCTGCCTAAATCCTTTGTGGCATATTCCCCGAATATGACTTCTCCGCTTTCTGCATCCCGGAGAGCATATCCATAAGGTGCCTGCTCCGCGCCTTCAAACACATTGAAGATTTCATAGCCTGGTCGGTCCGGGTCAATATCAGCCACATGCATGGCATCTCCATGACCAAGCTTTGCCATTCTACCGTCCGGTAGCTTATCGTGAGAGCTATAGAGCAGACTTCCGTCATGGTCAATACAGGCTGCCCCGTATATAATTTCCATACAGCCGTCCCCGTCTACATCGCAGACAGACAAGGAGTGATTCCCCTGCCCCGCCAGAGAACCATAGACAGGATCTGTCCCTCTTCCACCGTGTGGGTTGTCATCAAATGGATTATCCATTGGCACAAATCCACTATCAACCGTCCATACCTTATGGAATCGGTTTTCAAAAAAGTCGTAGGCAGCTATGGCAGACCTGGTATAATATCCCCGGCAGATGATGAGGTAGGGTCGTTTTCCATCTAAGTAGGCTACCCCGGATAAAAACCGGTCCACCCTATTACATGGCTCGATTCGATTCCCGGAATAATCTCCCCAAAGAAGACCGTCATCTTCCCTGTCAAAAGGAAATGGAATGGTTTCTATCTCTCTTCCATCTCCGGAGAACATGGTTAAATACTCCGGTCCTTCATAGATAAATCCCTCAAATTCCCGAAGCTTATTTCTAGAACTTCTCCTGGGTGCATACTCATCCAGAAAATAATCTGCCAGACGTGCCCCTTCCTCCTGATTTAGTGGATAGAACGCCATCGGCGGTATGTGAAAGCATTCCTCTAAGGTTCCTGGCCAACGACCGCTTTTTACCTCCGGATGATCCTGCCACTGGCAAAAGGTCTGAATGAGATGTTCCCGGTAGTCAGAAGCGCTGCACACATAGGAATCACTGTGGCTGTATCCTTTTTTTCTATCCTCTTCTGGCATGGTGATATAAAAGGAGTTGGTTTCCTTCCCATCCTTCCCAAACAGAGTCATACGGGTTCCCGGAGCAGTTTTTAAGGCTATTTCCGCCTTACCATCTCCATTAAAGTCATAGCACATAAACTGGGTGTAATGAGCACCAGCCCTGATATTTGGTCCCAGATCCAGACGCCATAAGAGAGTTCCATCTAGTTTGTAGCAGTCAATATAGCAAGGCCCTGTATATCCTTTGATAGAAACGTCCTGAGAATTCGACGGATCCCATTTCACAAGGTATTCGTACTCTCCGTCACCGTCTATATCAGCCACCGACATGTCGTTGGCTGAGTAAGTGTATTCCTCTCCCTTTGGCGTCACTCCAGGTGATGGCTTTTTTATAGGAATATCAAGATATTCCTGATCCCAAGCTCTAACAGGATCACAGGCATTATCTTCCACCCCATTGATCACAGAAGCCACCTGGTATCTGTCTGGCTCCCTTCCTTCCCGGTCTAAATAGTTGGTGCTGTCCGTTACCTTTGCCACAGGCTTTCCTTCCCGGTAAACGACAAAGTCTGCTCCGGTCAGCCCCTGTTTCATTTGATTATATCCTGTCACTTCATGAATAAGGAATCGCCAGCTTAAGAAGATTCCTTCTCCTGTTTTTATCGCAACTAGCCCCCGGTTGATTGCCTCTATCTGTTCCTCCTCAAAAAAATGAACGGGAGTTACAAAGGTTTCCTCCTGAACCGTTCCCCTCTCATCAGACTGAACCACCAGGAAATAATGGGGTTTACTGGTCGCCCGCTTAAGCTGATAATGATCCATTCCTTTTGAATCACTCTCAGCCATCAAGCGGTAATTTTCTTTCTCTGTCTCCCGGTCCGACCAATAGACTTTTGCCTTTTTCACACCTTCCATCACTTCCCATGCAATGGTCACGGACTGCCTGGTCATGGCTGTTATTTTTATCATGATTCTCCCCCTTTTTAGGCTTTACGAAAACTGTCCGAGGACATGGTCTCCACTAATTCATCGGCTTCCATTAAGGTCTTTGGCAGCTCACTTCGGATAAACTCTAAGGCGCATATTACGTTTAAGCACCACTGAGCCACAAAGTTGGTACTGATCCATGGAATTTCAGTAAGCTCCTTATGATTTCCTTTGTTATTTTGCCTGATAATCTGGAATCCATTGTGATTTCCTTCACAAATCATGGCATGAAGCAGATGGCGCCAAGTGGTCTTACCAAGGGTTTCATCCTTTAAATACCACGCCCCAAAAGCTCCCATGGCTGCCGCCATAAAAGGAAGAGAAAATTCCCTGTCTCCAATTAATCCGCCGGATTCTTCTAGCTGCTGTTGTCTTGGCAGATAATAAAACCTTCCGTAATCTGCCATCATCTGCTTCCACTCTTCATCTCCCATTAAATCTGACATTTCCATGAAAATTTGGGGCGCTCCCATGCAGATCTGAAGGTGGGTACCTCCTGCTGCCCTCTCTCCGATGTAGCGAAGATGAACGGTCTCCGGATCAAATTCGAAATCAGGTCCTGATATCAGCTTTAAGGGGGCCTTTTTAATGTCCTCCATACCAATCTGGATTTTCTTTAAATACCGGTCATCTAAAAACCGTTCCCACTGTGTCAACCAATTGGCACAAAGAGAAGACCAGTCTGGACCGCTTCTTGCATGACTAGGAAAGACCATTTCTTCTTTCTTATAAAAATCTGCCAAAGGGTCCTTTTGAAGAAAGGTCATCTCATTGTCCTTTAACTCTGAAAAAATGTCCTCCAGCCTATAATCACCTGTCATGTAATAATAATACCGGTGGTGAGCAGCCATGGCAATGCGGGCTTCCTTACAGGGGCACCCCCAATGACGGACGTTGTGGCGAGATCCAAGTCCTTTGTATTTGCCCATATGGTACACATCCACCTCCGAGGCATGACGGGTCAGCTTCTCTGCCAGAGTGAATATCTCCGGACGCCCGGTTCGCAGGAAAGAAAGCCACAGCCATAAGGTGGGAACCAGCTCCGTATTATCCCAGGCATAGCCTCCCATATCGTAACGCCACTGATGACGCTCCGGGTCATAGGTATGCATGAAATCCCCATAATTAAATAGTCCGTACCAGTTTCTCTGCTCCACCTCATTTTGGTAAAACTGTACGGCACAGTCCAGCTGATCCTCAAGCCATGCCTCCACCTCAGTCTTCCGTTCCGGCAAAGACCAGTGACCAAATGCATTCAGATTATGGTAATATTCCGGTTCTCCTGCATACTGGGGTGGATTCGTGACTGCCTTGGAAAAACCTGATAATTCTTCTTCCGTAGGAATCATACTCTTATGAAATGAGATGGAATACTGGCTGGTGGAAGCAATTCCATAAGGAGTAGCACCTTTATAGTCATAGCCCTCGTAATAGACCTGATTATATCCTCTGTCCGTGTAATGTCTGAAATCCATGGCTTCTGCTCCGGGGCTATACAGCCAGATGGTTGCTTCTGCTTCTTCCTTCGTAAGTCCCCGAAAGGTATAACCCGACGGATAGGTCTGCCAGAAATCCCGAATAGAGCAAAGGACACTTCCATTCTCTCCTCCAAAGGCAGCCCCACCCATGGTCCTCTGTCCATGTAGACTATCCAGATAACAGCAGTCTGGGATGGCAGTCTTTTTCTTAATCCGGAAATGGCTGGGACTTTCCTGACAGAGATCATACTCATCCCAAAATGGCATATCCTGCATAACCTGTTCTACGGTTTCTAACTCACTGCCATTTAGCTCCAGGCGCTCACCTCTCATCTGAGCCTTATAAATCTCTGCCGGGACTCTGGGACGCCAGGTGAGAAGCTCTGCCATGGTCTCATGAAATATGCCGTTATCTCCTTCAAACATCACATGACGGTTATACATGGGGCCTGACAAGGGAACTTGAAATGTTAGGCCGATTCCTTTTAAGAAATCCTTATTCTCATCTCCGTCGTATAAAAAGGTATGGGTAAAGGAAAGCTCACTGCTGTTAAGCCCTACATACATTCGAATAATGAATGGAATCTTTTTATCACCGTCAGAAGATACGTGGCTTCCCCGGTATCTTATGACTGTTCTCAAAGGTCCTGTCTCTTCCAGTAATACCTCTTCCACCACTCCCAGATATTTCTTTTCCAGCCTTCCTTTTTCATTCCCTCTTGAAATGGGTACTTCCAATAAAAGAACGGGACAGGCTTTCCCGGCTCTTTTTACTCCATTTACAAGGACTTCATCAAAGAGACAATCTCCGGCATCTGGGATATGGATACAAAGGCTTCCTGCTTTCACTAAATAGCCATTCACTACTTCCTTTACCCGAAGGGCCACGCCACTGTCTTCAGACTCAAAACCAGCCTTTTCCTTTAACAGCACCTCAATGGTTTCCGTCAGTTCATCGGCACATGCAGTATGGGCTGACCATTTGACCGTGCCATCCGGCCAGAACGCTGTGATTCTTGACTGCATGGGAACTGTTTTGCCATCCTCATTTTTAAGCTCATATCCCGTTTCCTTGTTACACGTTCCCTGCTGCCACATACATCCCCATGTGGTATAACCTGTCTTCTGTCTGTTCCCTAGATTATGCAGCTTCACTTTTTCCTCCATCTGCGCCTGTTTGACGCTTCCATTCCTTTCGCACTACGATAAAACAGGCAGTACAGTCCCTGCAAAGGGTCTGTACCGCCTATGTTCAACCACCTCGCAGCATCTACTTCGCAGTATCCTGCTGATATAATTCATTGATTTCTTTTACCAGTCTGTCGCCGCCCCGGTCTAACCACTGCTTTGCTGCTGCATCAAAACCAGCATCGTCGATCTGTCCGCAGATGTACTGGGTTCTGGCATCGTCAATGATCTGCTCGATGTCAGTCCCGACTTCTGCATTGACTCCGGAGTTAGCCAGATATCCAAGTGCCGGGTTATAAATGGCAACTTTTTTATTCTTTGCAATGGCTTCTTCCTGAGCGATTGTGCTTTCCTGTTTCTCCAGGGTCGGACTGGTTGGATTTAAATTTGGAATATAAGCAATGACGGAATTTAATCCTACGTTTGGTGTCTGCTGTACTTCCAGCTTGTTTCTCATCACTACTTTGCCAGCTTCATTTTTATCGTAGGTAACGCCTTCCAGACCGTAATCAGCCAGAACCATCATCTCATCGTCACACATTTTGTCTAAGAAATGAAGACAGTTCTTTACATCATCTTCTGTTTTCGCTCCAGCCTTTGTGATCAGATAAAAGCCGTTAAATCCGCTGGTTGCAAGCGTTTTATCATTGACTGGTCCAACTAAGGTCATGGTAGCTGTTTTCGTAGGATCTACAACAGATTTCACATCGTTTTGGATGTAGTAATTCCAGATTCTCTTTGCTCCGTCCATAACATCAACAAATGCACCTGCTTCTCCCTTTTTACAGGCATCTCCAAAGGTTCCGGAGTCTACCGTTGCCCAGTCCTTACGGATCAGGCCATCGTCATAGATCTTTTTGATCCATTTTAAGGCTTCCCTGAATTCCTTTGTCTGGTGAACAGGAACCAGCTTTCCATCCTGCTCCACCCATTTGTTCCCGGTTCCGAACCAGGTCTGCATAATATCAACCGGACCTACATACTTGGTCATCTCAAGACCATAGGTATCATCTTTTCCATTGCCATCGGGATCTTCATAGGTGAATTTGTAAAGCATGTTATAAACATCTTCTGCCGTCTTTGGCGGCTCTGTAATGCCTACCTTTTCAGCCCAGTCGGTACGGTAGGAAAAGCCGTAGCGGCCGATTTCTCTGGCCCGGTAAAGAGCGATGACCTTACCATCTACAGTAACCGCCTTTAACACATTGGGATCTGCTTTGGAAAGGTTTGGATAGCTTTCTGTATCCTTTAAAAATTCAGTTAAATCCCAGAAAGCGCCTTTCTTTGCCGCATCTACCACATTGGCAGTCAGATCACCGCTGCCGGTAACGATCATAGGCATATTGTCTTTATCCATAAGGACGAGGCCAAACTTCTCCTTGTAGGTATCGTTGGCTTCTCTTCTCCACTCCACCTGGGTATTGGTATACTCCTCGTATTGTTTGATGACCTCATCGGAATGGTCATTCTTTAACTCGGTACCGTAAAACTGAGGAACCATAATGGAGATGCTTGCCTTTCCTCCCTCTGCCCCGGACTGCGCTGCCCCCGCAGACGTCTGCCCGGATTCTCCCGAAGTCTGTCCGGTCGTCTTGCTTCCACACCCCGCAAGTAATACCATGGACCCGGCAAGAGTCACTGCCATAGCTTTTTTCCACACCTTTTTCATCATAACACTTCTCCTTTTAACATTTTATTTATCCTTTTACAGAGCCAACCATAACGCCCTGTGTAAAGTACTTCTGAACGAAGGGGTAAATCAGCAGAATGGGGACGGTAGCAACCACGGTGGTCGCCATCTTAACTGCTTTCTGAGGCGGCATGCCAAAGGCCCCCCAGTCGAAACCACTGTCATTTGCCACACTGGAAGTGAGGAAAATGATTCTTCTTAATACAATCTGAATGACCTCCTTATTGCTGTCAGAGATATACATCATGGCATTGAAATAGGAATTCCAGTGGGTTACCGCATAAAACAGAGCCACGCTTGCAAGAACAGGCTTTGAAAGAGGCAGAATGATTTTAAGAAATGTCTGCCCGTCATTGCATCCATCCATTCTTGCGGCCTCTTCAAGCTCCATGGGAAGCCCCTGGAAGTAGTTCTTTATAATGATCATATTAAAGGGATTGATTGCTCCTGGAAGCCACAATGCCCAGAAGGTATTCTTTAGATGCAGCACGTTTGCCACCAGCATATACATAGGAACCATACCGCCTGTAAAGAGCATGGTGATGATTACCATGTTGGTGAAAAACCTTCTTCCCTTAAAATACGGTCTTGACAGCGGATAGGCAAGGGTGGCGGATAAGGTCATATTGATGATAACTCCCACAAAGGTAACAAATGCAGAATTCATAAGCCCTCTGATGGCATCGCCTGTCTTAAATATGTACTGATACGCATTTAAGGAAATGGTACGGGGAAACAGAAAGAATGCCCGTTCAGTCAGCTCCCGCTCGGTAGCAAAGGAGCCTGCCACAATGTATACAAATGGAAGCAGTGTGATCAGTGCAAATGCCCCTACAAACAGGTAAATCAGTATCTGTACCAGCTGATCTCCAGGACTTCTTTTTATCTTTAACGCTTTTGTCTTAGCCATTTTAAAACCTCCCGATCAATAAAATCCTGATTCTCCAAACATTTTCGCCAGCTTATTTGCCCCCAATACCATGATCATACTGACTACAGATTTAAACATGCCTGCTGCCGTTGCCAGGGAATAGCTGCCGTTTACAACACCCTTTGTATAGATGTAGGTATCAAACACATCGGACACTCCCCGGTTCATGGAATTTTGCATCAGAAAAATCTGCTCATACCCAGTATTTAATATGGTTCCGACACGCAGGATCAGCATAATGACAATGGTGGAACGGATCGCAGGAAGCGTAATATGCCACATCTTCTGCCACCGGTTGGCTCCGTCTACTTCTGCTGCTTCATAAAGCTGAACATCAACGCCAGACAGTGCCGCAAGGAAAATAATGGTTCCATAGCCGGTTTCCTTCCACATGCTCTGACCCACGATCATGGAAACAAAGAGCTTTGGATTAGACATAATATCAGGAGCATGGCTCCTTCCAAATATTTCTACCAGCCAGTGGTAAACCAGACCATCGGTGGTGCTAAATAGCTGGGCGGTTAAGGCTGCCACGATTACCATGGAAATAAAATGAGGAATATACACCATGGTCTGTGCCACTCTCCGAAACATCATGTTCTTGATTTCATTTAACAGAAGCGCCAGAATAATGGGTGCCGGAAAATAAAAAATCAAGTTCGCGATGGAGATTGACAATGTATTTGTTAAAACCCGGACAAAATCAGGCCCAGTGAAAAACTTTTGAAACACAGACAGCCCTGCAAATGGACTGTGAATAAATGCCCCCAGCATCGTATCTCCGTTATAAGGGCTGAATTCCTGAAATGCCATGATCAGTCCGCCCATGGGCAGATAACTGAATACCAGCATGTAGATAACTCCGGGAATTATCATAATATACAGCCACTTATGAGCTTGCAGCGCTTGCTTTATGGTTCCTGCCCTGGACTTCGCTTTTATAGGCATTGCGTTCTGACTCATTCTCTCTCCTCCTCCACTTTTTGGGGGACATCTCTTTTGCCTCCCCCCTTGGTGAAGTTATCGTACATCACACTTCCGGCTTTTGTAAATAATCATTATCAAACCTGTTTATTTCCATAAAAATAGCCCCGATCCCCTGTGAATCACAAGGTTTTATCGGGGCTTGTACCACTCGATTATCATTTTATTTCCAGGGCTTATCCTATTCTTTATGCTCTTTCCGGTAAGCCGAAGGGGTTGTCCCTACCTGGTTTTTAAAAAAGCGGATAAAATTCTGGACGTTATTATAATTTAATCTGGTTGAAATATCTGCGATAGAGTCTGTGGAAGTCAAAAGCATGTACTTAGCCATTTTAAGCTTTTCTTCATTGACCATGTCTGTAAATGACAATCCCTTTTCTTTCTTTAATACCCTGCTGATATAATTGGGATGGTAGCTTAAGGAATCGGCACATTCATTCAGGCTTATATTTCCGTTCTTGTCTTTGATCATTCTTGTTACTTCTTTAACAATATCAGAAGAGCCTGCAGCTCTCGCCTCAGAAAGGGCTGCCATCACAGGATTAAATATCTCTTCCATGATAAATGAGACCAGTTCCTTCTGCCCGTATACATTAGAAGCCCTAGTCAGAACGTTATACTGGTCACTTCCAAAGAGATCGGTAAGGGACAGGGAGGCTCTGGCCGGAATATCAAGGACAGCCGTAAGCAGCCTGGTAATATAGAACGTCCGCTCCATACCGGAAGCGCCTTTCATCTCCATTCTGCTCACAATCAGCTCCAGAAGCCTTCTTGCTTCTTCCTCATTAAAGCTGTCCACCGAATGGATCAGTTCATCCTCCATAATCATATCGTAGACATTGCCAGCCGGGTCCATGAGAGAATAATCATCGTAAAGGACCAGAGAAGAACCATTTTCATTGCGGTCATGGTTCTTGCTGTGAAGCGCCTCAGAGCATTCCTCGTAGGCTCTGCCTGTATGAGTCAGCTTATGAAAGGTACGGCTGATGCCAAATGCCACCGGATAACCGTAAATCTCCATCACATGGTCCTTGATCTGCTTATAGACAAGAGCTGTTTTATTATCCACCTCAAGATCATCATTTTCTCCAATGATAAAAAGAGCCATATGCCCATAGATGACAGGGGATACGAAAAATGCCTCTCTCACTCCTTCCGGCAGATTCATTAAGACCTCCCGGTTGATCTTATCTCTTTCTTCCCTTGTCACCGGCGGCTGCTTTTCTTCAAACTTACAGGATATAGCAATCAGCCGGTAAGAGCTCCAGGCTTCCATTCCATACTTTTTCATGGTCTCCTGTATCTTTTCCATGCTTAACTCACCCTTTAACAAATTGGATAAGAAAAGCTCCCGAATCTGCGCATTCTGGTCATCTACAAACTTTTGAAGCATGAGCACCGGCTTAGAAAAAGCGGCGGCAGATACTCTTAAGGCAATAAGAATAACTCCAAAAATACCAATCATAGCGATGGATGCAAGCACAAAGGGGATTCCTCCCCGGTTCATCTTCGCCGTATCCACGCCAGTGATGTAGGTAAGACCATTTCCTCCCGATTCCATGACGCTTAAACGGAAGTTTTTCCCTCCCCCAGAGGCATAAGTCCCGCTTTTTGCCCCTCCGCCTTCTAAAGAGGCACGATACGCCTTTGTAAGGGCTGGATTCGTCTCCATCAGCACTTTTCCATTGCTTAACACAGTCACATCGTAGCCAAGCTTTCGGTAAGGCTCAGATAGGTTCTCCAGCCGTTCCGTATCCAGACGGACCGTCAGTACGTAAACGGTACCCACACTGCTGTACTCTTCCTTTACAACAAGAAGCTCACCTGCCGTGTCCACAAAGCCGGATTCCTTTACCGTGCCCTCATAAGGGCTGGCGGTATCCATCCGGTTTAACCAGTAAAGGGACAGAGGGATCTCCTTTTGTTCTTCTAAAAAAGCTTCTACCTCTGATAAGTTTTTTAAATCCTTGATGGGATACATCCCGTATTTGTTTAAGACCCAGCCCTCTTTTACATTTATGAAGTTGTAAAAGCTCACATATTTCGAGAGAAAGTAATTTCCCTGAAGCATGTTTTGGGCCTGCTTTAATTCCTTATACTTGGAATAAGGTACTTCCTCCTGGTTCACCAGCCATTTGACTGATGTGCTGCCGGTGCTGTCCAAGTAATATTCCCGAATGGAGGAAAATACATTTTCATATTCGTTTGCAACACTTTTGCAGTAGGAATCAAGAGCCTGTCCGCTCTTACTGTTCTCCCCCTTAACATAGATATAGTAAGATACGATTCCCATAACAATCAGAGGAATTGTTACCAGCAAAAGAAACTGCAAAAACAAGCGGTTCTCGTATTTTACATTATTCTTCAATTTCTTTTGTCCTGCTCTTCCTGTTCTCGTTCCAATAGGCAATATCATCGCCCTCTGTTACCCCGTCTAAGATAAGATGAAAGCCAGCAGCCTGTATGGCCGCCTTACCTTTCCCTTTTACCTGATACCAGCCATCTTCTCTCTCTTCCCACTCGTCTCTTTCTCCCTGCCCATACCCGCTTAAGGCAGTAAACCTGATGGTCCTTGTGGTTACAGCGTCCTTCCATACCGCCTTCTGAGTCAGAAAAGAAGCCGAAAAGCTTCCTCTTGCTGCCTCTTTAAATTCTCCGTCTCTTTCCACTTCAATGACGTAGTCCTTTACGCATCCCTGGTGCATCCGGTCCTTTTGATCCGGCACCATTAGAAGTCCTGAGACAGCTAACGGCTCCTGTAAGCAGATATCCACGGAAATCGGATAATTCTCTTTTTCTATCCACACAGACGTGTTGGGATTCTCCTCCGATAAGGAGGACAGACTAGTGACCCCTGCCTCATTTTCCGGAACATAGCGGGCCCCTAATTCCTTCATACGGCCATTAGGGAAAAGGTGCTTTTCAATGGCTGCAACAGGAATCTCTTCTTTTGGCGCAAACTCCTCTGAAGCGGCATAGGACAAAAGAGCCTCCTTAAAGTGGTAGGCCGCCGGCCTTTTTTCAAAGCTCCCCTCCAGACTGGCGCTCACGAGAAGAAGCCTTCCATTCCCTACCCTTCCTTCTATTAAAAGTCCAAGGGACAGGTTCCGGTTCCAGTCATCAATGGCCCGTATCACAGGCTCGAAGCCTTCCGGCATCTCATCAAGCAAAAAGCCTCTGGAGCTTCCTAAGATATCCTCCCACTGCCAGCCACCGTGTTCCTCCGTGGGAAACCGGCGAAAGATGGGATGATCCGGATTCATCATAAGCCCAAGGCTTCGGCACCAGCCTGGTCCCATCTGGCTGTTCCAGAACACAGGGCGGATGGATAGAGGGGGGCAGTCAAAATCCAGCTGGGATAAAAACGGAGAAAATACCACTCTGCCACCGGATAAAAGAGCTTCCTTTGCCTCTTCCCATCGTCTGGTAAATAGAACATGTTCCCTTTCTTTTCCCTCTTTCTTTGGATAGACGTAAAGAGGCCAGCTATTTTCCGTCTCTTCCATAAAAAGAGTCAGCTTAAGCTTTGCTGGTTCTGTGATATAAGATAGGTCTAAAGAAAGAGTGCCAACCGGAATATTTTTCCCGGCAGAAGCAGTGACTTCTTTTAATTCCCCCTGCTCCATCACTAAAACTCCCTTACCCAGCTCTTCCTTTTCAAGCTTCCAGGTAATAATGCTATCCTTTAAATCTTTCTTTCCAAAATGGCACAGCTCCACCGGAATATTAACTGGTTCCGTATTCTTTATTACATAAGAAGATATCCTGGCTAATATCACGGTTTCCTGGTTGAACTGCTTAAACTCGTCCGCAGTCACATATCCTTTATTCTCCCAGAAGGGATCTAAAACACCTACCAGCGCAGTCCCCTGCCCCATGTAATCGTGAAGGTCCAGCATCTCGTACCCATAGATATGTGGAGTCCTTAAATTAGCCTCAAATTCTTCCTTGTACATCATCACCTGATTTTTGCCGGAGCAGCGGACAAAGGTCTGATTCAGTTCCAAAAGCTTTTTCGCCCTTGCATTCTCCCGAAACACCTTATAATTTCCGGGCTTAAGATACCCGGTAAATTTATCAATCACAGAGAAATCAGGGTAAGCACACCACTGACCCATCTCATGACTGATGACAGGCAGCCTGGCACCTTCCAGAGATGCTCTGTAATCTTTTCCCTTAAACCCTTCATGATTGCGGATATTTCCTCCCAGCAGCGGCCCATAAGCCGAACGATGGAAATAGATATAGTCTGTTCCTGTAATGTCCTTAGGAGGCACATCATAAAACCAGCCAGACTGAGCCGTATAAAGCCGCCTGCCTTCATAGCCCAGACTTTCATCAAAGCTTCTTGTCTCCTTCACCCATTGCTTTAATGGCCCATACCAGCTTCCAGAGGGCTCATTGGTGGGAGAAAACAGGGCAAAGGAAGGATGGTGACCAAACTGCCTAAGAATCCTTCTGGTCTCCTCTTTCAGCACCTCTTCCATAGGAATGCCATCATTAAATATATTCCACATACCGCACTCCGGCTGTAAATAAATCCCTTCCTCATCTGCCGCCAAAAAGGCTGCCTCCGGCGGACACAGGGAATGGCACCTTATGAAGTTAAATCCCCATTCTTTTATAAGCTTCATAAGGTTTTTCCACCACTTAAGGTCTGTGGAGGGGTATCCGGTAAGAGGATAATCACCGCCAAAATGAGTTCCCCGAAAATACTCCGGACGGCCATCAACAAATATCATGCCATCTTTCACTTCTATAGTTCTTTCATGGGCTGCTCCATAGGCTTTGCGTTCCCTGTCCCGTTTTTCTATCTCCCCACGGCTCAAAAGGAGAATATCTCCCGCCATCCCATTCCAGGAAGCGCCAAGGGCATCGGATACTCCATGGCCGTCCGGCCTGTAAGGGTACTGAAACCGGTTATCAATTAAGACGGTGAGGGTATGAGCGCCTTTTTTCAGCCTGCCAAGATTTATCTCGTGGGCCGTACAAAGAGAACAGTCACTTCCCTTGTATTCCCCGTCCACCCAGGCGTAAGACCGCCACCTGGTCAGTTCAATATGTAAATAAATCTCGTCCCCGGATTCTTCCCGAATCTCAATCTCCCGTTCATACCAGGCCAGTCCAATAAAATGCCTTGGAGGCTGACAGAGAAATGGAATGGATACCTCCTCATCCTGGGCGAACTGGTACTCTTCTCTTTCATACCAGAAGGGGTCATGAAGACCGCTGACCCACTGGGTATCCTTTTTAATCGTATCTCCATAGCCCTGCCCCTGGAGTATCCCCGGAAGAATGACAGGCCCATCGGCTTCTCGATCTGGTTTTACTGGCGGCTCTTCATGGATCTGCTCTGTAAATTGGTCACACCATAAACTCCAGTTTCCTGACAAGTCCATCAACATAGCTCATACACCTTAAAATTACGATATTCTGCAGTCAGCGGCGCCAATTGGCGAAAGCCAATTTTACCGCCCCTTATCAGCTCCCCAAATAAGGTATCATCGTCAAATTCAAATATCTCAAGACCGTTAATGGAAAACCGGATGTTGCGGCTGTATTTGCGGACCTCCATACGATAGAAATCATTGCAGTCATTTGCCCCTGGAATCGGATCTGCCCCCTGAGCCACAAGATGAAAGCCTCTGCTTTTTCTTAAATTGCAGGTATGAAAGCTCCTTTCATCCGGTTCCTTTCTTCTAAAATATGAAATATGAAAGGCATCCATATCTCCACTGTGATACTGGGGATATTCCCCTGTCCTTTTTGAAAGGGACGGGTCAAATAAATCCTTTCCCCCATTCCCGGAAGCCCCGAAAAACAAGATGCACAGTCCTTCATCAGTAATGGGCTTAAACTCCCAGGTTATCTTTATATTTTCCGGAAATTCCTCCGGGCACCATAGTACATAGTTTGCCTGCTGCCCCATCCCATGATCCAGTTCATTTTTCAGGCACATGGTATTATTTTCAAAGCTGATTCTGGCTTTCCCCTCCAGAATAAAACCTTTGATATCTTCTTCTTTGGAAAGGGGATTGTCATAGATCAGTTTCTCTTCAATCAGCTGAATATATCCTGCTGTATCATTCATTGTTATGCTTCCTCCAATCATTTGTTTTTTTACACTCCACTGGATAATTATACCTCTGCTGGATATTATTCTCAACCGTTTCAGAACGCTATTTTATCTTTCCAATCATTGCTAATTATGGTAGACTTATGGCATACATACATGGAGGAGGAAGCTGCATGCAAATGCAATACACCCAAACGATAAGCAACCAGAGCATTCTTGGAATTATACGCCGTTTTTGCAGCTACATAGACACAAGACTTACAGAACATGGCACTCACGTAGCCTATATCATTTTCAGAATGATAAGTAAAACAGGACAGTATTCCCATGAAGAGCTTCGGGACATCTGCTTTGCAGCACAGATTCATGACATTGGAGCATTTAAAACAGAGGAAGTTTCAAGAATGCTTCAATTTGAGACGAAAGACGTATGGAATCATTCCTTCTATGGGTTTCTTTTTGTCCATTATTTTTCTCCTTTAAAAGAGCTGGCACCGGCAATACTTCTTCATCACATCGGCTGGAAACATATGAAAGACCAGGATCATTTAAGCGATAAGCTAAAGGATCTGGCACAGCTCATACATATCGCGGACCGGATTGATGTTTCCATGTCCTTGGGGCACATGACCTGGAAAGATACCTTTCGTGCTTTAGAACAGGGAACGGAGACTATATTTGCCCCTCACATATTAGAACTGGCATCTCTTCTTGATTTTAAGGGCACCATTGACGAGGAATGGAGACAGGATAAAGAATACGCAGATTTTTTAACCCAAATTCCTTTATCCGGAGAAGAGATCACCGCATATCTAAAGATGCTTGTATTTATTATCGACTTTCGAAGCCATTACACCGTGACCCATACCATAGCCACCACCAGCATCAGTTACGAGCTTGGACGCCTGGCCAGTTTCACGGAGGAACAGCTGAACCTGGTCTTATGCGGGTCTCTGCTTCATGATTTAGGTAAGATTGCAATCCCCGTTGATATTTTGGAATCTCCAGGGAAATTAAACAAACAAGCCATGTCGGTCATGAGAACACACGTGGACCGGACCGAAGAAATCTTTGGGGGCCTCATTGACGATTCCATTGTCCGCATCGCCCTGCGCCATCATGAGAAATTAAACGGAACAGGATATCCAAAGGGCCTTACCGCCAAGGAGCTGACAAAGGAAGAGCGTCTGGTGGCGGTTGCAGACATCATAAGCGCCCTTACAGGAACAAGAAGCTATAAAGAGCCCTTTCCTAAGGACCGCATACGGACCATACTGATTAATATGAAACGAGATGGTTACCTGGATTCTGGAATTGTAGATATGGCGGTCTGGAATCTGGATCAGATTCTTGATATGACGAAAATACGGTGCCGCCCGGTTCTTAGCATTTATGAAAAGCTTTGGAAGGAGTACGACCAGTTCTTAGAGCTGAATTCCAGTCATGACAAAATACGGTTTGCCCTTTCCATTCAGGAGCCAATATCCCCAGTCCTATGGCCATAAAAATAGCCGGTATGGGAGGAAATTCCTCCTGATACCGGCCAACTTTTATTTAACAAATACTCTTACAAACTTCTTTTTGCCACGTTTTACAACGACGCCTTCTCCGGAGAGCTGCTCTTTTGTAAAGAGAGTCTTTACATCGGTCACTGCTTCTCCCTCTACGGTTACGCCGCCCTGTTCCACGTTACGTCTTGCCTCGGAACGGGTTGGTGCCAGACCAGACTTTTGTACGATGGTAAGAATATCAACGCTTCCATCTACAAAGTCAGCTTCTTCCATCTCCCATGCAGGCATATCTGCCGCATTGCCGCCGGCAAACAGCTCTTTTGCACTCTTTAAGGATTTTTCCGCTTCCTCTTCTCCATGAACCAGCTTCGTCAGCTCATAAGCAAGAATCTCTTTTGCCTGATTTAACTGGCTTCCCTCCCAGTGATCCATCTCATTGATCTGCTCAATGGGTAAGAAGGTGAGCATGCGGAGGCATTTTAATACATCGGCATCGGCTACATTTCTCCAGTACTGGAAGAAATCGAATGGAGAAGTCTTTTCCGGATCAAGCCACACGGCGCCAGACTGAGTCTTACCCATCTTCTTTCCTTCGGAATTTAATAGAAGGGTAATGGTCATGGCATGTGCGTCCTTGCCTAATTTACGGCGAATCAGCTCGGTACCGCCAAGCATGTTGCTCCATTGGTCATCACCGCCAAACTGCATATTACAGCCGTAGCGGTTAAACAGCTCATAGAAGTCATAGCTCTGCATGATCATGTAGTTAAACTCCAGGAAGCTGAGTCCCTTTTCCATACGCTGCTTGTAGCATTCTGCCGTAAGCATACGATTCACAGAGAAATGAGGTCCTACTTCGCGAAGCATATCAATATAATTAAGCGCCATCAGCCAGTCTGCATTGTTGACCATAAGGGCTTTCCCTTCTGAGAAATCAATAAAACGGCTCATCTGCTTTTTAAAGCACTCACAGTTGTGCTGAATGGTCTCAATGGTCATCATCTGGCGCATATCGCTTCTTCCGGAAGGATCACCGATCATAGCGGTTCCGCCGCCCAGCAATGCGATCGGCTTGTTACCAGCCTCCTGAAGACGCTTCATCAAACACAGTGCCATGAAATGTCCTACGTGAAGGCTGTCAGCCGTTGGATCAAAGCCGATGTAAAATACGGCCTTTCCTTCATTGACCATCTTGCTGATCTCTTCCTCATTGGTTACCTGGGCAATCAATCCCCTGGCTTTCAGTTCTTCGTAAATTGTCATAGCTATTCTCCTTAAATAAATAAAAATAAACCCCGTCCTATCAAAAGGACGAGGTTAAAATCTCGCGTTACCACCTTAAGTTCATAAGCAGCTCACACTGCTTACCTCTTTAAGTACCTGCTTCGATACTCTAGCACGTTAACGGGTGCAGGAATCCGTCACAGCCTACTGGGCAATTGCCGTTGGGTGTGAAGCTCAAAGATGTATTCACAATCCGTTTCCCATGCGCCTCTCATCTTCCGGCTGCTTTCTGTATGGTCCTTCGCACTGCTACTTGTTCTTTTCAACGCTTTTATGGCGTATGAAGTTAATGATTAGTATATGTTTTTTTCCACGGTTTGTCAAGGTATTTCCTTCAAATGTCCTTTAAGTTCTTTTTGTGCCGGTACATATCGATGTCAGCATTTAAAATCGTATTATTCAGGTCGTCGCCCAAACGGTATTCTGCCACCCCATAGGAAAAACAGGGACGAATTCCCTGAATCTCTTCACACTGCTCCTGGGCGGCTTTTAAGACTTTTTTCATCTCATCCGCATTTAACCGGTTGCTTAAAAGGACGAATTCATCTCCCCCAAAGCGGTACAGCCACATGTGCTTTCCTTTTGTCTTTAATATGGCGGAAGCAACGCTGCAGATTGCCGCATCTCCGCTGGAATGGCCAAATTCATCATTGATATTTTTTAAGTTGTCAAGATCGATCATCGCCATAGTGCATTCTGAATGACGGTTGATTTTCTCCAGCTGTTTTTCATAGGCAATCCGATTATAGGTGCCGGTAAGCGGATCGTATAAGATCTTCTGTGTGGTCATAAGCAGAAAATATAGAATAACGAAGGCCTCCGAAGCACTCCATACCATAAAATGCAAATGAAACACAATCTCTGCCATGATGGCAAGTCCAATCACAACCAGAAAAAGAAGTAAAAACAGAGTCTCCGTCTTGCGGTTTGGCTTTCCCCTCTGCCTTGCGGAACAGAAAATCAGAGAGGAAAGGTAAAAGCCAGAAGCCACAAAGGTAATAAAGAACAGGGGACCTCTTGTATATATATTTTCTCTGCTAACATGAAAAATAAACCCCATCCAGATACTTAAAATGGAAAATACAATATTTATGACCATAGGCAGATAAAACCATGCGGGAAACCGTTTGGAATCTTCCGTCTCGTAGATCAGCACAAGGATCATGGGCAGGCAGGGACTTATGGCAAAATTGATAAACGTTGTCAAGGTTCTAAGTTTAAAGCCCTCTACCGTAGATAAGCCGCTGAAACAATAATCTGCCCAGGTATCTGCTATCACCAGAAAGATCAGGCCGACTTCCCAAAGAAACAGCCTTTTGATTCGTTTTGAAAAAAGCTTGTCTGTAATCACCATTACCGCAAAAACCAAAAGAGCAATGGCAGGGGCATAATATGATTGCAGTGCATCCAAAAACATGGGATCCTCCTGAACAATAGAATTAATACATATGTCCATCGTAGCACCTAATCCGATCTTTTACAATTTAATAATCTTTCATTTATATGAAAATTTGTTTATTATTCCGTATTTCCCTAAATAAAAGAGGAATTCCCCTGCCGCATGAAGCAGCAAGGGAATTCCATTTACATATCTAGCCCTTTACCCAGGCACCGTTTTCACCCACCCGGTGACCATCTGGAGTGACTGTATTCATCAGGCATTCGCCGTTCTGGCTTAAATAATACCAGTTGTTATTGACAAGGACCCAGCCTGTTGCCATGGATCCATCCAGATTCATATAGTACCATTTTCCTTCGGTCATCACCCAGTCTGTCTTCATGGCTCCGCTGGTCTCCATATAGTACCAGACACCCTGAACCTGATTCCAGCCGGTTGTCATATATCCCGTTTGTCCGAAATAGTACCAGACACCGTTTACCTTTGCCCATTCCTCCTTCGGATAGGTACCGTCTGCCTTTTTCAGTCGCCAGCCGGACTGATCCATCTCCCAGTCTCCCTTTGTCTCATTGGAAGACGTCTTGATTCCATAATCCCGGCCAGAGTCAGAATCTCTGTCTTTTCCTGGTTTTACAGGCTCTGGATTTGGTTCTGGCTCAGGATCCACTGGATCTACAGGATCCGGCGTATCCACACCGATTCCTGGTAATTTTGCTCCGGCACCTGCTTTATCGATCTTACTTCCCTTTACAGGACGTAAGAAATCACCGAATTGAATTCTTCCATCCTGACGGTAAAAGCAATCTGCCGGATTTAAAGATCTAAAGTTCTCTTGCCCCACTGCATTGGTTCCGCTTTGGTAGAGATAATTATTCTCTATCACCTTTGCAGATATCTTATCGTCGTAAACCTTCTTTAAGGAAGCACTGAATGCTGCAGTTCGGAATGAAACGTTATTTCTAACTGTACCATCAGCTGTCAGTTCCCCATTTGCCCCTTTTTTATAAGGACTTGGACGCATAATATAATTAAAACGGACGTTATCAAATGATGTATTATTTTCAATCGTCAGTTCTCCCGGATTAAAGTTATCTGTGATTCCATCCAGGTTGTTATGGAATGCTACGCTGTTCCTTAAAATATGAGGTACCTCGCGGCCCTCTCCGCCTAGCTTAAATCCATTGTTACCATTGTTATAAGCCACGCAGTTTTCAATAATGGTTCTTCCGTTGGGGCCATCTGCAAGAGTGTTGTAGGTATCCCAGCCATCATCTGCATTGTCGTGAGAAACACAGTTTAAGAACCGGTTGTCATCTCCTGAGCCGGATTTTGATGCAAATCCGTCTGCATTGATTCTGGAACCGTCCACATTGTCAAATGCTTCACAATTTTCTACCAGGTTGTAGGAAGGCCATAAGCTTCTGCTTCCTCTGCTCTTTGTTATGGTAAGACCAGCGTCGCTTGATGTATTATGAATCAGGGAATCCTTTAATACATTATGGCTTCCGTGAATCATAACGCCTCTGCTTCCTTCGATCTTTTGACCATCCACATCAAGTCCGGTCACGTCCCAATAATCCGCGTCAAGCACAAAGATTTTACTGCTGCCGGTAACTTTTACAGCGCCCTGAGCAGTTAAAGCTTTTCTTGCGTCTTTATTTCCAGAAGAGGCCATTGGTATGGTGAATGAATGATAGGTTCCTTCTGCCATATATATGGTTCCTCCCGGTACCAGACGGTTGATAGCTTCTTTTATGGACAATGGATTTTCCTTGGTTCCAGCGGCCTCATCAGTTCCTTCTGGAGATACATATAATTCCTTACCATAGTTATCCCTTTTCACCTTTAGAGTCGCTGTTTTTTCTTTCCCTGCATCTGCCCCTTCCGAAGGTACAAAGCTTAGCTTAAATTCTGCTTCCTGTCCGGAAATTACAGCTGGGCAGGAAAACTGTACGCCTCCTGTCACAGGTGCCTTTGAAACCAGTACCGCGCCATTCTGGCTGACAGTCATGGTTCCTGACTGGTTGGTTAAGGCCTGTACGGTATAATCTGAGCTGTTGGTGTATGCCGCAGAAGCGATATACAGAGAAGCCGTATCATTATCTGGAGCCACGTAAGCTGGAGATTCATCCTGCTTTACAACGTCACTTATATCCAGAGAGATATTTCTTACGGACATTCTGGCATTTCTGGAGGCGAAAAAGCCCACATACATGGTCTCTTTATCCAGATGAGATACGATGTTCGGTGTTACATTCTTATCCTCAAAGGTGTAAGAGGTAAGAACATTCCCCTGCTTATCAAGGTGGTAGACAAAGAATCCCTCATCTGTCCGTTCCAGTCTCAGTTTCGTTTCTGTGCCATAAAAGTTTGATGTAAATGGCGCATCTGCTGGCGCATATTTTTCATCCGCTTTTGAAACTGACTTTTCGAAGGTTGCTGTTGTTTTAACTGTTTTTAAGTTTCCAGCCGGGCTGTTAACCCCATAACGGGCTGCTGCAAGTAAATTAATATCTGCATTCAGAGCTTTCCCTGCTGCCTGCAGGCTTAACATAACCATGTTGGAGGCTGCAGGATACTCTTCATACCCTTCCTCTAAAGGCTCTTTTCTAGGACTTCCATTCACGTCCCTTACCATCAGGCCTGCACCCTCCTGAAGGTTTGTCTTTGAGCCTTCCTCCGGCCCTAACTGCTCCACTGTAACATCTGCTGTCAGGGAGAAGTTCTTACTGGTTGGTACTTCCGTATAATAAAAAGTCAATCCATCATGCCCGGTCTGGAGTTTTCCTCCTCTGGATTCTATTACGACATCCTGAGCCGGCTTTCCTTCCAGGTTAAGCGGGGTGCCAGAACCGATAGGCCAGGTATAATTTGTTCCCACTTTGTTCGGCAGCATGTTGGATTTAAAATCCATATCCGTAGACTGTCCAAATGCCGAGGACTTCCACAACTGCTCCCCTTCCGAGCCGTCCCAGGTGATTTCCGGTCCGCTGTTGGTCCAATGGAATGGTCCCGTACCAGTTAATGCCTTGCCCCAAGCGTCAGAAGCTTCCACCCGGAAGGTGTGAGGAATCTTCATATCCAGCCCGGTCACTATGTAAGTTGTTTTGTCCGTGGTATATGTTCCATTTACATGATTGAAGTAATCTCCCTCTTTTGTGTAAATCGGCTTTCCGTCTGCATATACCCTGTAACCATGGATTCCGGACTCATCCTTTGGCGCCTTCCAGGTAAGCTTTATGGACTCTCCAACAGCACTTGCCTTTAACGCATTGGCTTCCCAGACTGGTGCATGGTAATCATAATTCTTTATCGTCTCAACCGTAGCCTCTTTGTATTCAAAGCTTTCTCCGGCGTCTGAAAATGCCTCAATGATAACCTCATTCTCATTTTCCATCATTCGGCCAACGGTCATACTGATTGTAGCTTTCTCCGGTTCTTGAAGCTGATAATTATAGATGGTAGCTACCAGATCCCCATCCACAAATGCACGGTAGCCGCGGACTCTGGCATCAGCTGCTTTGGCTGAACTTAACTTTGCAGTCCCCCAGGTATAGCCCATGTTGGAAAATACCACATTTTTGTCTTCTGGCTCCTTAAGCTTCTTATCTTCTCCCGATGATGTGTTAATTTCAAACCGGGGTCCCGGAATCTTATTTCCTGGTCCGTCCACTGCGTAAACCACAAATACATACCTGGTATCCGGAGAGAGTCCAGTCATATCTGCTGTGGTCGCTGTCACTGGACGGGTGATATCCACCAGTTCATCGCCTACATAGGTCTCCACAATATATCCAGTTACTTTTCCAGTCCCTGATACCTGCTCACCATCTTTGGCTGCGGGCCATTTTAAGTTCACTTCATGGGCTCCACTTGGTTTTATGGCCTCTGAAGCACTGGCAACGGTTGCCGTATCATCCGGCCAAACCGGTTTTGCCATGGCATCATAGGCATTTTCAGACAGAGTCGTGGTTCCTGTGAAGGTTACATCATTGCTAAACTTAATATTTCCCCAGGCTCTTTCATCTGTTTCCGCTGGTGCATCCTTTGACCAGCTAAGTCCCACGTTGTCAAAGGTCACATTGGAAGCTCCCACGATTCGCTCTGAGTTTTTCGTAACCTTTATGTTGGTAAAAACAATATCCTGGAAATACAAATCATGGTGAGTATGCCAGGTTTTATATGGAGAATCATAATCAACATCTGCCAAAATATCTACGGTTAACTTGTTAATGGTATCAGCTGTGATGTTGTATGCGCTGATATCGTAAAACTCTGCCGGTTTGTCCGCCGGCTCCACCGTAGTAGCCTGATTGGCATCACTGTATGTGGTATTAAAACTAAATACCTGATCCGCATCACCTACTGCACAATCCCGGATTCTTACATTGCTGATACCGCCCCCGTTAACCGGAGCGCTTTTAAACCGGAATGGCGTATCACTATGATTCATTACATTGTCTTCAACCAGCATATCTTCGATTCCAGCACCGGTATGGCTGCCAGCAGCAATCGCTCCGCCGTGGCATTCCCGGAGGAAATTGTTAAAGGTCCAGATGCCGCTTGATGGCTTTTGCTCTGTATCCTGTACACCTTTTCCCATGCCTGTTGCAAAGTTGATGCCATCATCTCCTGTATCGAAGAAGTTATTAAAGACCATGGCATTCTGGGTATTTCCAAGCTCAATTCCATCCGCGTTGTTTGCATCGTATGTAATGTACTTTACATTATCAGAAACCACATTTTCACTGTCCAGCACTGCTATGGTATGGAACGCTGGGTTTTCTGCTGTAATTCCTTCCATGTAAACACCGTTTACATTTCTCAAAACCACCAGATTGGGTCGTGTGGAATAAGCGGTGGATTCATCATATCCCTTGCCCCTTGCATTGTTATAAGCACTTTTTGCAAGAACTCCAAGGCTTAGATCACCCTTATCCTTCGGCTGTGCCACCCACCCCTTTAAGGCGTATTTCTTTAAGCTTTCTAAGCTCCAGTCAGGATCAGCAGTCTGACGCTTCTGGTAAGAAGCTTCGTATCCATCACCAGCTACTTCCTGCTTTGCGCCATACTTCCAGCCGTTTCCATAAATCGTACCCTTACCTACGATACGGATGTTCTCAAATCCACCGTTCTCATCCGCACTGTAGGTGTTAATCAGTGCCCAGGATCTGGTATCCGTGGAATAGGGATAGAGAAGATAGTTCTGGTCGTAATGTGCCACGTCCGGTGAGCCAAAAAGTATTGCTCCTTCTCTCAGTTCCAGAGTCATATTACTCTTAAGATACAGAGAACCTGACATATAGATTCCTTCAGGAATTACTACTTTTCCACCTTCGCTGCAAGCATCAATGGCTGCCTGAATGGCTTTGGTGTTCTTTACCACAAATGCAGAAGACTCTTCATTAAGGGATGTAAAGCCTCTCTCTACCGGTTCAGCTCCGTAATCCCTGATATCAAATATCTCTGGTGTACTTGTTGTGGAACAGGTAATGGTTGCCATATTGCCCATTTCATCGCCGGAAGCATCCGTTGCAATTACAGAAACTTCATAGCTGGTATCCGGAGTCAGACCAGTGAGGCGGAAGGAATGGATATCAACATTTACCATGTCAATGCCTGCATTTTCATAGTGATCATAAAATGCCTTCATGTAAGTAGCTGCCCAGTCTGCATGCTGTGCAAAATTACTTCTGGCATCCCCCACTTTTACCCCGTTTAGATAAACATTATAATTGGCCACTTTTTCATAATTTTCTGGCTTGTCCCAGACAAGAGACATGGAAGTATCATCATAAGCCAGAGTAGGAATTCTTAGTCCTGTCACATCAACACTCCCCTCCGATTTTGTAAATCGGCTCTGTGTGCCCATGAGAGACATCGCCTGAGACGGTGTTGCAATCTCATCAAAAGACACCGAGGCCTCTGACGGCGTTGCCGTATTGTCTTGAAGAGATACAAATGCTTCGGACGGCGTCGCCTCCAAGCCCGTAACCGGGACTTGTAACCGGCCTGCTTCTGATGGTGTGGCAGGATTTTCTACATCCTGCTCAAAAAAACGTTCTGCATAAGCAATTTCTCCCCCTGACACTGTAAAAGGCAGCAATAATGCTGCCGTTAAGAACAGCGCCAATGCTTTTTTGCATCGTTTCCTCAATACTTTCATACAGGTTTCCTCCATAATAATAGTGAAAGCGCTTACACCAAACATTCTAACTGTTTCTATCTTATTATTCAACCACTGATTGCAATTAGAATAATTTTCGTCAATAATATATAGCAACAACTGTGTATAATTAACAAATATTATATTAAAAATTAAAATTACCGAGTGATAATTCCTATATTTTCCAATTGTGTTTCGTTAAAAAATATACATTTTTTCACTAGTTAAGCGCTTACATTTTTCGACAGGTCCCATGAATGAAGCAAAATCAGCTAAACAATCTTTAAGGCTTAAGCTTATCCCACATTAAGATTACAGGATTATACTAGAACCAGTTCGAATAAAATGGAGGAATACTATGATTGAGGAAATTTTAAAGTATAACGATACCTTTGTTAACAGCGGTTTTTATAAACACTTTAATAACAACAAATATCCCAAAAAAAGGTTGGCCTTGATTACATGTATGGATACCAGACTGGTGGAGCTTCTACCTGCTGCACTGGGTGTTCGAAGTGGAGATGTGAAACTCATAAAAACGGCTGGAAGCATGATTATAAATCCCTTTGACAGCACCATCAGAAGCCTCTTAATTGCAATTCTGGAATTTGGTGTAGAGGAGGTTATGGTCATCGGCCATACCGACTGTCTGTCCGCCACCATCTCTTCCGAAACCATTATCACTCACCTGGTCCAACGGGGAATTGAGCGGGATACCATTCAGAAGCTTAAGGAAGACGGGTTTGACTTAGACTCCTGGCTTCAGGGAATGGATAATATCAAAACCGCAGTGAAGCAGTCAGTCACCCTGTTAAAGACCCATCCCCTCATGCCCTCTAATGTAATCATTCAGGGCTTTATTATGGATATATCCTGCGGCAGGCTTTCCCCTGTCTCTTAAATACAAGAAGGTTCCACTATCAATAGATAATGGAACCTTTTCCTATACATTATTTATGAGACCTGATAGAACTTTCCGTCTGCTTTTATCATTGCTTTTAACACTCTGTCTTTTAACTGGACCATATAACGTTCTCTTGCTAGTTGGTAGCGAATCAGCTGCACTTCCTCTTTTTCTCTTAAATCTATTCTATTTTTTTCACCAAAGCTTTTGATTTCCTGGTCAGTAATCTGGCTCATTAAGACATTCTTTATCATGTTCTCCTTTGCTTCGCTATAGATATAGTCATAATAGATCCTGGCATCGTATACCTTAGGGCCATAGATTCTTTCCCCAGCATCCATTGCCTGCTTTCTTGCTTCATTCTCTTTATTTACTTTGTTCAGGAAGGAAGCAAATGAGATATCTTCTACGACGTTGTTCTCCTTAAGCATTTGCTGTTCAACTTTTGCACAAGCAGCTCTGTTCCTGGTTCCTTTTTCCTCTTCTGCCATTCCACCTGTGTAAACCTGGGACAAAAATAAATACTCCTCTTCATATATCCTGTCCCCATTTACGAAAAGCACAGGCTTTTTTTTGAAAACCAGTTAAAAGAAAGAAGTTAATGCATAATAGAAATGCGGTCCCAAATATATAGAAATTCTTCTTCATGGCAGCCTCCCTTTACATAACCTGCTACTGAAAAGTGATAACAGGATTCCAGTTTATTTCATCTCCTGCATTGGAGCCATTCTGGTTTACAATGAAATAGATCCAGTCTCCCGAAGACACATTGGTGGTTAGCTGATGGGCCATGCCTGTGGTATCAGAACCTCCAATGGATTGCCAACCATTCTCCGGCCATAGATTTTGAGTGTTCTTTAAGATTTTAACCTTGACTCCATCATAGCCCTGACTTACCTTCTTTGGATTTCCTTTTATGGTGACACTACCGGAATGAGATGCCTTCCATGCAACTACGGTATCCGAAGTATCCGGATGAAGCTGCGCCGGTGCCCAGATTAAGCTGTACTGTTTTTTACCTTTCCACCGATTGACACTGCTATCCCATGTCATTTGCTGATAACCGGTGCTGGCTGTCTCCAGATAATACCAGCCCCGGCTTCCCTGTACACTGGAAAAATCAGAAGTCAGACTGTATTTTTCCACCACATTATAAGTGATAAGAGGATTCCAGGAAGTTCCGTCATTGTAATTGTTCCCGTTCTTATTGAGGACAAAGTAAATCATCTCGTCCTTCTTTACTTGTATGGTGACATTATGGGAAACCCCTGTGGAATCCGAACCACCAATAAACTGCCAGCCGCTTCCTGGCCAGACCTGTGTGGAGCCTTTTAAGATTTTTACGTTTACTCCGTCATTTCCAAGATTGGCTTTTTTCGGATTGCCTACGACCTGAACCGTACCGGCTTTGGGCGCTTTCCAGGCAAGGACCGTATCATTTCCGTCAGGATGCATGCTTCCAGGTGCCCAGATGAGATTAAAGGCTCCGCTGCCTTTCCATTTCTTCTGAGAATCGTCCCATGTCATATTTTGATAAGAGCCGTTTGCCGCCTCCATGTAATACCAGCCCCGATTTCCCTGAGTCATGGAAAAGTCCCTGGCAAATACGTACGTATCTTCATCATTAAGTCCGGCTCCCATATTCTGGTGCGCCCCAATATCATAAGAGCCCTTATTCAGTTCATTTCCCCAGAAATCCTTTCCTCCGTTATCCGGGATATAGACTCCTTTTCCAATGGCCGGGGAGGTGGACTGGATTTTAAAATGGTCTGCAAATGCCATCCCATCCTGCGCCGGGCCAGGGCTTACCAATTGAGGATTGGCTGAAACTGCGTACATATCAGCCGGATTGGCATCACATGGGTAATACAGGTTATTCTCATACACCGAGGAAGCCCAGTCGGGTGAAGATTCAAAATAGAATATATTATTATAAAATTTGTGATTTTTTCCCGCATTGCCAAAACAGGCGTCAAGCTTTCCCTGGGATTTGTAAAAGGTATTGTTATAAAGTTCGGTCGGCATATCTCCTGCCCGAATGATATACCGTTCATCATCCACGCTCACATTATAACGAAGCACTGTCTTAATATGATTGGGGTCTTTATTGATTCCTGCACAATCAAGCCAGAATCCGCCCTGATTTCCATGGGTGTAATTATACTGAAAGGTTGTGACACCTCCGGTTCCCCAATCCGTATCAAAAGCAGTTCCATCACTTTCAAACAAAACAGTCCTTGCCACCTCGTTATACTGAAATAGAGCATCGTCTGTCCCACAAGTCCACAGGCCTGCAATAATTTTAGTATCCGAAGAATTACCAAGAGCCCCTGCATCGTAGCATAGATTATATTGAATCAAGGGGGATACACAATTGGCCACGATCATTCCATCCGAGCCGGTTCTGCTGATGGTATTCCCCTCGATGACCACGTTCGTATGATACTGGTCCACAATAAAATCTTCTCTCTGGTTAATACGGATTCCGCTGGTCAGCACGTCATGAACGTAATTCCCTTTTATTAACACCCCATCATAATGAACTGAGGGGTTGGACCTGCCGGGCATACTGACATAGATGCCGGAATTCCAGTACATGCTCTTATAGGTATCCAGGGATCTTCGGTTCTCTCCAGTTACATCGTGGACCTCACAGTCTTCTATGGTAATCCCATGAGTAATTCCATCAGTTTTTCCATTAATAAAAATTCCCTGACGAATACCTCTCTGCGCTGCCCGATTGGTCACTTCAAAATTTCGTATGGTCCAGTATTCCTGTGAGTCCAGCTTAATTGCTGCTTCCGCTCCATTTCCTTCAATCAGAGGCTTATCTCCCACTCCGTACTGATCCAGAATAATAGGCGCTCCGCTGCTTCCCGAACCTAGAGGGTGAAGCATACCCGTCCATTTTCCACCTGCTTTAAAGCAAATTTTATTGCCCGGTAAAAAGGTAGTAGCATTTACCTTATCCAGGGTTTTCCATGCCGCTTGTTCTGTCGTACCGCTTGCCTTATCATTTCCATTTACATCGTCTACATAATAGACGGTAGCACCAGACCCCTGCCATGCTGCACTCTGTGGTTCCTCTGCATACACGTGGCTTCCAGTCAGGGTAATACTCATACATACTGCTGATAAAAATATCAATGCTTTTTTCATTTGCCCCTCCAGCCTTTCCATTCGTTACGTAACATAAGGTTTCCTCTTATTGTAACTCAGCCTCTCCCCATGGCCTCCCTCCTCTCTTCTATACGACTCACTCCAGAGCTTCTAGCCTTTTACGGCACCCGATGTCATACCGGATATAATATGCCGTTGCAACATCAGATACACGACCGCTACAGGAAGGGTGGATAATACCACATTTGCAAATACCAGCTGCCAATCTGAATTATGGTTTCCAAAGAAATTATATACGGTCAAAGGAAGGGTGTAATTCCTGGCGCTGTTCAAAAAATAAATGGAGATTCCAAAATCATTCCATACCGCCATAAAGTTAATAATAACAGCCGTTATTGTTACCGGCTGAAGCAGCGGGAAAATAATCTGAAAAAACAACTGGGTATGGCTGGCTCCATCCATCCAGGCGGATTCGTCAATTTCAATGGGAATGCTTTTAATAAAACCAGTATATAAAAAGACCGTAAAGGACATATTGGCAACAATCAGTACGAAAACAGCTGCTATCTCATGGGTCAGATCAAGGAAGTTGCAGACAAAGTAGGTAGGTATGATCTGAAGAGGCAGCACAAGTCCAAAAATAACGGTCATATTGATCACTTTTGAGAAACATGTTTTTCTTCGTTCCAATACAAAAGCCATGGTGGAGCACAACACAATCAAAAAGAAGACACAGATAACAGTAATTACGGTACTGTTTACAAGCCCTCGAAAGATTCCTCCCTCCCGTACCATCTCTATATAGTTCTCCGCGATGTGCCAGGTGGTGGGAAGGGCTAAATTCATTCTTGCCGCCTCTGTCCCATTCTTAAAGGAATTGATGATAACCATAAATACCGGAACCAATATGATCAGAGCACAAAGGCAAAGTACCAGGTTTAAGATTGCCTCACGTATTTTTCGTTTTCTCACATCTCTACCTCCCTGTTGGCAATGTATTGATATGCCGGTATGGCGATTGCTGCAATGACCACTGCCAGTATGATACTTGCGGCACACCCTTCTCCAAGCCTTCCTGCACCAAAGGATTTATAGATTAAAGTCCCAAAGACTTCTGTCGCAGAGCCAGGGCCGCCCTGGGTAGTGGCCTGGATTAAGTCAAATACCTTAAGCCCTCCAATGATGCTTAAGATCAGCGCATTGTTAAATGCAGGCAAAAGAAGGGGAAAGGTTATGTACTTAAACTTCGTAAATCCACCAGCTCCATCAATCTCTGCCGCTTCATAATACTCTCTGCCAATGGTCTGCATCCCTGATAGGAGAATTACCATGGTAAAGCCGGACCATTTCCAGATTTCAATGGCACAGACAGAAAAGATTGCCAGATGAGTGTCCACAAGCCATGACTTCGCAAGAATTCCAAGTCCCATTGCCTGTAATAAACTATTGACCAATCCGTTTGATGGGTGCATGAGTGAAGAAAAAATAAGTCCAACTGCAACGGTATTAATGACTGCCGGCAAGAAGAATATGGTCCGTAATGCGTTGGTCAGTGCCATCTTCCTGTTTAAGGGCACGGCAAGAGAAAGACCGATTCCCATTTTAAACATGGTGGTAATCAAGGCAAATATAAATGAATTAACAATGGCTCGCCTCATATTTGGCTGAATGAACACGTCTGCATAGTTTTGCAGACCACCGAACCGGGCGGAGGATAAATTAAAGCCTAGAATCTTGACAAAAGAAAGGGCCAGCCCTCCCACAGCAGGGAGAATAAAAAACAGGATATAAAGGAAAAGCCCGGGAATTGCCAAGATGTATGAATATCTTTTACGTGTATTTGAATGCATGATCTGCTCCTTACCTGTTACGGAGAAAACAGAAATACCAGATACGGTAAAAGTATGGGTTTACTAATACGAATATCTGGTATCTCTTTCTACCGCATCTTTAAACTATTTCCAGTTAGAATCGCCCTGCGCTTTTGCATTGCGTTCTGTTTCTGTGTCCAGTGCCTGCGCCACTTCTTTCGCATCCTTTAACATCCCGGTGTAATAGTTTAACAATGGCTCACTTAAGTTTCCGTAAGAATACTTGTTGATCTCTTCCCAGTCTGTCATGGATTTTCCGCTGTCCATAAGCTTCTTTAAATCTTCCGTTGCCTTAGGAATATCGCTGGTAACATTTTTATTTAAATATACCCCTGGCTGGGCATCGGCATAAATCTGCTGTGCCTTTTGGGAAGCTATGAAGTTAAGTGCCTTTTTCCCAAGCTCTGCATCCTTACAATTGGTAGTCAGTGCCAGGGAATAGGGGGTGAACATATTGATGTAATTGTCACCGCCTGGAGTTGGAATGGCAAAGGCTCCGATGTCATCTATCTTATCCGGAAACTTTTTATTGATGTTATCCGCACACCAGGTGCCGTTGATATACATGGCACACTCTCCATTTGCCAGGGCCTGATGGGCATTGTCCACGGTATCCGATAAGTAGGTTTCATTCACATAGCCAAGATCAATGAGATCCTTTGTCCTCTCAATGGAGCCTACAAAATTGGTACAATCTGCGTATTTCAGTTTGTTTGTATTGATCTGATCCATAAGACCGAAGGTATCCGTTCCTTTTTCAGCTGCATCATTTAACAGACCGCTGATGGTAGGTGGCTGAACGCTCCAAGCGTCCTTACCGGAGTAATAGACCGGAGTCACTCCTTTCGCCTTTAATTTCTCACAAACTGCCAAAAGCTCATCCCAGGTTCCTGGTATCGCAGCACCTGCTGCTTCAAACACCTTTTTATTGTAGAACACACCGGATAGAACCACGGAATCAATGGGGACCGCATATAGCTTCCCTTGATACATAAAGGTGCCATCCAGTGCCTTTTTATCATACTCAGAGACACAATCCAGTCCCGTTAAATCCACCAGCTTATCAAGGCCATTGGCATAGGATTCCACCCATTGGGGCTTATAGACCTGAATGATGTCAGGAAGGTCATTGGTGGCAAATTTCGTCTGAAGGACCTGATCTCCCTGGGAGCCTCCCTGTATTTTTGATATCTCAAGCTTAAAGCCAAGCTCACTGGAATTCTCGTTGATGTACTGCTCCAATGCCTGCCAGCCTGCTTTATACCAATCCGTATACATGAGAACGCTTAAAGTCTTAACCTCCGGGTTTCCCTTTGCTGCCGCACTCCCAGCCCCCGAAGCTGCACTGTTTCCCCCGCATCCGGAAAGACTGGCAACCATGGAAAATGCCAGACTCATTGCCAGCCACTTTTTACTTTTTTTCATATTGAATACCCTTCCTTTTATTTTCACTTGAATTAACCGGTTATTTCCTGAACCAATCATACCATTTTATTCCAGGGAAATGCATTGCACTTTTTTCCACTTTATAGGATTTTTTTACACTTTTTTATGTACAACTTGACAGATATCCCCTAAAATTTTATGATACTTTTATAATACATTACCAAAAATGGAGGCGCAATGAAAACCCACTTTAAAAGCATCCGGTATAAGTTCATTTTTTCCATGACACTGATCTTTCTTCTGTTTGCGGCAATGGTACTTGGTGTCTGGTACCAGGCATTAAAAAAAGAAGCAGCCTCCACTGCCATACATAATTCGGAACATTTACTTCAAGTCTCAAACACCATATTTGAGAATCAGGTGCAGGATATTATTAATGTGGCTGCTCTTACTTCCGTCCGGTCCAGCAACTCTCTGTCCACCAACATTATCACCATATTATCAAGAGATGACTTAAGCGATGCTGACATTGTAAATTACCAGAGAACTGCTTCTGATTACTTAATCAGCCTTTGCAGCTTTAAGAATAATCTAAACGGCCTTATGCTAAGCGATTTTAACGGAAATACCATTACATACGGCCTTCCCTCTTCCTTTGAGACCTTGAAAGAGAATCAATGGATCTCCATTATTAAAGACAGTGATAAAGAACTGATTTTCATACCTCCCCATTTCCCTCACAAATGGTACAATACGAAAAATGATATGGTCTTTTCCGTATTAAAACCGGTTTACGGCTTTAACAATCAGAAGATTGGATTTGTGAATGCGGACATCAGTGCCAGTCTGTTTGAAGAGTGCTTTGATACCAGCTCCACCTCAGCCTCCTCGCTGTATGTAATCAATCAGGTGGATGGAAATGTACTGTTTCATCCAGCATTCAATCTACTAAATACAGAGCAAAATGAGCCGGCACTTCCAGAGATTATTGACGGAATCAAAGATAATTCAGGCCATTTTTTCATCACCAGCGATACAGGCGATCGAATGCTGGTGGTATACCATACCTCAAGGCTGACCAATTGGACAACCTTAAATGTAATTCCTGAAAGAGAAATCGTATCAGCATTTACAAAGACGCTCCACAACATCATTCTCATCACGCTCCTCCTTGTGGTCCTTATGATCGCATGTATCTTTCTCATCACCTCTCTGCTGACGAGGAAAATACGGCTTCTTGCCAATGCCGTAAGACACATAGACGGTGACTGCCTGGATTTTCCCATAGAAATACATACTCAGGATGAGATCGGTGCTTTATCCAGCCAGTTTAAAGCCATGCTGAACCGAATCCGCCATCTCCTTTTACAGGTAAAAAAAGAAGAGGAATCAAAGCACCGTGCGGAAATCGCAGCACTTCAATTCCAGATGAATCCTCACTTTTTATACAACACCTTAAATACCATCAAATTTCTGTCCGCTCTCCAGGGGGCAGACAACATCGCAAAAGTGGCAGAAGCTCTCTCCTCTCTCATGCATACCAACATGGACGGCAGATCTTTTATTCATGTAGAGGAAGACCGTGACTTTCTGACCTCCTATCTGGAGATTCAAAATTACCGCTATACCAATACCTTTCAATACCGCATACAAGTCTCAGAGGAGGCAGGTTCTTATATGATTCCAAAGCTGCTGGTCCAGCCCCTGGTGGAAAATGCTATAAAGCACGGCTTAAAAGACAAGGTTTCCGATGGAATTCTCATGGTGGATTATCTCGTTGATGACGGCTTCTTAACAATCATTGTGGAGGACAATGGACAGGGAATAGAGGAAGAACGGATTCATGAAATATTAAATCACAACCAGAATGAGAATGCCGGACACATAGGCATTCACAATATCAGAGAGCGCCTTTCCATGTACTTTTCATCCAGCTTTGAGATGGAAATTATCAGCCAGCCAGGAATCTTCACCCGGTTTGAATTACAGCTTCCCATAATACAAGAAAACGAGGTGGCACATTATGTATAACATATTAATTGTAGATGACGAACTTTTGGTCCGTACCAACATCAAACTGCTGCTCCAGAACTTTTCTCAGGAATTCATGGTCTGTGGGGAGGCTTCCGACGGGCTGTCCGCACTGGACAAGATCTCCCAGACCCATCCTGATATTATTCTTTCCGATATGCGGATGCCAAATATGAACGGCTTAGAGCTTTGCCAGAAAGTAAAAGAATTGTATCCGGAAACTTTATTCGTTGCCCTGAGCAATTACGACGATTATACCTATGTCCGGGGCGCACTGAAAAATGGGGCTATGGATTACGTTTTAAAGCATAAGCTGAACGAATGCTACTTACTCTCCCTGCTAAGCGAACTAAAAAAAAGGTTGAATACCCATAACAAATCAAAGGCATTTCCTGACCGTACCATTTCTGCCCTCAGAGAGAAATTCGTAATTGATCTTTTAGGAGGGGCCTTATTATCAAAAAAAGAGATAGAAGCTAATATCCGTTCTCTGGGAATCTCTCTCTCCCTCACTCAGGTGATACCCATTATCCTGTCGGTTGATGATTATGGAAGAATCGAACACCTAAATAACTATAACCAGCGGAATATATTAAGCTTTTCCATCTGCAATATAGGAAATGAACTGTTAAGCAAATACCCTACCGGGATCCTGGCCCATATTGAGCGGGAAACCTATTGCATCCTTTTATCCTTTGCTCATGAAGCCAGTCAGGCAAAAACAGAAGAGACCATCAGCAGCCTGTTACATCAGCTTTCCACCAATTATAAAAACTTCTTAAATATCTCTGTAAGCTTTTGTGTGGGAGAGCGTGCCAGCCATATTATTGACGTGGGACACGCCTATACAAAAGCCTTAGAGACCATGCGCCTGGCATTTTACTCGGGGAAGCAGTCCATCCTCCATTCTAAGCCTGTTACCAATGCCTCTGCCAGCTTATCCGGGCTTGATTACTCCATAGAAAAGATACTTTTAACTCTGGTATTAAAAGGAGAGTACGAAAAAGCAGAAGGAATCATCAACAAATTATTTCAGGATATGATTGAACAAAAGGAACCTCGTTCCAATGTTCAGATGAAATGCGCAGACCTGCTGAGCATTATCACCAGAATCTCGAAAAAGAATCAACTGGATTTAAATCGAATCATCACGGACAAAGTCTCCCCGGACCAGATATTTACCCAATTAAGTACCCTGCCCCAGCTATGGGAATGGTTCCTCCATTGCTTTTTTAATATGTGTAAAGAAATACAGCTTCAAATGCCCGGCGATTCCAATTATGTAAAATCTGCTATCGCATATCTCAACCGGGATTACGCAAAGCCCATCTCCCTTCAAAGCATTGCCGATGAGATTGGAATCAGTATGGGATACTTAAGCACCATTTTTAAAAGCGAAACAGGACAGGGATTTACCGATTATTTAAACTCCTTAAGAATCGCTTCTGCTATACATCTTCTGGAGCTTGGAGAAAGAGACTTTCATAAGATTGCGGAGAAATGTGGATTTCAGGACTATGCATACTTCTTTAAGGTGTTTAAAAAGCGAATGGGTATCACACCGAAAAATTATTTAAGGACTCAGCTATACGGATAATCCAATCATTACACAAAGAAAAGACGACGGAATTTCTTCCGTCGTCTTTTCTACATTTTATTTTTAGGATTCTAATAAATAGACAGTCAGCTAAATTAGTTGTCTTTTTTTGGTGCAGTTAATTTTAAAAGCACCTGGGAAATTCCATAGAGCAGAATCATTACAACGAAGATACCGCCCATGCCTACGCCCATTAATTCTAAAGCTTTTACCATAATATCTGACATAATTACCTCCATCCCCTATCAGGGAAACTACATTTTAATCAATAGTTGCGTTAGATTACATGAAGAAGGAAAGCAGAAGTCCACCAGCTACTACTGAAGCGATCTGACCGGAAACGTTAGCACCGGCTGCATGCATCAGGATAAAGTTAGTAGGATCTTCCTTAGTCGCCATCTTCTGAATTACACGGCTACTCATAGGGAATGCGGAGATACCGGCTGCTCCAACCATTGGATTAATCTTCTCTTTGCGGAATAAGTTTAAAAGCTTAGCAAAGATTACACCGCCTGCGGTATCAAATACGAAACCTAACAGACCGAATGCAATGATTAACAGTGTCTTAACGTTTAAGAACTCGCCAGCTGTCATCTTTGTAGCAATTGTAAGTCCAAGTAAAATACTAATAATATTTACTAATTCATTCTGTGCAGATGCACTTAAGCGGTCCAGCACGCCGCACTCACGAAGAAGGTTTCCGAACATAAGGAATCCGATCAGCGGAAGGGACATAGGAGCTGTAAAACCAGCAACAAATGTAATAAGTAATGGGAATAAAATTTTCGCTGTCTTAGAAACGTCTTTTGGTTCATATTTCATATGAATCATACGCTCTTTTTTGGTTGTCAGCGCTGTAATAACAGGTGGCTGTATGATTGGCACAAGAGCCATGTAAGAATACGCCGCCACAGTAATCGGTCCTAATAAATTTGGAGCCAGTTTACCAGCTACAAAGATACTGGTTGGGCCATCAGCCGCTGCAATAATACCCATAGAAGCAGCCTCTGGAAGAGTTAATCCTGTAACCGCTACAATTAAAACTACGGTTGCGAAGATACCAAACTGTGCAGCAGCACCAAACAACATCATAAAAGGGTTCTGCAGTAACGGTCCAAAATCAATCATTGCTCCAATTCCGATAAAAATAAGAAGCGGGAACAATTCTGTTGAAATTCCGGCATCAAACAACACGTTCAGAACACCTTCTACTCCGGTACTTGGTTGTGTAATAATACCGGACATCGGGAAATTAACTAAAATCGTGCCTAGTCCCATAGGAACTAAAAGTGTCGGCTCATACTCTTTTTTGATACCCAGATACATCAGGGCGCAGCCAATTAACATCATAACGGCCTGCTGCCATGTAAACGAGAGTAGCCCTTCTAATAATATGCTCATTTTTGTCTCCAATCTAAATCTCTGCCTGTATTAACTTTAAATAAATAATGGACATGCTCCTGTAATAGCAGCTACAGCAACCATGATAACGAAGATGCCGAGTGCCCATTTTGCGGATTCTTTCTGCCATTCACCCATCTCAAGCCCTGTCATGTTTAACAGAAGGTAGATAAATGCTACCAGTGGGCTTAATAAGTGGAATGCCTGGCCTAACAGTGATGCTACAGTCATGTTCAGTGCAGAGTAGCCATATTTTGCTCCTGCCTCTGCGAATACTGGTAAGATGCCATAGTAGTAAGCATCATTTGATAAGAAGAATGTACCAGGTGCAGAAACAATTGCTGTTACAAGTCCCCACCATCTTCCAAGAGAGGTTGGAAGGGCACTAACCATACTATGAGCTAATGCATCGCTCATACCTGTGTTTCCGAACAGACCAGAGAACATACCTGCACCAATTACCAGGATAACTACCTGTAATGCATCTCCTGCGTTGTCCTGAATACGATTTTTCTGATCTTTAATCTTTCTATAGTTTACCATAAGTCCAATGACTAAAGCAACTAAGAAAAGGAAAGAAGATGGAAGTTTATCCATAACTAAAAGAACAACAGTACCAATGGTTAAGATAGCGTTGAACCAGATCAGTTTAGGACGCTTTAAAGCCTCTACTTCTGGGTCAGACTGAGTTGTCTGTGCAAGCTCACTTGCGGAAAGCTTCTGAATACCAACTCTTTTTCTTTCCTTAAGACCAAGGTAGAAAGCAACGCCCAGCATGTAGATAACGGATACAACCATACCTGGAGCAAGAGCTGCAAGTACAGGGCCGCCTTCCACTTCCATAACTGCCATAGCACGTGCAGTTGGGCCTCCCCAAGGGAGTAAGTTCATAATTGTGTTCATCAGGATAATCAAAACGCCCAGATAAAGCATCTTAATGTTGAGCTTTTTGTAAATCGGGATAAACGCTGTACAGCAAATAAGTGTTGTAGTTGTACCGTCACCATTTAAGGAAACAGCTGCAGCTACGATTGCAGTTCCGATTAAAACTTTAACTGGGTCACCGCCAGCAACGCGGATAACAGTGTTTACAATCGGATCAAACAGACCAGCATTCAGCATGATAGAGAAAAACAGGATTGCGAAAAGCAGCATGAATGCGGTTTTGGAACTCTTTACCAGTCCGTCCTGAGACATCTTTCCAAGAGCTACGATCTGATCTCCAATGGATAAAGCATCAGCAGCATCTTTTTCAAGATATTTGGCAATAGGTTCCTTCATTACTCCGGTGAATACACCGATGAGTGAGAACACCAGTGGGACACTGATAAGTGCCGTAAACGGGTGCAGCTTTTTGGTCATGACTAACGCCAAGAAAACAATTATCATGAGCCATGCTAAGATAGTAATCATATAAATGATCCCCCTTTTAATATAGATGCATAAGTATCATGTAACAATATTAAACGGAGTTTCTTAAAGAGTAATAAAAACTTACTTAAAATTTTTTAAGATTTTATATTATTTTTAGATTTTTGTAATAATTCTAAATTCTTCTTCGTAAAAGTCATCTCCGCTTAACTATCTTTAATATTTCCATAATTGGAATAATTGATACAGCAATTATGATGGCGGCGATATATTCTTTTAAAGAAATGAATTCAAAATGAAATGCTTCTCTTAAAAATGGCACATAAATTACGGCTGTGGTCAGTACAAATGATACGCACAGAGAACCTGTTAAGAAAACATTTCTTGTTTTCAGCTTAAATACGGATTCCGTTCTGGAGCGCATATTAAAGGAGTGGAACATCTCAAGCAAGGAAAGGGCTAAGAATGCCATGGTCATACCGTCCTTACTTTCTGCAACCTCCCATACACCGCTTTCCATATAGTGACCAACAAAGTAAGCCAGTAAGGTGAGAAGGGCGATTACAACACCCTGGAATATGGTCTCGCCACCTACTCCATCAGAGAAGATGCCATCTTTTGGATTTCTTGGCTCTCTCTTCATGATGTCAGACTCTTCTGCCTCCATACCAAGTCCAATGGCCGGGAAACAGTCTGTAATTAAGTTGATCCAAAGTAAATGAACAGGCTTTAAGATTGTAAATCCTAAAAGGCTTGCAATAAAAACAGCAATAACCTCTGCTAAGTTGGAAGATAACAGGAACTGAATGGCTTTTCTGATGTTGTCGTAGATACGTCTTCCTTCTGCCACCGCTGATACGATAGTAGCAAAGTTATCATCAGCAAGCACCATGTCAGCAACGTCTTTCGTTACATCGGTTCCAGTGATACCCATACCCACACCTATATCAGCTTCCTTAATGGAAGGAGCATCATTGACACCGTCACCGGTCATGGCTGTAACCTTGGAAAGCTTCTTCCAGGTCTTAACGATACGAACCTTATGTTCCGGCTGAACTCTCGCATAAACAGAATAGTTCTGAATGGTCTTTTCCAGTTCCTCGTCAGAGATCTTTGATAATTCAGCACCGGTAATGGCCATTCTCTCATGATCCAGAATTCCAAGTTCCTTTGCAATGGCAATCGCAGTGTCTCTGTGGTCACCAGTAATCATAATCGGTCGGATACCAGCTGCCTGACATTCTTTGATGGCTTCCTTAACCTCCGGACGTACTGGATCGATCATTCCGGAAAGTCCTAAGTAAACAAGGTTGCGTTCTAATATCTCAGGTTCGGTGGAAGACGGCTGGCTCTCCCAGATTCTCATGGCACCGCAAAGAACACGAAGTGCCTTATCTGCCATGGCTTTGTTTTCCTTTAGGATACTGTTTCGGATCTCCTCCGTCATATCGACTTCCACTCCGCCGATAAATGCCTTGGTACAACGTTTTAACACTTCATCCGGCGCACCCTTTGTAAACTGGATAATGGTATTGTCCTCTTTTTTATGGATGGTGGACATCATCTTTCTCATAGAATCGAAAGGAGCTTCGCCGATACGAACGAACGTATTCTTCAGCTCACTTTTATCAAGCCCATGTTTATAGCCATCGTTGACAAGAGCACACTCGGTTGGCTCTCCCACTGCATCCTTACTTTCAGGATCTAACTCTGCATCAGAGCAAAGCGCCATGGCAGTCATAAGCATGTTCTCATCATCTGCGGCATGCTGTACGACCGTCATCTTATTCTGAGTAAGAGTTCCTGTCTTATCGGAACAGATGATCTGAGTACAGCCAAGAGTCTCTACTGCGGTCAGCCTTCTGATGATGGCCCGCTTTCTTGACATCTTGGTAACACCGATGGACAAAAGAATGGTAACAACGGCTGCCAGTCCTTCTGGAATCGCAGCAACAGCAAGTGAAACCGCAATCATAAAGGTATCAATCAGTTCCCGTAAATGAATGCCACTGCCGGAAAGTCCGATTCTGGTCAGATTAACTGCAAACATCAGTCCGCAGATAACAAGTACTAAAATAGAAAGAATTTTTGATAACTGGTTTAATTTGATCTGAAGAGGTGTTTCTTCATCTTTAGCTGAATTTAAAGCATGTGCGATGTGACCGATTTCTGTTTCCATACCGGTATAACATACAACAGCCTTTCCTCTTCCGTATACCACGGTGGAACCCGTATAGACCATGTTCTTACGATCGCCAAGGGCAACTTCACCGGAACCGTCTCCAACCACTGATTCAATCTTTGATACGGATAAGGATTCACCAGTAAGTGCAGCCTCTTCCACCTTTAAGCTGGCGCTTTCTAAAATTCTCGCATCTGCCGGGACGGAATCTCCTGCTTCTAATAGAATAATATCACCAGGAACCAGTTCCTCGGACTTTACTACAAGAAGTCTGTCGTGACGGATTACCTTTGATGTGGACGCTGCCATTTCCTGCAATGATTCAATGGCTGATTCTGCTTTGGATTCCTGATATACACCAAGCACCGCATTGATAACCACAACCAGTAAGATAATGATCGTATCGATCATACTTTCTCCCACATAAAGGGAGGTCGCTCCGGAAATGAAAGCTGCTGCAATCAGAATAATAGTCATGAAATTAGTAAGCTCTTTTAAGAACTTATGAATGAGACTCTCTTTCTTTCCTTCTGTTAACTTGTTCAATCCGTACTTCGACTGTCTTTCCGCAACCTGGGCGTCTGAAAGACCCTGGTGTGATGTTTCTAGTTTACCTAGCACATCTTCGGATTCCATTAAATATTCTTTCTGCATTTCTTTCTCCTATAAGAACTATTTTTGATTTAATGCTAATCCGGCTTTCTTTCCCGAAGCCTTCTCTTTTCATAGAAAATGCTTCGGTAGGATAAGCCTCTTTTACTATACCTTGTACCATTGGATTTTGTCAATAAATACCAAGTAATCCAGAAAATTTTTGTTATAATTGCATCTTGCTTTCCCTTTTTTTTCAAATCATTCTACATTTTTTCTATACAGTTCTTAACTGCTTTTAATATTGCGGAGTCAGAAACTGGTTTATCGATATAATCATCGATGATTTTTCGCCGCTTGGCTTCCACAATTTCCTTGGTCACCCGGTCCGCCATGATAATACGAATCAGTCCTGGGTAGGTTCCTTTTAAGGACATGCAGAAATTAGCACCGCTCTTTCCTTCCACATACTGTTCACTGATGACAGCGTCCACCTCCTGCTCCTTTAAAGTTTTCCTGGCTTCTTCAAAATTCATACATGAGAAGATGGTCACTTTAAGCTTGCTGAAGTTTTTCTCCAGAAGTTTCAGTACTTTTGGATTGTCATCAATAATAAGCAGCCTTAAATCTCCGTCCCGGTCTCCTTCTACCGTCGGATTCCCTTCGTGTTCCTTTTGTTCATTGACCGGTAAAAAGATATGGAATATACTTCCTACGCCAACACTGCTCTCTGCAAAGATATGGCCCTTATGGGAATGAATGATCTGTTCTACTAAGGATAATCCCAGTCCTGTTCCTACTCCATTTTTCTTGGTGGTAAAGAAAGGATCAAAGATCTGCTTTAATATCTCCTCACTCATTCCTTCCCCATTGTCAAAAATACTGATGCGGATATAGGAATCCCATTCCCCGGATACAGAGGACTGTTTATACTGCTCTAATTCATAAGGCATAACAATTTGAGATTTAATAAAAATCTTACCTTCCTTGTGGCCGATGGCATGGATGGCGTTCACACAGATATTTAAAATCACCTGATTGATCTGTGTTTCATTGCCAAGGAAGCACTCCTCGTCAAGCTTGATATCCTCTTCTACCTTTACATTGGGCGGACAGACAGAGGTCACCATCTTGGCGGCCCTTTTAAGAACCTTGCCTGCATTTACCGTTTTATATGCCGTCTCCATGTTTTTTCTGCTGAGAGAAGATATCTGTTGTATAATTTCCTTCGCCTTTGATGATGCCTCATATATTTCCATGGCATTCTCATAGCCATCAGAGGTTTCGTCAAGCTCCAGCATCAGAAGCTCTGCATATCCCATAATCGGTGTCAGGAGATTGTTAAATTCATGCGCGATTCCTCCGGTCATGGTTCCCATGATCTGCAGTCTTTGCTGGTGCGCAATGGTCTCCTCACTTTGATGCATCTCTTCCAATATGTTATTAAGATCCAGCAGATAGGTAATTTCTTCCCGGTCCTTTCTCTTTTGAAGCCATAAAGCTCCGATGTAAAATACCATTCCAAGAACCACGGCCACAATGCCAACAGAAACAAGTCCCAGCTTGAAAAATCCTGCGGCCACAGGGATATAAATATCATTATAATCAATGACCGCACTCATGACCAGGAATCCCTTCCCAATATACACGGGACAGAATGCACTGATTTTTTTGACCTCCGGAACCCCAGGGTCTGCCCACCAGTAAGAATAATATTCCGCGACTCCAGTCTCTCCCCGATTCTGCCTGTCTATCATCTGTTGCAGACTGGTTAAATCTGCATCGGGGAACATGACCTGTCTGCCGGTTATTACATTAATCCCCCATTGGCTTCTTTGAGGGTGTGTCAGTATTGTACCCTCGGAATCCTTAATGAGCACATATCCATTGGTGCCAAGGCGTATATTAGATACCAGGGTATCGTTGTAGCTTTTGGTGTTAATTAAAATAGATACGGATTTGCCATCCTCAATTTCCTTTTTCACCACCAGATAGATCTCGCCGTTTTCCAGCCTGCACTGCCGAAAGCTGGTGTCCTCATCAATCTCTGTGACTGAATACGTATCCACGATACCGAAGCCGTGAATACTTTTTAAGAGATTGCCGTCCTTATCTTCTAAAATAGCATCGTAGACATAACGGGTATGATAATTGACATACTCCTCCAGAACGGACCAGGTCTTTTCCCCTGTTTTTTTGTATTTTTCTTCCTCCATGGCACAAAGCGAATTGACATCAGCCTGATATCCTTCAATAAATGCTCTTAAATTATCCCCCATACTCTGGGTAGTTAAAAGCATCTGCTTTTTCTGATTGTCAATTATTGCCTCTTTGTATTCTTTCCATATGCTGAACACCAGGCAGGAAAAGATACCGAGCACAATAATCATGGCCAAAGACATGATAAATGCTCTTCTTTTTTTAATTTCCATTAAAATGTTCATCAATATTCCCTTCGTTTGTCTTTTCGTCATTGACTTGTCTCCAGGTTAATACTATAATATTTTTAGAGTAATTTCGATATATTTCTACAAAAATTTTAATTTTGGGGGAATCTATGTCTGATAAAGTATTAATAGTGGATGATGATCCGGCAGTTTATAAGCTGCTGGAAAAAGTCATGCACAGCAATGATCTAGAAACCACTGTTGCAGACAGCGGCCTCGCTGCTTTAAATTTATTAAAAAACCATTCCTACGATATCATTCTTATGGATGTTATGCTGGGGGACATGGAAGGCTTTGAGGTCATTAAGAGAATTCGCAGCCAGGGCGACCAGACCCCTGTTATGATCGTTAGCGGGAGAAACGAAGATTACGACTCCCTCTATGGACTTTCACTGGGTGCTGACGATTATATTACAAAGCCATTCCGTCCATTGGTTCTTGGTGCTAAGGTTAAGGCATTGATACGCCGAAATAAAAACCAGATTTTAGACAGCTCAGAGCTGATTGAATGCGGCCCCTTCTCTTATAACACTTCCACCATGCGGTTCTATAAAAACGGGGAAGAAATTGTACTTTCCTCCAAGGAAAGCAGTTTGATGCTTTTATTTATCAAACGTCCCAATCAGGTTTTTACCAAGGATATGATTTACGAGCACGTATGGGGAAACAGCATTGCCATAGACGATAACGCCATTATGGTATATATCAACCGTCTGCGCAGTAAAATCGAAAAAGACCGGCAAAAGCCGGCCCATATCGTAACAGTCAGAGGTCTAGGATACCGGTTTATCCCATAGGCCTCTGGCCTTTTTTTATGTCAAACTCGTAACTTCCGAGAATTCCTTTGATCCGTCCCACAACAGATCTGCCAGAAATATGGTGACAGCCAGAAGATCCGCACAGCCTCCTGCACTGATATTTCTATCTATAAAATCCTTATCCATACGTTTCAGGATAGAAACTGCCTCTTCCTGATACGCCCCTCCAGAAGCAAGAAATTCCTTTGCCAATTCTTTAACCTCATGTAATACCTCCGGGTTATGCCTGGCGATGATATTAGAATCATCTACCTGGCTCATCAGAGCAAATAAGGTCTGAAGCTTAACAAGATTAAAATCTCTGCCTTCCGAAATTCCCTCTGCCATCACAGGAAGGGAAATGGACCGTATGGACTGGTAGCCGCTTATGGCTTCTCCTCTGGCACCCATGGTGCCGTATTTTTGCAGATTTTTCTCTCCATTGCTGGTGAAGTCACGCATCCCATGAACTTCTTTTAATAAGGTATCCCGTACCATAGCCTGCTCCATTTCCATCAGAGAGTCCATAGTTACGGTATTATCCCTCTCAATGCAAGCCCCCACAGCCGCACTGAGTATTCCCATATTAAAAATCAGTCCCTTGTGAGTATTCACTCCAGCAGTTGCACGGTACATGGCCTTTTCTGCATCAAGGCCAATCCCTCTGATATTTGAAAATATCAAATCAGGGCTCTCCTTATGCTTTATGCCTTCCTGTGCCATGGCTGCAAAAAACGGTCTGAGAGCGTCCGCACTCCGCTCAAAGGTGGATACATCCATATCCTTATGAGCGCCATTGGAATATAAATCCACCAGGCCAGGCTTGGGGGAGGTATAGACCTCCTCCAGCAGAGCCCGGTAAGCCACATCTCCGATTTTTTCGGCATTTATATCTTTTTTATCCATATTTGTCTCGGAGAAAAGCTTCATATTTATTCCTCTGAAAATTCGAACGTTTTGATCTTACGCACAACGTCCATAACAGTACCGTCGCGGCCTTCGATGATTCCAACCACTTTATCATCAAACTGAACGCGCTCTGGCTCTCCAACGATGGAGTAAGCAATGTCTCTCAGCTCTTCAATGGTCTTGAATGGAAGATTAACATCTTTCATGCATTCGATTAAATCCTGTCTTTTCGGGTTGATTGCAATTCCATAATCAGTAACAACTACGTCAATGGACTCACCCGGTGTTGTAACAGTTGTTACGTCGGTACAGATTGCAGGAATTCTTCCCTGGATCAGAGGAGAAATAACGATGGTACATTTTGCTCCTGCTGCTGTATCCGGATGTCCGCCCTGAGCGCCGGTAACAACACCGTCAGAACCTACAACTACGTTACAGTTAAAGTTAACATCTACTTCTAAGGCTGCAAGGATAACGAAATCCAGCTTGTTAACAACAGCGCCCTTGTTGAAAGGATCTGCGTACTCGCCCGCACTGATACGGTAGTGTCTCGTATTAATTACGGACTCAACCGCACTTAAATCGAAGTCCTGAGTATCTAAAAGTGCATCAACCTGATCATTTTCCAAAAGATCACACATAGGTTTTGTAAGACCACCCACGCCGAAACGCATGCGGATATTTCTTTCCTTCATGATCTTAGCAAGGGATACGGTAGATGCGATAGAGGCACCGCCGACACCAGTCTGATAAGAGAATCCATCTTTAAAGTAAGGTGTATTCACTACAAATTCAGTACAGTAATCAGCCATCATAAGCTTACGCATGTCGCTGGTTGGCTTCGCTGCTCCTGTTGCGATCTTATCCCGATTACCGATTTCATCTACAACTACTACATAATCCACCTTTGTCATAGAGATATGAGCCGGGAAGTTAGGGAACGGAACGAGACAGTCCGTAATAGCGACTACCTTATCTGCATGGTCTGCATCAACCATGGAATAGGAAAGAACACCACAATCAGACTTTCCGCCAATACCACGGCAGTTGCCGTAATCATCACAGGTAGGAGCTCCGATAAATGCAACGTCAATTCTTACTTCGCCAGTTTCGATAGCACGAACTCTGCCGCCGTGAGAACGCATGATTGCAAGCCCCTGTAATTTGCCTTCAGAAATAGCCTGACCAATCTTTCCTCTAACACCGGAAGACTGAATGCTGGTAATGGTACCGTCTTCGATTAAAGGTAATAAAGGATCGTGAGCCTTTCCAAGAGAGCTTGCACAGATGGTGATATTCTTAATTCCCATGTTATGAACCTGTTCCATAACCATGTTTACGATATAGTCACCTTCTCTGAAGTGGTGATGGAAACCAAAGGTCATACCATCTTTGATGTTGCACTTTTCAAGCACTTCACGAATGCTGTTTACCAGCTTGCTTCCTTCACTATTAATGACACATTTTGTAACAGCGCCGTCTTTTTTATATTCATATCCATCAAAATGATGGTTTCCCATAAAGGGTTGTTTGCCTGTTATTTCTAAGATTTCTTCTGGAATATCTCTGCCTACTGCATTAATCATCTTATAAATCTCCTTTATACACACCGGAGGCCTTGGCCAGATCTATGGTTCTCTTAGCTCCGTCATAGAACGCAATGTCAATCATCTTTCCATCAACGGTAAATACTCCAATGCCCAATTCCTTTTTCTCGTCGATCTCTTTTACAACTTTTTCTGCAAAAATGATGTCCTTCTGGGTTGGGGTGAAAATCTCATGTACTACCGGAATCTGACGTGGGTTAACGATGGATTTGCCATCAAAGCCCATCAAATGAATGGTCTCAACTTCTTTACGGAATGCTTCCATATCATCAAGGTTGGTGAATACGGTATCAAAACACTGAACCTTTGCTGCTCTGGCTGCAATGATCATGCTCTGTCTTGCACCCATTAACTCTACGCCGGTTCCTGTAATACGTGTCTGTAAGTCTTTGGTATAATCTCCGCCGGACAAAGCAATACCGAAAAGTCTGTCAGTTGCTTCGCAGACATCAAGAGCCTTCATAACACCTCTGGCAGATTCGATAGCTGCAATGATAAGAGTTCTTCCTTCCGGAATGTTAAAGTCTTTCTCTGCCTGAAGAATCTCTGCCTCAACGATACGAACTTCTTCTGGTGTCTCTGTCTTAGGAATACGAATTGCGTCACAGCCGCCTGCAACTGCACAGCGGATATCTTCTTTCCAATAGGGGGTATCAAGGCCATTGATTCGAACGACACGCTCGCAGCCTCTGTAGTCAATTTCCTTTAACGCATGGTATAAGGAGAATCTTGCTACATCTTTCTGATTCTCTGCAACTGCATCCTCTAAATCAAGCATGATGGAGTCCGGTTTATAAATATACGGATCCTTTACAAGACCTGGTTTCTGGGCATTTAAAAACATCATGCTTCTTCTAAGCCGTTTTTTATTCGGATTCATTACTTTCCTGCGCCTCCCCAAAGATTATTCTCAAAATGGTCTGTAGCACGGCTTACCGCGCCCTCCACTCGTGCCTTAATGGTACAATCCAGGGCTCCTTTGTCAATAATGGCAATTTTTATATTGTTAATTCCCATATTGTTAAGAGTCTCCATAACCACTTTACGGATCTGGTTCCCGTACTGGTTAATAACTGCGCTTTCAAGCGCAAAATCGATTTTACCATTGCCCGGCTCTACGGTTACCTGACAGTCGCTGGATTCTAATGTTCCTGCCAAAGCTGGTTTTGTTATCTCCATTTTGCTTAAAGCCTCCCTTTTTTTTCGTATGATTTTATTATAATTATGGAATCTTAAATAGGGGGAAAAGGAATCTTAAAATTTATTAAGGCAGAAAGCGCTGTAAAATCAATGTATTTATCTGAAAACATTGATATCACAGCACCCTCTTCCAGATATATCCTGAATCCGGATTTAACGTGCCTTTTTCAGCCATGAGCTTATTATGTCCTCGACACGTGCATATAATTCGTCTATTGTATGGCTCCGGCTGCGTCCGCAGCTCTTTGCATCCTGACCGCATAAAAGACATCTTCTGGCCGGCGCACCAAGCTGCTCTCTGCTGATGCCATTTCCTTTGTTATCATAAACATCCATATCAAAAAGTCTTCCCAGAGGATGGGTTTCTTCTATATCAATTGTCATTTGTTTGATGAAAACAGGGTCATCGCTTTTTACGGCAAAAATTTTTAAACAACCCTCTTTTTTTATCACTTCCCGTTCTCCTTCCAGCACAAGCTCACGAGCGTCTAAGGCATTCTTAATGGCTTGTCCGCCTGCAAAAAAAGCTTCTAAGATACCAGGGGAATTTTTCTTCGGTCCAGGTATGTTCATTCCCAGGGCCACGATAACAGCTTCTTTATGAGCTTCCCTCATCTCATCCTGCATCTTTACTTTGTCTTCACGGAAGGAGAGCATCTCTTCCAAGGTTACAAGCTCTTGTTGGTTTTCCATCATAAATCTCCTTTCCTATCTTTCTGATTTTTGCTGCCAAAGGTATTACCATTAAAATCCACACAATTGGTTCTGCCACAATAATACCCATATAGTTTAATACCGGAGCCAGGAACATGGCAATAGCCACCTTTCCCACAAGCTCGATAAAGCTTGACACCACCGGCGTCTTATGATCTCCGGCTCCCTGGAGGGTGTTTCTGAAAATAGATATGGAGGCAGCCACCATATAAAACAGGGAATTGATCCTCAAATAAAGGGAAGCTGTTTTTACCACTTCCTTATTATAGGTACCGGTTACCATCTGAATCAGACGGGGCGCTGCCAGATAGCTTAAGAGTATCATGCCCACGGACCAGATAAAGGTCAGTGTCAGAGCCGTTTTAAGCCCCAAACGAATTCTGTCGGCTCTGCCTGCTCCCATATTCTGACCGCAGAAGGTTGCCATGGTGACCCCCATTACGGAAAAAGGAAGCATAAAAAATTCAGTGATTTTCCTGGCTGCTGTATGAGCCACAATGATTTCCATGCCAAAGGTATTAATGACCCTTTGAAGAGACAGAGTCCCGAAAAACACCAATGACATCATAAGAGCCATGGAAAGGCCGGAAGCATATAGCTCCCTGGCCTCTGATAAGGTGATTTTAAAATCCTTCAAACGAAACCGGAACACAGGATACCGCTTTACCATATAGAACAGGCATAACAAGGCGGCGACCGACTGGGAAATAACGGTGGCAATGGCTGCACCACCTACTCCCATCTCAAAATGATACACAAATAAGATGGCGAGAGCTATGTTTAACAGGCTGGAGCCCATTAAAAACATAAGGGGAGCCGCCGTATCTCCCACGGACCTAAGGATATTGGCGCATGCGTTATAAAGCATGGTCATGACCATTCCAAGGAGAATGATCCTGATATATGCCTTGGCATCGGATAAAAGTTCCTGGGGTACATTTAACAGCTTTAAGAAGATATTTAATCCGCCCACGCATATGAGAGTAAGAAAAAGGGAGGTCAGGGTTCCCAGGAGAAGACCTCCTGCAGAATACCGCCTGACTCCCTCTTTTTCCCCGGCTCCAAAGCTTTTTGCAGTGAGCAGTGCAAAGCCTCCGGTGAGCCCGGATAAAAAGCCTATAAATAAAGTACTGATGGAGGTAGTCGCCCCGACGGCTGCCAGAGCACCTTCTCCTAAAATACTTCCTACGATTCTTGTATCGGCCAAGCTGTAAAAAAGCTGAAAGACATTGCCAAGAGCCACCGGCACCGCAAATGTCAGCATGATTTTAGTTGGATTTCCTTTTGTTAAGTCTTTCATGACTTTTCTCCTTTATGTGTACTGCCACGAAATCCAAGAGTATGTGTTTACAAAGACTGAGATCTGGAAAAATCTGCAAAACCCTGAGTCAAAGGATAAGGGGCACTGTTTTTAAGTGGAGCCGTTATGGTTCCCTTTACATAAAAGCTAAAGGCCGGCCGGCGGTTGTTTGCCTTATTTAAATTCTTAATAAGCCTCTGGCTTCTTCCCAGTTCTCCTATGTATACCCCATTCTGATTATAAATCTCCGTTCCATAAAATCTGCCCAGGATGGTTCCGTCGCATGCCACCAGATAATCTTTCTGCCGGACGCCTACATAGCTGCCTTCCCAACTCCAGTATCTTACCATTCTTTCAACACCTTTCCTGTTTTATTATGTAACATCATACACCATTCTTTGCAAAAAAGAAACACTCCTGACTTAAGACATTGATAAATTTTAAACCTTTACTGGATTTTTCTTTTCATCTGTTATATAATACTGCAAAATACAGAATATACGCATATACAGGAGGACATTATGGGATTTCAATATATTAACAACCTGCCAAGCCCGGAAGAAATCAAGGATCGCTTTCCACTTCCGGCCGAATTTAAAGCCCTTAAGCAAGAGCGGGACCAGGCCATCAGCGACGTATTTACTGGGAAAAGCGACAAATTCCTTGTTATCATTGGACCCTGTTCTGCTGATAATGAGGACTCTGTATCAGATTATGTGAATCGGCTCACAAAGGTACAGGAAAAGACAAAGGACCGTCTGATCCTGATTCCAAGAATCTATACCAACAAACCAAGAACCACTGGAGAGGGCTACAAGGGCATGCTTCACCAGCCAGACCCGGAAAAAAAGCCGGACATGCACGAAGGCCTCATTGCCATTCGTAAAATGCACATGAAGGTATTAACAGAAACTGGCTTATCCACTGCTGACGAGATGCTCTATCCGGAGAACTTAACATATCTTGACGATGTTATGTCCTACATTGCCATTGGTGCCCGTTCTGTGGAGAACCAGCAGCACCGCCTCACTTCCAGCGGATGTGACGTGGCAGTCGGCATGAAGAATCCAACCAGTGGAGATATGTCCGTTATGTTAAACTCTGTGGTGGCCGCCCAGCAGCCACATGATTTCACCTATCGCGGCTTCGAGGTAAAAAGCAGCGGAAATCCGCTGGCCCACACGATTTTAAGGGGTGCTGTCAATAAGCATGGACAGTGCATTCCTAACTATCATTTTGAGGATCTCTTCCTTCTTCATGAGATGTATGGAAGGCGCAATCTGGCAAATCCAGCCTGTATCGTAGATGCCAACCATTCAAACTCCAATAAGAAGTACAAGGAGCAGATCCGTATCTCCAAGGAAGTTCTTCACAGCCGCAGACATTCCAAAGAGATTCACACCCTGGTAAAGGGCCTGATGATCGAAAGCTATATCGAGCCCGGCGCTCAGAAGGTCGGAGATGGCTGCTACGGAAAATCCATTACAGACCCTTGTCTTGGCTGGGATGATTCCGAACGTCTGCTTTATGAAATTGCTGATCTGATCTAAGAAGCACATTGGATAAGGGACTGCTGCAATATAGTCTTAAGGAAATATAATATAAAAAAGCGTCTTGATCCGGATTCTAACTCTCCGTATCAAGACGTTTTTTCATGTTTCCATATGTTATTTATATCATTGCAATCATAGATTCATATTGCAGCAGACGCTTACAGGCCAAGAACTGCTGATACAGTGAAATACAAAATCACCACAACGCCCAGTACTATTCTGTAATATCCAAAGAATTTAAAATCATGCTGTCTGATGTAACCCATTAAGAACTTAATGGCGTACACAGAAACAACAAAGGCAACTACCATACCCATGATGAGGTAGAATACCTGGGCGCCGCTGAATACGGAACCATTGACCAGATATTTAACTATTTTTAAAAGGCTTGCACCAAACATAACCGGGATTCCAAGGAAAAAGGAAAATTCTGCAGATGCCGCTCTGGAACACCCAAGTATCATGGCGCCAAGGATGGTGGAACCGGAACGTGACGTTCCCGGGATAAGAGCCAGAAGCTGGAACAGTCCGATATAAAGAGCTGTCTGGAAGGAGATATCTCCTACCTTCTGCACGTCAAAGGTTTTATACTGGTTCCTGTTTTCAATGACCAGAAACAGAACACCGTAAATAATCAGGGTGGCAGCAACCACATATCCATTCATCAGGTACTCATCAAGAATATCATCTACCAGCAAACCAATTACCGCAGCCGGTATACAGGCAAGCACGATCTTGCTCCACAAAACCAGGGTGGCTGTTCTTTGGGCTGGTTTCTTCCTTAAGGAAAAGGGATTCAGCTTATCAAAGTAAAGCACGACCACTGCAAGAATCGCTCCCAGCTGAATGACCACCAAAAACATGTTTTTAAAGGCTGCCGGCTGGTTTAGATGAATGATTTCATCCACCAGGATCATGTGACCGGTACTGCTGATTGGAAGCCACTCTGTAAATCCTTCTACAATTCCCAGTACCAGAACTTTTAAAATTTCTAAAATATTCATTGCATTTCCTCTGCTCTATTTTATATTTTCTATCTGCCAGTCAATCGGCTCCACTCCATTGGCCTCTAAAAAGGCATTGGCCTTGCTAAAATGCTTACAGCCGAAAAATCCCCGGTATGCGGAAAGCGGACTGGGATGAGGCGCTTCCAGTATTAAGTGTTTGGGATTATTAAGCATTGCTTTTTTATTCTGGGCAGGACGGCCCCAAAGAAGAAATACGATGGGATGGTCCTGTTCATTTAAAATACGGATGGCTGCATCGGTGAACTTCTCCCAACCGATTCCCTGATGGGAGTTGGCCGCATGGGCACGAACGGTAAGGACCGTATTCAAAAGCATGACCCCCTGATCCGACCATTTCTTCAAATATCCATGACTGGGAATCTCACACCCTAAGTCTTCCTTAAGCTCCTGATAGATATTTACCAGAGACGGTGGAATATCCACTTCAGGCTTTACGGAAAAGCAAAGGCCGTGGGCCTGACCATGATTGTGGTAAGGATCCTGACCTAAGATCACTGCCTTTACCTTGGAAAGAGGCGTGAACTGAAACGCATTGAAGATATCATCAGGCTCCGGGAAAACAAGCCCTTTCCCATATTCTTCTTTCACCTTCTGATAAAGTTCCCTGTAATACGGCTTTTTAAACTCCTCACTTAAGGGGGACAGCCAGTCATTGTCAATTGCTCCCATGTTTTCTCCTTTGCATTAAATCCTAACTGGTATCTCTAAATCTTTTAAATACCGTTTTAATTCCATAATTTCCATTTCTTTGTAGTGAAACAGGGAAGCTGCCAGTGCGGCATCTGCCTTCCCTTCGGTTAAGGCATCACGGAAATGCTCCATGGTTCCGGCTCCCCCAGAGGCGATCACAGGAACAGAAACATTCTCTGCTATGATGCTGTTTAACTCGTTGTCATAACCCGCTTTTGTACCATCGCAGTCCATACTGGTCAAAAGGATCTCTCCTGCGCCAAGACGGTCTGCCTCTCTTGCCCATTCAACTGCATCAAGTCCGGTGTCAACTCTTCCGCCGTTTTTATAAACGCTCCAGCCGCTTCCGTCTTTCCGCCTTCTGGCATCAATGGCAACCACCACACATTGGCGCCCAAACTTATCTGCGGCGTCAGAAATGAGCCTTGGGGTATTGATTGCAGATGAATTGATGGATATCTTATCGGCACCTTCTCTTAAAAGCATCTTAAAGTCGTCTACCGTACGAATACCGCCGCCTACGGTAAATGGAATGAACACCTTCTCCGCCACCCGGCGCACCATATCCACTACTGTATTTCGGTTATCTGAGGAGGCGGTGATATCTAAAAATACCAGCTCATCCGCTCCTGCCTTATCGTAGGCTGCTGCAATCTCAACGGGATCGCCTGCATCCTTTAAATCCACGAAATTTACTCCCTTTACCACTCTTGCGTTATGTACATCCAGGCATGGTATGATTCTCTTCGTTAGCATCCGGCACCTCCTTAAGTAAGTTCTATGAAATTTTTCAAGATATGAAGACCTGTATCACTGCTCTTTTCCGGATGGAACTGGCAGGCAAATAAGTTATCTCTCTCCACGGAAGCACCAAAGGTCAGACCATACTCTGCCGTTGCTGCCACATCGGATTGCCGCTTAGCTTCTAAATAATATGAATGGACAAAATAAACATATGCACCGGAATCGATACCTTTAAAAAGTCTTCCTTCCGGCTTGATCTTAAGACTGTTCCAGCCCATATGGGGCACCTTTAGACCAAGGGTATTTGGAAAACGAAGGATTCTGCCGGGCAGAAGGCCAAGACCCTTTACTCCTTCTGATTCCTGGCTGCTTTCAAAAAAGAGCTGAAGCCCCAGACAGATGCCAAGAAGGGGTGTCCCATTCTCCGCCACCTTTTGTATCACTTCCACCAGTTCATATTGGTGAAGCTTATCCATAGCTTCCCCAAACGCTCCCACTCCTGGCAGAATTACTTTATCCGCAGAAAGAAGGATTTCCTTATCCCTTGTTACGACAGGGCTTTCTCCCAGAGAAATCAGGGCTTTTTCCACACTTTTTAAATTTCCGGCATCGTAGTCAATTATCGCAATCATGGCAGCCACCTCTTTACGCCTTTTTTCAACATTTTAGCACAGTACCCTGTAATGTACAACGCAAAAAATAACTATAAACTTCGAAAGAATTCCAAAGAATTTTCAGAAACTGCATCGGCTTTCCCTTTTACGGTATCAGAAAGCTGGGAAAAGGAACCGTGGATCCGGTATAAATGAGCCTTATTATTAATAGAAGCTGTTTTTTCAAACGGCCACCGGATGACGGTAGGTGTCTGAAATCCCACCCCCAGTTCCAGAAGCAGAAGCTTCTTATTTAAGGTAGCAGAAAGCCAGTAGGTATACGCATTCCACTGAGGAAGATATCCTTCCTCTATGTATTTCTCTGCCTTTATGGTATTCCCTGTGAGGGGCTGTCCGCAATGAGGGCAGATATCATCGGGAATCTCTAAGGGCTCCCAAATATCCTTGGTACAGGATTTGGAGCACTGTCTCCAGGTTTCATTGCCACAGGGTGCGACGATTCGTTTCTGATCCAGGGAGGATTTAAGAATCTCTCCATCGGTCACTGTTGTTACAATAAAATAATCTTTTCCCTGGATCAAGTGATTCAGCTTTTCATAAAGCTCTTTTATATCTCCGGCCTCTTTGGCGTTCCACTCTTCCCCGATACCGATTAATAATTTTTCACAGTTTTTTATTTCTTCCACAATTTTTTCTTTTATCATTGATATTATCCACCTTTTGTAAGAAGTCCCCATCTATTATACATCAGCAGCAATCTTAAGAAAAGATAGAAATTCTGTTCTTGCGGCTCTTACAGTATCTATGCTATACTTATGCATGCATGAAACATAAACAAAGGAAGTAAGCCAACTATGAATAAACACATAAAGCTTTCTCCCTTGCTGGGAGGTTTTGCTGCTATCGCAGTGCTGGCACTGCTGTTAGTCATATACACCCTGACAAGACCGGTTCCCATGGCGGGTACAAAGAATATCTCCATTGATGTCGCTTATGAAAACGGAGTCAAAGAGCATTATCAGATTACCACGGAAGCCCATTTTCTTCTGGAGGCAATAAGTTCCATTCCTGAGCTTAAGGTTTCAGGAACCTCAAGCGACGAATTTGGACTTATGGTAACTACCATCAATGGAACGAGAGCCGATTACCAAAAGGACCATGCTTATTGGGCGCTCCTGTTAAATGGCGAGCCCTGCAGCTACGGGGTCAGCCAGCAGCCCATTAAGGATAAGGAGGCATATACGTTTCAGTATACCCCTGCAAACGAGGAGGCCCAAAAGCCATGAAAACCGTTCCCCCTATGACAACTGGTGAACTGGTACGGGATGCTCTTTTAGCTGCCTTGTTATTTATCAGCCAGGTAAGTCTTGCCTGGATCAGTAACGTGGAGCTGGTATCCCTTCTGCTGATTTTATATACTCTGGTATTCAAAAAACACGTATGGCTGATCCTGTACGTGTTTATTGTATTGGAGGGACTTGTGTATGGATTTGGGCTGTGGTGGTTTTCCTACCTCTATGTATGGCCCATTCTTCCGGCTGCTGTTTTTCTTTTTATAAAAGAAAGACCTCCAAAGCCATTTACCATAGCCATATTATCAGGAATATTTGGATTGCTCTTTGGTCTGTTCTGCTCCCTGTCCTATGTTATTCTTGCAGGACCCCAAGCCGCCTTTGTCTGGTGGACGGCCGGAATTCCCTTTGACCTTGTTCATGGGATCGGTAATTTCGTACTGTCCCTTATCTTATTTTCGCCGTTATACCGGCTTCTTACTGCATTAAACCGTATCCAATCATAAAAAGGAGTGCTATCCATGGAATCAGCAATTGTCAGAATCAAAAAAGGTGAGGCCCGCGCCTTAAAAGCAGGAGGTATGTGGATCTATGATAACGAAATCGATACCATTACCGGAGATTTTACCAACGGGGATATGGTAACCGTGGAGGATTTTGACGGCTACTTTCTTGGCCGTGGTTTTATCAACACCAATTCTAAAATCACCATCCGCATCATGACCCGGAAAAAAGACACTGAAATCAACGAAGATTTTATTGAGATGCGGGTGAGAAATGCCTGGGAATATCGGAAAACCACCTCCGATACGGACAGCTGCCGCGTGATCTTTGGAGAGGCTGATTTTCTTCCCGGTATTGTGGTGGACAAGTTCTCCGATGTGCTGGTGGTGGAATCCCTTGCCCTGGGCATTGACCGTTTAAAACCGCTGATCCTGGATACCTTGAAACGAATCTTAAAAGAAGATGGGATTGAAATCCGCGGAATCTACGAAAGAAGCGATGCGAAAGTCCGCCTCCAGGAAGGCATGGAGCGGGTAAAGGGCTTTATCGGAGAACCATTTGACACCAAGGTAGAGATCGTGGAAAATGGAGTCAAGTATATGGTAGATGTTCAGGACGGCCAGAAAACCGGATTTTTCCTGGATCAGAAATACAACCGTCTCGCTATGCACCGGATCTGCAAAGGAAAACGGGTATTAGACTGCTTTACCCACACCGGTTCCTTTGCATTAAACGCCGGAATCGCCGGAGCAACTGAGGTTCTTGGCGTTGATGCCTCTGAGCTCGGAGTGGCCCAGGCTACGGAAAACGCACGGCTAAATGATTTATCCGACGTGGTGACCTTTCAGTGTGCTGACGTGTTCGAGCTTCTTCCTGAGCTTGAAAAAAAGGGAGAAAAGTTTGACGTAGTCATTTTGGACCCGCCTGCCTTTACAAAATCAAGGAACTCCGTGAAAAATGCCGTAAAAGGATATCGAGAGATCAACTTAAGAGGCATGAAGCTGGTAAAAGACGGAGGATATCTTGCTACCTGCTCCTGCTCTCATTTTATGACACCGGAGCTTTTTACCAAGACCATACGGGAGGCAGCCGCTAACGTTCATAAGCGTCTCCGTCAGGTAGAATACCGGACACAGGCAGCCGATCACCCTATTTTATGGGCTGGGGAAGATACTTCTTACTATTTAAAGTTCTATATCTTCCAGGTCTGTGATGAGAAATAAATAGAATTGATTTTGCAGCGCTCCTGTAAGTAAAAGCGGGGGCGTTGCATTAGGCAATCAGGTTAGTTAATACTAACCTGATTGCATCCAAGTTGAATTCCGGGTATTGGATTTCATCCTATCATTGGTTCTACAAACCTTAACAGCACGGAATGGAGATTTTATATGAAAGATATGATTCGTAAAGATATTATTTTTACCAAAGAAGAAATGGATGATATATTTCTCATTCTGGAATATTCTGCTATCTCTCTTCTCGATATTAGGCATCATTTGATCTCTCCCGAAGAAACGTTACTAGATTTTACTTTACCTTGCAGTGCTTTTCTTTTTACGACCCCTGGAAAGGCAGAAGTGCTGTTGGGGGGCAAATCCTATCAGATCAATCATTTCAGCCTCTTTCATGGCGGCAAGGGTACCTCTCTTTCTATTATCCCTCATGGTGAGTGGCTGGAATATTATATGATCTTCTACAAAACCGGCGAAACACAGTTTAACAAAGACAAATTAAAGAAATTACTGAAGCAGATTAATCCATTTCAGCAGCAATATGGGTTTACTCCTCAAAATCCTGTTTTTTTCACAGAGATTTTACGAAGTATCTATGAACATTGGAACGAGCCTGCTCCCATGAAAATATTTTATGAGAAATCTTTATTCTATCAGTTTACCTATGAACTATACAAGGAACTGGCAGAGGCCAGCGTATTGACCTTTAATCCAGATATTGTCCATATGACCATACGGTATATTGAGAAGAATTATGCGGCTTCCATTGCAGTTCAGGATCTTTGTCAAAAATTCGGCATCAGCTACAGCCATTTTTACAGACTTTTTAAAAAGGAGACCGGAAGTACCTTTCAAGCATACCTTTTAAAAATACGCTTGGAAAAGGCCCGCAAGTATATAATAGAAAGCAATTATTCACTTAGTGAAATTGCGAAATTTACCGGTTTTTATGATGAATTTCATCTAAGCAGCTCTTTTAAAAAGCTTACGGGAATGTCTCCGGCAACTCTAAGAAAGAATCTTACATGGGACAAGATATATGCTTACATGGAAAATCCGGAGTTCTCACACTATAATGAAGCGTATCCAGTTAGTCAAGACAAACTCAATACACAAGGAGATATTATGTTTAAACATTTGAAAAACAAAACAGCAGTGATGGCTGCAGCGCTTTCCTTAATGACTCTCTTATCCGGCTGTTCCACAGCATCATCAGCTTCTGACACCACGACTTCAACAGCAGCTCAGGCTGAAGACAGTCAGAATACAAAAAAAGAGGATGGTTCCCAAAAATCAGATACAAAAATATTACAAACGATAAAAGGCGACGTGGAAATCCCCGTAACCCCCAAACGGGTCGTTACGGACAGCGGATTATTAGGAGATATTCTGGCACTGGGAGTGATTCCGGCAGCCATTGAAAATTATGGTGCTACCGATGTGTCCTATAAGGATTTAATCAAGGACATCACAGTCTTAGAAAAATGGGAACCAGAATACATTATGGCAGAGCAGCCGGACTTAATCATCACCCAATATGAAGAAAACTATGAACAGCTATCAAAAGTTGCACCAACGGTTTATGTTCCCTCCGACCAGATGACGGTAGATGAAGAATTACCATTTTTAGCAGAAGCCTTGGGAAAAGACCCGGAAGAAGGGAAAAAAATTCTGGACGCTTATTATAAAAAAGTCGCTGAATATAAAGCCAAACTAGAAGAAGCCGGTCTATATAACAAAACCTTCAGCGTCATCAGAGTCCAGGGTGAAAATCAGATCGGTGTTCGATGGAGCAGCAATCTGGGTGGTCAGATTTTATTCGGTTCATTGGATCTTCCTAAAACAGAAGGCGCGCAAGAAGAAATTGATGCTGGCCATGACTGGGGGGCAACACTCTCCTTTGAAGCACTGCCTAAATATATGGGGGATTATATCCTTGTGACGGAATACGGTAACTATGATTTGATCAAAGATAATCCTATCTGGAAGTCACTTCCCGCTGTGGAAGCCGGTAATATTATTATATTATCAGAGCCATATATGTATCTGAATGATATTTACTCCTGGTCAGCCCAGTTAGACCTGGTGGGGGATGCTCTTTTGGAGTTAGCAGAGAAAGAAAAGTAAGAAAGCACTACATAGAACGCAAAGAAACGCCTTGATTGAAATTTCCTATGGAAGTTCCAATCAAGGCGTTCTTTTATTTAATCATTTATTATGCTTTATGTCTATTGTTTCTCAGTCTGGGGATTCCCGTACCACTCATCTTTTAAAAGCCCATATTCTAAGGTATCAAGCCAAATCGGCTCTCCCTTCTCATCGGTTTTAAAATAGATGTTTTTAACCAGCAATCCTTCCCGCCTCATAGACAAACGCTCCATCAGCTTCCAGGAACGCTCATTATCCGGATTGCACAAGGCAACGATTCTCCTTACGCCAGGTTCACGAAATGCATGATCAAGAAATGCCTTGGCACTCTCAAATGCCAATCCCTTTCCCATATAACGGGGATTAAACACATAACCCAATTCCCAGGTTTCAAACTCCATTTTCTTAAATAGAAGTTCTCCTATTACGTTTCCAGTCTCCTTTAAGCATACTGCGTAAAAGATATCCTGTTCTGTTCTTTTTATTGCAGCTTCTCTGGCCCGGTCACTGGTATATGCTTCATAGGGCAGATACCGGACCACCTCCTCATCGGAAAGATACTCATAAATATCCTGCCAATCTTCTGGCCGGAATCTGCGAATGACCAGTCGGTCTGTGGTTATTTCCATCTTATTGTCCTCCCAGTCCTTTCTCATCTGTAAAATTGAGAATATACGCCTCCGGGGACCACACCGCCCCGGTACTGTGCAAGCTCACTGACCGTGACAAGCTGATATCCTGCTGCAGTAAGTTTTGGTATGATATCCAGGGCTGCCGCTCCTGTCTGGGGATATAATTCATGCATCAGCACAATGTCTCCATCTCTTACCTTAGTTAATACAGACTGTATGGTCTTATTCGTATTTCTTGTCTTCCAATCCAGAGTATCAATGCTCCACATGATCATAGGAGCCTTGACGTTCTGAAGAACGGTCTGGTTCTTATTTCCTCCTGGGAGTCTTACAAGCTGAGGTCTTACTCCGGTAGCTGCAAACACTGCATCGCTGCAGCGGTTGATCTCACTTTGTATCTGTGCGCCATTTAACTTGTTTAAGTACTTGTGGTCAAAGGTGTGATTTCCGATCTCATGTCCTTCCGCCACCATGCGCTTAAGCTCTGTTTCATAAGCTGCTGCTCTGCTGCCCACCACAAAGAATGTAGCTTTTCCACCATACTGTGCGAGGGAATCCATGATCTGATTTCCTACAGGAGCGTAAGGGCCGTCATCAAAGGTCAGTGCCACCATGGGCTTATTGGGATCAATCTGTCTTCCCGTCTCGGCAGGCTGCGTTTCAGCTTGTCCACTTTCTTCGGAAGCTGTTTCGTTTGTGCCGCTTTCCTGACTGCTCTCTTCCGTTTTCTGCTCCTGGGTTGTCTGTTCCTGGGTTTCCTGACTGGAGCTGCTCTCTTTTGTCGCCTCTGACTCCTCCTCTGCCTTACCAGGCTGGTCTGAAATATTTCCGTTTTTATCTACCCATCTGGCGACGCCAGGTCCCAGGTTTTCATCTATCCAGCCATTCCTTACATCAGTCCTGTCTGGAGCCGGCGCAGTCTCATCTGCCATAGATGAAAATGGCGCGGCTGGTACAAAGGCTGTTACAAGTGCGACAGCCATTAGAATACTTGTCCATTGTAAAAATCTCTTCATATTCCATCACTCCTTTAGCGGTTACTGATTATTACTATACAGGAAAGACGGAAGAATTGGAAGAAGTTTACTAAAAAAGTAAAGAAGCCTTAAAAGAAGCTTAAGTATCCTGGCCCACTTTTTTATCCATTTAATTTTAGGGAAACAGCCAGAGCTGCTTCAAACACAGGCTGGTCCGTTTTAAATACAGGTATCCCAAGCTCCCTTGCCTTTTCCTCCATTCCATCCTCTGGCTGAATGCCTTCTGCCAGTATAATACAGGAAGCTTTTACCAAAGAAGCCACTGCCAGTGTATTCCTGTTTCCAATGACCGTTACCCAGGCGCAGCCCTCCGGCGCCTTTCCCATAGCATGACTTAAAAGGTCACAGCAATAAGGGATGGATATCCTTTGATTCCCCCCATTTCCCTCGGTCACCACCTGAAAGTAACCGCTGTCTATCAGCTCTTTTATTGTCATTTTTATCCCCTTTTTCCCTTTATTCATAAAAATAAAAGCATTTATGATAATTATAGCACAAATCAGCCCCAGGTAGTAGGAAGATTAGACGTAATCTTTGTTATTTTTTTGTCGAATATCGTTCAAAACTATAGATTTTTTATCAATAACATGGTAAAATATCAGGTACATTGCACAACACATTTTAAGGAGGTTATTTATGACTTGTATAAAGCAAGGCGTCCCTTTTCAGGGGACGAAAGAGCAGGAAGCTGCTTTGAAAGAAGCAATCTTCCTGCTGAAAGATGCAAAAGGATCTCTTATGCCTATCATGCAGAAGGCACAGGAGATTTACGGTTATCTTCCAATCGAAGTACAAACCATGATTTCCGATGAAACAGGCATTCCTCTTGAGAAAATCTACGGGGTAGCCACTTTTTATTCTCAGTTCGCACTGCAGCCAAAGGGCAAATATCAGGTCTCAGTATGTCTTGGTACCGCCTGCTATGTAAAAGGCTCGGGAGACATCTTCCACAAGCTGGAAGATCTTCTTGGAATCACCAACGGTGAATGCACACCGGATGGAAAGTTTTCTCTTGATTCCTGCCGCTGCGTAGGTGCCTGTGGTCTTGCCCCTGTCCTTATGGTTAATGGGGAAGTTTATGGAAGGCTTTCGGCTGACGATGTTCCTGACATCCTGGCCAAGTATGAATAATTCAAAAGGTATCTTATGAAAGAGATCTCGTTACATATTCTGGATGCGGCAGAAAACTCCCTTCGGGCAGACGCTTCCCTAATCTCCATCCTTGTTTGGGTGGATGAGAGGAATAATCGGCTGACCGCCGTCATCACCGATGACGGAAAAGGTATGACAGAGGAAACCTTGTTCAGGGTCACTGACCCGTTTTTTACCACAAGGTCTACCAGAAACGTTGGACTTGGCATTCCGTTTTTCAAGTATGCGGCTGAAATTACTGGGGGAAGTTTCTCCATTTGGTCCAAACCGGAAAAGGGAACAACAGTAACCGCTGTCTTTTCCCTGTCCAGCATTGACCGAATGCCCCTTGGTGACATAAACAGCACCATAGAGACACTGATCCTTTGCCATCCAGATAAGAACTTTTTCTATACCTACCGTTTTAATGAAGCAGCCTTTGAATTGGATACAAGAAGCTTCCGAAAGATCCTTTTGGATATCCCACTGAATGAGCCGGAGATATCTGCCTTTATAAAGGAATACTTACGGGAGAACAAATCGGAGATAGATGGAGATGCGGCCATTTAGGGCCGTTTTATTGGAGGAATAACATGAAGACTCTTGAGGAATTAAAGGAAATCCGAGATAAAATGCAGAGTCAGGTCGCCATGAGAAAAGAAGATCACGGGCGCACGCGCATTCTGGTGGGTATGTCCACATGCGGCATTGCAAGCGGCGCAAGACCTGTTCTACAGACACTGTCAAACCTGGTTCAGGAACACCATATGACAGACCGGTTCACCGTTATCCAGACCGGCTGCAATGGCTTATGCCAGTACGAACCAATCGTAGAAATTTTGGAACCCGGAAAAGAAACCATCACTTATGTTAAGATGACACCTGAAAAAGCAGAAGAAATCTTTCAGGAGCATGTTATCAATGGTCAGGTTCTGGAAAACTATACGTTGGCTTTTGCTGACGCAAAATAAGGAGGAATCAGGAGATGTATCGTTCACATGTATTGGTTTGCGGCGGCACAGGGTGCACCTCTTCCGGCAGCCAGCAGATTATGGCTAGATTAGAGGATGAACTTGGAAAACAGGGACTTTCTGAGGAAGTATCCGTGGTACAGACCGGATGTCACGGTCTTTGTGCATTAGGACCTATTATGATCGTTTATCCGGACGCAGCTTTTTATGCAATGGTCAAGGAAGAAGACATTCCGGAGATTGTCAGTGAGCACTTATTAAAGGGACGGCCAGTAGAGAGACTTCTCTATGAGGAGACCGTTACGCCATCAGGCATTAAGGCTTTAAGTGATACCGATTTCTATAAGAAACAGCACAGAATCGCACTTAGAAACTGCGGTGTTATCAATCCCGAAGTAATTGAGGAATACATTGGTACCGGCGGGTATCAGGCGCTTGGTAAAGTTTTAACAGAGATGACTCCTGATGAAGTCATTCAGGAGCTTTTAGACAGCGGATTAAGAGGACGAGGCGGCGCAGGATTCCCTACCGGTTTAAAATGGAAGCTTGCAAAGCAGAACGATGCCGATCAAAAATATGTCTGCTGTAACGCGGATGAAGGAGATCCCGGTGCATTTATGGACCGTTCCGTACTGGAAGGAGACCCACATGCACTTTTAGAAGCCATGACCATTGCAGGTTATGCTATCGGCGCTTCCCAGGGTTACATATATGTTCGTGCAGAGTATCCAATTGCGGTCGACCGTCTTAGAATTGCCATTGCCCAGTCAAGAGAGATGGGACTGTTAGGGGATGATATCTTTGGAACCGGATTTTCCTTTGATATTGACCTTCGTCTTGGAGCAGGTGCCTTTGTATGCGGCGAGGAAACTGCCCTTATGGTTTCCATTGAAGGAAACCGCGGCGAGCCAAGACCACGTCCTCCATTCCCTGCCCAGAAGGGCCTATTTGGCAAACCCACCATCTTAAATAACGTAGAAACCTATGCAAACATTCCCCAGATTATCTTAAACGGCTCCAAATGGTTCGCTTCCATGGGTACAGAGCGTTCCAAGGGAACCAAGGTATTTGCACTGGGCGGAAAGATTAAGAATACCGGACTTGTAGAAGTTCCTATGGGAACCACTCTCCGTGAAATCATTGAAGAAGTGGGAGGCGGCATTCCAAACGGCAAGAAGTTTAAGGCAGCCCAGACTGGCGGTCCTTCCGGCGGCTGTATTCCAATGGAGCATTATGACATTCCCATTGATTACGACAATTTAATTTCCATTGGTTCCATGATGGGCTCCGGCGGTCTGATTGTTATGGATGAAACCGACTGTATGGTGGATATCGCCAAGTTCTTTTTAGAGTTTACCGTAGAAGAATCCTGCGGCAAATGTACCCCATGCCGGATCGGAACCAAGCGTATGCTGGAAATCCTTGATAAGATCACAAAGGGCCAGGCTACCCTTGAAGATGTGGATCGTCTGGAAGAGTTATGCGACTATGTAAAAGCAAACTCTGCATGCGGCTTAGGCCAGACAGCTCCCAATCCGGTTCTATCAACCTTAAAGTTCTTCCGGGATGAATACAATGCCCACATTATAGACAAAACCTGTCCAGCTGGTGTGTGTAAAGCACTCCTCTCCTATTATATTGATTCCGAAAAGTGCAGGGGCTGTACGCTCTGCGCAAGAAACTGTCCAGTTCAGGCAATCTCCGGTTCCGTTAAGAACCCACACATCATCGACTTTGACAAATGTATCAAGTGCGGTGTATGTATGGAGAAATGCAAATTTGACGCTGTTTATAAGAGATAATGGAGGGAGACCGCATCATGGAGAATATTACAATTAAAATCAACGGCTTGGACGTAAGCGCTCCTGCAGGCTCCACGATTCTTGAGGCTGCCAGGCTTGCTCATATTGAGATACCAACTTTATGCTTTTTAAAAGAAATCAATGAAATTGCTGCATGCCGTATCTGTACCGTAGAAATCGGCGGCGGAAAGCTTGCAGCATCCTGTGTATACCCCATCAATGCAGGGATGGAGGTATGGACTAATACTCCTAAGATCCGTGACTACAGAAAGAAAACTCTGCAGCTCATCTTATCCAATCACGACCGCTCCTGCTTATCCTGTGTAAGAAGCGGAGACTGTGAGCTTCAGACGCTCTGTAAGGAACTCGGCGTTGACTCTGAGAACTACTTTGACGGAGATAAGACACCATCCACTCCAGATGAAAGCGCCGCCCACATGGTACGTGACAACAGCAAGTGTATTTTATGCCGCCGCTGCTCTTCCATCTGTGAAAAGGTACAGGGAATCGGGGTCATCGGTCCTAACAGCAGAGGTTTTGCCACATTTATCGGATCTCCCTTTGAGATGGGACTTGGAGACACCAGCTGTGTTTCCTGCGGACAGTGTATTTCTGTCTGCCCCACCGGCGCACTTTATGAAAAGAGCAGCATTCAGGAAGTTGCAGCTGCCATTGCAGATCCAGAGAAACATGTCATCGTTCAGACGGCTCCAGCCGTACGTGCTGCCCTTGGTGAGGAATTTAACTTCCCAATCGGAACCAATGTAGAAGGAAAGATGGTTTCAGTCCTAAGAAGACTTGGCTTTGATAAGGTATTCGATACCAACTTCAGTGCGGATCTTACCATTATGGAGGAAGCACACGAATTCATTGAACGTGTACAGCACGGCGGTGTTCTGCCTATGATCACCTCCTGTTCACCAGGCTGGATCAAATACTGCGAGCACTATTTCCCTGATATGACAGAGAATTTATCCTCCTGTAAATCTCCTCAGCAGATGTTTGGCGCCATTGCCAAATCCTACTATGCAGATAAGATGGGCTTAAAGCCAGAGGATATTGTATCCATAAGCGTTATGCCATGTACCGCCAAAAAGTTTGAAATCGGAAGAGACGATCAGGATGCCAATGGTTCTCCTGATGTGGATTACACCATCACCACCAGAGAGCTGGCTCGTATGATCAAACAGGCTGGGCTTCGCTTTGAGACCCTTCCAGATGAATCCTTTGACACCCCTCTGGGACTTGGTTCCGGCGCCGGAGTGATCTTTGGAACCACCGGCGGCGTTATGGAAGCCGCTCTTCGTACTGCGGTAGAAAAACTTACCGGAGAAGAGCTCGCGAAACTTGAGTTTAACGATGTCCGTGGTATGGAGGGCATCAAGGAAGCCTCCTATGAAGTAGGTGATTTAAAAGTCAATGTAGCGGTTGCTTCCGGCTTAATCAATGCTAGAGATTTATTAAACCGGGTGAAATCCGGGGAAGCGGACTACCACTTCATCGAGATCATGGGTTGTCCGGGCGGTTGTATCGGAGGCGGCGGCCAGCCACAGCAGCCAGGCTATATCCGCAATACCACCGATATCCGGGGCCTGCGTGCAAAGGTATTATATGATTCCGATGCAAGCAATAAGATTCGTAAATCTCATGAAAACCCTGCAATCAAAGAGCTTTACAGCACGTATTTAGGAGAACCAGGAAGCGAAAGGGCACATCATCTCCTTCATACGACTTATGTAAAAAGAAAAATCAATCAAATCTAATTGCAAGAATCATAATATAGGAGAGCACAAGCTTCCTATCATAAAAGTCCTGATCTGCCTGGTAACAAGGCAGATCAGGACTTTTTTTATTTTATTCGTTTCTTTTTTTCCTTTTTGGGAAAATTTATAAAAAATGAATGGTTTAAGAGAAAACCTCCATACTAAGATTGGAGGTGATAAAAATGAGCCCAAAGGAATTAATTTATATTGAAGATGCTCTTGGACACGAAAAATTTTTAAAGACACAGTGTCAGGAAGCAGCTCAGAATTTGCAGGATCCAGAATTAAAAGCCTGCGCACAGGAAATTATGCAAAAGCACCAGCAGATTTTTGACAATTTCTATAACTTAGTGTAAGGAGGAACCGAAGATGGATGACAGGACTATTATGGAGAACCTGCTGAACACCGCCAAGGGCGTGTGTGATCTGTATATGCACGGAACCATTGAATCCCCTACTCAGAATGTACACCAGGCATTTGATACTGCATTAAATGACAGCTTGTGCATTCAGGACAGCATTTACAAGAAAATGTCTGCAAAGGGATGGTATACAACAGAACAGGCAGAGCAGCAGAAAGTAACCAAGGTTAAAAATCAGTTTGCAGGAATGTAACCTAGGGAACAATCCGTTTGCCAATACGTAAAAGACTGCAAAAATAGTCTTTTAAAAAATGAAACGTGCGTCTTGATAAGCCTGTAAAGGCAAAAATCAAGACGCACTTTTTCGTGATCGCTATTCTTATTAATGTCTGTGCATTGGAACCGTTTCAAGCCCCTGGCTTGCTAGGTTCTCATGTACTTCTCTGGCATCAGCCTGACCGATGAGAAGATCTCTGGCTTTTTTCGCCTCATTCTCATTCTTATATCTTGCAGGACCGCCAACACAGCCGCCGGTACATACCATACCTTCCACAAAATCGGCCGGAAGCTTTCCTACCTTTAACAGCATCAATGCTTTTTTACATTCTGCCGCACCATTGCACTTCATTACCTGGATATCCGTATTTTTCTCTGTCTCTTTTAAACATTCCAGCACTGCCGCTGTTACACCGCCGCCGTTACCAAAACGCTTGCCAAAAACAGAAGCCTGCTGATACGTATTCTCTTCCGGTTCAAGCTCTACGCCCTTTGCCTGCATAAGAGCTACCGCCTCTCCAAGAGTCAGGACATAATCTGCATTGTCTTTTACATTTAAGTCAAGGCTTTCACTCTTCTTTGCTATACAAGGCCCGATAAATACGGTCACTGTTTCAGGATCCTTTTCTTTGAGCATTCTGGATACCGCACACATAGGAGATACGGTAGTTGACATATTTTCAAGGAGCATGGGATAGTGCTGCCTGATCATATTTACAAATGCCGGACAACAGGAGGTTGTCATCTTTTTGCCTTCTTCATAAGCTTCTGCCCATTCTGCGGCTTCCGCTGCTGCTGTTAAGTCACCGCCTAAGGCAACCTCAACCATATCAGCAAAGCCCGCCTTTTTAAGGGCAGTCTTCCAGCTTGCCATGGTGATATCAGGGCCGTACTGGCCTTCTGTAGCCGGGGCTACCATAGCCACTACTTTCTTTCCTGCCTTGATCAGCCGGATTACATCAGCGAGGAAGGTCTTTGTTCCAATGGCACCAAAAGGACAGCCATTGACGCATGCTCCGCACTGGATGCATTTTTTCTCATCTATAACAACAATGTCGTTTTCATCCATAGTAATGGCATCTACCGGGCAGCTCTTTTTGCAAGGGCGTGTCAGATCCGCGATGGCATTGTAAGGGCAGGCCTGGGAGCATTTTCCGCATTCCTTGCACTTATCCGGATCAATATGGGCGCGGTCGTGTCCCATGGTGATGGCCCCGAAATTGCAGGAAGCCTGACATGCTTTTCCCATACAGAGCTGGCAGTTGTCCGTTACCACATAACGGGCAATGGGGCAGCCTTCACAGGCAGAATTGATGACCTGTACGATATTTGTGGTATCCTTTCCGCTGGGGCATAAGCCTTCTGCAAGCCGTACTCTTTCTCTGATAATTTCCCGTTCCCTGTAAATGCAGCACCGAAACTGGGCTTTTGGACCTGGAATGATGTGATATGGAATCTCATTTCTGCTTTCTTCTATCTTATCCTCCCAGACATATTTTGCAACTTCAAGCAGTACCTGGTGTGTAATACGATGTAATGTAGCGTCACTTGTTGCCATAATTTTCCTCCTGTAACTTCCACCGAAGCGGTCGTGTGAACATCCTTTGTGAACTAATAATACGTGATTGTAACCTTTTTTCCCATGTCTTCTAACGCATGCTTTAACTGATCCACAAGATTCTGGCGTATGCCAAGATCAAAAGGCAGGCCTGGATTCTGATAGGCACTGTTAATGGCCTTTCCCACAAACAGGTTAAGCTCTGTACAGTCCTCAATGAGCATCTTTGCCACCTGGGAACCCCCATTCAGCTTATCCAGCTCCTGAAAGAATTCCTCTGTTACGGACTGATTCTTTGCATACTGTTTTAAAAGCTTTAACACCCGGTTTAAGGTAAGTACGCCTTCCGTGACAAGCTCCACCCCCTCAAGGGTTGCAATGGGCGGAATGTCAGGATCATAGTAATGCAACGAGACGGAAAGCTTTTTTCCCAGCTCTCTTGATACAATGTTTGCGCTGGTTCCCCCGCAGATGATCCGCTTTGTGGTCTCATCTCCTGATAAAAATGCATGTACCATGGAAACGTCATCCTCTTTGCTTTTGGGAGGCCCGGTCATTAAATGTACCGGCTTCCTGTCGATGATCCGCATCACTGCAACCGTGGTATCATCGCCGGGCCGGTACTGATAAAGCTCATCACAGGCTCTTGTAAGTGCAGAAGCAAGGCGCATGGCTGAAATGGTCTTACGGTACTGCTTCACCGCATAGGAAGCCACATCATCCCATAGCCAACCGAAATTAAGAAGCTGCCCCACTCCTGCATGAATGGTTCCGTCGCTTAAAAGAATGAGAGCATCTCCCTTTTTCACCCGAAACCGGTACTCATTGATCTTTTTATTTCTTATGATCCTGGTATTTTGCGGTATGGGCACAAGGCTTCCATCCCGGATAAATATACAGCTGGGGTTATCAAACTCCACCAGATAGGCTTCTCCGCTGTTTAAGACCTGGAGAATGCTGAAGGTGGAGTAAGCCACCTGCCGAACCTGGCAGACCGGAAGGGTCTCTACAATGGTCTCCACGCATTCCTCTAAGGTGGCACCGTTTAAAAACATGGTACCAAGTATCTTGGAGGTCATGGTGGCCAGTATGTTTGCCTTAACTCCGCTTCCCATGCCATCAGCCAGGATCATAATGTTGGAATCATCTGTTTGCAGCAGCTCTACCTTATCCCCGCACAGGACTTCGTTGAACTTGTTTAAGCTTTTGTATGCCGCATCTACTGTAATACCCATTACTTAACCTCGCTTTCGCTTCCTTCGTCCAATAGGGATCTGCAAAGCTTTGTCAGTGTGGTTTTTGTCTCTGCTGTGGTTTCCCCCAGCAGTCCGGCAATTTCCTGGGCCACCATCATCTGCTTATGGATGACCTTCTGAGCCAGATCAATGGTTTCCAGCTTCATTTCATACTCCTGCTTTGCCTGCTCTTCTTCTCTTGTGATATCAATAAATGTGGCTAAGACCACATCCTCTTTTTCAACATAAACAATGTTTTGCATGGTAGAAAAACCGTATTCGCCATAGCTTACCTTTTTTCCGTGAATCTTTTGATGGGACTGGTACACCCATTGGAAATCAGAGGGATCGATGAATTCGTATAAATACATCTCCAAAGCTTCCTGTCTGCTTATTCCAAAGTACCTTTCTCCCACCTTAGAGAACTCAAGGATCTTCATATCCTTATCCACGATCAGTACGATGTTGGGTGATGTCTCCAAAACAAGATTGGAAAGGGATTCTGCCTTTTCATTCATAAAAGGAATGCACATATTAAGCTCTGCCTTTTTCTGAAATACAGCTATGGCCTTTTCACGGCATGTGGAATAACCGCAGGCTCCGCAGTTTAGCTCATCCTCCGGTTTTAGTTTTCCTGTCATCTTAAATATTTCTTTGATCTGGGCTTCCGTCGGCATAGCCTCTTCCGGCGCCCGGTCCATAAAATGTTTCTGAAACGATATCCGGTCTATCTTGGGACTGATCTCCTCCCAGGGAACCGGCTCCTTCTCAATGCTTTCTTCCATATCCAGCTTCACTTTAAACCGTGAAATCTTTTCATCTTCTACCATAGGGCCATTGATACAGCCCCCGGAGCATATATTCATCTCAATAAAGCAGCCGTTCATAGAACCTTCTTTGATGCTTTCGCAAAGATCAATACAGCTTTTGATTCCATGGACATAAAGCTTTCTGTAATGATCCTGCTCTTTTTCTGTTGCCACCACTGAACTTATGATTCCGTTGGTAACAGGATAAAGGCGATTGACTCTTGGATTTTCATTGGTAAATGGAATGTCCTCACACTCTTCCACAGAAATCCCTTCCTCCAAAAGCCATCTTTTCAAATCAACAAAGTTTAAGACCGCATCAATATATCCAGCATGACGGGGGTCCTCTGCCTCTTTCTTTTTGGCAATGCAGGGGCCGAGAAACACCACCTTTGTGTCATAGCCCATCTCCCTTTTTAACAGCTTTCCATGGGCGATCATCGGTGATACCACAGGTGCCAGATGTCCGATGAGCTGAGGATAATAAATCTCAATCAAATCATTGACACCAGGACAGCAGGTGGTGATGATGGTATCCATCTTCCCTTCCTCTAACAGGCGGGTATATTCTGCCGTTACCAGGGCAGCCCCTTCCGCTGTCTCTCTGACATCTGAAAACCCCAGTTTCTTAAGTGCTCCGTTTACCTGACCGATGGAGTTATATTTTAAAAGTCCCATATAAGATGGAGCAAGGGAGATAACGGTTCTTTTTCCCTGTCTTATGTAATCTTTGACCAGCTCTAAATCACTGATCAGGGTCTTGGCAGACTGAGGACACACCTGCATACATTTCCCGCATAAGATGCATTGATCCGGCATGATCTCTGCCCGCTCATTACGAATCATGACTGCCTTGACTTCACAGTTACGGATACATTTATAGCAATGCTTGCATTTGGTAGCTTTGAAATCAATGATTCCCATGATTAAAGCCTCCCTATAATTTCCCTGTCAAAAAACTCCCTGGTGTCTTCCGGCTTTAAGGAATACAACTGCCCATCTACGGTCACGCATACACCGCTTACACAATTCCCACTGCAAAAAGAACCGTTTAAGTCCACCTGTTCCTCCAGATGGCGCTCCTTTACCATGGCTTGAAGCTGTGCTACGATTTCCCTGGACCCTTTTAAATGGCACGCGCTGCCGATACAGATCGTCACTCTCATGAGTATTTCCCCTCCTGTTTTCCCCTTGTTTTTACTACCCCTATTAAAATATTATCGCATATCACTGGGGGGTTATCAATAAATTTTTACCGATTAGCTGTATTTTTTGAAATACACCTGAAAGGACAAAAAAAGGGACCCAAAGTCTCCTCCGGTCCCTTCATCTCTTATCCTCTATCCTACTTTCCCGCAATCTTAGTAATAGAAGCTGTAATTAATTTTTTAAATAACGGTGCCACACGGTCTGCTGTTTCCTGGACCTCTGCGTGGCTTAAGGGCTGGTCTGTGATTCCGCAGGCCATATTGGTGATACAGGAGATACCGCACACCTTCATGCCCATATGGTTGGCTGCAAGCGCCTCACAGGCAGTGCTCATGCCTACGGCGTCTGCTCCCAGAATACGGCACATCTGCACTTCAGCCGGAGACTCATAAGCCGGACCGGATAACTGGAAATAAATACCTTCCTGAAGCTCAATGCCTTCTTCCTTCGCCGCTTCCTTAATAAGGCCGCGAAGCTCTCTGCGGTAAACATCGCTCATATCCGGGAATCTTGGACCCAGTTCATCAATATTCTCTCCCAGTAACGGGGAAGGAACGGAGGTTGCAATGTGATCCTTAATCAACATGAAATCGCCGGCATGGAACTCCTTATTAATGCCACCGCAGGCATTGGTCAGAAACAAGGTCTTTGCACCTAATAATCCCATCAGCCTTGTTGGGAGCACCACATCTGTCATTGGGTATCCCTCATAAAAATGAACTCGTCCCTGCATGATTACCACTGGAACCTTGTTTACATAACCAAAAATAAATCTTCCCTTATGTCCTGCTACCGTTGAAACCGGAAAGCCTTCAATATCCTTATAATCTATGGTTGCTGCTACTTCTATCTCCTCTGCATACTCTCCAAGACCGGAACCCAGGATCAGGGCGACTTCCGGAACAAAATCCGTTTTTTCCCTAACACTTTTCAAACAATTCTGAAGTTTTTCATATACTTGATTCATTGGATTTTATCTCCCTTCACATTCCTGCTGACTCAAAAATACAGGTATTCTTAGTATATCACAAAAACTGATATAACTCACCTAATTTTTGACAAATGAGACGTAAAAATGATATACTGAACCTGTCCATATATCAGATTATGGAAGGATTTTTATGAAAATTATTGTGTGCAAAAGGAAGGACTTTTATGAAAAAAATAATACCAATACTCATGGCACTTACAGTGGCTTTTACCGCATTAACCGGCTGCTCCACAAAAAAAGCGGAGCCGGAAACAAAGCCCCAGGACACGACTGCATCATTATCTCAGGAAGTCAATGAATCCGAAACAGATCCTTCGAAAAATGAGAACTACACCTTAAAAATCGGCTCCTTAAAAGGCCCTACCTCTATGGGACTGGTGGAGCTTAAGGATCAGTCTTCAAAGGGAACCGCTGAGGGAAGCTATGAGTTTACTATGGTAACCGCAGCCGACGAACTCCTTGGGAAGATCGTAAGCAAGGAGCTGGATATCGCCTTGGTACCCGCTAATATGGCTTCCATTCTTTATACGAAAACAAACCATGAAATCACGGTCCTTGATATCAATACCTTAGGAGTTCTCTATGGAGTCTCAGGAGATGCTTCTGTTAAGACCACAGCCGATTTAAAAGGAAAAACCATATATCTTACAGGGAAAGGAACCACCCCGGATTATGTATTACAGCATCTATTAAAGGCCAACGGACTGACCACAGAGGACGTGACTCTGGAGTATAAATCAGAGGCAACCGAAGTGGCTTCTATTTTAAAAGAGAAGCCAGACGCTGTCGGTATTCTTCCCCAGCCCTTTGCAACTGCTGCCATGGTCCAAAATGACAAGCTTAGTATGGTCCTTGATCTGACGAAAGAATGGGATGCAAAATCAGGATCCGAGGGCGGCAGCCTGGTCACAGGTGTCACCATTTGCAGAAATGAGGTATTAAAGGATCACAAAGAAGCGGTGGATACCTTTATGGCAGAACATAAAAAGTCTTCGGAATTTGTCAACTCTAATGTAAGTGAAGCTGCTGCACTGGTGGTTTCTGACGGAATTATTGAAAAAGCACCCATTGCAGAGAAAGCCATTCCTTATTGCAGCATTACTTATATTGACGGCAAAGAAATGAAGACCCTTTTAAACGGCTACCTAAAGGTACTTTTTGCTATGGAGCCGTCATCTGTGGGCGGATCTCTTCCTGATGATGCCTTCTATTACATGCCATAAATAAAGCAAAAAAGAAAGGAGATCCAATGAAATCATATGCCTTCCGGCTTAAACGTGCATTAATGATCCTCTTTTGGATCTTCCTGTGGCAGGCGGCGAGCTCTGCCCTTCATAACAATATTATTTTAGTAGGCCCTTTGGAGGTTCTTCAGTCGCTGCTGTCACAGATTCTTACCATGGAGTTCTGGAAGACCATAGCCTTTTCCTTTGGAAAAATCAGCCTTGGTTTCTTGCTCTCTTTTATAGCTGGCATTTTAGTCGGAGGCGCTGCCTTTCGTTTTCCCCTTCTGGAAGACTTTTTAGAGCCTCCCATGTCATTTTTAAAATCTGTACCCGTGGCGTCCTTTATTATACTGGCGCTGATCTGGATCGGATCAAAGAACCTGTCCCTGTTTATTGCCTTTTTGGTGGTATTTCCTATGATTTATCTCCATACTATGGCTGGCTTTCGCAGTGCGGATAAAAAGCTTCTGGAAATGGCAAGAGTGTTTCAGATGCCGCCTGTTAAGAAGCTATTTTACATATACCGCCCCGCTCTTCTTCCCCATCTGATCAGCGGCTGCCGGGTAGCGCTTGGAATGAGCTTTAAATCAGGTATTGCCGCTGAGGTCATCGGGGTTCCGGACCATTCCATTGGGGAAAAGCTTTATATGGCAAAGATCTATCTAAGCACCGCTGACTTATTTGCCTGGACACTGGTGATTCTCGTAATCAGCGCTGCCTTTGAAGCCCTGTTTCTATGGCTCTTATCCCTGGCAGCTCCTGGCGTTGCCAGGAATAGAAGGAAGGGGGTCTAAAACATGGAATTGAACATAAGAGATTTATGTTTATCCTTTGATGGCCGTTCCGTTCTTTTTGATGTAAACTTATCCCTTTATTCCGGCAATGTTTACTGTCTTATGGGTCCATCGGGCTCTGGAAAGACCTCATTTTTAAAGATTCTTTTAGGGCTTTTAAAGGCGGATTCCGGCTTTGTTCATATTCCTGATGGGATAAAAATGTCTGCTGTGTTTCAGGAAGATCGTCTCTGTGAGGAATTTACGCCCGTGGAAAACCTGACCATGACGGTTCCTGGCTACTCCAGAGAGCTTAGAAAAAAAGCAAAAGAAGTACTTCTAAATCTTCTGCCGGAAGAAGCTCTTCTGCGGCCTGTATCCAACTTAAGCGGCGGCATGAAGCGGCGGGTCGCCATTGGAAGGGCCTTATTTGTTCCTTCTGATGTTATCCTAATGGATGAGCCATTTACCGGACTTGACTACGGGACAAAAGAAAAGGTGATTAGCTATATCAAGACTTGTACCAGAGATAAGCTGGTAATTATAAGCACCCATCAATCAGAAGATACGGCCCTTTTTGATGGAACTTTAATTCATTTATAACAATTAAAGCCCATAGTTCCAATGAAATGTGTGGTTGTTCTTTCCGTCCGTCTGGTACTTATGATATTTATAATTATTATATGAAAATAAGAATCATCAGCAGCTCAATTTATTTGTAACGGAAATCGTTATAAATAATATTAAGAATACACCTAACTTATAGGAAAAACAAAACTAATAAGAAATACATTACTAATGGGAAAAACACAAAATACCCCTATACAGGACTTTATTTATATGGACCTGTATAGGGGTACTTGATTTAGTACTATAAAATTATTTTATTTACTTGCAAAACTGTCTTATAAAACACGTATTATTTGAGCTTTAAGGTCTTAATTGCTGCTTCCACCTGATCGATTACTGCCTTGTCATCAGACTCAATGGTTCCCGCTGCACTGATATACTTCTTTGCTGCTGCATCATAAGAACCGCTGATAGCAAAATAGCGAACTCCATCCTGTGCATTCTTATAGCGGACTGCATAATCGAATTTCTGGCTTCCGTTGGCTCCATTTTCTACGTTATAGCGAACAAATTCCATATCGTCTCCACGGTCAACCAGCTTCTTATACTCTTCCATGGTTGCAGGATAAACCTCTCTTGCACCGTCTGCATCGTCACCTTCTACATAAGTAACTTCCAGAATATCATTTCCATTGGGTGAAGTAAATGAGGCTACGCTCTCATCTCCATCTTCATCTACACTCCAGTTAGCCGGAGGTGTAATCTGATATTTTCCAGATACTGAGGTAAATACGCCGGAATTAATGCTTCCTGCATCTGCAGAGGTTACCTGCACATAAGCTGTGGTCTCCTCGGTCTCGCCTTCCTGTGTATCGTCGCTTGCTGCTTCAGATCCACTGGTTTCTCCTTCTTTTGTCTCTCCTGCCTTCGTTTCAGAAGATGCTACCGTAGCGGAAGCTTCTTTGGAAGATTCCTGCTGCTTTGTATCATTCTTAGATCCACAGGCGGTAGCTGTTATCATCACTGTCATGGCCAGGGCAATCACTGCCAACAAATTTTTTCTTCTCATATTAATCACTCCTTATAATCAGTCTTATTTCCGGTGACGCTCTGAATTATAACATGGAAAAAAAGAAAAGTATAGGGGATTAAAGGAACTGAAAGAAACCCCAAAAATTCTTAATAATTTTACTAACTTATTTACCAGTCTCTAAGTTTAGAAGTTCTATCTTAATAGGAAGTCCGCCTCCGTAGCCAACCAAACTGCCGTTTGCGCCAATGACTCTGTGACATGGAATGATGATTGCAATAGGATTGCGATTATTGGCCATTCCTACTGCCCGGCATGCCTTGGGATTGTCAATGGACACCGCAATATCCTTGTAGCTTCTGGTTTCCCCATAAGGAATGTCTAACAGGGCATTCCAGACCTTCTTTTGGAATTCCGTGCCCTCCGGCTTAAGAGGCAGATCAAATGACCTTCTCTTCCCATCCATATATTCTTCGATCTGTAGCACTGCCTGTTCCATCAAAGGAGTCCTTTTCCTCACCCCACCGATAGGCTCCTGAATCAAAAATTCCAGACCGGTAATTGCTTTTTCATCGCATACTATAGTAAGAGTTCCTACTCTGCTTTCCATGGTATCCCAATATATCATAAGAAACATCTCCTCTCTCTTTTGTCCATTTATTCTCTGCTTTCATTATATCACAGGTGCCTTAAAATACTACTGAAATTCCCGTATCACGCAATTCATCCATTTGTTTTTAAACATTTCTTATAATTCCTTTCGAATCTTTATGAAATGTTTATGCGCAGGTCAAACTTCCGTCACAATTTCTAGATATACTAATAAATGTAAAGGACCCCACCTTTTAATATTGACTTTTTATTTTTCATACTCAACCGGCAGGAACAAGAAATTGGTTCTGCCGGTTCCTCCCTTTTCTGGGATAAAATCCTCAAAAAACCACGTAAATTCAAGCTTTTTAAATAATTTGAATTATTTTCTAAATTATTGTTGACAAAAGTATTGCCATCAGATATAATAACTCTTGCGTTGCTGATGAACAGCGAAAAACAAAAACGCGAATTACCTTCGGGGTGTGGCTCAGCTTGGCTAGAGCGCCTGGTTTGGGACCAGGAAGTCGCAGGTTCGAATCCTGTCACCCCGACTGAGATAAAACTGTAAAAGTTATATTCTCTCAAACACTTTTGCGGGTGTAGTTCAATGGTAGAACACTAGCCTTCCAAGCTAGATACGTGGGTTCGATTCCCATCACCCGCTTTTGAGTCTGTAGCTCAGTTGGATAGAGCAACGGCCTTCTAAGCCGTGGGTCGGGGGTTCGAATCCCTTCAGGCTCGTTTCACATTTCTAACCAAGATGTGGAATTATGGTGGGTATGGCGAAGTTGGTTATCGCGCCAGATTGTGGCTCTGGAGGCCCAGGGTTCGAATCCCTGTACTCACCTTTCCCTTATAGGGAATTTTTTTTTATCAGGAGTTTTAATTGGGCTATCGCCAAGCGGTAAGGCACAGGACTTTGACTCCTGCATTCGTTGGTTCAAATCCAACTAGCCCAGTATGGGATACTAGCTCAGGTGGTAGAGCACTTGACTTTTAATCAAGTTGTCCGGGGTTCGAATCCCCGGTGTCTCATGAACAAAGAAAAACGGATTCTATTGACAGAATCCGTTTTTTCTTTCCCTAAACTCCTCTCTCACCATGTTTGTTTTAATTACAATTTATATTTCTTGACAATTTCTACTTCCAATGGTATCATCTATATTGTTGTCAGCGGGTATGGCGGAATTGGCAGACGCGCCAGATTTAGGTTCTGGTGGGATACCGTGCAGGTTCAAGTCCTGTTACCCGCATGTCAGGTAAACGGTGAAAACACCGGATTTCCTTGTAAACACAAGGGGTTCCGGTGTTTTTTTATTGGTTGGATTAGATAATCCCTTCCTATTATAATATAGGAAAAGAAAAATTAAATATTAATTGTTGTAAAAATATGGAAATATTTTCATATAGCTTAATCCTTATTGCGGCTTTACAATCGTTATATAATTTTCTGGGAGGTGATAATTTGAAACATCGAGCAAAGAAAACCGAGAAACAGTGGGCCGATGAATTTGACCAGCTAGAAGCCGCAAGCATGGAAATCAAAGCCCCCTCTGCTCCCCCCGGAGAATTCGAAAACATTCTAAAGGAGATGAATCGAAGAGGGATCAAGCCCAGAATCCGGGAAGAGCTGGAACACAGGAAGTAAAAAGCGGTTACTGGCTTAATAACCGTTTGTACATTTCACTGGGATCCAGCTTTCCGTACCCCCAAATATTGTTGGGATACGTCTGATTTTCGTCACGTGCTGCTTCCCTAATGATCAGACGGTTAACCTGATTCCCTGTTACAGCGGTATAATTACCCTTGCTGTAGGCCCACTCCATGATAGTGGCAGCTACTCCAGTTGTATGAGCTGCTGCTGCCCCAGTTCCAGTGATGGTCCCATACCGGCCTTCTGGTATGGCACAGGGAATCCGGTAGCCAGGTGCAGCAATATCTGGTTTCACCATACCAAGTCTTGTATACCCTCTTCCTGATTCCGGGAGAATCTCCCCAGTTTGCTGATTATATGCTGTGATCGTCAAAGGATGCGCCGCATCACCGGCTGCTGTAATGGTAGTATTTGGATCAGAGTCTAAGAAGAAGGTCTCATTTGATATTAAATTGCCTGACGGAAGCCAGCAATGAAATGAGAATGGCTCCCCAGTCATACTTCCAACTCTGAAATACCATGTTCCAGATGGAATATCTCGAAATCTCAGCAGTATAAGCTGATCTCCTGTCTCTTCCTCAAATAAAATATTATTTACCCAAATCTCTCCACTTACCGTCTGAAATGTAATTCTCTGACATCCTTCTACGGTTGGGTTCATGATCTGAGAGGTTTCATAGGTAGGTGTTGTAATCTCTATAAATAGACTGGAAGGTATGTAGGGCCAGATTTCCATCATAAATTCCTGGTCAATTCTTCCCACCGAAAGCTGAAAGCTATTATAGAAAGGAGCAATGTCTGTACTGTTATAATAATGTCTCTGGCTATTTCCCTCATTGCCAGCCGATACAATCACTCCTGTCCGGGGAAGCTGTACCAGATAGTCCAGATACGAACTTAATGGCCCTCTCCCATCATGACCGCCCTGGCTGCTGCCTAATGCCAGACAAATGACAATGGGACGATTTAACCGGTTTGCTACACCTGTCAGGTAGCGGATTCCAAGCATGATATCTGATTCCTGATAACAAATAGTATTTTGAGGGACAAAAAATAGTTCTTTTAAATTCGCTTTAGCCTCCTTTAATTTGACAACGACCAGATCCGCTTCCGGAGAAACCCCTGTAAAATTCTGGGCAACATTCGGACGACCTGCCATGATGCTTGCAATAGCTGTTCCATGTCCTAAGGTATCCACGGTTGGCACCATTAATAATGGCTGATCTGAAATCAAAGCAAAGTTAATCAGTTCCTTGGTGTATTCTGCACCAAAGGTGAATCCCCTTGGCGGCACGCTTCCTTCTTTTGTCTGATCCCAGATAGAAATGATTCTGGTGGTATTATCATTGTGCATAAAAGCGGGATGACGGTAATCAATCCCCGTATCCACCACACCAACGATCACCCCTCTTCCAAACATAGACGAACCCTGATCTTCCTGTAGTGCTTTTATATCAGGTTCGTCACAGCTTACAATGGATTCTAAGGTAAATAAAGCAGGAAACAAATGATAAGAATTATTTCCCAGATCACATGGCTCCATCTGGTCCTTTGGAATATGAACCAGGGAAGTTGTATCATTAATGGGTGTGATGTTATCGCCTGAATTATAGGTTGGTATCAATGCATTATTGATAATAAAATCATAAAATCGATTGTCCAGAATCTTTTCCATGCATCAGCCTCCTGTCTTTTAAAGGAAGATATAATACAGTTTATGCGTTGAACCGTCGGATATGAGCAGAAGAATTCACGGAAAGCTGCTGAATATAATGGCAATATGGTACAAACGTCACTATTCATTTTATTTAGGCGTAAATAACTTTTATTTACAAATTTTTTTATTAAAAAGATAAAAATTTACTTATTTTACTTTACTTAAACGATTTCTTGCGTTATAATTTATATAACTCTTCTTAGGAGTGCCGTATTTCCCCAATCCTGCGGTGCTCCATTTTTTATTGTCTTTTTCCAAAAGCATACATTTCCCCTCATTTTTCATAAAAATATCAAATTCTGCATCCCTTCCCCATATCATGATTTTTTTCGTCTATTTTTTACAAACTATTTCATTAGTTCTAAATATTATGGTTTCACAAACTCTTCATAATTCTATCAAATATTAGACACACTTTTTCCTTATATTAATATCTGAAAACAGGCCCACGTGACCTTTTAAATAGACTTTTTTTCATACCTGCCGGCAAAGTAATTTTGCCGGCTTCCTCTATGTGATGGACCGCAATTATCAGGAGATTTTTAAAGCAGGTTGGCAATATACGAGTTGTTGCTGTTTTTTTACCATGATACAATGGGCATATTGGACATCATGAAGCCGCAGCGTGCGGAGAATGGAGCTTTTATGAAAAAACATTATGAAAAAATTCTATGGGACTGTGACCTTTGGGTCTCTCAAGTTATCCATTTTCAGGTCACAGATCCCACCAGTGAATTCTATGGAGGGTTCAGAGACCATGACGGTCTGGTAGAACCTAAATATGCCATCTTCCAGGTAACAAATATGACCGCAAGCTTCCTTAACATCCAGAGCCGGTATTATGGAAGTAAGGACATCTATGACAGAATTACCACTGCCCTGGATTACATAAAAAGAGGTCAGAGAGGGAATGGATTTTTTGACCTCATTAACTGCAACTTCTATTCGGGAGCCGATACTGCATTCTGCCTGGACGGGCTTTTGCCTGCCTATTTGTACGTAAAGCGGCTGTTAGATAATGAAATAGAAAGTCCGGTTCAAAAGGATATGCTGGTTCCTTTAAAGGATACTATGGAAGCCATATTAATAAAAGGCGGAAAAGCTATGATAGGAAGTGGATTTCATACTCCTAACCACCGATGGGCCATTGCTTCTGTTCTTCAAATGCTTTATTCCATTACTGGGGATGAATCCTTTCAAAAGGGCGCGGAAGTATTTATGGTGGAATTTTGCGACTGTAATGAGGATGGGGAATATGCAGAACGTTCTGCTGGGGGATATAATTTGGTAAATAATAATGCTATGATTATGCTGGCTCTTGCAACGGGGGATGATTCCTATTATGAGCCTGTAAAGCGGAATCTCAATATGATGCTTACATACATTGAGCCGGATCAGAGTATTTTTACCAACAATTCTACAAGGCAGGATCGGGGGGTGAAAGTTTATCCCGCTGGATATTATTTGGAATACCTGTATATGGGGATTATATTTGAAAATGAGACTTTTTTAAAGGCGGCCTGCTCTATTATGAGTATTGCGGAAGAAAAGCAAATTAGCATGGAGGGTTTTCTTATTCATTTCATGCTCATGCCAAGGCTGTTAGAGTTTGAATATGAGACTTGTGGGCTTTTAACGGACTATTGCCGATATTATAAGGATTCTGGCATCGTACGTCTGCGTAGGGGAGATTATTCTGCTTCTATATTAAATGGTAGCCCTACCTTTCTGTTCTTCCAGCACGGAGACTTTAGCGTGAGTATGAAAATTGGGGCGGGCTTTTGTGAGCATCGGTATTTCACCGCTCAGAGCCTTACCAGTGTTTCTGAAACGGGAGGCTTTCAGTTAAAGGAGACGAAGACTGGCTGGTATTATCTTCCCTTTGATGAACCGCAGGATACTACGGATTGGTGGAAAATGGACCATACGAAACGGGATAAACTTTATGGGCCGGATATGATTTTTGATATTGTAATAGAAGAAGTTGAAAATGGGATTGATGTGAAGATAAAAACTGAGGGAATAGACCGGGCGCCTTTAAGAGTTGAATTGGCCTTTGATGGTGGATGCCGGCTGGAATCTGAGCATTTTATTGCAGAAGGGATTAAGGGTGGAGGTATGGTGGCCAAGGATGGCACTGTGACCGCTACAAAGGGGAAATATGCCATTACGGCTGGTCCTGGGTTTGGGGCGCATAATTATGTGGCTGGGAAATTTGGAAGCCAGAATCGTTCTAATGAGTGCTTTACTGTTTATTTTACGGATTTTACTTGCTTTGAGCATACCGTATCGCTTAGGGCGGTTCCGGCGGATTATTGAGCTTTCATTCAAAAAAGGGGAGAAAAACTTTTTGTCTGAGATTTTTATTGTAAATTTGCCATCTAAGAGAATGTAATGGTTAATTCTTACATTGATTCCCTTAGTTAAATTGAGGAGTGTCCAGAGTTGATTTTATGTGTATCTGCAAATACTTTTACATGATGACAAAATTTATTTAGTCTTCGCCATCTGGTCTATAAACACCCCATTTTACTCCACCATTCTCATCATAAGAGTTATTTTATTAAGAGGAAAGGCCACGCAGTCGAAACTGTGTGGCCTATGTTTATGAACTGCTTCCGAGAAAGTATTCTCGACTGACATCAGCCAATAATGCGGGATGCGGCATTTTACATAGGTATTCTGCATATGCGATAGTGTGTCGTATAGGTAGTGAGCCGAAATATATATTTTTTATAGTTTTTTGCTTTTTACGTACCAATGTACGAAAAATTATTGTCATTATTCGCTATCATATAATATTTTTTTCGCTATATTGAAACATTCATTGTATTTTTTAGTAAAAACATCATCTCCAAATCTACTAGTAAATACTGTACTAATGCAATTAGCTATATGCTCTAAATCTGTTGATTCATCAAGTAGTTTACTTATCAAATCAATTTCCATTTCATATTCATCCTTTGGAGAGTAGGGAAACAAATCTATTGGATCCCAATCATTTATAATTTTTGCCACTTTCTCTTTCATTACATCACCTCATTTACTTTCCGTAAATCTGTTTAACAATGTTAGCCATATTTTCATCAAAGAATCTTGATGAGTAAGTTGTTACCAGTTTACCTTCTTGCGTTACTACAGCGGCACCCTCTTTCGTTATAAAAAGATATTTATTCGCTCCTTGTTTTAGTACCTTACCATTAACAACCCAAGAATTAACCATTTCTTGATTAACACCTCTCTGAGCCATTCTTTCCATACCATGCTCCGCAAAAGCTCCCCAGTTTACTTTTATGGAAGGGTTTTCTACAAGAGTGCCCATTTTTCCAAATGATGTTCCGAGTTCTGCACCAGCCTTACCTGCCCCATTAGCAATTTTCATCTGTTGCGCCTGTAGTAACTGCCTGGCCTGCGTGAAACCTGTAGCACCAGCAGGACTCACTGCTACACCACCCCCAAGTCCTGACGCAACCGTACCAGTTGATGCCAGTGCACTGCCAGTAACTCCATATGCAAGTGCCCCACCACCAGCTAAACCAACTGTCGAGCCTACTGCAGCGCCTTTAAGAACTGCATTTATTGAAAATTCACCTTTCAGAGCTGACATTACTCCATTTGAAAATCCTCCGGCTACTAATCCAACTGCAGCAGCGAGAACCAATAATGGAACATGACCGGTTGGATCTGTATATAAAACAGGATTATTGTGACAATAAGTATACTTATTCAAACTTAGAGGATCTATAATTTCCAGTTTGTTAGGCATTTTCCGGATTGTTTTTTCTACGCTGTCCTCAGTAAGAAAACGGCCTGAATCTGGGCTATAACTTCTTGCCCGCAAATAGTAGGTATTTGTATCTAAGTCTAAATACTCCCCACAATACCGGAACTGATTCTCATCCTCTTTATCTGGATTTCTCTCAACTCCAAACGCATCATACTCATACGAAGCTTTACATACTCCGCTTTGATTCCAGAGATGGGTTACATCCCCATGTTCATTAAATATATAATAGTATACCACATTATCTTTTTCACAGGCAATCAGATTGATTCCTCTTAAATAGGCCTTAATCTTTTGATCGCCAATCTGTTCTGCTACAATATTAGTTCCATCCCAGCAATACAAATTCGTTTTGCTCTGGCTCTCATTAAGTTTCCTAACCTCAGCACTGTGGCGCAGACCATCTCCCCGGTACTGGTAGGTAATTTCTTTCTCATCCTGATTTATTCGGCTTAGTTGGTTAAATCCATCATAATGTCTCCACTCATAAACTGTGGGAGTCTCTCTTTGATAGGTCCCTGATAACTTGACATTTCCCGGATAATTCGGTGTTGGCGCTGTTTTCTCCCATATCCGGAAGGTTTCATTCCCATTATCATCATAACGGTACTGATAAGTTTCGGTTATTTTCCCTTGTTTTTTTATCTCCTTTTCCAGTCGATTGTTCAAACCATACTCATAACTGGTGACACTGACCAGCTCATCCTTTGTTCTTCCTTCCACCATTACTTTCATACGGTTGGAATAAGCGTCATAGGTATAAAGCGTTCGCTTCCAGCCGGAATAATCCTCTTCTGTCAGACGGCCTAACGGATCGTATTTATATGAAATGGTGGTTGGGGTAGAACCAGTTTGGTTAATCTTGCTTAGGATGTTCCCTGCCACATCATAGGTGTATTCCCATGAAGAAATCACAGTTCCCTGACGTTTATTCTCCAATGATATTATTCTGTTTCCATCATTATACTTATAGATGGTTTCCATTCCGGACTGGGGGTAGCGGAGGGCTTTACGGTTGCCTTTTTCATCGTATTCGTACTCTGCCAATATCAGCCCGGCAGAGCTGTTTTTTCTTACCTGCTTTAAACGGGATAAGTCATCATATATGTAATACAGACTGACATCCGGGCTTGTTTTTCCTTTACAAATCAGCTGAAAGGACTGGCGGTTTCCATATATGTCATAAGTATAATCTTTTCCTGCATTTCCCGGATCTTCCTGGCGGGTGAGCTGGCCTTTATTATTGTAGTAATACTTTGTCTCCAGGAGGACGGTTTGTTTTCCTCCCCCGGACTCCCGACTGACTTCTCTAATCCGCTTTCCATTCTTACTATAGGCAAACTCCCGCTCGCTGACTTCCATTCCATCAGGAGTTTTCTTTTGCACAGTTTCCTTTATCAGGTGTTCCAGAGCATCATGTTGATAAATGGTCTGGTCCTTATTTCTGTCTATTTTTTTCTGCAGCCTTCCAGCTTTGTCATACTCATGGTATTCCGTATAGCCGCGGGAATCCGTCATTGCTGTGACATTTCCAAAGCGGTCATAGGCGTATTTCGTCACCTCTCGCCCTTCACCCGATGGGGTATCTCCGGTTCTCCTTAAAATGACTTGATTCATTGCATCATATCGGCAGGTGGTCCTGATCCAGTAGTCCGGACTAAGGAATTGGTAGGTATCGGTTAAACGGTTCCTGGCATCATAAACGTACTGATTCTCCTGCCAGCCATCTTTTTGAGCTTTCTTTTCCCAAATTACATTCCCGGCTCCATCATAGTAATATTTCACGATATTGCTACGGTGGTCAAACGGCGTGGTGATTTGAACCAAACGTCCTGCCTTATCGTATTGAAATTCGGTTTTCTTTCCAGCTTCATCCCATTGGAACCGTTTATTGCCTAACGCATCATATTGAATGCTAGTAATTCGCTCTTGGCCGGAGTCAGTCCGTATGGATTTTACTGACCGGCCGGTATAATCGTACTCCCAACGCTCCGCTTTGTTCCCGGCATCTATTTTCCGGATATTGTTTCCTGCATTGTCATATTCATAGGTAAATATTCTCTCTCCGGCTAAAATTTCCTTCCGGACCCGACTTTTCTGGTCTTTGTAACATTCCGTCACCATATCCGGAGCGGAGGCGTCTCCTATGATTTTTTTCAGTTCACGATAGTACTTTCTGCCATCTGATGAATCGGTATATACCTCATTGTATTCATACCGTTCCTCATAGCCGACTTGTGGAATTGTTCGGGATAGAACCCGGCCAAATGAATCGTAGGTATAACGCTCGGTCTTTCTTACTTGGTCTGCTGCTGTGCCGCTCCCATTATATGTAACTACTTCTGTCAGCTCTCCCCATGAATTATATCGGAAATCCTGCAGCACGACATCCCCGGAGGCCGGTTCATTGGATACGGCCAGACAGACCTGTTGAATCTGGCCTAGCGGTGTGTATTGAATTCGTCTCTTATTGTGGTTCGCATCTGTTTCCGTGATATAGTTTAAGCGGTCATTATAATAAGTTTCATTTACTGCCTGCTGACAATCAACTGGAGGTAGCGTTTTTGCTTCCACTCTTCCAAGCCCGTCATATCGGATGGTGTTTACCTGATTCCTGGAATCTTTTTTGGAAATGAGACGTCCCCAATTGTCATATTGAAATTCTTCCTTTATTGAATCACAGAGTCTGCCGTCTGCATCTATGATACCTGTTTGTTCTTTCGATATAAAGTTATGTGTGTATCTGCTGTCAGCACTGGAAGAATTACTGTATTTATAAATTGTTTCAGCATAATCACCTGACTGCTCCAGATTCCCACTGTCTTTCAGGAAATACCTTCTTTCGTTAGTCACACAATAGGGACTTTGGGCATCTTTATAATCATATCCCGTTTTTTCTTTTAAGACTCCATTTTCATATATACGATGATACTTTATTACTCGATTTCCCAATTCTGCATGGAGTTCATTTGTTTCCTTGATCTGGTCAGAGCCATTTTTTCTTCCCGTTTCAAGAATGATGCTGTAGTCTCCATAGATCGTATTTGTTTCCTGGTTACAGGAAGGGTCATCGGGGTATTCTTCAATGAGCTGGATAATATTTGCTTTTTGATCTGCGGAATATTTCCATGAGGTTTTCTTTTCCAGAAATTTTGATTCATTGTTCCTGTCATATACCTGGTCAACTGCTGATACTACTAGTTTATTACTATATTTATAAGTGCTTTTTGAAATAAGGGAATTTTGATGCCGCACTTCCTTTTTTAATAACAGACCCTCGCTATCAAATTGATGGGTTTCTATAATATCCTGATGAGTTTTTACTTCTGCATATTCAATATACTCGCCACTGTTGGCAGATCCAGAATCAAGCGTGTACTTATATTCTCCCCGGTTATATTCAATCCCGTCAACAATATCCCTTTTCATTGTTAATGCAAAATGGGTAATTTGTCCACCAACATCATTTTCAATGCTAATGTCTCTATCATATGAAAACTGTGTGGAAGCATAATTGGGATATGTAACGTTCTTTAGCAGCATATAGCTTCTCGTTTGAGTTTTGGTGTTGTTTCCTGCTACAGCCGGGGAAGCACATTTCATGGAACCTTTGTGTTCATCTAAATTATAGTAGTTATACTGGGTCATACGGCCTACAGGGTCTGTGACTGCGTTGAGTTTATAAGCGTTGCGCCTCTCAATATCATAGGAAATTTCACATGCTTTTCCAGCTTTACTTTCTGGTAATTTCCAGATAAGACCGGAATCGTTTTTCTCCAGATTAATTGTACGCCCCCAGGTGTCTACTATTTTCATACCACCGTATTTTCTTAGATCATAGAAAATGGTATTACCAAATTTATCCTGACGTGCAACCAGTGAGAAATCAATAGCATTCGATGTATCCCGATCTCCATCGTCTCCACCAGAACTTTGAAAATAGTCTTTATTTCCATTCTTGTATTCAATAATAATATTATAACGTTTTGTGATATCCGTTGCATAGGGATGTCGTATTGTACCTGATCTGGTAACGATACTCACATCTTTTAAGTTGTAATTCTCAAACCTGTCTGAGTATCGGCTTATTTCTAAATTTCTTCCGTCTTCAAGATGTAGAATATAATTATAACTGCGAGTTCCTACTAAATATGGCACCCAAGCCCACCTAAGATTCTGCACAGTCTCAATGGAAGGCAGAACAAAGGACCATCCGTGTCCAAGTCCATATGTCGAAGTATAAAAAAAGTTATCGATTGAACCTGTTAATAACATTGAATTTATAACATATGGAGCCATATCAACTAAATTTGCACAGCCAGAATCATAGCGCCTGGCAATGGTTACATCAAAGCCGTCCCTACCTGGCAAGACAAAATCTGTTGTCTCATATTGGAGATTGCCGGTGTTTAACTGAACATTTACCTGATTTGATTCAAAGTAGGTAAATGGGGATTCCGGGTACTGTTTGATATTTGAAAAACTATCCTCATCCGAAGACAGCACCGCCTGGCTCAACTGTGTTTTCAGGCTTTTTTCTTCCATCTTTTCTTCGCCTGATACGTTCTCATCCGTATTTGTATTTGGCTCTTCCCATTCATTTATCTCAATGTGATCCTCTAAAATCTTTTTATCGTCCATTTAATCCTTTCCTAGTCTTAATATAATGATATTAATGCGCTTCCTGTTCCCTTTGCGATAAATTCTACTATTGCAATGGAACCACTAAAGCACTCATTTTCATTTAACTGTCTGGTTGATTGAAACCTTAGGTTTCCTGAAATATTGGAGTATATTTTTATATGTTCTTCTGGATAATTTCCAGGTTCTTTTATACTTTTTGTACCCCCGGTTGAAAAGCTGACTAATTCCAGAAGGTATGGGTTATACCGTAAGTTCATACGGATTTTATCCAGACCGATGACCTCTTGAGCTTTCATAAGCACGGTGTAACGTTTACCTGCCTTTACCGGGTATTCCATGGTGCTATTACGGTAAAATACTGGAATAACAGACAATTGTGCTGTCTCCAAATACTCAGACTCATACCCATTAGAATCATATGCTTTGATCCGGTACATTGCGTTAGACGCACCTATTGGAATAAAATCTGTCATTCTCTGGTGCTCTTTTACCTGATTCTGTGTATCCAGTTCATCAAATGTCAGGTCTTTTTCTTCCCATTCGTTGAATGTCAGCCATCTGGAGTCGATACTATTCCATGAGATGCCAGGAAGTGTTACTTTCTCAAACTTCTCCCATGAGTGCTCTGACTTTTCCAAGCTGCTCCAGGAATTATTAAGCTCATCCAACTCCAACCAGGTACAGCCCTGCTCAATGTCAGGACGTTCAACACCTAAGCCTTTATATATTTCAAAACTGATTTCCCTGCTCTCTAACTGCTTCCATGTGTATGCTTGTTGCTCAAGCTGTGACCAGCTTAATTGATCATATTCCAAGCGTTCCCATTGCTGTCCTATGCCGGTTCTGGTCTTGATTTCATTCCAGTTTAGAGCAGCTTGATCATGCCTGCTCCAAGGTTCTTCAGTACTGTCGTAATTATCCCAAGTGTATCCAGATAGAGCCTGTGAAAAAGTTTCATTAAATGCTCTTTCTACCGTATAACTTTTATCTTGTTCCATTGCTCCCCAAGTGATTTCTGCTTGTTCTCCTTCGTAGAGGAGGGGGATATGTAAACATTCAGGTCTGTTCATAATTAGTAGGATTCTCCTTTCTTTTTTATTTATTATCTCAGTTCATTTTTTATAATGAGTTGTATTTGTAGCTTCTTTTCTCATACTTCACATCTGCCTTTTACCGTGTTCTATTATTTTGCTTTTTAGAACTACAAATTTTTTCTCTTAGATTTAGTGATTCCAAGGGGGGGAGTTTGCATCTTTCATCCACCAACTCTTATCTTTCTGCAATTGTGGGTTGATAAGTGTTGTTAGCATTTCTATTAATCTTAGACAAAAGCTATAAATAGCCTTAATTTAATTTAATTTAATTAACTACTATCTCAAGTTTTTATGTGTTACAATAAAGAAAGTAAACTTGAAAGGATATGTTAAAATGAAAAAACTAATAAGTGGATTAATAATAATGATAGCAGCATTAGGACTCTTACTATTTTTTATAAAGAAATGGTATGTACGAACTTCAATAATTGCAGAATCAGATGGTCCCACATCTCATTTCGTCGCTGGAAAGTACAACGATTTTACACCAGTTTTTTTCATTATAGGATTACCTTTAATAATTGTATTTTTTCTTCTTAGGAAAAAATAGTAATCTATGATACTGTTACCATCTCTAACTTCATTAATGGATATTTAAGACTGTCTTATTGTAATAATAGGACAGTCTTCTATATTTAAATAAGCAGCAATTTAAATAGCATACCTAACAAAGTGACTATTCCCTTATATCCATAGGACAGAGCACAGACGATTTTACCAAGCTAGATATAGACTCTTGTTATTACAGGACTAATACAGCAAATACTATATCTCACGCTCCCGACGTTAAGACAAATACAATATCTATATAGTTCTTTAATTTGTATAAACCGTAAATTGTGCTAACTCAAAGCTGAATATATGCTAGATGGTATGTTGGCACCCACGCCATTCGGCCTAATTGGATCTATCACTTTTTAAATGAATAATCTATAGTTCTTTCCATGAAACAATACTTCCATTAATGCATGCGGCTGAAAATGTTCGATTCGCTCTTATATCGTATGCAATAATTCTCCAGTACTTAACGTTAGGATCATTTAGCCGGATTATGCTAAACCAAAAATCGTTATTAGACGTATAACCTTCTGGGTATATGGGACCGTTCATAATACGGATCATCCCATTATAACCAAGCTTAAAATTGTCTGCATACTCAAAGACATTCGTTCCGTTTGGCAGTATAAGTACATCTTTATCTTGCTTATTTGCTAAATCTTCGGCATTTGCTTTTTCATTTAGTCTGCTATTTAGCTTAGAAACCTCTTCATCGATAATAATATTATCATTAACAAAATCTTGCCTTACCGGCTTATCTGAAGCTTCCCACATATTTAATCCTAATGATGTTTTATTTGTACTTGACATATCATCTACTCCTCTTTCATTTTTGATTTTATTATTTGTTACCTAACCAAACTTTTAACTTGCTGGGTAATGTTTAATATTGTTACGTACATACTTTTGAGTAACTTTAGTTAATATCATTTCGAACACACGTTCTTTGTCGACACCTAAATTATAGTGCCCTCAAATCATATTGTCAATGCCACTAAAAAACATGTGATTTTCTACAAAATTTATTGTTGAAAGCTTGCTAAGAAAGAGAAATGGAGATGATATTACATATGAGTTCTATAAAAAATTACTTTATGAGAAATAAACATAATAAAGGCGTTGATTTATAAAAATCAACGCCCTCATATAAACATTCCCTGGTAAATAGGTTTTGTTTACACATATTTTACCTATTAAAATACCCACGAATCACACCAATCTGCCGATTCACTCTTCCTGGTATGGATTCCTTAAGCTCTTCCCAGGTCATCAACTTATCCTCCTCCAGCAGAAACGTCTGAAATTCCATAGAAGGTACAAACCCATACACTTCCTTAATATACCTCTCCGTCATGCTCTGAAGTTCCTCATCCGTATGAATCTCCATCTCAAACATATCCTGAACCAGAACTCCATCAAGACCTGCCTTTTCCATGCAGCTTTCCTTCCAGTCAGGTATCATAGGAATCACCCTTTTATCCGGAACCAAGGCATGTTTTCCAGGTTGAGAATACACCACAGGGTGTGTCTCCTCCCACAAATTCGCCTCTCCCGTCTCCAAATCAACCATATTCAAATATTTTCCATGAAAGCTGGCCTCCACCTTCTGTACAACTCCATCATGGCCTACGAATACCCATACATGTTCGAGGTCATACAAGTGCTGGATGTCATAATCGTACCAGATGGCATATTCAATGGCAAAATCAGTCTTTGCTGGTTCAATTTCCACCATACGTTTAGGAAAAGAGCTGCTTCGCTTTGTCTCCTGAAATACGGTATACGCCATGGCATCGACTTCAAATGGCTCTTTCAAATCCATCATAACAACGGGTATATATTTTTTTATCACTTCTATATTAACTTCTATCATGTCGAATCCTTCTTTCCAATATTCTTACTACTAATCTTTTCAGAACCCTTCCTAGAAGTCTACTTATTTGTCTTCTTATAAACCTTCTTATAAGCCTTCTTATAAGTCAACTAAAAAACCCTTTTCCAATCCCCACAATCACAAAAGGACGGAAGCTCGCGCCCCGTCCCAAGGATTTATTTATTCTTTGATGCCTCCAGAAGATAAAGCATTGCCATTGCCTGTCCGTATGGCATAGGGCGGAGTTCGATATCTTTGTAGAACTGTACAGATTCTCTTCCCATAGGAGTTCCGTAGGAAACCTGATGGAGTACGCCTTCTGCGTCAATGTAGTCCAGAATCGGTGCCAGAGCCTTTCTGGCACACTCTTCATACGACGGATCAACAAGACCTAAATGAACTGCCTTTAAAATACCATAGGCAAATCCGCAGGTGGCGCTGGCTTCCACATAAGAAGTACTATCATTAATCACGGTATGCCACATACCATTTTCATTCTGATACTTCTTAAGGCTTTCAATCTGCTTATCCAGTGCTTCTGTTAAAAATCTCTTTACCGATTCATCACAGTCAATGATTTCGAACAGCTCTGGAATTGCCATGGTTGCCCAGCTGTTGCCTCTTCCCCAAAAGGCTTCTGCAAAGTTGTGGTTTCCGTTAAATGTCCAGCCATGATACCACAGACCAGTCTTTCTGTCTGCAAGATATTTGATGTGGAGCAGGAACTGATACTGGGCTTCATCGATCCAGGCCTGATTCCCCTCCAGTTTTCCCATACGTGCCAGGAATAAGACGGACATAAATAAGGTATCGTCCCAAAGCTCCTGCTCGTTTATGGTGTCGGAGGTCAGATGCTGAAAGCCTCCCTCTTTTGTTCTTGGAAGACCGTCTACCAGCCAGGCGGCCCAGTCACGGCAGATCTGCTTGTAGGTTTCGTTACCGTTTTTTTCTGCTACGTAAGTCAGTGCAAGAAGAGGTGTTGTGGTGTTTACATTTCTTGCAGGAAGACCGATTTCCATCTGTCTTTCGTAATACTTTTCAAGCTTGTTTAAGTACTCTTCTTCGCCGGTTTCCTCATATATTTTCCATAAGCCAAAGAGTCCTACTCCCTGCGTCCACTCCCAGTAGCGGTAGCGTTCGGCATTGTCTCCAGCCAGATTTTTCGTTTCCATATTTTTTAAAAAAATATCATCTTCATCATATAAAATCTTTTCAAAACTGGATACCAATAAGTTAATCTTTTCCTTCAAATTATCCATTCCTATGCCACTTCCTTTCTTTGTGCCTCAGTATTCTTTTCAGGCACCATTTGCAATCTCTACAATATTTTACTATTTTTTTACTTAATCAATTGCATATTTTGTTCATTCTGCTATAATAGATATCCGAAACATGACGATTCTAAAGAAAGAATACAGGTGGCTCATTATGACTAATTCCGATGACACATTGCACTATAAAAAGCAGCACAATCTTACGATTAATGACATTCAGCATTCGCTTTACTACTATTTTGATTATGACGAGCGCTCTTTTGACATCAACATGCCATTTCAGCATTTCCATTCCTTTTATGAAATCATGGTTCTAATCAGTCCGCAGGCCAGCCATCTGGTGGAAGGAATTCCTTATTCCATTCGCTCCGGCGACCTGGTTCTCTTACGGCCTTCTGTACTGCACCGCTCCGAGTACCCCAAAGGGGCTCCTGGCAAGCGGCTGATCATGAGCTTTTTATATCCCCCTTCACTCTGGGACAGGCCGGAAACGTATCAAAAGCTTTTTGAGCCATTTTACGCCCCCCTTCCCATTTACCGGTTCCCATCCAAGCAACAGCAGCTGATCAATGAAAAGCTGAACCGGATTTACCATTACTCGTTTCACGATGAAGATCCGGATTTAAGGCCTCTTATGGTTCATGGGATGTTTGTGGATTTTTTATATACCTTAAGGCAGCTTGCGCCTTATAACACCTATACCAATGAACCGCTAAAGGATGAGGCTTCCAGAAAGGTCTACTCCATCGCTAACTACATACATAACCATTACTCTGAGGAACTTACGTTAGATGCCTTAGCCAAGGAGTTTTTTATCAGTCCCTACTATCTGTCCCATCAGTTCAAAGATGTGACTGGATACACCCTGACCCAGTACATTCAGATGACCCGGATCAAAAATGTGCAATACCTTCTTCAAAATACGAAAAAGAAGATTTCAGAGCTTGCAGAAGAATGCGGATTTACAAGCTTCTCCCAGTTCAACCGGATTTTCCAGAAATACTGCGGCCAATCCCCCTCAGAATTCCGGAAAGCCAGTAATTCCACCAGTCCTTATTCGCCGATTTGATGAGGCGAGGGCAGAAAAAGCCCGTTACAGCTTCCCGGCGCCATCCTTATGTGGATGGGAAAGAGCTGTAACGAGCTTCTTATGGCCTGCTGTCCCCGTAAAAGGAATTACTTTATGCTGTCAAAGTATTCTGCTCTTGCGTCAAGAATCTTCTGAAGTCCTGCATTTACAAGGTTGTTATATTCTGTCTGCTGTAAACTGTCAAACTGGTCTGGAGAGCAGCTGATCAGCTTATAAACATAAGCAAGCATCAGATCCTCTACATTTTTACCATAGTCTGTCTCAGCCTGAGAAATGTTAGAGTATACTGGGTAACGGAATTTGCCTTCTGCACGTACATCATAGAAGTTTGAGAACCAGTCATCGCTTTCCCATTTTACAGACTGATCTTTGATCCACTTGGATACAATCGCATCTTTGCTCTTGGTCCAGTCCATGGAAAGGTTAACAATGTTTAAGTCATCACAAGTTCCTGGATATCCCTTGCTCTTTAAATCTGCCTCAGATAATTTGATCGGAACCCCATTTTCGTCTCTCTGATGCTCGGCTGTGTAAACGATATTCTCAGCAACAGCCGGATCTGCCATCCAGTTTAAATATTTCATACATGCTTCAGCCTTTTTCTCGCTGGTCTTTGGAACCATTACGAACATACCATATCTTTGCTCAAAAGGTGTACGGTAGGAACCATCTGAAAGCTCAAAGCACTGTACTGGAACAAAGGTTCTTTGGCCCGCACTTTGATATAAAACGGTGATGTAGTTCCATGGGCTCTCTGTATCATCAAGGAAGAAACCTACATTGCCTGCAATTACCTGAGCTTTGTAAATATCCTCATTGGTATCTGTAGCAAAGTCTTTTGTGATAAGTCCCTTGTTGTAAAGCTCATTTAACTTTTTGATACCGTCAATGGCTCCTGGTGCAACGGTCATGTAGGCTTCGCTGTAGACATAAGCGTCTTTATCATCTTTTAAGTTTACGTAAGAGCCTAAAAAGTTTAAATATCCCTTCTCTGTATCATTACGTCCGCTCATTGCCCAAGGAGTTACATTGCTTACGCCGCCAGGATTCTTTTCCTTTACAGCCTCTAAGTATTTGAATAATTCTTCTTTTGTCTTAGGCATCTGCATACCTAACTTATCCAGCCAGTCCTGACGAATATAAGCGGTATGTTTTGGAGCCTCTACACCTCTCTGCTTCATAATAGCAAACTGCTTATCTTCCACACGTCCCATGTTCTGTGCATCAGAAACGTACTTTTTAATGTCACCGCCAAATGTTTCGTAAGCCTGTGTTAAATCAGCTAGACCGCCATTATTTGCAAAGTTGGAGAAAATACTCTGGTTGTAGGTAAATACGATATCAGGTGCACTTCCACCGGACATCATAATATTTAACTTATCATCAGAAGAAGATCTTGGTACGGAAACGTATTCTACGTTGATGTTGTACTTCTCCTTCATCTGCTTTTTAATCCATTCTGTCTGAGTGTTATTCTCAACTGTTGTTCCAGGAGCAGCATCACCTCTGTCCCAAACCATAACTTTGATGGTCTCTTCCTTGCCTTTGTCAGCTGCTGTTGTTTCACCCCCAGCTGCTGCAGAGCTTCCTGCTGCTGTGGTAGCGTCTCCGCCTTTGCTGGAACCACAGCCAGTTACCAAAGCTGCCGCGGTAAGAACTGCCAGACAGCATCTTACTAAATTTGCTTTTCTCATAGAAAAACCTCCCTTTCTCTTTCATAATTATTTAAATAAATAATTAGCCTTTTACTGCACCAAGCATAATGCCCTTTGTAAAATATTTCTGGATAAATGGATAGGCAATTACCATTGGTGACATGGATATGACAATACTTGCCGCTTTAATATTATCTGCTATAAGCTGAGTCTGAATGCCTTCATCATTGGATAGCTTTACAGATTCAATCAGCTGTTTTAACACCATCTGTACGGTATAAAGCTTGGAAGAGTTAACATAATAGAGAACATCACTTAAACGGTTCCATCTGCCTACTGCATAGAACAGGGCGAGGGTTGCAAGGGTTGGATATACCAGCGGAAGTGCGACCTTGAATAAGGTCTGAACTTCGTTACAGCCATCAATCTTTGCCGCCTCATAAAGAGAAGAGTCAAGTCCCCGGAATGCAGTACACATGATGATCATATTGTAGGCACTTAAGGCTTCGGGGATAATCAATGCCCAGAAGGTATCGATTAATTTAAAGTCCTTTACGTTTAAGTATTTGGGAATAATACCTGGGTCTAAATACATGGTAAGTACAAATAAGGTCATAATAAAAGCTCCGCCCTTTAAGTTCTTCTTAGAAAGGGGATACGCAGCCAGTACTGTCATGATTACGCATACGATGGTAGAGCCCAGCATTAAAAATACGGAAAATACGAAGGAAGAAACGAAACTTCCGCTTTGGAAGGATCTTACATACGCCTCGGTGGTAAGCTGAACCGGATAAAGGAATACCTTACCGGCTAAAATGGCATCCTTGGAGCTTAAGGACATTGAAAATACCCGAATGAGGGGAATCAACGCCACAATACTGATTACGATAAAAAAGGTATTCCAGAAAAGCTGAAACCGCCTTTCTTCTTTGCTCTTTAATTCACCCATTACATGATTCCCTCCTCTCCCATTTTCTTAGATATCTTATTCACGGACAGAATCAAAATAATTCCGACCACAGACTGGAAGAGACCTACTGCAGTAGCAAAATCAAACCGGCCTGCCTGAAGACCTACACCGTATACATAAGTACTGATAACGTCAGATGCACTCTTTACCAGTGTATTTCCCATCATATAAGGACGGTCGAAATCGATGGATACGATCTTACCAAGCTGCATGATCAGCATGATGGAAATGGTTGGTCTGATCTGTGGAATGGTTACATGAGCGATTCTCTGAAGTCTGGTGGCACCATCGATATAAGCTGCTTCTCCAAGAGATGGATCGGTAGCAGATAACGCTGCCAGATAAATAATCAGGGAGTAACCGGCAGACTGCCAGATTCCTGAGAACCAATATACAAACCTCCAGACAAAAGCACTGCTTAAGAAGTTAACTTCTTTTAATCCAACACCGCGAATTAAGTCATTGACAAGTCCGCTGGTAGAAAATAGCTGTGTGACGATACCTGATATGATAACCCAGGACAAGAAGTTAGGAAGATATAAAATTGTCTGAGTTGCTTTTCTGATTCTTAAATTACGGATTTCAAATAAGAAAACAGCAATAAGTACAGGGACCGGGAAGCCAAGAATTAAATCTCCCGCATTTAAAATCAAAGTGTTTGCAAGAGCATTCCAGAAATCACTGGAACCAAATGCTTCTTTAAAGTTTGCAAAACCGACCCATGGGCTATCCCAGATACCGGCAAATACATTAAATTTCTTAAACGCAATGACGCCGCCCATCATAGGTCTGTAGCGGAACATCAACATGTAGATGACTGGAACCAAAAGCATCAAATACAGCTGCCAGGTGTTGCGAATGTATACTTTAAACGGTATTTTTTTCGCTCTTTCCTTAACTTTTACATTTTTCATCGCTCATTTTCCCTCTTTTCTATGCATTCCCGTCCTTTTGAAGCGTTTCCTCCAGGCTCTCAATGAGGGCCAGAAGTTCTTTCGGCTCATGTACGATATAGTCCGGCGTTTCATCTTCATTGGCCGGGTTCATGTCATAACGGGGGGACCAGTCTATCAGTATGGAAGTGATGCCAAAACGGTTTGCTCCAGCTACATCCTTGCGGACATTATTGCCGATCATAACAATGCGTTTCTTATCCTCTTCCGTTAAGTGATTTTTTTCCATGGCATCCTGAAACATCAATTCGGATGGCTTTTGGACTCCAACGATCTCAGAAATCGTTCTGGTATGAAAACAATATCCCAGCCCATTTTCTTCGTATACATTGGTAAAGGACTGCTCTTCACCGTCGGCTACCATGGCAATGGTATATCCGGCATCATAAAGAGCTTTTAGGGTTTCACCCGCACCAGGTATCATCTCCGCATGGGTCACAATATCTTCTTCATTGCGAATTTCTGTGCCTTCGTCAATAATTGTGTCTCCGCTGTCTGTAAAAATGATTAGTTTTTTCTGCATTTTGTAAACTCCGTAAAATTTATTTTGTTGCTTTTCGCTTAAAGCTGTTGAAAGAATTATAATATTTTGTGTAAATTGTAGCTATGCGTAATTTGTTTTTATTTCTCCTGTTTAGTATGCATTTTTTGCGTTTACAGTAAAACTCTGATGGTTTTGATTTCAAACGGCGCAAAATCCAGGAACATTTCACTCTTTCCGTAAGCCTCTGTTACAGTGACTCTTTGTCCCTCTAAAAGCCCTTCTTCCATCGTTGTTTCGTAGGCCTCCTGGACCTTTAAATGGGCTGTTACCGTGCAGTTTTCATGCCTTCCCTGGGATTCATAAAGCCTCATAATCATATGGCCGGCTCCATCCTCTGATAGCTTTATGGTTTCCAGTACTATACTGTCTGACGATAGGGAAAGGAACTGTCTATCTCCTGCTCCAAGGCCAAGTAGGGATAGCTTGTGGTTTAGCTCCATGCCTTCCTGTATGACTCTGCTCTCTGTAAAATCCCTCCCAATGGCATAGAAGGAATAGGTAAACTGGTGGATTTCTTTATCTGCATACATATCCGGCCACACCGGTGCCTTTAACAGGGTAAGCTCCATGGAATTTCCGCTGGTACTGATTCCATATTTGCAGTCATTTAGTACAGCAGCAGTTCGCCCGGGCTCACTAAGAGCGGTATACCGGTGGTTGCATACCTCGAATCGGTCAGCATCGTATCTCCGGTTCTGATGGGTGGGGCGTTTCACGTAACCGAACTGGATTTCCTGTATGGCTTCACTGGTACGGATATTGACCGGGAATTCTGCTTTTAAAAGCTTATGAGTCTCCCTCCAGTCCACCTCTGTAACAAAATCAAGGCGTCTGCTGTGACTGGAAAGCTGAATCCTCTGGGTCATGGGGGAATGATGAAGCATCCGCTTCACCTCCAGAGCTGCCATTAGAGGACCGCCTTCCACTACATTGATTTCCACAGGACCTATAAGCTCTATGGGCTGCTCTTTATAAAAGGAGCTCATCTCCCAGGCATCGTAGTCTATATTTATATCCTGATACATGCAGAGCTTGTTTAAGGAGCCCTGTACGAATTCTATCCCTGTTTCCTTTTCTACGAAGCTTGTAACTTCTCCACGGGGATTTACCACTACGGTCACGTATTTGTTTTCAAGTATGTAAGAATCCTGTTTCTTAGAAACGCTACAAGGAGATTGTGGCTCTATGACTTCTCCGTCATCCTCTTTTGCATCTATCTGAATATATCCAAGTGAAGGAACCTTAACCGGAATGAGGACCTTATCTTCCATTCTTTGGGAGGTAAGTTTTTCCCCGTTCCTCTCATATGATTTCCCTTCCTTATAAGGCAATTCAATCAGTTCTTCCCTTTCCCAGGATAAGGAGTTAAACACCGAGAAGCTTTCTTCCATACCCCGAACAAGGGCTTCCTGGGACTCTTTTAATATCTCCCCGGCTCCTTTTATTACGTCGTTCAAATCTTTTCTGGCATCTTCATTGACTCTGGTTATAGAGGTTCCCGGTAAGATATCATGGAATTGGTTAAAGAGAAGCTTTTTCCAGAGAATCTCAAGTTCTTCTCTCCGGTCCTTACCATCACTTACCAGGAAGCTTAAGGAGCTCCAAAGCTCTGCATCCCGCAGGGATATTTCCGCCTTACGATTTGCCTTTTTGACCTTTGCCTGAGAGGTATAGGTTCCTCTGTGCCATGGAAGATAGAGCTCTCCCTGATAGACCTCGTTTATATTACCCGCTTCCTCCAGCCGCTTAAAAAACTGAACCGGACTTTCCATACGGGTGCGGGGGGCCCCTTCTAAATCTTCCACTCTTCTTGCCACCTCTAGCATCTCTCTGGTGGGGCCGCCGCCGCCGTCTCCAAAGCCAAAGGGAAATAGAAAGGTATCTATATTTTCCTGCTGGACCCTGTCCTCTTCCCAGCGGGTAATCATGTCAAGAGGGTCCAGTCTGGCATTATTCTTTTTAAAGAAATGGGTCAGTACCCGGCTGCCGTCAATTCCTTCCCACCAGAAGATATTGTAGGGAAATACATCACATCCCTTTAAGGCCCTGGCCATTTTCTGAGTGGCAAAATACTTGATGCCGCAGCCTTTCATGATCTGAGGAAGCTGTCCGCTGAATCCAAAGCAGTCAGGGATCCACACCATGAGGGTTTCCTGATTCAACTCTTCCCGAAACCACCGTCTTCCGTAAAGGCACTGACGAATAAGGCTTTCCCCTGAAACCAGGTTGGTATCTGGTTCCACATACATACCGCCTTCCGGGATAAAGGACCCTTCCTCTATCTTTTTCAGTAAGCGTCCGTAAAGTTCCGGGTACAGCTCTTTTATGGTCTCCATAATGGGAGGCTCACATAAAAGGAATTTATAATCTTCGTATTCCTCTGACAGAGCCAGCTGTGTGGAAATGGTTCTTGCACATTTTCTCTTTGTTTCCTCCCAGGGCCACAGCCAGGCAAGATCCAGATGGGATTGACCAAAGATGGTATACTCTGGCGCTGTGGAACCATTCCTGCATTCCAAAAGGGGCTTTAAGACCTCTCTGGCCCTACAAAGAGTCTCCTGAAAAGCTTCCGGTTCCAGCTCAAAATCCACGATCTGAGTAAACCGAAACAGCCCCTCCCTTATCTTCATGGCACGAAGGGATTTGGGGTCCAGTCCTTCATAGAGCTTAGAGAGGGTAAATGCATCCATATAGAGCTGAAACGCCTCCTCATTCCATATGCCAATATCACAGACTCCCACCTTGACCTGATGAGCAGGCGGCTCCGGCACTGGAATACTGCCAAAAGGACATGGTCCGCCGTTTTCCAGCCTAGGCCCATGCCCTGCATAGCTTTCCGCCACAATATGAAAGCGTTCTCCCGCTCTCCCGCAGCGTGTTAATGTAATTCCATCGTGTTTTAAATCCCTGGAGCCGGCAGTCTTACCATTGACCCATAAAAGCATCTCCCCCCCTACATCCGGGCGAAGAAGGATTCTCTTTCCTTCTGCTTCTTTTGGGAGAATGACCTCTGCCTGAAACCAGCCGTATTCCCACTTTGCGCCCCATGGAGTGCCAGTGGGCATAGGTGTAAATTCTTTCGTTAATACTTCCTCCAATGGGAGCCGTTCCGTGGTCATAAAGCCGGAAACCGGGACATCACAAAGCTTATAAAACATATGATGTCTCATTTCCTCCAGCCATATTTTAATTCGTTGCTGCCGTTCCTCCGCCAATACCATTGTTTTCCCTCCACGATATCAAAGTTATGGGTACATTATATTGGATAAAAGGCAAACAGGCTATGCATTCTTTGTGAAATCTTTGTACAGTTTGTGCATATTTTGCAGAGATACTTATCGCTTTAGCTTTATGGTCTTAATCTCGTATGGCTTAAATGTGATTAAAAGCTCGTTTTCCTTACATGGAATGGTCTCGGTTTCTTCCTCCAGACAGGTACAGGAAACTGCTTCTACTACGTTCATGTCAGCGAATTTCACATGAGCCCTGGTCCGCTTTCCATAGGTTTCATACATACGGATTACGATACCATCTCCATCCTCAGCCAATTTTACCGTATCCGCTAATATATTTTCTTCCTCAATAGAAAGAAGGGAGTATGAAAGGCTTTCCTTTCCTGTCGCGCTCTTTGCCTTCATAGGGCAATTTAAATCGTAAGCTTCTCTCACCACGCCACCAGTCCGGAAATCACCCTGGTGAGGATAGAGGGAATAGGTGAACTCATGCTCTCCCTGGTCTGCATCAGGATTGGGGAAAATACCTGATTTTAAGAGGGTCAGCCGAATATTGGAATCATGGATGTCATAACCGTATTTGCAGTCATTTAAAAGAGCTGCTCCGTATCCTGGTTCTGAAATGTCAGCCCATTTATGAGCGCACACCTCAAATCTTGCCTGATCCCAGGTGGTATTCTCGTGCGTAGGACGGCTTACGTTGCCGAACTGAATGTCATAGTTGGCTTCCTTGGAGAGGATATCCAGAGGAAATGCTGCCTTTAAAAGAAGCTGATGTTCGGTCCAGTTAATCCATGTCTTAAAGTCGATTCTCTTGGTATGCTTGTAAAAGCTGATTTTTTGTTTTATGATGGAATCCATGAATTTCTTCTTCACCAGAATGGTTCCTCTTACCGGGCCATTCTCCAAAAGCCGTGCTTCCAATACCTCGTTTACATTCCATACCTTTTCCCGGTAGGTGGCATCAATGTTCCAGGCATCGAACTCCAGGGGACGGTCTTCGAACACAAGAAGCTCATTTCCCTGTGCGCCTTCTTTTAAGAGACTTCTGTCCTCTATCTTATCGTAAAGCCTGGTCATGGTTCCCTGGGAGCTAAATTCCACTTCATAGTATGGTGTAGTAAGCTTAAATGGACGGCCTTCCTTGTCTGCTTCAAAGTCTGAGATAACAGGGGAATCGTCGTAAGATGACGTTCTGGTTTCGTTTCCAAACACTTCATACCCCTTTGACGGTACTTCTTCTGCCAGATAAAGAATCTCTCCGTTTTCTGCTTCCTGGGATAACAGGCCAATGTCTTTCACCGGCTGGTTTACGGATACAATACCCGTTCTTCCAAAGCTTAAGGAGTTCCATACGGACAAGGCGTCTCCCTTATCCTTTGTCTCTTTAAGACCAGCCTCAGAAAGAAGGCGGTCCAGACAGGTCTCAATGATCTCATTGCCTGATTTTATGATCTGCTCGTACTGAATCTGAGAATCCTCATAAACCTCCTTGATGGAAGAACCAGGAAGAATGTCGTGGAACTGGTTTAAAAGAAGGAGCTTCCAGTTTTCCTCTAAAGTCTTTGATGGATACTCTCCGTCTTTTGTCAGGAGAAGGTTCAGCACAGAATAAAACTCGGTGTCAGCGTTTAAGAACTCGCAGGTACGGTTGTATTTCTTATTCTTCGCCATGGAGGTATAGGTTCCCCGGTGGTGCTCTAAATATAACTCCCCATCCCAGACAGGAAGCTGCTTGGGATCCATGCGCTCCTCCAGGATATGAAAGAAGTCTTTGACAAAGGTCTGCTTTGTTTTAGGTGCTCTGGCAACGCTTCGCTCCAGACGACGGCTCTGCTCCAGCATCTCTTCGGTAGGACCGCCGCCTCCATCTCCATAGCCGTAACAGGTAAGAACCTCTTTGCTTACGTCCTTGTTCTGGAATCTCTGCCAGGTTCCCATGATCTGTTTGGCATCCTGTCTTCCGTTATAGGTGGTGCTGAAATTCTTCACCGGTTCCCCATTCTTTACATAGTCCCTGGTGGAGATTAAGTAAGTAAGTACCTCACTACCGTCAATGCCTCTCCAGCGGAACACATCGTTTGGGAACTGGTTGAACTCATTCCAGCCAAGCTTTGTTGTCATGAAATAAGGAAGGCCTGACTGCTTCATGATCTGAGGAATGGCAGCACTGTATCCGAATACATCGGGAAGCCATAACACTTCATTGACGGCTCCGCCCAGTTCCTTTTCAAAGAACCTGCGACCATAAAGAATATGGCGCACCAGGGATTCTCCTGATGCCAGGTTGCAGTCCGGCTCCAGCCACATGGCTCCTTCTGTTTCCCAGCGCCCTTCCTTAATTCTTTCCTTAATTTCCTCAAATACCCCAGGTGCTTCTTCCTTCACAAATTCATAAAGCTGAGGCTGGCTTGACATGAATTTATATTCCGGATAACGCTTCATGAGATTTAGTACGGTCTGAAAGCTTCTCACTGTTTTTTGTCTTGTCTGCTTTAAGGGCCATTTCCAGGCTACATCAATGTGGGTGTGACCGATGCTGTGAACGGTGATGGGATTTTCCGGCCTGTCCTTATAATAATGCTCCAAAAGCCAGGAGTCGGCTTCCTTCACGGAATCAAAGAAGGCTTGGGAACCAGGACGCTTTAAATCAACCAGATTCAGGGCCTCATTAAGGGCCTTAAAGGTATCGATCCTCTCTAAATCGTCCTCCTCCAGAAGGTCAGCAGCTTCAAAGGGAACCGTAAAATCATAATAAAATTGAGCCATAGGTTCGGAATACACCCCAATTTCCAGATGAAAGAAGTTGGTAAGCCCTGTACTGTTTGAATAGGCGTAAAATGCCAGCTCATACGTATCCCCGGCCTTTGCATCATCGGAGAGAATGATATCCTGATGGTTCATATCCATGGTGCCTGACAATCTGCCATTTACATAGACAAGGATCTGAGGATTGTCTGTATTCCAGATATCTGTTGCTCCTGTATTTAAAGTTCCTCTTACCTGGGCTCCACTCCACTCATCCGGTAAGGTGACGGTTGTCTGAAACCAGTAATGCTTATCGGTTCCTCCCCAGGTTTCATCCGGTCCAAAGGGAGTCCACGGAAGCGTACTGCTGTCAAAGCTTTCCTTAAAGCTGTAATCCCCGGGACTCATGAACATCTGCTCCACTCTTCTTACATCCTGATAGCATAATGCTTTTAATGAATCTGCTGCTGCCTTTAATCTGTTTCTCATAGGATTCATAACATCATTCCGCCTTTTTCATAATTTTAAAAAGGCGGGAAACCAAATCGTCTTGGTCTCCCGCCTGAAAAGCTATCTTTAGCCCTTAATTCCTGTGGATGCGATTCCTTCAACCAGATATTTCTGCATGGTCAAGAAAATAAGGAAAATCGGTACCAGGGATAAGGTTGCCATTGCAAACATTGCGCCCCAGTCAGAACCAGCTGTGGGATCTGAGAACATCTTAAGGGCGTAGCTGACCGGATATTTCAACGGATCACTTAAGTAAATTAACGCAGCAAGGAAATCATCCCATCTCCACATGAAGGAGAAAATTGCGCTTGTAACCAGTGAAGGTTTGATCAGAGGTAAAATAATCCGGTAGAAGATGGAGTAAACGGTACAGCCATCCATTCTTGCAGCCTCATCTAAGTCAATGGGAATTCCTTTAATAAACTGTACATTTAAGAAAATGAAAAAGCCCTGTCCAAAAAACTGTGGGACGATAATTGGGAGGTAGCTGCCTACCCAGCCCAGTTTATTAAAGATAATATACTGAGGAATCATAATGACCTGGAAAGGAAGCATCATTGCCAGCAGCATGCAGGCAAACCAGAAGCCTTTAAATTTAAAGTCAATACGGGCAAATCCGTAGCCGATGACTGCAGAGGAAACAACTGCTCCCAAGGTGGAAAGTCCGGCAATGACAAAGGAATTCTTAAAAAATATTGCAAAACTGTAACCTGCAAATCCCTTCCAGCCTACGGTGTAGTTGGTAAAAGAAAATTTTTCCGGTAACAGACTGGCAGCTGTACGAAATATCTCATTGGTGTCTTTAAAGGAGCTCATTACCATCCATACAAGCGGATATATCATAGCACAAGCGAAGAAAAAGGTAAATACATGATATATTACTGTGATGGCTGTTCTTTTTTCTTTATATCCTGTCATCATATTTCATCACCCTTCTGCTTCATAATGTACCCACTTCTTCTGGGTCTTAAATAGTACCAGAGTCAGAAGCCCCACTACGAATACCATGAACCATGCCATGGCACAGCCGTATCCCAGCTTATTATAAGTAAAGGAGTTCTGATACATATAAACCGTATAGAACAGTGTGGTGTCTCTGGGTTTTCCCTGAGTGATAATGTAACTTTGGGTAAATGCCATAAAACCATTGATCAGCTGGTTGATCAGGTTAAAGAAAATGGTTGGTGTCAGCATAGGAAGCGTAATTTTAAAGAAACGCTGAATGCCATTGGCACCGTCTACAGTAGCAGCTTCATAAAGACTGACTGAAATCTGCTTAAGGCCGGATAAGAATATAAGCATGGACGAACCAAACTGCCAGATTGCCAATATGATCAGAGTCCAGATTGCGGTGTCTGTTCTTCCAAGCCATGCAATGTCAGATGGTAGTCCAACGATTTTCAAAAGTGCATTGATAACACCATCACTGGCAAACATTCTCTTCCACAGGATTGCAACAGCAACACTGGAACCAATGATGGAAGGCAGATAATAAACTGCCCGGTAAAAACCAGATAATTTAGTACTCTTCACTAGCAGCATGGCAACTGCAAGAGCCATGATAAGCCGGAGAGGAACCGAAAACAGAACGTAGTACATGGTTACTCCGAATACTTTCCAGAACTTTGGATCGCCAAAAAACATGGTTCTGTAATTTTCCAGACCTATAAAAACCGGTGTCTTCAATATGTTGTATCTGGTAAATGAAAACCCTAAGGACAGAATCATTGGAACGGCAAGGAATGCAAGGAATCCTATAATGAAGGGCAGGATAAATACATATCCTGCAACCTTCGGTTTGTTTAATACCTGAACCAATGTCTCTTTTCTCTTAGGGGTCATCTGATTGTTCTTCATGATATCCCCTCCAGACTTTCTAACTGCTATTTCGCTGCTTCTTCCAGAATTCTCTTAGCCTCTGGTACGAACTGTGCAACAGCATCATCTGCAGTGGCATCGCCGTAACGAACTGCCTCTACAACTGTTTTTCCTAATGCTTCTACTTCGCCCTTACCAGATGGATCTGGAGCATCGATTGGTGTTGCAACTTCAGAAACCTTTGCTACGTAGTCAAATACATGCTGTGCGATTTCGTCTGCCTTTGGTTTGATTTCATCTGCTACTGCAGAGTTAACCGGAATTCCTCTTTCTGCAAGAAGAATGTCATTTGCTTCGGTGCTGTTTGTGAACCAGTCAAGGAACTTCGCTGCTTCTTCTTTGTTCTTGGAAGATTCAGCAATGGAGAAGAACATACTTGGCTTTAAATAAATTGGCTGTGCTTTCGCATCGGTTAATGTTGGGAACATGGTAATTCCTAAATCTCTACCAGCAGTTTTGGATACACTGATATACTGGTTGGATAATAAGAAGTCGTTCCATGTGGAAGAATCAATGATTGGCTTTGTTTCAACAACGTCTGGGTTCTTCTCAGCAAGAAGGTCAGCGGAGATGCTGAAATCAGCTTTTGCGAATTTCTCCATGGTGTTGAAGTAAATCTTCATGGAATCTTCTTTTCCAGCTGTTAATTCATCAAACAGATGAGAACCATTTGCTCTTGCCATGATCTGCATCATGTTGATACCACCGTCATAAAGAGTTTTTGTGCCGGTTTTTTCGTATATTGTTTTGGAGATGTCGTATAATTGATCCATAGTCATCTGATCTGGGATTGTTACGCCAGCTTTTTCAACAATTGCTTTATCATAAAGCATCATAGGAGCGTTGCTTCCAAGGCTGATAGCGTAGCATTTTCCGTCGATGGAACCACTTTCAATAATGCTCTCTGGAATCTTTGTTGTGTCGATGGCACCAGTGGAGATGAACTCAGAAAGGTCAGCAAGCTGTCCGCTCTTCTGGTACTGGTTTAAGTAAGAATAGTCCATCTGAACGATATCCGGCAGATTTCCGCCAGCTGCCATTGCTGAAAGCTTATCCCAGTAACCGGACCAGTCAGTAAATTCAACCTTGATATCCACGTTTGGATTCTGGCTCATGTAAAGATCAACTGCTTTTTTGGTTACGTCGTTTCTCGTCTGGTTACCCCACCAGCTGAGATTTAATGTTACCTTACCACCTGCTGCTGCGGTTGTGTCAGCTGCTTTTGTGGTTTCTGCTGCAGAAGTAGCTCCGGTTGTCTGTGTGTCCTTGGTCTCTGTCTTGGAACCACATGCAGCTAAAGATGTTGCTGCTAAAAGTGCAGCAAGAGTTGTTGCTAAAAGTCTTTTTTTCATTGTAAAACCTCCCTTTCGATTTAATTATGGTAACCACATCATATGTCAAATATGCACAACGGTAAAGTTAAAATATGGCTTTTTGTGGTTAAAAAAACAGCTTTTTGTAATTATATGTCGAAATTCAATTTATTTTTTTACGTTTTTACTATATAATACTGTCAGGAAGAGAGGTCATATATTTATGAATCGGTGCATCCTATGGTTTAACAACCTATCCTTATATAAAAAAATACTGACAGTTTTTTCAATGTCCATGCTGGCACTCTGCATTACTTTCTTTTTTAGTATTAAAATTTTAACGGCTCGTTATAATGAGGAGCTTTATCAGACCAATGCAAATTCCTTAAACCACGTGACCACCTATTTGGAATCAGAGATGCAGATGGTAGAGAATATTACAGACAGCCTCATTGGTGATCAGACCATACAGAATAACTTGTCATTTCTTTCTGAAAATCCTTACAGCAACAGGCGGGCCCTGGCCCGCAGGGATATTTACCAGCAGCTTTATACGTATATTTACCGAAGCAATTATATCCGTTCCATTAATATTATCCTTAAGGATGGAACGAATATCTGCATGGGAAGCTCTGATGAAATCCTACAGTTTGATGTAAAAGGGCTCAATCAAAGACTGGATTCTTTAAAAGGCAGGTCCATCTGGGCCTCCAGCATACAGCCAGGTCCCAATACGGTCTGTGCCAGACAGATCCTTAAGCTTAAATACTTAAGCTTAAAAAAGATTGGAGAGCTTTACATCACCGTTGATATGGATAAAATGATTGAAGATGGCCTTATGAATTCCGGAAGCTTATCGGAAAACTCAAACTTCGTCCTCATGTCAGGAAATAAGCGGATCTATCCGGCAGAGCCTTTCCATGATGAATTATCTCTCCAGTTGCTAGAGGAAAGTAAAAAACAGGAAAATAACTATACCATAGCGACCATTGACGGCAATAAGGAATTTATCATAAACGGTCACATTTCTTATACCAAATGGGATTATTTGTATTTCCGGGATTATGATCCCTTATTTTACAGAATCCGTATGGTCAGCATGCAGATATTCCTGTTCACCTTCTGCATCATAGCAGTGACCGGGGTTTTGGTAAATATTATTTTCCGCCATATTTTCCGTCACCTGGATTATCTCATTGAAAAGATTAAATGCTTTGGCAGCGGAGAAGCACCTGCCTGCAACATCAAATGCTACGATTACGACAGCCGTCAGGATGAGATCGGACAGCTTCATCGGAGCTTTGATGAAATGACCCACAGCGTAAAGGTCCTTCGGGATGAAAATTATGACAAGCAGCTTCTTGTGAGGGATTCTGCCATTAAGATGCTCCAGCAGCAAATCAATCCCCATTTTTTATACAACACTCTGGACACCATTAACTGGATGGCACAAAAGTACGGTGCCGATGATATCTCTGTTATGGTCCGTTCCCTTGGAAACCTGTTTCGGGCTTCCATTGCAGATCAAAAGGATATCATTCCATTATCCGAAGAACTGAAAGTGCTGTCCGACTATATCAGGATTCAGGAAATACGATTTAAGGACAGGCTTCATTTTGAACTGGATACCCCGGAAAAGACCTCTCAGATATTTGTACCAAAGCTCTGCATCCAGCCCCTTGTGGAAAATGCCCTAAAGCATGCCATGGAGGATACGGATGAGCTATGCCGGATAAGGGTGACCATTCAGGAAATGGAAAAAGACTATCAGATTCAGGTTTCAAATACAGGCTCCCAGTTTGAAGATGACCTGTTACAGAAAATAGAAAACAGGGAAATAACCCCCCAGGGCTCCGGCGTCGGACTCCTGAATATCAATTCCCGGTTAAAACTGCTTTATGGCGACAATTACGGACTGAAATTTTACAACAAGGGTGGAAAGGCAGTTGTCATGCTGTCCATTCCAAAGGAACAGGAGGTTTGATATGCTGAGACTGATGATAGTAGATGACGAACAGATTATTCGAGAAGCCCTCTCCCAGATGATCGACTATGAAGCCCTGGGCTATCAGCTGATCGCTACGGCAAAGAACGGCATGGAAGCCTACGATATTATTTGCGATGAGTATCCGGATGTAGTGATTACCGATATCCGGATGCCGATATTAAACGGACTCGACTTAATTGACCGCTCCATAAAATCCGATTCAAAAATCACCTTTATCCTCCTTTCCGGATACAATGATTTTGAATACGCAAAGCAGGCCATGAAATACGGTGTCCGCTACTATCTGTTAAAGCCTACGGACAAAAATGAATTAATCGACTCTCTTGTTTCTGTGAGAAAGGAACGGCTGATTGAAGAGGAAAATCGAAAGCTCCAGCAGGATCATTTCTTAAAAAGCCTTCATTTCCCGCTGGAACAGAGCTTTATTATGGAAGCGCTGGAGCACCAGGACTGCTTCTCTCCAGTCTTTCGCAAATACCAGGGATTTCTATCCTTCCCCAAGGAATGCCAGTATGCCTGCATCTGCTCTTTTGTGGAGGAAAGCTATTTAAAAAGCTTTGCCTGTGACGTGAAACGGATTCTGGAGACGGCTAAGATCCCCCTGTTTTTTTCCATACTATACGTAAAGAATACTGCGGTAATGATCTTTCCGGCTTCCACCCTTGCCATTCAAGAGGAGATGGAACGCCAGATCACAGAGCTTAAATATCCAGGACAGTCCGTTACCTTTGAAACGGAATTTATCCATAAGGAATCCGCAGAAAAACTGTTCCATGAAATATTATCAAAGATCTCCCGGTTCGAGCGCATTCTACTGGTAAAGGAGGATGGCTTCTCTCATGAGATTAAAAATCACATAGCTTCCCCCTGGATGATCAGCCGCCTGGAGGACTCTATTACCTCGGCGGAAAATACCTTACAAAAAACAGCACTCCTGGCTTCTGTTTTTATCGATTCCATGCCCTTAAATACTGCCAGGAATCTTGCTCTGGGCCTGTTTCTTCAAAGCGGTGTGGAACAGGAAAAGCTTCCTACGGATGCTGCCTGTGACTTTTTCAGACGCCTTTATTCCTGCAATTCCGTACAGGGCATCAGAGAGCTTCTTTCCGTTGTCATGGTGCAAAAAACAGAAGGCTCCGGCACGCAGAAGGTCAGCTCCAACATCTCCATATTAAAAACCTATATCAGAGAACACTTAGATTCTGAGAATTTATCCTTAAAATGGCTGGCTGAGAATTATCTGTTCGTAAGTGTGGGATACTTAAGCAAGCAATTTATTAAAGAAGAAGGAATGCGCTTTTCCGACTATCTTAACAAGGAGCGAATGGAAGAAGCTATACGCCTCATGACCTTTTATCATAATGACAACGTAAAGCACATTGCCAGACAGGTAGGCTTTGGCAGCAATCCTCAGTACTTCAGTCAGGTATTTAAGCGGTATACCGGCCTTCCGCCGACCGAATATATTGAAACATTAAAGACAAACAGGAATCACACACAAAAAGGAGAATCATGACCATGTCAAACGAACAGTTACTAGAAAAAATCCATTTAGTGGTGGAAAAACTTATGAACCTGGGAGGCAGTGATTACGACAAGGACCAGAATGTCAGCTCTGCAGATACAAGCAAAGGAATCATACAAAGAGACTTTGGTATCGAGGAGTGGGACTGGCCTCAGGGTGTAGGACTTTATGGACTGAAAAAACTTCAGGACTTTTATGGAGATGACCGTTATCTGCCCTTTTTTGACCGCTGGTATCATGGTCATATGGAGCGGGGACTTCCTTCAAAAAATATAAATACAACAGCCCCCTTTCTTCCCCTGTCATATATCAGCGATAAACTGTCAAACTCTCAGGATTTGAAAAAGCTTCTGATGGAGCGGGCTGACTGGCTGATCAACGAGCTTCCTAAGACTCCGGACAATGGTTTCCAGCACGTAACAAGTGCCATCGGGGACCGGAATGGCGTTAACTTAAACGAAGGTCAGATCTGGGTGGATACCCTGTTTATGTCCGTCCTGTTTTTAAATCATATGGGACATCAGGAAAATAAAAAAGAATGGAAAGAGGAAGCCACCCATCAGTTCCTTGTCCATATCAAATACTTATTTGACAAAGGGACCGGCCTCTTCCATCACGGCTTCCGCTTTGATCAGATGGATAATTTCGGCGGCATCTTCTGGTGCCGGGGAAACTCCTGGTTCACTTACGGGATCATGGAATTTTTAGACGTTTGCGGCGAGGAGATGAGCCAGGGAGTCCGAGACTTTTTCATCGATACCTTTAAGGCTCAGGCAAACGCAATGCTACGTCTTCAGGCACCTTCCGGTCTCTGGTATACGGTTCTTACAGATGAGACAAGCTATGAGGAGGTTTCCGGTTCTGCTGCCATTGCGGCCGGACTGCTTCGGGGCGTAAAAGCAGGCATCCTTGATGATACCTATAAAAAAGCTGCGGACAAAGCAATTGAAGCCATTTGTAATAATATATCCGATGACGGTACCGTTCTTAATGTATCAGCCGGAACAGGAATCGGCATGGATGCAGACCATTATAAAAATATTCTTCTTATGCCAATGGCATATGGCCAGGCACTTGCCCTGACTGCATTATGTGAGGCATTGGAGAAATAAAGAAAAGCCGGAAGAAGGAAATCCTGATTAAAAGGATTCCCCTCTTCCGGCTTTTTTCCGGTATGCAGATGGAGTTTCATCCCCATGCTTTTTAAATATTCGTTCAAAGTAAGTCACGCTCTCGAATCCAAGAAGTCCTGAGATTTCCGTAATGGAATAATCACTGCTTCCAAGAAGCTCCTTTGCCTTTCTCACTCTTGCCAGATTGCGGTATTCATTGACGGAAAAACCTGTTACCTCCCGAAATATCCGGCTCAAATAAGATTTACTGATGAAAAACCGCATGGCAAGCTCCTCTAAGCTCTCCCCAGTCTCACAATGGGTGGTCAGATACTCCGCCACCTCATGAACCTTTCCATGCTTGGCGGTCTGAACGGGAGCCGGCATCTCCTTTAACACATTTTTCTTTCCAATCCGGTAAATCTGCAAAAGGATCTGAGACAGCTTTAAGCGGACCATGGTCTCATACCGCTCCCCACGCTGCTTAAGTTCATCCCTGATTCCAAGTAAAAGAGCGTTCATCTCCTGCCATTCAAACTCCGATACCTTTAAAACTCCATAATAATCTCCAAAGAGACGACCCAGGGTATAGACGCCAGCACTTTTTAACCATGGATCCAGAACCTTTTCGTTCAGCTGCAACAGGATTCTATCATGCTTTCCACTTCCTGCCTGGCTTGTTTTATGAACCTGCTCCCGGTTAATTAAGACCACATCTCCTGCCTTCACAAAATAAGTTTCTTTTTCAATAAAATAATACCGCTCTCCCTCCAGGAGAAAATAAAGCTCATAGGTATCATGAAAATGCTTCATAGTCATGGAAAATTCCTGGTCCCGCACCACCTGGTCAATGGCGACCCCTTCCATGCTTTCCGAAAAAATAATTTTATCCATTCTCTCCTCCAAGTTAGTAGCCAAAAGTACTATTTCATTAAAAAAAGCACCAATTATATAAGATTTATAATACTATAATGCATTATAATATGCAATATAGAGACCAAGAAAATACCTAAACATACAGCCAATCCACAGGAGGAACTTTTTATGAATTACTCTGATAACAAGATCACGGATTTAAAGATCGCCTACATCGGCGGAGGCTCCAGAGGCTGGGCCTGGACCTTTATGACGGACTTATCCATGGATGATTCTCTAAGCGGTACCATCCGGTTATACGATATTGATGAGTCTGCCTCTAAAAATAACGAAATCATCGGCAATCAGCTTTCAGCCAGAGAGGACACCATTGGGAAATGGAAGTATGAGACCTCCTCTTCTTTAAAGGATGCCTTGACCGGCTGCGATTTTGCAGTGATCTCCATTCTCCCAGGTACCTTTGATGAAATGGCTTCTGACGTTCATCTTCCGGAAAGACTTGGCATCTATCAGTCCGTAGGCGACACTGCCGGCCCTGGTGGAATGATCCGTGCTCTCCGCACCATTCCCATGTTTGTTACCATCGCCGAAGCCATAAAAGAATATGCACCTAAGGCATGGGTCATCAACTACACAAACCCAATGTCCTTATGCGTAAAAACTCTGTATCATGTATTTCCGGAGATCAAGGCCTTTGGCTGCTGCCACGAGGTGTTCGGCACTCAGAAGGTATTAAAGGGAATTTGTGAAGAATTTCTCGGTCTTAAGGATGTGGAACGAAAGGATATCCATGTAAATGTTCTTGGTATCAACCATTTTACTTGGTTTGACCAGGCTTCCTATAAAGGGATTGATTTATTCCCGGTTTACCGTGATTACATTGATTCTCATTACGAAGAAGGCTATAACGAGCCGGATAAGAACTGGGCAAACAGTACCTTTGAATGTGCTCATCGTCTGAAATTTGACTTATTCCGCCGCTATGGCCTGATTGCAGCAGCCGGTGACCGACACCTGGCTGAATTCATGCCGGGAGATGAATATTTAAAAAATCCGGAAACAACAAAGAGCTGGAAGTTCAACCTAACAACCGTTGCATGGAGAAAAGAAGATTTAAAGACACGACTGGAGAAGAGCCACCGTCTGGTCACTGGAGAAGAAAAAATAGAGTTAAAGCCATCGGGAGAGGAAGGAATTCTTTTAATCAAGTCTCTCTGCGGTCTGGAGCGTACCATCAGCAATGTAAATATTCCAAATACGTATTTACAGATTCCAAATCTCCCTGCTGATGCCATCGTTGAGACCAACGCTGCCTTTGACCGTGACAGCATTAAGCCTATTGTGGCCGGAGCTATCCCAGAGAATGTTCTGGAGCTCATTAAGCCTCACGTAGACAATCATGAGCGCATCTTAAACGCTGCCCTTACCTGTGACCGTTCTCTGGTCTACGATGCCTTTTTAGCAGATCCTCTGGTAAAGGGAAGGGCCACAGAGGAAGAAATCAAGACTCTAGTCGACGATATGATCGCAAATACCATGACTTATCTGCCAGATGGCTGGAAATAATCCTTAATTTCTGCCGATAAATAAGAGACCACTGGAAACACTCAGCTGCCGGAATCGACACAGCAGTGTTTCCAGTGGTCTCTTTCTTCTTTAAGCTCCCAGGAAATTAAGGGTAAAATGGGCCTCTCCCATCTCATCCACTTCCATGATCATATAAGATGGCTTACGCCCCTCCTGCCTTGGATAAGACAGGCTGCCTGGATTTAAAACGATAACTCCGTTATGTACCTCGTAAAATGGCCTGTGGGTGTGGCCATACATAACGATATCAAGATTCCTCTCCCTGGCCTCCAGCTCCAGACGCTCCACGCCAAGAGAAACATTGTAATAATGACCGTGAGTTAATAAAATCCTGTATTTGCCGATGGTAATTTCTTTTTCCCGGTCAAGATCGGAAAAAAAGTCATTGTTCCCAAGAACCATATGGACCTGACAGTTTTCCCCTGCCCAGCCGGTAATCTTCTCCTCGCTTCCTTCTGAGTCACCAAGATGGATGAGCATATCAAAAGGGCCGGATTCAGAAATAATCTTATAAAGGCTGTCATCCTTTCTGTGGGTGTCACTGACGATCAGTACTTTCATCTTATTTCCTCCCGTAATATTCCATGAGCTTACATTTCATCTCTTCCAGTGCCTTACCCCGGTGGCTGATCTTATTTTTTAGTTCCATGGGTAGCTCTGCCGCTGTTTTTTGAAACTCAGGAAGATAAAAAATAGGATCGTATCCAAAGCCTTCCTCTCCTGCAGGCTTGTCCGCCAAAATTCCTTCCATGGTTTCCTCTGTATGAAGCACGTTTCCATCCGGCAGAACTGCCGCTATGCTGCAGACAAACCGGGCGCTTCGTTCGTCTCCTCTGGCTTTTGCCGCACGGTTTAAGAGATTTTGATTCTTGATCTCATAGGAGGTATCCTCTCCCATGTACCTGGCAGAATAAATTCCCGGCTCTCCGTTTAAACAGTCGATGACCAGACCGGAATCATCAGCAAGGACGATGCCTCCTGTCTTTTCCCATACAGCTTTGGCCTTAATCTCTGCATTTTCCAAAAAGGTGGAACCATCTTCTACTATGTTAAGATCCGCTCCTGCCTCTTTCATGGAAAGGATTTTCATACCCAGGTCCTTTAAGATCTCCCGGATTTCTCTCATCTTTCCTTCGTTGCCAGTTGCAAAAATTATCTTATCCTCGTTCATTGATACTCTCCTTTATCACCAGCCCTATCGGTCTGTCGTATACGCTTTTAAGCAAAGATTGCAGTCCTGCTTTTTCTCCACCCGCTCCCAGTGACTTCCGTCGGGGCTGATATAGCCTTCCCCATCGGTAAGGTTCACAAGGGTTCGCCCATCTCCTGCATCATACTCGATGGCTGCAGGATGAATGGCATCTGGTGTGGTGATCTTTACCATAACCGCAAATCGTTCTCCCTTATTAAGCTTTTGCTCTTCCTTTAAGCTGCCGGTAACAGGAACCGTATAATAACCAGCATTGTCAAAGCTTCCCTTTGCTAACAGCACCTTCCGGTCGAAATCCCCGCCGCTTACGATTGCGGTCTCATCACTTACCTTCCCCACTCCATATATTTCATAGGAGGTGTCTTTCGCTGTTGCATAAAAACCAACTGCAGACAAAGCCTCATCACCTCCTGCTTCGTAAACATTGGAAAACCAGATGGTATCTTCTCCATACCCCAGCTGTCCGACCCAGCCTCTTAAATCAGACTGGTAGATGTTGCTGTAATTGTCCGTATCTTCCGTCAGGGAATATACCAGATTATTCATTCCAATGTTGGAATCATAGTAAGACACATAATAATAGCCCTGCTCTCCAAAGCCCTTCCCCCAGCTGTTCAAGCAGATAAATGCCCCGTCTCCGTTTACCGTCTCATTAAAATTCTCCTTGGAATAATTGTCATCCCAGCCAATGATCACAGAATCGTGGTTTGGAGGCTCAGAGCCAATATAGCAATAAGCATATGCCTTTTCATTGTAGGAGGCGGAACGGCTGTTTTCATCGGTCATGGAGGTATATAGGGAGCTTTGTACCCCGCCATAGCGTAGAACCGCCTGTTTTATCTTTTCATAATCCTTACCGGGAATCATCTGAACTTCCTGGATATGCTTGACCGCTTTTAATCCCTCAGGCGAAACACCATCTCCATAAGGATCCTGTTCTTCTAAAACCGGTCCCTTCCAGGAGAGGAGATAAGCTAAGGACATGGTGAATTCCCCGCCCTCTTCCTGAGGGATGGAAAAACCGTTCCCCAGGGACATATGGTCTTCTGAAAAATCCTTAGATTCTCCTGGCAGCAGGCTGGCCTCCAATGCCTGAAGGGAGGCAAAGGCCCAGCAGGTCCCAAGGTTTCCCTGGTTTTTTACGGCCGGTACTCTGCCCTCTTTTCTCCCGTCATAGGAGGCAGGAAGGGCGCCATTTGTTACAGGCACCTTTCCTACTACTGGTTTATCAGGGCTTTTGTATTGACATCCTGTTACGATTGAGACTGCTAAAAGCATCAAGGCAATCCTTGTTCTATTTTTCAACCGAATCTCCTGTTTTTCTTCTTGGTGGCTTTGGCCCCATAAACTGATAGAAATAGGTTTTCATCATACCGTTATAGATCTTACGGTTCTTATCTGCTTTTCTTCCAATGTATTTTTCTGCATCTTCAAAGGCAGTTATCATATATAATGACCAGGCATCAAGTGCTTTATAGCGCTCACCGATTTGGCGGTAAAGCTCTGGCATATCTTTCTTTTCTTCCAGTCTCTCCCCGTAAGGCGGATTGGTTATTATAAATCCGTACTTTTTAGGATGGCTGAGTGCACTTACCGGCCTTTCCTGAAAATGGATCATATGATCCACTCCAGCAGCAGCAGCATTTAACTTGGCAGCCTTTATGATCTCTGGATCACTATCGTATCCCTGAATGTCTACCTTTACCTCTTTATCCACCATTTCATTGGCTTCATCTAAGGTATCGTACCACATTCTTTTTGAAATCAGATTATCCCATTCTTGTGACAGGAAGGAACGATTCATGCCAGGGGCAATATTAGCCGCCATCATAGCTGCTTCTATGAGAAAGGTTCCACTTCCACAGAAGGGATCTACTAAGATTCGATCCTTATTCCAGGGAGTCAGCATAATAAGGGCTGCCGCAAGTGTCTCCGTAATGGGTGCCTTGCTGGTAAGGGTTCTGTAACCTCTTCTATGAAGAGATTCTCCCGTTGTATCAATCCCTACCGTTACCTGATCTTTGTAAAGGAATACTCTTACGGGATAGGAACTACCATCTTCCTCAAACCATTCCAGTCCAAAGGATTTCTTCATTCGATCTACCATTGCTTTTTTCATAATGGACTGGATATCAGAAGGGCTAAAGAGCTTACTTTTAATAGAGGAAGCTTTTGTGACCCAGAATTTTCCATCCTTAGGAATGTATTCTTCCCAGGGAATGGCCTTGGTCGCCTGAAAAAGCTCTTCAAATGTCTCTGCTTTGAAGCTTCCTACTTTTAAAAGAATACGTTCCGTGGAACGAAGAAAGATATTGGCACGGCAAATCGCCTCATCATCCCCAAGGAACGTCACTCTTCCATCCTCTACTTCCGTAATGTCATATCCTAAATCCGTTATTTCCTTCTTTAGTACCGCTTCCATACCAAAATGGCAGGGTGCGATGAGTTCAAATGTTTTTCTCACTTTATTCTCCTAAGTTCATTTCTTTTAATTTATTTCCTTCAAAATCCAGGATACGAAATACCTGATCTTCCAGTATCGCAAAGGTTGGCGGATTACCGCCCTTTGGAATGGATACAGAGCCGGGATTTAATATGGTAATGTCACCCTCCCGCTCTGCAGTCAGGATGTGTGTATGGCCATGAAGGAGAATATCTCCCTTTTGTACCGGCGGCAGATGATCTTTATGATAGATGTGACCATGTGTGAGATAGATCGTCAGACCGTTTACTACCAACAGTCCATAATCTGCCAGTACCGGAAATTCCAGTACCATCTGATCTACTTCTGTGTCACAGTTTCCTCTCACACTATAGATCTGGTCCTTTATGCCATTTAACATAGAAATGACCGCTTTCGGATCGTAATCCCTTGGAAGGTCATTCCTGGGACCATGATATAAAATATCCCCTAACAAAATCAGCCGGCTGGCACCGGACTTTCTATATTCATCTAACAGGAGCCCACAGTAGTAGGCTGACCCATGAATGTCAGAAGCAATCATATATTTCATAATTTACTCTCCTTCTGTATATAATAGATATATTTTAAAGCTAGGGGATATTTCTGTCAATGAATTTACCTAACCCCATGCCATATATTTTCCCCGATAGTAAGCAATTCCATTGGCAATGTTGACCACATGATATCCATATGGCTCCAGATTCCGGCAGACCATCATGCTCTGCCCGCCTCTGGCACAGTAAAAAATTAAAAGTTTATCCTTCGGCAGGGAGCCGATCCAACGGTCCATTTCTTCGTAGGGATAGTTAACTGCGTTTCGAATATGGGCTTTTTGGTAGGACTGCCTGTTTCGAAGATCTATAATCATGATATTATCCTTATAATCAATATAATTATCAATTTCCCAAATGGGGATGGTCTGGAACATATTATCACCTGTCCTTTCTATAATAATATATTCCAGATTTTGCGGTTTGCGAAAATTTTAGAGGATGAGCCCAGATACGAAAAAAACGCAGGAAAGAACACCTTGTCTCTTTCCCACGCCTTTTTTCGTTTTTTCTTAAAATCAGAAATAATTACTTGTTGCAGTCACGGCTTGTGTCTCTGTAAGAGTCACGGCTGGAATCTCTGCTAGAGTCACGGCTGGAATCTCTGCTGGAGTCACGGCTGGAATCTCTGCTGGAGTCACGGCTGGAATCTCTGCTGGAGTCACGGCTAGAATCTCTGCTGGAGTCACGGCTAGAATCACGGCTTGTGTTGTTGTAAGAGTCACGGTAAGAATCACGGCTTGTGTTGTTGTTCATCTTATCCTGCATCTTGTCCTGTGATTTGTTCTGGTTGTTATTCTGGTTGTTGTTCTGGTTGTTGTTTCTTGAAGAGTTGTCCATATCATTGTAGTTATTTCTAGACATTGTATTTACCTCCTGTAGGTGTTGTTTGTTACATGAACTAGTATGGCGCAAACAGGATAGATTATACTTATTTTCGTTTTAAAAAAATTGTCAAAAATTTAATTATTCTCTGTTTATGAGCATCTCAGACAGGAGACCCCTATTTTTTTTAAAGATAAAAATTCTTATAAATACTTAATGAAAATTAACTTTGCAATTTCATTCTGGCTATATTATAATTGAATTGAGGAGATATATCCTCATCCTTATTAATTATTTATACTCCCCTCGAAAGCAGCCGGATAGCTCCCCTATCCTGGCTGTTTTCATTTGGTTTAAAACAAAATCAATAATCAATAAAGATTATCAAGTATAGCATATCCGATTCATAGATTTTTATTGAAAGCTTGCTCGTATCTTTCATCAATATTAAAAACAATAAAAGACATTCGTTTTATATTTTGCTAACTTGATGGAAGGGTCAATGAAATGATTGTAAAAAGAATAAACAACAGATATAGTTTAAACAAAAAGTACAATAATAGGATGGCTCTGTATCTATCTTTTAAGAGGGGGATTTATGAATGAGAAAAGAATATAATAAATAAAAAGAATCGCTTATCATCATTCCGTTCTTTAACATAACCAAAGGGGTTGCTGCTTTTGATAAAATCGTTATAAAATATCAGATGCTAATTTATATTATGCTCACCGTATCTGCTCTTATTGCTATTTAACAGAATAAAAAGGAAGTATATTGCTTAGAGAAAGTATGAATTTTTTCTTGAGTCTTTATATTTCTGTCATATGCTAGAGTCCATCAATTTGAAGTGTTGATGAAATACTTTAACGTTGTTTCAGCTAATATTATTTTATTAATGTAATGGAACGTACTGTGTTTTCTATTTGGTACATATTTTTTTTATTATATTATGTCTTAAAAAACAGAAATCATAATTCATAAAATGATTTAAACAAAGCAGATTTTGACAACCTATTACTGCTTTTACTGCTGTCATTTCTTCGAAGCATAATCCTTTATATTAATAGGTATGTTACAGAAGATTATCAGAGCAATTGGATAAGTTTAATAACTCAATTCATATTTTCAGAAGATATGAGTTATTCCGAGAGAGGCAAATTCGCAGAAAAGATTATGAGTCAGTTAATGTTAAAAAACACCTATATTCATATTCTTTCTTCCATTATCATCTATAGGACAATCATCATGGCTGGTTTTTCTTATATAAGAGAAGATACTCACCAGAAATAACTGGCATTGGCAAGAACCTTTATTATTATCCAATATGACCTCCTATTGAGCATATCTTATTGGATATACTTTATAGTTCCCTTAGTAATATCTTTGATTAAAAATTAAACAATGTATTAATTATTGATACAAAACAAAAGACCTTCGGCAATCCCATGCCGAAGGTCCTATACCCTTATCTAAAATCCGATATCCGCTTAATCATTAATCGCCGATTACATTGACGATTTTCACAGGTGTCCGATAGTTCCATGGGGAAGTCTTAATACCTGTGCTGTATGTGGAAGAATGTACAACCTGTCCATTGCCGATGTACATGGCAACGTGGTTGATGGATCTGCCGCTTCCGTAGAAAAGCAGATCGCCTGGGCGCATCTGATCTGCGCTGATGGCTCTTCCCTGAGTGGCTTGTCCGCCTGAGGAACGGCTTAAGTTAATACCTGCCGCATGCTGTAATACATATCTTGTAAAACCGGAGCAATCCACTCCCGTTCTTGGGTCAGTTCCACCATAAGCGTAACGACCACCTACAAACTGTAAACCGTAATTTGCAATGCTCTGTCTGAAATCAACAGCTACATCTGCCTTATTCTTAACTTCCAGTGCTGCCAGAGTGCTTTCATCTGTCTGAGTAACGGTTGCATTGCCATCTACCGGCAAATAGCCGTATGTATCATTAACCTTAACTTTGACGGTTCCGTCACCCATGTCTTCCATTACCTGAAAGGAAGCACCCTTGGTCGCGGTCATCAAAGCTTCTTGTCCATCTTCATCTTTGCTGATTGTAACTTTATCTGAATCAACAGTTACTAAATAATTTCCATAACTAAGTCCTGGACCGGATATCTCATCTGCTCTTACATCTGAAGGTCTAGCAATTACAATTGCACTGCAGAAAGCCATAAGGCCTAACGTTTTCCATGTTTTTTTCATCATCGGGAAATTTGCTCCTGTTTTTACTTTTTGGTTTTCAAATGTTACGTAATTATTAAATTCATTACGGTTATTATACATTTATTTTATCTTTTCGTCAAGTATTATTTAAAACTGCACCAAATACCTTAATTTTTTAGTTCATAACACTAACAAATTTCACAGGCTTGCGATACATGACGTTTGTTACGATAATTCCTGTCTTTTCTGTAGAAGCGTGGACCACACGGCCGTCTCCCATATATAGGGCGACGTGGTTAATCGACCCATTTTTACCATAAAATACCAGATCTCCTGCGCGGGCATTCTCGTAGCTGACTATCCTTCCTTCCACGGACTGGGATCTGGAGCTGCGGCTGATATTAACACCGCCAGCCTTACTAAGAACGTATCTGGTAAAGCCGGAACAATCCACTCCGGTATTGGGATTGACTCCGCCGTATACGTAGCGGCCTCCTACGAACTGAAGTGCGTAATCTACTACCTCCTGGCGCTTTAAGGCGGACTTGTCCACCTTTTCCTGAGCCTTTTCAATCAAGGTAGCAGAGCTGCTTTTTATGTAGCCCTCTCCCTGGGGAACCTTGATTCTCACCCAGCCATCCTTTGGTGCTTCCAAGACCTCATAAGTCTTTCCTTCCTCCGCATTGGAAAGTATGCTTCCTGAGGGATTGGCAGTATTTAAAACTGAAACAGGCACATCGATCTTTGCATAAAGTGTTGTGCTGGTTTCCACTGCAATCTCTGCTCCATGAACCTTAGCCGGAGTAGCCAGACCAAGTCCACAAAGCAGCCCTAAGAGCCCAAACGCCTTCCACATTTTATTCTTCATATAGATTCTCCTGTTGTTCCTTTCCTGACTCCAAAAAATAGCCCAAAAACAAATGTTACATAATTGTTACATTTCGATTATATATTTATTTCTTTATTTTGTCAAGCAAAAACGGCAGTTGTGACGTTTTCACGCCGCAACTACCGTTACACTTTTGTAATATTTTATTGGAATTGTTAACAATATTTGACATTATCGTTTCATTCCTCTGAAAAACCAGAGGATTAAAAGAACCAGGAACAACGGTCCTAAAAGAGGCATTAAAAGGCTGAAAATTCCAGTCAGTATGGTGGCTGTCAGAAAGAATACAAGGATCAAAGCCCCCAAAGCAAGGGCTTTCCAGTACCATTTACTCAGATCAATGTAATGCATACCACGTCCAGTATCTTCCTGATCTTCATAAACGTTACGTGTGGACCCAGTGTAGGATTCGTAATAAGACTTTCCTGAAGCTGATGCATTCTCGTTGGCTTCCATGATGGTCTTGGCAATCAGCCTTGGATCTCCGATGGATGCAATTACCTCATCTTCCATGGAACCTTTTTTTACTTCCGTACTGATATATTCGTCATAAAATCTGATATTGTCCTCAATTACGTTTCCAGGGACCTCACCGGTTAGAGTTTCCCTTAGGCGCTGTAAAAATTCCTGTTTGCTCATCTGAGCCTCCTTCTTATAAGTAAATCACTCTGACCATTGTACCATCCGGCGGAAGCTTCGTAAATAAACCTTATCTGAAATAATTATTAAAAATTTCGTTGGAATGCTATTCTACATTTTCCTTGAGAATGCCTTCCCGGTATGCTGCCACCAGTTCTTTTAAATCTGATATCCGTCCGGCAAGCTCTGCTCCCTTATCCGTATCAGCCACCATGACCCGGTTTTTTACGTGTTCCACAACGGATACTTTCGGAGTGCTTTCCTGTTCCCGGTTAAATGGCTTATGCTCTGCCAGGGCTAGGTGATTGGAATTATAAATAAGTGTATAACCGGCAATACCGGTCTTTGACTGATAGGCTTTGGAGAGACCACCATCAATTAAAAACAGTTTGCCTCCTGCCTTCACCGGGGATTCCCCTTCCTTGATTTTAACCGGAACGTGACCGTTGATGATATGGGAGCCTTCAATGGACAGGCCAAATTCCTCCAGAATCTTATCGCAGTACTCCTCTTTCACGCTTAGACGGTAATAAGGATTCATGGGTTCCTTATAAGTCTGGGGATCATCGATGAAATAATGCTCAAAGGTAGTCATCTTTCCTTTTCCATAGACCGGTGACTTGGCACCGCACCACAGATACCACATAAAGTCTCTGGCATCTGCTCCCTCCGGCGAATCCTCAGGCATGAAATAGGCATTTTGTACCTTTTGGTCTAAATAATCCATAAGTGCTTTCCCGCAGTAGGCCTTGCCATCTACCATCAGCTCCTCAAAGGAGCCGTCTTCCTTCATGGGGATACAGCCATGATAGAGAAGGTTTGAGTTGGAGCATTTGTACATGCTGCCATGGGAATAAAGAAAGCGCACATGCTTATGAAGAAGCCCGTTATGAAGAAAGGACAGTTGAAGAACCCTAAGAAGCTCTTCCTCTTCTTTATTAAGCTCCAGTGGATGCTCCGGGTCCACGGTAGGGAAGAAGGTATCTACCATGGGATACTCTTTCCCTTCAACGGTTACCGTTCCCTGTTTAAAATCAACGGCTTCCATTAAAATCCTGTCATTCATCTCATATTCCGGGTGGCGCTTTATGATCTGTCCTTCCACCTTGAACTGAATGACTGTTATAGCCTTGTGCATCTTAGCTGCCAGAATGGGATCCACAGCGTCATATATGTTCTCATCAAGCGTCTGAGGGAAGAACCGCTCACAGGTATCTTCCTTATACACTCTGGCTGCAAACATGGATAAGGGCCTTAAATTGATTCCATATCCATCCTCTAAGACATCAAAGCTGTTGTAGCTGATGGCAATCCTCAGTACATTGCAGATGCAGGCCAGATTGCCGGTAGCCGCTCCCATCCAGGAGATATCGTGATTTCCCCACTGGATATCCACATCGTGGAAATGAAGAAGCTCATTCATAATAATATCCGCCCTTGGTCCCCGGTCGTAAATATCCCCGATGATGTGCAGGCTGTCAATGGTTAAATTCTTAATCAGTTCACACAGGGCGACAATGAACTTGTCTCCCACCTCAATATCTATAATGGAACGTATGATTTCACTATAGTATACACGTTTATTATCATCATTATAATCCACATGAAGGAGTTCATCGATGACATAGGCAAATTCCGCAGGCATCTTCTTTCTTACCTTGGATCTTGTATATTTGGATGATACCATCTTACATATCTGTACCAGACGGTAAATGGTCACTCTCTGCCACTCATCGTCTGCCGCTTCCAGACATTCCAGCTGGTTAAGCACCTTCTCCGGATAATAAATTAAGTTTGCCAGCTCCACTTCCTCTTTTTCCGGCATGATGTGGCTGAACGTCTCTGTAATCTTCTCCCGGATGATACCGGATGCACTTCGTAACAAATGGATAAAAGCTTCATGCTCACCATGTAAATCACTGAAAAAATATTCCGTACCCTTAGGCAGGCCCTGAATAGCTGTCAGGTTAATGATCTCACTGGATGCCGCTTTAATCGTCGGGTATTCCCTTGACATCAGTTTCAGATATGCCAAATCTCTCATAATACGCTTTCCTCTCCTGAAACACTGTTGCATTTGTATGAATGATATAGTACCATATTTTACGACAACAGAAAACCCCCGTGTGAAAAAGGAGCAAAAGATGGAACAATTATATATTTTCGGTACAGGTAATGCTGCCGTGTCCAATTGCTATAATACGTGTTTTGCCATAAAAAAAGAGGATGAGTACTTTATGATCGATGCCGGAGGCGGCAACGGTATACTTGGGATCTTAAATAATATGAATGTGGAACTCTCCCATATCCACCATTTATTTGTGAGCCACGAGCACACAGACCACATTCTTGGCGTGGTCTGGATGGTTCGTTTTATCGGTACCCGAATGAAATCCAATCAGTACGAAGGAGACCTTACGATCTATTGCCATAAACGTCTGGTTTCTGTGATTGATACTCTCTGCCGTTTGACATTACAGGGGAAATTTTATGAACTGATCGGAAAAAGAATCCACCTAACAGGGGTTGATGATGGGGAAACTAAAACGATTCTCGGAAACCAGGTGACCTTTTTTGATATTCAGTCAACAAAGGCAGAGCAATACGGTTTCACTACGGTCCTTCAAAATGGTAAGACCCTGACCTTCTGCGGGGACGAGCCTCTAAGCAGCGCCTGCCTTCCTTATGCAAAAAACTGCGACTGGCTTTTACATGAGGCATTTTGCTTATATGAAGAGAGGGAACGTTTTAAGCCTTATGAAAAGCATCACAGCACGGTAAAAGATGCCTGTGAGCTGGCTCAGGAACTCAATGCAGAGAATTTGATTTTATGGCATACGGAGGACTCTGACATTTTACATCGGAAGGAAAGATACACAAAGGAAGGTGCGCCATATTATGATGGCAGGCTTTTTGTTCCAGATGACAGGGAAATCCTTCCTCTTACGCCTTAAAAAGCCCATCTATGTGGCTCTCGTCCCCGGCAGTGCATATCATATAACATAAAAACACGCAAAGGAGTTTCGTCGTATGAGCTGCCAGGGCTATACCTTCTACCGTGACGTTAACTGCAAAGACCTGGTGATCTTTCATGAAGCGACCAGGGACCTTAGGGGAACCACCTATAAGCCTTATCTGGTATCCACTCAGGAGTCCTGCGGAATCAATTTTCGATTCATCTGCAATTCCACCTTCATGACCAGACCGCCGCAGAATGCAATTACCATGGTATCTATTTTCAAACCCTTTTGCAAGGATAAGGAAAAAGATAAAGAAAGATCAAGACCTTACGTAACCAACATCTGCAAAATGGGATGCTACAAATAAAACATTGGATGCGGTAACATTTATCTATCAATAGAAAAGGGGGGCATTAAGCCCCCCTGGCAATCAGTCTTAATATGCCTTTCGGTATATCTCCATCATTTCCTGTTTTCCTAGAGTCATAATTCCAGGTAAACTCCTGGTTCCGTTAAAGGAACATTTTTCTGCCATCAATTCAAAATCATCTTCCCTTACCGCATCATCAAGCTCTCTTAAGCTTACCGGCATCCCAAGGCTTACAAAGAACTCTTCCAGACGGTCGATTCCTCTTAATGCCGTTTTTAAAGGTGCCTCAAAATCCATCTCAACCTTCATCACCCGGACAGCCAGCTGAGCAAATCTCATGGGATCCTTTTCACATACGTATCTGGCCCAGGAACAGAATAAGGCAGATAATCCAGCTCCATGAGCGATGCAGGGATACAGGCCGGACAGCTCATGCTCTAATTGATGGACCTGCATCATAAATTCTCTGCCAAGGCCGGTTAAATCATTGTGAGAAAGGCTTCCTGCCCACATGAGAGTGGCTCTTGCCTCATAATCCAAGGGGTTTTTATCTGCCACAGCTCCTGCCTCCATGACAGAAATAAGTAATCCTTCTGCAATACGGTCTGTCAATGGAGTATCCGTAGTATTGCCGCCCAGATACCGTTCCAGGGTATGCATCATAATATCTACGGTACCGCATCCGGTCTGGAACTTGTTGACAGTATATGTCAGCTCCGGATTTAAAATAGCAAAGAGAGGGCGGTGTGTCGGACTGTTAAAGCCTCTCTTATAATTTCCGTCTTCATTGGTAATGACGCAGGATAAGCTTGTCTCGCTTCCAGAAGCAGAAAGGGTCAGTATATTTCCATGAGGAAGGGCCTTTTTGGGGGCTGCTTCCTTTAAGAAGTATTTCCATGGGTCAGTTTCCGGATTTAAGGCTCCGTCAGCGATGCACTTTGCTGAGTCCAGTACACTTCCTCCTCCGATGGCAAGTATAAAGTCAATTCCTTCTTTTCTGCAAAGCTCCATACCTTCCTTCGCCAGGGAGAGGGTGGGATTTGGTTTCACTCCACCAAACAAAACAAAGTCAATTCCCTGATCCTTTAAGGAGTCTGTCACCTGATCAAGAAGACCGCTCTTTTTCACACTTCCGCCGCCGAAATGGACCAGTACTTTTTTAAAACCATATTCTTTTATGACCGTTCCTACCTGCCTGTGGGTATCCCGGCCAAACAGCACTCTTGTGGGCACGCAATACTCAAAATTATTCATGTCTTAACCTCTCTTTCTGGTACGGTATTCCCCCTCCCGCACCTTTTTATCATGCTTCCATTATAACATGAACAGACTTCAAATCCAACTGGAAGGTGACTTATGATTTTCGTCATATTATTCCCTATCTTCGCATATCTTATATGGGAAAGGCTTAAAGCTTCTTTCCCTTTTCACTTGTACCTTTTATGGAATGACAAGGAGAACATTTATGAACCCATTCAAAAAATTCTTAACCTATTCCCAGATAACAAAGCATCATATGATTATATACATAGAAGTCATTATTCTGACCTTTCTTTTAGTTTCTCTTTTTTTCATCTCTCCCGTAGGAAGTCTTTCCTTTCCCGTAATCAATCAGGACGGAAAAGCAACTGCTTCAGAGCCGAAGAAATATATTAAGTGGGTGGATTTTAGTGTCACGGCAAGAGCCATGCAGGAAGCCTTTCGATATGACGTCAACACCTGTCAGTCTGACATTCATTTGAACTGGGTGGATCTCCTCGCTTATCTTGGCGGAAAATACGGTGGGGACTTTTCAAAGTATTCCACCAAGGACTTAGATGCACTGGCAGAACAGCTCTTATCTGGAAAGACCATGGCAGAGCTGACGGAAAAGATGAAATATTATAATTATTACAGAGAGGCTTATGGAGCTGTTTTAGATGGCCTTGTAGGAGTCTATGAGATTCAGATTCCTTCTGCCAATGCACCCTTATATGCCACTCCTGCTCTTTTGCCTGACGGATCCGTTGACCCGGATAAGGTTTGGGTTAAAAAGTATGGACTCAAGGGCTTTTCACCCATTGCCAAAGGATATCCTTATAATGACTTTGATGACTTTGGCGTTGCCAGATCCTATGGATTTAAAAGGCAGCATCTGGGCCATGATTTAATGGGTCAGGTAGGTACTCCAGTCATTGCCGTGGAAAGCGGATATGTGGAGGCCATTGGCTGGAATCAATACGGGGGCTGGCGTCTTGGCATCCGCAGCTTTGACGGGAAACGGTATTATTATTACGCCCATTTAAGAAAAAATTATCCTTATCATAAATCGTTAAAACAGGGAAGTATCGTAACTGCGGGTGACGTCATTGGATATCTGGGCCGTACCGGCTACAGCCGGACAGAAAACACCAATAACATCAACCAGTCCCACCTTCATTTTGGCCTTCAGCTTATATTTGATGAGTGTCAGAAGGAAGGGAATAATGAAATCTGGATCAGCTGCTACGAGCTGACCAAGTTCTTATCCATGAACCGGTCAGAGGCACTGAAAGACCAGGCGACCAAAGAATATGACAGAATATATGATATGAAAGACCCTGGGATTCCAGAGAATTTTGTACCGCCGGAGCCGGTGGCTGAGGAAAAAGAATAACAGGAAAATTTTCATATTAAAAGGCGTTGGTCACATAACATGTAGCCAACGCCTTCTTTTGCTTTGTTTTGACAAAGGGTACCGTTTCCCTCATTGCATCAGATATTATTGTTGAGTTATCGGTCATATTACAATAGACTCTGCATGAAAGTAGTTGTAACAAATTTTTTATGTCTTTGCAGGAACTCCTCTGAAAAAGGATTCATGTTAAGTGACTTTGCAATCAAATCTTTCTGCAAAAAAGGAAACCAGGTAATGGAAAGAGAATACATTAAAATGCTTTCACTATCTTGGCCAACGATAATTTCTCGATTCCGTGCAAGCTCTATCAGTTCTTTCCCCTGTTCTACTACCGCTATAAAATTATGTGTGGATAAAAGAAAGCCGTTGTTGTCTAGGGCTTCTCTGCAAATCAATGGAACATAGGTTGGCCTTTTGAAAATAAAGTCTATATGGGTACAAAGCAAATCCTTGATACGCCCCTCAATATCATCACTTTCTAATAAATCCCTGCGCTTTACAAATTCTCTTTCGTCATCAATTAAACGTAGCAATACTGCTTTATATAACGTAGCTTTATTCTTAAAATAATAAGTAGGTGTAGCTCTTGATAATTCGGAATATTCGCCGATTTCTACAAGGCTGGTATTGTTATATCCTTTCGTAGCAAACAACTGTTCCGCGGAGTCTAATATTTTGTTTTTTGAACGCTCGGCATCTCGCATGGCCTCTTTCATCGTCTTTTGTCCTCGCGCAAAAACAGATAGAATGGTACAGAAAATGATAAACCGATACAAAAGTTACCGACGAAAGGAATCCACCATAACTTAATGTCATTTTTCTTATGATCAACTAAAATGAACAGTAACCAAGCCAACCATGTAATAATAAAATCGGCAGCAAAGAATTTTGAGATTGGTGTGGAGAACCATTCACGAACAAAGAGTGATACATCTAAACCATTCGTAAGCAACCACGGCACAAAGATAGTAAATGGAATGATAGTGCCAAGAACTGAGAATCCTATAAAAACTTTTTTCATATCGTACCATCCTTTACAATGAATATAACTTGTTAATCAACAAGTTATATTCATTGTACTTCTCTTGGAGCCCAAAGTCAATGGATTCACGATACAACGAATCATTGCTGGTATCTATCATCTTACTTTTGGCTGCTGTTGGGTGATGCAGTGGATATTCCCCCCGCCATAGGCAATTTCCTCGGTACGTACCCCTACCACCTTTCGTTCGGGATACATCTTCTGAACCTGCTCCAGGGCAAGGGCATCGTTTTCATCCCCGTACTGAGGCACGATAACGCCACCATTTACCACAAGGTAATTCATATAGGAAGCAATGGAAATTTCCCCGTCCTTTCTTGGTATGGTTCCTTCCACCATATCAATGGAATCAGCTCCATGGAGAAGTACCGGATTTTTCGTCAGGCAAAGCTTATGTACCTTTAATTTCCGGCCTCTGGCGTCTGTTGCCTCTGATAAGGTCTGATAGGCCGCCTGTGCTTCTTTATAGAAGGGATGGGTTTCATCCTCAGTCCAGATACAGGCTACCTCTCCTGGTCTTACATATTGGACCACATCATCGATATGTCCGTTGGTCTCATTGGGGTCGATGCCGTCACGGATCCAGATTACCTTTTTACAATTTAAGTATTCCATTAACATCTCTTCGATTTCTTCTTTTGTCATCAGCGGATTTCTGCCTTCACTTAAGAGGCACATCTCCGTTGTGATCACGGTTCCTTCTCCGTCTACATGAAAGGAGCCGCCTTCCAAAACAAAGCTGTCGGTGCGATAGGAAGGAATCTCTTCCATCTCACAGACCTTTTGCGCCACAAGATCATCCTGATCCCAGGGAAAATACAGTCCGTCAACCAATCCGCCCCATGCATTAAAGGTCCAGTCACAGCCCCTGATTCCTCCCATATCATTGACTACAAAGGTGGGTCCGCAGTCTCTGATCCAGGAATCATTGCTGGTCATTTCCACCACTCTTATATTCTCTGGCAGATGGGCTCTGCAGTTTGTAAACTGTGCGGGAGAAGCGCATACCGTGACAGGCTCGAACCGGCGGATTGCTTTTGCCACTTCTGCAAAAACTTTCTGAGCTGGCTTTGCTCCGTCTCTCCAGTTATCCGCTCTCTCCGGCCAGAGCATCCAGACTCTCTCCTGTTCTTCAAATTCTGCAGGCATACGGTATCCGTCCTGCTTTGGTGTGGTATCATTTATTCTCATTGCCATAACATATCCCTACTTTCTTATTTTTCTCTTTTTTTATTCACAATCAGCTCACCCAGCAAAATAAAAATGACAGCCCCAATGGTAATGGGAAGAACGCCTGCCAGGCTCTCTGAATCAAATCTCAGCGGCACTGCGGTAAAAATCAAGGCAATCACAATGAGTATCATTGGTATTCCAGTTAATATTCTTAAAAATACGGGGCTTCCCGGCACCTTAAAGGGCCTCTCTGTATCCGGATCTATCTTTCTCAGCTTTAAGAAGGCTGGGAACACTGGCAGATAGGAAAGGAGAAACATGACCAGATTCAAGGCAAAAAAGCTCCAGAATAAGTCCTGATTGGGAATAAAAGGAGCTATGATCAGCACGAAGCTTGCCACCAATCCATTCATCACCGAAGCACCTATGGGCATGCTGTTCTTTTTGCTTTTGATTTTAAATACCCCTGGCATATCTCCATTGTCAGCGGCGTAGGCTGCCACATTGTTGACCCCCAGGGACCAGGAGATCATATTTCCAAACAGAGTCAGTAAAAAGCCAATGGAAATAATCACTACAAGTACGCCTCTGGTAGTTCCCGTAAGAAGCTGAACACTGGTAACTAAGCCGGTGCTGGTACTGATCTGATCCGCTGGTATGGCTACCCCGATGCCAAATGCCATAAAGATATAGATGGCTGCAATCACCAGTCCGCCTGCTACGATGGCCTGGGGAATCTGCTTTTTGGGATTTTCCATATCATCTGCAAAGGTACAGACCACTTCAAAGCCAAGGCAGTTAAAAAGAATCACTGATATGTAGGATAAGCTGTTTAAATCAAAGCTTGGAAGCATGGAAGCAAATGTATACTCATTAGCGACTCCATGGTGAATGGCTCCGTAAATTCCAAGACCTCCAAGAGACAACGCAATCAGTATCTTAATCACTGCCGCCCCGTTTAAGATCCAGGAGCTGTCACAGACAGAAAAGAAGCTGATGAAAACAACAATCCAGACAAATGAAAGCTCAATGAGAAGCGTCGGGACCATTCCAAACTCCCTGCCTGATAAAAGATTGATGACCTTAGGGTACATAAGCGCCAAAGAAGCCATCCAGAGCGGAAAGTTGATCCAATAGTACCAGGAGACCCTTCCTCCCCATTTTTTACCGAAGGCTTTTGACACCCAGTCGTACAATCCGCCGTCTCCTTCATAGGTTGTCCCTAGTTCTGAAGAGATTAAGCCATAGGGAAGCAAAAACGTAATGAGGAGGAATAACCACCAGAAATACTGGGAATTTCCAATGGCTGCTACCGGGCCTGCTGCCTCCGCTACAAACACAACACATATCACTGCCATAATGGCATCAATTAACCGAAACTTTTTCTTTGGCGCATCTGACATGATCTGGCCCCCTATCTGATATGTCTATCATTCATGAATGTTTCCAGTTCTTCCTTTGCAGCCGCCATCTGAAGCTCGCTCTTTGCCCCTTCCCTCTGATACTGGGTGAAGTAAACAAGAAGTCCTCTCATGGCAGTCAGCCGGTTGCCTGCCTCTAAAAAGGCAATAGAGCTTTCACTGTCTAAAACCTCATCGGTCACATCCTCTCCCCTGGTTGCCGGCAGACAGTGCATGAACTTACAGCCAATATTTCCAAGGGACATCAAATCCCGGTTCACCTGATAATCCTTAAAGGTTTCCACACGCTCTTCTTTCGGAGTTTCATTCTCATAAAGTCCGTACCATACGTCCGTGTAAATAAAATCAGCTCCCCTTACGCTCTCTCTTTGGTCCGTTACTTCCCAGGTACCGCCGGAAATTTTGCAGTTCTCTTCCATCACGGACTTGTGCTCTTCTAACAACTGAGTGTTCATAGGTCCATAATGAACGAAATGCATGCCAAGCTTTGTTGTAATAAAACCAAGAGAAGCACAAACCTGGGTTCCATCCCCTACGAAGACCACCTTACAGTCCTCCAGCCTTTTTCCCCTCGGCAGATGCTCAACGATGGTGCATAAATCTCCGATTTCCTGAGTGGGGTGATTATAATCGCTCATACCATTTAAAACCGGTATGGAACAAGCCTTAGCAAGCTCAACAACAGATTTGTGCTCTATGACTCTTGCCATTACTACATCAATCATCTGGGATAGGACTCTTCCCGTATCTCCAATGGTCTCATGACCTCCCAGCTGGATCATGCCTGGTCCTAAATACTGGGCATGGCCGCCAAGCTGTTCCATGGCAGTTTCAAAGGATACACGGGTTCTTGTGGAAGACTGCTGAAAAATCATGCCCAACGTTTTTCCTTTTAAGAGAGGTGGTTGATAGCCTGACTGAATGCTTTTTTTAATGGCTAGTGACAAGTAAATGATGTCTAACAGCTCCTCCTTTGTAAAATCATTTGTGTCGATGAAATGAGTGACTCCGTTTGCTTTCATGGTAAATCCTCCTATATATTGGTCAATTGTTAAATGTAAATACGGTTCCTGTTTTCCCATCCAGTGCCTCTAACGCCTTATCCAGCGATGTGATAATGGCCCGTTTTGAGGGATTGGATCTTACAAATTTCATGGCTGCCTGAACCTTTGGAAGCATGCTACCTGGTGCAAACTGCCCCTCAAGACAATATGCATGAGCCTCTTTTAAGCTTAGATGGTCAAGATTCTTCTGGTCTGGCTGGTTGTAATTGACTGCTACCTTTTCCACTTCTGTTAAAATCATGAGAATGTCTGCATCCACCTGCTCTGCCAATAGCTCCGCTGCAAAATCTTTGTCTATGACGGCTGCCGTTCCTTTTAAGCAGCCGGCAGGATTTTCCGTCACCGGGATTCCGCCTCCGCCACAGGTTATGACGATTGCCTTAGGCCATAATTCTTTTACGGCTTCCAGTTCCACGATCTTTCTTGGAAGAGGGGAAGCAACGACTCTTCGATAGCCCCGCCCTGCATCTTCCTTCATGACGTATCCTTTTTCCTGTTCCAGCTTCTTTGCTTCTTCCATGGAGTAAAATGGGCCTATGGGCTTTGTGGGATTTTGAAATCCGGGGTCATTTTCATCCACTACCACCTGGGTCAGTATGGTCACTACAGGGAAGCTTTGATTTCTTTTATTGAGGGCGTATTTTAATGCCTGCTGTAAGTGATATCCGATATAGCCCTGGGACATGGCCCCGCAAACATCAAAGGGCATGGCAGGGGTAATCTCTTTCGCGGTCTCACTGGCAAGAAGAATTCTTCCCACTTGCGGACCGTTTCCATGGACAATGGCCATTTCATATCCCCGCTCATTTAACTGGGCAATGTACTCGCAGGTTTTATGTACGATCTGAAGCTGCCCTTCTGCCGTAACAGCTTCCTTTCCTGACTGGAGTGCATTGCCTCCTAATGCCAGCACAATTTTTTCTGCCACTGGTAAACCTCCTTTTCATTTTCCGTTGGGAACCCTTACCGGGTCCTCACAAGACGAAAATAGCAGTTTCTTCATGGGTTGAGAATGTACCTGAGAGGTTGAACTTTATACACTTTTTTACTTTTATTCCATAAACTTCTCTAAACTTTTGTGCATATTGCACTACAAAATAGGGGTTTGGTCCATTTTTTCAGGTTGAAAAAATACGGGAGTTTGCTATACTGATGATAACTTGTGAACCGACAAAACAGACGGGAGGTACCTATGGGAAAGGATTTGATTTTCATTTATAATCTTGTTCTGATTATGATTTACTCAGGCATTATCTGGATGTCACTCTTGCTCTTTCATTGGGAAAAAGAGAAACTGTTACTATGGACCGGCATTATTTTTTCCGCTATATTAATCGATGATATTGTGATATTTCTGTCAGAAATGTTTGTGAGCTTTGCAGATGTGTACAACAAAATTTTCATGATCGTTCCCACCCATAAGACCTTGATCTATCTGATTACGTCCCTTGGTTACCTGACCATTTTTAAAAAGCTGTTAAATCGGAAAATTACAAGAATTGATTATGGTATTTTGATGCTCTATGTAGTCTTCATGCTTTTTGTTCCCGCGTTAAAGAACTCGGCCATGAAAATGTGGCTTTATTTCTTCCCAAGCCAGGCATACAACTTCTATCTGGGAGCGATCAGTTATTACACAATAAAAAAGAACCCTGAAGAATTTCAGGATTCCTTTTCTCTATGGTGTAAAAGACTATTCCTTCTCACCATGATTTTTAATATTTTTATTGTTACAGAAGATACCATTGTTATTTTTAACTATGATACATATTCCAAATATTATGTAAACATGAACAACCGAAATCTATCTTCTGATGTTCTTTATTTGATATATGCGGGATTTGCTTCTGCTTACATTACCTATTCCCTCAACATACTGCTTAAGAATAACCGGATTGTTTCCACCGTTACCAGTAAGAAGGACTCTCTTCCATCTGATATAGAAGAAAGTCTGCTGTACCATTTTGGGGAAGCTTACCACTTAACGTCACGGGAACGGGAGATTCTTAAAGTGCTTTTGGAGGATAAGACCAACCAGGAAATCAGCGACGATCTTTATATCTCCCTGGGCACAGCGAAAACCCATATCCACAATATCTTTCAAAAGATTGGAGTCGTAAAGCGTCCTCAGCTGATTGAAGTCTACGAAACATATCGTTCCAGCCAATTGGCACCGGAGACGAAACAGGAGGCATTGGAAGGTTCTTAAATCGTTTGAATCTCTATTACAAGCTTTTTTACCTTGAAAGCTCTCAACTCTTTTGCATCCTCCCCAATGATTAAGTCACCATTCATCTCCTTAATCCGTCCGTCGGACCACTCGATCCGGATCTTTCTAATCTGATAAGATCCTGGTGTGATATCCTTCTTTTTATCAAAGTGATAGACCACCAGGGTCTTACCTAAAAATCTGGCTTCTATGCGTTTGCTCTCAGGGATTAAGTACTGTGGGATTGTGGGCTCTAAATTACAGATAAGCGTTTCTTTCTCCATGCGAAACGGCCGTTCTCCAAACATCATGACTTGCCACATCTGCAAGAATTCAGCCGTGGAACCGCTTAACCTGGCTACAAACCCTTTTCCGTGTATTTTTTCATCTGCATTGGCACTGCTTGCAAGGAAGGAAGAATTCTCCAAGAGGCTTCTTCCATACATTTCTTCTGACAAAAAAGGAATACAGGCATTGTGGAAATCTTCAAAAAATTCCTCATATAGCTTTAATCTTAACAGCTCCAGCAGATATTTGTATTCCATATGAAGCCAGATGGACTCATTCTCCAGCCACCCAGGGGAGAATGCTTTGGCTCTTCCTATCTCAAAGGAAGCCTCCTGAAGGGATTCGTTGACCTTATACATCTTAAGCTTTGAATCATATAGTCCTGACTTTTTTACCTTGTGGTATAAATTGATCTTATCTTCTCTGGAAACAGGAAGCTTGAAATACCGAACGTATCCCTCTAAGAATAATGGAAGGGGTACCGCCTTTACATTCACAGGAATTATATGTTCCCCTTCGCACTCATAGCGTTCAAATTCGTAGGAAAAATAAGTGGGAATCCCATCATTGCCGTCACAGACTGCATGTATGCCCTCTTCTACGTAGGAAATCCAGACTTTCAGCATTTCCTCCAGCTTCTGAAATGGTATTACAATCTCATCTCCATGGATTCCAAATACGGTCCGCTCCCTGTAATCTTCCTTATGCCGGTTGCACTCATTCCAGACCCACAGCTTACTCTTATGGTTCTCTTGATAGCTTTCAAAGGTTTTCTGAAGGCCATTCATAAAATCATGCAGCTCCACTGGCACTGAAACAGGGTAACAATACTGGTTCTGTACATTTTGGATCCATAGGAGTAAACGGTATAGCTCAAAGGTTTCCGGCATGGAGGAACCAAACAGTCCCGGAAGACCATTTAAGGCATCGTACCAGCCTGGTTTTCCACCCTCCATTTCAATACCATATCCCATCATATCCAGGGCAGCCACTTTATTCACTGCAAGCAATATGAGTTTTGAGATTAAATTGGTCCTATACTCCATTCCGGTTCCATAAGCCGTATGTACCGTATGAGTGGATACACCCTTTTTCCGTTCCTCGTCAAGAGCGTGGTATTGTCTCACACCATGTTTTGTCTGGACATACCTCTTATGACGGGGATTTACCACTGCTCCTGACTCATAAAACGTATAGCTTTTATCCAGATATAAAAGTTCCTCTTCCTTTTCCGGGTAAACAGCCAGGTAAGATTCTATGAGATCAAGATTATAGGTCCAATGATCCGTCCAGTAGCCTTCTGTAAATTCAGCCGGGAACTTTGGAATACTCACTTTTACTGCTCGATAGAGGAATTCTTCCCTGCTGCAAGCCAGAGCGATATTCTGCTGTTCCAGCAATGTATACAAGCTGCCTGGAGAATATTCTTTCTGGAAAAATTCCTTCACCACCAATCGGCTGTCTTTCTGAACCAGCTCCAAAACCTCATCCACTTGATTCATTTCATAGGCAACCTGCTTTAGGACCAGAGGATTATATCCGTCCAATTGAATCAGGTTATAAAACAGCTTAATGTTATGATCCTTCACATAAGGGGCAAATAATACATCACTTCTCCGGTTCTGATTTAAGTCCCTGAAGTTTCCATTTCCCTGAGAATAGTACTCGGGCAGCATGGAAAAATCATTGTAATCCCGCTCCATGTCTCCATGCTTTCTGGAATAGATATAAAAGTCAGAATCCTTCCCAAGAAGGATAGGAAAGCCGCCCCGTAAAACATTATCTATGAACGTCTGCCTGCAATAAGCATCAAAGACGGGATCGGCTGTTTTTGTTTCGATGGAATCTCCAAGCTGTCTGGTCAATTCTATTGCTGTCTCGTACTTTTTATCAAAATAGCTCCGGTCAAGCGTCTGGTTTGCATAAGCGTCTCGTATCTGCTTTGAGGCTGCCTGACCAATCACACTGTTCCACTCCAGCCCATTTCCCGGTGAAAGTAATTGTTCCACACAGGAAAAACCGGAGGGAACTGCATTCTGCCCAATCTGCTTTTTCTCTAACAGTGTTCTTAAATTATGCTTCATAAATCCAATGGGGCGCTCCAATGCAGTGTCATATTCAAATATCACCTCCGGGTCGCCGATGATTGGCAGAAGGTCTCCGGATTCCGAGAATGACAGCATGAAGTTGCCTCTTTCCACCTTGGAAACCATGGCATGATCTCCCGTGCTGTACCGCACCCGGTAATAAGGCATTCTTTTCTCTAAATCTTCCACCTGCATCCATGCTTTCATGGTCTGAGCCATATCCTTCATCGCCCTTAAATCAATTCCATAGGGAATGATTCCTGGAAGTCCATCGAGGATTTCCAAATCTAAAGGTTTGTTTGATATATTTTTAACGACCACTCTTCTTACAAAACCAGCCAGGGGTTCCTCCGGGAGGGTGAAATACCGGATATTGATTTTCAAACCGATCTGGTCATTGATTTCCTCCAATTCCAGCTCATTCATTCCCACATACATTCGTGTTTTAAAGGAATCGGAACGGAATGGCTCATATACTTCTTCCCCTATCTTTATAAAGGTGCGAAATCCCAGATTTCTCACAAGCTGGTATGACTGATGAGCCGGGTAAAATTCCAGAATGGAATGATTCTTATTCTCCACCCCAAAGCTTGCAATGGCCTGCCCACGGTTCACATAAAAGCTCCAGAGAGGAATGCCATGGATTCCATTGATTCCAGGCAGAAAACTGGAAAATGTGGTTTTCCGGTTATAATCTTCTATGATAAATCTTCCTCTATCATCAAACATCGCTTCTTATCCTTTCACTGCACCTGCTACCAGACTGTCCTGAATCTGATTGCTCAGCATAAAGTAAATGACAATGGTCGGCAAGGTGGCAATCACCATACCAGCACCAATGAGTCCCCAATCCGTGGAATACTGTCCGGCAAAGGACATGATACCTACAGGCAGAGTCCGGTAACGGTCGCTGTCTACAAAGGTGTTGGCCAGCATCAGTTCATTCCAGGTTCCTAAAAAGGTAAAAACAGATGCCGTTGCAAGGGCGGGCTTTATAATAGGAAGAATTATGGTTGCAAAGCAGCGGATAATCCCGCAGCCATCAATGCAGGCCGCCTCCTCAATCTCCATTGGAATGCTTTTATAAAATCCGGTCAGGATCATAATGCTCATAGGAAGAGCACCTGAGATATAAGGAATCAACAGCCCAAGATAACCTCCCTTTAATCCGGTTTTATCCAGAAGCTGAAACAGGGGAAGCAGTGCAGCCTGGGCCGGAATCATGATTCCCAGGGCAAACACGCCGAATACCAGGGCTTTTAATTTCCATTTCATTCTGGCTATGGCATAGGCGGCCATGGCTGACAACAGGCCGGCTATGATGACGGTGACCATGGAATAGAACACGGAATTTAAAAAATACTGGATCAGTTTGGTCTGAGTCAAGGCGGACTGATAATTTTCCCACCTCCAGAACCTTGGAAGTCCGATGATATTTTCTCCAAAAATCTCTCCGTTTGTCTTTAAGGAGAAAGTAATCAGCCAGTACAAAGGGAAAATCTGAGAGACTGCAATCAGGCTCAGCACCAAAAATTTAATTTTTTTTCTGATTTTCATGGTATCATCCCCCTCTTATATGGCTGAAGCATTTTCTTCTGCTTTTTTAAACAGCCGGCTCACGATAAAGGTAAAAATAAGGCACTCCACTACGATGAAAAACGCCTGGGCACTTCCATAGCCATAAAGCCCTTTTCGAAATAAATTATTATACATAAGGGTTGCCGGTACTTCACTGGCATGGTTTGGACCACCGCCTGTCATAACATAGATTAAATCGAAGGCACGTAAGGAACCGGTAATGGAGAAAATGACACATGTCTTTACCACCGGGGCCAGAAGGGGAAGGGTAATCTTTGTATTCACCTGCCATTTACTGGCGCCGTCGATCTGGGCCGCCTCATAATAGTCCGGAGAGATGGATTTAATTCCTGCGTAGAAAATAAGCATATGGTAGCCGATGTATTGCCACACTGCCGGAACCACGGTGGAAAGAAAGGCAGTCTCCGGGTTTGAGAGCCAGGAATAATTAAAATCAGAATATCCCATGGCACGAATGAGTCCATTTAAAAGTCCGTAATCGCTGTTGAACATCTTCATCCAAAGCTGACCGATGACCATACTGGATATTACCACCGGAAGAAAATAGACCGTCCGGAAAAACTGTTCGCCCTTCACTCCTCTTGCCAGTACCATTGCAAGAATGAGGGAAATGGGAAGCTGAATCAGCAGGGACGCTCCTACTAAGATAAGGGAGTTGGTCACTGCTTTGATGAAATGACGGTCCTCCGCAAACATCCTTAAATAATTTCCCAGGCCAATGAAATTCATCTTGCCGATTCCATCGTATTGAAAGAAGCTGTAGATTCCGGAAATGATCAGGGGAATGATACTGAAACAGACAAATAAAATGAGAGCTGGCAGTACAAAGCAGGCTACATTTCTTTTTTTCCCTAACATGTTGTTCATAAAAGACCTCCTTTTTGGCAAAAAAAGGGCATCGCCTCAGTCTGTAAGCGATACCCCCTTTGCTCTTACTTACTTGTTAATAGCCGCCTCATGTTCTTTTATGAATTCACCCGTATCCGCATTGGGTGCAAACAAGGTCTGGACCTGCTCATTGTGAATGGTGGCTGGCTCTGCATCTAAGGAAGTATCCCAGGCAAGAACGGCTGTGGTTCCCTGAGAAAGAAGATCCTTAATCTGTATGAACAGCGGATTTAATCCCTTCTCATCGATCTCTGTTTTCCAGCCGCTGAAACCGCTTCCTGTTTCATAGGCTGCTTCCCCCATCTTTTCATTGATGTAGATTGCAAACTTGGCTGCCTGGTCGGGATTCTTTGTGTTCTTATTGACCCAGAAGGATTCCACGAATCCACCGCAGTAATCTCCTTCATTTCCTTTGCCTGAAATCATGGGAATCTTCAAAGCAACTACATCCTCCGGCTTAATGGTAACCGTCTTATCGGAATAAATGCTGTTTGCAAACCAGCTTCCCATAAGCCTCATGGCTGCTTTCCCGTTTCCAAAGGCTGCATTGGCATCATCATTGCTCTGCTCTAAAGGATTGGCACCAAAGGCTCCCAGCTTGTATAATTCCTGAACCTTATCTGCAGCGTCCTTATATCCTTCCCCTTCAAAGGGAGCTTTTCCAGACAGCATCTTGTTGATATCCTCGGCACCTACTGACCGTAAGGCCAAAGCCTGATAGATAAATGCTGCGTTCCATCCGTCCTTTGCACCAGAAGCCATGGGTGTTACCCCGTCAAGCTTTGAAAGCTTCTCTACCGCAGTAACCAGCTGGTCATATGTTTGGGGCAGTTCTGCTCCTGCCTGTTCAAACAGGGCCTTATTGCAGTACAAGGTCATATACCAGGAGAACATGGGAAGGGAATAGGTTTTATCGTTGTATTCAAAGGCTGCCGTAGACCCCTCCAGCAATTTCCCCTTTACCTCATCGGTGATATATGGATCCAGAGGAAGCAATTTATCTGCATTCACCATCTTTCTGGCTGTTCCTGCTCCCCAGTAGTAAAACAGGTCAATTCCTTTGGCATCTCCTGCAAACTCTGCGGAGATTTTCGTCTTATAAGCTTCTGTATCCAGAGTCTGGGTATTGATCTCCACCTCTGGATTGTCTTTTATGTAAGCTGCTACTGCTTCATCATATTTCTTCTTTAACTCGTTGGTATCATTGGACCACTGGTGCCAGACATTTAACACCACCTTATCTTTTCCAGATTCCGATGATCCCGCTGCTGCTGGCGGCGTACTGCTCTTGCCTGCACAGCCTGCCAATCCCACTGCCAGGGCGGCAGTCAGTATAACGGCTGAAACCCTTTTTCCCATTCTTTTTTTCATTACAAATTCCTCCTCCTGGATTTTGTGAAACAATATGATACTATCAGTATACGGAAAACTGCTTTCTGACTCAATTTAATATTTTGACTCAATAGGTAAGAAATTTTACTACCTTTGTTTAAATTCCTTCACCGTGACGCCCACATGCTTTTTAAAGCAGATGCTAAAGTAATGGGAATCCCGAAAGCCAACCTTTTCCGCTATTTCATAGACTTTCAAATCCGTGGTATTGAGAAGGAGAATGCTTTCCTCGATTCGTTTTTTCATCACATATTCAATCAGACTTAAGCCAACCTCTTTTTTAAAGACCCGGCTTAAGTAGCTCTCATTGGAATAGACGTTAGCTGCTGCCGTCTTTAAGGACAGGTTGGGATCACAGAAATTCTCATTGAGATAAGAGAGCGCTTCTCTCACTACCTTATTACCCTGCTTCGTCTTTTTACCATTGTGATAATCCAGAATGAGATTCATACAGTCTTTTAGGAACCTGCGGCAATCCTCCAGAGACTGAATTCCCCGTATTCCTTCATAAAGAGCCTCTTCTCCAATGAGTTGCTCCAGACTGTCCCCATATTTATGTAAGGTGCTTCCTGCCTTGGAGGTCAAGTCCATGGTCATAAGCCTTAGATATTCCACCTCAGTCACCTTTGAATTTCTGATTCCACTAATATAATCTTCTATGAAGGTCCATACCCGTTCCGATATTCCATTGGTCAGAGAAAAGAGAAAATCGTCCCAGTCAAACATCAGTTTCCCTGGATTTTTCTCCTTGACGCGCAGATATTCTTCATAGGTAATGACCTGGTTACCTCCTAAGAGGACCGATGCACTTAGGGCATGTTCCGACTCAGTAAAGGCTGTTCCGATTCCCCAAAATCCATGTTGGATGCCGCTGATACCGATGATTGCACTTAACCTGTTATCAGAAAGTACCTGGTGAAATTCCCGGGCAATCTCCTTTCCTTTCGTTACACTGCTTCCCACGCAGAATATAATCATGTGTTTCATATAATGAAGAAAGGAAATGGTCTGGGGAATCTCATGTTCTCTAAAAAGTTTCATTGCTTTTTTATGAGGCTCCATGTCTTGGTTTTCTTCTTTTATATGGATACTAAGGCAGCAGCAGGAATCAAGAAGGGCTTCACAGCTATAAGCATGGAGTTTTTTCTCTGCTTCCTCTTTGGTAATCCGCTGCTCTACCAGCCGTTGAAAGAAGCTTTCCATTAATATATCCTGGTCTGCGGACACATTCTGTTTTAGCATCTCCACTTCCTGCTCGTGGGCCTTTTCCTTCCCAATTTTCATTTTAATCCGGGCTGCAATGTCTGACAGCTCATTCATATCCACCGGCTTTAAAAGAAAATCTTCCACCCCCAGCTTAACGGCCTGCCTTGCGTATTCAAATTCCCGGTATCCTGTTATGATGATGACATGTACCTTCTCATAAAGGGAATAGATATGTTCCGCCAGCTTAAGCCCATCCATATGAGGCATGTTAATATCTGTTATAATCAGCTCCGGCCTTCTGTGTTTAATAAACTCCAGGGCTTCCATACCAGAAGAAGCTTCCCCTATAATCTGAAAGCCATGTTCTTCCCAGGGAAACCCCTTGCTGATTAATACACGTTCCAGTTTTTCATCGTCAACAATCAGTACCTTAATCAACCCAATAATCCCCCCTTGTATCCAGACGTTTGAACCTCACTGCCACTTCCGTTCCATTGCCCAGTTCACTGTGTATGAGAACCGGCTGTTTAATCCCGTGATAGAGGGTGATCCGCTGCATCAGATTATACAGCCCAAAACCAGATTTCCCCGTTGCAAGCCTTCCCTCCATAATTTCCGCAATCTTCTCTTCCGACATTCCAATTCCGTCATCGGATACGATGAAAATAATCTCATCCTCATCGGAAAATACCCGAATGGATATGGTTCCTTTTCCGTCCTTTGGCTTGATTCCATGGTGCACCGCATTCTCCACCAGGGGCTGAAGTAGAAGCTTTAATATCTCACATTCCTTTACCTCTTCCTCCACATCAATCTCTGTCCTTATTTCATTGTCATAACGGATATTCAAAATGGTCAGATAGCTCTCAATGCAGTTGATTTCATCCTTTATCTTTATGAAATCAAGACCACTGTTCAAGCTGTTTCGGTAAAACCTTCCAAGTGCCTGAGTCATCTTAAAACAGTTATCGTAATCCTTCATCAGTGCCAGGGCGGAGACTGCATCCAGGGTATTATATAGAAAATGAGGATTGATCTGGGCTTGTAGCAGGTTCAGCTCTGTCTTTGCAATGATCTGCTCCTCCTCCTTTACTTTACGAATCAGGTTCTTTATGGAGGTGGTCATGTGATTGAATCCCTTTTTTAAATTGTTGATCTCATTTTTCTGATGGCTTACCTCCATCTCTACAAACTGCCCCTGTTCCACCAGCATCATATGGGTTTCCACTTTCTTTAGGGGGTGGAAAATAAAACGGGTCAGCATGACGGAGCAGAAAAAGACGAAAATCACATTGATACAGATGATTAGAACAACCACGGTGGAATAGTATGGGGCCAGAACCGTGATATCATCAAATTGAAACAGTCCTGCCAGCTTCCAGTCTTCAATGCCAATATCCTGGGAAATCACAAGCCGGTTATCTTCCCTTACTAAGTCTTTTTTCGGCGCCACAATATACTCGCCCTTACTGTCAATGATATAGAAATCATTTTTCTGGGCATCGCTGACCTGATTGAAATAATTACGGATGGTTTCCTCATTGACAGTGACCAGTAAAATAGCCAGGGGCTTATAATTATTGACATCCCGGATCTCCCGGACATAGGTGATATATGGAGTATCCCCATAAAATTCAATGACCCCTTCGCTTCCTTTCATGAAGAACCCATTTCCCCTGTGCTCCGCAATTTTCTGATACCACTCAGCGTCCAGAAGCTTATCCATTGACACAGTCTTGGGAGCCATTTTATAAGAGCTGTAGGTGTTGTGATAGGAATCAATGATCATAACGCTGGATATGTACTCTCCGGACAGTATCATGTTGACCAGACTCTGCTTGATGGTCTTTTGAATAGAGGGATCAATGGAGGCATTGTCCACGTGCCTTAATACCTCCTGAACATTTTTATCAAAATAAATGAGATTGGAAAACTGGGTCACATTTTCAAAAATCAGGGACAGGTTTCCTTTCAGGGCGCTGACGGTCTGGGTTCCCGCATTTGTAATCTCATTTTTCGTATAGGAGCTGTTAATGACCGAGATGACAGAAAATGTGATGACAAATGAAATAAACAGGATGGTCAAATACATCACCAATATCTTAGTCTTAATTCTCATGTTGTTCCATAGCTCTCTCAAACCGGTCATAGCGTTCTCCCCTTGTATTCATCATACCCTTATTCTAATGTTTCTGGTAGAAAATGTCAAAAGAGTCACCAGCTTTTCTGATTGCCTCAATCTGGGCTTCATTCAACTTTTCTGTGGGGGAATTATCATCTGTGGTATCCTGATTTTCTATAATGAGAACGCTTCCTTCCTCATCTAAGGTATGAGTATGCCAGACCCCTTTCTTTACATTATAAAGCTGGTTCTTCTCCATCTTCACCCATTGGATTTCTTCCGGATGCTCCCCACTACCTCCTGAGAAAAGGACACAGTTCCCTTCCAATAAAACAAACACCTCATCTGTTTCCAAATGCCTTTGCATGGTGACAAGCTGATCCACTCTTACATCAAGACAGTAATTGAGAACCGCCACTCTCCAGGTCTCGTAATCGATTAGGGGCAAATAACCCTGGTGCTGTATTTTAGTTCTTTCAATTCCATTCATTCCGTCAGTCCCTCCCCGTTCCTTTTAAGCTTACTTCAATGATATGCAGCTGGTGTTCAGGCAGGCTTATGATATCTTCTCTCACAATCATGGAACCCTGTTTTCCTGATTGATAAAGTACGCAATTTATGGTGATGTCACTAACCTGATATGTCTCCGGCTCTAACTGCTCTGGATTTTTATAAATGATCTTTAAGCTTCTTCCTGCAAATTCCAAGGAAGCAGATGCCTGGTTATTTTCATCAAACTGCTCCTTTAGAAGCTGGGGCCGGAACGTTAAGTTCCCATAATATCCTCTGATTCCAAACATCTGGGTCAGCACCGTAACCAGATACCAGCTTGCCGCTCCGGTTAGATAGTGATAAACTCCTCTCCCGCTTGCGTCGATATATTCCGGGATTCCAGGATAAATCCTGCTCTTTTCAAAATCACTGCAATGGTCAAATAAGGCAAAAAGCGCTCCATATCCTTCTTTGGAAGCCTGCCTCCGGTATAGGGCATTGCCAAACATAACGGCCATATGAGAAAATACCGCTCCATTTTCCTTATGTCCATAGGCAAATCCGAACATTCTGCCTAAATCCATCTTTACCTCATGAAAATCTGTATTTAACCGATACCCGCCTACTTCTCTCCGGTACAGGTATGCGTTTGCTGATTTTACAATCTCCCTGACCTGATGATCGGTCGCAGTCCCGGACATCAGAGTAAACACCTGACTGGTAAGCATCATGCGAACTCCGGTCTCATGATCTCCTTCTACCTTTTTTCCTGAATTGTCATAATAGCCGTTGTACCAGCCATGACCGTCCTTGGAGGAGACCCATTCCGTTTCCCGAATGTGATTGTAAATCCATTCAGCTTTCCCTTTTAAGTTTTTTTGCAGCGTCTCTCCGCTTATGGTTATCTTTTCTCCGGAGACCTGGTGAATTGATTTGTTACAATACTCAGCCAGTATTTCTTTTTTCCGATTAATATCATCATATATCGTTACATCCTCGGTCAACAAAACCAATATCTCTTCTGCCAGCTGAAATTCGTTGATTCCCTGTGCTTTTAGGGTAGCAAGAAGTGTTGCAAGACCATCTAAATTAGAGGCGTACATGGCGGTAAATGCCACACTTTCTCCCCTTTCATTGGCTAAATCAAGGGCATCATTCCAGTCAGCCCCTCGGATTCTTATGTGATTGTGCTCTCCCACTTCATAAAATGACGTAAGATTCTGAATCAGTAAATGTTCCAGAATGGTTCCGACATAAATGTGATTCTCCTTGTCTTTTAACCGTTCTCCTTCTTCTGGCTTCCAAAGGGTATCCTTTTCCTCTCCCCGCACTGCCTGCATGTCTTTAAAATAGGAGTTGCTCTCCAATAAAATTCCTAAATCTCCAGTTTGATGTATGTATAATTCCGTGGTCAAAAACGGCCATATCCCATGATCCATCCAGACTCTGGTGATGTTGTTCCTGTCTGCAATAAATTCTCCCTGACTATTTCCTATAATAGTGGCATTGGTCCCATCAAACCGCACTCCTCCGAAGTTATCCAGTAACATCTGACGGACTCCCCCTGGGTTCATCATAAGAAGAGCCAGACAATCCTGCCATAAGTCTCTCCAGCCACGTCCGCCTTTTCCATAGTCATGATGGGGCAAAAAGGAACAGCCGTAGATTCTTCTTAGCATGGGCTGAAAGCTTACCCACTTCATAAAGCGGTCGAACTCAGAATTTCCCGTCTGAAGACTTACATTCACCTTTTCCTTCCAGTATTCTTTTGTCTCATTCCAGCACCTATCAAAGGCTGCTTCTGATAAGAAGCCGCAGCAGTTTTCCATTAAGTCTTTTTCTGACTTCCCATACCCCATGGCGATTACATAGGTAATGGTTTCCTGAGGAGCTACTCTGCATTCCGAAAAGCAAAGACCGCCTAAGGCTTCATATCCACCAGTCTCATAATTAGCTCCCTTTACATCAAGACAGCTTTCAAATAAAGCTCTGGGAGTTTCTAAATTACCACCCTCTCCAATAAAGTCCCCAAGGACTGGATAATACCCCATGGGCTTTTGAGTCTCATTTCCACCGAACACACCATAGGAGCGATCATTTCTCTTATGCCCTCTCTCATCAAAGGTCATGGTGGGAGTCACCACAACACCGTGATCCGTCGTTTTAATCCGGTGCAAAAGAGCCGTTACATGGCGGTGATCTCTGATGTTATCGGCAGAGCGGGCATACAGGGGAATGGCTGTGATGACTTGTAAGTTCTTATATTCGTTAGAAATGTTTTGTATCTGGATCTTCATTAATTCCACGGTCTCACCAGTAGCAGGAACCACGCTGCTAATTTCTGCCTTACACCCAATTTCTTCCGAGATTCTGGTGATCTTATGATGCATGAATCCTGCTTCTAAAACCACAGGTTCCTTGTATCTGGAAAACTTCTTTGCCTGCTGCCAGGCAGAGCGTCCGGTCAGGGACCATACCTCTTTTCCATTGATTCTGCACCAGATATTTCTGGACGATCTGTCATTGTGAAGATTCTCTATGCTCACCGGCGGCAGTAAAAAGGAGTTCTGATCCATCTTACTGTCTCCCCCAAGGTCTGGCGATATACTGCTCATGACTCCGGCTTCATTGGCCAGAGGAAAATATAACCCGCTTACCAGGTCTGGATTTTCCATGATAAAATCTCCCTGTTCCCCTAATAGTTCATACTTCATCCCAGTTCCCTTCCTTTCATCCTCATGGTTTTCTTAAATTATATCCTATGGGGATGGATTACTGAATCAAAATATTTTGGAGAAAAGGTTATTATTTTTACTTTTCTATATGCCTAATTAATTTCCACAAGTTTATAATTTACTTTTTGTCTGCCAGCGTTGAATTTAAACATATTTTCATAGTATTCAGAATTTTCAGTATAGCTAAGACCATAATTAACCTTCATGGTTTGAAGTATTCCTTTATCATAAAGAAATCCCATACCATAAGTATCTCCATTCTCCAGTTCAAAGAAATAGTGAATTTTCTTAGTTGAATATTTAGAATTATCACCTCCATAATATACCAAATAATAGCTTTTCTTTATGGGTGATTTGCCTGCTATACTGGCTAATATACTTTTTCCTTTTTCATACCATACTTGCCAATTAGGAAACTCGCCAGTTTGGGAACAAGAAGCATTGTATTCTCTGTCTTCATAATATACGGAATCTAATTTTCCATCCTGGCTTGATACTAAGATACTGCAATCATCTCTATATCCCTCTTTTATCTCCAGTCCAGAGTATTTTATATCGTAATAGCCAAAGGCGTCATTCTCCTCAATAAACATTCTTTCAGGATCAGGTTTGACTTCATATGCTGCCTCTATAAAATTCTTAGCTGTTTCTAATGCCTGTTCCTCTGTAATGATTGCCTTTACCTGTACAGTATCCTCCATAATTCCTTCTGTCCCATTGATTGCATCTAAACTGTAGCTCTCTTTATACTCATAATCAATCATTTCCAGTAGTTCTTCATCTGTCAGCTCACGAGATGGAAGGTACCATGTTAAATATTTATCATCGTAGATTACAGCATTAGGATCGGCCTTCTCTACTTGTTTTAAAATTTTAATCCTTCCTTTTGGAAATCTTTCTCCTTTTTTATAAAGGCTCGTCAATTGATCTCGCCTTAGTCTTTCATCCCAGCTTAATTTTCTTGAATAACGGGCCGTCTCTCCTTCGGAATTTTGAACAGAATCATATACCTCTTTGATTTCCTCCTTTGTCATATGGGATAACCATTGTTTTAGACTTTCTCTAACCTGGGCCATAACCGGAGTACATAATAAAATTACCGTTAGTACTGAAAAGGCGACAATAACTTTTAGCTTCATTAGATTCTTTCTCTTTTTACTATACTTTCCTTTGCATTCCTGAATAATCCTGTCTTTTGCTGCTTGGTCCATATGTATTTCATTTACTGCTCTTTTTAAGTTTTCTTCACTAATCCAATTTTTCATATCTGATTCTTAAAGCCTCCCTTCCTCTTTGTAATTGCTTTTTGACTGCATTTTGTGAACAATGAGTCAAGTCCGATATTTCTTTCACCGAATATCCCTCAATGTAATGGAGATAAATTGGCAATTTGTATTTCGATTTTAAATGAAACAATTCAGCCAATAATTCTCCTGATTGCTCCTCAACGGGATAATCAAAACACTCACTTATATCGCAAACAGGATGTCTCAGATGAAAACGTCTCAAATCCTTACATATATTAGTAGTCACTTTAATAAACCACGCCTTTTCATGTTCCTCATTATTAAAAACAGGTTGTTTTTTCAGAAAACGCAAAAATGTTTCCTGTACGACATCTTCGGCATCGTGTTGATTGGCCAGCAAAACCAATGCAATGCGATATAGCTTATCCCCATATTTTTGCATTAATTCCTCTGAATCATTTAAATTGCTTTCCATGTTCTCCCTCTCTTTAAAGATATCTATTATACTGTATATTATAAACACGAATGAATTTATTGTAAGGTGACAAAAGATATGAAAATAACCTTAAATTTAAGTATTTAGAGAAATAAAAAGGTTGCCCCCAAAATATGGAGGCAACCTTTCTATTTCTAAAGTTAGTTCATATTAAATTCAAACACTTTTTAAAACCAATCAAATATCACCTGATGGAATGAATGAATGAAACTTCCGTGAATATATGTTTCTTTATTTCTCAATCCAGGCTCCATTTTCATCCACCTGATAGCCATCCGGCGTTGTCTTGTTCATCAGGCAGTCTCCGTTTTCCTTATCCAGGTAATACCATTTCCCATCTGCCATAATCCAGCCCGTTACCATTCCGCCATAAGATAAATTCAGATAGTACCATTTTCCATCCACAGCCTGAAACCAGCCTACCGCCATATATCCACTCTGGTTGAAATAATACCATGTTCCATCTACCAGACACCACTCCTGCACTGCAATCGTGCCGTCCTTTTTAATGAGACACCAAGCATTTTCACTGTTCTTCAGCCATGTTCCAGTGTCAGCTTCTTTTACTTCTACGGCTTTTCGCCTGCGGTTTTCTACCTCTTTTTTATCTGTCTTTAAATCATATATTGGCGTATCGTCCTCTGAATCGGAATCCTCCTGTGGTTCTGTACTGGTCTCACCATCGTCAGGTATAGTCTTTATCGTGTCAAAATATATCCCCTTTTCCCATTGGAGAACTGTCATCTCAATGGCTCCGGCTCCGCTGTTAGGAATCACAAGCTCCTTTAATTTCTCTGCCGGATACAGCACAGGTGCCTTATATGGAAGCTTACTCTTAAATTTCCCTGCATCAAGCACTAATATGGAAGGATCAGTCGTGCTGTTGGATTTTGGCTTAAGCTCAGTCTTTACTCCGTCCATATAATAAACGGAATTGATTGCATTGATATAACCTGATGGACTATCGCCATTGCCGCTGTTTAGGGCATTTACAATACTGTCAATATAGCAGTTTTCTAAAAGTATCTCTCCTCCGCAGGTAGAGCTTGCGCCATTGCTTACAATCTTTGCTGCTGCCTCACTGTTTTCTATGGAATTCTTAACCTGGTATAAATCTGCCGCATCAAGCACGCAGTTATACACATGGGCCGCTCCGTATCTCAGCCTTGGCATACGGTCCATAGAATCCTTATAATAATTGTTTGCCAGTGTCAACCTGATATTTGCCGCATTGACAGCATCATCGGACTGCCCCAGAAGATGGGTCTTCTTCTGACCATATGCATAGTAGTATACCTGCTCCCTGGTCATATGAAGGTCATTGATCAAATGGGTATAATAAGGGTATTTCTGTGGATTAGAAGCAATTTCGTCCATTATATCATCAAAGAAATCTCCTCTGCTGGCTGGTAAAAAGCTGCACCAGGAAATGGTGATGTTGCTGGTTTTTGAAGTACTTGGATTTTTAACGTCAATAACACCGTCATATGCCTTATAAAAGGTACAATGATCCACCCATATGTTGGTGCTTTCATTTTCAATGGTCATATAATCCCAGTCATTTCGGTCATAGCCTCCTTCAGTCTCCTCATCCCACTCCCATAATTCATCAAGGACCAGATTTCTGATAATGATGTTAGAGGAATTGCTGATATCAACATTCGCATGAAGCAGTGCGGAACCATTTCTTGAAAAAATCGTCAGATTACTCATGTTCTTAAGCATTAATACGGAAACACCAGTCTCCTTTAATACTGGATGAGTGAGGGCCTGGGCACTGTATGGCTTAATCAGGCTGCTGTAGTCGGCGTAATTTTCTATTTCCTTGCTTCCCAGCTTAATGTCCTCTGTGATTTCGATTACCGATTTTTTACCGCTGTCATTGGCAGACTTTAACGCCTTTAGGAAGGACTCCCCATCGGAAACTGTATAATAATTCTCTGAGGTTTCCTTTAAAAGACCTCCACCGGTTACGTTTCCTGACTGAGCATAGCCTTCTAAATTAAAAGCCCCCAAACCGGTATCATCTCCGTCTTTTATGTTGTAGGTATCCTGGGCGTATCCGACTATTACGTACTTCGGCGCTTCATTTGTAATTACATTGCCCTTATAATCTGCGGAACGGCTGTTCGTCTCCTTTTCAGGTTCCCAACCAAGAAGGGAGGACCCAAGCATTGCCTCTGCCTTTGCCGGAGAGATCTGTCTGCGCTTTTCATTGATTGCATACGATGGGCCATAGCTTCCAAATTCGAAAAATCTGGCCTTCCTATAGGAATTTCCGCTCATGTCATCATAGCTTTCTTCCCCGTTTATTACCCCTCCCATATAAGTATTAATAAAGGTTAAATAGCCGTCAGCCCCCCATGGCCTTCCCAGACGGTATTTACTTCCGCTGCATCCCTCCTCCGAGAGGATGCGGCAGTCATAAAAGGTAAGTCCGTACGCTGCGGTCTCTGAGGTCTTTGGTGCGCTCAGGTAGCCGCTGTTTTTTACACCGTTATAGCGGAATATCAAATCGCAGTCATTAAATAAGGCTCTGGGGTCGTTGCCGTAAATAAAATCCACATTACCAGTGATCATGCATTTATAATAGTACTGCTTGCCTACATTTGCGCACAGAGTATCCTGATAGCCCTTTAAGGCAAGATTTACATAGACAGCACCCTCTGCATCATTCCTGAGGGCATCTGCAGACTCATTGCTTCCAGTTCCAAGGTACTGGTAATCATTTTCAATGGTGAGATTCTCTGCCGAGAATCCTTTTGCTTCGCTTGTCACATAAACCGCACACCTGGTTTTCATATCCCCACCTTCCGGACTTTCCAGTCTGTCATAGAAGTGGATATTAACCTGGTCTCTGTCTTCCCCTATCAGAGAAAGGTACGGTTTATCAATAACCAGATGCTCTCTGTAAGAGCCCTCCTTTATAAGGATTACCTTTCTTATTTTAGAATCGGAAGGCACTGCATCGACAGCGGCAGAAATTGTCTTATAGACAGGAATCCCATTTTTTAAATCTCCGTCGTTACCGGAATAGGAGCCATCTACCACCATATCGTAATTCGTCAGATATACGTAGTTAAAGGTCTTTCTGGTAACGGCTCCTTCTGAATCTGTAAATAAAAGATTGACATCATTGCGTCCTTCCTTTAATACCAGGTTAAGCTGGAAGCTTCCGCCTGCCTTTATCTCCTTTTCCGTATCCTGTTGGCTTCCGTTTACCATTGCTTTTAATTTACAGGCTTCCTCTGCGATACCTTCTAGCACTATCTCCTTTTGATAGGACGTGTCATAGGATTTCTTGGTAATTACCACTGGAATCGCCTCATCCTCATAAACATACTGGCCCTTCCTGGGTCCGGTGGCAACTGCCCACACCTCCTGTGAGGCATTACTGCTGTTGATACTGGAAAATGCTTTGACGTAATAATAGTAGGGCATTTGCTGTGTTATGGTGCTGTCTGTATATTCAGGAACTTTGGAAGTTCCAATGAGCCTTGCTCCTGCTTTTGTTTCATCATAGGAATAACGGTATATCTCGTATCTGTCCGCTGTTTCCACAGTCTCCCATGACAGCTTAATATTATCTTCCTCTGCTGTGGCTGTAACTGTCGGGGCTGTAAGCGCAGCCGTTATTGTTACAGGCTTTTCTATGGTTACCCACTGGTTTCGATCCTCGACAGACGGAGCATTGCCAAGTGTTCCGCATACTCTAAAATACCATGAGCCGCTGCCTGTGATTGGATAATCATAGGTGTTAACCGTCAGATCATCAGCCACATCTTCCCAGCTTACGCCATCTCTTGATACCTGGAGAACATACTTTTCATCTCCTGTACATACCTCTCCCGTCCAGGTAACATGAATAAATTCTCTGGAGGCATCAGCCTCAGCCATGACCTTCTGTGCAACAGGAGCGGTTCCCTCCGGCTCATAGCAGTCATTCTGGTCATACAGGATTTTGTCGTCCTCATCATAAAGCATCATGTTGGTAATTACGGCGGTTCCGCTAGCTAAGGCGAATCCATAATAGCACTCAGTATCAGCCTTATCCTCCTTAAACAGGAGATTTTTTCCGTCGTCATATTTGAATGTATAGCTGTTTTCTCCGTCAGACTTCGTCTTATAAGTAACAAAAAGTCCTCCATCTGTTTTCCGAGCTGTGAAAGTAACCCTTTCCCCGTCTTCTATGGTCTGATTGGGTCCGCCTGCTCCTACCAGCTCTGAGGTTGTTTTAGATAAAATTCCTCTAAGCCCTGTCTTTCCCCTGATGCCCACGGTCGTGAGATACTCTTCATCAAAGGCTCCAAAGAAAACACCGCTGGAGCTGCTTGTGGTTCCTGCCTTTAAAACGACATCCGCAGATAATACCTGCCAGTCCTTTGTCTTTGGAAATACATAATAACTGACCGAATTAAGACCTGCGCTTGTCATAGCACCGCCTACCTGAGTGAGTATAAGCCTCTGCCCCTCTGGCGCAACGGTCAGATTATCTCCCATTCCGAAGTCAGCCACAGCCGGCATTACAGGCTGTTCCTTATAAGTAACCTCTTTGGGCGGATATACAAGTGTGACTGATTTGATGTAAGCAGATCCATCTGACGTGATATCAATGTAACCCTTTTCCCCCTCATACTTGTACACAAAAGGATTCTGATCTTTGGCAGACACGCCTTTGACAGAATACAATGCGTATTGAGGCCCGTATGCCTCCACCGACATGGTACAGTCTCCTGTTACAGGGATTCTAATGACAGCTCCAGTAACAAACTGGCTGGAATTGGCTGACTTCACATCTCCGTTTGGCAGAACCTTTCCGCTTGTGGCATCAATGACCGCTCCCTTAAAATACCCTGTTTGATTCTGAAGCGTTTTTTGATAATAATCATCGGTTCCATCGGCGTAAAAACTCCAGTCTGTCACTGGCTTTAAGTCCACCCTCTGAGTGATATCCTTATCCTTAATGGTGATGCTCTCTCCGTCTGATATCTCATACGCCAAACGGTCTGCCTCTCCTCCAAAGGAAAAGATATAGTTTCCTTCTGTAAGCTCAATTTTTTCACTGGTTTTAAAAGAATAAACCTGATTTGTCTCCGTATTCTTATAAGAATACTCCATACCAGCCAAATCAATATTCTCCGAAAAGCTTATAGATACGGAATGCTTCTCAGAGCTTGTTACTGAGAAATCACAGTCCTCACTATCTGTACCGCCAGATACCCGAATCTGATCCAGACCAGAAATCTTGTAATGGTCATTATCCAGGAAGATCTGATACCCCTCTTCCTCATCATAGACAGGTACCATTACTTCATAGCTGGCTTCTCCATCGCTGAAATTAACGATATCCGTAAATGTCTCCTTTGTCCTTTCATTTAGAAGAACCACCTTTACATTTTTCGGATTATCCCCGTTTTCCACTTCTAAACGACCAGAAATATTAACATCTACTGCCGGAAAGCTCTTTACCTCCAGACTCTTTACATATTGAGAGCCTGAAGCTGCAACAGTAACAGCTGCCTGCTTTGCTCCCTTTTCAAGTACAAAGCGATATGTATAGGCACGGTAATTGTTATCTATATCCGTATAGCTCTCTGCTTTACAGGACTTAGCTCCCTGAACCACCACAGCGCTCTCTGCCCCCTCCAGAATTCCAGAGCCATCCGAAGAAGCATGGCTTCCGTCCCAGACTTTATGAGCAATAATTTCAAACTCGAAGACTTCTCCGGCTGCCGGAAGCTCTAGTGTGGTTCCTTTGTTTATCTGAGTCCGTTCTGCCTGAACATTAAATTTACCCGCAGAAGCATCGATTCCAAAACTCTGCCCCTCGCTGTTTGTATAGGTTCCCTCGCCTTTTTGAATCGTATCTGTTTCCTGATCAGCTGAATCCTTTAATATTCCATCTCCTTTTATAAGACTCCATGTTCCTTCAAAGACCTCAGAAGAAACCTTTAATGCTTCTGATGGAGTTGTCTCTATACCTTTTACCGCCTTTACTTCTGAGATTTCAGCCTCCTTCTCTTCCACTGATACAGAGGCTTCTGATGGTGTTGCTTCTGACGGCGTAGAATAGCCAGCCTCCTTCTTATGTGGAATCATCTCCATGATGTCCCCTAATGTTGCAAAAGCCTGAAAACTACTGTTTGAGCACAGTACCACTGCTGCCAATCCTGCTGCTGCAACTCTTGCAAATACCTTTCTCCTGACTCCCAATTGTAATCCCCCTTATTCTTCGTTAAACTGCAAGCATCATTAATATCTTCTCTGACTATGTAAGAGCTTACACTATTATACATTTATATTTATAAAAAAGTAATTGATAAAACAAATAAATCAAGTAGCGTTTTTTGTTAAATATTTACAAATACTCCAAAGTAATCCAATTACATTTTATAGTTTAAAATTAATTACAATCACATTTTTATGCTGTTTTATGTGTATTTTTACCATAAAATATTATCACCCAACTTTTTCTTTGCACTTATCTATTTGTCCCCACCAGCACTTGTAAGCGCTTTCCACTGCACATTCAAAGTCTATATCTTATCTGTACAACATCTTAGAAATCGTTGACTGGTCACAAAACCAATGCAATGGCATATCACGAATGACCATATTTTGCATTAACTTTTCTGAGTCATTTATATTGCTTTCCATGTTCGTTCTCTTTTTAAAGATGAAAATTTCACTGTATATTATAAGTACAAAAAAAGAACCCTGAAAATCAGGATTCTTTTCATTATAATATATTCTGTTTAAAATGCAGTCAAAGGATGAATAAACAACCCACTCCGCAGCTTCGGCTCAAACCAAGTAGATTTCGGCGGCATTAAAAGTCCTGCATCTGCCACCTGAAACAGCTCCTCAATAGAAGTTGGGTACATGGAAAATGCCACAGTCATATCTTCCGCGCACCGTTTTTCCAGCTCCTTCAGTCCCCGGATACCTCCGATGAAATCAACCCGCTTATCAATTCTTGGATCTTTTACACCAAGAACCGGGTTTAACAGATGATCCTGAAGAAGAGACACATCGAGTCCTTTTACCGGATCCTTAGATACGAAGGAATCCTTAATGGTAAGACGGTACCACTTCTTATTTAAATACATACCAAAGCTTCCCTTGGTATCCGGTGAGTAAGCATCTTCTCCTACAACTTCCACAAGAAAAGCTTCCTCCACCTTCTTTAAATACTCCTCCTCAGAAAGCCCGTTTAAATCTTTCACCACACGGTTGTAAGGCATGATCATAAGCTGTTCATCAGGAAAGAGAACGGAAAGGAAAAAGTTAAATGGTTCCTCTCCTGTATAGCCCGGATTCTCATCTCTCCGCTTCCATCCAACCTTCACAGCAGATGCCGCTCTATGGTGTCCGTCAGCGATATAGGTAGATGGAACCCCTACAAATGCCTGTTCAATCTCTGAAACCGTCACCTCATCAGAAACCTGCCATATTTTATGGCTGATTCCATCCTCTGCGGTAAAATCATAGAGAGGCTTTGTGGCAATGACACGTTCCACGATGCCATTGATAGCTTCCTTTGAGCGGTAAGCCAGGAAGATAGGACCAGTCTGGGCGTCGGTCCGGTCTACGTGGCAGATCCGGTCCAGTTCCTTTTCTTCCCTTGTATTCTCATGCTTTTTAATAATACCCTGTGCATAATCATCAATGGAGGAGCAGGCCACGATTCCTGTCTGGCTCCTTCCGTTCATGACTAGCTCATAAATATAATAAGCTTCCCTGTTATCCTTTAATAAAGTTCCGTCCGAAACCCAGGCATTTAAAAGCTCTCTGGCCTTTTCATATACCCGGCTGTCATACGTATCCACATCATCGGAGAACTGGGTTTCCGGTCTGTCGATGTTAAGAAATGACTTTGAATTTGCGGCTGTAATTTCACATGCCTCTTTCCGGTTATATACATCGTAAGGAAGAGCTGCCACCAGATGAGCCGTTGCTTCATCCGGCCTTACACATTGAAATGGTTTTACAATGGCCATAGTTCCTCCTTATTTAATCACCCGCACCCGTAAAATGCCTTTGATAGCATTTAACTTCTGAATACTCATGGCATCTGGTGTTTTTTCTAAGTCAATGAGGGTGTATGCATATTTTTCACGGCTCTTATTTGTCATGTCCGTAATATTTACATCACCTGCTGCAAGTGTTCCTGTAATCTGTCCAATCATGTTTGGAATGTTCAGATGAAGAACTGCGATACGGCTCTCCGCTCTGCAGATTCCCATATCACAGGCAGGGAAATTAACAGAATTGCGGATGTTACCGTTATCGATGTAATCCATGATTTCTTCCACTGCCATCTTTGCACAGTTATCCTCAGATTCTTCTGTAGAAGCACCTAAGTGAGGAATCACAATCGCTCCCTCTAAATGAGCAGAGGTTACATTTGGGAAATCCGTTACATATTTCTTTACTTTACCAGATTCTAAGGCTGCCTTCATATCCTCTTCATTTACCAGAATGTCTCTGGCAAAGTTTAAGATGACCACACCGTCTTTCATGGTATCAAAAGCTGCCTTATTGATCATTCCTTTGGTGGAATCAATGAGCGGAACGTGAACTGTAATGTAATCACACTCTTTGTAAATAGTATCTAAGGAAGTGATATGTCTGATGTTTCTGGAAAGTCCCCATGCTGCATTGACAGAAAGAAATGGATCGTATCCATAAACCTCCATACCAAGGGAAGAACAGGCATTGGCAACTTCTGCACCAATGGCTCCAAGGCCAACGACGCCCAGCTTTTTACCCTTAATCTCACAGCCTGCAAATGCTTTCTTTGCCTTTTCCGCAGATTTTGCAATGTTCTCATCCTCTGCGTTTGCCTTACACCAGTCAATACCTCCTGTAATATCACGGGAAGCAAGGAGTAAGCCGGCGATCACCAGCTCCTTTACTCCGTTTGCATTGGCTCCTGGTGTGTTAAATACCACGATTCCCTCAGCCGCACAGGCATCCAAAGGAATGTTGTTTACTCCTGCTCCGGCTCTGGCGATGGCTAACAGTCCTTCCGGAAGTTCCATTTCATGCATGGAAGCACTGCGGACCAATACCCCTTCTGCTTCCTTTATATCCTTAGTTAATGTATATTCCTCTGTCAGTAATGCAGTTCCGCAGGGGGATATCTCATTTAAACAATGAATCATTTTCTTCATTTCCTGTCTCCTTCCCGCTTGCCTATTTGGCGTGCTTTTCCTCGAAATCCTTCATAAATGCCACTAACTTCTCTACGCCTTCTGTTGGCATAGCGTTATAGATGCTGGCGCGCATTCCGCCTACGCTTCTGTGGCCTTTTAAGTTTTCAAAGCCTGCTGCCTTTGATTCTTTCACAAAGAGAGCATCAAGCTCATCATCGCCGGTAACAAACGGTACGTTCATAAGAGAACGGTCCTTCTTCTCTACAGTTCCCTTAAACATCTTGCTCTGATCCAGGAAATCATATAAGATGGCTGCCTTCTTTTCATTGATTTCTTTCATCGCATCCAGGCCGCCTAAATTCTTTAACCATTTGAACACCTTGCCGCAGATATAGATACCGTATGCAGGCGGTGTATTATAAAGAGAGCCTGCATCTAAATGGGTCTTATAACGCAGCATGGTAGGAGTTCCCGGCAGCACATCTTCCGTAATCAAATCCTCACGAATGATAGCGATGACTACGCCTGCAGGTCCTACATTCTTTTGTACTCCTGCAAAGATCATGCCGTACTTGGAAACGTCAACAGGTTCGGATAAGAAACAGGAGGAGAGGTCAGCTACTAAGGGTTTTCCCTTTGTGTTAGGAAGTGTCTTATATTTCGTTCCGTAAATGGTGTTGTTCTCACAGATATATACGTAGTCTGCATCCTCTGAGATCGGCAGATCCGAAACATCCGGGATATAACTGAAGGTCTTGTCGGCACTGGATGCAACTGCATTGGCTTTACCATAAAGCGAAGCTTCCTGATATGCCTTTTTTGCCCACATTCCGGTGATGATGTAATCGCCTACGCGATTCTTAAAAAGGTTCATCGGAACCATGGCAAACTGCTGGGATGCACCTCCCTGTAAAAATAAGACCTTGTAATTGTCCGGAATGTTAAGTAATTCCCTAAGATCGGCTTCTGCTTCTCCGATGATGGATTCGAACATTTTAGATCGGTGGCTCATCTCCATAACGGACATACCACAGCCCTTATAATCCATCATCTCTGCTGCTGCTTCTCTTAAGACTTCCTCCGGCAGAACGGCTGGTCCTGCGGAAAAATTAAACACTCTGCTCATATCTCTTCCTCCTCTTTTTCATAGCTCTCAGCTATATCTTTAGATCTTCTGCGTCAAATACCTCTTCAATGGGCGCCCCCGGTGATACCATAGGGAATACCTTATCATCGCAGTGAATCTGACAATCTATAACAACAGGAACGTTAAGGGCAATGGCTTCCCGAAGTACCGGCTCGAATTCCTCTTTGCTGGTTACCCGGTATGCCTTTGCTCCCATTCCTTCTGCTATCTTAACAAAATCTACCTGGTCATTTAATTCGGTATGGGAATATCTCTTTCCATAGAATAAGGTCTGCCACTGGCGAACCATGCCAAGTACGTGGTTGTTTAAAACGATTTGAATAATGGGGATGTTGTAACGGGTGGCAGTGGCGATCTCATTGAAATTCATTCGAAAGCATCCGTCTCCTGCTATGTTAATAACTACCTTATCCTTCACTCCCATCTTGGCACCCATAGCGGCACCAAGTCCGTATCCCATGGTTCCAAGGCCTCCGGAGGTAATAAAGCTTCTTGGATATTTGTACTGGTAGTACTGAGCCGCCCACATCTGATGCTGGCCTACCTCAGTGGCAATGACAGCGTCTCCGCCAGTCACCTCATAAATCTTTTCTATAATAAATGGACCGGTTAAGATGCTCTTTTCATACCGCATGGGGTACATATCTTTTAACCGCTCGATGTGAGCCACCCACTCTTCGTGGTTCATAGGGTCCAGTCTTACATTTAACTTTCTTAAAATGGATTTAACATCTCCCACCACGCTTGCATGTGTCTTAATGTTTTTGTTGATCTCAGCCGGATCTACATCAAACTGAAGAATCTTAGCATTGCGGGCGAACTTCGATGCATTTCCTACCACCCGGTCACTGAATCTGGCCCCAATAACAATTAAAAGGTCACATTCTGTGATTCCCAGATTGGAAGTTTTGGTTCCATGCATTCCTACCATTCCCGTATAAAGCTCATCGGTCCCGTCATAGGCACCCTTTCCCATGAGACTGTCAGCTACCGGGGCCTGTATCTTATGAGCAAAGGAAGAAAGCTCTTCCTCAGCACCGGCAATGATGGCTCCGCCGCCTACGAAAATATAAGGCTTCTGGGATTTACGAATCATGGTCAGAGCTGTTTCCAAATCTTCTTCTGTAATGGTATCCTCCTGACGAACGATTGGCTTTGGCTCTTGGTATTCATAATCAAAGGAGGCTGCTGTTACATCCTTTGTGATATCAACGAGAACCGGGCCAGGTCTTCCTGTCTGGGCGATTGCAAAGGCCCTGCGAATGGTATCTGCAAGCTTTGTGATATCCTTCACAATAAAATTATATTTGGTAATCGGCATGGTTACGCCAGTTATATCGATTTCCTGAAAACTATCCCGCCCAAGAAGTGGAAGGGCTACGTTACAGGTGATGGCCACCATGGGGATAGAATCCATATAAGCCGTTGCAATTCCGGTAACAAGGTTGGTGGCTCCAGGTCCTGAGGTCGCCATACAGACTCCCACCTTGCCGGTTGCTCTGGAATATCCGTCTGCCGCATGGGCCGCTCCCTGCTCATGGGCCGTAAGGATGTGGTTTATCTCATCCTGATGCTTATAAAGGGCATCGTAAATGTTCAGGATCGAGCCTCCCGGATACCCAAAAATCGTATCCACCTTCTGCTCTTTTAAGCATTCGATTACAATCTCTGCTCCTGTCAATGTCTTCATAGGCCGCTCCTTTTCATTATACTTCAAGAATTGCTCCCCGGCTGGCCGGGGCTGCCATGGCCGCATAACGGGCCAGATATCCTGTGGTTACCTGTGGCTTTCTTGGCTGCCATTTTTCCTTTCTGGCTGCCATCTCTTCATCTGAAACTAATAAATCCAGTTTGCAGTTGTCGATGTCAATGGAAATGATATCTCCCTCTTCCACAAGAGCAATGGGACCTCCCACCGCTGCTTCGGGACAGGCATGGCCGATGGAAGCACCTCTGGAGGCTCCGCTGAAACGGCCGTCGGTAATGAGAGCTACGGTCGAGCCAAGTCCCATTCCGGCAATGGCTGAGGTCGGATTTAACATCTCTCTCATGCCAGGGCCTCCCTTTGGTCCTTCGTAGCGGATGACCACTACATCACCTGCCACAATTTTTCCGCCCTTGATAGCTTCAATGGCATCTTCTTCGCAGTCAAACACGCGTGCAGGACCTTCATGCTTTAACATCTCAGGCGCTACGGCTGAACGTTTTACCACTGCCGTATCAGGAGCTAAGTTTCCTTTTAATATGGCAATTCCACCAGTCTTGCTGTAAGGATTTTCTACCGTACGAATGACCTCTGGATTTCTGTTAACACAGTTCTTAATATTCTCACCTACGGTCTTACCAGTTACTGTCATACAGTCTAAGTCTAAAAGTCCCAGCTTGCTGATCTCATTCATAACCGCGTAAATACCGCCTGCTTCATGTAAATCTTCTATATAAGTAGGGCCAGCCGGTGCCAGGTGGCACAGGTTCGGTGTTTTATTGCTGATCTCATTGGCGATCTCCAGATTAAGATCGATTCCGGCTTCATGGGCAATGGCCGGAAGGTGAAGCATGCTGTTGGTGCTGCATCCCAATGCCATATCCATGACCAGGGCATTGCGGAAGGATTTTTCCGTCATAATATCTCTTGGACGGATATCTTTCTCAAGCATATCCATAACAGCCATTCCTGCATGCTTGGCAAGCTTAATTCGATCGGAATAAACAGCTGGAATGGTTCCATTTCCCCGAAGTCCCATGCCAAGGACCTCTGTTAAACAGTTCATGCTGTTTGCCGTATACATACCGGAACAGGAGCCGCAGGTCGGACATGCGCTCTGTTCGTATTCCTTTACTTCCTCTTCTGTCATCTTGCCTGCTGTGTAGGCACCTACTGCCTCAAACATGCTGGAAAGACTTGTTCTGTGTCCGTGCACACGACCAGCTAACATTGGTCCGCCACTGACGAACACTGTGGGTACATTAATGCGGGCTGCTGCCATTAAAAGTCCAGGGACATTCTTATCACAGTTAGGAATCATAACCAGGGCATCAAAGGCGTGGGCTCTGGCCAGACATTCGGTGGAATCGGCTACTAGGTCTCTGGTCACCAGGGAATACTTCATTCCGATATGTCCCATGGCAATTCCGTCACAGACAGCAATAGCCGGTACCATAACCGGGTTACCGCCTGCCATAGCAACACCCATCTTGACCGCAGCTGTAATTTTATCCAGGTTCATATGACCTGGGACGATTTCATTATAAGAACTGACGATTCCAATTAAAGGTTTCTCCATCTCTTCCTCTGTCATTCCCAGTGCATGAAACAGGGAACGATGAGGCGCCTGCTGCATTCCTTTTTTTACTGAGTCACTCTTCATCTGCTGCACACTCCTTTTTTTATTTTCTGATTATATGGAAATCCGGGAGAGGGGGTAAACCATGGGTTTTTCCTCTTCCGGCAATGTTGGCATTTATTTGCTGATCCGCTCTGCGATTAAATCTCCCATTTCAGTGGTGGTTACTCTTATGTTTCCTTCCGAGAAAATATCTCCGGTCCGGTATCCTTCCTGTAATACCGCTTCCACCGCTTTTTCTACGGCTTTCGCTTCCTCATCTAAATCAAAGGAATAGCGGAGCATCATAGCGGCTGAAAGAATGGTTGCAATGGGGTTTGCGATATTTTTTCCTGCAATATCCGGAGCCGAACCATGACTTGGTTCATACATTCCGAATTTACTTTCATTCATACTGGCTGATGAAAGCATTCCGATGGACCCGGTGATCATACTGGCCTCGTCGGATAATATATCTCCAAACATGTTTTCTGTGAGGATCACATCAAACTGTCCTGGGTTCATAACTAGCTGCATGGCACAATTGTCAACCAGCATATGGCTTAAGGCAACTTCCGGATAATCCTTTGCTACCTCTTCCACTACTTTACGCCAAAGTCTGGAGGAATCCAGCACATTGGCCTTATCCACGCTGATGACCTGTTTTTTTCGCTTCATAGCGATTTCAAATGCTTTGATGGCAATTCGTCTGATTTCTGTTTCATTATAAGTGAGAGTATCAACGGCTGTCATCACACCGTCCACTTCTTTCGTGAAACGGTCTCCAAAATAAAGTCCGCCTGTCAGCTCTCTCATGATTACCATGTCAAAGCCATCACCAATGATCTCTTCTTTTAAGGGGCAGGCTGCTGCCAGTTCTTTATAGAGGTAAGCCGGCCTGATGTTAGCAAATAAATTAAGACCTTTGCGAATGGATAATAGTCCCGCTTCCGGTCTCAGATTCGGTGCCACATCGTACCATTTTGAATTTCCCACATCTCCGCCGACTGCGCCAAGGAGAACGGAATCACTATTTTTTGCTGTTTCTAACGCTTCCTCTGTGAGAGGGGCTCCATACGTGTCAATGGAGATACCACCCATTAAAACTTCCTTATATAGGAAATCATGACCGTATACACTTCCTACTTTATCAAGGACCTTCCTGGCTTCTCCAATGATTTCAGGCCCGATCCCGTCGCCAGGGATCACTGCAATGTTGTAATTCATCTCGTCTTCTCCCTCTATATCACTGTACTTTGCTGATGTATTTCTTCTCATAATAGAACATTTAATGATATTTTTCAACTAAAATCAAATATTTTTACTGGAAACTAATATATAAGATTGGAATTGAACCTATGAATTAAGGTTATGTAAGAAAAAGACACTGCCTGACTGCTCGATTCCCGAATGGTGAAAAAAGAGCCAGGCAATGTCTTTTTAAGTAAGAGTTTTTAGGGTCAGCCGTTCATTTTCATACACAATTTCAGTCTGGTAGCGGTCTCTGCTCACATCGTTCAGCCGTTCAATCAGGGAAGCCTTCTCCTCCTCTGATGCAAGCACGGGAAGCCCCCGTTTCGTCACCAATGGGTGGGTGAGATTTAAATCAATGGGAATCAGCTCATATTCAAACGTTCCGCCATCCCGGTCTAAGTCAAAGAGTACCATAAAGTTCTGGGAGAACTTACTATGGCTGTAAAAGCCCTGCCAGTTCCCATCGGAATCCTTCGTCCGGTTCTTGTGTAGAGTGGAGGGAGATTCATTTTCCGGATATCCGTACGCTTCAAACATCTCCGGGGAAATGATGGATTCTCCCGCTTCAAATTCCATAAACAGACTTCCCAGGTTATAAAAGACAGGCTGTCCGTGATAGATTTCTGCCCCTCTTGTAAAATGGGCTCCATGGCCAAAAACACAGCTTGCGCCTGCATCAATAGCTGCATGGGCAAAGTCTTCAATAAATCCAGCCGGGTAATCGGAATACCAGTTTTCATTTTCCCCTTCATGGGTATGGAGATTAACGAATACATAGTCGCTTCTCTCTCTGGCATCCTTTATGGATTTTAATATTTCTCTCTGATCCTTTTCATTGGCTGTGGTCTTCACTCCAGGAGAAGTTCCTTTTTCAAAGGTCAAATATCCCTCAAATAAAGAGCCAAGCTCATATAGGTCTTCTGACTTGCTTTTAAAGGTCTCAATCCTCTTGCCTTCCTCCATGCTGTCATGAATGCCAATTCGCTTACTGATGTCCTTTAAGGAATTAAAATCAGCTTCATTAACCACATAGGTTCTGGACCACCGTAAGGGGTTCACTCCTGGCCTTCCTGGAACTCCATTTCCGGGATTGGAAGCGGCAAAGACCTCACTTCTTGTAACGCCTACAGTGATGATTGCAATCCTTCCGTCAGGAGTATCCAGAAACACTGGCTTTCTGGCGTCGGAAAGGCTTAGACCTACGCCTAAAGGCGTCAGACCGGATTCCTCTGCTGCCTGTATGGTATCGAGAAGGCCCTGTACACCGTAATCGCCTGTATGATTGTTGGCAAAACCAACGTTTCGAATGTTCAGCTTTGAAAATTCCTTTAACGCCTGGGGCCGCACGCTGGTCTGGTATCCCCTTCCAGCTGCTGGGACCGTGTTCTTCTCGGGAGTAACAAACTCTGCATTGGTGAAAACCTCATCTACTTCCTTAAGCCGTGACAGAACGCCAGGATCGATGGTCTTATGGAGATTACTGCTGGAAAACAAGGAATCACCGGTGATTAAAAATTTCATAGCAGCCTCCTGTTATTGTTCTATCAGCTCTTTTTTCGGAATGTAGTTTCCTAATAGCTGTTCTTCACTGATCTTTAATAAGGAACCGTCCTCATAGATTTCCTTAATTCGTTTGTTCACGGCATCTATCAGCTCCTGGTCTCCATTTTTGTCAAACAGGATATATGAACCTGGATCGCTGTTGGTGCTTGCAAATGGAACGATCTTTAAGTTGTTAAAGCCCTGCTCCCGAATAGCTTTTTCCGCAGATATACGGGAAATGATTCTTACATCGTAGCGCCCGGATTCAATGCTTTCAAACTGCTTTACAAAGTTCTCATCAGTATAGATGATATCTGCCTTGGCATCAGGGTGTTCATTGTTGTATTTTTCAAGTAAGGTAGCACCGGAATTTCCTACTTCTGTGACTGCTTTATAACCAGATAAATCTTCCAGGGATTTTAATTTTTCATCATCCTTTCTCACTACAAATACATTGGCATTTTCAATGATCGGAAGGGAGAAGGTGTATTTCTCACGCCGCTCTGGATTGGAACTAAAGTTATTTACACCAAGCTGGAAACGGCCGCTGTCTAACCCGCTTAAGATGCCTTCGAATTCCACTACGTTAAATTCCAGCTTATACTGGGGAAGCCCCTCAAAGATCTTCTTTAACACTTCCACATCATAGCCCGTTAAATTCCCGTCCTTTTGGAAACTGAAAGGATTGCTGACACCGCTGGTGGCTGCCACCACCGTAATCGGCTGCTTTTCCTCTCCCTTTGTCTCAGTGGAACCAGTTGCTGCTTTATTTGCACAGCCTGTAATGGCCGCTGCCGCTAATATGGATACGATGCTTAATAATATTCCTTTTTTCATGTTCTGTCCTCCTGTTTATGTGTGCTGAGAAATCATTATAACACATATATCATACAATTCCTATAGGTTAATGTGAAATATATATTTCGTATGGCTGGTTATTGAAAGAAGTTATAACGGGAGAATGCAAAAAACAGTGCCGGAAATGTGGCCCGGCACTGTTTTTCTTGTTCTAAATATAATGACCTTTGCGGTACCCCCTCCTAAACTTCGCAATAGAACTTCAATGCACGAAGCCTCACAGGATTCGACGTTAGCATTAATTGCTACTAAACTAAATGATATCAATTTCAATCCACGAAGCCACATAGGCCTCGACATTTATTGTCATTAGAATACATACTTGGGAGGATTTCAATCCACGTAGCCACATAAGCTTCGACTCACACTTACATGTATTACAACTTTGATGAGGACATTTCAATCCACGAAGCACATAAGCTTCGACAATTAAAACCATGAAGAACAATGAAAAGAATGAATTTCAATCCACGAAGCCACATAAGCTTCGACG
>NZ_JHWJ01000009.1 GCF_000687555.1 [Clostridium] aerotolerans DSM 5434 | reverse complement strand
CAGTATCAAGTATACTGCGTTCCTTTTTTTATATTTTAGTGCCTATCAATATTATTTGACCAACCTATAAAATATAGGAAAAACAAGGGTTTTTCAATATTAACTTTCTTCACATCTCCAGCACAAACTAAATAATCAGACGTAAAAGTTATATTCTACAGGCGTATTACATTCATGTAAAATAAGCAATAAAAATATTTGAATATGTGTTTATTTTTATTCAAAACTGTCCTTTTTCATTTATCAATGCTATAATTAATAAATTAAAATTTCTGAGGGAGGTAAAACCGATGATGGATGCAGTATTTGGCGAATTGAGGGAAGAGGATGAATGTGATTGGCTTGGAAAACAGATACTTGATTTCGGTGGAGATATACATAATGTGGAGTTATTAATACACGGAGAGGATGGTTGCGAAATTACCGAAAGGCAGAGAACGGCATTCAAGCGTTTTATGGAAAAATGGCCAGAATTACAGACAGAACTGTTTGAAGCACTCATCAAATTCTATAATGAGAAAGAACGTTTTGCCTGGGGCCCGGATGATGAAAAGGAATCTGCTGAATGGTGGCCGGAAATTGAAACGAAAGAAGCTCTCTTGCAGACAGTCACATTGGAGACAATCGTCGTCGCTAATGATTTCTTGATGGTTGATGACAGACTTATCATCTATTTACTTTTTTCTAGAACATGGGGTGGTGAAGACTATGATGACAATGGAGTCGGTGTCCGCTACATAAACGAGGAGATCGATAAAATCGCTCATAAGGATATTGCATTTTGATAGAGAAAAGACAAAATTCCATTTAGTTACGAATCAAAAACACCAGATTACTTCTAATATCTGGTGTTTTTTTACAATAACTGAATAGGTCAGATAATAAAAATGACTTTGTCAAGAATCTGAGCGGATTTAAATGAGTCCGCACCTATCATTAATAACAGGCATAATATTTTAACCGATTATGCCAAAACACTGTTTACCATATAAGAGTAAATTGTTTATGAAAGATCAATCCAAAATCTTTGTTCAACAATTCCAGCCACCAGAATTTCATTTTCCAGGATGCCACCATTGTTTTGTATACTTTTAGAAGAGCCAATATTGTCCTTATCACAAACCATCAAAACTCGATCTAACCCAATTCTCTTACATTCCTGCAGTGCCAGACCAATCATTTTGGTTGCCACACCCTTTCTTCGTTCCGTGGGTCTGACTCCATCTCCAATGTGTCCGCCATTTAACAGCAGAGCATCGTTTAAATAATGACGAATATTCACCGCTCCTACAAATATATTTCTTTCTTCATCTAAGCAAAAAAGAGTAGTATCGGGAACCATAGCAGGTGTAGGGTTTTTATTTTCTAATTTATCCCTATAACAATCAAAATCACGATAATCACATCGCCTTATCGCGTAGGGTACGATTTGCTCACCTGTCGCGTTCCATTCTTCCATCATATCATATAATTGTTTTTTATACGTTTCATCCAATGGAACCAATCGTAAATTCATGCCACCACTCTCCTTTTGCTTATAACATTAGGCGGATTATATAATCCGCCTATCTCCTTTTGGTTTCTATATAAAGATTTTAATATTTACCGGTACCATATGCTTCTTCTGGTGTGTCAACAAAATAATCATCTGTCTGCTGCACCGTTTGGTAAGATACTGCCGGCGTGTCTTTTAAAGTAAACTTTTCCACTTCCTGCTGAAGGATAAGCGCCTGAGCTGCCAGCTCTTCACTGGAAGCAGAGCTCTCTTCTGCTGTTGCTGCATTGGTCTGAACCACTGCGGACACCTGGAAAAGTCCCTGATTAATCTGTTCGATGGACTGAGCCTGGTCATAGGAAGCTTTTTCAATCCGCTGTATGGATTCGTTGGCGAGTCTGGCTTTCTCTGCTACATCCACTAAAATCTGGGCTGTCTCTTCTGCAAGCCTCTCTCCCTTGGAAACGGTTGCTACGGAATGGTCGATAAGCTCTGCTGTCTTTTTCGCGGCCTCGGCTGATTTGGCAGCCAGATTCCGAACCTCATCTGCAACCACGGCAAAGCCTTTTCCTACGCTTCCAGCCCTGGCTGCCTCGATTGCAGCGTTAAGAGCCAGAATATTGGTCTGGAATGCAATGTCTTCGATGACCTTTGTAATAGTTGAAATCTCAGCAGAGGACTGGCTGATTTCACCCATAGCAGTGTTTAATTCCTTCATATGGCCGTTGCTCTCTTTAATTCCCTCGTCAGCCTGAACCACGTATTCTGTGGCCTTCTGTACGTGAACTACATTCTCCTCCGCCTGATTTGCAACACCAGTGATAGAGGCATTCAGCTCCTCTACAGAGGAGGCCTGCTCTGTGGCACCGGAAGCCAGTGCCTGAGAAGCACTGGAAACCTGATCGGCACCGCTGGCTACCTGATCGGATGCACCTTTAATATTGGTAAAGGTTGAATTTAAATTGTTGATAATCTTATTTAAAGCGTCTCTGATTGCTGTAAAATCACCGGTATAATCCTGGACAGTCTCTACCGTACAGTTTCCCTGTTCCAGGCTGTTTAAAACATAGGAGATTTCCTGGATATAATCATTTAACTTATTGACAGTTGTTGTAAAGGATTTTGAGAGCTTTCCGATTTCATCTTCGGAATCCACCTGGGGCACTTCTGAATGTAGGTCTCCTAAAGCCAGGTCTTCAATTCTCCGTACCAATGAGATGACCGGATTTACAATGGGGCCGGCGATCCGAAATGCCATAACAACGGAAAGAATTACAAATAAGGCTGAGAGTATTACGGTGATTCCTATGGATGCATAAAAGCTGGACAGCATCTCGGAAGTCTTTGCAGTAACTGCAATGGACCAGCCGTCTGTCCCTGGAATGCTCATATAGCCTACAACCTGCTTGGCACCTTTATGCATGACTGTATCAAGCCCTGTCTTACCAGAGGTCATTTTCTGAATAAGGCTGGCTAACTGGGCAAAGGAAGAGTCCTCTTTTGCCTTCTCTATGTAATTTACCTGGTCGGTAACTATGCTGGTATCGGGATGAGCCAGATATTTTCCTTCTTTATCTACAATAAAGCCATATCCGGATTTGCCTATAGACACATCATCAATCATACCACTAAAAGTATTGCTGTCCAGCTTTGCATAGACAATCCCCTTTTGACCGCCCTTGGTAATTGGTGCAGCTATAATCATAATTACTTTTCCATCCACCGTACTTACCAAGGTAGAGGATAGATATGTATTTCCTGCCATTGCCTGCTTAAAATACTCGCGTTCACTGACATCCGCACCATTGTTTGCTTTTCCGTTTGCATCTGTGACTGCAATCTCTAAAAAGCCATTCTTTTTTGCCAGCTCATCCATGACCTGTTTTCTTGCTATCAGTGGTCTTGATGGGTCAGTGATCAGTTCGTTCTGTGCAAAGGACTCAACCTGGAACCGGTATACATTGATGGCATTTTGTACCGCCACGCAGTAAGCATTACGATTTTCAATCAAACGGGTCTCCATGTTGTTTTTCGAATCATTATATAAAACAATGGCATTTGCAATTCCGAAGAAAACGGAGATGACAACTGCCAATCCTATAATGCCTCTTAAAAGATTCTTTTTAATTGATTGTTGCTTTTTGCCTGATTTACCTGTGCCGTCCAGGTTCTGGGGTGTTTCATTCTTTGACTCTTTTTCCACTTTTGTATCCTCCATGTTTTTCTAAATAAAGCATAATCAGGAAGGAACCGGCTTTTGAATTTTTAAGTCAGAGGCTTTCAGTTATACTCCATTTATGGGTAATCGAATTAAGCATAGCACTTACAAAATAACAAGTCAACACAGTAATCTGCATTTTATTATCAATATTTTCAGGAAAAACGAGGACTACTTATAAGATAAGAAGAAATGCATAAAAGCAGATCCACAGTTTATTAAAAAACTGTGGATCTGCCAAAGATTTATTATTTGTGTTTGATAAATGTTCCTCTGCGAAGCTCATCAAATGCCAGATCCAATTCTTCCTGGGTGTTCATGGCAATGGGTCCTCCCCAGGCAATGGGTTCATGAAGCGGCCGGCCGGAAAAGAGAATGAACCGAAGGTCTCTGCTTGCAGAGGCTTTCACCGTGATTTCATCTCCTTCCCCAAATAAAATGGCTGTCTTTTCAGGAATGTTCTGATTTTCCACTACGCCATCTCCCTGAATCAGGAAAATATAAACGGTTTCATCGGAATTGGTCGGTAAGGTGATTTCCTCTCCTTTTGGAAGCTCAACATCATAGATGGTAGCAGGAATGTGCTTTGGAGTTACACCCTTTGCACCCTGAAAGCTTCCAGATAGTACTCCCACCGTGGCATTTCCGCTTGGTACTCTTGGAATCATATCCTTTGTAATAGGAAGATACGCCGGATCCGCCATCTTTTCTTCCCGGGGAAGGTTAAGCCAAAGCTGCAGGCCCAGCATCTTCTCAGATGGCTGAGGCATCTCTTCATGGAGAATTCCGCTGCCTGCTGTCATCCACTGGCATTCCCCGGAATTGATCGTGCCCTTGTTTCCAAGGCTGTCCTTATGGTCAATTCGACCGGAAATTAAATAAGTAACGGTTTCGATTCCTCTGTGAGGGTGCATGGGAAAACCGGCTACATAATCGGCTGGATTTGTTGAATCAAAGGAATCCATCATTAAAAACGGATCAAATTCCTTCACATCGTGATATCCCAGCACACGTACCATATGAACACCTGCTCCGTCTACGGCTCTCTGGCCACGGATCTGTTTTTTGATATTTCGCCTGCTCAATTTCTCTTCTCCTTTTACTTCTATATATTAGGAAGCAGATACTTTATTAACCCACTGAGAAAACGCCTCCATGTAGTTCTTTAAATATCCCAGGCTGTTCTCGTCTGCGAATTCGCCTTTGTCATTTAACTGGTCAGCAACATTGCTGATATAGGCTTCTGGCTGCTGCAGCATAAGAACATTTAAAAATGTCATTGGCTGACGTAAATGATGGTTCGCACCAAAGGCTCCAAGACCTCCTGGAGTTACACTGATGATACCGCCTGCTTTTCCATCCCATGCATTGCTTCCGTATGGTCTGGAAGCGATATCAATGGCATTCTTAAGCACTGCCGGGAAAGAACGGTTATATTCTGGTGTAACAAAAATAACTCCATCCAGTTCTTTGATTTCGTTACGGAATCTGACCCAGGAATCAGGAGTGGTTCCATCATCATCAAAGTCCTGATTAAACATAGGTAAATCACCTATTTCGATAAATTTAAGGGAAAGTGCTTCCGGAGCCACTGAAACTGCTGCCTTTGCTACAGCAAGGCTAAATGAATCTCTCCTAAGGCTTCCGACAATAACACCAATCTTTTTTGTACTCATAATTAGATCTCCCATCTTATTTTATTTTATTTTATTTGAACTAACCCGTTCTCTGTAAATCTGCTCTTTACAATCAGTATGGGCCAGTAATCCTTTTCATGATAAAGGAATTAGTCTTATTATAATTAAAACTGGAATTCACTGTCAAGTATCATTCCTGATCGTACCCCTATATTCTGATAAAAATCAATCAGTAAACATACTTGTTGATAAATAACGATCACCTGTGTCGGGAAGAAGCACTACTATATTCTTACCCTCATTCTCTGGTCTCTGTGCCAGGCGGATGGCAGCCCAGACAGCTGCACCGGAAGAAATTCCTACTAAGATTCCTTCCATTTTTCCAATTTTTCTACCGGTGTCAAATGCATCTCCATCGGCAACCGGAATTACCTCGTCATAAATTTCCGTATTTAAAACATTTGGTACAAAACCAGCACCGATTCCCTGAATCTTATGAGGACCGGCTGTTCCCGTTGATAATACGGGAGAGGTTGCAGGCTCAACCGCAACGATTTTAACAGATGGATTCTTGGATTTTAAATACTCTCCCACACCGGTGACCGTACCGCCTGTGCCTACACCAGCCACAAATATATCAACCTTGCCGTCCGTGTCTTCGTATATTTCGGGACCTGTGGTCTCTCTGTGAACGCGGGGATTGGACATGTTGTTAAACTGACTGGGAATAAAGCTGTTAGGGATTTCTTTCGCTAATTCCTCTGCTTTTGCAATGGCCCCTTTCATTCCCTTGGAACCTTCAGTAAGAACCAGTTCTGCCCCATAAGCTTTCATCAGGGTACGTCGTTCCAGTGACATGGTCTCCGGCATGACGATCATGACCCGATACCCTCTGGCTGCTGCCACGGAAGAAAGTCCTATACCAGTATTCCCAGAAGTGGGTTCAATAATGACAGAATCTGAAGTTAAAATTCCGGCAGCTTCCGCATCATCGATCATTGCCTTGGCAATTCTGTCCTTTACGGAGCCGGCTGGATTAAAGTACTCCAGCTTTCCTAAGAGCTTTGCCTTTAAGCCTAATTCTTTTTCTATATTAGATAATTCAAGAAGCGGAGTTCTTCCAATAAGCTGATCCGCTGAAGTATATATTTTTGCCATATGCTTTGTCTCCTTTATTCTGCTATTATTTCGTAGAATTACTAATCTAATTTTACTTTTTAAAACATACTTTGTCAATGGGTTTATATGCACTTACTGATTAGAAGCAATAAAAATCCCGGGACCTCTGACGATAAATGAGAGGTTCCGGGATCTTAATTTCGGAAATTTTAAAAATGCAATGAAAAATTAATATTAATATGTAAACAGCTGTACCCAGTACTGTGTTCCGCTTCCGTTTTGGGTATTGCCTACACCGATATGTGTAAAGCTCTTATTCATGATATTTGCACGGTGTCCCGGGCTGTTCATCCAAGCAGTTACAACCTCCTGAGGAGTTCTCTGGCCCCAGGCAATGTTCTCACCTGCTCCACGGAAATTTACACCCTGATCTTTTAATGCGCTTGAGAAAGAACTTCCGTTAGGACGAGTGTGGTCAAAGTTTGACTGAATCTCATTTGCTCTTACGTTTGCTGCCTTTTCAACACTTGGATCGATGGTAAGAGGTGCAAGACCTTCTTTTGCTCTTTCTGTATTTACCAGATCAACTACCTGCTGTGTGTAAGTCTTGTTAGTGGTGTTGGTATTGGTATTTGTGTTGGTATTAGTGTTTGTGTTGGTATTTGTGTTGGTATTGGTATTGGTATTGGTGTTTGTGTTTGTGTTTGTATTGGTGTTTGTGTTGGTGTTTGTATTTGTGTTGGTGTTTGTACCATTTCCGCCGTTCTGGCAGCTATTTAAATACTTGTTAATATCATTAATATTGATATTATTACAATTAATACCCATCTGCTGTAATTTTGTTTTTAAATCATCGGAATTGGAGCATCCATTGATAGAAATTACATTTCTTCCTGAGAATGAAGGGATATTACACCTCACTGCTGCGTTTGCCGTTAATGGGATCATGCTTGTTAAAGTCAGTGTCATCAATCCAAGTGCTGTTAATTTTCTCAATTCATTTGCCTCCTTTGAATTATTACATTTGTGTTACGTTTATGTTACATTTAAATGATAGCACCGAATTTCCCATTTTACCAGTGGAAAGAATTGGGATTTTCCTGTTAAGTAAAAAACTGTTAAATTAATGGTAAAAAGGGGTAATGATTCAGACTTTTGGTAAATATATTGCAAAATTGTTCGTTTGAAAGTGATTTTTATGAAATAAATTGATATTTATGGAAATAAGCCTGCTCTCTTTTCTTATGAGGTCATGAAATAAGACAGATTATCTTCTGGTTTTTCTTTGCCTACTGTATCAATCATATTTTATAAATAGACAGGAACTCAAAAGTCAGAGAAAGCTTTTATCCAGATATCACCATTGCTGAAACATTATCATTGTGATAATATTATTACAGGTGATAAAATTTACAGTATCAGGAGGTACACATGGACAAAAAGATAATGAAACATATGATATCCTGCTTCGTAGATCCCATCGACAGCAGAATTCTTATGGAGATAATAGAAAGAAAAACAGTCACTGCGAAAGAGCTGGCCCAGACACTGACCGACATCTCCCAGGCTTCTCTGTATCGGCACCTGGGAAAGATGGTCAAATATGGAGTGCTGATCATAGCAGAAGAACGGCCGGTACGGGCATTAGTGGAAAAGGTCTATGCGCTGGGCATGGATGCTACCATGGACATTCCCCGTCTTCTTAAAGAAAACCGGGGAGATGTGTATATGAGTCTGTTCGCCCAGTTTTCCGCTGCTCTCATGAGGGAATTCGCGGATTATACCGCCCGTGATGGTATTGATATTCTAAAAGATGGTTCCGGCTTTTCCACCGGTCCCATTGCTGTTAATTCTCAGGAGTTAGAAACCTTAATGATTCAAATCGGGGAACTGATCGCGCCTTACCGAATACCGGAACAAGCCGCAAAACCAGGAAGAAAGATTCATTCCCTGGCTCTTATCGTTACCCCGCCAAAAGAAGGAGGAGAAAAAAATGAATGAAATACTGCGAATCGATCATTTAACCAAAACTTATGGAGGTAAAAAAGCAGTGGATGACGTAAGCCTCACCATCCATGCAGGCGATCTTTTTGGCTTTATTGGACATAACGGGGCAGGTAAGACCACTACTCTCCGCTCAGCAGTGGGGATATTGGATTTTGAACAGGGAAGCATTATGGTTGATGGTCATTCCCTGGAGGATGAGCCTCTGGCCTGCAAACAGGTGATTGCCTACCTGCCGGATAATCCTGATCTTTATGACTATTTAACAGGAATCCAATATCTTTCCTTTATAGCCGATATCTTTCGCGTGGGAAAGAAAGAACGGGAAGAACGAATTGCTGATTATTCCAAACGGTTGGAGCTAACCGCAAATCTGGGCGATTTAATTGGCTCCTATTCTCATGGAATGAAGCAAAAGCTGGCACTCATCTCCGCGTTTTTGCATAAACCACGTTTACTGGTTCTTGATGAACCTTTTGTCGGTCTGGATCCATCAGCAGCTTTTCGTCTGAAGGAGATGATGAAGGAGATGTGTGACCAGGGAGGTGCCATCTTTTTTTCCACCCATGTGCTTGACGTGGCTGAAAAACTGTGCAACCGCATCGGCATTATAAAAGGCGGCAAGTTGATTGCCTGTGGAAGCACCGAAGAGGTGCGGGGAGATTCAAGCCTTGAGCACGCATTTTTGGAGGTGTTAGACAATGACTGACGTGTTTTTACTAAGTAAAATCCAGCTCCTTGGACTTTTTGGTATCAATAAACTGATCCATACCAAGGATGCTCGGACAGGGCTTAAGGCCATGGGTATGGGAATCGTGTTCCTTATATTAGGGGCTGAGGCGGTCTTTTTCAGCTATATGATTTCGGCAGGATACGCTGCGATCGGGTTGGTGGAGCTGGTGCCTGCTATCTTTTTACTGCTATTCTCTTTAATTACCCTGGTCTACACTTTGATCCACAGCAGCACAACCCTGTTTGGATTTTCAGACTTTGACATAATTATGTCCCTACCGGTTTCCAAGTCATCTGTTATTATGAGCAGATTACTGACGGTATATTTAGGCAATCTGGTCTTTGGCGGTGTGGTTCTGCTTCCGGCTATGGTGGTCTTTATGAACGTCACCGGATCACCGGCCATCCTCTGGCTGTCGGTGCTTCTTATATGGCTGTTAGCTCCGCTTCTGCCCATGATTGTATCCATGTTCATTGGAGTGGTGATCACAGCCATCAGCGTTCGGTTCCGTCACAAAAACCTGGTGATCACTCTCTTAAGCCTTATAGCAACCCAGGGCACGTTGGCGCTCTCCTTTTCCATACAGTCCATGGATATGGATTTGCTGGCTGACCTTGGTCTGCAGCTGGGGAATGCAATCCGTCATTTATATCCGCCGGCAGCATTGGTCACTGCCGCACTGTGGAAGAGAAGTGCTTTGGCGTTGACAGGCTTTGCCCTTTTGTCAATCACAGCTTCTGCTCTCTTCGTATTTCTTCTATCCAAAGTGTATACAAATATCAATAGCGCATTATTTACCCAGCATACCCGCTCCGCTTACCGGGTCACCCAGTTAAACGCCGCAGATCCAAACAAAGCACTCTACCGCAGAGAGCTAAAGCTTTTGACCTCCTATCCGGTGTACCTGCTTAACACTTGTTTCGGTTCTGTGATGATGGTGGGGTCCATATTGCTCCTTAAGGTGTTCGGTTCCAGGCAACTTTCAGATCTTCTGGAGCTGCCGGGGCTTTCGGAAATGCTGCAGCGCATGGCTCCCTTTTTTCCAGCCATTTTTGTAACTATGTCATCTACTACCGCAGCTTCCCTTAATATGGAAGGGAAGAACCGCTGGATACTAAATTCTCTGCCAGTGAGCACTAAGGCAGTTTTTGACTCCAAGATCATGGTGAATTTAACGGTTCTGCTGCCAGCCATTCTCTTTAGCAGCCTGATTTTGTCCATGACCTTTCCGTTTGATTTCATTAACGTACTGATGATTTTTATAACGCCAACCGTCTACGCCGTATTTATTGCAGTTGTGGGTTTATCCATCAATCTTCGTTTCCTGAAGTATGACTGGAAGAGTCCTCAGGAGGCGGTCAAACAGTCTATGTCAGTCATGGTGACCATGCTAATTGGATTTGCAGCAATTGCTGCCCCAGTAGCATTGGGGCTTTCACTTCCTCAGTGGAATCAGAGCATCACAGTGGCCGCCACCCTCATATTGGCAGCAATCACGGTAGGGCTTTATCGAAGCCTTGGCCGCTTCTCAACAAAGAAATTCCTCGGTTGATTTAGGGCTGTCACACAATACAAAACAGCAAGGAGTCTGAAAAAAGCTCAGACTCCTTGCTGTTTTTACGCTCAATGTCTATATGATGTAATTGTCGCTGTAATCACTCTTACGAACCAGATCTGCAATGGTGATTCCATCAAAGTAATCATTGATCAGTTTGTTTAACCCTTCCCACATCTCGAGGGTCTGGCAATGGGATGCCCGGTTGCAGTTATTGGCCTCCCCTTCCATGCAGGAAACAGGAGCAAGGGAGCCTTCCGTCAGTCTTAAAATGCTGCCTACCGTGTAATATTCCGGATCCTTAGCAAGTTTATAACCGCCGCCTTTTCCTCTTAAGGAAATAAGAAGGCCATTCTTGCTGAGTATGGATACGATGGATTCCAAATATTTTTCCGAAATCTCCTGGCGCTCTGCGATATCCATAAGCGTAATAAATTCTCCGTTGTTATGCTCTGCAAGGTCTATCATTAGTCTGACCGCATACCGGCCCTTTGTTGAAATTTTCATAAGATATAACCTCCTTAATCATAATTTACCACAAGGTTAGTATGTATTTCAAGTATGATTTTAAAATACGGCCTAAAATTACCTGTTTTCATCATATTCATCGAGAAAATGATGGACAGTTCCATTTTCCTTATAAGCAATTATGGTATTTAAATTCACGTTTTCCACGCTTTTAAAAATGTTGCCTTCGATATAAGGATTTACTTTTTTAAGCTCTTTAATTAAATCCTTAATTTCCACCCTTTTAGATCCGGTGTTCCCATCGGTTCTGCAGGTGGTGCAGGTGTCGGTAAAACGGCAGGCACACTGGATAAAATGAAGGCCATTATAATCTCTCCACGCCTTAATATCATCCTCCCGAATCAGATACATGGGGCGGATGAGTTCCATTCCTTCAAAATTCGTGCTGTGAAGCTTCGGCATCATGGTCTGGATCTGGCCTCCGTACATCATTCCCATGAGTATGGTCTCGATGACGTCATCATAATGATGGCCTAATGCGATCTTATTGCAGCCCAGCTCCTTGGCTTTGCTGTATAGATAGCCCCGTCTCATTCTGGCACAGAGATAGCAGGGGGATTTCTCCACATCGTAAACAGCATCGAAGATCTGGGTCTCAAACACGGTGATTGGGATGTTAAGAAGCTTTGCATTGTTTTCAATGACTTCCCGGTTCATCCCGTTATATCCTGGGTCCATAACAAGAAATACTAGCTCAAAGGGAAATTTATTATGGCGCCTTATCTCCTGGAACAGCTTGGCCATTAACATGGAATCCTTGCCGCCGGAAATACAGACTGCTATCTTATCATGTTCCTTTACAAGCTGATATTCATTGATAGCCTTAGCAAACCGGCTGAATATGTTCTTGTGAAATTTCTTTCGCAGGCTTCGTTCAATTTCATCCAGACGGACAGCGCTATCCTCTTCTTTTTCCTTCTCCATAGAGCTAATAAGCCATTTTCCATAGCCGCCCTCTAAGTTATAGGCTTCAAAGCCTTTTTCAGTCAGGTATTCTGCTGCCTCTTCGCTGATTACGCCTTTTAAGCAGTATAAAATCACTTTCTTACCAGTAGGAGGAACGTACTCTCCCTCTAAGATTTTTTCCAGATCCACTTGAATGGCTCCTGGAATAAAACCGTGATTGTATGCGGTCTGGTCCCTGACATCGATAAGCAGGCATTGATTCTCATCAAGTTCTTTCATCTGGTCCAATGACAGGCTTAAATCAGGCATCTTTATTCCTCCTCACGGAATCATCTGCCATCTTAGCCAGGTCTTTTATGACTTCTCCGGCGATGATCAGACCTGCTACAGAAGGAACAAAGGCAACACTGCCTGGGATATCCCTGCGGTCCGTGCATTTATGCTTGGCTCCCGGAGGGCAGATACAGTTTGTCCGGCAGCTGATGGACATATCCTCAATGGGTCTGGTTGGTTTCTCTTTGGAATATACCACCTTTAATTTCTTGACCCCTCTTTTTTTAAGCTCTCTTCTCATGACCTTAGCTAAGGGACACATGGTTGTCTTATAAATGTCAGCCACTTCAAAACTGGTAGGATCCAGCTTGTTTCCTGCTCCCATACAGCTGATGACCGGAACTCCGGCTTCTTTGGCCTTCATGATCAGTTCAAGCTTCGCGGTGACTGTATCCACGGCATCTACGACGTAATCATATTCTTTAAAATTAAAATCTGACGCATTTTCCGGCAGAAAGAAGCACTGATGCATCTCGACCTGAGCATCTGGATTGATTTCCAGAATTCGGTCTCTCATAACCTCTACTTTATATTTACCCACTGTTTTTCTTGTTGCGATGATCTGTCTGTTTAAATTGGTCAGACATACCTTATCATCATCTACCAGCACAAAGGAACGGACTCCGCTACGAACTAGAGCTTCCACAACGTAACCGCCCACTCCGCCAATACCAAAAACAGCAACTTTTGCTTCCATCAATTGACCCATGGCCCCTTCACCTAGGAGAAGCTGGGTTCTTGAAAACTGATTTAACAACTGATTCTACCTCTTTCTTATCAATATTATATCATTTTAGTAGGAATAAAAAACACACTTCAAGTAATTATACTTCGAAATGTGCTTTTGGGCAAATGATTTTTAATGGAGATTTGCAGAATCTTATTTTATAGCATAAATGGAAAACATGGGTGTGGAGTTATAGTTGATTTTTTCTTCATCGGACCACACCTGTTTCCACACATCAGGGTCTGATTTCACCTTTGATACGGTAAGGCTATTTAATACCTCAAGATCCCACTGGGGTCTGCACCTGCTGCTTAGGGGCAGCTTTTTAGCAATTGACTCCATAGCATCAATATCTGTGCATGTGTAATGATCCTCCACACACTGCTCTTTGACCCGCTTTCTGTCCGTTTCATAGCCTTTTCTTTTTTCATCATCAAATAAATACTGATACCAGTTCGCATCAAAGTTTAAGAGAACTCCGCCTTTCTTTAAGACTCTCAGCCATTCTCTATATGCCTTCTCTGGTTCTTTTAAATTCCAAGTCACATTTCTGCTGACAACTGCATCATATGATTCTGATTCAAGGCCTGTCTTTTCTGCGTCGGAAAGCACCCAGGTAATCCGCTCCTTTAATTCTCCTGCATTTATTTTCGCCCGATTAAGCATGGATTCTGTACAATCCACAGCTGTCACATGAAAACCGGCCTCTGCTAATATGATGGCAAAAAAACCTGGCCCGGTGCCCATATCAAGCACCTTTATGTTTTTTCTGTCTCCTGGTAAATAACGGGTGATGACGTCCAGCCATTTTTCTTTCTGGCTGGAAGAAAGCTCCTTTTCATTTACCTGGGAATATCCCATGGTTCGGTTGGTCCAGTATTTTTTATTTTCTTCCAACAACATGATTTCATTCCCCCGCTTTTTCTGCAGCGATGAGAAAGGTAGGCGCTTTCTCCCCATTCTTATCCCTCAGAATCCTGGCTCCTGCATTCCTATCGCACCTGCAATTTATATATCCGATCTCCATTAGTACCTTTAGGTCCCAATCCGGTCTTTTGCTTTGGCTGATTTCCATAGACTTTGTAATCTGGTTTGATTCTAAAAGAAGTTCCCTGGTCATGCCCATATGGGTGCCGGAGCCGACATAGTCCTTTTCTTCCTCCCCAGGGTCCAGGTTTAGGACCTCTTGTCCATAATCTGCGTCGAAGTTTAACAAAAGCCCGCCATTTTTCAAGACTCTCAGCCATTCTCCGTATGCTTTTTTAGGATCTGGTAAGGTCCAGGTCAAATTCCTGGCAACGACCACATCAAAGGTTTCATCCGGAAACTCCAGGTTCTGGGCATCCATCACCTGAAAGCTTATGGAACGTTTTAAATCCTCTGCCAGACTTTTTGCCTCATCAATCATGGCAGGAGTAAGATCAATTCCACATACTTCATGTCCCTCCATAGAGAGTAGTACCGCAAAATATCCGGCCCCAGTCCCTACATCCAATATTTTAAGGGGAGTTTTATCCGGTAAATAGGTACTAATTTCTGTCAGCCATCGCTTACTGATCTCATCTCCCAATTCCATTCTGCGTACAGCCGAAAAATCATGAGCCCGTCTGGTCCAATACTTTTTAACTCGTTCTTCAATCTGTTCCAATTAAAATGCCTCCATCTATCCTTGCAGTTTTCAGCAATTTTTTTGTATAATCCTGACTTGGATTTTTTATTAAATCTCCTGCCGCGGCAGCCTCTACGCACTCTCCCTTGCAAAGCACCATGATGGTATCACAAAAGTTGCTCACCAGCGCAAGATCATGAGAAACAAAAATGACTGCCATTCCAGTTTCCTTTACAAGCCCTTTTAATAATTCAATGATTCCATTTTGTGTGGAAACGTCCAGGGCACTTGTAATTTCATCACACAAAAGCAGCTCCGGGCCAACAGAAATCGCCCTTGCAATGGCAGCTCTCTGGCATTGGCCTCCGCTAAGCTCAAAGGGATACCGGTCAGTAAGCTCCGGGTTTAACCCTACCCTCTTTAAGAGTTCATGGATTCTTTTCTCCCTATCCTCTTTGTCTTTTACACCGCATAAGTTTTTTATGGCTTTTCCAATGGTCTGCCCAATGGTATACCTTGGATCAAAGGATTCGGCTGCATGTTGGAACACCATCTGCAGCTTGCCAAAATCAGCTCTGTTTCTCCGCTTCTCCATGATCTTATTTTTAAAAATGACCGATCCGTCCGTAGGGGAGCAAAGGCCTGCGATCATGCTGAGTAAGGTGCTCTTTCCGCTTCCGCTTTCTCCTACTACGCCAAGTATTTCTCCTGCCTTTACTTCTAACCCGATCTGGGACAGGGCCAAAAATGGCATCTTCCTTCTCTTATACTCTTTGCTCACTTCCTGAAGCTTTAATATGCTTTCAGAGCTTCTTTCTTTTATGATGTGATCAGCCGTTCTTACTTTTGGTACTGCTTCCAGCAAGGTTTTCGTATAAGGATGCTCCGGCGATTTCAGTACCTTAGAAACGGGTCCCCATTCCGCCAGCTTTCCCTCATATATGACTCCTACCTTATCTGCAATGCCTGCCAGAAGGCCGATGTTGTGGGTCACTAAAAGGATGGAGGTATTGGTATGGGACCGTACTCCTAAAAGTTCTTCCATCACATGTTCCTGTGACGCCCCGTCAAGAGCACTGGTAGGCTCATCTGCCAGAAGGAGCCGTGGATTTAACAGAATGGAGAGTGCAATGGCAATTCTCTGGTTCATACCGCCGCTCATCTCATAAGGGCAACTGTCTAAAATCTCTCTTACTCCCATTAAGTTCATGCTCTCAAACGTACGAAGAACAAGTGGTTCAAACGTTTCCTTTTGATACATCCCATGGCTTTTTAAAGTTTCTATGAACTGGCTTCTGTAGGTTCGAATGGGATTAAATGAGGCTTTAGGATTTTGAAAGATCATGCCCATCCCTCTTCCGCACAACATCTCAATCTGCTTCTTATCTCCAGCCATCATATCCAGGTCTTCAAATAAGATACGGTCCGCAGCTACCTTTAGATTAACAGGCTTTTTAGGAAACAGAGCTCGTAGCAGAGTGCTTTTCCCACACCCGCTCTCTCCCACGATTCCTATGATTTCTCCTCTGTTTACCTCAAATGATATATCCTGTAAAATGGGCTGGTTCCCATAATTTACAGACAGATTTTTTATGGACAGAACTATTTCACTCATATCCGCCTCTCCCCACTCCAAAATAATCCCTAAGGGAATCTCCAAGCAGCTGAAACAATAAAACCGTGATAAAAAGAGCGGCTCCAGGTGCCATCACAGCCCAGGGTGCCTGCTGCATATAGCCCACGGCCTCACTGATCATGGAGCCCCATTCTGCTTCCGGTACTAAAACTCCAAGACCAAGATAAGATAAGCCAGCAAAGCCAATCATTACCGATGAAATCTGAAGGGAGGCATTGACGATCAGCTCTCCAGCCATTCCTGGCAGAATGTGTTCCACCATAATTTCTACTCCAGTGCTCCCGCTTAATCTGGCCGCACTGATATATGCCTCATTTTTAAGTGCCATCACAAGCCCTCTGGAAAGCCTGGCATAGGTGGTCCAGCCAGTTAATGCAAGAGCCAGGATAGCATTTGTCATGGTTCCGCCCATAAGACCTGCAACTCCTATGGCCAATATCATCTGGGGAAATGCAAGGAAGATGTCGCAAATTCCAGTAACCACCCGGTCTAAGAATCCTCCGTAATAACCTGCCAGTACACCGAGAACTGTGCCTGTGGTCAGAGAAGCAGTCACAACCAAAAGAGCGGAAAAAACAGAAGTCCTTGTCCCCATAATAACTCTGGAAAAGATACAGCGGCCCAGCTTATCTGTCCCAAAGAAGTACTTAAGATTTGGGGCTCCCTTTCGGTATAAGGCATTGGTCTCATAGGGATCATTGGGCACCAGATGGGGGGCTAAAAGACTTATGACCACAATCATTAAAATCAATAACAGAATGAGGATCACGTTTCTTCTTATGTAATTTCTATTTTCTATACTTTTTAATTTTATCATCTATATCTCCTCCAGTCTGGGATCTAATAGATGATAACAGATATCAACAATTAAATTGATGACCACATAAATCACCGCCATTACCATGACAAAGCCCTGTATAACCGGATAGTCTCTTGCTGTAATGGCATCCATCACCAGTTTTCCCATTCCAGGCCACATGAAAATAGTCTCAATCACTACACTTCCGCCAAGGAGTGTTCCAAAGGACAGACCTGCAACGGTGAGTATCGAGATCATGGCATTCCGAAGGATATGGAAAATAAGAATATATGGCTTTAATACGCCTCTTGCCTTAGCCCCATCAATATACTCCATTCCCATCTGATTCAGCACAGATGCTCTCACTTGCCGGATCAGCCTGCAAGACAGAGGAAGGGCCAGAGTCATGGTGGGAAGAAAAAGTCCTTTGACACTGCCCTTTGCGATTACGGGAAATGCCTGGATGCGGAGGCAAAAAAAGTACATGAGCAGCACTGCTAACAAAAATCCCGGAACAGCGTTGCCTGCCAGGCAGAACCACCTCATCACCCGGTCAAATACTCCATTCTTTTTTACTCCGCAGTAAACTCCAAGTGGTATGGAAATCACCAGGGCGGAAAGAAAGGCGCAAAAAGAGAGAATGCCTGTGTATTTCATAGCCTTTATAAGCTTTCCCGCAACTGGTGTCCCGTCTTTATAGGAATTCCCCATATCCCCATGAATGAGACCGGAAAGCCAGTTGATATAACGCAGTCCCCACGGGCGGTCAAGCCCCATTTCCCTTCTCGTTTCTTCAAGGATTTCTTTTGAGACCGCCACCCCCTGGGCACTCAGCTTTTTCTGAGCCGGATCACCAGGAGCCAGGGAAAGGAGGGCAAAGGTCAGAAAGGTGATGCCAAGTAAAACCGGAATCAGCTGAAGAAATCTCCCTGATATATATTTTCTCATGCTCATATTCTAATCCATGTCCGTATCTGCATTCAGGAAGTAGAAATCAAAGGGATTGTTCTCTGCAACTTCCCTGACTCCGTTTCTGGTGACCGTAATCTTATTAAATAATGCCACGTATCCAAAGGCATTCTCGTCTATGGCTGTCTGGATGATCTGGTCTGCCAGTCTGGCCCGTTCTTTTGTATCAGCTTCTGTTTCCAGCTTTAAAATCTCTGACTGGACCTGTTCATTCTGAAAGCCACCGCAGTTATATGGCGCCCCGTCTTTTAGGGTACAGCTGATGAAATAATAGGGATCTCCTGCCTTATCTGCAATCATGCAGAACAAACCAATATCAAAGTCTCCGGTGGCGATATAAGTGCCATCCGGGTCCTCCTCACAGGTGAGCACCGCCATAATTCCTGCTTCTTTTAGCTGCTCCTGCATAAGAGCTGCCAGAGTATCAAGGCTCCTTGCGGCGTAATAAGCCAGTTTAATGGACAATACCTTTCCATCCTTTTCATAATAGCCATCGGAATTTAAGGTGTATCCGTCCTCTTCTAACAAAGCCTTGGCAGCAGTTACGTCCGGCTTTGCCTTGGTCACTTTACCATAAGGCGCCGTAGGGCTAAAAGGGCCGACGGTTTCAGAAACGGTACCATTTAAATACCCTTCGATTGCTTTTGCATCTACAGTTAAATTAATCGCTTTACGAACTGCCTCATTCTGCCGGTTTTCATTCAATATGTAAAACTGCAACCTGGTGGCTGGTATTGTGGTCAGCTTATATTTATCCGGTTCCTTTCGGTACTGCTCCGCTGCATCGGAGGTCACGCTGGTATAAGCGTCCAGTTCCCCATTTTGCATCGCCATCATGGAAGTGCCTGCCTCTGGCATGTAATAAAATACTGCACCGTCAAGTTTTGCCCTTCCGTTCCAATACTGTTCATTTCTTGCAACCTCTATGGTGCCGCCTGGTTCAAAGGAGGATACGACAAATGGGCCTGTTGCCACGAGTCCTGTCTTCATATCACCGCTGTGGTCAAGGTCCGCAATCGCGAGCTCAGGACTTGCTAAATCGTTTAGAAGCATTGGATATACTTTTTTCGTATCAATAGTAAAGGTCTTTTGATCCATCACCCCATAAGTATAGTCTTTAAAATCAGCAAATCTGGTGTTGATTTCCCCGGCTGCTTTTAAATTTCGTATTACCATATCCGGCGTCACCGGATCCCCGTTGGAAAAGCTGATGTGTTCCTTAAGCTTAATTGTCCATAGGGTACCATCTGCCTTGGCACTCTCTGCAAGGAGAGGCGTCAGGGTCGACTGGTCATTCATATAGAACAAAGTCTCCGTTACACCGTAAATGGAAGTATACCAGCCCTGGTAATCCAGGTGGGGATTTAAGGTCTGAAGGGCAAAAGATTCCGATACCCGTAGTATTTTCTTATCTGGTGCTTGTCCTGTGGAGGCAGTCCCAAAAGAATTGCTGGTGTTGCAGCCAGTCAGCGAAGCAGCCAGAAAGACAGCTGCCATAATGACAGCCATAGTTTTTTTCATCATATGCTCCCTCTCTCCATACATCATTCTGATATTCAGTATAGTAGAAACAGAGCCTCCCACACAAGCCTCCCCAGGGGATATTATTTTATAAAACGCTCAATGGCATGATTTAGATCGTCGATCGCTTTTTTGTCCCCGGATTCCACCGCATCCACAATACAATTTTCAATATGATCCTTTAAAATAACTTTCCCCGTGTTATTAAGAGCTGATATGACCGCGGAAAGCTGGATGAGAACCTCACTGCAGTCCCTTCCCTCGCTTACCATCCGTTTTACAGACTCCAGATGACCGATGGCACGGGATAAGCGGTTCTCAACTACCTTAGTGTTTTTATGGGTGTGGGTATGTCCATGGTGGCTATGAGTATACTCTGTTCCATCCTCTGATACATGGGTATGATATGTCTTGTCTTCTTCCATAATATTACCTCTCTCCTGTTCTTTTTCTATTGTACTAAAAATTACCATATTTCTCAATAACAGTTCTCATAAACTTCTTGCAAACGTATTTTACCTGTGTTATACTGCTTGTCCGCTTATGAACGTAATTCTGTAATAAAAGGAGGAATTAAAATGCAAACTACTTATGAAACAGAACAATTAATACTTCGCACCTCAGATGTCTCTATCTTAAATCCGATTCTTGATTATATTTTAAGAAATAAGGATTTTTTACAGATATGGGAACCCATAAGAAATGATGAATATTATTCAAAGGAATTTCAGGAAAAAGAATTGATTGCCGATTCCTGCAATCAGAACGCTTTAAGACTATGGATTTTCAAGAAAGAGGAACCAAATAAAGTCATTGGATGCATTGCCTTTACAGGTATCTCCAGAGGAGCATTTCAGTCATGCTTTTTAGGTTATAAGCTTGATGAAAAAGAGATCAATCATGGGTATATGACAGAAGCTTTAAGACGGGGAATACAAATTATATTTGAAGACTATGGTCTGCACCGAATTGAAGCAAATGTAATGCCACGGAATATAAGATCATTAAAAGTGACGGAAAAGCTGGGCTTTGTTAATGAAGGACTGTCACGCCGGTATTTAAAGATCAATGGTGTTTGGGAAGATCATATTCATATGGTATTATTAAATGACGATCTGGATTAAAATAAAGAATGGAATGGTCCGTATATAATTTATATATGGAAAGAAACTATATAGTATAGATGAAACCAGCAATTATTATCTATCATATCATGTCAATATACGGAAAGGAGATCCATCTATGTTACCATATGCGGTTATCACAATTACTCTTGCTCTTCTGTTATATACCACTGGCGTTTTGGCAGAAAAGAAACAAGGGGAGCTAAAAAAATGGCACCTGGTCATCTTCTGGTTGGGATTCGTCTTTGATACCGTAGGTACTACACTGATGAGAACCTTAGCTTCCGGGGAATTCCGTCTTAATTTTCATGGAGTGACTGGTATGCTGGCCATTATTATCATGTTCTTTCATGCCGTATGGGCAACTGTGGTGCTGATGAGCCATCAGGAAAAGATGATGAAGAATTTTCATAAATTCAGCCTTGTGGCATGGTTCATCTGGCTCATTCCCTTTGTATCGGGAATGATGTTTGCTATGGTAAACAGGTGAAAATAGAAAAGAGCAGAGCATGTTTTTTAATGCTCTGCTCTTTTTTTTAGGAATCAGATTCCTGCGGCAGCCTTCATAATAAGGGCAGCCACTGCGGCCCCAGGATCTTTTAGGGGACGTGATGCCTCTCCTCTGGTCGCTGCCCTGCCATGAATCGCCAGCATGGTTGCAGTATGTTCAAATCCTTCAAAGGCTTTTTTAGCAGCTTCCTTTAATGCCTCCTCCAGATGATTGCCGGAATCCAGCATTTCTCTAAGTACCGTTACACCTGGGTGAAATCCATCCAGAAACGTTTTTTCTCCTATTTTGGCCTTTCCTAAATCAGCTACGCCCTCTTCATACGCTTCAAACAAGAGGCAGACCTCTGTATCCGAAAGCTGGGTCTTTCCTTTTAGGGCTTTCCCTGCACGCATAAGGCCTGCTGCCATTAACGTTCCCATGGTAGATGGGACTTTATTTCCCATAGCCTTACCGGCTTTGTAAAGCAGCTTTCCAAGATCCGGTTCCGCTCCATCGGATACTGCTTCATAAGCTGCCAAAAATCCATCGGACATGGTAAGGCCTAAATCACTATCCCCTACTACACCATCAAGCTCTATTAAATAATTTCGGTTTTCATTCATTATGTTACTGATTCTAAAAAGCATGTCTATTAGTTCCTGCTGGTTCATATTACGCTCCCATCCGCCGCAGTGAGCGGCCTGTCAGTTCACACGTTTCCCTGTTTGAAAAATGGCGTATCCGCCGGGGCATCCAAATAACCCTTCAGCTCCTCGTCTATTTTTAACAGAGAAATGGATAAACCAGCCATCTCTATAGAAGTAACATATTCCCCAACATAATAACGATAAACTGAAATGCCTTTTTCTTTCAGTATCTGATGTACCTTTCTTGTAACAATATACTGTTCATCCAGTGGTGTGGCTCCCAGACCGTTTACAAGAACCGCGGCGGCTTCTCCTGGCTCATAAGGGATATCCTTAAGAATCTTTTCCAGCATCTCTGTTGTTATTTCGTCTGCAGATTCCAGCTTTCCCCGTCTGATTCCAGATTCTCCATGAATACCCATACCGATTTCCATCTCATCATCAGCGATTTCAAAGCCAGGATGGCCCACTCTGGGAACTGTGCAGGGAGTGAGGGCAACTCCCATGGTTCTCACAAAAGAGGCAGCTTTTTCTGCAATTCTCTTTACCTCAGAAAGATCTTTTCCTGCTGCCGCAGCTGCTCCAGCGCACTTATAGACAAAAAAGATTCCAGCCACTCCTCTTCTGGTATTTTTCTCTCCTGGGGCTGCTGCCGGAGAGGCCACATCTTCTCCGGCAACCACTGACTCCACATGGATTCCTTCCTCCATGTCCGCCATCTCTGCTGCCATATCAAAGTTAAAGATATCTCCATTATAATTTCCATAGATATAAAGAACCCCAGCCCCGGAATCAATCCTTTTTGTTATTTCAAGCATTTGTTCTGCGCTTGGAGACTGGAAGACATCGCCTACAGAACAGCCGTCTAACATTCCCTTTCCTACATATCCTAAAAACAAAGGCAGATGCCCGGAGCCACCGCCTGTGGCAATTCCCACCTTTCCCTCTACCTTATTTGTTGTGATGAGACAGCGCAGGTCTTGTCCTGCATATGTAACATAATCGGGGTGAGCGATATAGATTCCTTCCAGCATTTCATTTACATAGTTTTCCGGTTCATTCATTAACTTTTTCATGTTACCCCTCTCCTTTTCCTGATCAAACTCCGCCATAGGCTTTTTTATATACTTCGGCTACCTCATCTACCGTAGGTCTGAAAGGATTGTCAGCCATGCAGGCATCAAGCATTGCCCCTTCTGCCAGCTCATAAAATGTCCCCGGGTCCACAGAAAGGTCCTTCAACCGTTCTGCCAGTCCGATTCTTCTTGACAGCCGCCTGATAAAGGCTACCGTTTCCCTTACGGCAGCTTCTCCTGTCATGGTTTCTGCTCCTGTAAGCCCTAGTCCCTTTGCTACCTTCTGATACCTTCTTGCAGCCTCCCCATCTCTTCCATTAAACTCCATGACATAAGGAAGCAAGACTGCATTGCAAATACCGTGAGGAAGGTTAAAGCGTCCTCCAAGGGAATGAGCCATTGCATGAACCATACCTAGACCGGCGTTTGAAAAAGCCATGCCCGCACTGTATTCAGCGTACGCCATCATCTCCCTGGCCCTTTCATTGCTGCCGTCTTTTACTGCTTCCGGAAGATAAGCACCGATTACCTCCATAGCCCAAAGTGCATCCTTATCTGTAAAGGGAGTGGCCCTTTTTGATACCGCAGCTTCAATGGCATGAGTCATAGCGTCCATGCCGGTGGAGGCTGTCAGCCCTTTTGGCATGCCCATCATGAAATCAATATCGTTGATAGCAATGCTCACCATACAGTTAGGATCCACCATGCACATCTTTACGTGTTTATCCGGATTGGTGACGATATAAAAGGAAGTCACCTCGGATCCGGTTCCTGCTGTTGTATTTACTGCCACCACAGGAAGTCCCGGATTTTGAGACCGGTTCACTCCTTCAAATTCCTCAATCCTGCCGCCATTTGTCAGTACTATGCTTACTGCCTTTGCCGTATCAATGGCGGACCCGCCTCCAACAGCTACCAGTAAATCAACCTCCAGCGCTTTTGCTGCCTGCAGACATTCATTCACGGTATCTACGGAAGGATTTGGCTGCACCTGATAATAGATTGCATATTCCATGTTTGCTTTTAGCAGATAAGAGCCTACCTTGTCCCCTGCCCCGCTTTCAAACAGATAAGAATCTGTAACAATAAGCCCCCGCTTAAATCCTCGTTTTTTAAGTTCCTCCGGGAGAAGGCCAATCGAGCCTCTTCCAAAAAAACTGGTTCCTACTGCATTTATCCTGACATGCCCCATGGTATGTTCTCCCTAGAATTCTATATTTCTGAAATCACCCGGATCAATGCGCCTCAATGCTAAAAGCTCTTCCTTGGTAGGAATTGGCGTGTACGCAATCCTGATATATTGAATGGGAAACCCGGTGTTTTCCTCCACTTCTTTCAGACTGGAGGTCTCATGAATGGTATCCAGCACCATTTCCCCATGTTCCATTTTAAAGATACAAAAGGGTGTAATGATTCGGTCCACATTCCCTTTGGTGGTTACAAAATCCACCTGAGGAACAAAAGTACGCTTATCATGCTTTGTCCTCCAGATGATGGCCTTCTTAGCTGTGGGAATCAGTACAGCACTTCCTGCCCCTCCCGGAAGCCTTACTTTTGGTCTCTGGTAATCTCCAATGACAGAAGCATTTACATTGCCATGAACATCAAACTGGACACCGCTTAGGAATGCCACATCAAGGCCGCCTCTCATGGACAAATCAAAGACCTCCATCAGGGAAAAGGAGGACCTGGCTCCTTCTAAAAGTTCCGGGCCTGCGCTGGTATATTTCTTTAGCCTTCTGGGAGACGGATCAGTACCCCCTGGAATGTTTAAATGTACAGCATTCGGCGCATAAAGTGCCTTGGCAAGGAGCACAGCAATCATTGGCATGTGGGAAGATACTCCATGAAATACCTTATCCCCATCCTGAATCATTCGTGCCATGGCACAGACCATGGTATCACAAACCCGGCTTCTTTTTTCCATCATGCTCTGCCTCCATATCCTTTGTAATCCCCTTGCTCCAAAGCCTCAAGATAGGTACGAAGACCTTCTTTATCTTTCAGTGCCTTAAAGCTGCTGATGCCAGTTCTGTCAATGTCATAGCATCCCGGACAGGAACCGGGGGCAGCACCCCTGGGCGCCCGAACCACCGCTTCCACCAGAAAATGAGGAATGTCCGCCTTTTTCGTTCCGTGTAAAAACACAGAGCCAGAAACAATCTTCTCCGCCGTAAGTATTACCTTCTTAGACGCTCGTGACAGTAAGACATCCTCAAATAAAGGTCCTGTAATTCTTGCATTCCCTTCCTCATCAGCTTCCTGAACATGAATGATTGCTACATCTGGACAGATAGCTTTTACAACAGTGACCATTTCATCAGTAAAGGGATCTAAAATACGGGTAAAATAATCATTTGCCTCGATTAAATCACTGACGGAAAGTCCTTTGACTGGCATAAATCCGATGCCGTAGCTGGCCGCCCGAAGTGCAGAGATCACCGTATAGCAGGCATGCTCATTCCCCTTAATAAGACCGGACTCTACTGCCCTTCTGTAATGTCCGGCCAGGGAAAACTCTGTTTCATAGCTGATAAATCCGGCATCTACACTGGTCACGCAATCTCCAAAGCAGAGCATATCAACGTCCATTGCTCCGGCAGTCTTAACCAGCTTTAGATCCCGTTTCTTCTGGCGCACCAGTTCCCGAACCAGTGCCATAGGCGCCCGGTGCAGCACATTCCCCCCAATCCCAAGAATGTCGCCGTCATGGATCCGGACCCCCGCCTCCTGCAATGAAATGACTTTGCTCATACCTTGCCTCCATTTCTTTTTCTACCAGTTATTTTGCCGCATTGCAGGCAATCTGAATGGCATCCCATACCCCGGCAAATGGAGGTGCATAGATTAGATCCGTCATTCCAAGCTCTGCTGTTGTCATTTTGGCGTGAATGGCTACAGCAAACACATCCACTCGAAGAACTGCCCCTTTTTCCCCGCAGGTCTGAGCTCCCAGGAGCCGCTTGGTACCATTTTCGTAAATCAGCTTAATGGTGATGGGAGTAGGGTCTGGATAATATGCAGGATGATCGTTAGCCTTTACTAACACGGTCTTATAATCCACCTTTAAGCGTCTGGCATCTTCTTCTCCCATGCCGGTGCGTCCAAGTTCCAGATTGCATACCTTAATAGCAGCAGAACCTAGTGCTCCTATGAATGCTTCATGACCGCCTGCTATATTGGTTCCTGCGATCCTGCCGCATTTGTTTGCTACGGTTCCAAGGGCTTGATAGGAGTCTTCTTCCATTATTTCATTGTAAACAAGAATGCAGTCTCCTGCTGCATAAATGTCTGGTATGGAGGTTCTCATCTCCCTATCAACCATCAGAGCCCCGTTCTTTCCCATCTTGATTCCGGTCCCTTTTAAGAATCCGGTGCTGGGCCGGATGCCTGCGGCTACCACCACAAGATCAGCCTCATATAAGGCTTTATCCGTTTTCACATGACTGACATAAAGTCCGTCTCCTTGAAAGGCTTCCACCCGCTCTCCGGTATGAAGCATAACTCCCTGTAACTTAAGCTCTTCCTGGGCTAAGACTCCTATATCCTCATCAAAAGGTGCAAGGATTCTGGAAGCCGTTTCAATCATACGGACATTCTTTCCCATATGCAGAAACGCTTCGGCACATTCCACACCAATATAGCCACCCCCAACAATGACCACATTTTTCACCTTTTCCATCTTCCCGAATTCTTTTAAAAAGATTCCGTCCTCCAAGCTTTTTAATGGGTGAATCCCTAAAAGGTCTTTGCCCGGAAACGGGGGCATCACCGCATCTGCTCCCACAGCGATCATAAGCTTATCATACGTATCTGTAAATTCTCTTCCGCTCTCTAAATCCTTAACAGCTACCTGCTTTTTTTCTGGATTCACGGAGGTTGCCTCATGTCTTAAATAGGTTTGGATCCCCATTGCTTCAAAGGCCTCCCGGGTGCGGGCGATCATCTTGCGATAGTCATCATTATAACCTCCCACGTAGTAAGGCAGCCCACACGCCCCATAAGAAAGGAATCCTCCCTTTTCATAAACAGTAATCTGGGTCTCGGCACTCAGTCTGCGGATTTTAGATGCGGCACTCATTCCTGCCGCTACTCCTCCTATTATTACAACCTTCATAATTTCTCCCTTATCATATTATGGCGTCTATCTCCTGCCTGGCTGCTTCCATTGCTTCTGTCACTGTCTTTCTGCCGATAAAGGCCTGATAAATATTCTTGTATAGAATCCCGTTTTTCTCACCGGACCGATGAATGGATGGAAGGGGTTTGGCTAAATCCATCATCTGTTTCTGCACAGGGAACCAGGGACAGGCAGCAACACCTGTCACATAGCTTGAACCCTTAACTGGCGCACCGCTTTTTCTTCCAACGGCCTTGTCTACCGCACTGGATCGAAGATATCTTAAGCATGCATTGGCCGCATCCTTTTGTCTGCATCCGGAACTAATGGCGAAGGACCAGGTCACATTCCATGGAGCCGTAAAGGTGCTAAAGCCAAGATCGTCCGGTTCTACACAGCCTTCCTCCATGATCACACCCAGCTGCCCGCTCCAGGTAACAGCCATGGCCGCTTTATTTTCCCGGATGGCATCTGCAATCTCCTCGTTTCCAAAGTGCTCTGTTCCTTCCATGGCAAAGTCCTTTAAATCTAAATAAGCCTGAAGTCCTTCGATTACGTTCTTACTGTCACAAACCGGCTGACCATCTTCCCCATATACATCGTCTCCATTCATGCGCAGGAAGGGTAGTGCGTCTGTAAATATTTCAGATTCGTGTGCCTTCATGGCCACCAGACGCTTTCCGGTTACGTCGTTAAGTGACTTAGCCACTTGAAGATATTCCAATGGTGTGATCACAGGCTCTAATTCTTTTCCCATGATCTGAGAAATAATACTTTTACGGTATACAATCATATGACCATCACAAAAGGAAGGTGATAAATATGCTTTGCCCTGATACCTCATCTCTTTTGCAATGACTGGCAGAATATCCTCTTCTTCAAAGTCGATTTCACTGAGAGTTCCATTCTCCACAAAATCCCTAAGCCACAGATGACCAGCCACCATAACGATATCATACTCTGTTTTCCCCGTAAATACTTCCATTAGTTCAGCATAATAATCTGCCCAGGGGATGGTATGAAACACCACTTTTTGCTGGCAATCATGAAAGATACCCAACTCCTTATCCAAATACCCCTTGACCGCCGGGTCGTCCACAGCCAGAACCCGCAGCACATCCTGTCCCATACGATTCCCTCTTTCTTTACTTTCCCATCTGAGGCGGAGCATCTACAATTCCTACCACATAGGCATCCACTGGTGCCGAACGGTCCAGGGCATACTGGGTGGTATTGTCTGTGGTTACTAAAACCAATTCTCCGATTCCTGCTCCCATGGTATCAGCTGCCACAAATATATTATCTTTTCCCCCATAGTAAGGCTCTACTAAAAGGAGTTTAAATCCCACCAGATTCCTGCATTTTCTTGTGGAAACTACAGTTCCCATAATTGTTCCTAATATCACCGGGTATTTTCCTTTCTAATGGTCACCCATTCTCCCTGTTCTAATTGAAAGGCATTGGCATCGTCAATGTCTACATGAAAATCCAACCGGCTCTCTCCGGTAATCCGGATAAGCACCTGATCAAGAACACCACCCCTTGGCCCCTTTACAAACACACTTACCCGTTCCCCATCCCTTACACCAAACCATTTGGCATCCTCTGGTGTCATATGTATGTGGCGGTCTGCAATGATGGTCCCTTCCTCTAAAAGAACTTCTCCCTTAGGCCCCTTAAGAAGAACAGAAGGAGTTCCCTTTAAATCACCTGAGGTTCTGACTGGAGGACGTATTCCAAGCTTTCTGCAGTCGCTTAGAGCCACCTCTACCTGACTTTCTTTTCTTTCCGGCCCCAGAATCCGAACCTTTGAAAGGTCTCCCAGAGGTCCGCAGACCGCAATCTGCTCCTTACAGGCAAACTGTCCTGGCTGGCTTAGTGCCTTATAAGGGGTGAGCTGGTAACCAGTACCGAACAGTTTTTCCACATGTTCTCTCGTCAGATGCACATGTCTGGCTGATATTCCTACGGGGACCTGATAGGGATCTTTTTGCAGGCGTTCCCATTGCTCCATGACCATTCCGGTTATTTTCTCAATTAGCTCTTCCCTGCATTCCATTGGTTTTTCTATTCCTTTACTTTATAAATGGAAGGATTCCTCCCACTGAATTATGAGGTCTTGGAATTACATGGACTGCTACCAGTTCCCCTACTCTGGAGGCTGCTTCCTCTCCTGCCTCTACGGCTGCCTTTACGGCTCCCACATCGCCCTGAACCATTACAGTCACTAATCCAGAACCAATCTTTTCTGTTCCAACCATCTCTACATCTGCTGCCTTAAGCATGGCATCCGCCGCCTCAATGGAAGCTGTTAAACCTCTTGTCTCAACCATTCCAAGTGCAAGCATACCCTTTTTATTTACTGTCTCCGCCATTTGCTATTCCTCCTTCTTCTCCTGATACCTCTGTTATAATTTCCTCATTCTTCTCTGTTTCATGGATCTCTATCATGTTAAGCAGCTTCCATATTTCCGGATGGGGATTGCTGATGGAGACGGCTACCTTTATGTTTTCCTCTCCCACCATACGTCCCGATTCTCTGGCCGCTCCCATGGCAGCATCTACTGCGGAAGTTTCCCCCGCCAGTACGGTATGGCACATTTTACCTCCCAGCTTTTTATGACAGCTTACAATTTCCACTTCAGCTGCTTTCAGAGCCTGATCGACCACTACCACGGTATTGGCATAATAGGTGGTCTCAAGAACCCCTATGGCATTTCCCCTCCCTTTCATGACATCCCACCTCTTTCATCAGACTGTTTTTATTTTACCCTTGGCAAAATCTTTTCAATATCCTGATGTGGTCTTGGGATGACATGAACGGCTACCAATTCCCCAATTCTTGACGCCGCTTCCTGTCCCGCTTCGGTCGCGGCCTTTACAGCGCCCACCTCTCCGGTCACAATGACAGTCACAAGACCAGAACCAATCTTTTCCGTTCCAACCAGTTCCACATCTGCTGCCTTTAACATTGCATCTGCCGCTTCCATGGAAGCAGTCAGTCCTCTTGTTTCGATCAAACCTATTGTAGATGCCATATTCTATTACCTCCTCTATAATTATATCGTATCGTCTGTGAATGATATTTTAGAAATTCGTGCCAAAGCCTTTGTTCCCTCGTATGGTTTTTCAATGATTTCCACCAGAACCTCAGAAGGACTGTTAAGGGTCAAAGCAGCCTGCCTTGCAGCTTTACATGCCTCCTTTACATCATCCACTCTGCCTTCAAATTTCACCTGAGCCGTAAGAGGAATGAATGCCGTGGCATCCTTGGGATTAATGGTATCAATGCCGATGATCTTCACATCTGCTGCCTTACACGCTTTATCCATAGCGTACAAAACCGCTCCATAACCTGCACACTCTAAGAAACCAATTGCCATATGTAGCGTCCTCCCTAGATAATCCGTAACCCGCCTTCTGCCAGCATACATCTGCGCCTTCTGGTAAAGCTTCTGGCACTGGTAAGACCTTCCCCAGTGGGCCCTGCAATGGTCATGGTGGTATGTCCTTCTCCACCGATTCCTACCCCTTTTAATGTAGCTCCATTCTTTGTAAAGATGGTGGTCTCTATCTCCTTTGCAAACTTCGTCATGTTGTCTACATTCCGGGAAAAGATGGAGGCAGTGTGCCGGTTGCCCGACTCTGCATCTTTGGCACTCTTTACACATTCTTCAAAGGTTTTTAATCTTACAATAGGAAGAATGGGCATCAGCTGTTCCACCATTACGAATGGATGGGCTTTATCTGTCTCGCAGATTAAAAGGCGGACCTCTTTATTCTGAACTCCAATGGCTTCCAGAAACAGGCCTGCATCCTTTCCGACCCAGGACTTGTTCACCTCATAGCTCCCATCTTTTGTTGTCATGGCAAATGTCATAATATCATTTAACTGATCTGTTTGAAGAAGATAAGCACCTTCCTGCTGAAGCTGCCAAATCAGCTCATCTGCTGCAGACTCCATTACAAAAACTTCCTTTTCCGCAAGGCACAAAAGATTGTTATCAAAAGAAGCTCCTAGGTAGATCTCTCTTGCAGCCAGCGCAATATCCGCCGTATCATCTACGATAACCGGGGGATTTCCGGCTCCTGCGCCAATTGTCTTTTTTCCAGACCGCAAAAGAGCATTTACCATTCCCATTCCGCCAGTCCCCACCATCAGGCGGATTCTAGGGTCCTCTGTCATTCGGTTCACTGCTTCCATGGTCGGTTCTTTCTGCATGGTAATGAGATTTGCCGGTCCTCCATTTTCTACAATGGTCCCATTTATTAGCTTAAGACAATGGGCACAGCAGTTTTTTGCGCCTGGATGTACGTTAAATACTACGGAATTACCTCCGGCAATCATACTGATGGTGTTATTGATTAAGGTTTCTGTTGGATTGGTGGAAGGAGTAATTGCTCCGATTACCCCAAAGGGAGCATACTCTTCAATCATAAGCCCACCGTCACCAGATATGGCCTCTGTAATCAGGCATTCTACACCAGGTGTTTTATCAATTACCGCAAGATGCTTCTGTATCTTATCTTCCTTTCGTCCCATGCCAGTCTCTTCTTGCACCAAACCAGCCAGTGATTCTGCATGGTTTCTGGCCATAGACCGAATCGCTTCAATAATTCTTCTCCTGTCTTCCACCTTATAATCATTCACCCATTGACGCTGTGCGGCATCTGCCGCCCAAATGGCATCCTCTACCTGCTCAAATACCCCGTGATCACCCTGAGCCGGAATAAAAGCGGCAGGTGGATTGTTCCAATTAATTCCTGCAAGAACTTCCCTTACAATCAACTCAATTTCTTTCGCCCCAATATCCATATGTATCCTCCTAGTTCAGTTGCTCTGTCACCCGTCTTACTACTTCCGCTATGATTTCCTCCTTTACCTTGCTCAAATGCTCTGGTTCTACTTTTTCCACTCTTGTTTCTGTATTGTGGCTGTCTCCTGGCCTTACAATAGGGGTTACTCCCTTTAAGGTCTGGTTATTCGAATGGACCAGGGTCACCGGCTTGGAAGGACGGATATCCGACGAGGAAACGATGTCTTTCATATTCGTCTCCTGTACAGAACAAGGCGGAATCCCTCCTGCCGTTATCCCAAGCTTTTGCCGTATATCAAGAAGCTTATCTACCTGATCACAGGAAAGAACGTTCTGGCGCCCTATGATATTTCCTGTGTACATTAAAATCGTGGCATAATACTCAATGGATTCCAGTCTGTAAAATGCCTGATAGATATCCTTTCCCCAGGTAAGCGCTCCATGGTTTGCAAGGAGCACTCCATTATGGGTGTTTACAAAAGGTGCTATGGATTCCGGCACCTCATCGGTTCCTGGTGTGGCATATCTGGCAATTGGAATGGAGCCAAGCCCTAAGACTGCCTCCGTTAAGATTGCTGCATCCAGATTAATGCCTGCGATGGCAAAGCTGGTGGCCACCAGGGGATGGGCGTGTGTTACTGCCTGTACCTCGGGATTCTCCTGGTAGACCCTCAGATGCATCTTCACTTCGGAGGAGGGCCTGTATTTTCCCATAAGCACTTTGCCGCTTAAATCCATTTTTACAAGCATTTCCTGTTTCATAAATCCCTTTGATACTCCGGTGGGCGTAGTCCAGATGGTGTTTGGTCCTACCTTACAGCTGATATTCCCATCATTGGAGGCAACAAAGCCCCGTTCATACATCCGCCTTCCGATATCAAGGATTGACTTTTTAGCCTCAAAATCAGACATGTACCTGACACCTTGAACTGTCATCATAAAAATCCCTCCAAAATCCAAACAACCACTCGTTTATCTTGTCTGAACTCTTCTTATTTATACTGTATTTTTACCATTATTATGTTTGTTTGTCAACACATTATGTTGTTTTGTATTTGTTTTTACTGTTTTGTTTTTATTTTTATCTTCTTACCTTTACAATCAGTCAAAAAAATATTACAATATGCTTATATGTAACTTGTTTTTTATTGTTTCATATTGTATTTTATTTATATATAAATATCCTTATTAAGAAAGGAACATGCCAATGTTAGCAGTAACAAGAAAAGCCAAAATAAAAGATATTATTTTGGAAAAGAAAAGTGTTACAGTCACCGAACTTTCCAAGATATTCTCCGTAACCGAGGAGACCATTCGCCGGGATTTAAAACAGCTGGAGGATGATGGTTTCTTAACTAGAACATACGGCGGCGCATTCATACAGGACGGGGTTGAGAATAACGTCGATTTAACAATACGGGAAACCGCATACATGGAAAGCAAAGTAGCAATTGCAAAAAAATGCTTATCAGTCATACACAACGGAGATTCTATTTTTTTAGATGCCTCTACCACAGCCCTCCAGATTGCCAGGGAGCTGCAGGGAATGCGCCTTACCGTTGTTACAAACTCCTTGCTGATCATCAATGAACTGCAGGACAAAGAAGATATCCGCCTCATTTCCATAGGAGGTTCCTATACACCAAGAGATAAGGCTTTTGTGGGAAGTACAGCCCTCCGTAACCTGGAATCTTTTTTTGTAGACAAGACCTTTATGTCATGCAGAAGTGTATCCATGGAGCACGGCATTACGGATTCCAACGAGGCAATTGCTTCTATCCGCCAGACCTTGATCACACGCAGCAATCACATCTATCTGGTGGCAGATCATTCTAAGTTTGACAAGACTTCTTTTATCCGGATCTCCGGCTTTGATGCAATAACAGGATTAATTACGGATAAACAGTTAGACGACCAGTGGCTGGATTATCTTTTAAAGAATGATGTTGAACTTTTAAAAACAGACGAGTCGTTATAAATGAACAAGAGGATGTCTCTTTCACCGAGACATCCTCTTTGTATCTTATGCTTCCTTTTCTTTTGCTTTGAGGGTCTCTTCCTTTTTTCTAAATATTTCTTTTAAAGACTCATTGTATGGCGCCCGGGCAATACCGTATTCCGTGACAATGCCGGCAATGAGATCATGATCTGTCACATCAAAAGCAGGATTAAACACCTTTACCCCCTCTGGAGCCATTGGTTTTTCATACCACATTTCTACCACCTCACTGGCAGGGCGTTCCTCGATGTGAATGTCCTCTCCGGACAAGGTGGAAAGATCTATGGTTGAGGTAGGGGCACAGATATACATGGGTATACCATACCGTTTCGCGGCAAGGGCAACCATGGATGTACCGATTTTATTCGCAGTATCACCATTGGCTGCCACTCGGTCACAGCCTACAAACACAGCATTGACCCAGCCCTTTCTCATAACACTGGCCGACATATTGTCACAGATGACGGTCACATCAAGGCCGGATTCCTTTAGTTCAAAGGATGTCAGTCTCGCTCCCTGAAGCAGAGGTCTTGTTTCATCAGAAAAGATACGGAAATGATAGCCTCTCTCCTGCCCTAGATACATAGGGGCTGTTGCTGTTCCATACTTCACCGTTGCCAGCTGTCCGGCGTTGCAGTGAGTCAAAAGACCATCTCCCGGCTTCACCAGGCTAAGGCCGTACTCTCCAATGGTCTTACAGACCCAGATATCCTCTTCCCTGATTTCCACCGCTTCCTTATGAAGAAGCTCTACGATCTCTGTTACTTTCTTTTCTTTGTTCTTAAGCACGATTCCTTCCATCCGCCTTAATGCCCAGGATAAATTAACCGCAGTGGGGCGGGCAGAATCAAGATAATCCTTTGCTTTTTGAAATGCCTGATAAAACTCAGTATATTCAGAGGCTTCGATTTCTCTCGCCGCAAGATAGATACCAATGGCAGCCGCTACTCCAATGGCAGGAGCCCCTCTCACCTGGAGTAAGTAAATGGCATTCCAGATTTCCTCCTGTTTTGTAAGAGAAAGGATCTCCGTCCGGTACGGAAGCTGGGTCTGGTCTATGATAACAAGGGCGTGGTTCATTTCATCTAACGCTACGGTATCATAATCCAGAATGGTTTTCTTTTTTTCTTCGATCATGTTTGCTACCCCTCCCTTCCCCTAAGCCTCAAACTTGCCAATTGCTTCTTTGATGGCATTTATATAATCTGTTCCCTGTCGGAAGTTTTTCCGGTTCATAATATAATTTTTTGCCAGGGTAATTACTATCTTCTCGGCCCGGGCGCGTTTATCCTCATCTGAGATAGTAGTAATATCAATGACATTTGCCATGCCTACAATCCGGCGGATGGATTCAAGACCTGCCACTCCCGCAGTATCAGAAAGGATTCCTTCCAGATACCACTCTTTAAATCCCGGAACTTTCGCCATAATTTCCGTGGCATATTCATCAAATACCTGATTGTATTTTTCAATGAAAAGATCTATCACTTTTTCAATAACACTCAGGCACCAGCCGCAGAATTGTTCTTTTTCTTCTTTATCTTCTATGGTCGCATCACCGTGGCACCATGCAAAAAACATGTTTGCAACCACATTGCCGATATCGTAGCCCATGGGACCATAAAAAGCGAATTCCGGATCAAAGATAAACGTATGCTCCTTATTAATGAATACGGAACCAGTATGTAGATCCCCGTGAATCAGGGACTGAGCATTGTTCATGAAATCAAACTTAAGCTTTGCAGCTTCCAAATGAAGGGCCACATCTTCATAAAGCTCTTTTCTTACAAACGCTTCATTGGGAGGAAATACATTGTTTCTGTGGTTAAAATCAATAAAAGGCTCGCTGTAGACCAGATCTTCACTGATTTCACACAGATCCGGGTTAATAAAGCTCTTAACCAGTTCTTTTTTCTCCTTATGATTCATGACTACATCAGTGGTTCTAAGAAGAGAATTAACCAAAAAAGTGGTCACATGCTCCGCGAACTCCGGATAGATTTCATGGTTTAAAAGGCCGGTGCGCATCATGGTATGGCCGGTCATATCTTCCATGATCATCGCGCACATGGTACCGTCATATAAGTAGACCTTAGGAACCAGACCTGGGGCATAAAGCTCCTGAATGCCAAGAATCTTTGCCTCAATCCTTCCACGGTCTGTGGATATATGCATATCTGCCGAAATTCTAAGAGCCTCTCCCGCCTGCTTTACAATGATTGATGTTCCAGAAACAATATCCTTGACCCGGAAGACATAGTTTAAGTTCCCATCCCCAATTTCCTTACATTCCAGAGCAGCATCCGTATCAAAAAAGGAGAGCTTTTCCCGGACATAATCTGGTACTTCTTCCGTTTTCATTAAAAAATAGCTGTCAAATTTAGACATTACTGTCACCTTCCCCTGATATCATTCTATGGTTTTTTCCTACTGTTTTTTGTTCCCTTCCTTACACGTTCTTTGTTTTACCGCTGGCATAGGTCATGGCAAGAGCAACGGCAAGAACTCCGCCTTTTATGATATTCATGGCATAATAAGGAACCGACATCATAATCAGACCATTCTCCAGCATACCCACCAGTACTGCTCCTGCGAAGGTACCGAATGCATTGGCTTTTCCCGCCCCAAATACGGAAAAACCGATGTAAGCCGCACACACCGAAGGCATCAGATAGGCATCTCCTGCTGAAATCTGAGCCGTACCCACACGGGCAGCCAGGCAGATTCCGCCTATAGATGCAAAGGTTGCAGACAGGAAATAAGCCAGAACTTTATACCGTGCCACCGGAATGCCGGAAAGCTGTGCAGCCTCTGGATTCCCTCCTACCGCATACATGTACCTGCCGTGCTTTGTATAATTTAAGAAGAAATAAGCAAACAGCACCACGCAAATCATGATAATGATCAGCCACGGCTCCTTTCCAAGCCCTCTGAATGCCTCAGGAACAAGACCTGGCGCCTGAGTTCCGTTTGCCCGTGTCATTCTCTCTGTAATGGCACCTCCCCTGGAATAGGTCATGGATACTCCCTGATACATGAACATAACAGAAAGAGCTGCAACCATGTCGGGTATCTTAAATTTAACAATAAGGATGCTGTTGATTACAGCAACACTTAAGCAGATCAAAACAGTTAAAATAATGGAAACCCCAATATTAATATTGTGCCAGACAAAACACGTCATAACAAAGACATTGGCAAACTGCGCAGTGGCTCCAATGGATAGATCCATTCCGTTTACAGCCAATGCAAACGTAAGACCAATGGCTATGATTGTGGTTATGGATACGGAACGCAGTATGGTGATCATATTAGACTGGGTCAGGAACATGCTGGCACCTGCTTCCTTGCTCCAGTTTCCAAATGTAAACAGGATAAATATTATGACCATGGTCGCAATGGTACCCCATTTTGTTACAAAATCCCCTGCATTGCCTTTCTTTCTTACCTTCTCTGCCCCAGACATATCATCTACCTCCTGTCGAATAGTAAAGCAGTTCTTTTTCACAAGTATCTGCTGCTTTTAATTCCTTAATGATCTCTCCGTCATACATCACATAGATGCGGTCACAGATACTTAATATCTCCTGGAATTCGCAGGTTGCATAGATAATGCCCTTCCCTCTGGCAGCCAATCCCTCAATCAGCTCATACATGTCCTGTTTGGCGCCCACATCGATTCCCTTTGTCGGCTCATCAAAAATATAAACCTCTGAATCCTTGTTAAGCCATTTCCCCACTACAACTTTTTGCTGATTTCCTCCGGATAAAAGGGCTACCACCTGATGTTCAGACGGCGTCTTGATTCCAAGATCCTTAATCATGTTCCTGGCATCCTCTTTTTCCCGTTTCTTATTTACCACGGAGAAACGATTGGTGTATTTCTCCATGGCAGCCACGGAAATATTTGATACTACCGGGTCAGTAATCAACACGCCTTCTTTTCTTCGCTCCTCCGGTACCAGAGCCAGTCCATTCTTAACCGCCTGGGTGGGACTTTTCGCCTTGATTACATTCCCCCGCAGCTTCATAATACCACTTCCACGCTGGTAAGCAGAAAATAGGGTCTTGCAAAGCTCTGTCTTACCGGCACCTACCAGACCTGCCACGCCGACGATCTCTCCTTCGCATACCGTCATGGTAATATGCTTTACCTTACCTTCCTTCTCCGTTAAATCTTCTATCTCAAACAGCGGTCCGCCGATTTCGCACTTTTTCTTGATGTAATTATCTTCATAGCTGCGGCCCAGCATATACTCCACAAGAGTATTGACCTCCAATTCCCTGGTCAGAGGCAGCTCTGTTACCAGCTTACCATCCCGCATTACGGTAATACTTTCACAGATTTCGTAAAGTTCATTTAGCCGGTGAGAAATAAATACCACACCTACATTCTCTTTTGCCAGATCTTTAACGACCCGGAATAATTCTAAAGTCTCAGAATTGGAAAGGGGAGCTGTCGGCTCATCAAGAATCAGAAAACGGCATTTTTCCACCACGCACCGGGCAATTAAGACCATCTGCTTTTGTGCCAGGGTAAGTGAAGATACCTGTTTGTTAATATCCACATCCACATTAAGCTTCTTTAAAACCTCTCTGGCCGCCTGTCTGACCTCTTTCCAGTGTACCATCTGCTTTTTTCCCATTTTATTGACCAGGGTGTTGAACATTACATTCTCTGCCACGGTCAGATAAGGAATCAACGCTGTGTCGACCTCCTGAAATACGATCTCTATTCCAAGATTCTTTGCGTCTTTGGGGCACCGGATTTCCACCGGTTCCCCTCCAACGTAAATTTGTCCAGTATAATGCGTGTTAACTCCGGCAAGTACTTTCATCAGGGTGGACTTACCAGCGCCATTGGCACCCACGAGCGCATGAATCTTACCACTTGTCAAACTAAAATCAACTCCACTCAGAGCCTTTACCCCAGGAAATTCAATGGATATATCCTTCATTTCAAGTTTAATTTCATTCATGGCATCTCTTCCTTAAATATGTAATAACAATCGTTGTCTTCCTTCTATTGTACATAAAGACCTTTTATAACATCGGTATATAAGGCTCCCTTAGGATCTTCTGCATTCCCCCAGCCTTTGATGATCTTTCCAAGATCATTCATGGTGGTATCCGCGCTTAGCTGTGTGGTCTCAATGTTATTGGCATCCAGATCAAAGTAATCCGGTGTTTCAGATCCAAGAAGCTTTAAGGCAAGCAAACGGGTATCTACGATTCCAATGAGTTTTGGATCCACAGCTGCCGTAGATTTCCACACCTTTGGATTCTTTACCATAAGCTGGATATCATCGTTTGAAACATCAATGGTATACATAGGAATATCGGTACGGCCTGCATCGTTTAAAGCCTGCAATACCCCTTTTGCAAGTTCATCGTAGCAGCCCCAGATGGCATCCACAGAGCCTTCCGGATATTTTGGAAGAATCGCAGCCGTCTTGTTTGTCATATCACCTCTTGCATTGGCTGAATCAGAAGGAGCAATTACCTCTAACGTCTTAATCTTTCCCTCTCCTTCCAGCCTGGTATAAATCTCATTGCGTCGGTCAAGAGGAGGAACTCCAGGTCCCATAAATGTTTTAAGGACTTTCATAGGATATGTACCGCCTTTGGCTTCAAATTCCTTCATCATGAAACCAAGAGAAAGCTCTGCAAGTGCCTGATCATTCTGAGCCGTAGAGGTTACTCCCTCTAAAAGAAGTCCATTGGCATCACCGCCCTGGTATGGCATGGTGTCAAATGTTACTACTGCCATTCCTTTTTCTCTTGCAGGCTTCAACATATCATAAGAATAGGAAAGCTGCCCATGAGATACAATGAGGCCGTCATAGTTCTTTGCAATCACCTGTGCGACTGTTTCCTGCGCCTTTGCATCATCCCCATCTGTTACAAAGGTATCAACGGTCCAGCCAAACTTCTTGCCTTCTGAAACACAGCCGTCGAGAAATTGCTGGGTATGGTCGCCTGCTGCCAGGTTTCTTACAACTGCAACCTTTTTGCCTTTCAGAGAGCCTGAAGCCTGAGCTTCAGAAACCTTCTGAGCTGCCGTTGTGGTTTCTTCTGTTTTGGAAGCTTCCGTTTTCTTCTCAGGAGATGCTGCCGCAGTCGCTCCAGTTGTCCCACTACTGCAGGCAGTTGCAGAGAAAACCATGAGTACAGCAAGGACCATTGCAATCTTTCTTTTCATAAAATAAACCTCCTTAAAATATAAAAATAGTTTTTTGCTCCGGACACACCCCGTTATGTCCTTTCTGTTGAAATTGTAGCACATCGTTTTTGCTTTTGCAATATTTTTATTTACTTTTATGTTTTTATTTTGTTTTTATTTTTGTTTTATATGTGTTTTGTGTTGTTTTATACCGTTTTATACCAAAAACTAAGCAATATGCCATTTTTTCATATTATAATCTTTATAAATCCATATGATTCAATAAAAGAATCAATCAAATTCGCCCTATTGTTATTTGTATTACCCCAGAAAGCCAAGGAAAACTTTACCAATATGTCCATATGATTAATATCACAGCCAGTTATGATAAGATTTATTTTACGCGATAAAAGAAAAAAACAGCCATAGCGTAACCTAAATCCTACGCACTGACTGCTTTTTATCTTTTATATTTGTCACAACTATCAGATGTACTAGATCATAACATCTATTTCACCAAACGATATAAACCGCTTTCTTCCTTCTGCATGCGAGTCTCAATGGCTCTTATGATCTTATCCGCTTCTATGTAAAAACCATCCTTTTCTGCCATGATCTTAAACTTTGTATTGAAGCCTTCTTTAAACTCTGTAAAAACAGACATGAGATTTCCCATTTCCTTCTGGTATTCGTTTGCCATGGTTACCAGCTTTTTATCGTTGGACTGAAGAAAGGAAGGATACAGATACTGGTCCTCTGAGGATAAATGTATTTTAAGCTTTCCCGCCAGACTGTTAATATGAAGTGCAATTTCCGCCGCATCCTCCTCTAAATCCCGTTTCTTACAGAGTGATTTTAAAATATTCAGTTCTTCCAAGATCCGCTCATGCTGATCCATATAATGCTTTAATTCCATGGTTCGTGCTCCCTTCTTTTGTATGTTCCAATAACAGACAAGACGGCCTGCATTCCCAGACCGTCTCATAATTATTGCTGATTTAACTTCTCATGGAGCCAGTTTAAGTAATGATCCCGGACTCCATCTCCGTCTGCCTGCTTCTCGAAAGATTCTGTTTGTTCATCCACTGCCTTTTTGTGCTCTTCGGTAAGGGAACGAGCCGCAAAGGTGTAAACCACTTCATCCTCTTTCTCTATATGGCGCTTTAATAAGGCGCCGTAACCAACTGCGTTGGAAATGATATCCAGCTTGTAGTCATCAAGGGGATTCTTTTCGTATTCCTCAACTGCTTTTTCCAGCTCAGAAAGATAGAGTCTTCCAAAATCATGTTCTACCAGCATGCCATTGCGGATTAATTTATCTGCGACAGGGCCCATATTGTCGAGCATGAACTGAAAGAGGATTTTTTCTTCTTTTCCATGGTGATGCTTGTCCGCGTAATTTCTACCAAAATCAACGCATTCTCTTAAAAGCTTGCCGTTGACTGGTTCTCCGTTTAAGATACCGGCACAAATCTTTCTTAAATAAGCAGTAAAATCCAGAATGTTTTCATGCTCTTTCATTAATAAGTCAATTCCGTACATAGCGTCATCTCCTTAATTCGTACACCTGATCTTCGATTTGGCTAAACTGAATTTTGGAATCCTTTAACATTCCTTTGATCAGAGCCGCTCTTAAGGTGTAGTAATGCTTCACGTCACCGTGAATCATGTTCCAATAAATTCCATGAATGTCCTGAGCCTGTCTCCAGACCACACGGTCCTCAGAATCTTCGACCATAGCATTTACATGGTCACAAGGCATTCCGTTTAATAGTCTTGCATCTAAGGCATCAAATGCTTCTCTTGCGGAAACGCCCTGCTCCACCGGGCTTTCTTCTCCCAGCTTACAGATAGCTTCTTCCATATCAGTAAGAACATTGGCATCCGCCTCAAGTACTTCGGTCACAGCATAAGCAAGTCTGTTCTCTACAAGGCTTACTCTCTCCTGAAGCCAGCCGTGGATATTACCTGTATCCACAAGATCTTCCAGGTTTCCTTCCGGAAGTGTTCCGTAACGATTATCCGTCTTCTCTCTTAAGTCACCAGCCAGACCCTTTTCCTTTGCTAAGTCTAACACCGCATTTGCCATTGCATCCTGAAATTTAATTTTGTTATATAACCAAATATGAATCGGTCCTAAAAAAGCGCTCATCCTGCTCCTCTTTTCTCTCTTAGATTTAGATATTGTTCAGCTTTTCAATTAAGCCGTCTGCATCAAGTCCGTGGACCATGCAAGCCTCTTCCAAAGATTCCATCTGGGAAGAAGGGCAGCCAAGGCAGTGCATCCCGCAGCTCATTAATACTTCTGCAGAAGCAGGGTTCATTCTTAATACTTCTCCGATTGTCATTTCCTTTGTTATCATAAAAAATTCCTCCTAATTATTATTTATTGTCCAAAAGTTCCATACATATAAGATTTACTTCTCCCAGCTCAAGTGCCACGGGAAGAAGCTGTTCCATGGTCAGATCATAGCTGATCATACATAATGCTTTGTAGAAGAAATGATTCACCTTCTCATCCTCATATCCAAGTGCCCGCGCAAGGGAAGCATTGGCTGCCAGTCCCTTTACTCCCAAAAGAATGGTGGATTGTAACGACCGGACATCCGGATCCTCATTCCAGATTTCCTTCATATCTACATCAGAGGTGTTTCCGCAAACAGAAAGGCAGGTGCTGCAATTAGGGGCTACCTTTCGCTTTTCCTCACGGACCCTGCGTATTATATTCCTAAGACCATCATCGCTTGTATTGTTTACGGTAGCAAACAGCCCTTCTATCAAAATGCCTGTCGTCATGGGAAGCTTCTGATGCATTCCACAGGATTTGGCAAGACCAATTAATGCGCCGGTCAATTCATCCCTTAGCTTCATGGAGTCAGCAGATATTCCCGATGCTTTCATTTCTTCCTTGCCTCTTTCTTTGTCGCCTTCATTCTCACTCTGTATCCATGACATCCTGCTATCCATCTTCCTACTATGACCTCTCTTAATTCCTCTTTTATCTGATTCGTCTAAAAAACCACGACCAGCATCATCTTAAAGCTTTCCTCGGCATATACTGCGTGAGGCTTATTCGCCGGCATGACTAAGGTCTGGCCTGCGTCAAGTATATATTCCCTGCCATCCACTGTAAACTTACCAGTACCTTCCAGCACGGTAACCATGGCATCACCCTTTGATTCATGGGTGCTGATTTCTTCGCCTTTATGAAAAGCAAACAGTGTAATGCTGACTGCTTCATTTTGTGAAAGGGTTTTGCTAACGATCTGCCCCTCTTGAATCTGAACCAGACCAGACAAAGTCACGACTTCTTCGTGTCCTATATTTTTCAGGATTTTTTCTGACATATGGCCTCCTCCTTAAAATCTCTTGCCTTTACATGGAAATTATAATATAATATCTACAACAATTCGGTTGTTATTACAACATTTTAAAACTTTTTTGAAAGGACGGGACGAATGCAGCAATATCTGCCTATTTTAAAAAAATCACATTTGTTTCAGGGCGTTACAGAAGAAGAAATACAGTCCATGCTAAGCTGCTTATCCGCCCGTATCAAGCATTATAAAAAGGATGAATTCATCATACACAGCGGTGATTACATCCGTTCCATCGGAATGGTGGTTTCCGGGGCTGCACTGATTATTCAGGAGGACTTTTGGGGAAAGCGGACCATTATTTCCGAAGCACTTCCCGGCAGCCTGTTTGCGGAGACTTATGCCTGTATTTCCTCAATTCCCATTGAGATGAGTGTAATCTGCGATACCGAATGCGACGTGATCTTTATGGACTTTAACCGCATTATGAACGTGTGCAGCTCTGCCTGCGCCTTCCACACAAGGCTCGTCCAGAACTTTATTTCTGCCATCGCAAAAAAGAATCTGCTTCTCACAAAGAAGATGCAGCACATGTCAAAAAAGACCATACGGGAAAAACTGCTTTCTTATTTGTCCGCAGAATCCATAAAGAGCAATTCCTCCACGTTTTATATTCCATTTAACAGACAGCAGCTTGCAGATTACCTTTCCATCGACCGGAGCGCTCTGTCCAGTGAGCTCAGTAAACTTCAGACCGAAGGAATTCTTACTTATAATAAAAACCAATTTACATTAAGCACATTTTCTGAATAACCGGAAAATGTGCTTAATGTATTTAAACCATATGAATGCTTCCTGTGAGACGAATATCTCTTGATGAACTTCCTACCAGGATCTCACAGCCGTTTTCCATTTCCTCCTGAATATGGAGCGTGACCTGCCTCTCCTCTCCCCTCTCTAAAAATATTTTTTCAAATCCAATCAGTTCCTTATAGAGGGAATCCTCATTCTTTTCACTGCGCTTATATACCTGTATGATTTCTCCACCTGCCACATGTCCGGTGTTCTTCACAAGACATAAGACTAAATCTTCTCTTCTGTCAATTTCCAGATTTCTATATTCAAAGTTTGTATAGGAAAGTCCATGGCCAAAGCAAAACCGGGGTTCAATTAGATATTGATCAAGATAACGGTATCCTACATATTTTCCTTCCTTATAAACGACTTTTTTATCTCCGACCAGCTCACCAAGGGCATATGCGGAACAGTTTTTGTGGGATTTATAAAATGTTTCCGGCAGTTTTCCAGAAGGATTCACTTCTCCAAGGAGCACCTCCGCCAGTGCATTACCACCTTCCATTCCCCCGTACCAGCCCCATAAAACCGTGTGGGCCTGATGAATCCAGGTCTCCATCTCCACCGGACTTCCGCCAATCATGACTACGATCGTATCCGACTTTGCTGCCAGCAGTTCTTTTATCAGGGTATCCTGCTCATAGGGAAGCTTCATATCCTCCCGATCCAATCCTTCGCAATCAAAGTCATGATTTAATCCACCGATATAGATTACCGTCTCATACTCTTTTGCAAGCCGAACCGCCTCCAGACGAAGCTCCTTTCTTTTCATTTCCAGTTTATCATTTTGGATCGCGGACAATGTTTCTGGGGCTCCGCTATCTTTTAGACTGGTCTCCTGCCAGTTCACCTGACCTTCTTCCATCTTTTCTTCCCGGCAGTATCCCTGGGCATAACCCAGGGTAACATTTCCTCCTAAATGAGATTTCAGTCCCATCAGTGGAGAGATTTCATACAATGCCTTGATTTCTGCACTTCCACCTCCGCCAGCATGTAAGCATTCTGCGTTCTCCCCCACCAGCAGCACGCTTTTTAATTCTTCTTTTTTAAGCGGAAGCCGATTCTTGTCATTCTTTAACAGAACTACCGACTCCCTTGCCACTTCCAGGGCTTTATTACGATGCCCCGGAGTATTGTAGGCTCCAGTTTTCCGTTCTCCGTTCAGCATATGAAGGCGCATCATCAGTATAAGAATGCGAAGCACTTTCTCATCAATAGCCGTTTCGCTGACCTCTCCCGCCTGAATCTTCTTTTTCAGTGGATCAGCCAGAAAATAATCATCAAAATCATAGGTAACAGACATTTCTATATCCAATTGGGACAATGCAGCCTGATTGGTATCATGAACTCCGCCCCAGTCAGAGATTACTACACCATCATATCCCCATTCTTCACGGAGAATCTTATGGAGAAGAAAATCACTCTGGCAGCAGTGCTCCCCATATAATTTGTTATAAGCCCCCATGATCGTGTAAGCTCCGCCTTTCGTTACTGCTTCGTAAAAGGCAGGCAGATAAATGTCTCTTAACACCTGCTCATCGATTTCCACATCCACCCACAAACGTCCCGTTTCCTGATTGTTGGCTGCAAAATGCTTCACACATGCTGCCACGTCCCAAAGCTGAACTCCCTGAATATAGGGCACTGCCATTTCTTTGGTCAGATAGGGGTCCTCGCTGAAATATTCAAAATTTCTTCCGCATAGCGGACTTCTTTTTATATTAACCCCAGGACCCAGAATCACATCTTTTCCCCGCCCTCTGGCTTCCTCACCAAGCACACTGCCCATTTCATAAGCCAGCGTCCTGTTCCAGGTTGCGGCCAATGCGCTGTTGCACGGAAGATAAGTCACATAATCATCGGAATGACCAATGGCATTCCAACGGTCCGGCTCAAATTCCTGACGTACTCCCATTGGTCCATCTGACATCTTAAGAGGCGGGATTCCAAGGCGTGGTACCCCTGCGGTCTGAAAAAGCTGTGCCCCATGTATCATACCGATTTTTTCATCAAGAGTCAGCTTCTTTAATAGTTCTTCCGCCCTTCTTTTGATCTGCGTTTTCATGGCCTTCCTTCCTTCTAAAATCCTCTCTTCATACACGATTATAAGCGAGAGTCCTCATGAAGCATACAGGTATAATTACAGATAAATTACGGAAAGAATTCGTGAGTTTTCATCTATTACTTTTATTTCCCGTGAAAGGTCGATATAATTAGAATAAGAAAAGAAATGGGGGGACTTTACATGGCTATCAAAAAAATATTTACAGCAATATCAAGAATTAAGGTACAAAAACAGCTTTCCATCATCTTTTTTATTGCTATTTTTATCCCTGTTATCTCTATCGGTAATTATCTTGTATACAATACACGCTCTTTGCTGTTTCGCCATTATGAAGATCAGTCCCGCTCCGATAATCTTAGGGTCAAGTCTCTACTCCTTGATTTAACCTCAAATATATATATAAAAGCGGAGTCCTTATCTTCCGATAAAGAATTAATCCAGCTATTAAGCACCGTTTATCCCTCACGGGATGACGCTGTCAGGGCAATAGAAAATTATAAGGGCTTTGAGACGCTTTTATCACAGGACATGTCAATCCAACAGATATCAATCTATACTCAAAACAACTCTCTGCCGGAAAGCAAATATATTCATCCAATGACACCTGACTTAAAAAAAGAGAACTGGTTTGAACAGGCTTATACGACCGTTACTCCTTTTTGGACCGCAGAAGCTGTCACAGATAATTTTGGCAATCACTCCCACATCTTATGTCTGCACACCAGAATCTTTCTCCCTCAAATACATAGCTTCGCAATCCTGAATTTATCTGTGAGCAACAATCATATTAAAAACCGAATTGAAAACAGCTCACTGAACACCGTTCTTTGGCTCAATGAGGGTGAAATATTTTATAGCAGCAAGAAACAGTCCATGGATCAAACACTAAAAACATATGCCACCGGTCCCAACGGGTCCTATCTTGGCAGTATCAATCTGCCGGAACAAAAAGTGATCGGCTGCGTATCTACCCTTTCTACTACATACTCCAATGACTTATTCTATCTGGCTTCACTGAATGAGAATGGATACCCATATATGAACAAGATCACTTGTCTTTATATTGGAATTCTCATACTGATTCTCTTAACCACCAGTGCATTCATCTACACCTACTCCCGATATTTCAGCCGCCGTATCATTACACTCCGCGAGACCATGCACAATGCAAGCCAGGGGAACTATAATATCATTGACACCTTTCATGGAGAAGATGAAATTTCTGAGGCATTTGCAGACTTAAATGCCATGATACACGATATTCTTCGGAAAGAAGCCTCTGTATATGAAGCTCAGATTCGAACGCAGCAGCTGACCAACCAGCAGCAGCAAATGGAATTTAAGATGCTCTCCAGTCAGATCAATCCCCATTTTCTCTATAACACCTTAGAGACCATTCGTATGCGGTCACTTAAGGCCGGTAATTTGGATGTGGCAAATGCGGTAAAGCTCCTTGGAAAATCCATGCGTTATGTACTGGAAAATACCACAAGCTCTTTCATCACTCTGGCAAAAGAGCTGGATTACATTGATACATATTTATCAATCCAAAAACTGCGTTTTCATGACAGCATCAACTATTCCTTAAAGACATCACCGCAGCTTAATTTAAATGAATATCAGATCATGCCACTTCTCCTTCAGCCGATCGTGGAAAATGGAGTTCTTCATGGACTGAAGGAAATGGAGCAAGGCGGAAAGATCATAATTCACATTATAAAAAAAGAAGGGAAGCTATATATCAAAATTTTTGACAATGGATGCGGTATGACACCGGAAGAGATTGCCGGGATAAAACAAAGCATTAATAAGCTGCACCGGGAATCATCAAAAAGAATCGGCCTTTATAATATCTATCAACGAATACAATTATATTATGGCAAAAATTTTGGTTTTCAGATAAAAAGCAAGAAGCATTGGGGGACCTTGGTAACTTTGATTTTACCAGCACAGGAATATAGTAGGGGGATGGGAGAATGAAGCTGTTTATATCCGATGATGAAATTGATGTAAGGGAAGGAATCAGGTATTTGCTTAACTGGTCGGAACTGGGATTTCATATCTGCGGTGAAGGCAAGAACGGACAGGATACCTTAGAGCAGATTATCAGGCTTTTACCGGATGTTGTCCTGCTTGATATCCGCATGCCCAAGCTTTCCGGCCTGGAGGTCATAAAAAATGCAAGAGAACAGGGTTTTAACGGAAAATTCATTCTGTTAAGCGGCTATTCTGACTTCTCCTACGCCCAGGAAGCTATCCGCTTTGGAGTGACCTGCTACCTTACGAAGCCCATTGATGAAGAGGAGCTTCAAAAAGCCGTTCTGGAAGCAAAGGAATCCATACTGAATGAACAGAATATGCAGAAAAAACTGTTGCAATACCGCGACAAAGCCAGAGATTCTATTTTACATGATATTATTTTCAACAAAACCAATGATTCCTTTCTGGATTATCACGATATGATGCTGGAGTCTTATATATATCAGGTTGTCTTATATGCAAATTACAACCAGGATTCCTTCCAGGCCACATGGGATTTTGCAGAAATTCTGCGGCTTGCAAATAAGAATCACAACTCTCTGGAATATTTAAAACAGGACCATCTGAATGTGATTATATTAAAAGGGAATTTTGCACTGAACCGGTTTCAGGAGCTGGTGGAGCATTATATCAGCCAGCCGCAAAAAGGTTCTCCTTTGGATTCCCTGTTCCTTACCTATGGAAGACCCGTTTATTCTGCAGAGCACATTCATAGTTCCTTTGAGGACGCACAATTTCTCATGAAGCGCAGATTCTTTTGTCATTTCAATCAGCATGTCCTGGGCTATATGGATTTACCTAAGGATTTTCCCACGTTGAATGCCAATGCCTTTATGGAGAACACCTACCCGGAGCAGATGGGAAACTACATTCAATCCGCTAACCGTCAAATGCTTCAGGAAGTTTTAGAGAAACTAAAAAAGGATCTCTATTATGCAGACCTTGAGGTTCCTATCGTAAAACATTACCTGGCAGATATCATGATTCAGGTAAAATCCATCCTCACACATACTTATGGGGGAATGGAGGTACCATTTCCAAACAATGCTGCTATTATCAGTACCATAGAAGAAAAATACTATTTATACGAAATACTGGATTTTTTTACGCTCCAGTTTGAAATGTGCATGAACGCCATCGGCTCTCCCACCCGTGAAAGTGTCATGGATGGCATTCTCCATTATATCCAGTACAATTATCAGGAGAATTTAAAGCTGGGAACCATTGCTGAGCTTTTCGGATACAACAGTTCCTATTTGGGAAAAGTGTTTCATAAAACTACCGGGAAGAGCTTTAATTCTTACGTCGATGAAGTCCGCATTGAAAACTCCAAGAAGCTGCTTTTAAATGAGGAAAATAAGGTTTATGAAATCGCTCTCCTTGCAGGCTATACAGACGTTAATTATTTTCATAAAAAGTTCAAGAAATATGTAGGTATGAGTCCTGCCGAATTTCGCAGGGGCTTATCCAAAGAAGAATAAGAAAGGGACATCGAGATGGAACGCTTCTCGATGTCCGCTTTTTTACCACTGTTTCTTGTCAATGATGAAAAATCTACTTACTCTTATTGTTGTATTCTTCCACCGCCTTAATTCTGGAGTCCGCCAGATCCTTCGCATTCTTCATATCCACCTTCAGCACCTGTTCATATCCAAGACCTTTGACCGTATCCTGCATGTGTTTTAGGATGCTGTTAAATTCTGTCTCATCCTTTGCAAAGATCATCTTCCAGGAATCATCTACGATCACTGCCTTACACTGTCCACGAAGGGTGGTAATATCGGAGCCTTCTTCCGGCTGTAAATAGGAAGTCCCCGGAGCCACTGACAGTGCATGGTTATTTTCCAGAAATTCAATGGTCGTCTTTGCCCCGCCGGATTTTTCCTGCCAGTCAAGATCCAGGGGCGTTGTTCTCTTTGCTAATTCCGAAGACCACATGCTGGTCAGATAAGGCTCATTGATTCTGGGGTCAATGTCAACAATTGACAAGGTTTTAAAGTTTAACGCGCATACTCCATCCTTCCAGGAGCCGCCGCCCCACTCTTTTGGGACAGGTACATTATTATTAGGAAGTGCCTTTTCCCCAAAGTCTGTAAAGACTGCTTTCCCGTCTTTCATCTCCCAGGTCAAGCCTTCAATTCCTGCTGCTCCATTGGCCTGCCCTGCCATCTCCATTCCTTCCGGTGAATACAGCCAGTCAATAAATTCTGCAATTCTTTCCGGATGCTTTGTCTGGCTGCCAATGGCTATAATCGTCTTTCCATTGCCATTTGGATAGCAGCCGAAGGAAAACGGGGAACTTCCCTTTATATAGGCTGGCATGAACCCTTTTCCCATGTTCTTGTGTTCCACTGTATTATAATAGGACGATCCCTGAAAGGACCAGAGAGAGGTCAGAATCTGACCGTCACGGTATTTATCCGATAAGATATCGTAATTTTGTGTGGTCGATTCCGGGTCAACCACTCCAGCCTGATTTGCCTGAAACAGAAATTTCAATGCTTTTACATAATAGCCATCACTGGAGGTAATATCCTGGCTATCACTTCCGTCTGCTTTGACTAATACAAAGCCAATTTCATTATAACCATATAAAGAGGCGTAGTTTTTCGTTCCTACCATCATGTTGTCATCCCAGTCTTTGAACAATGAGATGGCATAAGTCTTTTTGCCAGAATCGCTTTTCGGCGTGTTCTCCTGCATGGATTTCATCACCGGAATAAAGTCCTCCAAAGATTCCATTGCCGGATATCCTATGGCCTTATAAGAATCCCATCTCACGTATGGAGATACCAGCGGCTCGATCCCCTCTGAGGATACTAACGGTGACTGATTGGATATTTCACCTGGAATGCCAAAGATTCCCTTGGTCTCCAAATCTCCGTTCATGAGATCAATGGCTTCTTTATAATTGGTTAAAACTGCTTTATCTTTTAGTAGACTTGTCATATCCATAAGAAGTCCGGCTTTTACCATATTTTCAAAGCGCCCGTTCTCTGTTTTAGAAATGATAAGATCTCCCAGATTCCCTGCGGCAGAGCGGGTCTGGAATAAAGTATCTCCGCCTCCTGCCACATTAGGAGCAATAATGTTAAGCTCCATATTAAATTTATCCTTTACTACCTTTGCAAACCAGCCGGACTGAATTCCCTGATAGTTCGCCAAGGTATCAAATACATCTACGGTGATGAATTCATCCTTATTTCCATCGCCACTGCCAGATGAACTGGTAGTTTCCTTGCCGCATCCTGCCAATATGGTTGTGGCTGTCATAACCGTACAGAGCAGCAAACTTAAAATCCTCTTTTTCATTCTCTCTCTCCTTTTTAACCTTTCACCGATCCGATCATAATTCCTTTTACAAAAAACTGCTGGAATAGCGGATAAACAAACAAAATGGGCAGCACTACGATAACAGACACCGTCATGCGGATAGAAGTTGGCGTCTGCTGAGAGGCCAGGGCAACGGCACTCACGGCAGAGGTTCCATTATTTCGTACCATTGCCGCCAGAGAACTGGCCTGATTGATATACGTATATAATAAATACTGTAAGGAATATAATTTCTGATCCGTCACATAAATCAGGGTATCCTGAAATGAATTCCACTGCCCGACTGCTGAAAAAATCGCCACAGTAGCCAGTATGGGTTTTGCTGTGGGAAGTATAATCCTTCTAAATACAGTGAAAATCCCCGCTCCATCCATCTCTGCTGCCTCCTGTAAGGACCTTGGTATGGATTCTATATAAGTCTTAACAAGAATGATATTAAATGGCTGAATAATGACCGGAATGACGTATACCCAAAAGGTATTGGTCAGATGCAGTGTCTTCATGGTAATAAACATCGGAATGAGTCCTGCATTAAAATACATGGTAATGATGAAAAACCGATACCAGAACCTCCTTTTCCACATCTTCTCCTGGGTGAATATAAATCCCAAAAACCCGGAGGCCAATACCGTAAAGGCCGTACCGATCACAGTTCTTCCAATGGATACAAGAGCTGATCTTAATAAGCCATTGATTAATAATACCTGCTTATAATTATCAAAATGGATAGATCTGGGCAAAAAACGAATGGAACCATTGGCGCTTAAATCATTGGCGCTGATGGTATTGATGATCATATAGTAAAAGGGATAAAAACAGATGAGAGTGATCACGAAAAATACGAAGTAATTTATTATGTTAAAAGTCAAATCATTGCATTTTATTATTTTGCGTTTCTTATTCCTGGTTCCCACGAAACATCCCCCCCCCCTAAATAATGGACTCCCCGCGTGTTTTCTTGGATACAAAGTTTACTATGGCCAGCAAGATCAAACTGATTATGCTCTTTAACATACTGATGGCAGTGGCAAGGGACAAACTGCTTCCTGTCATACCTATATTATACACGTACAGATCCAATACCTGAATATGCTCTTTGTTAAAAGAATTCTGGAATACATAATACTGGTCCATTCCATTATTTAAGAAGTTGGCAACCGACATCATCAGTAAAACAAAAAACGTGGGCATCAAAGATGGAAGGGTGATTTCCTTCATCAGACGGAACCTGTTGGCACCATCGACCCGGGCTGCTTCATAAAGCTCTGAATCAATTCCGGCAATTGCTGCCAGATAAAGGATTGCCCCCCAGCCCAGTCCCTTCCACACATTCCAGAAAGTCATCCAAGAATAGATATGAGCATCACTGTCTAAAAATTTAATTGGCTGCGTAATGACTCCCAGATGCAGAAGCAGAGAATTTATCATACCGCCGTCTGTAAACAGGCTGAATGCCACAGAATAAACCAGTACCCAGCTAATAAAATTAGGAAGTGCTGTTAAAGTCTGTACCACATTCTTAAACCATTTGCATTTTATCTCATTGAGAAATAAGGCAAATCCAATTGGAAATACAGAGGTAAGAATCCCCAAAAAGCTCATTGCAAGTGTGTTCTTCATGACCTGAACGATCTGCGCGACCTGGGTTTTATTTGCAAAGAGCGTCTGAAACCATTTCCAGCCTACAAAATCACACTGAGACAATTTAAGAGGTGGTTTATAATCGTAAAAAGCATAAATCCAACCATGCAGCGGAAAATAGGAAAACAGAAAACTCAGTATGATAAACGGTACAATACAGTAAAACAACCTGCGGCTTTGCAACGTGGTCTTTGATGCTTTTGTTGTTACAGACTTTTTCATTCCTTTCACTCCTTCACGCTTTGCTGAACCTTACTTTGTTTTATTTATTATATCATTCCGCTTTTTTCGAAGCATACCAATGAAATCTGACTGTTATTATAGAAAAAAACGATATTTTTTACTTTTCTTATAAAACCTCTATTTCTTTCCATACTTTGTGTTGATTATTGCCGGTAATATTTTACCTTAAAGTAACATATCTATCAGCTGAATTTCACAATTAAACCTTGCATCCACCTGAAAGCCTTATACATGCCACATGTAAATATCATGCTTAGTACACAAAAAAAGACAGGAACTGTTTTTTCCTGTCTCTTTTATTACAATCTCACCTTATTCATAGCCTTTGGAAGGCTTACGGTAAAGCTGCTTCCCTTCTCCAGGGTGCTTTCTGCCACTACATTTCCACCGTGGGCTGTGACGATGGACTTTACAATGGCAAGTCCGATCCCTGCACCTCCCGTCTTTCTGTCTCTGGATTTATCGGAACGATAAAACCGCTCAAAGACCAGGGAAAGCTCTCGTTCCGGGATTCCAATTCCGTTATCACTTACCTTTATGATGCCGTCATTTGAAGTTTCCGAAACTACCACTTTTATGCTCCCACCCTCAGGTGTATATTTCATTGCATTGGAAAGAAGATTTGCGACCACCTGGCTGATCCGGTCCTTATCTGCTTCCACCATTACGGACGAGCCCTCTAAGTCAAAGGATAGGTTTCTCTTTAACAACTCTCCGTTCATGGTGTCGGATACAATTTGTACAAGGCTTAAAAGATCTACCTTTGATTTCTTTAATACCAGATTTTCACTTTCCATTCTGGCAAGCTGCTCTAAATCAGCGACCAGAGTGCCTAGACGCTTTACCTCTTCAAAACAGCTGCTAAGCCGGCTGTAGGTAGGTTCCCACAAGCCCTCCATCATTGCCTCCAGATGAGAGCTTAAGGATGTAAGGGGGGTTCTTAGCTCGTGGGCTACATCAGCAGTGAGACGTTTTCTTAAGCTCTCCTGCTTTCCCAGACCGTCTGACAGCTGATTGATGGCTTCTGCAAGATCGTCAAGCTCCTTAATTCTGGTGCCAGGCTCAAACCGTATGTTATAATTTCCTTCCGAAATCTGCTTTGCAATGTAGGCAGTCTTAGTAACCGGACGGGAAATCCTCCTGGCAAGCAAACAGCCAGCAATGATAGAACAAACACCAGATAAGATTCCTATGAAGATCAGCACCTTATTCATGACATTGATAAAATCAAAATCAGCTTCGTTCATGAAAAATGGTCCGTAATATTTAATGGAAATACTTCCAATCTCTTTTCCATTCTGGTTCAGCTCATAGACGTTGTCCACAAAGCCGCCTTTGGAGCCTCTCTCTTTCATTCGAACGGATATTTCATCCATGATCTGTCCACAAAGACTCATATCATGATTTTCAGCATCCCATACTACGTTATGGCCTGCATCATAAAGCTTTATGATATAGCCGTCATATAGGGCATTCATTCCAATGGCATGGACATAATCCTGCTTCCAGACCCGTTTTAATCCATCATACTGCTTTCCTAGCTCATCAACAATATTTTCCCGTCTCTCTTCTCCCAGCTGAATGATATATTTTTCAAACTCCCGGTTAATGAGCCAGTTGGAAAGAATTCCTGTTAAAAAGACGGTAAGAAACAGGATGAGAAAAATGGATAGAGAAAGCTGTTTTCTTAAGCTTTTCATGGCTTCACCCTCCGAACTTATATCCAAGGCCTGGTATGGTCAGGACATAGACTGGGGATTTAGGATCGTCTTCAATCTTTTTTCTTATGTTCTTGATATGGCTGTCAATGGCTCTGTCGTAGCCTGCAAAGCCTTTATCCATGGCTGTTTCAATCAGCTCTTCTCTTGTAAATACCTTTCCGGGGTATTTGATGAGGGCTGATAATATGTTTCGCTCACTGGGAGTCAGAGTCACAGGCGTTCCATGTTTCTTTACCTCATTCTTTTCAAAGTCCACGATGAGATCTCCATCCCGCCAGGAATTTAACCTGGTCAATGGGATTAAATCAGGCTCTGTTCTGCGAAGAACGGCTTCGATTCGGGCATAAAGCTCCTTTAAGCCAAATGGTTTAATCACATAATCATCGGCTCCAAGGGAAAAGCCTTCCACCACATCATTTTCCTCTACCTTTGCCGTAAGCATGATAATGGGAACCCGCGACTTTCTCCTTATGGCACTGCATACCTCTTCTCCCGAGAGATCAGGAAGCATCAGGTCAAGAAGGACGAGTGAGATGTTTTCGGCCTCAAATATCTCCAGTGCCTTTTTTCCATTTTCCGCAGGGATGGGGCAAAAGCCTTTGCTTTTTAAAAGAAGGCAGACGACCTCCAGGATCTTAGGCTCATCGTCCACCACAAGTACATTTTTTAAGTTCTTAATCATCCGAACACCTCAATCCATATCCAAAATAAGCAGGAAAAGCGGGAACCGCCCTTAAGCGATTCCCGACTTCTTTATTCCACTACGTCGTAGCCCTGATCTTCAATTTCAAATTTGATTTTGTCAACCGGAGCCTTATCCGGATCATGATCCACGGTTACTGTTTTTGCTTCTAAGTCTACGGAAACGTTAGACACTCCATCTACTTCTCCGACTGCTCCTGTCACTGCTTTCACACAATGCTGACAGGACATACCTTCTACTTTTAAAATTGTTGTTGCCATTTGTAATACCTCCATTATTTTATTTTATTTTATTTTATTTTATTTTATATTAAAGGGCTTTAAAAATTTGTAAACCTCAATATTTTTCCCGTGGTCCATAACAGGAACCGTGGCATAGACCCAGCCTTCTACCTTTTGAGGATCAACCCCAGCTGCCAGCAGTGGCTCTGGATTTAAGACGAATACAATATCCTTATCCTGATCTTTGCCTGATGCGGTATTGGTTTCCATATTTTTGGCCCATTCAAACATGTTTCCATCCCCCAGCTTCAAGCCGTAATGATCCATGGCTGAATGATAATTAATGATATCTGGGTTATATGTTCCAATCTGCCTGTAGGCGGATATGGCATCTGCCTCGCCGCTTAATGGCGTTCCTTCCTTACTAAACTTACTTCCTACGAGGAATGCTTCCCCATCCTTTTTATAAATATCAGGAAGCTTACTCTCATCGAGTCCAGCGTCTAAAAACGGCTTTGCATCAAATTTAAGCATAACATCGTATACCGGGCTTTTTTGATAATCCTCACTCCAGATAACGCGTACGCTGTCATCAGGTGAAGTTAAGGACCAGCCTCCACTCGTCTCGTCACGCTTAACAGCATCTGGAAGTGCACCGATTACTGCCTCAAAGGATTTTTCTGACCCTTTTCCTATTACATCTAAATTGCCTTCTGCCGTTCTCACAACACCTACTGTTATGGCCGCTGTAAGTATCACTGCGGCTGCAACAGCTCCAATCAGTTTTCCATTTTTATTCATGGCTGGTTCACCTCTTTCCTGTCACTGGCTTAAATCTCTTAAGCCTTAATGCGTTAGTCAGTACGGAAACAGAGCTTAAGCTCATGGCGGCAGCTGCAAAAATAGGATTTAACAGCGGGCCGTTAAAGAGCAGATGAAGAAGTCCTGCTGCAATAGGAATTCCAATTACGTTGTAACCGAAGGCCCAGAACAGATTCTGCTTGATGTTTCGTATGGTCTGCCGGCTTAAATGAATGGCGGTCGGCACATCCATTAAGTCAGAACGCATGAGCACAATATCAGCGGATTCCATGGCTACGTCAGTACCAGAACCAATGGCAATTCCAATATCAGCCTGTGCAAGCGCTGGTGCATCGTTAATACCGTCTCCTACCATGGCAACCTTTTTGCCTTCTGACTGGAGTTTCTTCACTTCGCTTGACTTATCCTTTGGAAGGACCTCGGAAAGCACCCGGTCGATACCAACCTGTTTTGCTATGGCAGCGGCAGTTCTTGCATTGTCTCCCGTAATCATCGCCACTTCCATTCCCATCTTATGAAGACTTTCAATGGCAGCCCGGCTTGATTCCTTCACTACATCAGCCACTGCAACGATTCCGGCTAAGGTTCCATTCATAGCCACATACATAGGAGTTTTGCCTTCCTCTGCCAGGCGGTCGGAGATTTCCTCCATGCCAGCCATGGAAATATTTCTCTCTTCCATCAGCTTTCTGTTTCCGGCAAGAATATCTTCTCCCTGAATGCGGGCCTCGATTCCACGGCCTGTTAAAGCTTCAAACCGTTCTGTGGCAAATAGCTCAAGTCCGGCTTCCTTAGCCCCCAGTACAATGGCCTGACCAAGAGGGTGTTCTGAATCCTTTTCCGCAGAAGCGGTAAGCTGTAACAGGGTATCTTTATTAATACCTTCTGCCGTAAGAACATCCGTTACCGTTGGTTTTCCTTCTGTGATGGTACCAGTTTTATCAAATACAATGGTAGTTATCTTATGAGCGGTCTCAAGTGCTTCTCCGCCTTTAATAAGAATTCCGTTCTCAGCTCCCTTTCCTGTTCCCACCATGATTGCAGTTGGTGTGGCAAGACCAAGAGCACAGGGACATGCAATTACCAGTACGGAAATAAAGATGGTAAGCGCAAATTTTAAATCTCCACCGGTACCGAAATACCAGGCAATACCGGCCACCAGTGCAATGGCACAGACAACAGGAACAAAATATCCGGAAACGATATCTGCCAGCTGGGCAATGGGTGCCTTGGAGCCTTGTGCATCCTCAACCAGCTTAATGATCTGAGCCAGGGCTGTTTCGCTGCCGATCTTTTCTGCTTTAAAACGGAAGGCACCAGTGGTATTTATGGAGGCCGTATAGACCGGATCCCCCTCTTTTTTATCTACCGGCATACTTTCACCGGTAAGCATGGATTCATCAATGGAGGTATGGCCACTTAAAACAGTTCCGTCTACGGGAATTTTTTCTCCCGGCTTTACTATAATAACATCTCCTATCTCCACTTCGTCAATAGGAATTTCCTTTTCTATCCCATCCATAAATACAGTAGCTGTCTTAGGAGCCAGGCCCATGAGCTTTTTAATGGCTTCGCTGGTTCTGCCCTTTGATACTGCCTCCAGGGATTTTCCAAGAAGAATCAGGGTTATAATAACACCGGCTGACTCATAATAAAGTGCATCTACAGCCATAAAATGACCGGCTGCTATCTGGAAGGTATTATAAATACTGAAAAGCACAGCTGCTGTGGTACCGATGGCAATCAGAGAATCCATATTGGGGCTTCTCTGGATCAGGGCTTTAAATCCTATTGTATAGAACCGATATCCCACTGCAATTACCGGTATCACCAAAACCATCTCCAAAAGCGCATAGATCAGCGGGTACCGCATAGGCTCAATCCCTGCCGGAAATGGCAGACGGACAAAGGATATCATAGGAGCCATGGCAATATAGAGAAGAGGCAGGGAGAAAACAGCAGAGACGATGAACTTGGTCCACAGCAACTTAATTTCCTTTTGCTTTCTGGCCCGGTCTTCATCCGCCGCATCCGCTTTATCCGCTTCCAAAGCCTGATAGCCTGCTTTTTCAATGGCCCCGCGAATCGCAGACAGCCTTACGGTCTGAGGGTCGTAAGTTACCGTTGCCTTTTCCGTTGCAAAGTTTACGGAAGTCTCATCGATTCCTTCTAACTTACCAATAGCCTTTTCCACTCTTCTTGCACAGGCGGCACATGTCATGCCTCCAACTGGAATGGTCACTTTCGCATGCTCGGTTCTCTCTGCGACCTCGTATCCGATTTTGGTAACTGCTGCCTTAACAGCAGAAAGATCCACACTATCGCTGTCGTATTCCACAAACAGCTTTTCACTGGCCAGATTAACATTGGCCTGGTTGACTCCGGAAACCTTTCGCACGGTTTTTTCAATTCTCTGTGCGCAGGCAGCACATGTCATGCCACGTATATTTAACATTTCACTTGCCATTCTCGTTCACCTCACCTTTATTTTTAAGAACTGCCTTGAAGTTTTTTGTAACTCATGATATTATTATGACAGTTATTATGATTTTTGCAAGTATGTACTTTATTGTAACATAGTACCCAAAAGGATACTAAGAAGGAGGTCATTACTTATGGATTGCAACTGTAACGTTTACCATTGCCCTGTAGATACTACCTTAAATATGATCGGGGGTAAATATAAAGCCCTAATTTTATGGCACTTAACAGATAAAACCCTGCGTTTTGGAGAATTACGAAAAATGATTCCTCAGGCCACTCCAAAGATGCTTACCCAGCAGTTAAGAGAGCTGGAGGATAACCACTTAATTAACCGCACCGTGTATCCTGTGGTTCCTCCAAGAGTTGACTATTCCCTGTCCGAGCTGGGAATCAGCATCCGGCCTATTTTAGAGGCGATTTATTCCTGGGGTACCGATTATTTACATCAGAATGGGCTTGAAGCCAGCTGTTCTATGGCAATGCATTCCTGATCCAATGGTTCTTAGCCATATAGAAAAACACCAGCTTTTTATTGTCATTGGAAAGCTGGTGTTTTTATTTTTGCCAGAATCTTATAAATCTATGAATCTGTTTGCTTGACACCAAAAGAAGTGGAGAGGTATACTTTTATTAATAAATATAATGAAATTACGAGGAAGACAGATATGAGATTATGCATTGGCTCTGCTCCGTGTAAGGTCTGAGAGGGACGAATTTACACGGAGAGATTTCACACGTCCTGCGGACTTTGCACTTCTTAATTAAAATAAAATTTTAAGGAGCAAAGTCATGTATCATCATTTTAAAGAAAACGTAAAGGAACTTCGAACATTCCTTATTTTATGGGGGACACAGTCCTTCTCCTCACTGGGCAGCTCCATGACGAGCCTTGCCCTTGTGATTTGGGCATATGAACAAAAGGGATCTGCACTGACTACGGCATTACTGACCATCTGTTCTTATGCGCCTTATGTGATATTCAGCATATTTGCCGGTTCTTTTATCGACCGGAAGAACAAAAAACTTATTATGCTGGCAAGCGACAGCCTGGCTGCTGTTTGTACCGTTTTAGTACTTATCCTTTTTTCTACAGGAAGGCTTAGGATCTGGCATTTGTATTTCCTTAACACAGTGAACGGACTTATGAACACCTTGCAGCAGCCTGCCGCAGATGTGACAGTCAGTTTACTCACTCCGAAAAAGTATTATCAGAAAGTCAGCGGGCTTCGTTCCTTATCAAATTCCTTTGTTACGGTTCTGGCTCCAGTGCTGTCTACTGCCCTGCTTTCCTTTGCAGGCTTACGGCTGGTCATCCTGTTTGACTTAATCACTTTTTTTACAGCCTTTGTTTCACTTTTATGCTTCATAAAGATTCCCAAAATAGAGCCAGACAAGGAACAGGTGGGGGAATCTCTTCTGGAGTCTGTAAATGGCGGGTTAACTTATTTAAAAAAGGAACGGGGTATCCTTGACCTTATCTTGTTTCTGGCCGTGATTAATTTTACAGCCTCTATTTTTAATGCCGCTCTTCCGCCTATGATGCTTTCCCGGGCCGGAGGCGGGAAAATAGAACTTGGTATGGTAAATACAGCCGCAGGACTTGCCACACTGGCAGGAAGCATTCTGGTAACGCTTCTTCCTGCTCCGAAAAGCCGGGTAAGAGTGATATTAAACTGTCTGCTCTTTTCCATGAGCACTGAGAACTTCATTCTGGCCCTTGGAAGAACTACTCCTGTCTGGTGCTTTGGGTCTGTCCTTGGCTGGATTTTAATTCCCGTTATGGGAGCTAACATGGATGCCCTGCTTCGTACGAAAATACCGGTAACCATGCAGGGACGGGTATATTCTGCAAGAAATACGCTGCAGTTTTTCACCATACCCCTGGGTTATTTATGCGGAGGCATACTCATCGATCAGGTTTTTGAGCCCTTGATGGCACATCAGGCTCCCGGCAGTCTTCTTTTACAAGTCTTTGGATCAGGAAAAGGCTCTGGCGCTGCCCTTCTCTTTTTTATAATCGGTATTACAGGCGCTTTATCCTGTCTGCCTTTTCGTCTGGACCGGCATCTATGGGAGCTGGAGGAAACAAATTAGAGGAATGTTTACAATCATTTTGCACAGGATGGCTCTTATGGCCGCCTGTGCATTTTTATACCCTAAAAAGCAAAAATCTTGATGAATTATATCTGATTTTGTGTTAAAATAATAAGAGTTTCGTCAACAAAAATGGGGGCCCAAACGATATAAAATTAGTTTTTGGGGTAATTTATTTATGTATGGTGAAAAAATAAAGACAAAGGAATTCTATTGAAGAATAGGAATGGTCGAACAATGGAACCAAAGTTAGAAAAAAAATATGGTCTTATTACAGCCATTGCCATGGTTGTGGGCATCGTGATCGGAAGCGGTGTTTTTTTTAAGGCAGAAAAGATCCTTACGGCAACGGGAGGCAATCTAAAACAGGGAATCCTGGCCTGGGTAATCGGCGGCATTATCATGATTTCCTGTGCTTACACCTTCTCTGTAATGGCTACCAGATACCAGTACGTCAATGGAGTGGTAGATTATGCGGAAGCTGCCATGGGGAAAAAATATGCTTTTTATGTAGGCTGGTTTATGGCAATCATCTATTATCCTACCATTACCTCTGTGTTAGCCTGGGTATCCGCCCGTTATACCTGCGTAATTCTGGGTTTTTCCATAACCGGCGGCGAATGTATGACAATCGCATGTCTCTACCTGGTTGCCAGCTTTACACTCAATGCCTTATCTCCTGTCCTTGCAGGTAAATTTCAGGTAAGCACGACGGTCATTAAACTGATTCCGCTTTTTTTAATGGCAGTGGTGGGAACCTTTATGGGAGTGAAAAGCGGTATGACTGCTTACAATTTCACTCATTATGTGTCTCAAAGTACAAAAGGCGGCTTATTTACTGCCATTGTTGCAGCCAGCTTTGCTTATGAGGGCTGGATCATTGCTACCTGCATCAATGCAGAGCTAAAGGATGCAAAAAAGAACCTTCCTCTGGCGCTCATTGCCGGAACTTTTATTACCATGTCCGTTTATATCCTTTACTACATCGGACTGGCAGGAACCATTAAGAATGAAGTCATGATGGCAGGCGGAGAAACAGGTGCCAAGCTTGCATTCCAGACCATCTTCTCTTCTGCTGGCGGTTCTCTTTTATTTGTATTTGTTATTATCTCATGCCTTGGGACCTTAAATGGCCTGATGCTTGGCTGTACCAGAGGAATCTATTCCATCGCAGCCAGAGGTCTCGGACCAAATCCAAAGGTTTTCAGCCAGGTGGATCCTACCACCAATATGCCTGTTAACTCTGCAATTCTGGGGTTATTTTTATGCGCTTTATGGCTCCTTTATTTTTATGGAGCAAACTTAACCTCTAGCTGGTTCGGATTTTTTACCTTTGATTCCTCAGAGCTTCCCATTGTAACAATTTACGCACTTTATATTCCTATCTTTATCATGTTTATGAAAAAGGAAAAAGAGCTTACATTTTTCAATCGGTTTCTCATGCCAAGCCTTTCACTTTTAGGCAGTATCTTTATGATCATAGCGGCATGGTTTGCTCATGGAATGGCTGTTGTGGCATTTTTAATTGTATACTTAGTTGTAATGGCGATTGGTGCATTGATTTTAAGAGGAAAGAAGATATCACTTTAATAAGACAAAAAAGGAAATCCTGATAATCTTCGGATTTCCTTTTTATTTACTGAGTTTTTGTTTTTTTATTCTCCAGATAGAACTTTACAAAGCTGTCAATGGTGAATTCCTCAAGCTCAGAAGTATCGTCACTAATTAAATGAAAGAAGCAGCCCGGCATCTCACCCTTATTTAAATTCTTACGTATACAGGGATCGCAGCCCATATCGTGATTTGTGGGATGCAGCTTACATGTTGTCTCGTTGCAGGTACAGAAGTGATTCTCATTCGCCATAATTCTTATCCTCCAATGTCTTATGCAGATCCATTCGGATTTGACCCTTTTGTAACCGCTATTATAACAGGCTTTTATTAATATGTAAATATAGTTATTATTATCATTTTCATATGCTTATTCTGTCATATGTCGTTTTATCTCTTCCTGTTACAAAGCTTTGGTCTTTGGCTCTTATTCCTTGGAATTAAAAAAATGGATAATTTCTTCCAGAAACTGGCAGCATCCATCATACAACTTCTGAAGATCCTCAAAAGACAAATGGTCCACATGGATGCCACAGACACATACCGTTACATGGTTTGTCTTTGCGGCTATTTTTTCCGCGAACAGCTTGGCCAACACGTCGTCCTTATGGCCAAGGCAATTTAATATGGAGGTAGTGGCACTAATCCCCTCCCCCGTCAGGCTGGGACGGGGAACGGAAAGTGCTGTACTCCCAATATGAGGAAGGTCGCCTCCATATAAGAGAACGCAGATATCATCTCCCATGGCATTTACATCACAGCGAACTTCTGTACCGTTAATAACCTTTTTAAACGTTTTCATGAGACTCCTTATTCATTTCTATTCCCACCGTCTGAAGCCTTCCACCTTAATTCCTGCTGCATCCAGAATCTTTCCTGCGATATGGAAATTAATGTCCTCCAGGGACTTTGGCTTACTGTAGTAAGATATGACAGGCGGCAGGATAACCACGTTTTGAAGTCTGGATAAATACTCCATATTCCGTAAATGAATGGGACTAAGCGGCGTTTCCCTTGCCACCAGAATCAGCTTTCTTCTTTCCTTTATGGTCACATCTGCTGCCCGAAGAAGCAAATTATCGGAATAGCCGCTGCAGATTCCTGCTATCGTCTTCATGCTGCACGGGACTACGATCATGCCTTCTGTTTCATAGGTTCCACTGGCAATGCTTGCACCAATATTTTTATTATCATGACACACATGGGCAAGTTTTTTAAATTCCTCCAGCATCATATCAAGCTCGTGAAGAATGGTCTCCTCCCCGCCTTTGCTGACCACCAGATGAATCTCATAATCCGGTAACTTCTTTAACTGTCTGATACAGGCTGCTGCCAGAGGGGCTCCGCTTGCTCCGCTGACTGCAACTACAATTCTCTTTTTATTCATAGGCTTATAACAGGCTCATGATGACATGGGACCAGAAGTAAGAAAAGGGCATGACAAGGACCATGGCAGGAAGCATGTTAGCAATTGGGAAGGATTTAATACCAGAAATACGAAGTCCGGTCGCCAGCATTAAAATACCTCCACAGGCGGTAAAATCACTGAGCATCTCCTTATTGGTCAGGGGCATGATAATGGAGGCACTAAAAAAGAGGAGTACCAAAACCACGAACTGAGGCACGCAGACAGTGCAGGTAATATATCCAAGGCTGGCTGCAAAAATAGCTGCGGTGAAAAAGTCAAGGATTGACTTTGAAAACAAGATGGTATGGTCTCCGGTCATACCTGCCTGCAATGCTCCGAAAATACCGGTTCCGCTTGCACAGAACAGTACCACAATGCTTACAAGCTTCTGCATGAATTCTTCCTGACTCATGCCAGAATCTTTCCCGGAAAAGATTCTTGATATTGGTGCCTGTACCTTCTTTGCTACTACCGTGATTCCATATTCCAGATGAACAAGCTCACCAATGGCGGTTCCAATAATAACGGCAAAGACCACCGCTGGTAAATAGGATAATTTTACAATGGCCGTAATTCCCATGGACATGGAAGCCACACCAAAAATCAGGGTCAGATTGTTGCGCAGATGCTCTGGTATTTTATTGCCCAATAAGGCGCCTGCAGCACCCCCTGTCAGTACTGCCAGGCTGTTGACGATTACTCCAATCGGCATATTTGCCACCTCTTATGTTGTATTTTCTATTTCTTAAACATGTCCGGAACCCAATGGGAAGGATCTACATCCATAAACTTTGCCCTCTGGAACCGATGCTTTTGATCAAATGGTACGGTACAGTCGAAAATTGTTTTGCAGGCAATTCCATGATCACGGATGGAGGGAGAGTTTGCCGGGTCATTGGAAGGATCCAATGGATGACAGCGTACCCCTGGAATGCATACAATACCGGAATCTCCCTGCATACGGGTATTCATGGCCCAGACAACATCGTTGATATCAAATGGGTCTACGTCCTCATCTACAAGGACCACCAGCTTTAATTCACTGAATGCAGAGAACGCAAGAAGTGCTGCCTGGCGTTGTCTTCCTTCATCACTTGGTATCTTTTTGCAAAACTGGAGCACAGCCATGTATTTACCGCCGCCGCTGGAGGCACAGTAAACATTTAAAAGCTTTCCTGGCATTGCCTTCTCTACCATCTGTAAAATACTGGCTTCCGTCGGGATACCAGCCATGCTTACGTGCTCTTCACTTGGTCCGATACAGGTCTGCATGATTGGTTTGGTTCTGTGGGTTACTGCCTTTACCTTGATAATGGGAATCTCAGGGTTTGCAGGTCCTGTATATCCAGGGAACTCAGGCATAGCCTTTCCGGTATTGGTGTTTTGATCCTCTCTCACACGGATTCCAGGAAGAAGCTCTCCTTCAATGACATATTCTGCATTGGCAATGCACTTTTCATCAATGGTAAGGCACTGGGTAAGCTCTACTCCTTCTTTTCGAATGGCTCCGGCAATCTCTAACTCATTAAAGCCAAGAGGTGTTGTAGGCGGTTCAAAACAGGAAGCGATTTCGATGGCAGGGTCTACACCGATGCTGATGGAGATGGGAAGCGGCTTTCCGGCTGCTTCTGCCTTTTCCCTGAATACCCCAAGATGTCTGGAGCCTGGCACAAAGTACATGGAAATCTCGTCCTTACTCTGAAGGCAGAGGCGGTGAATGGTCACATCAGATTCCTTTGTTTCCGGGTCAGAGGCATAGCACATGCCTAAGGTTATGTAAGGTCCAGCATCCTCTTCTGTATTGGTAGGTGCAGGCACCAGTTTTCTGATATCAAAGTCAGGGTCTGTGGCGTAATGAACCACTTCCTGGCATTTTGCATCCTTCTGATCGATTACCACTGGCTTCACCGGGTTCTTCACAGATTCATTTAATAGATGACCCAGACGCTCTGGAGCCTCATCAAGAAGATATCCCACTCGTTTGCGGCTTGCAAGGACGCCAATGGCAACTCTGGCATCTTCGTGCCCTGTTACCTTGTTAAATATCATGGCAGGACCTTCCTGGGTGGGGCGCATAACCGTACCGCCCGCTCCAACATGGCGATACACTCCGGATAACTGAGCATGAGGATGAACCTCCACATCAGTTTCTATCAGCTGTCCTGGAATTGATTCCAGAAGCTCTAAGGCAGAACGCAAATCATTCACTTTAATTTTAGACATAAATAATCCTCCTTGTACTTTTTCATTCATCGGCCGTTAAGGATACTATGCGCTATATTGTAGCTATACAGTCAAGGGGTTTTTCTTATTATATTTAAAATATTTTATATTACGGAAACATAGACAATTCTGCTGCTGACTTAGGGCAGCTGTTTTTTTACTTTACAGAGTTCCTGAAAGTGCTTATAATAAAAAAATTGAGGACACAGCTTTGTCTGATGATTTCAAATGAATGCAGGTCTTACCTATGAGGAGGTTTTACATGAATCTATCCTATGTTATAATTATCATACTTTTATTAAAAATTTCAAATATTGCAAAAGGAAAAACAAAAGAAATAAAATTCCCCAATTTATGGTTGGTGCCGGTGTTATTCATTGGAATGTTACTGGAAGATCACCTGAAACAGGATTTTACACTTTCTTATGAAATGCTTTTATCTTTGATGGTTTTTGGTACAGCCGGTCTTTTGACTGGATGTATTAGAGGGAAGTCATTGCGGTATCAGTTGGATTCCAATAATAAAATTATTTACAAAGAATCCTATTTAAGTCTTATTATCTATATTTTGATTATTGCCGCAAAGCAAGGTCTGCGATTAATTGGTGGACCAAGCGCCAGTTTCATCGCCTCAGGTCTTATGTTTTTTGCCTGTGGATCAATCCTTGGAAAATGTTCTTATATCACGTACCGCTATCTTCACCCTGAGCGCATTTAAAAATCTCAACGAAAAAAGGCTGCCAAAACGGCAGCCCTTTTGTTTCGATTCAATTCTTTACAACCGGAATCTGTAAGCAGCAATAATCTACATTGTGCTCTGAATTATAAAAGGTGGTATCAAGCAGACATAAATCCAGGGCGTCCCCGATAATCCTGTAATTGTTCTTCTCGGCCCATTCCATCAAATAATGAAAATCCTTTTCTTCATAGGGATAGGAGTATTTGTACATACAAAGATACGTTCCTCCAGGAATCTCTTCTACTCCTGGCAGACCAGGCTGAGGATATGGAAGCACCACAAATATCCCTGAATTCTCATAGAGATCTTCAGTATAGAACTGTTCATAACGAATGAGAGTGCCGAACCCGCAGGAGGGAATGGTGTCGGAATCAAATAGCTTGTTCCATGCCTTCATCAACGTAAGATGAAGAACATTCTTTCCTGGCCGCTCCTCAAACGGTACAAACAAGACCTGCCTTTGAGGAATCTGTTTCAGCAGAGGAGTTTCCGCCTTATAAGTTTTTTGGGAGTCCTCATAAAAATTAATTCTCTTTTGCAAATACATCCTTGTGAGGTTCAGCTCTTTCATCTGTTCATCAATGACATTTTTCTGCAATTCCAACAGATTGATGACAGATTCTAAATTTCTGGATTCTATGTTCTTTTTAATATCTTCAAGCTTTACCCCAAGCTTTTTTAACAGACAGATCTCCCTTAATACCGGAATCTGGTAAACGCTGTAATAGCGGTATCCGTGATCATTGGTAAATGTGGGCTTTAATAAGCCGATATGATCATAGTAAATAAGGGTCTGGCGGGTGAGATGATGAAGCTTTGCCATTTCACTGATTGTAACTAATTCATTCTCCATGTTGTATTATTTCCTTCTCCTGTGATGTAGCCAATGCATGATCACAGTATACCATGCCTGCCTTTCTACTTACAAGATGAAGCTTTTCGACTCAGGAGAGTTACGGATTAATAAGATTTCTTCCAGTTAGCAAATATCTGCTCTGACTCCTTTAGGAAATCTGATGGAATGGTAATGGATTCGTCTGTCACAGTCTTATTTTTATCAAAGATAGGCCATGGGTTACAGCCGCCTGCTTCCACCTCTACCAGATCCATGGAGAACTGGTTTCCGCAGTTTTGACATACTAATTTATCACCTTCCTGTTTATAGTAGCCTCTTCCTGAACCAAAACAGATCTGGCACGTATTAAATGCGGTACGGATGGTTCCATCCGGTGCCTTCACTGCTAAAACCTCCATTTTGGTTCCATCAGCCGTTACGGGATAAAAGCTGGCTTTGTCACTGATCTCGCTTACGGGGATTACCAGATCTCCGGAGGCATTCTGATACTGTGCTGCCTTATCCGAAGAACCGCTCTCCTTCTTATCCTTGGCAGAACAGGCAGTCAGGGCCATGAGGGCCAGGGCCATAATGATGATGGTACGGAAAAATATCTTAGTTTTATGTGTAATGATCTGATTCATTTACAAACCTCCTGAATATGAATTTACTTATGGTTTACGATTTTCCCCTTAAAAAGAACATGGCTGCAATCAAAAAGGCTGCCGGTATAATACAATGCCAATGGCTTAAAATTAAGTTCATGAACGAAGCTCCTTTCCCAGATTTTTACGATCTGCCTACTGACAGCAGGAGCCTCCTGCCCCCTGAAAGGTGGTATCGGGCCAGATCTGAGTCTGAAAGCTCCCTATCTCTTTCTTGATTTCATTTAAATCCATTTTGCTTATATCATCCACTACCTTGATATAGCCATAAGAGGTATTATCTCCGTTGGAAAAATCAAAGCTTCCTGCCGGTGTGAAATACAACCGGTTGTCTCCCGGTTCCAAAGGAACCTGGGTCGCAAAATCAGGCACAAGTATGGTCGTTCCATAGTTATTTCCAGTGGTGCTGTCTATGATATTCCATTCCACGTCAAGACCAGACTTTACCACTGCGGCAGCTGGCTGAAAGCCTTTATCTGTCAGCTCCATGGTAATCTTTTGAATGGGATTTCCATTTTCATCTACGGATTCTTCCCCTATGGCAACATTATCGGTGGGAATCGTGACCCCTGCCGGAACTGGCTTATCAAGGAGATTTTCTGCCTCATTCCCAATAGTTCCAGTGTCAGGAGCCTCTTCTGTAATGGATATGGTTCCCCGTATCATTCCCATCCAGCAGCTGTAGGAGACCTTTCCTGTCTTTTCCGGAGTAAATTCTATGACATTCTCCCCGGTCTGAAAGGTATGCTCAATGCCGAAATCCCTGATGATCATACGGTTGTTGCAGCCATTGATGCTGCCTTTTGGCGCATCGATGATCCATTTGACAGGAATCCCTGCCTGTACCTTTATATTGGGATATTTGCCGGAGGATAGGGTACTGTTAATGATCTGAACGCCGTCTTCTATCTTCTGGGCAGGCTGGTTTTCCTGGCCATCCCCGTTATCATTTTCCTGAGCAAACGCCAGGTTGGGTACGGATACCCCAGACAGGCTAAAGCCCTGAGTCACCATGGACAAACCAAGGACTACCACAAGAACCGCTCCCGCCGTCATGATCTTACCGGCAAACTTTTTCCCAAGCACCGTTGAAAGCGCACCTAATCCGAACATTAATGGTACGGTACCCAGGCTGAATAAAAGCATGGAAAGAGCACCGGAAAAGGGATTGCCTGTGGATAAGGCATAAATCTGCATGGCCTGCAAGGGTCCGCAGGGCATAAAGCCATTTAGGAGTCCCACAAACAGAGGGCTGTTGCTTTTTTCTTTCTCTTTATACACTCTTTTAGCCAAAAATCCAGGCATTCTGGGATTCAGCTTTCGCAGCCATGGGAAAATTCCAAGCATATTGATTCCCATAATCACCATGAAAAGACCGGCGATCAGCTTTAAAATTCCTTGCAGGGTGGTAGAAAAGGTAAATACAGACCCTAACGCTCCTACCACAAAACCGATGACGGTATAGGACAATACTCTTCCGAGATTATAAAGAAAGGTAGGCCGAAGAGCTGATAAACGGCCTTTTTCAGTAGAATCTCCTGCCGTATAAGGAATGCACTGGGATAAGTTTATGCCGCCGCACATGGCCACGCAGTGGACCGACGTAACAAGACCGATGACAAAAAGCATTCCATAGCTCATGGTCTGATCTGCAAGCTGACCTGGTGTCAAAAGGGTTAACAGTCCGGTATTTTCAATTACCATATAAAGTGCAGCTATGATGAGCAGGATTCCCGTAATCCGGCTGACATCTGTTCCCTTTTTATCCTGATCCGTAAGCACCATATAATCCAGATTCTCAATAATACCTACAATAGTCTTATAAGAAATGATATCCGTGTCATACGTCACATTTGCAGTTCCTTCGCTGTAGCTTACTTCTGCGCTGATAATCCCTGCCGTGTTCTTAAGCTTTTTTTCGATCTTATTCTGACAGCTTACACAGGTCATGCCGCCAATGCGCAGCACTCTTGTTTTTACAATAGATCCCATGGCCATCCTCCTTATGATTTCTGATGAAAAGAATAGCAGGACGATATGTAGAAGTTGTGTAGATGAGAATATTTATGTAAAAAAGCATGCAGCCTGCCTGAAAATAAGGGAGAATACATGCTTTATGTAAATAGCTTTATTTTTTTTCCTGTTCTTTAAGAAGAATCAGGGCTTGAATCAGTTCCTCACAGATCTGGTTCATGGTCTTATGATCGGTCTCTATAATGATGTCTGCTGCCTTACGATAATAATCTGCCCGTTTTGCCATCAGCTCCTTTATAAATTCCACATTCATGTTTCCATTTAAAATGGGGCGTTCGTCGCTTGTCCTTACGCGGCTTAAGATTGTCTCCGGATCTGCGGTTAAAAGTACAATCCGGCTGATCTTTTTTAAGTTTGTTACATTTTCTTCGCGGATTACGGCTCCGCCTCCGCAGGAAATAACGGATTGTTTACAATCCTTTAACCGGATAATGGCCTCACTTTCACATTTACGGAAATACTCTTCCCCATGCTCTGCAAAGATATCCTTAATGGCCATGTTCTGATCCTTCACGATCATGGCATCCACATCCACCTCTTCCATAGCCAGCATATCCTTTAAATATCTGGATACTGTGCTTTTTCCGGCTCCCATAAAACCAATTAAGGCAATATTAAAGTCAAAGAGACATTTGCTCCCCACCCGTTTTCCAGCGGTTTCAATGGTATGAAGGATTTCCTGCAGCTCATCCTTATAAGGACTGTCTTTAAATCCCGGATTACTTACCTTTCCATCGGGCTCAGGCTGGTCTTCCAGAACCGGAAGCATTCCTGCTATCTTTGCCTTCATTGCTTCCGCCTTAAGGCTTAGATGCTGGTGTAACAGCTCCAGAATGTTCTGATTGTTAAGTTCTAAATCGCGGTTGATCTCCTTTAGTTCTCTCATATGGCTTCTCCATCTTTTTCCATAAAATGATCTTTATGCTCTACAAACTCAATATAATCATTTCCCCAATTCCCTAAAGCCTCTAACACGGACTCAAACTTTAAGCCGATCTCACTTAAGGAATATTCCACTCTGGGAGGAATCTGGGAGTATTCCCGCCTGATGATGAGACCCTCCTCTTCTAAGGACTTAAGCTGTCTGGAAAGAGTGGTATGGGTTATATCTTCCGGCATCTTCCTTTGCAGCTCATTGAATCTGACCGGGCCTTCCTGCAATAAGTATAATAAATATATGGACCATTTACCAGAAAGAATCTTCTGAGAGGTAACGTAAGGACATAAGCCATATAAATCTTTTTTTGCCATGATAGTATCCTCCTTGATACTAGGTATCATAAAATATCGTAGTTTACAATTGTGTTCTATGCTATATAATAAACTAGTAGTCACATTATATCATAAAAAGATGAGAGGAGCAACAACGATGAAAGAAGTTCTTGATTACTTAAAAGCAACCGGTACTTTCTATTTAGCAACCAATGAGGAGGACCAGCCAAGAGTACGCCCTTTTGGTGCTGTCTGTGAATTTGAAGGAAAGCTTTACATTGCTACCAATAACAAAAAACCTGTTTTTGAACAGATGATAAAGAATCCTAAGGTCGAAATCTCCTGCATGAGCAAGGGAACCTGGCTGAGACTGGAAGCAGAAGCCATCCAAGATGACCGCACAGAGGCACGTGCAGCCATGATAGAGGACAACAAGGCTTCACTGAGTAAGATGTATTCTGCTGATGACGGAATCTTTGAGGTTCTTTATCTTAAAAATGCAACTGCTTCCATCTTTTCTTTCACAGGAGATCCAAAGGTAATTAAGTTCTAATACCAATACAAACATGGCAAAAGTCCAGGGCAGAAACCTGGACTTTCATTATTTTATCCCTTTCAATCAAATCCAAAGCATTCCTTTAAAGCTGCAAGCAATCCTTCATGATCATTATCAAGTGTCACCCAGGCAGCACTCTCCCGAACCTCTATAGGCGCATTTCCCATGGCATAGCTGGCTTTTACAGCTTTTAGCATATCAATATCATTATGGCCATCACCAAATGCAAGGACCTGGTCCATGGATATCCCATAGTAATTGCAAAGAAATTCCACTCCTTTTGATTTCATTACTGCTCCATTCATAACTTCCAGGTAACAAGCATTGGATCTTGCCGCAGATAAATGAGGATATTCCTGCTTTAAACGGTTCTCTACTGAAAGAATTTCGTCTTCATTTCCCATAAGAAGAAACTTGTGGATTCCCTGTTCCTTTTTAAATTCGCATTCAATCTTTCCCACACTGGCTTTTAATCCGGTAATGGTTTCCTCTCTTTTTATCCATGAACTCTGGTCATCGTCCACCACCCATTTGCTTCCTCCATATGTGTTGCAGCTTATCATTGGATGATCTTTTTTCAGCATGGCTTTGATTTTCAACGCCTCTGAAAGGTCAACCTGACAGCTGTATAGATATTCTCCATTTTCTCCTACGACCAAAGCTCCGCTGTAGCATATCATGGGACTGCTGATGCCGATTTCCTCCTTAATGGGAAGCATTGCATCCGGCATCCGGGCTGATACCAGCACAAAGGGAACTCCCAGTCCTTCCAGTCTTATGATTTCTCTGCCTGTATCAGGAGGAACCTGATGTCTGCTGTTTAAGAGAGTGCCGTCAATGTCGCTGAAAATGGCTTTGTAGCTTAAGTCTTTCGTATTTGTCTGGTTTAAAAGCATTACTTATACTCCTATTCTTTTAATAACGCATTTATCTCTCGCTGAAGCTTTAACAGGCCGCTGTCCATGGAGGCCTCTCCTTTTAACATACGGCTGATTTCTCCGTCCGCCATGGTCATTGCCGATGGATAGAGCCTGAAATTCGGCATTTCCACTGCTTCTTCCATGACCTGACCTATGATATTCATATCAACGGCAGCATTCCTTCCCGGTGCTTCACTTTTTAACAGGGCCTGAAACTGAGGGGATTCCGTTACCTTGCGGATTACCGGCATGCCCTGAGACTGCTGAAGCAGTGCAAGCTGGGTATCTTCTTCATAACATAATGTCTTCATAAATTCCCATGCCATGGTCTCATGGTTGGTACGGCTGCTGATTCCCATAAGAAGGGTGTTTAACTCCGTCCGGCTTCCTCCTGAAGGCCCGGACGGCATTTTTACGCAGTCCCATTCAAAATCTGAATACTTCTTGATTCTCCAGGGATACGGCTTATAGGTTCTGTACTCGGAAAATGCAAGAGGCCGGAATGCCACCTTGCCCTTATCAAAGTCTTTTGCGGTCACCGTATACCCCTGATTGATCTCTTCCAGTTCCTTTACAAATCTTAAGGCCGCCTCCATCCGCTCATCTCCAAAATATGAGGCCGTTCCATCTTCATTAAAAAGGGAAAGTCCATTGGAATATGCTGCATCCTGCCAGCTGTATCCATAGTAGCCGAATTGGTCTGTGATTCCATTGTGGTCCGTATCCTTTGTGACCTGCCGGCATATGGTGAGGAAGTCATTCCAGCTCCAGGTATTTCCCGGCATGGCGATTCCTTCATTATTTAGCAAGGTCTTATTTACAAACATCAATGTGGTGACGCTTTCATATGGAAGGGCATATTGCTTTTGCTTCCAGTTCCCATACCGGTAGGCAGCCTGATAATAGGATTCTTTATGAAAGTCTTTGTCCTTTTGGATCACTCCGTTTAAGTTTTTTAATATGCGGGAAGAGGCAAGGGTAGCAAGCTCACCTGCCGGAATCAAGAATACATCAGGCTCCTTTCCCAGAAGCACCTGTTCTGCCAGCCATTCCGAATAATCCTCTTTTAATATGCCGCTGACATACTCCACCTTAACCCCTGGGTGGGCTTTTTCAAACCGTGCAATGGCATCGTCTATGATTTCATAGCAGTTTCCGTTTGGAACGTCCCAATAGCTTCCTGCAAACATTCCAAAGCGCAGGATTTCATCTTCTCCTGACTGCCTCCTCCGGTTTAAGTAAACAGCTGCAATTAAAAGGAGAATCGCTGCAGCCCCAATAATTGCAAGCCTGGCGGCAAACTGCTTCTTTCCCATTTTTCTGTCTCTCCTCATTCTCAGTCTCCTTAACACTCCTCCAGATTTCGTGTAGTGACTCCAGTCTGGACCGCCCATATGGCAAGCTGTGTCCTATCTCTCAAATCCAGCTTGCTTAAAATAGAGCTTAAGCCATTGCGAACCGTGCCTTCGGACAGATTTAAGTTAAGAGCGATCTCTTTGTTGGACTTGCCGTACCCCACCTGCTGAATGATCTTCCACTCGGAACGGCTGATCTCACCCACATTGCCTTTGGATACATTAATGGCATAATTGCTTTTTGCCATCTGGGAAAACAGGCGGACCACCTTTGCCGCAATATCCGGATTGATCATGGCCTTGCCGCTGTGTACCGTCCGAATGGCTGCAGACAGCTCTGCCATGGAGACGCCTTTTAATAAGTATCCGCTGGCGCCATATTTGAGGGCGTTATAGACGTACTCATCATCATCAAAGGTAGTGAGGATTATAAGCTTAATCTGTGGGTAGTTTTCCTTTATGATCTGAGAACAGGAAACCCCATCCATACCGGGCATCCTGACATCCATCAGAATAATATCCGGTTTTGCATTCCTCACGGAACAGATGACTTCCCTGCCGTCTGCCACTGTATCAATGACTTCCATATCCGGATTGGCTGAAAGTACGATTTTTAAACTGTCCCGGATTAGCTCCTGGTCATCTGCTATGACTATTTTAATTTTTCCGCTCATTTATGAATCATACTCCTCTCCCCATCTGATTGGAATTCTTGCTGTTATAAGAAATCCGTTATGTCCCTCATATTCCAGATATCCTCCCAGAAATTTAAGCCGTTCCTCCATGTGCCTGAGTCCAAAGCCCTGTTCCACGTAATCGCAGCCTTTACCGTCATCTTTAACGGTTATGGTCACCCACTTTTCCTTTTTTTCAATGGATATCATAATTCTTTCCCCATGGCCATGACGAATGGAATTGGTGGTGGCTTCCTGTATTACCCGGTATATTGCCTCCTCTTCGTCTTCATGAAATTTAAGGGGCCTTACCTGATTGTCAAATGTGATTTCTGCCTTTGTATTATGGCTTACATCCTGAAGCATCTGAGTCAAAGCCTTTTCAAGCTCCATCTTTTCCAGAACATCCGGGCGAAGCTTTTTTACGGAGCGACGCACATCGGTGATTCCCTGTCTGGTCACGTCTCCGATTTTAACAAGACGGTTCTTTGTTTCTTCTGGTGAAATATCGATCAGGGTAATACAGGCATCAATGCCTGCTATGATTCCTGTGAGAACGTGTCCCAGGGTGTCATGGATTTCTCTGGCCAGCCGGTTCCTCTCTCTGGTCTCCGCATTTTTCTCTGCTTCCGCAGCATAAGCCTTCATCTTTATGTTGGCTGCTTCCAGCTGTTCATTTAGAAACCGGATTCTTTCTTTTTCCCGGTGCTCTCCCTGAATCAAAAGCACCATATAAAGGATAAATAAGACCAGATTCATGGACACGAATATACTCCTGGTCCCCCTTAGGAGTGCCTGAGTGCTGATGCTGAAATATGAGATGAAAGAATCCCAGGGGACCATGCCAAAATACCGCCCCAGAAGATTATAATCCGTAATTGTATAAAGACCGGTGACTGCCACAAGAAGTATGAGCTTCTGCTTTCCTCCTTTTTGCCCCCGGATCATGTCAGCGACTACCAAAAGCACCAGGCCGTCATAATTCATGTTAAGGGCTAAGGTCGTCCCAATACAAAAACCAATTTCCCCTATCATAAGGAAAGAACGGACCAATTTCCCCTTATCTTCCCACAGCTGGCTGACTCCGCTTAGCACTACAAGGAAAAGATAACAGACAACGGAAGTAAAAAGAATGGTATCTGGCCTCCAGGGCCTAACCTGTACCGCCTTTAAAAAGCTTTTGGCATCCATGACCGCTACAATCTCCTTTAAGCTGTAGGTCATGATTCCCGCCACAAGGCATACGGCTGCAAAATTAAGGAGGTATATTCCAATTTGAAGCTTTGCAATGACATTTTCCCTGCTCATTATGTGCACACTCCTATCACGCTTTACTGCCAGCCGCTGCTACCGTAATTTTTCAGATTTTTAATGGTAATGAGTTCTGTCGGTATTTTTATCACTGGCTCTACCTTTTCTCCGTTTATTACACGATACATACTTTCCGCTGCTTCTCTTCCCAGCCGCCTTGGAAACTGAGCCGCAGTCGCTGTCATAATTCCTTCTTCAATCAAGGCTTTGCCGTCTGGAGAGCCGTCCACGCCGTAAACAGCCGCCTTTCCTGTCATCCCCGCATCCTCAAGAGCTGCCATAGCACCCATGGCTGCCGGATCATTAAGGCACATCACCACATTGGTCTGAGGATACTTTTTTAAGAGTGCTTCTGTCACAGGCATTGCAAGCTCAAGCTGTCCAAGGCACTCCCCTTCCGCCAGAATATGAAAGGAGTCCTCTTTTGCCACGGTATCCCGAAAGCCCTGAATCCGGTCCATACCGGATTTCGCTCCTTTGTGGGTGAGAAGCAGAATATTCCCTCCAGCCATCTGGGACATGAGGTCCTTCGCACATAGAACACCTGCCTGATAATTATCAGATACCACGGTGCAGGCCACCTTGTCCTTATCATATACGTCGCTGTCCACAACGATAATAGGGATTCCCTGATCCGCCGCTTTAGAAAGGGCCGGACCTACCGCTTTCCAGTCCACTGGATTGATGAATATGGCTTCCACCTTCGCGTCAGTAAACTCCTTTATCTGGGCGATCTGCTTGTCCACGCTGAGTGCCGGATCTCTGGTAATCAGAATATCTCCTCTGGATTCTAATACACTGCGGATTTCATCATCTATGATCTCGTAAAAGGGATTGTTCATGGTCATGTAGGTAGCACCAAATCTGCGGCCTCCTTCTTTTTTTACAGCCATCATGCCTTTGTTTGCCGCAAAAAAGAACAGAACGCCTGCAAAGGCTGCAAAAAGCACCAGTAAAATAATCTTTCCTGCCTGTTTTCTTACCATGGATGCTTTCCCCCTTTCTTGATGTAATCTTAACACCTGACTCTATATTTGCAAAGATATTTTTGTCATAGATGCCCTTTAGGGAGACACCAGCTTCCGTGTCTCCCTGCATCGAATCTATTTAATTATCCGGTCCCTCATCTCCCCATGTTGGATACCGGCTTTTGAAGGATTCGTTCTGTCTGACTCGTCTTAATAAGACAATCCAGGGTTAAAGAATCCAACTAATACTCCGACGAAAGCCACAACTACCAAAAGCAGCATTACAAGAGAAGGAGACATCTTCTTTTTGGTCATCAGCCACCAGCAGAACGCAACCGTCAGCGCAGATAACAGTTTTGGATGTACTCCATCGAGAGCCTGCTGCAGTGTCTGGCCTCCTGGCAAAGGAAGTGCTGTGGTAATGTTGATCCAGCTGGCTGCTACGGCTCCTATCACCACCGTGCCCACTAAAATGATGGAATCACGGATTGCCTGAGCCTGCTCACCAACCAAAAGCTCCACGGCCTTTCCACCCATTTCATAGCCTTTGGAATAAGCAAACTTCATGCCAAAGAACATGAGAACATTCCACACGATGATATAGAAAATAGCACCCATAGGAGAGCCATTGCCGGAAAGCCCCAGACCAATGCCCAGAAGTATGGGAATTAAGGTTCCTACAATCAGAGAATCTCCGATTCCGGCCAATGGTCCCATCAGTCCTGCGCGGATGCCGTTGATGGTCTCTCCGTCTACCGGCTCCCCGTTGGCCTTCGCCTCTTCAAGACCTGCGGTAATTCCCACTACGAGAGTACCGATCTGGGGTTCTGTATTAAAGAAGGCAGTGTAGGTCTGCATGGCTTCCTTTTGCTCTTCTTTTGTATCATAAAGCTCTTCTACTACAGGCAGCATGGCACAAAGATAGCCAAAGGTCTGCATATGCTCCTGGGAAAAACAGGTCAAATGGCCATAGAACCAGGATATGAAAGACTTATTCAGGGTTTTCTTTGATAATTTTTTCATCTTATATATCCTCCTCGAAAGCTGCCTCTGATGCCGGACGTACCTTAAGCATCTGAATCTTATAATTGATGACCGCAAAGAATCCTCCAATGAGGGCTGCTCCAATTAAATTTACTCCCATGGTCGACGCAAGGATAAATCCAAAGAAGAACGTAAGGAAATCCGTTGCCTTATTGATGACCTGCTTTAAAAGAATGGCAACACCCACCGCCGGAAGCAGACTTCCTACGGTAAACAGAGTCTTCATGGCGATTCCGTCCATGGGAAGATACTGTTTCATTAAGTCTACCATTCCTGCGCCTGCCATGGTGATGATTACCGTTGGCAGAAAGGAACAAATGAGATGGGAAATCCAGGGAAGCCCCATGTCCACCAGATAAAGCTTTTTAAAATCTCCCTTTTCCACTGCCTTCCAGCCCATATGCTGCCAAACCAGATTTATGGTCGCTGTTCCGTAAAACAACACGGTTCCCAGAGTTCCTACCGCTGCTCCCAAGGTAGCCGCCATGTCCTGAGCCGCCTTGCTCGCCGGGTCAAGCCCCATGCCTTTAATCGCCACTACAGCCAGTGGAATACCGATATAGCTGATTGCCCGCACATCAGCGGATACGGTACCGCCTGGAGTCACCAGGGCTATGTAAATAATCTGGATCGCCGCTCCTACGATGATACCAGAGCGCATATCTCCCAAAATCAGGCCTACAATCAGACCTGCCACCAAAGGACGTCCTAAGGTGTAGTTACCAAAGGTCGTACCGCCAAGCCCCGGCATACTGGCAAGACAGGCACATATCCCCAATAAAACTGCCTGAAATAAATTAATCTGCATCTTATATTTCCACCTTTCCCCTCATTCATGTTACTTCCTTATTGAAATCCAAACTGTCCCCGGAATTTAGTCCAGTTACCAATGGCCTCTTCTTTTAAAAGAGCAAATTCAACACGATATCCGGCCTTCATGATATCCTCCAGAGCCTCTGCCTCTTCCTGGACAATGGACTGGTTATTTCCAAGCTTTATGGAACCCGGTCTGTCATTGCAAGGACCGATGATAACGGTCTTTAGCCCCGGGTCAAAGCCCTGGTCCACCAGAATCTTTTTCATGTCCACTGGATTCTTGGTGATGAGAAAATACCGGTCCTTGCTGTCTAGCACCTTCTGGCATTTCTCTTTCCACTCCTCCATGGTCCAGACAAAGGTCTTTTTTCCTGATGCACTTTTATACGCTGCCTTTAGTACCGGATTAGCGGCAGCTAAATCATTGACTGCGATCAGGCCGTCGCATGGGTATTCAAGCGCCCATCTGGTACAGGTCTGCCCGTGAATCATGCGGTCATCCACTCTTACAAATGATACTGACATGTTATAATCCTCCTTTTCTCTTTTACTTGCTTTTGGGTTAAATTAAATGTCTTCTTCGGAATCATCTTCTTTTAATTCCATCTCCCCAATGGAATTCTTAGACTCTGTGAGAAGGCTGTTTCGAAACTCATCCCGTTCCATTCCATCCTTCATGAAAACTGCAGTTAAAGCCATGGAGAGATTCATTCCGCCAAATGCAATGGTCTTTGTCAAAAGACCTCTTTGTGACAACGAATCCAGGGCATTGGTCAGAGGCGAGCCTCCGATGATATCTGCCAAAAGAATGATCTCATCCTTTTTAGTTATGGTCTTTGTGGCTTCTTCAAACCTACTTACAAAATCACCTGCTCCCATACCGTCTTCCATGCTGGCGCTAATAATATCGCTTCTCTCTCCTCCAGCCAGCATCTTTAAAACGCTGTGAAGTCCAGGAGCAAATGTGCCATGACTGACCAGCACCACATACTTCATATTCTTTTCCTCCAAATCTCTTTTTGACTCTTTCATTGTATCAACTGAGATTTTTTATAGGTACTGTCTATTGTCATGGATTTAAAGGAAAAAAAGGTGACATTTGTCATGATCCCATGACAAATGTCACCTTTTTATCTGTAATGCCTTTATTCAGACATCAGCCGTTTCTCCCCTTCAATTTCCTGAATGGGCTTAATATCCTGAGTCAGTTCTAATACACCAAGGTACTCCCCTTGTTCGTTTCTTACCGCAAAATAGCGGATCAATACGTATTTTCCAGCCATTTTGATCCAGAAGTCCTCATGGTCTTTCACACCATTTTTAAAATCCTCTACAATCTTCTCCACGATGTGGACGCTTGACGGAGGATGACAGTTGGAAACATTTCTTCCAAGAATGGTCCTGGTCCGTGGGAAGGCCCGTTCTTTTCCTTCTGAAAAATATTTCACCTGGTCATTTTTATCCACAAAGGTCAAATCAAAGGGAAGGGTATTTAAGGTCGCTGTCAGTTCCTCAGGAGTCCATTCTCCAGACGGAAGCTTTATAAGCCCAGATACCACCTCCGGTTCCTCTTTCTTTTCTTCCTCTGCCTTCTTCTGGGCTGCCTCTCCTGGCTGATAGGCTGGAACATGGTCAATGATAAATCCGATTTCCAGGCTCTCGTCCGCGATTACCTTCCATTCCTCTTCTGTGAGCTGTTCTAAAAGCATGGGAATCATGATATTTTCTTCTTTAAATATCATTTCCCCAATCTTATCAAGGACTTCCTCTGTCTTTTTTAAAAGAGTCTCATTCTTCTCCGCTCTGTTAAGAAGCATGTCCGTTACTTCCTTGACCTGAGCTCTGATCTCATCATCCACTCCCCACATTACCTTTGGGGGCGCTGTGATTCCGTACTTTTCCATGTAAGGAAAAAGAAGATTTTCTTTTTTCTGATAATGAATGGCTAAATCCTTAAGCTGCTCCATCCCATTAAGCAGGCTTTGGAAGGAGTCCTTATCATCTAGCATGGTCAGGGACAGATAGGGACGAATTTCCTTATCCATAATATGATTGATCTTTTTGTTTTCCCTCACCAGGGTATTCACCGGATGGCCGGGTATCAGAGCCGGGTCGGTTTCCTGATGGATTTCCTCAATGGAGCCTTTAAAAACAGCGGCATGAACATCGCATAGCCTTTGTACCTCTTCCAAGGGAAGGCCCTCAGCAATCAGTGCCGATTCCGCTACAGAGATTTCAGAAGCAGAAACACCATGGAATGCTTCTTCAAAGGTGGCCTTTACTTCCTCTACCGTCTTTCCTTCATGCAGCTTCTTTATAATATCCTTAATGGCTTTCTGTCTCATCTCACGGTTGTTGATGTATTCGCTCACATGAATTCCTCCTTTTCAGAAAACGCCCCAGTCTGAGTATGCTTTTTAAGTTTAATCAGAAAGAGGCGTTTATGTTTTATTCTACTTTGATTACTGCTACCGGACAACCATCCTGAGCTTCTATGGCTGAATCTATCACAGACTCCGGTACTTCGTCCACGTATGCCTCTGCCGGTCCATCGTCTCCCATACGGAATACCTCCGGGCAAGTGGAAGCACATAATCCGCACTCAATACATCCTTCTCTATCTACTTCTGCCTTCATAATCAAAACTCCTTTCTCTTTTCGGGTCCTGGCAGCAATTCATCGGCCTGAACCAAGATACCTCATTATTGTTGGTAATAATTTTACAAATTATTCCTCAATTGTACCAAAAAAAGCGGTCTCAGTATGTTGCAGAAACAACATAAAGACCGCTTTTTGTTTATTATATCCTTACTATTTTAATTTAGATTCAAATATTCCTGTCCCAGAGCATCTGCAACAATCAGAGCGTTGTATAACTGCTCTGGAGTTACATCTCCGATCATGTTATGTATGCTTTCGCCTTCTGCACAGGCATTCTCTGCTGCAATATGGACGCGTTCCTTATCCGTTACCCCAAGCTCTTTTAAAGTCACCGGAAGACCTACGCTTGCACAAAATTCCATGACTTCGTAAAATTCTTCTTCTGGGGCGTTCTCAAGGATGAGCTGTGCTAAGGTGCCGAATGCAACGACGCTGCCGTGCATGGTGCTTTCACACTCTGGTAAAGCGGTAAATCCATTGTATACGGAATGAGAAACAGCAAGTCCGCCGTTGTCTGCACCCACGCCGCTTAAATATGTGTTGGCCTCTATAATCGACTCCAATGCAGGGGTCACCACTTTATTTTCACAAGCCTTAAGGGCCTTGTAGCCGTCCTCCAGCAAGGTGTCATAGCATAACCTGCAAAGAGCCATGGCAGATTTTGTGATTCCGCCATTTTCCAGGCTGGGCGCCTTTGCCTTTTCGCAGGCTCTGGCTTCAAAATAAGTACCCAGAGCATCTCCCATTCCTGCCACAAGGAATTTGGCCGGGGCGTTTGCTATGATGTCAGAATCCACAATGACCGCATCCGGATTCTTTGGATAGAAAATATAGTTGGAAAAGCTTCCGTCGTTATGATAAATCACTGACAAGCCGGTGCAGGGTGCATCGGTCGCCACCACAGTAGGAATGATAAGGACTGGAAGATTCTCATAATGAGCGGTTGCCTTTGCCGTATCAATGGCAGACCCTCCGCCAACGGCTGCAACGCAGTCAATTCCTTTCTCTTTTACAATGGCACGCATCTTTTCTACTTCACCAATGGAACTGATTCCTCCAAAAATCTCAAAATATATTTTGGCCTCCGTCCCTTCAAAGCTTTTTAAAAGCTTTTCATGGCAGCTTTTATAACCGCTGTTGCTGCATATAAACAGGAAGGACTTCCCCAGATTTTTCGTTTCTTCGTAGACATGGAGAAGGGCTCCCTGACCCTGTACATACTTTAATGGTGACCTCATCAGCTTTAACATAGTAGACTCCTCTCTTCTTATGTAAATATTTTAGCTATGTCAAATATACTCCTCTATTTTTTAAATGTCAATATTTTAACAAAGGTTTAAAAGATAAGATTTGACCAGGCGAAAGATACTTATATAAAGAAGAGAAACGCTTTTTAACCTCTTGCTTTACCAGTCATGTGACTGATGCTTATCTTCATTACCTTTGTTTTATCTGCTGCATTTTTTATATAAAGCTTTCCCTTTTCCAGAAAATCCGGAGAATATTTATGAAGGATTTCAATAAGTGCCTCTTCTTTTTCTTCCCCTGTTATCATGCTTGCCTCACCAAATGCAATGACGCTTTCATAATCCGTGGTAAACTTATCCGGAATTACATTGGTATCTCCTACCACACAAAAAGATACCCTGGGATTTTTTAACAGGTTATCAAGCTTATGTCCTTCTGTCGCACAGTGAATGTAGATCGCCTCATGATGATAAACGTAGCTGATTGGCAGGCCGTAGGGTTGTCCCTCTGAATCAACGGTTGATAAAATACCGTATTGCTGTTTTTTTAATATGTCTGATATTCTTTCCTCACCGATTTCTCTGTCTTTTCTTCTTATTTCCCGAAACATATCTGCTCTCCTCTCTGTAAAAACCGGTTTTCATCTCCCGGCAATAATGGTTACAATTTTTTATAATCATACACGGTAAGCATTAAATTATCAACCAGAGATTTCATTTACTCGCTTATAGAATCACTAAGGCATCAAAAATCAGTTAATTGAGAATAAAACCACATATTTCAACGGGTAGTTGTTGCATTTTGGTTCAAATCATATTAATATAATTCCATAAATCTATGGTAGGAGGGATTTCATGGCTCTTGATTTAGCCACTTTGTCGATTGTACTTTTTTTTATCAGTTCAATCCAGGCAATCGTTATGCTGTTCATATTTCGCATTATACATAACTATCCAGGCATGAATTATCTTCTTGCCAGTTGCTTCTTTACTGCGCTCAGCGGCCTTGTTTTTGCGCTCCGGGGAAGCTTTATTTCTGACGCTCCAGCTATCTTGATATCCAACCTGTCTACCTTTCTTGCAGTGATTGCATTAAATGTTGGATTTTCAAAATTTCTTGGACTATCCATTGCAAAAAAATGGCTGTTTGTCACATTCCTTCTGTTTTTCATCAGCTTTTTTATCTTTACCTTAGCCATTGATGATGTGAGCTGGCGTATCATCCTGTTTTCCCTGCTTATATCAGGAATCTCTTTTTCCAATGCCGGAATCCTTCTTCACCACAAAATAGATTCTGTCCGTCAGACTACCCGTCTGGCTTCCGCGGTCCAGCTTACATTTGGAGCATTTTTTGTCATCCGGGCTGTTATTACTTTTTTCCACAAAACAAGTGATGTCTTTGTTCCTACCCCGCTCCAGCTCCTTGTGTTTTTTATCTCCATCGCTGCTATTATCATATGCTCCTATTGCTTCATTATCATGGCAGTACAGCGAGAGCACTGGGAAAAAAAGCAGGCCAATGAACAGTTTCAATTGATCTTTGAGACCATACCGGATACGGTTCTTATTACCAGATTTGAAACTGGAGAAATCATTGAGACCAATGAAACATTCACCGAGGAAACGGGCTATAGCCGGGAAGAAGCCATTGGTAAGACTCCCGTGAAATTAAATCTCTGGTCATGTTCCAGGGAACGGGAATTATTTATGGAAATGATACAAAAGCAGGGTTATTGCAAAAATGTGGAAATACATATTATGACAAAAGCAAGAAAAAAGATATCTGTCCTCATTTCAGCCAACTTAATGAAGTTGGAACAGAACATGTTCATCATCAGCGTGATACGAAATATCTCCCAAAGCAAAGAGCTTGCAAAAAAGCTTAACACCAGCGAAGAAACCTTTAAGGCCATTATGGAGCAAAGCCCTGTTTCCTTTATGCTTACAAAGACCAACGGAGAGATTGAATACGTGAATAATAAGTTTCTGGAGCTGACAGGCTATCAGGAAGAAGAAGTCATTGGAAAAAATCCAAGAATCTTAAAATCCGGCTACCAGTCAAGAAAGTTTTATCATAATTTATGGGAGACCATTACCTCAGGATACCAATGGAGCGGGGAAATCCGCAATCGGAAGAAAAACGGAGAAATCATGTGGGAATACGTAAGCCTTACTCCCATATTGGATAATGAGGGGAATATCATACGCTATCTTGGGGTTCAGGAGGATATCTCAAGCCGCAAGCTGATGGAGGATGAATTAAAGATACAGGCCAGAACCGATATGCTTACAGGGGTGATGAACCGAAGATATTTTATAGAAAATGCAGAAAAAAGATTATCCGAAATGAACACACAGCAAGAAAAAGCAGTCTTTTTAATGATCGATATCGACCGGTTTAAGGATATCAATGATTCCTTCGGACATATTACGGGAGATAAAGCGATTCAGATTGTAGCAAGACAGTGCCAGAAGATGATCAAGCACAAAGATCTTTTTGGACGGATCGGAGGCGAGGAATTTGGAGCCCTCATCTTTGCCCAGAGCCAGGAGGATTATCATAAGGCTGCAGATGCCATCCGCTTTAGCGTGGAAAACATCAATCTGCGACATGAGGGGGAGGAAAAAATCCCCCTTCATATCAGCATAGGCCTGACGGTATACCGTCCCGGAGAAGATACTCTGGAATCCTTAATGCACCGTTCCGATATTGCCCTCTATCAGGCAAAAAATGATGGAAGAAACCGGGTGGCGATAATCTAAGCCCGGTTTTTTAATGCCTCTCCATTGGTTTTAATCACGTTTTTATACCATTCAAAGGATTTTTTCCGGCTCCTCTTTAAGCTGCCCTTTCCTGCATCGTCCTTATCCACGTAGATAAAGCCATACCGCTTGCTCATCTCACCGGTGGAAGCGCTGACTAAGTCAATACAGCCCCAAGGAGTATAGCCCAGTAAGTCTACGCCATCCTCATCCACAGCATCCATCATGGCTAAGATGTGCTCCTTTAAATAATCGATTCGGTAATCGTCAGAGACGCTTCCGTCTGCCTCTACCTTATCAATGGCACCCAAACCGTTTTCAACGATAAATAAAGGCTTCTGATACCGGTCATAAAGAGAATTAAGGGTAATCCGGATACCAAGAGGATCGATCTGCCAGCCCCATTCAGAAGCTTTCAGGTAAGGGTTTTTCACGCTGGACATCACGTTACCAGCCGTGGATTTGCCCAGCACCTCTGGGTCGGTTGTGGTACAGCGGGAAGAATAGTAGCTAAAGGTAATATAGTCTACCGTATTCTCCTTTAAGATGGTAAAGTCCTCTTCCTCTGTTTCCAGAACGATTCCTTCCCGTTCAAACATCTTTCTTGCATAGGCCGGGTACTCGCCTCTTGCCTGAATATCAATAAAGAAATAATTGTCACGATCCTTATTCATGGCATCAAAGACATCCTCTGGTCTGCAGCTATATGGATAGAAGTTTCCGGCAGCCAGCATGCAGCCCACCATAAAGTCAGGATTGATCTCATGAGCAAGCTTGGTTGCACGGGCGGAAGCCACCAGCTCATTGTGTGCTGCCTGGTATTTTACCTGAGTCTTATTCTCGCCCTCCTTAAACTGGATTCCTGCCCCCATAAATGGCAGATGGAGAAGAATATTGATCTCATTAAAGGTGATCCAGTATTTGACCTTGTTTTTAAAACGACGGAAAATGGCATCGCAGTAAGCCACGTAGCAGTCAATGAGCTTTCTGTTTTTCCAGGATCCGTACTTTTCCACCAAAGCCAGTGGAACATCGAAATGGCAGATGGTGACCACAGGCTCAATGTTATATTTTAACAGCTCATCAATGAAATCCTCATAGAACTTAAGTCCCTCTTCATTGGGTCTTTCCTCTTCTCCTGTTGGGAAGATTCTGGACCAGGAAAAGGAGAACCGGTAACATTTAAAACCCATTTCAGCGAAAAGAGCAATATCTTCCTTATAAGTATGATACATATCAATGGCTTCTCTTCCAGGGAAAAAAGAATCGTTTGGAAGGCTCTTATAATCCATATCTCCAAGCATGACCGGGAAGCGGTTTTCTCCCCATGGTATCACATCTACAGTTCCAAGACCTCTGTTTCCCTCGTTATAACCACCCTCACACTGGTTGGCAGCGGTAGCACCGCCCCATAAAAAATCGTTTCTCATTTTATCAATCCTTTCCTTACTCATGATTATTTTAAGCTGCCTGTCAAACTCTCACGAAAGGAGTTTTGACCAGCTAGTTAAAAAACAAAGTCTTTACTTCTTCTACTGGCATCTCCTGGCCGGTATATAGCTTAAATGCGGCGGCTCCCTGCCATAAAAGCATCCCCTGTCCATTGATGCAGATACAGCCTGCTTCCTTAGCTTCCTTAAGCATTCTGGTCTCCTTAGGATTATAAACGGCATCCACCACCACAAGTCCCTCATGGAACATGGCAGGATCCTTTACCACACTTTCTCCATCCATTGGCTTCATGCCAACAATCGTGGCATTGGTAAAGATATCACTGGAATCCATCTCTTCCTTCATCTTTTCCTGATCCGCAATATCGAACACGTTTACGATACAGCCAGGCTTTTCTTCTTTGATTCTTTCAGCGGTCATGACCGTTCGTTCAAAGAAGTCATCCTTAATATTAAAAATGGATATCTCTCTGGCACCTTCCAGTGCACACTGTACCTGAATGGCAGTGGCTGCACCGCCGCCTCCGCAGACAGTAATCTTCTTTCCAGTTATGTCGATTCCATGATCCCGAAGGCTGTCTACAAAGCCCTGTCCATCGGTGATATGTCCAATGAGTTTTCCGTCTTCATTAACAATGGTGTTGACCGCGCCGATGATTCTGGCGGCTGGTGACAGCTCATCCATGTACTTGACCGCCTCGCTCTTACAGGGCATGGTCACATTGCAGCCTCTCATCTTTAAGGTTTTTATGGCTTCCACTGCTTTTTCCACACCATCTACCTTAATATCAAAAGCAAGATAGGCATAATCAAGTCCTAATTTCTCAAAACTGTAATTGTACATAGCCGGGGAACCGGAGTGTCCCACCGGTGAGCCGATGAGTCCCATTAATCCTGTTTTTCCTGTGATTCTTCTTTCCATCGCTTTTCTCCTTTTTATGAGCCTTCTACTTACCCTTATCAGGGATAACATACACATTTTTCACCAGCTTGTCAACATATTCTCCCTATAGTTTGGATGTTTTATGGGTATAAAATAGAAAGCAAATATGATATGATAGGAAAAAATCAAAACAAAGAGGCAAATCCTATGAAACACGAAAATATTATTAAAAGTATAAAAATTGCCTTGGCCGCTGTTTTAGCCATTGCCATTGCCGCAGAGCTTGGCCTCAAATTTTCTGCCACGGCTGGAATTATTACCGTATTAAGTATACAAAATACAAAACGGGAGACCTTTAAAAGTGCTGGAAACAGGACCTTTGCTTTCCTGGGCGCTCTGCTTCTTTCTGGCATTGTATTCTACTTTCTTGGCTTTACCCTCCCTGGCTTTGCCCTTTATCTTCTTTTGTTCTCTCTTCTTTGCCTGTATGCAGGCTGGGGAGAAGCCATTGCCATGGATTCCGTTCTGATTACTCATTTTCTAACGGAAAAATCCATGTCTCTCCAGCTCATCGGCAACGAAGCCGCCCTCTTTTTCATCGGCACCACAGTAGGAGTCATTGTAAACCTCCACTTAAGAAAGCGGGGGAATGAGTTTCAAAAGCTCTCCGATGAAGTGGACAAAAAGGCCAAAGCCATCTTAAACCATATGGCTCAGCTTCTTCTTATTGAAGATAAAAGCGGGTTTGATTTAAGCTGCATTGCCATTCTAAGAGAAAAGATCGAGCTGGCCAGAACCTGTGCATTTAACAATTATAACAATGCCATCTGGAAAAAGGACACCTATGAGATAGATTACATCGAGATGCGTCAGCAGCAAAGCATCGTTTTAGAAGGAATCTATGAAAATATTAAAAACATATCTCTGATTCCCCGTCAGGGAGAAGAGGTGGCAAAACTCCTTCGGAACATTGAACAGAATTACCACAGATACAATACAGGGGAAGGACTTTTACAGGATTTAAACCTTCTGCTTTCTGATTTAAAGCAGCATGAGCTGCCTGTCAGCCGGGAAGAATTTGAGGCAAGAGCCATCTTATTCTATATCCTAAAGCAATTGGAGCGTCTTATTATGCTAAAACGCTCCTTTGTCCTCTCTCACGATCGATAACGACCGGTATATTGAATCTATTTTGCCTCCAGAGCTTCTATCTTTTCCTTAAACTGAGGCAGATGCTTTTTATGAGCCACCAACAGCTCATCAAGAATGGTCTGGGCGATGGTTCCGCTTGGAACCAGTGGATTTAAGGTAAATGCCTGAAGAGCCGTATCATAATCTCCTGTTACAGCTGCTTTTATAGTAGTCAGCTCCATATCCTTCATCAGCTGCAACAGACCTTTGCTGGAAGCATCAAAGCTTCCCCAGGAAATGGGCACGGGGCCGTGAGCTGTAATGATACTGCTTACCTCCACTACTACATCATCAGGCAGGTCTGTGATTGCACCGTTATTTCTCGTGCTGACCACCATATGGGTCTTTTTATCATTATATATGGAAGAGATGAGTTCACAGGCAGCATCGGAATAAAAAGCTCCTCCCCGTTTCTCAAGCTGAGGCGGCTTTACATTAAGCTCCGGATCTTTATACAGTTCGAATAATTCGGCTTCCGTTTTTTTCACCAGCTCTGCTCTGGTCTCACCCTTTTCATAGGACTCCAGCTCTTCCTTTAGCATGTCATCGGTAATATAATAATACCGGTGATACATGCAGGGAATGATTCCTAAATTTCTGATCTGGCCTGCCAGAAAGTTAATGCTTGGAATGTTCTGCACACCGGAGCTTTTAAGCCCCTGCATTGCCTTTTTAAGTCCCCCCTCTGTGGCGTAAACCTTTTCAATGACTTCTGCTGTCTTTTCTTCCCCATCTTTATTCCATACCCGGTGCCAGTGAAAATGATTGAGTCCGCCAAAACGGAAGAACAAATCCTCTTCCTCTGTCTGAAGGGATCCCGCAGCTATCTTCCGGCACATAATAGGAACGTTACAAAGGCCTACCACCTTATCCCATTTTCCGTAGCGGATAACAGCCTCTGTCACCATGCCGGAAGGATTGGTGAAGTTTACAAGCCATGCATTGGGGCAAAGCTCCTTCATATCCTCTACGATATCAAGAATCACAGGAATGGTACGAAATGCCTTAAACATGCCGCCTGCTCCATTGGTCTCCTGGCCGATGACGCCATGGGACAGTGGAATCCTCTCATCCTTGATCCTGGCATCTAAAAGACCAACCCGAAACTGGGTGGAAACGAAATCTGCATCCTTTAGGGCCTCTCTCCGGTCTAAGGTCAAATGAACCTCCCAGTCAAGTCCTGCTTTCTTTATCATTCGCTTTGCCAGATTTCCTACAATATCAAGCTTTTCTTTTCCTTCCTCAATATCCACAAGCCAGATTTCGCCGATGGGGAGCTGGTCTTTTCTTTTTATAAAACCCTCGATAAGCTCCGGAGTATAGCTGGAGCCCCCTCCAATGGTAACAATTTTGATCTTTCCTTTCATAAATCTTCCTCCTTCTTTTTCTCTATGATACGATCATACTAGAAAAAGGGAGCCATGGAAATACCGGAAGCCTATTTGGTAACAAGGGGGATCTTCTTGGCAATTGTACCACAAAAAAAACAGGGTGTTTTATCCCTGTTTTCTTTGCACAGTGAGTCTGGCTAAAGACTCTACAATGTACACGGCCGGAATCTGAGAGGTGATATCCACCTTCATCTTTTCCACGGCATTTAACTCCCGTTGTATATAATACGATATGTTATAATCTGAAATCTTGGCAAGGGTGCTGTTTTTGCTGTTGGTAATGGAGACAACGGTACTGCTGCTTTCCTTTAACTTTGAAGAATTATCAACGAGTATTTCGGTCTCTCCCTCTACAGAGAGAATGATAATGATACTTTCTTCCGGGAACTCTAAATTAATGGGAAACATAGGAGAATTAATGCCCGTGGAAAAAATACCGATATCACAGAAATAACGGCTTGCATACTCTGCCATGATGCCGGAATTACCGGTTCCAAGAAATATGATCTGCTTCTTTCCGGCAATGACTTCAGCTATGGCCTCCAGCTGCTTTTGAAAGCTTTCTGTCTCCACTCTCTCAAAAAATTCAAAGACTGAGCTGTGGTCGTATGTTTTGCTGGCTGCCGTTTTTTTCTCCTTTTCCATCTTGAAACGCACCTTGAATTCCGAAAAACCGCTGCATTGTACTTTCCTGCAAAAACGGGTTATGGTGGTAGTTGACACATGGGCCTCCTTTGCCACCTCCCTAATGGTCATATAAGGAATCTTATCACTGTTCTTTAATATGAAGTTATATACTTCATAATCCAGTTCGCCAAACTGGCTCAGTACCTGATTGGAAAACAACGCCATATCCTTTTCCCTCAAATCTTTTCTCTAATCTAGTATTATTCTTCATTATACCATGGAAGGGATTGAAAAGTCCAGGCGGTCCGATTTATATAAATCCAAAGTATCTTAACAGTCCAAGATAGATTCCGTAAGCAAATCCATATAAATCATTTCTGAATTTTTCGGCATCTGACGGATTGGTTAAATATCCAAGCTCTATCAGATTTGCAGGCATGTTTGCATTCCTTAAAACATACAGAGAGGGATTTTCCCGGATTCCGTTGTTTCTTGTTCCCACCGTCTGGGTAATTCCTGACATAATTTGCTCTGCCAGCCATTGTGCCTGGGTAAAGTACTGATAGATGTATATCTCGGTACCATTAATGGCTGGGTTTGGATTTGAATTGCAATGTATGCTGATGAAATAATCTGCCGGCCAGCTGTTGGCAAGGGCTACTCTCGCGGCCAGACTGGTAGTATTGTTGGTTCCTAAAACAGTGTCAGGCTCCGGTCTTGATACCCGGACTTCAAACCTGGGATCACTCTCTAATAAGTTCTGAAGATAAATCCCTACCTGATAGTTAATTTCCGACTCATAAAGCCCATTGGCTTCTGCGCCGCTGTTAAAGGACCCGCTTGGATTATGCCCCTGATCAATAAATATTTTAATAGCCATGTAAGCATTTCCTTTCCTACTCAACTATAATAAATATATTCATTTTTCAGGTGGATGCTACATATTATTAAAATTTATCCTGTTTTTTCAGCAGATTCTTGGAAGGCCTTCTCCATATAAAACGTCAATGGTCCTGCTGCCCATAAGCTTCGTTTTCATCCGGACTCCCTTTCCTTCCATGATGGTCCCAATGATTTTGGCGTTCGTCCCATAAGGACTTTTTTTCACTGCCTTTAAGGCTTCTTCGGCCTGTCCTTCTGGTACCACGGCTATCATCTTCCCTTCATTTGCCATATAGAGAGGGTCAAGCCCCAGAATATCACAAAAGCCCTTTACCTCCCTGCTGACAGGTATCGCTTCCTCTAACAACTCTACGCTGCATCCCGACTGGTCTGCGGCTTCATTTAACACCGTAGCAAGTCCGCCTCTCGTCACATCTCTCATACAACGGACGTCGATACCGGCCTCGAACAAATTTGCCACAATGGTGCAAAGGGGGGCGCAGTCACTGACAATCTCATTTTCAATTCCCATCCGTTCCGATAAAATGGCAGCATGATGATCTCCCAGATTGCCGGATAAGATGATGACATCTCCAGGCTGACATCCGGATATGGTGATGCCCTCCTTTATTATCTCCCCGATTCCAGAGGTGTTGATATAAATTCCACCACTCCCTTCCACCACTTTGGTATCACCAGCCACAATACTGACTCCAGCTTCTTGGGCTGCAAGTGCCATGGTCTCTGCGATGGCCTCCACGTCTTTAAGCTCCGCACCTTCCTCAATGATAAATCCAGCGGTAAGGTATTTGGGAACTGCCCCCATCATGGATAAATCATTGACAGTTCCGCACACTGCCAGCTTTCCAATATTGCCCCCTCGAAAGAATAAAGGGGTCACCACGAAGGAATCCGTTGTATAGGCAATCTTACCAGAGACAGAAAGAACAGCCGCATCTTCTAACCGGTTCAGGACCGGATTGGAAAAATGCTTTAAAAACACCTGGTTGATTAAGTCACCTGTCTGCTTTCCTCCGCTTCCATATGTCATATCTATCTTCATAATGTACTTAAGCCCCTTTCCTTACGAATTCTGATACCAGATTCCACAAGCCCCTTCAGAAGAGACCATACAAGGCCCAACCGCATGCAAAGGCGTGCACACCTTCTGAAACAAGGGGCAGTCCACCGGCTGAATCCGGCCAAGAATCACATCGGTGCATCTACAGCCTGGCGGAAGCGCTTCTATGACTTCCTCCTGACTTCCTCCTGCATCGTATTCTTTATATTCCTCTTTCAGCTTAAGAGCCGATTGCTTTATGGTCCCGATACCTCTCCATGCATCATCTGTTGGCTCAAAATACTGGTGAATGAGTGCCTCTGCCTTCTGATTCCCTTCCTCTGTCACTGCATTGGAATATAGATTTTTGACCTGATACCGTTTCCCTTTTAACTGGGTCATGATTTCATAGATGGCTGCCAGAATATGCTCTCCCTCAAAACCAGCCACCACAAAAGGCTTTTTATATGCGGCTGCCAGCTCTTCATAAATCCTGCTTCCGGTAATGACACTGACATGTCCGGGGCTTAAAAAGGCATCGATGCTGGTCTCATTTTCACAGATAAAGGAAAGCGCCGGCAGAATGGTCTTAATGGAGGTGGCTAATTTCAGGTTTTTGATGTTTCGTTTCTGAATCTCATCAAGCAGCAGAGCGTACACGGGAGTCGTGGTTTCAAATCCCACTGCTGCAAATACATACTGGGTATCCTTATGATTTTCCGCTTCTGTCAGGGCTCCTAAGGGAGAATAAAGCACCTTTACCTCTGCCCCCATTGCCTTTGCCTCTGTTAATGACATCTGAGTGCCCTTTACCTTCATCATATCTCCAAAGGTGAGTACACAATACGTTTCCTTTAGAGAAAGCTCCACCAGACGGTCGATGTAGGATGGTGCGGTAACGCAGACCGGACAGCCCGGCCCTGAGATCAGCTGAATGTTTGGCGAGATAATGGACCTGATTCCATGCTGAAAGATGCTTTTTGTATGAGTTCCACAGACCTCCATGATCTTTACCGGCTCACCGTCATATTCTTTCAGCGCCTTTATCACCTGTTCAAGCTTCATCATCAAAAACCTCCTGAAGCTCCTGAAACAAATCAATGATTTCTTTTGCTGCGTCCTCTTTTAAAACCTCTATGGCACACCCGGCATGAATGAGCACATAATCGCCTACTCCTGCCTCTACCAGCTTGATATTTACATCGGTCAGATTTTCTAATACATTGACCTTTGCATAGTCCCCATCGATCTTAACAATCTTTCCCGGTACTGCAACACACATAAGCTCCCGCCTTTCTATTTTGTCTGATGAAATGCTTTTAAATATTTCCGTCCAAGGTATACCTGTCCAAGACTGATTCCTCCGTCATTGGGAGGAACAGACAGGTTCATATAGACTTTAAATCCCTTTTCTCTAAGAAATCCAGCCGTATGCTCTGTAAGGACCGTGTTCTGAAAAACGCCGCCACTTAAGCAGACATCTGAGATTCCGTACTGATCTTTTAGCTTTTGGCAAATGGAAACAATTCCTTTTGCAAACCCTATGTGAAATCCGAGAGCTAGAGCACTGACATTTCCATTTCCTCTCTCTTTGCATAGTGCAGTAAATGCGCTCTTTGGATCAAGCTCCCATATGCCGTTTCTTTCTGAAACTTCAAAAGGCACGGAGGCAGGTCTTATCTGCCTGCTAATGGCGGACAGTCCGCTTTTTTCAAATAAAGAGGCACATTCTCCTTCATATGTATTTTCATGGGCGATTAAAAGAACGGAGGAGGCTGCGTCAAAGAGACGTCCTGCACTGGAGGAGGATACTACATTCACGTGATGGTGAAGAGCCGCCTTTATGAGATCGCTTCTTTCATCCGTGATATACTCCTGGAGACCAAAATGAGTCAGGCAGCAAATGGCTGTTTTCCATGCCTCCCGCATGGACTGGTCTCCTCCAAGAATGGGAAAGGGACTGATATGCCCGGCTCTCTTACATTCCTTGTCCTGACAGATGAGAAATTCACCTCCCCATATGGTTCCATCGGTTCCATAGCCGGTTCCATCCATGGCGACTCCTATGACAGGGCCATCCAGATGATGCTCTGCCATAACAGAAGCGATATGGGCGTGATGATGCTGCACCTTTATGAGAGGAAGTCCCAGAGTACTGGCATACCGGGCAGAATGATAGTTTGGGTGGAGGTCGCAGACAACAAGCTCTGGCTGGAACCGAAACAGCTCTTTCATATCCTCAAAGGAGCTTTCATACTCCTCCATCACCTTACTTTCCTCCAGATCCCCGAAATACTGGGATACCACTGCGCTTCCATTTTCATAGAAGCAAAAGGAAGCCTTTAAATCTCCCCCGGCCGCAAACACAGAGGGCTCTTTCTCCCCATGATTTTCTTTCACCTCTTCGGAGAGAAAAACCGGATAAGGCACATAGCCTCTGCTTCTTCTGATGAGCTGTGGTTTTCCAGCCACGATTTTTGCCACTGAATCATCTACGGAGCGGAGTATTCTTCTATGATGATATAGAACGCCCCTTAGCTCTTTGGAAGAAAGAGAGAGCATAGGCTCATCTTCCCGGATGATTGGCTGTCCTGATATATTGGCACTTGTCATAATGAGAGGTCCCAGTCTTCCAGTGAGCAGGATCTGAAGCGGAGTATAAGGAAGGAAGGCTCCGCAGTACATGCTCCCTTTGTTGGTGGAAGGGGCCATGTAATCTCCCTCCCGACGCAACAGCACAATGGGTCTTGGCCTGGATTCTAACAGGGAACGTTCTTCCTTTGAGACATGACAATACTTTTTTATTTCGGCAATGGAAGAAAACATAACAGCAAAGGGCTTTTCTTCCCTGCCCTTTAAGATTCTAAGCCTGTTTACGGTATCTTCCCGAAAGGGAGAGCACACAAGGTGATAGCCTCCGATTCCTTTTACAGCTATAATTCCGCCCTCCAAAAGCGCCGCTGCTGCCTGATCCAGTGCCTCTCCCTCCTGCCACTCTTTTTCCTCTTTCTTTTTATCCCGGTATATGAGATAAGGTCCGCAGTCATTACAGGAAATGGTCTGGGCATGAAAACGTCTGCTTTCCGGAGACGTATACTCTTTTTCACATTCCTCGCACATCTTAAAATCAATCATGGCTGTGTGGTCCCTGTCGTAAGGAAGCCGCTCCATAATGGTATATCTGGGACCACAGGAAATACAGCTGATAAACGGATTCCCATAGCGCCTGTTCCCCGGATTTAAAAGCTCCTTCCTGCAGGCAGGGCAGACAGGAAGGTCAGGCGGAATCACAGAGGACTCTCCAAGCACACCGCTTTTTAAGATGACAAAATCATTAAGCGTAAGGGAAGAGATCTCCTCCTTCTCCAGCTTAATGATCTCATATCCCATATCTTTTGTTTCCGTAAGTACTGTTAGGAACCGGCCCACTGCCCCCTTCTCCCCCTGAGCAATGATTTCCACATATCCGCCTACATTTCGTACCGACCCCGAGATTCCTTCATTCTTTGCCATATGATAAACAAGGGGTCGGAAACCAACCCCTTGAACAATGCCGTAAGCATATATTTTTAATGTCATAGATTGATCTTTTCCCTGATCCATGCTGCTACCTGATCATAGCCCTCTTCCGTCTTTCCGGATACTTTTATGACAGGGGCTGACTTGTTTAACGCACGGACTCCTTTCATAAAGAAGTCCTCATCAAAATCAAGATATGGGATGAGATCACATTTATTGATCAGAATGATATCCGCCTTTTCAAATGCAAGGGGATATTTATATGGCTTATCGCTTCCTTCGGTGACGGTGGATATAAGCATCTTTACATGCTCCCCGATCATGAATTCAGCAGGACAAACCAGATTTCCAATATTCTCTATAAAAAGAACTCCTTTTTGAAGTTCCATCTCTTCCACTGCTTCCCCGATCACAGGGGAATCCAGATGGCAGGCACCACCTGTATTGATCTGAATGGCCTGCACTCCAAGAGACAATAGTTTTTTTGTGTCAAAATCAGCCTCAATATCTCCCTCAATCACATAAGACTTGATCCCGTCAAGCCGTTTGATGATCTGAATGAGAGATGTGGTCTTTCCCGCTCCAGGAGCTCCCATTACGTTAACGGCAAAAATCCCCTTTTCCGTCAAGGACGCATTGATCCGTGCTGCAGTCTCATCATTCTTATCGTATACAGACTGCATGATCTCTATTTCTTTATTCTCAGACATATGTACCTCCGCTCCAGGCTAATTCCTTTTATCCTTCCTCTATCATATCTCAATGGACTTAATATAAAACTCCTGTCCGATCTCTGTGGGTTCCCCATCACCGTTACAGATGGGGCATTCAAAATGAAAGGGCTTGCGGACAAATAATTCCCCACAGCGTTTGCATCTCAGCTTGGGGATTACCCTTTCCATATGAAGCTCTGCATGTTCGCAGGGCGTTCCTTCTGCAATCAGGCCGAAATACAGCTCTATGGAGCTTGCCACATAGCCGCAGTAGTCTCCCACCACCAGATTGATGACCTTAATCTCTTCGGCCTGATGTTCCTTTGCATATTCCCATGCGATCTCTATGATTCGCTGGGTGATTGGGTATTCGTGCATTTTACGTGTACATCCCTTACATTTCCAAACGACGGTTCCGTATAGTGGTTCTCCATCATGAGGCATTTTTTCGGACAGACTTCCGTGCAATAGCCACACTGAATGCATTTTAACCGCTCAATGCTCCAGGAGGTCCTTGCCTTATCCGTATGAATGGCGTTGGTAGGACACCGCCTCTCGCACATGCCACAGAAAATGCAGTCATCGATGGAAATACCGATACTTCCTCTGGTCCGGTCAAAGGTCTCCTTTTTCTCAATTGGATAGGATACGGTAAATGGACCGTGGAATAAATTTTTAATCAATGTTTTTGTCATTCTTAATATTGACATAGCACCCTCAATTCCGCTGTTTATGGCAGCTCTGGCTTTCTGCAGGTAAAACGGTTACCGTTCCGTACAACTGATACATGGATCAATGGTAAGTATCAGTATGGGCACATCGGCCAGGGAACAGTTCTTTAAGGTTTCAAGCAGGGCCGGTACATTGGCAAAGGTAGGCGTTCTCACTCTGACCCGGTCAAGAAACTTTGTTCCGTTTGCTTTCACGTAATAAAGGACCTCTCCTCTGGGCTGCTCCAGACGGGTAAAATACTCTCCCTTTGGACTTCCGGTCACTTTTACCTTGATATCTCCTTCCGGCATAAGCCTGATGCACTGGCGAATCAAGTCCATGGCCTGGAACATCTCTCCGATACGGACCCTGGTTCTTGCATAGCAGTCCCCTTCTTCATCAATAATGGGCTTAAAGTCCAGTTTTCCGTAAGCCGCATAGCCCTGAGTCCTCATATCCATCTCAATGCCGCTCGCCCTTGCCATGGGACCTAATGCCCCAAGGTCAAAGGCAGCCTGCTTCGACAGTTTACCAACACCCCGTGTCCGCAGCTTCACGGTGGAATCATTGATAAATACGGCTGCAATTTCCTTAAGCTCCTTTTCCATGCGGTCCAGGACTTCAAGGATTTTATGAAGGGTCTCTTTATTAATATCTTTTCTCACACCGCCAATATCACAGACAGAGAAAATAACTCTGCCCCCGGTGGTCTCTTCAAATACATCAAGAACCTGTTCTCTTAATTTCCAGGACTGCATAAACAGACTTTCAAATCCAAAGGCGTCCGCTAAGAGTCCCAGCCACATAAGATGGCTGTGGAGCCTGGAAAATTCCGCCCAGATGGTTCTTAAAAATTTAGCCCGTTCAGGAATCTCTGCTCCCATAATACTTTCCACTGACATGCAATAGCCCATGCCGTGCATAAAGGAACAGATTCCACAGATTCGCTCTGCGACAAATGTATACTGCTGAAAATCTCTTTTCTCTACCAGCTTCTCTAACCCTCTGTGAACATATCCGATTCTAGGAATCGCCTCCACCACCGTCTCATCTTCCAGAACCAGATCCAGATGTATTGGCTCGGGAAGTACGGGATGCTGGGGACCGAAAGGAACAATTGTCCTGTTTCCCATAAGTAACCTCCAATCCGATGCATGAGAGCATCTTTTTTACTCCTGTACACCAAATGGCGCTTTGACCGGAATCTTATAAAGGGAATTGTTATAATCCGGTGTGATTCCATTTATTTTAATTCCAAACAATTCCTTGATCTCATTTTCATATAAAAAGGAGTAAGGATAAATAATGCTGATGCTGTCAAGCTCTGCTTCCGTATCAATATGAAGCCTTAGATTCACCAGTTCATAATTTAAATCAAAGGAATAGGTCAGCTCCATCTCTTCTTTATAGGTGCTGCTGATGGCAACGAGCCGGTATCCTTCATTTTTAAGTTTTAGAGTCTCCGTCAGAAGATCCGAAGCAGAAATCTCTTTTAAGGTTTCACCCGCCATATTTTCCCTCCTTAGCCAGTTTTATTGTTTCTTTCCGGCCTTCTTTTTCTTTTCTCCCAGAATCTCAAGACCTTTTACCACGCCGTCTATAATGGATTCCGGACGGGCCGCACAGCCCGGTACGTATACATCCACTGGAATTACCTTATCCACTCCGCCTGCCACATTGTAGCACTCGGCAAAGATTCCTCCTGAGGTCGCACAGATTCCTACTGCTATGACCACCTTTGGATCAGGCATCTGTTCGTAAAGCTGCTTTACCACAGGAATGTTCTGTTCATTGACACTTCCGGTAATTAAAAAAACATCGGCGTGCTTGGGATTACCTGTATTGATCATGCCAAAACGTTCCACATCATATAAGGGAGTCAGACAGGCCAGCACCTCAATGTCGCATCCATTGCAGCTGGTACCGTCATAATGCAAAATCCAGGGTGATTTTTTTATTCCATCCATAGTATCCTCCATACCGCAAAATTTGGTTTCTTTTCATGAATCCCAGTTAAAAGTAGGAAAGGATCAAAAGATTAACCGTTCCCATAATTGCAGTTACGACCCAGGCTGATTTTAAGGCCTGCTGCCATTTGACCCTGGCAGAGCCGTTGTCTACGATAATCTCAAAGAGATAGACGACCAGACAGGCGATGACTGCAAAAACATGGCTTATGGGTGCTGCTGTTGCAAAAAACACATAGACAAGAGTCAGGGAAATGATGACCTCATACCAGTGGGTCACCTCAATTACAGCTAAATCCTTGCCGGAATACTCGGTCGTGATTCCTTTTACGATCTCCTGATGTCCGTGATGTGACATGCTTAAATCAAATGGCGATTTTCTCAGCTTAAAGGTAAGGACGAATACAAGCCCGATAAAGACTCCAGGAAGATAGAGTATGGATGGCTTCTCAGCCGATACAATATCCCGGATGAAAAAGCTGTGCTCCGCATAATATAAACCGATACAGGTCAGAAGAACCATAGGCTCATAGGACATGATCTGCAAAAGCTCCCGCTCCGATCCAATGGTATTATACGGGGAATTGGAGGCATAGCCGCCCAGTACAAAGAACACGGACCCAAGAGTAAGGGCAAAAATGGCTAAGAGGATATCTCCTCCGGATAACAGGATCAGAGTCGTAAATACTACAAATACCAAGGACACGTATACAAAGAAACGGTGCATGGAATTGACCTCTATGGATTCCTTTTCCGTCAGCTTTAATACATCGTAAAAGGGCTGTAACAGGGGCGGTCCCTGCCTTCCCTGAAGCCTGGCGGATATGATACGGTCTACTCCCGTTATAAGGCCGCCAACCAAAGGTGTGAATATAATAATTGCAATGATTCTAACAATGTTCATATTATGCCAACCCTCCTATCAACAGTATGACTCCCACTACCAGGATTGCTGTACACAGTGCGTTGCTTAAGAAGGTAAGTTTATGGGCTCCGAAGAAATCTTCCATATACCAGTTGCGCATCTCCACCTTTTGCTTTACGCCCATTGCTCCGTAAAACGTCTGGTTGTCTCCCGTGTTTTCTCCCGCCATATAAATGGGAACCTTTCTTCTCTTGTCATTCTTATAGATGGGAATAAAGCTGATTGGAAGCAGTATGAGCATGCTCAGCATACAAAGCATCAGCTTAATGTCACTTGTCTCAATGGGGATCAGTGCCGTGCTTTTATAGACCTCGGTAAGATATGGCTCTAAGGCATATCTTGAGACAAGAGGAAATGTAAAGCAGGAAATCACCACCAGGACAGCCAAAATTGTAATGGGAAGCTCTTCATCTAAGGATAATTCGTGATGGTTCTTATGACCCATATTGACCTTAGATACCAGTTTGCCCATCCATTTAGCCCAATAAAACAAGGTAGCTGCACTTCCGTAAGCCAGGATAATAACAATGATTACATTATCGGAATCAATGAGTGCTTTCATGGCTACCCACTTGGATACCAGCATTCCGAAGGGTGCAAGGAACATGCCGGCAATACCGATCATCATGTAGAATGCCAGCTTACTGGACACTCCCATTAACAAATCCATATTTTCCACATTCCGGTTTCCGATCTGGTGCTCTGCAGAACCTACGGATATGAAAAGCAGGGATTTGGATACTGCGTGGAAGATAATCAGTAAAATTGCTGCCCATAAGGATTCCTGGGTTCCGGCACTGGCACAGATTACAATCAGACCCAGGTTTGCAAGTGTGGAATAGGCAAGAATCTTCTTTCCGTCACTTTGGGATATGGCCATCAGCGAGCAGGCAAGGAATGTCACACCGCCGCCAAAGGTTACCACCCTGCCTACACTGGTAGGGCCTAATAAGGGTGCAAGCCGGATAATTAAATAGACGCCAGCCTTTACCATGGTCGCGGAATGAAGCAGCGCAGAGGTAGGCGTTGGTGCCACCATAGCTCCAAGGAGCCAGGAGGAAAAGGGAAGCTGGGCAGATTTCGTGAGTGCTGCGATGGATAAAAGGAAGACTGGGATCATAATGACTGCATCCGGATTCTTCTGTGTCAGCACGGAAAGCTCCAGGGTGTGATAGTACATCCCGATGAAAATAATGGCGGCTGCAAAGGCAACTCCGCCACCTAAGTTGATGAGAAGGGCACGGAGGGAATTGTTCTTTGCTTCCTCTGTCTGGGTGTAGCCGATTAAAAGGAAAGAGCAAAGAGTCGTAATCTCCCAACAGAAATACATCCACACCAGATTATTGCTCAAAACGATTCCAAACATGGCGGAAAGGAATAAAAACAGGATGGAGAAGAAAAAGCTTTTCCTTTCTTTGTATTCCTTGTGATGGTTATGATAATCCTTCATATAACCCACCGCATAAATACAAATAAGGCTTCCCACCAGTCCGATTACCAAGGCCATAATCGCTGTCAGCTTATCAAAAACGATGGCTGTCTGAACGGTGATTCCTTCTTTAAACCCAAACTCAAAAACAAGAATTGCTGCTGTCTGCAGAAATGACAGAATAGATATGACGTACTTTTTGTTACGGATACCAAGAGTAATAATGTAAGCAGCGATTATAACTTCGACTGCTACAATGATGAGATCAATTTCTTCTTCCCATGGACATGCCATACGGATTCCGTCCTTAAAAAAGATTCCCACCACTACCAGTGTCAGAAGGGCTGTTATGACAGCACTGATTCTGACTAACATACTTCTTGCTGCATCGTGTTTAACCAAAAAAATAGCTAATGCAGCCACCATAGGAAACAACAGGAAAACAGTAATTGCAACCATACATTCATCACCTTATCTTTGTTTTATAGTATTTGCCAAAACAAGCCTTGTTTTCATCAATAAAGCTATTCAAATAGTACAAACAAGCGATGTCAACCGCATTATCGATTTATATGTTCTCATTCTATCACACTAAAATTTCTTGTCAATGTTTTATTATGTGTACATTTTACACAAAAGCTTCGTTTTTGACAAAATTTTAACTAATTCTCATAAAAAAAATGAGAACGCAGAGATATGTACTAAAATAAATACAAGGACATGTTAAGTTTTAGACAATATAAGATCATATTTTTGCGTAAATTAAGATTGTACTTAAAAAAAGACAGAAAGTATAGGCATTGATTCCGCCTTGAAGTGCCTGAAATAGCAAGAATTTGTACTGAAAAACAGGGCAGAAAGGAGTTGTTTATACCTGTTTGAGCGGAGAACCGAAAAAGCAGCCTGAGAAATAAAAGCTTCTCAGGCTGTTCTTTTTTATGGTTTTAAGTGTTTTTATTGTTACTTTTCATACAATCTTCAGGATAAAATAACCAGTATTTAAACCATGAAACAGAGTTTTCTAACGACTTTTTAATTCCATTTTAAGGATGGAATCAGTGATTCTAATGCAGAATATTACGGTATTTATTTGACTCCTACTGACATAAGCTGGGTCTTATAATTCCTTATTTTAGACATGAGTTCACTGTTTAAATTATAAGAAGTATCATCGGTTTCGTTATTAAACTTCCAGGTAAAGTCACCCTGATTCATACGGCCGGCATTTGTAGTTACGGTGCTCTCTACTGCTGTTACATCGTCAATATCTGCCTGACGGGTACCCGTATCTTTTAAGGTATCAAAATTGTTATAGGAAGTATTTCCTGCCACGGTCTTATAGGCGGCTGGTACGGTTTCACTTCGTTTGGAGGCTTCATAAGCATCAAAGGATGTTTCGTTTCCATTTGTTGTTCCATTGTTTGAATTGGCGTAAATAAGGCTGTCTGCCTGTTCTATCCTGTTATGATAAGCTTTAATCATTCCTCCGTTCTCACCGGAAAAGGTTCCTTTTCCCAGGGTATCTGTGCCCTGGAGGGAGCTCATCATTGGATATTTGCAATGCCTGAAATAGTTTTCCTCTACGAATGCAGAGCTTCCATTCGTCACACCAACTCCGTATTTTGCGATACCATCATAATAATTATTATAAATATGAACCGAGGCCTGCCGGATTCTGGGGTGACGGGAATCGGAATGATCATACCAGTTATGGTGATAGGTGACGAAAAATTCTTCGGAGTCCTTCATGCCGCATAGAGAACACTTGCCGGAATCCCAGAAATGGTTATAGGATACTGTGACATAGGTGGATGCATTTTTAACATCAATGGAACCGTCACCCTTTGCCTGGTCCGCATCAGAACCTGCTGCTCCGTATAAAATATCATTGTGATGAATCCATACATTGCAGTTGCTTGTATCAAGGGAAATCCCATCATCAGGAAACAGCATAATGCCTAAATTCCTGATTTCCAGATTCTTACAGTTCCTGACCAGAATCCCCCAGCCGTATGCCGTTGCATCATCTCCAATACCTTCTAAGGTCATGTTCATCTCGGTATAGGCTGATTTACCTTTTACCTGAAGGTATCCGCTGCTGTTTAGCTGGCCGGACATATCCTCCCCTGTAATCTGACCAATAAAACGAATGGCAAGAGGGGTTTTATCATAGCCCTTTTGACGCAGGGTCATAATCTCCCCAATTCCAGTTGCGGTCTGTTTTTTTCCAGAGTTATTTATTATGACATCAAGGGTTACGGTTTTTGCCGTTGCAGACGTGATATATACAATCTGCGCCCCATTTTTTAAAGCTCCATTTTCCTCATAAGCGCCGGACGCTGTCTGGGAGGGGGATTCCCCAGAAAAAGCAAATCCACTCCTGCTGTTTCCTTTTACCGTTATTGGTTCAGAAACTGTGGTTTCCCTGGAACCACTTGCAAAATTCACTTCCAGCCTAAAGGTGTATTGACCAGCCAAAAGTCCCAATGCATCCGCCCTGAAATACGAGGAATACTTACGAATCAGTGTATCATCAATTTGTACGTAGGCCGAGTCGCCCGCTCCAGCAGGTTTTACAGATACCTGGTAAGATACCGCTTTGTCTACAGGCTTCCATTTCAGATAAGCGCTTTCGAACCAGCCTCCGCTCTCTGTCAGTGAAATACCTTCTGCCTTTGCAGAAATAGACGTCCCCGTGATTGTTTCCCATTTTTTCATCATATATCTTTACCTTTCTAAAAAAATTATAGGATTTAGAGCCTACGCTATCACTATATTATCCTTTTTATGGATTCGTTCATTTTTCCTGTGGTAAAATAAAAACTCATTTCGGACAAGGCTATGACCGAAATGAGTTAAAATTAGCATACAATTAGATAGATTAGTTACCGGACAATAAAATCCCCTTTAAAGCGGAAAGAAAGCTATTATTTTCCTCTTCTGTTCCTATTGTTACACGGATCCACTGGGGATAATTGTATTCACTTCCTCCCCGTACCAGTATTCCCTTTTCTGCCAGGGCTTTTACCACTGGTTCTGAATCCTGGTTTAGATTGAAAAATATAAAATTTGTATCTGAGGGAATATAGGAAAGCCCAAGTTCTTCAAATGCCTCATAAAAAACACCTGCCTGCTTCTTTATATATTCCACGATATAGTTGTAAAACGCTTCATCATCCAGGCTTTTTTCCGCTGCTAAAATACCAAGCCGGTTTGTGTTAGGCGGTATCTTATAAGGAACGATCTGATTGATGATCTCTTCATGGGCAATTGCATATCCAACCCTGAGAGAAGCAAGTCCATAGACTTTTGAAAAGGTACGCAAAAGGATGAGGTTTTTGTATAAAGGTAACTCCGCAATCAAATTTGGTTTCCTGTGCTCACGTACAAAATCAATGTATGCCTCGTCAACTACAATTAAAATATTGTTGGGAACACGATCTAAAAAGCTTTTTAACTCCTCTTCCTCAATCAGGGTCCCCGTCGGATTATTGGGATTGCAAATCCAGATTATTTTAGTCTTATCCGTGATTCTTTTCTCAATTTCTTTCAGCGATACCTTATGTTCTTCCAGGGGGACATCGATAACAGCCGCTCCTGCTAAATTACCTGATGTTTTGTACCATTCAAAAGAAGGATTCGGATAAATAACTTCATCTCCCGAATTAATAAAGATTTGCGATATCAGACTTATTAATTCAAAGGAGCCGTTTCCAACGAGAATCTGTCCTGTCTCGACCCCATGTATGGCAGCCAGCTTTTCACGAAGAGGGCTTGCAAAAATATCGGTATAAATGGATATATGATCCAAATGCTCCGCCACATATTCCATAGCTGCTTCAGAACAGCCAATGGTATTTTCATTGCGATCCAGCTGAATAATTCTCTGTCCTTTGGAATTTAGCTCCCGCTTTACATAATTAATTTTTTTATCTTTAATGCTGTCCTTTATCTCAACCACTTCATTCACCCTTCTTTCTGTTTGGCTCTTTTGTCTTACTATGTTCTATGTAATCATCGATTTTAAGAATTGCCTCGCTGATTTCATTTGCAGAAAAACCATACCCCAGGTAATTTAAGGATTCATGATAATCGCTCCATATTTTTTCTGAAATAAAGTCCAGTTTTTCTGCATTGCCCTTTATATGAAGATTCTCCAGAGTGAATGCATTTTCAAAGGAACGAAACAACTCGATTACTTCATGGATTTCTTCTTCTGTTTTTTGCTCCAATACCTGTTGGATCAATAATCCATAGCCTACTTTTTCTCCATGAAGAAGATGCCTGGTCTCATCAACATAACTCAGTACATTGTATAGGGGATGTCCAATTCCCTGATATAGGGTATCCGTCTGCAGGCTGCCTGTTAATCCCGCAAGAAATATGATAGCATCAATCGTCTGAACTGCTTCTTCTCCGATCTCTCCGGCCTTTGCTTTTAAAAGCGCAACAGGAGTTTTTTCCGTTAGCGTCCGGTGTGCCCTTTTCGCAATATCTATCATAACCTGTAAAAAGGTGGAATCCCCCTGCAATTTTTCATAAGGATAGATTTCATACCACTTTGCAAACGTGTCAATGACTCCTGCATATAAATACCGCTTGGGAGCCTGAAACAAGATTCTTGTGTCTGCAAGAATAAGAACCGGACCTATCTTATTAAAAAAGGCATCGGTAAATTCACCCTTTTCGTTATAAAGAATGGATACCGCAGCCCAGGAAGCACAGGTTGCGGCAATGGTTGGAATCGTTACAATCGGTAAATCCTTCTTTGTTCCAACTACCTTGGCAGTATCTATCACCCGCCCTCCTCCAAGGCCGATTACTACGTCAAAATCAGAATAAGAAGCCGCAATCGTCTCTGCCGCTTCCATCGTCGGATACCCTGTAAATAAATGTATTTCATATAGAATATCTGCTTCTTTGAGGCTTGGAAGTAAGATATCTTTTGTTGCCTCTAAACTTTTTTCCGAACTGACAATCAAAGCTTTCTTTCCATATTTCTTGATATATTCCCCAGCTTTATAAAGCACATCTGGCTCACTGATGTATTCTTTCGGTGCCTTTATCCTGACCATATCACGCCTCCTTAAATTACAAAATTTTCTTCTCCCACCGGATCTTCAAATTCTTTTTGTAATATCTGCTTTAGTATTAAATTGGTATAGTATACCTTATCACTGCCGCTGATTCTGGGTCTTCCAAGAGCAATCTCTATTTCATCCTTGATTTTTCCGCCTTCCATGACAAACACCCGATCAGCCAGATAAACGGCTTCATCCACATCATGGGTAACCAAAATTGCGGTAAAGCCCTGTTTATTCCACAGTGATTCAATCAGTCTCTGCATTTCAATTTTTGTCAGAGCATCTAAAGCTCCTAAGGGTTCATCAAGAAGAAGCACACCGGGATCACTAACAAGTGCTCTGGCAAGCGCCACTCTCTGCTTTTGTCCTCCCGAAAGATTCTTTGGCCATTCTTTCTGCTTGGAGGAAAGCCCCACACTGTTTAACGCATCCAGAATACGTCCTGAATCACTCTTTTTCATTCCCAGACTGATATTATTCTCCACGGTCTCCCATGGAAGCAGGCGGGGTTCCTGAAACAGGTACCGTATGGATTCGTTCACTGTATTTATATTCTCTCCATTAATAGAGACCTTACCGGAAGTTGGCTTATCCAGTCCCGCAATCAATCTGAGAAGGGTACTCTTTCCGCAGCCGCTGTGCCCGACGATTGCAACAAACTCTCCTGCTGCAATGGAGAGATTAATGCGTTTTAATACTTGCAGCTGGTCAAATGATTTTTCAAGATCATCGATCTTAATTTCAAACGAATGCTTCCTTTCCATCTTCTCACCTCTTATCATTTACGCCAGCGTAAGAATGTTGATTCTAACCCTACGGCAATCACGTCTGAGATCTTTCCTAAAATGGCATATAGAACAATACTGAGCACCACCTTATCCATTTGAAAAAGTCCCCTTGCAGTCATTGCCATATATCCAATTCCAGCATCCGTTGCCACGGTTTCTGCTGCAATCAGTACAAGCCACATAATTCCAAGAGATAGTCTGACTCCTACTAAAACGGAGGACAGGGCCGATGGAAATATAATTCTCCGAAAAATACTTCCTTTCGAAAGCCCATATACCTTACCCATCTCAAGCAGATCTTTATCCACAGACTGGATCCCATGAAAGGTATTCGCATAGATAGGGAAAAACGTTCCAAATGCTACAAGGTAAATCTTAAGCCGTTCTCCCACACCAAACCATGCAATTGCAAGAGGTATAATAGCCAATACCGGTATGTTACGAAACATTTGTATGGTTGTGTTTAACAGGATGTTTGCTTTAACCGACAGCCCCGTAATCAGACCAAGTAAAAAGCCGATGACACCTCCTAGTAAAAATCCAAGAAGAGCTCTTTGGGTACTAACCAAAATATAAGACTGCAATTCTCCGGTCTTAAGCATTCCAATTCCACGTACTACCACAGCCTGAGGGGTTGGAAATCTTAATTTCGTCCCCCCAAAGCTTGTGACCAGGTACCAGATGATAATAAGTCCGATGGGAAGCATCCATGAAAATATATTTTTCCATAAATGTTTATTTATTATCTTCATAATAAAACCCTCTGTATGTTACGATTATTGACGTGCTGCAATTGCTTTCTCGATTTCGGCTGAATATTTGTCCGTATAAATACTGCTGGCATCTACCTTATTCTCCAATACCCCTAATTCATAAAATGCGTCTGCAATTTTCTGGCCGGAGGCAATAATATCATCATTGATGGTAAGAACTTTGGAATCTGTCTGAGACAAGCCTGCCTTAATATCTGACAGGGACTTTTCTACCGTTTTGCCCGATGGCTCTGCGGAGGCTTCAGCCCAGGCATCTGGCTTTTCGCCAATCCACTGATATGCCTGATTAAGATCTGCAATGTATTCAACCACTGCCTTTCTTTTTTCCTCATCCTCCAATGCAGATTTTGCAACTACAATGGGGAAGTAACCGGAAAGCTTATCATTCCCATCTGCAATTACTTTTGCACCATTTTCTTTGGCCGCTACGATACCGTTTCCAAAGCTGGCAAAGGCATCAATATCTCCGCTTAATAACGCCGCCGCTCCGTCAGAAGGATTAATTTCAACCACTTCAACATCATTAAAGGTAAGTCCTGCATCTTTTAGAAATTCATATAAGAAATAGTGAGCGGTTGTTGCCTTTGTATAACCCACCTTCTTTCCTTTTAATTCTGCTACTGAGGTGATTTCCGAATCAGGTCCTACAAGGACTTCCTGGTCTACCGTCGTAATTCTGTCATTTAAGACTGCTACAATTTGAAAGTTTCCTCCGTCTGCTGCCTGGGCTGCAAAAAGAGGAGGTATTTCGCTGGTTCTGGCAATATCAATTTGATCCGCAGTAAGAGCTTCTAATGCTAAATTTCCTCCATCAAATACGGATACGTCTAAATTATAAGCAGGATCAGAGATTCCCGCACCTTTGAACAACGCTCCAACACTGTTCCATTGTATATCTCCTACTTTAATGTCTGCTTTTTTAGTACTTCCATCTTTACTTTCCGCGGTTGTTTCCGCCTCTGCACTTGTCCCGCTTTCCGTCCCTGCTTTACTTTCCGTACTTGACTTTTCCGTACCCTGACTGCCACAGGCAGCTAAACTCAAACCAATTACCGCTGATAATAATACTGCTCCAAATTTTTTAATCATAATGTTCCTCCCTGTTTTCTGCGCTTATGTTTTTAGTTTTCGTTATGAGCAAATCATTATAATGAACTACGGCCATGAGGACTATTCCACTCCGATAAATCCGGTCCCTTTGGCAATATATTATAAACATTTCCAAATAGCTTCCTAAGATGAGGAGAACGATAGTAAGAGTCCTTAATAAAAGCAAAATCTGTAGTCTCCCTGAAAGCAGGCTGCTGGTATAAATCTCTTGCATATCCCCATAAATTAGGGTAGTCCTTAAGTCTTTTTTTGTTGCATTTGAACAGCAGATGGTAAACAACATCAAACCTGGCCAGTGTGGGATATAATCGAACATCGCAATCAGTGATTGCGTCTCCGAATAAATACCTGCTATGGCTGAGTCTTTCTTCGAATTGATCAAAATAGTAAAAAAGCTCAGTGTAAGCTTTCTCATAAGCCTCCTGGCTGTGAGCAAAACCGACCTTATAAACACCGACGTTGATCCTTTGATAAATGATCTCATTTAATTCAAGAATGTCATCCCTTAATTTTTCAGGAAATAGATCGGGAGCACCTTCTTTATGATATTTCTTCCATTCGGTTTCCAGCTGGAGAGTCAAAGTAACATGATCGTTGTTAACAGCCTTTCCCGTCTCAATATCTACCACTACAGGCACTGTGGGTCTTTTATCATAACTGGGATCTGCCTTTTTATAAACATCTTCTATGTACTGTACTCCTAATACCGGATCCACGCCTCCCGGATCATTTGTGAACTCCCATGCATGTTCTGTCCGGTATGGCCCTGTTGCCCCTAAGCTGATGACGTTCTCAAGCCCCAGAAGTCTTCGCACGATCACTACCTTATGGGCATGGGGGCAAGCCGGCATCCATAATAACCGATATTTATTGGGAACAACGGGAATAAGTCCTTCCTGATCGCCAAAGGGTGTGGCAAACTGGTTCTCCTGCTGTCTGAAAGCACCATCATTTTGAATCTCCTTACGAAAAGTACTAAATTTTTCCATGTTCTCTCCTTCGATGTTTTTCAACCATTGAGTCTCTGATTTTGTTTCCTGCTTTCTATTGCCGCAGCTATATACATACTATTCTTATATGTTAATGTGTTTTTGATTTAGAAAATAATATCATAGCTTTTCTTCCTTGTCAATCATATTATTATAAGAGCCATATATAAAATTTTAATCCTTAAGTGAACATTTATGGAACAGTCAATACCACCGGCTTAACCTAAGATTATAAAATAAAGGTTTGTGTTAGCTACCCACAAAAAAAAGATATCAGAAGGTCTTTTGGGACGCTTCTGATATCTTTTTTGGGAGAAAACAGCTTACACATCATTATGCTCAATGGACTTTCTTTTGGCATTTTTATTCTTATTCTGATTCTCTCTTGTAATGGGTGTTTGTCCGTTGCATTTTTCCATTCTGGCCTTTTTATTATCTGGCTGACTGTCTTTTGGCATGGGTACCTCCTGAATGTTTTTCTTTTTATTGTGCTGTTTTCTTCCGTATTTTATGTACACAGGGCTGTAAAAAGGCCCTGCTATGTGCATGCATTACGCATCAATCTGGCTAGATTAACAGCCATTTCTACTAAACAGATAATTATAAAGAATCCCATGTCTGATCTCATCGGTAATAATATCAATGAGCATATTTATATGAATGCGGGACTGCATGGCGTAAAGAATCTTTCTGTAGTTCCGCACTGCATTCTGCTCGCCTAAAAGCGCTCTGGCTATTCCATCACAATAGTTTTCCGGTGGTATAAATGTTTCTTCCGACGCCTGACGCAGGTCCATACCGGTCAGATCATAATAAATCTGACGGAATAATTCAAAGTGCCCCATTTCATCGTCACGGATGCTTCCAATAATCTGCCTTTCTTCTTCGGTCGGAGCGTTGCTAATCAGCCACATATAAAACATCTGATCTTCAACCTCTCCATTCAATGCCTGTTTCATCAGCTCCATGGCATTGGCAAGATTTTCAGGATAATTGTATATTTCCATATCCATGAATTTCTGATCATATATTGTTTCTGCAAAATTCGTAAAAGGAGAACTTTCAGAGGCTATTTCAGAAAAATCATATTCTTTCATTTATTGTCTCCAAAGGTGTTACTTACTATATCCTATGACTTTCTTTCCTTATGAGTGAGAAATTATCCTAATTTTTTATTTTTTGTTAAATAAATGTATATCACATTCAATTCCTATGATTTGATTCCATTAATCTTTCTCCTTTTGTCAGCGAAATTTAAGAAAACAAAAAGAATCATGGGCATGCTAATACGGTAGAAGGCGGTAGAACCGTATGGTGTAAAAATAACTGGAAATACAGCCGTATTTCATTTCTTAATAATTCTTAAATCCTCCTAAAACACATTGTTATTCTTCACCCAAATGTTATAATTTTTCATATTCAAAATACTAAGAGGGAGGCCGCGGACCATGGAGGCTGCACAGCAGATTTTAATTGTGGATGACGATGCCGATATACGGGAAGTACTTCGTATCCATCTGGAAAATAAAGGCTATTCTGTCTGGGATGCCGCTAACGGAACGGAAGCAATTCAAACCGTTTCAAAAAATCTGGACATTGATTTAATTATACTTGATATCATGATGCCCGGTCTGTCGGGAATCGATGTATGCAAAGAAATCAGAAAGACCTCTTCCGCCCCCATACTCTTTCTCACCGCCAAATCAAAGGAAAGCGATAAGACAGAGGCTTATGAAACTGGCGGAGACGATTATCTGGTAAAGCCATTTTCCCAGTCGGAGCTTCTTATGAAGGTTCAATCACTTTTAAGAAGATACGTGATATATAAAGGAAAATCCCAGCCAAATATCAGTAATTCAGAAATCCGGATTCAGGATGTTCTGATTAATACCCAAAGCCGTCAGGTCTACCGGGAGAACCAAAAAATCGACCTTACGGATACAGAGTTTCAGGTTCTCATGTATCTTGTGAAAAACAGAGGCAGTGCCAAGGATGCCAGAGCCATCTACGAGGGCGTTTGGAATGATAAGTTTCTTCCCTCCTCCACCAATACCATAATGGTTCACATTTTAAAGCTGCGGAAAAAGCTGGAACTCGATTCCAATAATCCAACGATCATACGCACCGTTTGGGGAAAGGGCTATCAGATTGATGAAGTTTAGTATGAGATCTTCCCTCCGTTACAAGCAGGTCTATGTATTGGCCTTAGGTCTTTTGATCAGCTTTCTCATGTATCTGGCGACTCAGTCTCTGGGAGATTACTTGATTTCCAGGAATCATTTAAATGCAGATGCCTCCGCAAAACGGCTGGAAAACTATCAAAATTCCATTGAAGGTTATATCAGGAAAAATAAACTTTCGGTAAAAGATGTAAGGGCCTTATCCAAATGGGTCAAAAGCCATAAATACACGTATTTAACCATATATAGCGGCGATGAGATCCTATATGAATCCGGCTTCTGGAACGATGCTTATTACAATTACGAGTCCACAGGAACCTTCCTGGAAGAAAGCCAGCAGCTGACCAGAAACATTGCATTTACCGACGGGATCTATTCTGTTTCCATTATCGATTCCTCGGAAATCAAATGGTATAACATTGTTTTTTATATTTCCCTTGGAGTTTTCTTCTTGTTTTTATTCGGCATCGTGATCTTTTATAATCACAAAATCATAGCCCGGATCATGCTCCTGTCAAAAGAAGTTTCCCTGATTGAACAGGGAAATTTAGAACAGCCCATCTATCATAAAGGAAATGACGAGATAGCCCTTTTGGCCATAAACGCTGACAATATGAGAAATTCCATTATTACACGTTACAAAAGCGAAAAAGAGGCCTGGGAAGCGAACAGCGAGCTGATTACTTCCATGTCCCACGACATCAGAACTCCTCTCACGGCTCTCATCGGCTATCTGGAGATTCTGGAAACGGAAGGATATCATTCAGAAGAACAGCTTTCTAAATATATCAAAAGCTGCAAAGAAAAATCCCTCCAGCTAAAGGAGCTGTCCGATAAGCTGTTTCAATACTTCCTTGTATTTGGCAAGGAGACCATACTGATGAAGAAAGAGACCTTTGATGCACGCATCCTTTTAGAACAGCTGATTGGCGAACATGTATTTGATTTAAGCAATCAGGGGTTTGATGTGAGGACCGGACTTTTAGAGCAGTCCTGTATGATAACAGGTGATATTCAATACTTTAAACGCCTCTTTGATAACCTGTTCTCCAATGTAAGAAAATATGCAAGCACCAGTGGACCAGTTCTTGTAAATGCCGAATGCAATGGACAACACATAATCATCAGCATCAGCAATGATATCCGACAGGATCATTCTCTGGCGGAAAGTACTGGAATCGGTCTTAAGACCTGCCGAAAAATAACAGAGCAGATGAAAGGGACCTTTAAGATAAGAAAAAACCGGACTCGGTTTGAAGCCAGGGCCAGCTTTCCAGTGTCAGCCCAAGGAAAGGAAGCGTAACTATGAAAAATGTATTAGAATACCTGGAACAATCCGCTAAGTTGTACCCCGAAAAAACAGCAGTCCTGGATCCGGAGAAATGTGTAACTTATGAAGAGCTGTTACACAATGCCAGGCGCATCGGTAGCTTTTTATCGGAGCAGGAAGCTCCCAGACGTCCCGTGGCCGTTTTCATGGATAAAAGTGTGGAGGCGCTGACCGCATTTATGGGAATCGTGGCTGCAGGCTGCTTTTATATCTCCATCAATATGGACCAGCCGCCAGCTCGGATCCGCCAGATATTAGAAACCTCCAAAGCAGGCTCTGTCATCACCCTGGGTGAGGATAGACATGTTCTTAAGGAAGCCGGTTATCTGGGTCAATGCTTTGATTATCATGAGATGGTGAAACACGAAATCAAGGAAGCGGCTTTAAGAGAAATCCGTGTTCATTCCCTTGATGTGGATCCATTATACTGTAACTTCACCTCTGGCTCCACCGGCATTCCAAAAGGCGTCCTGGTCAGCCATCGGTCCGTCATAGATTTTATGGAATATTTCCCTGGTCTCTTCCACATTACAGAGGAAGACATCATCGGAAACCAGGCACCCTTTGACTTTGATGTATCCGTAAAAGACATTTATTCCACGTTAAAAACGGGTGCTGCCATGGTGATCATACCAAAAAGAATGTTTTCCATTCCTACTCTTTTGTTGGATTATTTGTGCGAGCAGAAGGTGACTACCTTAATCTGGGCGGTATCCGCACTTTGTCTCGTATCCCAGCTGAAGGGTTTTACCTACAAGGTGCCAGATCAGATTAAAAAGGTATTATTCAGCGGAGAGGCCATGCCGGTCAAGCAGCTGAACACCTGGAAGAAGTATCTTCCTGATGCCAGGTATGTAAACCTCTACGGCCCTACGGAAATCACCTGTAACTGCACGTATTATGAGATCGACCGGGAGTTTCAGGCCGATGAAAAGATACCCATTGGAAAACCATTTCCCAATGAAAAGGTATTTCTCCTTGATGAGGAGGATAAGCAGGTGACAAGTCCGGGAATAAGCGGAGAGCTTTGTGTAGCTGGTACTGCCCTCGCCCTTGGCTATTATAATAACCCGGAACAGACAAAACGTGCCTTTGTCCAGAATCCTTTGAACAATAATTATTTAGAGCTGATATACCGAACCGGAGACTTAGCCTTTTATAACGAAAACAAGGAGCTTTGCTTTGCGGGACGGAAAGACTTTCAGATCAAGCATATGGGACACCGCATTGAGCTGGAAGAAATCGAAATGGCTATGAACAGCTACCCTTCCATGGAACGGGCCTGCTGTGTATTCGATGAGAAGCGAAACCGAATCACTGCCTTTTATGTCGGTACCATGGAAGGAAAGGAACTTTCTGAAAAGATGCGAAACACGCTTCCTTCCTATATGATACCCACTGGTTTTCACCCTCTCACCGAATTACCCATTACCCCTAATGGGAAAATTGACAGAAAAAAATTACTGGAGATGTGTATATGAAAAATTCAATCAACAACACAACCTTAACCAATGCTGTCCGCACTTATCAGACGCCTCTCTATTTGTTTGATTTGGATACTCTGGCCGGACAGATTCAAAAAATAAGAGGAATCCTTGGCAATCAGGTGGAACTGTGCTATGCCATGAAGGCCAATCCATTTCTCATAAAAAGCCTGGTGGATCAGGTGGATTTCTTTGAGGTCTGCTCTCCCGGAGAATTCTCTATCTGCGAAAGAGCCAATGTCCCCGGGGAAAAAATCGTCATGTCCGGTGTTCATAAGAATATTTCAGACGTAGACCATGCCGTGAAAACCTTTGGTGAAAGCATTACCTATACCGTAGAATCCCTCTCCCACTGGCAGATGATTACAGCCTGTGCAGAAAAATACCAGGCCCATGTGAATGTGCTGTTAAGACTTACCAGCGGAAACCAGTTTGGAATGGATGAGGAGCTTTTAGAGGAACTCATAGGGAAAGGGCCTTATGAGTGGGTTACCATCGAAGGAATCCAGTATTTTTCCGGTACTCAGAAAAAATCTTCCTCCAAGCTTTTCAAAGAGCTTTCAAGACTAGATGGTCTTTGCGACGCATGGAAAGAAAAATACGGCTTTATTGTTAAGAAAATCGAATATGGCCCCGGACTCCCCGTCTGTTACTTTGAAGAGGAAGAAAATCAGGAAGATGAAATGCTCCATCAGCTATCAAAGGCCATTGAGGAAATGACCTTTGGAGGAGTCGTCACCCTGGAAATGGGTCGCTTTATGGCCGCCTGCTGCGGTTCTTATGTGACAAAAGTAGTGGATATGAAAACAAACAAGGGCCAATCCTATTGCATCGTCGACGGCGGCTGTCATCAGGTGAATTATTACGGACAGATGCTTGCTATGAAAAAGCCGTTCATAAAGCATCTGGGAGAAAAGGATGGGGAAACAAGAGAATGGACCATCTGCGGATCTCTTTGTACGGTAAACGACATGCTTGTCAAGCAGTATCCTCTTACAGGCTTAAAGACTGGGGATTATCTGGCATTTGAAAAAACAGGCGCCTATTCTGTCACAGAAGGAATGTCCTTATTCTTAAGCCGGGATTTACCCACCGTTCTTCTCTATTCACAGAAGGACCAGTATATAGAGGCAAGGCCAGCCACACCAACCAATTTATTCAATTATTTTCAATCATAAAGGAGAACAAGTATGGAACAGTTATTTGAAATTTTAAATGGTATTAACCCAGGCATTGATTATGAAACAGAGACAAAGCTCATTGACGGAGGACTGTTAGATTCTTTTTCCATCCTCTCTCTCATTCCTGAATTAGAAGAGGCCTTTGATATTGAAATCACCCCTGGTGAAATGATCCCTGCAAACTTTAATTCCGCAGATGCAATCTGGAGTATGATCACCCGTCTGAAAGAGGAATAAAAGATGACGTACACTTCCCCCCTTTACCTGTTTGCATTTTTCCCCCTGGTGCTGGCGGCATACTACTTCTGCCCCCAGCGCCACCGTTCAAAAGTCCTTTTACTGGCCAGCTATATCTTCTTTTATTCCATCAGCGGAAAGCTCCTCATATACCTGCTGCTGTCTACTTTGCTCATCCATCACGGTGGATTGTGGCTTGGCTATTGCAAAGCAGAGGGGGAACGGGAGCTTTTGGCTTCCCAGGACAAAAAGGCGCTGAAAGCAGTCTATGCCAGGAAACGCCGCCGCATTCTATGGCTTTCCATCGGTTTTCAGCTGGGCATTCTGCTTGTACTGAAATACTCTAATTTTTTCGTAAAGAACATCAATGACATACTTCATATCTTTTCTTTCAAAGAAGTTGTGCCTGCCATGCATTTTGTAGTACCCATTGGAATCTCATTTTACACCTTACAGGCAGTATCTTATCTGGTTGATGTTTATTACGATAAAATCAAGCCTGATGATAATTTAGAGCGGCTTGCCCTTTATCTCGCCTTCTTCCCCACATTAATGGAAGGGCCCATCTGCCGATACAATCAGACAGCAGATTCTCTCTATATCGGAAAGCCTCTGGATTATAAGAACCTCACCTATGGTCTGCAGAGAGTTCTTTGGGGATTGTTTAAAAAGCTTATGATCGCAGACCGATTAAATCCTCTTGTGGACAATATCTTTAGTACACCTGGTAATTACAGCGGCATTACCATTATTATCGGCGCCGTTTTATATACCTTCCAGCTCTATGCTGACTTTTCAGGCTGTATTGATATGACTATTGGTACCGGAGAAATCTTTGGGGTTATTGTACCGGAAAACTTCCGCCAGCCCTTTTTTGCAAAAAATGCATCTGAATTTTGGAGGCGGTGGCACATTACCCTTGGTACCTGGTTAAAGGATTACGTATTTTATCCCATCTCTCTGACGAAATTCGGGAAAAAGCTGGGAAAAAAATCACGGGAACGATTTGGAAAGCACTTAGGGCAGGTATTATCTTCCGCCCTCCCACTGTTTGGAGTCTGGCTGGCTAATGGATTCTGGCATGGAACCGGGTGGCATTATATCTTTTTTGGAATGTATTATTTAGTCATCATACTCCTTGAAAATCTTTTAGAACCATGGGTCGTAACAGTGACGAATGCCCTACACATGAACAGGGAAGGCATTCCATACCGTGTGTTTCAGACCATAAAGCTGCTTATAATTGTATTTACCGGCGAGTTGTTCTTTAATGCAGGAAACTTAACCTTAGGGTTTCAGATGTTCGCTTCCATTTTTACCGGATTTAACTGGTCGGTACTTACCGACGGTTCTCTCCTTAAGCTAGGGGTATCCATTCAGGATTTCTATGCCGCATTCTTTGGCCTCCTTACGGTCCTTATTGTGGGAGTGATCCATGAGCGGGGAGTTTCCATTCGTGATGAGATTTCTGCATGGCGCATGCCCGCCCGTTTTGCCTTTCTTTATGCCGCAATTCTTGTGGTGCTTATTTTTGGTGCTTACGGCGAGGGATATTTACCGGTGAAATTAATTTATGCCGGATTTTAAGAGGTGATGAAATGAAAATCAATAACAAGGTCAAAATAGTTCTTTTTCTATCTGGACTTTTTATTTTGCTGTATGGGTTATCGTATCTGATCCTTCCAAACAACACCATGGACAGCGGTTTATATAAAAAAACAAACAGCATTACCAGCGAGGATGATAATACCATTGATTATCTGGTTATCGGAGACAGCGAAGCCGTATCCAGTATATCCCCCATGGAAATCTGGAAGGATTACGGCTATACAGGTTATAACTGTGGAGTACCAGGACAGCGGCTCCAGGATACCTATTACTTATTTGAGAAGGTTTTAAAAAAGCAATCCCCTAAAATTGTTTTTCTGGAAACAAACGCATTTTACAGGGATTTTGAATATCTGAGTGCGCTGGATAATATGGTAGACGAGAACATGAAGGATATGTTCCCTGTTTACAAATTCCACAGCAACTGGAAATATTTCCACTTAAACATGCTTAAAAATTTAAAAAACAAGGCGGCTGACGGACCAATTAGCACCTATAAGGGCTTTAAGTATGTGCCAGTGATAAATCCCTACAAAGGCGGACCTTATATAAGGGAAAGTGATTCCGTTTATCCCATTGGAGAACAGCCTATGGAGTATATTAATAAAATTATTGAGCTTTGCAGGGAAGAGAACATTCAACTGGTACTTTACTCTGTACCAACCCCTAAGAACTGGACTCCAGGCAAGCACAATACCGCAGTTTCCCTTGCAGAGAAGAACCAACTTACCTTCCTTGATCTTAATCTTATGACTTCTGAGGTTCCTATGGACTGGAGTAAGGATACCAGAGATGAGGGAGACCATCCGAATTACTTCGGCAGCGTTAAAATATCAGGCTATATCGGTTCTTATTTATCGAAGCAAGGCATTTTGACCGATCACCGTAAGGACAAAACCTATGAGTCCTGGAACCAGGACCTGGCTGCTTATAAAAAGCTGACCAAACAAGAGTAACCCCTAGTTTAAGCTTCCAGTATTGACAAAATTCTAATAGAACTTTATAATGACATTAACAACTGTAATTATATTAGTTACACTTAAACAATGTCACTCCATTCCTATGGAATAGAAAGGAGTTTGTTTTATGAGAATTGAACTATGGTTTGATTTCGTCTGCCCGTACTGCTATCTGGGAGAACGGAAACTGGAACTTGCACTGGAAAAATTTGAACACCGTGATGAGGTGGAACTGATTTTTAAAAGCTTTGAACTCAATATGTCATCTGATTCCACCAAGGGCAAAGACATTAACCAGATTATTGCAGATAAGTATCATGTCAGCTATGCCCAGGCAAAAGCCAACAATGACAGCATTACAGAAGCAGGCAGACAGGTGGGTCTTAATATCCGCTTTGATTTGTTTCAAGTGGAACGTACGAGACTGGCCCATGAATTGGCACACTATGCTGCTGGTCAGGGAAAGAATCTGGAACTCATCCGCCGTCTGTTTAAAGGGGTCTTCACTCAGGGACTCCACTTAGAAGATAAGGATGTTCTCTTTCAGCTTACCAAAGACCTGGGCGTGGATTTAACCCACTTCCAATCCCAGTATGAGAATGGAACCCTATCCGCTCAGGTACAAAGAGACGAAGAAGAAGCCGTAAAACTTGGAATTAACAGCATCCCTCACTTTATCATTGACGGCAAATATGTAATATCTGGTGCTCAAAGCCCTGATTATATCCTGGATGCATTAAACAAAGCGTATCACAAGTAACTTCCGCTTCTTTCGCTTATCCCTGTCAGAGGAAAAAAGCCTTGTAATTGATTATTCGATATGAGGGTGTTGCAAAATGATAAACATCATCAAGATATAATAATTGGCTGTTTGATTAACAACCCTGTCTTATATGAAATCTTCATTTTACAACACCCTCTATTTTTTATTCAATGACAAGGCTTTTTAATTCTTCCTCTTATTCCAGCACCTGCATTCCCTTCAATTTACTTACCGATTCCAAAGGTAGCATCCTGTCGGTCCAGATCCGTACTTATGGCACTCATCCTCAAGGTGTAATTACTATGCCTGATATATAAATCAGGTGCAGCAAAGGACTGGAAGGAGGACCATCCGGAATCTTTTAGACCAGGAACCTTCTTAAAGGTGGCATCTTTTGAAAACTTTGTGCTGCCGTCATGTTTCTCCAGCTTCAGTTCATTGTTATTCTGTCTTAAGTAATATCCAGGATAGTAAACAGAGCGGAAGGATACATTGCCATCCGTAGAATCTGCCAGTCCAGGTACCACCTGCCAGAATTGGTCGGTCGCCGGGGTTACGTTTGCTTCTATTTTCACGTTAAAGTTTGTATTTCTCCAGTACATATTTTGGAAATTATAGGATTTGATACGATTCATGGTCCCATTTAGGCCTGTGGTTGTATCTGTAATTAAGGGTATGGTTCCATCAGAATTATATTGAAACTTCTCTATACAGACAGAACGCTTATAGCTCCCGCCTCCGGGCAATGATCCATTGTGGTATAAAAAGTAAGAAGCTCCCTTATAATCTACAATTGCCGGATGAATGGTAGTGCTAGTAGGAGTCGGTTTCATAATAATCCCACGGTAAGTCCATGGCCCGGCAGGACTGCTGCTGGTAGAATATGCGATGCTCTCTGGAAAACCGGAAGCATATAAAAGATAGTATAAACCATTTCTCTTATACAGCCAGGGGGCCTCCTCAAATCCTGGTCCAAAGGCTTCTTTTGTGATTGGAATGGCTGTAATTGCTCCCTTTAAGCTAATCATATCATCATTGAGCTTAACCCAATAGCAGGCTTTGTTTCCCCAGTATAAATATGCCTGTCCATCATCGTCGATAAATACGGTAGGGTCCAGATCATCCCATGAGTGAGACGCATATTTAGTCATATCATTGGTAATGAGAGCACGCCCCAAGGCATCTTTAAAAGGACCTGTGGGGCTGTCGGATACCGCAACGCCGATAGCAACTCCAGGGTTGGTTTTGTCATGGGTGCTGACATACCAGTAAAACTTTCCGTTCCTATAGATGCACTGGGCTGCATTGGCATCTCCGCCTGACCAGCTGAAGGTCTTGGTGGTAAGAGCGGTTCCCCTATCCGTCCAATTTATCATATCGGTAGAGGAATAGACCTTCCAGTCCACCATTTTGTATCCAGTATTGGGCGCATCATTCTCGTCGTGCCCAACGTATACATAGCAGGTTCCATCGTACACCAGTGTTGCCGGATCTGCGGTAAAGACATCAGTAATTATGGGATTATCCCCATAGCTTACAAAAGGAAAACACGTTAATAAAACAAGCATTGAGCCTAAAAGCTTCCATAATTTACTCATAAACACCCTCCATTTTTTCTAACATGATCAAAGGTTATCTTTAAAATAATTGAAAATTTGTTTTTTTCTCCCTCCTCTCCATTTCATTCCATTCCATTCCAGAAATCATATATCATCAGGGGTATCAGCCTCTGCCCTCCTTTCTATCCCCAACATTGCCATACGCCTTCCCTTTTTCACTGTAAACTCCACTTATTTTCTTTATTATAACAAATAATACCATGTATGTATGTTTACTTTTTTATTAATTAAGTTGGTTTTTTTATATTGTTCGTATCTTTTTCCCATATCTCACTAAAACGGTTTAAAAAAGCCCCATGGACCAACAGATATCTGATGCTGGTTCATGAGGCATATTATTTTAATCGCGTTAAAACACTCAAAGATTATAAAGTTCTGTTTTCTTTTGGCATATACCGGATACACGCCACTCCAAAGAATAACATGCACACACCAAAGGTAATATATGGAGTACTGATTCCCAGATGGTCAAATAAGTATCCTCCCGCCAATGGTCCCAGAATATGACCAATGTTGGAGCCAAAGGCATACTTTCCATAATAATCTCCTATTACATGTTCCTCTATTCCCTGAACAAACAAAGCATCCATGGAATAGTCCAGCGTAGAGATGGATAATACATAAAAGGTCCAGATGATGGTAAAGCTGTCAGGAGTGTGAAACATGGGAATCAAAACAGCGATAAGGGCTAATAAAAAAGCAGATAAAGTCATGACCCTTCGATAGCCAAAGGTATCTCCCAGCCTTCCAAGATGAGGCCCTGCAAAGGAAGAAACAACCATGGGAACCATGAAAACAGATAAAAGGGATTCCATTCCTAAGTTAAAAGCTGCCGCCACATATGGAATCAACAAAACTCCGGTCATGCTTGCAAAGAGGCAGAAAAACAGGTTAAATATCCATAGCTTCTTCTTTTCACCCGAAAATACAACGTTAGCCTTCTGGGGAGCGTTCGCTTTTTCCTGTTTTCTGACTTTCACAAGGCTATATAAATATGCAGTCATGGAAGCCGCAAAACAACAAAGGAAGAATACGTTCCAGCCTGAGAGCAAATCGTAATTGGTGAAAATAAGAAAGCAAAGCCCTACCCCCATCATTCCCCCCAGATTCCGGTTACTGTCAAACCGGCCCATGGTCTGGGCGAACTTATCATTTTCATCGGTGATGACACCAACCACGGAAAGGGTGAGTAAAATGCCCGCGGCTCCCTGAATGAATCTTGCAGCCATTATATGAGGCATGGATACCGCTCCGGACAGGGAAACATATGCAGCTGCATAGAATAAGACCGATAAAAGGAACACGCTTCGCCTGGTATACTTATCAGAAAGCTTTCCCATGAAAAGCCTCATCAAAAGCCCTGCCAGAGCGAAGGCAGAATAAAAAATGGTCATTTGAAACGTTGAGTAACCCAGCTGTTCTGTGTAAAGCGGAAAAAGACCTTCAAACATAATCACCGGCAGAGATACTAACATGACCGGCACTGCTAATTTTCCATACCTCATAGCCCCTCCATTTGCCTGTATCAGTGTTTCTGCTTGTAATAAGACAGGAAATCAGACAGCTTTTCACAGGCAGTTTTCAGCTGATTGATCTCCGGCAGATAGACCACCCGGAAATGATCCGGCGTTTCCCAATGAAAGCCGCCGCCATGGGTCAGAAGTATCTGCTTCTCCTTTAAGAAGTCTAAAACAAACCTTTCGTCATCCTCAATCTGGAACCGTTTCGTATCGATTTTGGGGAACATATAAAAGGCAGCCTTCGGCTTTACCACAGAGATTCCCGGAATCGCATTCAATGCGTGGTATATGTACTCTCTCTGATCGTAGACCCTTCCCCCTGGTACAAGAAGCTGTTTTGTCTCCTCTTCCATGTCAAGGGCAGCACTGATGACGGATTGGGCAGGAACATTGGAGCATAACCGCATGGAGGATAAGAGATTGATTCCTTCCACATATCCCTTAGCAAAGGATTTATCCCCGCACAGGCACATCCAGCCGCAGCGGTAACCAGCGATTAGATGCGATTTTGACAGACCGTTAAAGGTAATGGTCAAAAGGTCCGGTGCAAGGGATGCGATGGATACGTGCTCCTCTTCATCAAGCACCAGTCTGTCATAAATCTCATCGGCAAAGATGATCAGTCCGTTCTGCCTGGACAGCTCTGTGATTTCTAAAAGCAGCTCTTTTGGATATAAGGCTCCCGTTGGATTGTTTGGGTTAATGACAACAATGCCTTTTGTCCTGCTTGTAATCTTACTTTTAATGTCCTGAATGTCCGGATACCATTCTGACTGCTCATCGCAGATATAATGAACCGCACTTCCGCCTGCAAGTGTGACAGAAGCAGTCCACAAGGGGTAATCCGGAGAAGGAACTAAAATTTCATCACCAGGATTTAAAAGTCCCTGCATGGATAGGGTGATCAGCTCGCTGACACCATTTCCTGTATAGACATCATCAGTGGTCACCTGATGGATTCCTTTTTTCCTGCAATATTCCACAATGGATTTCCTCGCAGATAAAAGACCCTTGGAATCGGAATAGCCTTCTGTGTTGCATAGATTCTCATTCATAAGTCTTAACAGCTCTTCTGGCGCCCGAAATCCGAAGGGAGCAGGATTTCCTATGTTTAACTTCAGGATATCAATCCCCTGGTCAATCATTTTGTTGGCCTCATCCATTACTGGCCCTCTGATATCATAACACACGTAGTTCAGTTTTGCAGATTTTTCAAATGTCTTCATAATTTTCTCTCCTTCTTTTCTGCGTAAAATAAAATAAAAAAAGCCCTAAGCGTCGAAACGCTTAGGGCGAATATACAATCCGTGTTACCACCTAAATTCAGAGAATTCTCTGCACTCTTACGGTACTATCATACCGAGTCCCTGTAACGTGGGAATACGTTGGAGCCTACTAAGTAATAAAATCACCGTTCGGTCCAAAGCTCCGAGACTGCTTCCATACCTTGGAATGAAGATTCGCACCAACCATCTTCTCTCTGAAATTCCGCGAATATGTACTATTTCTCTTCATCGCCTTTTCACTATTTCCGCAATCATAGCACAGGGGGGAATAATTGTCAATTATAAATTTTCTTTCTCCCCGTAAAAATATATTCCTGCCTTTTTTCTTGCCTCCGTTTGGATTTTGCTGACCAAAAGGGTGTGGTCCAGAAGATCATAACACTTTAATAACCTATGATTATCTATCATTTCCTGGAACTCTGTAAACTCATCTATCATGCGATGATTCTTATGGTTTTCATTCATTACTACCCTTGTCCCATCATTGGATACAACAGTTATTTCTCCGCATACATTGGCTGTTGTTTCCTGAAACAGATATCCCTTATCTCCCTGTATTCTGTATACAGCCGGACTGGAACAGTCCTTAGCACCAGTCAGGGTACACTGAAAACCAGGATAGCTGAGAATTAATATGCCTGAGGTATCAATTCCCCTCTCTATGTTGGGATAATACTCCACTCTTTTTGGCTCTCCAAATAAACCGGTCACGTAATGGAGGTTATAGATATTAATATCCATGAGAGCGCCACCGGAATAACGGGGATCAAAGGCCGGAAGGACCAGTCCCTGTTTGAAGGAATCATAACGGGAAGAATACTGAGAGAAATTGCATTGGACTATCTTTATATCTCCAAGCTCAGGCAGCATTTCTTTTATCTTTTTATAATTTGGGAGATACAGTGTGGTAACCGCTTCTATGAGAAACAAACCTTTTTCCCGAGCCAGATTGCTTAAGATAATGGCTTCTGAAACATTGGTAGTAAAAGGCTTTTCAACAATTACATGTTTTCCTGCCTCTAGGGCCTCTTTGGCAAACTGAAAATGAAGGTGATTGGGCAATGCCACGTAAATCGTGTCCACATCGCTATTTAAAAGCTGGTCATATTGGGTATAGACCTTCTCGATCCCATATTGAGCCGCAAGCTCTCTTGCCGACCCTTCACTTTTAGGCGTGCTTAAAAGTGCCCCTATGATCAGACCTTTTATCTGTTCCCTGATGGATAGAAAATCCTTTACTATCATTCCTGTTCCTGCAATGCCAAGCTTCATACAGAATCACTCCTTTGTCCATAAGCCGCGGTCCTACACCACACGGCGCAGTTCACCTGTTACCGAATCAATCACCAGACCGTAGACCTTAATGGAATCCGGCACCAGGGGGTGATTACGAATGATATCCACGGATTTCGTAATGGACTGGTCTAAGTCTAAAAAGCCGCCCAGCCAGGATTCAAAATCAATGCCGTAATATTTGATCAAATCAATATTTCTTTGTTCCACACCTCTGGCCTTCATCTTCTGAATCATTCCCTGACTGTCTGTATATCTGGCTCCGCAGTCCGTATGTCCAATGACAAGAATCTCATCCACTCCCAGCTCATAAATGCCGATTAACAGGCTTCGCATGGCACTTCCAAAGGGATGGGAAATAATGCCCCCGGCATTTTTAATTATCTTGGCATCGCCATTTTTCATGCCCAGTGCAGCTGGAAGGAGCTGGGTCAGCCTGGTATCCATACAGGAGACTATGGCTGTCTTTTTATCGGGATACTTATTCGTAATATACTTTTCGTATCCTTTATTCTTAACAAATGCTTCGTTATACTCAAGTATCTCATCAATCATCGTTGATTCATCTCCTGCTAAATGTTTGGTACCTTAAAATTTCATAAGGCTTCTGCCGTTCGGTAAACCCTCCATACAACACCGGTCTTTGGTACAAACACACTGGGATCCCCATCCAGATTATATCCCATATCAACAATATACATGGCTCCGTCTGGTCCGAAAAGGAGATGAACCGGACGTTCAAATCCACCGCTTCTTGCAATGGATGAGGGAAATCCGTTTTTATTAATGGCAAAGGTACTGATGGTTCTGGCTTTCATATCAATTCTGGATATCCGGTGCCCGGAGCCGGCATATGACGTTCCTTCCCCCATACGCCCGTCAATGGTGCTTCCAAACTCGGTCACATAAACATCTCCATATGGACCAAAGGCACGATTATAATTAAATTCAAAGCCTGATAAGGTGGAATTAGGTGGAAACCGCACATAAGGTCTGGGCGGCACATTGGGCTGGTTTTTAAAGATCAGGGTCGGCTGGACTCCTCCTACCGGGGTATACCTGGGAGAATCCACAGGTTCTCCACCGGAAAAATCAGGCCAGCCATACCACTGATCCGGTGTGACATAGTAAAAATCTTCGCTGGCATTCTCAATAGGTCTGGAACCGACTGGATTGAAGCCGTTATTTACCACGTAGAGCTGCCCGCTGTTATCAAACCTTAAAAACGCAGGATCACGAAATCCCCATGCGACCTGCTCTAAATTAGAACCGTCCAGATTGGCTCGTAAGATGCTTCCTGAGGCTTTTATATATTTTTTCCTGATTTCAAATTCAATATTTGGAATCCCATAAGGGGAAAATGCACCGGTAAATGCCGGGTCGTCTGTGACCGCCTCTGTGAGTATATTATCCGTCATGAAATTCTGCCCATAGAGCATGACATAATCACCTGTATAATCACATAACAATGGAGAAACGGTCACCCATTTATTGTCATTTCCCACCACTCCGCTGTTGGTAACAGTACCCTGTCCAAAGTATAGTTTATTATCCGGAGAAAAAGCGACCGGACTGTTTATATGGTCTCCATTGCTAGGCAGTCCCATAATAATATTCTGTCTTGTACCGTCTTTATATATTTTGGTGATGAAGCCTCTGTGAGATACATAAAGAATGCCATGCAGATAATTGATTCCTGATATAGGAGTAACAAAATCATCTGCAATGGTCTCAAACTGTCCGTTGACCAGTTTAAGAATTCTGGGATGATCTGTAGCCCTGCCGGAATCGGAGATAAAAATATTTCCTTCTTCATCGAATACCATGCTGGAGGGGGCATCTAAGTTGTTGATAAAAACCTCCACCCCATAACCTCTTATGATATAGATATCGGATGGATCCAGATACCGTTCCAACATAGTATCATCATCATTGCAAGAATGAATTCTGTTTCTATTTACGCCTTGAAACATTCACTTCTCCTGGAAATATTTTAGTACATTATATTCCAGGTTCTCTAAATTATACAAAACTTAAAACAATCCCAGATAAGCCCCGTAGCCTTCTTCCTCCATCTTCTCTTTTGGTATGAACCGAAGGGATGCGCTGTTAATGCAATAACGCAGTCCGCCCGTTTCCTTAGGGCCATCGGTAAACACGTGGCCAAGATGGGCATCCCCATGACTGCTTCTTACTTCTGTACGGATCCGTCCGTAACTGGTATCAAGAAGTTCTTTGATCGTCTCTGTTTCTATTGGCTTTGAAAAACTGGGCCAGCCGCAGCCGGCATCAAACTTGTCTGCTGACATGAAAAGAGGTTCTCCAGTGGTAATATCCACATAGATTCCTTCCCGGAATTCATTGTAATATTCATTTTGAAAAGGAGCCTCAGTTGCACTGTTTTGAGTTACTTCAAACTGTTCTTTTGAAAGCTCCTGTTTTAACTCATTTTCCGTTTTCTTTGCATACTTTTTATCTTTATCCACTGCCTTTTTTGCCTTTTCGAACTTATCTGCCCCAATGTGGCAATATCCCCCTGGGTTTTTATCTAAGTATTTCTGATGATACTCTTCTGCCTTATAATAATTTTCAAGAGGAAGCCGTTCAATGGCTATTTTCTCCTTATAATGATTCTGGAGTTTTTTTATAGATTCTTCTATCACAGGAGCATCCTTTGCATCTGTATAATAGATTCCGGTCCGATATTGAGATCCAACATCACCGCCCTGGCGGTTTATGCTCACTGGATTGATCACATCATAATACAGTTCTAAAATATAGGGAAGCCCTATTACAGTGTCCTCGTACTCCACCTTTACTGTTTCTGCATGGCCGGTGTTGTGCCTGCAGACCTCTTCATAGGTGGGATGTTCTGTATTGCCGTTTGCATAGCCAACTTCTGTTGCCAGGATACCTGGAATGTTCTGAAGATATTGTTCTGTTCCCCAAAAACAACCGCCTGCTAAATAAATTTCTTTTTTCATAGGAACCACCTCTCTTATATGTTTTTTCTTGATATAATATCAAAAACAAGGAATGAAAACAAGCAAAATCTGCCTGTTCGATTTTTTGAATACTTACTGGACAACAAGCATAAGATTCATTAATTAGTATTCATAGGAGTAATGTATATGTTATCCCAAGAATTATTCGTACAATGGTCCCTGCAATATCATCTCTTCTGGCTCCGTATTATGAAAGAACATGCCATATTCATTGAAGCAACCATGCCGCCTCCTGGAAAAAACCTTGCACAAAAGGCCGATGCCTACAAACAGAATTATGATCAGTTTTTACTGACCACAATTATTTTAGCCAATGGGATAATTCCCCGTGATGCCCTGGAGTCCGGTCAATATTATACCCAATTTACAGAAGGAGCCGAGCAGGATGCAGAAAATTATACCGGTATCAGCACAAGGCCTGATATTACGGTAAAGGAGTATGATATTGCTCCTGTTTATGGCAATCTGACAATCACAGGAAGCTTAGAGCAGGATGTCATTCATTTGAACCAGAGTGTTCTTACTCTCACCGATTCCTTTATCCAGTTCCAGTCTGATCTTTTAAATGACAGAGCCTCCTGCCGTCTCTTTACCATGATGTACACCGGAGATATCTTACACGTACTTATGGAAGCAAAGAGATATCAGATGATTCTTTCCGCGCTTCAAAACAGAGATGAAAATGCAATAGAGGATTACAGGACCTTCTGGACCCATAACATGTCAGATCACGCCAAGGTCATGAGAGGCCAATTTGATCCTACGGAAGCCGCATATTTTAACAGGGCAAACCAGCTTGCTGAGCTTTTTGATACTCTAGCCGAAGAAGAAACGGGAACCAATACCTTCCCCACCAATCAGGAGCTATTAATCAGCACCAATGAGATTCGGGATTTTAAAGCAAACACAACCGACGCTATTATGCGCTGCAAGGTCCAGTCCATCATGCTTGCCCTTTACACGGATCACTTATTAAGAGAGGCAAACCATTTTATTTATCTAATGAAATAAAATTATGGATAGAGGAAAGCTATCGAATACATATCATTCATGTTATAATGAAATCAGAGGGAGAATCGACACCCTCTGATTTTTTAATGATGAAAGCAGGTGTATTATGTATATAAAAGAGGTCCTCTTTCGATGGCCGGAGGAAGAATCCTGTACCTATTATGATGAGATTGAAGCACTTAAAAATACCGACCAGTTGGTTCTTAATGATTCAGTAACATTTTTTGTAGGGGAGAATGGAGCCGGGAAATCTACTCTGCTGGAAGCAATTGCAATCGCCTATGGATTTAATCCGGAAGGGGGAAGCTTAGACCATAGCTTTTCTTCAAGAGATACTCATTCCTCTTTGTATAAACAATTACTTCTTTCCAAAAGCTTCCATCATGCAAAGGATGGTTTCTTTTTAAGAGCAGAAAGTTTTTATAATTTTGCGACGGAAATTGATGATATATATGAGGGTAGCATACGGTCACTACATGACCAATCTCATGGTGAAAGCTTTCTATCCATGGTTCAAGACCGATTTGGTGGAAAAGGGCTTTATATTCTCGATGAGCCGGAAGCCGCACTATCTCCTCAAAGGCAATTGACATTACTTTGCGAAATCAACCGACTGGTCAAAAGTAGGTCACAGTTAATCATCGCTACCCATTCTCCCATTCTGCTGGCATATCCCGATGCATTAATCTACTCTTTTGATGGTTCATCGGTTCTTCCCATTTCTTACGAGGAGTCAGAAGCTTACCAGATAACCAAATTATTTGTAGAAAATAAAGATTATTTTTTAAATAAATTATTGGATTAAGTTTTTATAACACTAAAGAGCCGATGAAATGTTCACACCCATCGGCTCTTTCCTATGATTGATCCAGCTTTAAAATATGACTGGATCCCTTTATTTATGTAGTGGCAGGAGTAAAATACTTTGCAACGATTTTCTCTGCCGTTCTGGTAGCCAGTGCCTGACTGGTCAGGGTCGGGTTTGGGCCTCCCAGTCCATTGCATAACACACTGGTATCTGCAATGAACAACCGCTTCACCTGCTTTGCCTCACAGTCTGTATCCGTCACATATCCGATACGCATGGTACTCATGATATGGGCGCACACATCCGGCGGCCAGTTGGCACGGGAAACGGTCTTCGCTCCAGCGCTTCTTAAGATATCGCAGGCAAGGCCTACCAGTTGATCCCTTTTTAAAGTATCTTCTTCACTTAACTCATAAGAAATAATCGGAATGAACCCGTTTTCATCTCTCTGTTCCGGATCTAAGTAAACGCCATTGTTCTGATTAACGGAATCATCTGCGAAAACTACAATGCTAAGGGTCCTTCTGTAATCTTTCATAAATTCTTTTAAAAGCTCACCGGCTATAATTCCCTCTCTGTCCCAAGGCTCTTCATCTGTGGTCTGATTCTGGAAGTAATAGCCCTTCTGACTGGTTCCATAGATCATGAGAGAATTGATGCCAGGACTTGTTCCAAAGGGCTCAAAGGCTCCAAGACCAGGATAGTCAAAGCGGGCGGCTGAGTTCTGGCCCACAAAAGGATTTATTTCTGACATTCCAAGGGCATTCATTAAGTCTTCCTCTTCAAAAATGCCGGAGACACAGTCAATCATATGATTGGTCAGACCTTTTCCCACCCACTCATTCTCAGGCAGACCAGAATTAAGCCAAAGTCTTGGTGATTCAATGGAACCGCAGGACATAACAATGACCTTTGCCCGCAGCTCCCGAATCTCTCCTGTAAAGGTATTTCTCACCGTGACGCTTTGTGCATAGATGCCCTGACTGTTATCCTCGCCTGTATTGATTTTTATAACAAAGGAATTAGGCATGATTTCCACATTGCCGGTCCGGAGTGCCATGGGAATATAGCTGACCAGAGTGGATCTCTTTGCCACCGTATCCACACTGGGACCGAGACTGCAGCCATTGACACAGTGTCCCCTTAAGGTACAGCCGACGGATTGATTGTTCTGGATATCGAAATCAGGGTTATTTAACATGGGATTGACCCCTAATATAGCATTGGGCTGCGCCCGGTAGCCAGGTTCTGTTAAATCTTTTGTCTGTATGTATTTCCACCCCATCTTTTTTGCACCGTAGTAAAACAAATCTTCCTTGGCTGTTCCCGTAGCTTCCCGGACAGGAAGGGTATTTTCCACCTTTTCATAATACGGAATCATTTCTTCATAGGAAATAGGCCATTCCTTTTCAAACGCTTCCGGATATGCCCTGGGAGAATTGGCCCAATACAACAGTGTTGTTCCACCAACTCCTGCCGACTGCCAGGTAAAGCCCCCCTTAGGCACTACCCTGATCCAGGGACTCAAATCCCTGTTTGCCACGCCCCAGCGAAACTTACCGGATATGGAATCATTCATATCATCTTCCAGATCCGTAAAGGTGGTCTTTAACAGATTGATATCCAGATCATCTATGCTGGACCCACGCTCTGCCCCAGGCTCCTCGTTGGGCCTTGGCCACTTGCTGTTGCCATACCAGGGACCAGCCTCTATGACCAGAACCTTGATACCTTTCTCTCCCAGCTCCTTGGCGATTACCCCTCCGCCGCCACCTGCACCTATTACAATTACATCTGCATCGTATCCGTTCGCCATATTTTCCTCCAATTCATAGTTTCTTCCGGTTACTCAGTATAGTCATAAGTCCTTGCAGCCCTGTAGCCAAGGGAAGGTCCTGGATATCCAATCTGCTCCCAGCTTCCGGGAAAATACTCAAGAACTCTCTGACTGGGCGGCAGAATCCTGGTGGTACCATACCCCCACCATTCAGAATAATACCCCATAAAAGTCAGCCGGTTCATAATCGGGAAAATGGGAAGGATGTCTTCCAATGCAAAATTCTCCTGAACGGGAAAATAGTTGATTCGATCCGGTCCCAAAAGCACTGCCATGACGGCAAGACGTTCATTCATGGTAAGCCTGGCAAAGTAAGATCCATTGAGAGGAGGCTCAACATTCGCCTCTCCATCCCTCTCATAGAGATATTGTCTGGCAGCCGTGTTTAGGACTTCGGCTCCTAAAACTGCCACAGGAACGTAGAGACTGCCCATTGACATGATAAGATACTCATCTGTATTAAAATCCAATGCACCGTAATACTGGATCATCCCATACAGCTCCGCAAGATCTGGAGAACGGGGAACTATGGAATCCACAAAAGCTTTATATGCCTCTTCCAGATAACCAGTTTCAGGAACCGCTTCCCACACATTTAAGTCTGAATCACGATTTGTCCAATCCAATCTTCCACCTGCTTTACAATAAATTATTCATACCATCTTATGATGGTCCTGTACCATCTAGCACTTTTTTACTGCAAATAAAAAGGATAAGATTCCGGATTCAGGAGTCCGAAATCTTACCCTCATTTAAAAGCTATGACTGGTTCTTGTCTTTTACAGAGCGTATGGAGCTGTTCAGTCTTTCATTTAAAACGATCAACTGAATCAGCTCGTTTTTATACTCATTGAATTGTTCGCCTTGCTCCTCTTCTTTCAGCACTTCTTCATTCTCACGTTTCACTGCGGCAATAAATTCTTCAATGCTTGAGGATACAAGGGGAAGAAGCTCCTGAAAGCTGCTGAACACTTCAGCGGCTTTCTGTTTTAGCTCTTCTATTGATTCTTCCGGAGTGGCATCCTCAAATGACTGCACCAGCTTTTGAACCGATTCATAGATTTCCTTAAGCTGGCCTTCCAGCTCACTGTATCTTTCTGATACCTCTTTATTTTCTATGAGGACCGATAGATTCGTAAGCAGGATATCTAAATCTTTCACGATTTTTGACTCTTTTAAGGTATCTTTATCAAGCGCCTCTTCTTCATAGGGGTAAATCGACTTAAGCCCCGTCTCAATATCTTCTAAAAGCTTAAGGCCTGTGCGGATTCCCTCTGCCTTTTGTACGTTGCCTGCATGAAGGGATATGAGAGACTGTATTCTTTTGATTTCATTATGTATCTTTTGGGCCAGTTCTTCCACATCCTTTAAATCAGGATTACTTTCCTCTGCTAAGGCCGCGAGGTCACTATGAAATATCTTTGCCCCGTCCCTTGATGCAAATTCCTCTGCTGTCTTTTTAAGAGTGAGCTGGAGTACATTCACAAAATCGTTTACCGACCTTGTCACCTGCTCCTCATACGAAGCCTCCCCTTGTTCGGCCTCTTTCTCACGTAATCTTGCTATCTTTTGCAGGAAGAGACTCATAATTCCCATAGATTCACCTTACCATTTTTATATTCTTTGATTAATATAGTATGCAAACCAAACTTTTTTGTCACATTAAGACAGACAGCCAAGGAAAATATTTCTTCCGGTTTGTTGAATGGATCCCCCATTCGTGATATAATTTCTGTACTACATGTAAGGAGGTAATCATATGAATTTTACTTATAATCCAAATCAGATCGCTTATTTTCATTCCGATAATAATCTGCTGGCAGAAGTTACGTTTCCCAATGTGGATGCGGACACCGTAGATATCAACCATACCTTTGTAGATGATTCTTTAAGAGGCCAGGGCGTGGCTGGAAAGCTTATGGAAGCGGTGGCTGAACATCTCCGCTCTCAGGGGAAAAAAGCAGTTCTAACCTGTTCTTATGCAATTGCATGGTTTGAAAAACACCCGGAATATCAGGATGTGTTAAAATAATTTTTAAATCACCCAAGCAATGAAACATGGGAAGCCTGGCAGTTAATTACCGCAGGCTTCCCATATTTCAGTCGTATATATTTTTATATAAATAAATTTACATTAGACTCTTCCGCTTCTCCCAGGTAATAACCAACTCCGCCTATCTTTACTCCGTCGATCAGCTCTTCTTTCTTTAAACCCATAACATCCATTGACATCTGACAGGCAACGATTTCCACACCGTTTGAAATTGCCGCCTCTATAAGACTTTCCAGGGAATCCACGTTCTTGTTCTTCATGACGGAACGTATCATCTGAGCTCCCATTCCCATATAATTCATCTGGGATAGCTTTAATTTTTTGCTGCCCTTTGGCATTATGATACCAAACACGGAGTCCATCAGTCCCTTTTTCACCTTTACCTTAATCGGCTTTCTTAATATATTAAGTCCCCAGAAGGTGAAGAACATAGTCACCTTTCTTCCCATGGATGCAGCACCGTTGGCTATAATAAAGGAAGCAATGGCTTTATCCAGATCACCGCTGAACACTACCATGGTCTTGTTATTTTTTGTATTTTCTTCTACAGATTCCTTTGAGCTTGGGATCACTGATTTTCCTTTGCGTATCACAGCTGTTACATTACCATTTTCCCGATTGCGATTCAAAAGCTGATTTTCCGTACTTTTGCACCATGCATTCACATCTTCATAAAATCCGGGATCTGATGCTGTGACTTTCAAAATTTCACCTTCTTTTTGCTGATCCATAGCCTGCTTTACTCTCAGAAGGGGGCCAGGACAGCAAAGTCCGGTGGCATCCAAGATTTTGGCTGTTTCTTTATCCGGCTCATTCGCATTTGAAATGGCAGGTTCTTTCTTTTCCTTATGAAGATAATCTTTTACCCGTTTAAAGCCGCCAGTTACATTTTCCGCCTCAAATCCATGCTGGGTGAGAATCCGGTCCGCCAGATAACCTCTTTGCCCCACCTGGCAGTAAACGACTATTTTCTGGTCCTTCCTGAGTTCGGATAGTCTGCTTCTTAAGGTATTGAGAGGAATATTTATGGAGTCATCCACATGACCTAAGCTGTATTCCATTTCCTCTCTCACATCCAGGAGAAGTATCTTATCTCTGTTTTCAAACACCTTATCCCATGTGGTAATGTGACTTAAACCACGAAGCACATTTTCTGCTGTATAGCCTGCCATATTGACCGGATCCTTTGCGGAGGAATAGGGGGGAGCGTAGGATAAATCAAGTCTTGTTAAATCCTCTACCGTTCCATTCATACTGATGACCGTAGAAATCACATCAATTCGTTTATCAACTCCGTCGTATCCGCTTGCCTGCGCCCCCAGTATCTTTCCATTCCCATCAAACATCAGCTTTAAGGAAATGTTATGTCCTCCGGGATAATAGGAAGCATGGGACATGGGGTGTATGTGTACCATTTTATAATACATTCCACTGGCTTTCATAGTTCTTTCACTGACACCTGTTCGGGCTGCCGTCAAATGGAACACCTTAATGATGGACGTACCAAGAAAGCCATCATAGCGGGAACTGAGCCCAGCTACGTTGTCTGCGGCAATTCTACCCTGCTTATTCGCCGGGCCAGCCAGAGCGACTGCACTCTTTTCGCCTGTTACAAAATCTTTTCCTTCAATGGCATCGCCGACTGCATAGATGTCCTTGACGCTTGTCTCCATATGGTCATTTACCAGGATATGTCCCCTTTCCCCAAGCTCAATACCGCTGGATAAGAGAAATGAGGTATCAGGTCTTACACCCATAGCCAGAATTACAAGGTCAGCAGAAAGTGTATTTCCACTTTTTAAATGGACATCTATCCCCGTTTCGGTTTCGCGAAAGGCTGTGATGCCATCCTTTAAAATAAGGCGGACCCCATTCTGCTCTAATTCCTGTTCCGCCGCCAGTACCATATCATCGTCAAAGGGAGCCAGTATGTGGGGAGCCGCTTCCACCAGTGTGGTCTGTATCCCAAGTTCCTTAAGATTCTCCGCCATCTCAACGCCTACAAAGCCTCCGCCGATTACCACTGCTCTTAAGGGCTTTTTTTCATTCACCCAGGCTTTGATCCGGTCCGTATCCCCTACATTTCTTAAGGTATGGATAAAGCTGCTATTAATCCCAGGGATATCCGGACGCAAAGCTTTTGCTCCAGGCGAAAGAATCAGGCTATCAAAGGTTTCTTCATACTCTCCCCGTTCTGGATTTTTTACCAGAACCCTCTTATTTTCAATATCAACAGATATTACTTCACTGTGAATCCTCACATCAATACCAAATCTGTTTTTCATGGCCTGAGGCGTCTGCACCAGCAGCTTCTCCCGTTCTGCAATGGTTCCTCCTATGTAGTATGGCAGGCCGCAATTAGCATATGAGATATACTCATCTCTTTCCAAAAGAATGATTTCAGCTTCTTCATTAAGCCTTCGAAGCCTGGCTGCTGCTGAGGCTCCGCCTGCAACACCGCCTACGATTAAAACCTTTTTACCCATGATTACTATCCTCCAGATGAATCATATTATATGAAGTGCTACACCAGTAGCTTTATCAGCTCTGCCACTCTCTGGTCCTTGATCCGGTAATAAATTTCAAGTCCCTCTCTGCGGCCCTCTATAATTCCGGAAGCCTTTAGTTTTTGTATGTGCTGGGATACGGTGGATTGAGGCGTTTTAAGACATGCCTGCATAAAGCTTACGTTGCATTCTCCTTTTTCTAGCAGCCCATTGACCATACATAAACGGACCGGATGGGCAAGCACTTTTAAAAGCTCCGCTGCTTCTGTGTAATGTTCGATGTTATTATTCATAAAGACCTCTTTTCTGTAAGGGTATGCCTTAATTTATCTGTATTTCTATATATTACAATATTACGATATATAGATCAAAATGTCAACCTGAAATAAAATGTAAGATAAAACCATAAGAACTTGGGACTGCCGTGACTACTTTCTTCAAACAAGGTATGGAAATTGAATCAGAAATCAAAAGCCATATCTTGTGGAAATTTTCAAGGTCGTGACAGCCCCTAATTAATCTTATCTTGACTCTATGATTCGCCAGATTGCTCCCAGTTTATCCACATTGGCTTCCCCACGTCCAAAAAAGCCTGCGAGATACGTTCCCTGAGGAGCCGTTAACGTAAGGGATGCTCCGCTTTTTACACCGTTTGCTAACACACGTCCTTTGCTTGTGGTCAGCTCCAGATAGAAGATCCGATCCCCTTTGTTATAGGCGTTTTTATATATGACAGCTTTTGTGATATACTCATCCGAATCCAGAGCCAGCGTTTTTTCTGTTCCTCCGGTTCCTCCATTCCTTAATACGGTTCCATCTGCATAAGTCATTGATACAGCATCCACCCGGTTATCCCCACGTATGGATACAGAAACCGGCTTACTTTCTAAGGGCGCCATATTTCTTAAGAAATTAAAGGCAATGCCACCGGAGCCTCCCCATAAATTACTATAGGTGAGACGGCTGTCAGTGGTATAGGAAAATTCACTGCTGATTCCATAATGATCCGAAAGCTGATTTCCGGCTGAGTCGGTGAAATACGTATTCTCAACCTTATAAGACGATGGGGTCAGGGTAACCCCGTTGCCGCTGCGGTAAAAAATCTTATCCACTACTTCATTGTCAGGACTTGTAGAGCCTGAAACACCAAGGAGTGCATCTGCTCCCATTTGCGGATAATCTCCATTTCTGATTTTTTCAATCCAAACATCTTTCATTCCCAGCCTATCTACGAACAGGGCTTTTAAGTTGTCATCCGCTCTCGTATACCGGCAGTTGGTATCACCGAAAACGATGACTGCATGTCCTTTGGAATATTCCTCTATGTATGTGGCCAGCTGAGACAAATTGCTGCGTCTTGCAGCCTGGGATTTTGGATCTGTATCTGCGTCAGCATGAAGGTTATAAACATCCACATAAACTCCGTCTGCGATTTTAACCTGATTGTACATGAATCCTTTTGGTGTCAGCTCATCGCTGCCATTGCCAATCAGCCCATAACGATCCGTCCATGTCTCCCGGTCCATATCTTCATAGGGAAAGCTGGATAAGAAATTCATGCCATCTCCGATTCCTGCCCCGCCTGATGTAGGGGTCCGGTATGGATGAGTGTCGTTTGCATAAAGGGCTGCATGATAATTAAAATCCTCCTGCACATGAATTAAGTCATAGGCCTGGAGCTTAGCTCCTATCTGGGGAATGTAATTCTTTGGATCTCCGCTGCTGGAAAACATGGATGGCAGGCCCCCAATGTTATAAGTGAGGATGCGGAAGGTGCCTGATTGCGGATTGCCGGTACCTCCAAAAGCTGAAACAGAATTACCGGTCATGAGAACGGCTGTCAGTGCAAATAGAGCCATATTTCTTATTTTACTCCTGTGTTTCGTCATTGCTTATAACCTCCTTTTGTACCTCTATGTATCACTTCAGTAACAATTCTATTATATAGCCTTTTCCCCACTTAATAAATGAAATCAAAACGCAACAATTGACCTGTTTCAACATTTTTTCAAGTGCGAATGGTGGTTTTTGTCGCATTAAAATACCCTTGCCAAAATAGGCAAGGGTAAGGTGGTCTTATTCTTAATCAGATTTTAGTTATTTCATTTCGTCTACAGCCGTTTTTCCTGCAATTCGTCCGAAGGTAAAGATATCAGTTAACGCATTGCCGCCAAGACGGTTGCCTGCATGGATACCTCCAGCAACTTCTCCTGCTGCATAAAGATGTTTAATTGGCTGTCCATTTTCATCTAATACACGGGCATTTGTATCAATTCTCAGTCCGCCCATGGTATGGTGAACCGCTGGCTTTCTTGGAGTTGCATAGAATGGAGCTTTCTCCACCTTTAAGCTGAAGGTGTCCTTATGGAACTCAGGATCAAAGCCCGCATCTACATAGGAATTGTATTTATTAACCGTATCCTTAAGAACTGCCGGATCCATACCGATTTTCACAGCCAGCTCTTCGATGGTATCCGCTCTGAATAAGGTGCCGGCTTCTACCTGACGGTCAATCTTTTCCTGACTGGTATTGGCTGCTGTTTTCTTTATCTCATCATCAGCGATCAGGTAGAACAGACTACCCTGGTCGATGGCAGCTTTTGTTAACACATCTCTTCCGGAAAATTCATTGACGAATCGTTTTCCTTCCCGATTGACGATTACGAAGTTTTCCGGTGGTACCTGAAGTCCACTGAATAACTCGCCGGTGTCAGGGTCAGATACAGGCATCATCTGTGTAAAGCCCATTCCAGTAAGCGCTGCTCCTACGCTTTTACCAAGGGCGATTCCATCACCAGTCATGGCGTAGGAATTGGTGGTTCTTATATCATCGTCAATATTGCTCCAGTAGGTGTTATACTCTTTCAGCATCTTTGTATTGGCACCAAAGCCACCGCTTGCAAGGACAACTGCCTTTGCGTATACTGTGATCTTCTGGCCATTGACACCAGTAGCTATTACGCCTTTGATTTCACCGTTTTCTATGATTAATTCCTTGACCGGGCTGTCAGTGATGATCTTTCCGGAGTTCTCCTCTACATATTTGTGAAGAGCCAGGATAAATGCAGTACCATAGCTTTTTACAGGCTTATGACCGCGGCGCCATAATGCACCAACAGGGGCAAATACAATGCTCTTATCGTACTCAACGCCGATTTCTTCCAGCCAGTTAACGCTCTCTAACGCTCTGTCTGTCATTATTTTTACAAGATCATACTGTCCGTATATGGTGTTGCCTTCTAAGTCTGTTCGTTTGCCTCCAAAGTAGGTCTGCATTCTGTGAAGAAGCGGGGAGTCAAATAAATGGCCCTTCTCTGTGCCGAACTTCTTCTGATAGGCAGCGAATTCTTCTTTCAGAGCGCGGAAATCATCCAGATATTCTGCATGGATCTGGCTCTCATCCGTATTTAGTAATGACTCAATGGTATGTCTCTCTCCTGGGTTCTCATCAAACTTTTTCTGCCACTCTGGATCTGCTGCATTGACAGGACCACCGGAACGAATGGTGTTACCACCCACTGCCGGGTATTTCTCAAGAACAATGACACTGGAACCATTCTGTAATGCGGTAGCAGCTGCACTTAATCCAGCACCGCCTCCGCCTACAACAACTACATCACAAGTATACTCTTCGTCTTCTCTGATACGGCTGCTGGCTGGCTTTGGACGTCTCTTAAGAATATCAGGGTTAACTCCGGCAAGCTTCACAGCTTTGGCCACACCATCAATGACTGCATTGCTGGTCTCGGATGCACCGGAGAGGGCATCTACATTTAAAGTCTGTCCTTCCAGAATTTTATCTGGTATTCTAACAAAAACAACATCGGCGATGCCTTCTGTCTCACCTTCGGTATCAATCTTAATACTTTCGATTCGTTTCTCACTAAAGGATACCTTCATTGGAAGGCTTCCGCTGTGGCCGATTGCATTTACCTCATACTCACCTGGCTCAAAGGAGAATTCCTCTTCCTCATTCAGCTGATTTGCAATTTTTGCAAAACGCATAAACCGAAGGAAGCAAATCTCAAGGAAATCTATGGTTCCTTCATTGCTTAAGTCACCAGCTTCATCAAATGCCTTATCCGCACTGCCAAGTAAAAATTCATAGCCTGGCATTACGTTGGCATCCACACCTGGTGCATCCAGAATCTGACGAAGATGGAGCTGTGCACGGGAGGAACCCTGAGTTCCAAGAGAAGCACCAACGATCATCACTGGTTTGCCTGCAAGGGGGTGAAGGTCAAAGCTTAACCATTCAATCAAGCTTTTAAGACTGGATGGAATGGAATGATTGTATTCAGGAGTCGCCATAATAACACCATCGCACTCCGTAATCTTATCGTTGAACATCTGTAATACCGGACCGTAGGACTGATTATCAGATTGATTAAACATAGGAACATCTGTAATATCAAGTATTTCTATATCTGCCTTTGATTCAAAGTGCTTTTTCATAAACTGAAGGAGCTTACGATTATAGGATTTTTTTGCATTCGTTCCAACAATAGCTATAAATTTCATTGATATTTATCCTCCTAGTCTTGCCAAGTGTATTTTTTCACTTTTTTATTCAAAACTTTCTCTTCCAGAAGCTTTGATGTGATATCCGTAAACAGAACAAACTCTCTGAAAATTTCATCAAGCTCTGATAACTTATCTTCATAGATGAGATTGCCTGAATTGTCAAATGCACCCTGTGATTTTCCTAAAAGGAACTCACTGCTTGGCATGATTCTGGCTGCAAGCTCAGGGGAATCAAGTATTTGTCTTAAATGAGCCTGTGCTCTGGAGGAACCAAGAGTACCGTGAGATGCTCCCACGATTAAAACAGGCTTGTCCGTAAGTGCCTGACTCGTATAACTAATCCATTCAAGAGCGCTTTTTAAAACTGCCGGAATCGCATGATCATACTCTGGGGTCGCTATAATGACTCCATCAGCGCTCAAAATTTTATCAGATAACTCTGCTACCTTTTCAGGAACTTCAGAATCTTCCGGTTCCATAAAGGCAGGTAAATCCTTAATTTCATATACTTCAATCTCCGCTTCACCAGAAAAATGCTTTTGCATAAATTGAAGCAGCATACGATTGGTTGACACATCTGAATTGGTGCCTACGATTGCTAAATATTTCATAGTAATCCCCTTCCTGTACATTAAGCTTTCACAGTAATACTCATGTGTTTGATATTATTTTAACATATTGTATCCATATTATCTAATAGTAATTTATTGAAGTTTAATAACAAATTTGTTATAATCAGAAACAAACCTAAAAAAGTAAATTATTTTTCAAAGGAAGGAATAAAATGTCTAAATTCTCCTCTCAGGACATCCTGTATTATATTGATGCCATTTTAAAATACAGCAATTATAGTAAGGCTGCTAAATCCCTTTATATTTCCCAGCCCTATTTGACACAGGTGATTAAACGTGTGGAAGGCGAGTTAAACTGTGAGCTTATCACCCGCAACAAACTCCCTTACCGCTTGACGGAGCAGGGGAAGATATATTATCAGTATTTGACTTCTTTAGAAAATAAATACGCAAAGCTTCTTAAGGATATCTCCGATGTATCCGATATGGACAGAACGGTCATAAAGATAGGGGTACTTCCAAGCCTTGGAACCTACCTTTTGCCTCTTTTTATCCCGGAGTTTCTGGACATGCATCCCAACTGCAGAATCGAGCTTACCGAGGTTCTGCCGGAAAAAAGTGAGAGGCTTACTCAAAACAATGAATTGGATTTCTGGATTGGTCAAAACTCCAGAAACATATCACCAAACTTAAATTCCGTCAGCTGGGGCAGACACCGATACCGGGCCGTAATTCCCCGCTGCTGTGACCTTTATCAGGAAAATGTTGATATCATCCCGGAAGGAACCATCGACATAAGTAAACTCTTATGCCAAAGGCTGTTACTGACCTCCAAGGGTTCCGCCATCAGAAAACAGATCGATCAGCTGTTAAATGTTTATAAGGTAGAGCCTAACATCATCATGGAAAGTACGGATATCAATACGGTACTTAAGCTGGCTATAGGTAATTTAGGACTTGCCATCGTACCGGAAAGCGTCTATGTTAAGGAGTGCCCGTCTAAATACAATATTTATCCCATTCCCATCGATGAGCTGAGCTTAGATTATTTTATTGCATATCTCACGGAAAGAACACTGACCAAGATTGATAACGACCTGATTGATGCCTTTTTAACTCATGGGCAGGACGAAACCCCGATAGGAGACTGAAATGACTGAACATACAAAAATAATATATCTTATGGGCACTAAAATCTCCCTCTATGTTAAGGGAAACAATTCTGAGATTCTGTTAAAAAAAGCTGAGGACATGTTGATTCATTATAACGAAGTCTTTAGTGCCAATCGTGAGGACTCCCAGCTTTCCATGTTGAAAAAAAGAGCTGCATTCGCTCCGCAAAAGGTGGATGAAGAGCTTTATGAGCTGATAAAAATAGGAAAAAAGCATAGTCTTTGTGAAGGTTCTTTTTTAAATATTGCTATCGGCCCATTGATAAAGCTATGGAGAATCGGTTTTGCCGAAGCGCATGTACCTGAACAAGAAGCCATTGAGAATGTGCTGGAACTGTTAAATCCTGACAATATACAACTGGACGATGAAGCTAAAACCGTATATTTCTTAAAGGATGGTATGGAAATAGACCTTGGAGGAATTGCAAAGGGATATTTTGCGGATAAAGTCATGGATTTCTTTCAGAAAAAAGGAGCTGTCTCTGCTAAGGTGGATATGGGAGGCAATGTTCTTGTTTTTGGAGAATCCCCGTCCCATGAGGACGAGTGGAACGTAGGAATTCAAAATCCGTTTTTGCCAAGAGGAAATGCGGCCGCCATAGTTAAAGTAAAAGACCAATCCGTTGTAACGTCAGGCATATACGAAAGAGTGCTTGAAAAGGAAGGCAGCAAATACCACCATATATTTGACAGCAAAACAGGTTATCCCATAAAAAGCGATATCGCTTCTGTCACAATCATTGCAGATACCTCTCTGGACTGTGACATCTACACGACAAAATTGTTTGGATACGATGCGATCTCTATCATCCACATGGTCAATGAACGGAAGGATTTGGGCGCTATTGTGATAACAAAAGACGGACATCTGGCCTGTACCGATAATCTTATGGGAAAAATATATCCATTCCAAAAGACAGACTCTTAAGAGTCTGTCTCATGCTGTAGACAAATTATTTTCTTAAATTTTCTTATTACTTCCTTTTCATAATCCGGATCACTATTTCCCCTGCCAATGCGGTCACAAAGCCCCAGCAGGGCAACTTCATTCACATCCGTCTCCCGTTTCATTTTACCGGCATCTCCAAATGGAAGTTTTTCCGTAACATACAAAATGTGCATATGATACTTGACCAGCTTTGCCACAGAAGTAATCCAGCAAACGTCACCAGTAAAACAGGACAAAAAATCTTCTGTCAGCTGTTCTCCCTCAAAATCATGATTATAGGAGGTAATTTTTTCTCTCTTGATTTTTGTGGTCCCCGGTTTGCCAATATCATGAAGCAGCGCTGCCCACATCAGGGTTCGTTCCGATTTGCTCTCCCGTTTCCGCTTTGCTGCTTCATTTACCACCATCATCGTATGAGCCCACACACTGCCTTCCGGATGGTGGCGTTTTGACTGGGGTGTGTCCTTTAGTTTTAACAGCATGGAAAACGGATACTCAGAAAACCACGGTTCCCCGCTAATTTCTTCCAGATATTCGGATGGACAGTTATCATGGAGCAGGTGCTCATCTATCTTAAGAAACTGCTCTTTCCTATATTCTTTGTCTGACATGAAATTTGCCTTTCTTCCTATTAACTGCCTTTTTAATCATACTATAATATGATGCTTTTCTCCATCATCTTCCAGTACAATTCTGTTCCCCTGAATCGGCCTATCGTCTAAAATAATGGATTCCGTTGTCAGTTTCCCCTTGCTCCTGCTCTCGACCCTGATTTCGTAATAAGAGCTGCCATATTTATATTCAATGGTAAAATCTCCGAAATCTACAGGCGTTGCCGGATCAATCACCAGTTCATTCCCTTCTTTTCGTATCCCCAGAAACCAGTTTAACAGCCCCTGATACATCCAGCCTGCGGAACCAGTATACCAGCTCCAGCCGCCCCTTCCGGTATAAGGCGGGCTTAATGAGATATCAGCTGTCATTACATAAGGTTCTTTTTCGTAACGAAGAACTTCTTTCTTTTTCTGTGTAATATAAATGGGATTAAGAATGGTGAACAGGGTCTGTGCCATGTCATAATCATGCTCCATAGCTGTTGCAATTGCAAGCCACACCGCTGCATGAGTATACTGACCTCCATTTTCCCGGATGCCTGGAATATAATTTTTGATATAGCCCGGATTTTTATTTGTTTTATGAAAAGGAGGTGCAAGAAGTAAAGAAAGGGCATCCTCTTCCCGTACCAGATAACGCCATGCCGACTGCATTGAGGTCCTGGCACGGTCTTTGCGGGCTCCTTTTGAGATTACACTCCAGGACTGACTGATGGAATCAATTCTGCATTCATCATTTACCTTTGATCCAAGTTTCGAGCCATCGTCATAAAAGGCCCGCAGATACCATTCCCCATCCCAGGCATGTTCTTCAATGCTTTGCAGCAGAGTTTCCCGTTTCTGCTCCAGCTCCTGTCCGTAGGCCTCTTCCCCTTCCTGCTTGCATAAAGGAATAAAATCCCCTAATACGGTATATAAAAACCAGGCAAGCCATACGCTTTCGCCCTTTCCCTGTATTCCCACCTCATTCATACCATCATTCCAGTCGCCTCCGCCCATAAGGGGAAGTCCATGCTCTCCGAAAAATGTCCGGTCAATGGTCTTTTTGCAATGTTCATAGACGCTTCCGGATTGCTGGGACACTTCAGGAGTAAACATGACATCGTGCTGCCCTTCCTTGAGTACCGGACCTTTAATGTAAGGCACTGTTTCCTTTAAAATTGAATAATCTCCAGTGTTTTGAATATAAGCAGCAGTACAATAAGGCAGCCAGAGCAAGTCATCGGTAATTCGTGTCCTTACCCCGATTCCCATGGGAGGATGCCACCAATGCTGGACATCTCCTTCCTCAAACTGTCTGCTGCAGGCTATGAGAATCTGACTGCGCAAAATACCCGGATCGGTAAAAAGCAGAGAAAGGGTATCCTGAAGCTGGTCCCGGTATCCATAAGCTCCACCGCATTGATAAAATCCTGCTCTTGCCTGAATCCGGCAGGATAATGTCTGATAGAGCAGCCAGCCGTTAACCAGGATATCAACTGCCCGGTCCTTTGTCTTTACCTGAATGGTTCCTAATAATTTGTCCCAGTGGGCTCTGACTTCTTCCAGTTCTTTTTCTGACGCAGTCACATCCCTGAATCTGTTTCTGATCTGATTAATCTCATTTAAGCTGCTGCTCTGGCCCAGTCCAAATACCACCGTTTTACTTTCCTGAGGCTGAAGTGCTATGGATACCTGTATTGCGCCACAGGAGTCATAACACACTCCTGTATTGCAGGTAAGCTTGACTTCTGCTCCCCTTGGTTCTCTGATACTGCCCTTTTGTCCCAGAAACTCCTGTCTGTCTCCGGTATAACCCACAATTGTCTCATTGGAAAACAGGTAGGCATAGTTGTTTTGAAAGTTCATGGTGTAAATGTTTTTTGCGTACAAATATTCATGTTCATTGTCATAGGAGGTGAGAATATAGGGATCGGTCTGCTCTCTCTGGGTTCCCAGCACCCATTCTACATAATAGGTAAGGCTTAAATACTTCACTTTATCCGACTGATTCTTAAGGGTTAAGTTCCATAGTTTTAATGATTCATGAAGTGGGCAAAATACAGTCAGCTCCTGCTCAACCATTGATTCCTCATGAAGGAACCGGCTGTATCCAAACCCATGCCTTACCCGGTATATGCCTCTGTCAGATCTTCCCAGAGACATAGGTGTCATTACCTCTCCGGTAATTTCATCCATAATATAGATTGCCTCACCCGCCCTGTCACTGACCGGGTCGTTGGACCAGGGTGTAAGCTTATTCTCCCGGCTGTTAATGCTCCAGGTAAAGCCTGCCCCCGACTCCGATATCTGGAAACCAAAGTCCTTGTTTGAGATCACATTAATCCAGGGTGCCGGCGGCCTGTTATTTCCGTCCAGCAGAATTTCATATTCTCTGCCATCACAGACAAATCCTCCAAAGCCATTAAAAAACTCATAATTCTCCATAAGTCCTAATATTCCTCCAGCAGCTCCAATTGATTTTCTTTCCGTTTTGTAAAATAAATACCTGTTTTCTCTGAAAATACCACCCGGGCAACCGTATACAGCAAATCAATCTCTGCCGGCAGAAGCTCATACGTATGCAGGGTAAAGAAGCTGGTCTTACCGCTTCCGGTATCATAGATACGCAGAGAACTGGTCAGATCATTGATTAACTGATCCACCTCCTGAAGATAACCATATTTGGAATCCACCAGGATAACCAGATCTACCATCACAAGATTTACTCTTAAATATTCGTATGCCTTTAATACATCCTTGATGATCCGCTCTTCTTCCATGGACCGGGCTACAAAAAGCAGAATGGGATTGTCTCCGGAAATACCAAATTTCCATAAGAAGCTCTGATTTTTAAAATTTCTCCGGATGTTTTCATGAGGTCCCCGGAAAATACTACAAGGATAAAATATAGGGCTGATCATATCCTGAAAGGAGTTAAGCTGTGTTTTCGTAATCTCCAGGTACTTTAACTCCAGATTGCTTTGAAGCCGGAATTTCTCCAAAAGATCATCAATCCGGTAACTTACATTTAATTCCTCTGCAATTTTTACTGCCTCTTCTCTCCCGCTGCATACACCGGTAATAAAAGTCAAACTGGCTGATTCACCTGCACCGATACAGATCTGTACCCGAATGCTCATAATGGGATCGTTGCAAAAACCAGGATCATTAAAAAAGGCAATGCTGTTTACTACACAATCCGGATTTTCCAGCGTATTGTTTCTGCCGATAAATCGTTTTCTGTCATTTTCAAATTCAACCTTTTTGCACACTTTTTCATCAGTTTTTACCATATGCATGACGTAAGGATTGTCGGCCTCATTCTTTTGACGTCTTTTGGCCAGGAAAATATTCTGTTCTTTCACATACTCGCTTTCAAGAAAGAGTTTATTAAACGCCGGATGGCTGATTTCTGCCATATGAGTATCGTCTACTACTTCCATATAGCTGGTCACCTCCAGCTGCTTTTCCTCATTTCCATGATTGGTCAATGTGACTTTTCGAATCTCAAAATTGCGATCTGCATTCAGGCTGACTATCATATGAGTGGAAATGTCCCCATCCTTTCGTTTAAATTCCGCCTGGTGGGGGCTGAAAATCACGTGATACTCTTCCGGCTCGATCCGGGTTGGGTGGTAGGCAGCACTCCAGTATTTACTCTGATTCTTGTCCTTGATATAGATATAGTTCCCTGTATTTGCATAGACATCGGATCTCCAGCGGTAAAGCATGCGGTCCTCGTATTGACTGAACCCATCCCCGTCTGAGGTAATCAAAAGAGAATACTTCCCGTTTGAAAAATAATTTACAATGGGTGTGGTTAAACCTGTACGATTGATATACCGGTTATTGTAACGGTCTTCTGTAAAAAGTGGTTTTCCGATTTTTATGGTATACCCCTGTTTTGCAATGGAAATCAAATAAGACTGGCGTTTTTCTTCCAGCAGAACTTCCGTTGCCTTTATCATCATTTCCGCGTGAAACCGTTCTTTTAGAATCCCTTCATTCAGGTAATTATTAATCGCTGCCAGATTCATGCCCTGATGATGGGCCATATAGGATTTCACAATACAGTAAGGTTTTAAATCCACGGAACTGGGCACATCAAAATCAATGGATTCATAGAAACCATATTTACCGTAAGCACCCAATTCTTTCAGCCTCTTTAAATTGCTGATACATTCCTTTTCTGCTGTATTAAGTGCCAGTATTGTTGCATAAGGTGCCACTACCAGAGAATCCTTACGAACCGGCTGAAGCCTTATCTTTGGAACGCCGAATGCTTTATACTGGTAATTGGCATTTAAATCAAAACGGTAATATTGAGATTCTGATATTCCCCAGGGGATTTCTGCTTCTTTGGCATACTTCATCTGCTGGAGCACTGCTGCTTTTATAGTCTGTTCATAGACAGAGCCTTCATATTCCTTCAACACAAGATTAGGCATCAGATACTCGAACATGGTACCGCTCCAGGATACGAAACATGGAATACCCTTTACTACCGTTAACGGCCTTCCCAGTTTATACCAGTGTTTTAACGGTACTTCTCCCATCGCCACGGCAAGCAGACTTGTAAGTGATGATTCCGATGCCATCAGGTCGTAGCAGCCATCGTCTAAGGTATGTGAGGATACATGATATCCGATATGAAACAGCATTCTCTTCTCATCAAATAAAAATCGAAAATCCACATTTGCCAACATGCTGTCTATTTTACTGCATAGGGTTCTGATTCGGGCTGTCAGCATCTCATCCGGGCTTACTGGCTTGTCAAGCTGCTCTAAGAGACCATTTTTCAGTGCGATCATATGTCCCCAGAAATTTCCGCTGTCTACCGTTGATATATAGGCAGGGTTAAGCACCTCCAATGTTTCAATGTGATACCAGTTATAGAGGTGTCCCTTCCATTTCTCCATCTTCTGCACGGTCTCCATGAGGTTTTCAATTGCTCCCACTGTGGAGTTTAACGTCTCAAATCCAAGATCCATGGCTGAAAGAATTGACAGAAACTGAAGCCCGATATTGGTGGGAGATGTCTTATCACTGATCTTTTCAGCTTTTGAGGCTTTATAGTTATCCGGACAGAGCCAGTTCGTCTCCTTTGTGGAAAAATCCTTAAAAAACTGCCAGGTTCTGCGGGCGGTATCCATGAGAAATTCCTGATTCTCCGCCTGATCTTTTTGATGGTGTATGATTTTTTGCTGGCTGATCCGGTAAGCAGCTTCAAAAGCCAGAAACCAGTCTGCCATGACAATCGCTGCCAGACACATTCCTGCCAGGGACAGATTGCCAGATAACAAAAGTAATAAAAGGCAAAATGCCGGGAGAAGAGAACTCCACATCGTAAGGAAATAACCTTTTCTGGTATTAGTCACAGAGGCATCCACGGATTCGGCGGTATTCCAGCAGAGCAAATTTTTTTTACTGATCATTAACCGGTACAAAGTTCTGATAATTGCATCCAGCGCCATATAAGCACGGTAAGGCATGATTGTAAATTCCAGAAATGCTCTGACAAACATCACAGACAGTTCTTTTAAAAATCCTTTATACACAAACGCAAGCTTTGGCCGGATAAGTTTTTGAGTGATCACGGCCAATAATAAAATAATCAGATTAAACAGATCATTAAAGAAAACAAGGGGCAGCCAAAGATAATATGCATCTGGCAGCCACAAAAAGTTAAAGAGTATAAACAAGGTTTTACTGAACGGAACCAGGCTTCTTCTTAAGTTGTCAAAAATTTTCCACCTGGATAGAGGACTTAGGCTACTGCCATCTGCAGTTTTCCTCACAAACAGCCAAGGTACCAGCTGCCAGTCTCCTCGCAGCCAGCGGTGCTCTCTTTTTGTAAATGACAAAACGCTGTTTGGGAAATTATCCATAATCCTGGCTGTACTGGAAAAAGCCGTTCTGGCATAACAACTTTCAAAAAGGTCATGGCTGAGAATCCTGTTTTCCGGTACCTTGTTATGAAGTACTGTACGGAAGGCTTTCCTATCATAGATCCCTTTCCCGATATAAATTCCCTGGTTGAAGATATCCTGATAGATATCTGATATCACAGTTCCGTAATGAGCAAGTCCAGTTTCTCCGCTAAATATTTTTGTAAACCAGCTTGCATTCTTATCCGCAATATGATTTCTGACGGAGGGCTGAATGATGACATAGCCTTCTTCTACCTTCCTGCCTGACGGGTCAAGAACCGGTCTGTTTAACGGATGATCAATCAATCCCACCAGTTTTGATGCATTGTCACGAATCAGATTGGTATCTGCATCCAGTGTAATCACATATTGAAAGGTGGTAAGAAGATTTTCATCACAATAAACGTCTGTAAATGTGGTACTGTCTTTTCCCGCCCCGTCTAAAAGGTCATTAAACTCTTCCAGTTTTCCTCGTTTTCTCTCCCAGCCCATATAGCAGTTCTCTGCCTGATTCCATTTACGGCAGCGAAAAAACAGGGAAAAGCGCTGGTCCTTTGACGGGTACAGCTCATTTAACTCTTTCATCCGCTCCACAAGGGCACTTCGGATTCCATCATCCTTTGGCATGGACTGATCCTTAGCGTCTTCATAATCAAGGAGCAATGCAAAAAAAAGATTTGTCTGCCGGTTTGCAAGATAATGCTTTTGCAGACGCTCCATATATTGAAGTCCCTGCTCCTTTGAGGATACAATAACCGGCATGACTACAAAGGTTCTTGCATCTTCCGGAATTTCTTCCAGATAGTCAAGAGCCGGTATCTTTCTCACCGTAATTCTTCTGGTAAAAATGAAATTGATTATTTCCATGGAAATGCCCATTAACAGCGGCATAGCCGTCAAAACGATAATTACAGACCTTCCTGCAGACCGGATACCACCAATATTCCTGAACAGATACAGCAAACAGCCTTCCAGTCCCAGAAACAGGAGAATCAGGCATAAGAAATAAAGAAATCCTACTGCATTCCATTTTTTTCTGGTCTTTTGCGGAATTGGTTTTTCCAATGCCTTTGCTTTTAAAAGGGGATACCCCTTCCCCAGGAGATAGGCCCCCACGTGATGAGAACAATGGAGACCCTCCTGCCCCCGAACCGCCAGCTCCAGGCAATCTTTGGCAATCTTTTCTTCCAGCAGCCGGTAGCGGAGAGATAATTTAACGATTACTCCACGGTACATTCCTCTGGATTCCAGATCCATATTTGAATAAACACCAGCCGGATCCTGGGATAAAATCTGTTCCAGTGCAGAATAGGTTTCAAAAAACTTTTCCTCATCCACTTCATTGATATCTCGTAAGCTGACGATTAACGTCCTGATATTTGTTTCAAGAAAAGATTGTATTCTTCCTTCTTCCTGGTATACAGAAGAAGTCTTCATCTGTTTGTCCTTTGAAGCAAAATGATATTTTAAATATTTCTGAATGGAAACCTCATCAAAGGACATATTTTTCATCAGATAGATCACGTGAGCATGAAAGGAATAGTTATGCTTTAAGTTATCCTCTGTTTTACAAAGCAGCGCTGATAAATCAGCAGATCCCTGTTTTCGTTCCAGATTTTCTGTGAGAAATTTTTCTGCCTTAGATTTCACATCGATCATATGAAGAATTTCATCCGCAACTGCAATGATTTCTTCCAGAATGCAAAAGCCCAGCATTTCCGGTAAAACCCAGATCTCCTTATCCGTAAGCGCAACCTTTTGCTGATAGGCATTTAACATGACTGAGATGTTTTCTTCACTTATATGCCCGCCGGAAAGAGCCACCATCTTTTTTGCTACAAGATAGATCCGGGGGAAATTATGGTATTCTTTTGCCTTTAGAATTGGCAGCACGGCATAGCTGGTTCCGGAAGTACGTACTTTTTTCATCTCCCGGTACATTAACTGGAAATTATCATAGAGCCAGCGTGCAGCTGGAATCAGGGAAATGATGCCTGGAGACAGAGCAGAAATTCTGTCTCTGATTCGATTCAGTTTTTTATAAGCAGCCTGATTATAATCGTTTAAAACAAAACTGTTTCCGGTTAAACGGACCTGGCTGTGCCCGTTAGCCAGTTCAAGCATCTGCTTCTCCCATTCCCCCGGTCCCGGCTTATCTCCTGTTACCTGAAAGCAGGAGGGAAAACATACTTTTTTATCAAAATGATAGAACCGGTAATAGAGCATAAATAAAATAAAGCAGATGAACAAACTCAGTATTACTAAAGCCACCGGAAGAAACGGTGAATTTATATTAAAATTAATTTTTTCCATTAAGATCTGCAATAGAAGCGCTCCTCCTTATTTAAGAATCCTTCTCTTATGATGGCATCTCTTTTTACATAGTTTGCCTGTTTTTACATAAAAAATGCCACAATACAATATTGTGACATTTTTTATGATTTTTATGAATTTTTTACCGGAATAATTCAGGACATATTCTCCCTGTTTTCTCATCTCGCCCACATTGTCTATAATCTATTAAATAGGCAACGTTGATTCACATTAATTTTTATTTAATGCATCAATCAGCTGCTGTAACATTTCCCGCCTCATCCCAGGGATAAAGCTTAACATCTGGCGAAGCGGCATTGCCTCCATGGTTGCCTGCATCATCTCATCACTAAATGAAGGCGCCTTCATGCCATCAAGAAGATACATATATCGGATATCATTTCTGCAAAGTTTTTCGATTTCCCACAGAGAGCAGATTCCGTGTTCCAGGAAAGCAAAGAGTACCACTTTGAGGAGTTTCTGTTAATCACATCTTGGACGATCTGTTCTGTAGCCTTTCTCTACAAAATATTTTGATAGGTCGATGTGATCCATTACCTCACAGAAAGTGTATACTGGATCAGATATATCAATTAGTTTTTCAATTTCCAATGATAATTTTAGCTGTTGTACTGTATAATTATCATTGGTATTTTTATTTAGTCGCATAATTAATTATACCAAAAAATCGCTGAAGTCTCACGACCTCAGCGATTTTTTTAGGGGAGTTTTTTTACAGCCCCTCATCATCTACAGAGTCAATTGACGAAGAATTCCCTGCTCCGTATACTGTATGGAAAATTCGTAGGTTTTAAAATTACATAAAAGCTCTGCTCTCTCTTTTGTTCCGGTTCTTACCATCCGAAGCATTCCAGGGGCAGGTATGGTCACGGATAAATCACCATCAAATGCCTCACAGGTATTACGAAAGCGCATTAATGCGGTCAATTTCTTTACCACATCTTTCTTTGCACAGGCCTCCAGTTCAGATACCGAATAATTATGGCGGTTAATGGACCTGTGATCATCATTCTTTTGAAGCTCTTCGTAATCATTTTCTCCTGCCAGCATGCCCACATAATATACCTGAGGGATTCCTGGTGCAAAAAACTGAACGGCGCGAGCTAAAAGATATGCCTTTTCATTTTCATGGAGTGCCGAAAAATAAGTTGTGTAAAGCTGATATGCTTTTTTAAACCTCTTCTTTTCCGGATTCAGCGGCTTATAGCTGTAGCTGAGACGGTCTTCTAATCTGGTGATCAGCTCCTCCGCTTCCCCTTCATTCACCCAGTCAAAGGCATCATAAACTCCGATTCCATCATGGGTATCCAGTACGGTAAACTGTGTCCGGGGAGCCACATCAAGCCAGCCCTTTAAACTTTCCGTATCTCCGGAATAGAGAGAATGGAGCATTAGAAAAGGAAGTACAAAATCATAGCTCCATATTTGATTCTTTTCCAGCTTTTTGGCTGTCTGCCAGGTGTCATGAATCTCCGGCAACAGCCAGACACTGTCTCCTGCCATGGAGTTGACTTCTTTAATGAAGTCCCAGATATCAGGCTCGACCATAAAGCAGCTCGTTTCCCTTTTTTTAACCGCATAGCCCAGGGCATCCAGACGAATTACATTAATTCCCTTTGACGCCAGAAAATGAAAGCTGTTCTTTAAATATTCTTTTGTTGCATTTGTACGGATATCAAGATCAATCTGTTCCTGTGTAAAGGTACACCAAAGCCTTACCTTTTTTCCATCTTTTCGGATAAAGTCCTGATAAGGCTCTCCATCCTTTCTGCGGTAGAGTATCTGGATATCGTGTTCATCCGGCTTTCCCTCTCCCCAGAATTTGGCATAATCAAGAAACAGATCCTTATAAGGGGATTCGTCGCCCCGCTCCATATAATCAAGAAATTCACGGCTTCTCTTGGATACGTGATTGACCATCATATCGCACATCAGGTAATAATTCTCTGACAGCGTTCCGATATGGCTCCAGTCTCCAAACGCCGGTTCTACCATATCGTAAGTAACAGGGGAAAATCCTCTGTCACCGCTGGAAGGGAAAAATGGAAGAATGTGAACGCCCCCTACGGCTCCTTTAAAGCTTGTATTAAGGGCATGATTTAAGCTTTCTAAATTTCCACCCATACTATCCGGGTAAGTAATCAGCATTATTTTATTAGAAATGTTCAAGTTGGTTTACCTCCACTATTTAATCGCACCATCCATTACTCCTGTCACAATCTGCTTTTGGAGGAAAAGATAAATCACAACCACAGGCAATACACTTAAAATCAGCGCTGCCATGGCAAGTCCCAGCTCCGCCGTATACTCTCCAAAGAAATAGAAGGTAGAAAGCGGTATGGTTCTGTTTTTGTCTTTAATCAGAACCAGGGAAGGGAGAAGGAAATCATTCCATATCCATAAAATATTTACAATCAATATCGTTGTTGTAATTGGTTTTAAATTAGGAAATACGATTTTCCAGAAGCAGTAAAAATGGGAACAACCATCAATTAACGCTGCCTCCTCCATTTCCTTTGAGATTCCCTTCATAAAACCGTGGTACATAAAGGTTGTCATAGGCATACCAAATCCCATATAGAAAAAGATGAGGGCTGTCCGGCTGTTCATTAAGCCCAGCTTGCCAAAAATACTGACAAAGGGTATCATCAAGGACTGAAATGGTATGATCATGGCACAGATTAACAAAGTAAAAATATATTTATTGATTTTCCAGTTCCAGCGCACCAGTAAATAAGACAACATGGCTCCAAAGGAAATGAGGAAAATCTGGGAGAATGCGGTGATATAGACTGTGTTCATAAGCACATGCCCGAATTTCATGGTCGTCCAGGCCTTTGCATAATTTGCTAAGGATAAGGCCTGCGGGAGTGCCAGGGGATTTTTAATAATATCAATTCTCGGCTTTAAGGAGTTTACAAGCACGAGGAAAAACGGAAGGAGCATGAAAACCATAAATAAAATGGCTGAAATATGTTTCCCAAGGGAAACCAACCGTCTCTTTGCCATCATATTGCATCTACCTCCTTCTTCTTAAGAGCAGCCACCTGAGCGATTGCAATTGCCGCAACGATGAGAAACAAAAGGAAGGCTTTTGCCTGTCCAGGTCCCATGTTCTGGTTTAAAAATGCCTCGTTATACACGTGCATGGATATAAGCTCCGTTGTATTATAGGGGCCGCCCCTTGTGAGGGAAAGGTTTACATCGTAAACCATAAATGCTTTTCTTAACGTAAGAAACAGCGTAATCGTAAACGCAGGAACCATCATTGGAATCTTAATGCTTTTAAGCATCTGAATGGGGCTTGCGCCATCCATTCTGGCTGCTTCAATCAGGCTCTTATCGATTCCTACAAATCCTGCAATATAAATGAGCATCATGTAACCTGCATTCTGCCAGACTCCTACCAGGATCAAAGCCCAAAGCGCCATATGAGGGTCTGTCAGCCAGCTCATTTCCAAGGCTGATATGCCTGTTTTTGTCCCCAGATAAACCAATACCCTGGCAAAAATAAACTGCCAGATATACCCCAAAATAACGCCGCCGATCAAATTAGGCGTAAAATACCCTGCCCGGTAAAAATTTTGTCCTTTCATGCCGCTGGTCACCAGCAAACCGAATAAAAAAGCAGAGGTATTTGTTAAAATCATAACAAAGAAAACATAATAAAAGGTTTTACCTAAGGACCCCCAGAATAAGGGGTCCTTGACTGCTGAAATATAATTCTGAATTCCAATGAACTGAATGCTGCCTCCAATGGAACCATTCCAATTCGTAAGTGATAATAAAAGTCCGGCAAAGAAAGGGATGAGTACTACGATGCTGAAAACCAATAACGGAACGAGACCAAATATTGCAAATACCTGCAGGCTTTTTAGTTTTGATTTTTCTTTATACATAATATCTCCCATCTTAAGTCATTATTTGCTTGAGAACTCCACCCATTGTTTCTTAAACTGTTCCGCCACATCAGCTCTCTGGATCTTGCCATCCAGATACTGCTGCATGGTCGCACCAAACTGGTTCATAACACCAGCCGGGAAATAATCGCTCATACGCTCTAAGGTATCACCTTTTTCCATATAAGCTACGATCTGCTTTGCAACCGGATTGGAAGGCTGTACCTTGAAGCCTTCAAAAATGGGAACGAAGATAAGAGTATTGATATAGGCATCCTGTCCTTCATCGGTCGTAATCAGCCAGTTGAAGAAATCGATAGCTGCTTCCTGCTGTGCAGGAGTTGACTGCTTGGCATCAATGGCAAACATGGAGTAGGATAATACGATATCCTTGTTACCTACCGCTGCATCGTCATCTCCCATTGGATAAGGCATAAGGCCTACATCTGCAATTGGGTTAATGTCAATGATGTTTGGATAAATATAATTTCCGATCGGCCAGAAAGCGACCTGATCGCTTCCCATGGTAAGCTGGTCATCCTCATAAGCGTTGGCAAGAGGAGCTTTCTGATACTTGTTGTATTTCATAAGCAGATCAAAGGTATCCATCCAGTTGTTGAAGACCTCACTGTTTGAAAAATCGTATTCCCCTTTTTTGCAAGCCTCGATCACAGCCTGTCTCTCGTTAAAGTCCTTGCTTACGGAACCGTATAACACAGAGGTTAAATGGGATCCAAGGAGCCAGTCCTTATTGGTGATCTGTACTGGTGCATACTCTGTCTTTGAGATTTCTTCCAGAAGCTTTGCAAAGTCCTGTCTGTTCTTAATGCTGGCAGGATCAAAGTCTCTTCCGGTCGCTGCTTCAATGACTGTTTTATTGTACATGATGCCGATTCCCTCTGCAGTCGTAGGAACAGCGAGCACTTTATTATCTACGGTCGTCTTATCAATTGCCCAGCTATATACCTTTTTTGCAAAATCGGCATTGGATAAGTCTAAAAAGTTGTCCTTAAAGGAATTAAATTCCGGTCCGCCTACCATAGTGATAGTCGGTGCATTTCCAGACGCATATAATGAGGTCAATTTCTCATAAATAGTCTGTCCGGAAAGCGGGATAGCTGAAATCGTTACATTGGGGTTTGATTCGGAATACTTTTTAAAGGTTTCCTCAAACTGTGGTACAATCTCCGGTTTTGTAACCAAAAAGCTGATCTCCACTTTTTCGCCTTTCCCACTGGCGCCCTTGGATGTCTCTTCTGTTTTTGCAGCAGTTGTACCGCTATTAGAGGCTGGATCTTTTGCAGCCCCGGAACATGCTGTTAAAGATGCCATAACTGCACTTGCCAGTAAGAAACTAAATATTTTTTTCATATCTGGTCCTCCTTCTCGTTGCTTCCTTATGCATTATGCTAATTTTTTAAGAGATCTTTTCGAATCTCTTGTGTAAATTATAGCATTTTAAAATCAGAATAAATTACTTTAACTGGCGTGAACATTGCAGATATTGACATTTTTTCAGGAATTAATGTTTATTATCTATAAGATCCCGGTCCATAGCCAGCTGTATGGTATTATTATGGCTCTGTTCCATATATTTTTTATATTCTCTGGGTGACATCTGATAGGTCGCCTTAAAGGACCTGAAAAAATTGGAATAGTCATCAAATCCGCTTAATTTATAGATATCCTGGATCCTTACTCCTTCCATCAGATAGTTTCTGGCAATGATAAGCCGGCGCTTTTTACAGTAGTCCATAATCGTCATTCTGGTATGTTTTTTAAACTTCCTCATAAGATGGTATTTATTCATAAAAAATTCCTGGGCAATTAAGTCCAGGGACAGCGGCTCCATATAATGCTGGTCAATATAGTCCATAATTGACTCAATCATATCATCATTTTTATAAACCTTCTCTTCCACTACACTGTAATTCTGGCTATACCGGCATAAAAGAAGGAGCAGCTCCTTTAAATAACACTCCTGAAGATAAGAGCTGAACGCATCTGCTCCCCTGCTTTCCAGGCTCATGTTGTGGAACAGGGAGACAATCTCCTTTTTCTGCTGCTCCGGCAGACTAATGATTTCCACGTTGCTCTCCACGCCTATCATCTTCTGGTAATCCACACTGTTTTCAAGCAGCTGTTCTATAAACTTATACTCCAGCCATAAAACATACCGTCTGTAAGGCTTTGTCATATCCTTAATAACGGCCCTATGAAGCTTCTGGTTATTAATTAAAACGATATCTCCATCTTTTAAGGTATAAATACGGCTGTCAATAATATAATCACAATCCCCCTCCACATGATAATAAACTTCCAGAAAATCGTGATAATGAAGAGGATGATCTGCAGACGGCGTGTTGTCCTTATAAAATATTTCATAATTGGGTGATTCCATATTATCCTTCAAATATTTCTCATTTTCCATAATGTTCTCCATTTTCGACTGTGCTGTCTATTAAGGTTAAGATGCCCGTTATCTCTTTCAATCAAGCATATCAAATCCATTCCCATATTACAACTTGGAGGATTTCCAAATTGTACCATTTCATTATCTTTGCATTGCTCCGCATTTTTGCTATAATAAGGAACATAGATGTAACCTAACTTGACAGGTACCTATAATTTCAAGAACAGAAGGTTTATATGAACGACATAGAAAAAAAGCGGAAAATCATTTTTATCATTACCATAATACTAATGACCATCTATATCGGATGGCGTATTCTCTTTACCCTGCCTTTAGAGGAGGGAGTGTTAAATACCATCTTTGGTGTCCTTCTTATCCTGGCTGAGACTATCACTGTATTCACTACCTTTGAGCTTTTCTTTCAGAAAATGAGAATGGATCATTACCGGCTGGAGTGCCCGGAGATTCCTGAGGAATGGTATCCCGATGTGGATGTCTTTATCGCCACCCATAATGAGCCCAAGGACCTTCTATATAAGACGGTAAATGCCTGTACCTTTATGAGCTACCCCGATAAAAGCAAGGTACATATCTATCTCTGTGATGACGGCAACCGGGAGGAAATCAAAAAACTGGCGGAAGAGTTTTCCATCGGCTACCTGGGCTTTTCCGGCAACAAGCATGCCAAATCCGGTAATTATAACTACGCCATGAGCCATACCTCATCTCCTCTTATCGCCACCTTTGATGCGGATATGATTCCCCAGCATACCTTTCTTTTAAAAACAGTCCCTTATTTTCTCCTGCCAAAGATGATCAAAGAAAATGGTTCCTGGAGGCCCAGAAGAGATGATGAGAAGGAGGACAGCTTAAAGCTTGGCCTGGTACAGACACCTCAAAGCTTTTACAATCCGGATCTCTTCCAGTTTAATCTGTATGCAGAAGGCAACATTCCAAACGAGCAGGACTTTTTCTCCAAAGAAATCAATACCATGAGAAACTCCTCCAATGCCATTGCTTATACAGGAAGCAATACGGTGATTTCCAGAAAGGCCATGGAAGAGATCGGCGGGTTTCCCACGAACACCATCACCGAGGATTTTGAGACCAGCATCCGGCTTCAAAAAGCAGGCTATATTACATATGCCACCGACGAAATCCAGGCTGCCGGTCTTACCACCACGACCATAAAAAGCATGCTAAAGCAGAGAATTCGGTGGGCAAGAGGAATTATACAGAGCCTTCAAAATACCAATGCCATCTTTACGCCAAAGCTTCCTCTCTTATCGAGAATTACATACTTAAACAGCTATCTTTACTGGTGGTCCTTTTTTAACCGGCTTATTTTCATTCTCTCTCCCATTCTCTTTGCCCTGTTTGATTTTCAAATTGTAAATACGGGCTTTTGGGGGATTGTGATTTTCTGGCTTCCGGCCTACTTTTTTTACAGCATTTCCATGCGGTATTTATCAAGTAATATCAGAAATCAACGATGGAGCCAGATCATTGACACCATCTTTATGCCTTATCTGATTGTTCCTGTTTTGTTGGAATCTCTTCACATTCATCAGAGAACCTTTAAGGTGACCAATAAAAAGGAGGAAGGGGATTTTAAAAACTTCCAGGTTTCCCTCTTTGCCATTCCTCACGCCGTGCTTCTTGTCCTTTCCATTGCCGCCATGGTGCGGTTCGTATATGGGAAATACGGTTGGGCCCTGTTTTACAGCAGCATTATTATTTTCTGGATCTTCTATAACCTGGTAGCACTCCTGTATGCCCTGTTCTTTATGCTGGGGCGGCCTGCTTACCGAAGCAACGAACGAATCCGTGCGGATGAAGAGGTCCATGTGAAGTACCAGAAGTCCAGCCACGAAGCCAGAACCGTTGATGTATCGGAAAATGGAGTTGCCTTTAAAGCAAAGACGCCCATATATCTTCCGGAAAATGAGACCATTAAGCTGGTGATAACCACGCCTCTTTATACGGCCTGTCTCATTGGGAAAATCGTCTATGTAAAGGAACACAGGGACGGCTGGCAGTATTCAGCAAAGATCACGCCGGTTGATGAGGCCAATAAACGGCAGTACATGCAGATCATTTACGACAGGACCCATACGCTGCCCATGCAGATGGATATGTGGATCACTGCCTACGATGATATCCTTAGAAATATTAGGAAAAGAGTTTCACAGCCCTTTTATGATAAAAGAAAGCAGCCCAGAATCCAGCTTGATAAGCTGGTGGTGTTCGCAGATGGTTCCAGCTGCCGTCTCTTAAGCTTTAACTACCTTTATTTTTCAGCCGTTGATTTTCAGACGGACAAAGGAATAGATGCCACCTATACCTTTACCACTCCGGCAGGCACCGTTATGGTGCTGAAACGGACAGGAAAATACTTAAACCAATCCGAGGAAGAGCTGTTAGAGGTGATGAATTTAAAGGATCTGGTGTCCAAATCACTGATAAACACCATTCTGGCTGAAATTACAGATGGGCGTAAATATGGCATGACGCCTCAGGAGCTTCCACCTGTTAATAAGACCTTACCAATGCTTTTAGAACCTGATGATCCTGATGAAATTGATAAGATTATCGGACGGATTCAAGGGGAACAGATTGTTTATGAATTGACAGATAAGGATACCGATGAGATTGACGAACTAATACGCCGGATTCAGGGCGATTTGATTGCCTTTGATCCGGAGCTGTTAGAAGAGCTGAGCAGATATGCCGTATAATGGAGGCTTATCATAACGAAAAGACCCGCCAGGAGTCAGACAGGAACGTTTTTTCCTTCTGCTTCCCAGCGGGTCTTTCTTTATGATTCTCTGCACATATTCTCTATCTGGTCTTGTGTTATCTCACCTTCAATTTTCCCCTGGATTTTAGAACCCTTGATCCAAAGGGCACAGGGGCTGTTATGAACGCCAAGACGCTTTGCGATTCCGTCAGATTTATAAATATCGATACAGGATACTCTCATATCTTTTCTTGTTTCCTCCAATTCCTTAAAGGCAGGAAGAAGCTCTCTGGAATGAGCATCAATGCCATTGTAAATATAGACAAGGGAGGGATTCCCCTCATTCATGACCTGTTTTTCAAAGATCTCGCATTCTGAGAGATACTTTTCTGCCCCATAACCAGCTACAGCTCCATCTCCCACTGCCGTGGCAACCTGCTTTAAGAATTTATCCCGTACATCACCAATTCCGTAGACTCCTGGCAAGTTGGTCTCCATACGCTCATTGGTGATGAGATATCCGCCTCGGTTCATCGTTAGAATACCCTGGAACAATTCTGTATTCGGCAGATATCCAATGAACAAATAGCAACTGTCTACCTTAACAGGAAGATTTTCTCCCGTCTTTACATTCTTTAAGACCACGGTGTCCAGTCTTTCCTCTCCTTCAAAGCTTTCCACTACAGTATTCCATAGGAACTCCATCTTAGGATTTGACAGAGCCTGGGCCTTTGCAATCTCATTGCAGTCCATGTTCCCATTGTCATGCATAACAGAAACAATTACCTTATCAGCAAACTTGGTTAAAAACATACCTTCCTCTATGGCCGCATCACCGCTTCCAATCACCATTACCGTCTTACCGGTGTTGGCTGCTGCATCACAGGTAGCGCAAAAGGATATCCCCTTATCATAAAGAAACTTTTCCTCATTCCTTGCGCCGGTCAGCCGAGGCTTTCCGCCGCTTCCGATAATGACAGCTTTTGCTTCATAAACATTGCGAAAGGTTTCTACCCTTTTTAAATCTCCCTCCAGGGAAACCTTTTTGACATCCGTTAATTTAAAATCCACTCCAAATTTCTTTGCCTGTTTATGAAACAGATCCATCAGGCCAAGTCCCGTGGTGCCATCAGGAAATCCTGGATAATTTTCTATTTCATTGGTGTAAGTAGCTAAGCCGCCCACCAGAGTCTTTTCTATAATCAGTGTCTTAAGCTTTGCTCTTCCGCAGTAAATACCGGCGGTTAAGCTGGCAGCTCCGCCTCCTATGATAACTACATCATAGCTTTCCGTCTTCTTTTCCATGGTAACCGTCCATTTCCTACATAAAGTATTTTGCAAGCAGTTTACTTCCGATAAACGCTCCCACCAAAAGAAAGGCTCCGAACACCCAACCAGACAGAGAGAAGGAAGCAATGGCCGTAAATAAGGCACCAATGTTACAGCCATTGGCAAGTCTTGCTCCGTATCCCATGAGGAGGCCTCCAAGAACGGCAGCTACTACCTGTCGTAAGGTCTTGATCTTTTTGATCTTAAATTGAGATGCGAACAAGGTAGCCGCCAAAGCCCCTATGATGATTCCAAGATTTCGAATGGACCCTCCATCAACCAGAAAGCTGGTATATAGCTCCTTCTGCATCTTTTCCGGCGCATAATATGCCCAGCCGCTGGCATCACCGCCAAGTGCCTGATAGACCCAGGTTCCCCAGACGGCAAAGGTACTTGTTACGCCCCAGCCTTTCTCAAATACAGTGAAATGAGCAATCTGGAACACGGAAAGCAAAACAGCTCCTGCCACATAGGTCAAAGGTTCCTTTAGCAGCTTTTTGTAAATAGGATTTTCACCCAGTTTTATAAAAAACTCTTTCAAATTAATTCACCTACTTTCACAGGGACATTTACTTAGTTTTCTCGATTACGATTTCCCATTCTCCGTCGTCCACTTCCTCGATTTCCACATTGTGGCCCTGTTTTCTTGCCCATTCCGGTACGTTCTTCATGGCGCAGCTGTGATCGATGGATACCACCAGTACATCTCCTATGGATAATTCTCCCATTTTTTTCTCTGTTTTCATTAAGGGAACCGGACAAGCCTCTCCCAGACAGTCTAATGTAAATTCAGCCATTTTAAATCTCCTTTTCTTTTTCATTTAATCCATGGTGCCCATTTTCTTTTGCTGCCACTTTAAGGCTGCTATGTATAGCAGAACGATAATCAGCCCCTGTACGAGAATTGCCCCGAACCAGCCAAATACATCAGGCAGATATACCTTCGGTGCATGTTCATTGAATTTTCCCCAGAATCCCATGTCATGGGCTCCCCAGGCAGAACCTGCTATGAAGAATACAAGTACCAGCATCTGCATGAGGAAGCCTTCTCCGACCCGCATCAATGTTCCCGATGCGCATCCTCCTGCAATTACCATACCGATTCCAAATAACACAGCTCCCAATGCCAGGGGTAATCCGATAGGAGATACTCCTGCCATGTTTAGATTGGTCTCTGCTCCCTTTAGGACACTGGCATACTTGATGGCTAAAAATCCTACGCTTGATACGGCAAATGCCACCAGAACAGCTCTTGTTACCGATGTGCTTCCTGTAATACATGGATCACGGAAGGCAGCTGTGAAACAAAATCTGGATCTTTGCAGGATGTAGCCAAAGGCAATACCAAATCCCCAGTAAACCGGAAGCTTGTTGTTCCCCTGCCCCAAGTAAATTCCAAAAGCGATGATCAGTGCCGTAAGCAATATGGCATAAGGAATCTGACTCTTTTTTGGCTTTCTAGGCTTACGCACTCTTTGTGTACCTGATACGGTACCTGTGTTGGTTTCTGACACTTAAATCCTCCCTTCTGCTATGGTAGATATTGATAATTATATAACAATCTACGTTTCTAATTATAACACAACCAGGATTTTTCAGTTAATCAACATTTTTATAGGCTATAAGATTTCCTTATACCCTAAAAAACGTCTAACGCTGGTCACAAGGCTGATTCTCTGTTATAATTAGGTCAAATTTTTCGGGAACTGTCCAGATATGGAATGAAAATATCTTATTAGAAAGGCGGTTATCATGAATATTCAGAATCTGAAGATGTTTTTAAAGATTGTGGAATCAGGCAGCATCTCAAAGGCGGCGGAACAGATGAACATCAGCCAGTCTGCACTGAGCCAGCAGCTTCGGGTCATGGAACAGGAAATCGGCTCTCGTCTTTTTGAACGGAGCTACAACGGCGTAATCCCCACTCACACTGGCTCTATTGTATATCAGCGCGCCATGGAAATGGTCTCCTCCTATGACAGAATGACCCTTGAGATTGCCAATGCCCAGAACCAGAACAAAATCATACATATCATTGCAAATCCCTGTGTCTATTCCTACGCACTCCCCTGCACCATGTTTCACGTCAAGAATAGCTACCCCCAGTACACCCTCCAGATGGAGGTCATGTCCAGCAGTCAGATCGAAGAAAAAATTGCAAAAGGCTACGCTGATATGGGGATTATCATAGGGAGACCCAGAATGAAAGGCCTGTCCTCAAAGAAAGTATTTTCCGACCGCTTCTATCTGGTAGCTGGGGAAAAGATGGAAGTTCCGGATTCTCTATCCTGCGATGATCTTTACCACTACCCCCTGTTGATGCTGGTAAAAACTCAGAAAACAAGGCAAATCATTGATAAGGTGCTGACCAGAAATGGAATTCAGATTCATCGGCTTCATATTCCCTATACTTTAGAATCCACGGAATCCATTAAGCTGTCTGCCATCAATGGGTTTGGTCTGGCATTTCTCCCTTATATGGCAATGAAAAAGGAGCTTTATCACAAGCAGCTAAGGATTATAGACTGCCCTTGCCTGGAAATTGAAAATGACTATTATTCCATTCGCCACAGCAGCCAGACTCCTGTCAACAATGAGTCCTCAAAACTGATTAAGTATATGGAACGGGTATTAAAGGAAACTATCTGTTAGATGTAATGGTGATTTCCCATACTCCGTTCATCACTTCTTCCGAATCATACTTCAAGTGATTCGCTTTACAAAAGGACTCCAGATTCTTAATGGTACAGCTGTGATCGGTGACCATCAAATAATCCTCCCCTTTCTGTATGGAATCCATGACATTACGAAGCTTCAAAACCGGAACCGGACAGATCTCACCAAGGCAGTCAATCTTATTCATACCATACCTCCTTGTGGCAATTTGCTCTCTTACCTGATTCGGCTCCACTCACCACGGGTGTGAATGGAGCCTTTTGTCATATCAGAGAAATATTCTTTGCTTTCATTAACTCTTATAATTCCCTAAAGTAATCCCGACATCCATAAAATTTTCAACCGATGCGGATTTTTCATGAAACCGTACCGCGTGATTTAAGATTCCATCAAAGGAGTAATATTCATCTTCCTGTGAGATGGGCAGACTTACTCGCTCTTTTAAAAATCCAGCTTTGTATATGGCTGTAATAAGCTCCACGGTCTTTCTTCCATCCTCACCAGTAATCAGAGGCCTGGTTCCGCTCTCGATTGCAGAAAGGATGTCATCAATTTCCCCGGTATGGCCCTCATAGGTAAGGTCAGGAATTTCCTCATAGAGAGCCTGAAGCTTATCCATCAGCTCCCGGTTTCCTCCGTCCTCCGGAAAACCATTGGACCTTGAAAGTTCCGCCTTTAAGCTCCAGGGATAAGAAAGCTTCGCGTTGGAGCACTGCAGTTCAATGCCCTGTTCTTCCCCATGATGGATCACAGAACTGGTAATTTGAGCCAGGCTTCCATCCTGATACTCCAACATGGCAAGGGATAAGTCCTCCACCTCTGCATTGTCATGCATCAGGTTGGCAAGCATGGACATGACACCAGACGGGAGCCTCCCCTCCAGCCAGTTAAGCATATCGATATGGTGCACGGCATGGTTTAAGGTAGGCCCTCCGCCTTCCTTTTCCCAAAGCCCTCTCCACCACAGATCATAGTAGCAATGGCCTCTCCACCAGTTGGAATTTACATGGGCGCAGCAGATCTTTCCAGCTAACTCACTGTCTACCACCTTTTTTAATTTGTAAATCTGGTTTCTAAAACGATTTTGTGCAATGCATGCCATTGTGACTTTATTTCTCTTTTCTGCTTCCAGCATAGCATCACACTCTTTGAGACAGGTTGCCATTGGTTTTTCCACTACCACATGACAGCCTGAGTCCATAGCATGTATGGCAATTTCCCCATGCACATAGGGAGGCGTACAAACGTGTACCACATCGATGGTCAGGCCGGACTTTAGCATTTTTTCATGGTCATCAAACACCTTACAATCCAGATGATATTTCTCCTTTGCTCTCTCCGCCTTTTCCGGATAAATATCACACAGGGCTACGATCCGGCACCGGTCCGGGAAGGCTAGAAGGCCTTCGATATGAGCCGGAGAAATATTTCCGATTCCCACAACTGCGATCTGCAACATGGTCTCTACCTCCCGGCTTCTTTTATAAGGACTGCCTGATCTTCTGCCTTGACGCACAGCTCAACCGCCTTTAGTGCGTGCTCCTGAGTCATGGCATTTTCTGTCCGGTTGATGCAGTCCAAGATCAACTGTCCGAAAAATGGATATCCCACCTTTCCCGTAACTAAAAAATGCTGCTCCCCGTCATCATTTACCAGAAATACGTGGTCAGAGCTTCCGTCTCCGGTTCCGATGTTTACATACTTACGCAGTTCTATATATCCCCTGGTTCCTAAAATAAAGGTTCTTCCGTCTCCCCAGGTGGAAAGCCCCTTTGGTGTCAGCCAGTCTACCCTGAAATGCTGGGTGGCTCCATTGTCCCCTAAAAGCACCGCATCTCCAAAGTCCTCCAGCTCCGGATAATCCGGATGACTAAAGTTACCAACCTGAGAGTACTGTACTTTAGCCTCTTTTACCCCACAGTAATAGAGAAACTGTTCGATCTGATGGCTTCCGATATCGCAGAGAATGCCACCGTATTTCTCCTTCTGAAAAAACCACTCCGGTCTGCTTTCTGGAGCTCCCACTCGGTGAGGCCCAAAGCCGTCAATATGTATGGGCATTCCGATGGCACCCTGGTCTATGAGCTGACCGGCAAAAACGGCTGCCTCTACGTGAATCCGTTCACTGTAGTAGACCATGTATTTCTTTCCCGTCTCCTGAATGGCTTCCTTTACTTCTCTCAGCTGCTCAAGGGTCGTTAAGGGGGCTTTGTCTGTAAAGTAATCCTTTCCTGCCTTCATGACCCGGATTCCCAAAGCACTGCGAAGACTGGTTATTGCTGCGGAACAAACAAGCTTTACCTCAGGATCTCGTAACACCTCTTCTTCACTCCCTGCTGCCTTAGCCTGAGGAAATGCCCTCATAAAGTCAGCTACTTTCTTCGGATCCCTGTCATAGACCCATTTTAGCGTAGCGCCTGCCTCTGTTAAGCCATTGCACATGCCATAGATGTGTCCGTGATCCAGCGCCACCGCTGCGATGCAGAAGGTCCCCTCTGAAACCACTGGTTCTGGTTTTCCCTTTGGCGCATAATTCATGCCATCGTTCCCGTTTCCCATGTTGTATCTCCTTTCGCCTTTCACCCGATTGTCTGGACCAGCTTATTTCCCGGCAAAGGCTTTGTCATAATATTCTGTCCGCTCAGTCATGATCTGGTCGTAACCAGCCTTCTTTAACTTATCCTTAAATTCCTGAAGGGTGGCATCGAATTTATCAGGAGGACAGGTAACTAATTTTACGAAATACTCTTCCCGGATAACACTGATTTCCGTGTTTTTCTCTGTAGAAGTTGGAGCTGTGAAGGTAGGATCGTGCCTGACGATTCCAAGGGATGCATTCTTATAATTATCAAGCACATAATTCTCGTATCCGGGACACTCCTTGGAGGTCGCTTTCGCAAATTCATCGGGGGTCTTATAATAACCCTGGTTTCCGATGAGGAATAAATCGTGTCTGGTCCAGTCTTTGTCCTTTGTATTATACCCTGCATCTATGACGCATGGAACCCCTGAATCATCATATTTAAAATGTTCTCCCTCAATACCATGAAAAAGGGTAAAGCCGCCTTCCTTGGTTGCAAGCCAGTCAAGATAGGTAACAGCTGCTTCTACATTCTTGGCGGATTGAGGAATGAAAAGGTAGGCTCCGTTAATGGGGTAATTCTTGTTATAAATCTCTCCGTCATTTTCATTCTTTAAGGGTGGGATGCTGATGACATCTGCCTTTGGGTCTGTTGACTGGAGCACTTTTAACAGGCTGCCTCTAAGACTGTCAACATTGTAATTTACATTGGATTCAAAGCAGCCCACCTTTCCGTTTACAAAGTCCTCTTTTAAGGCGTTTTCCGTGGTATCCACATAATATTCCGGATCGATCAGTCCCTCGTTATACAACCCATTCATCCATTTGAAATACTCTCCAAAGCCTGGGTCTGTATACAGGAGGCTGGTTGCAGAGTCGCCCTCGATAGCATAAGCCTTTTCATCTGCGATATTCTTTAAAAAGGACGCTGCCATAACGCCTGGGATATCGCTTGCTTTGGTGCAAACCCAGAAGCTGGCTGCAAAAGCGTCTGGTTTGTATTTCTGGAATTCCTTTAATACCTGGTACATCTCTTCTTTTGTGGTAGGCACTTTGAGTCCCAGAGCATCCAGCCAGTCCTTGCGGATAAATAAGTTGGTGGAGGCCGTGGTGGAACGTCTTGCCGGAATGGCCCAAAGCTCTCCCTCCTGATTCCGTCCAAGGTCCATACAATCTTTTCCGATGTAATCCTTTAGGTTCTTCGCCTGATCCATTCCGTCCACGTATGGAGAAAGGTCATAGGTTCCCCCATCCTTATAAAATCCTTCCACAATAGATGACGTATAACAGATCATGATATCCGGCCCTGTGCCTGACGCCATCATAAGCTGGGCTTTATTTACTTCATCGGCTCTTGGAACCGCTACGAATTTTACGGTAATACCTACCTTGTTCATTTCCTCATTGATGTATTTGGTCCATTTGTTATCAATGACTGTGCTTCCTTCCGGCGCATTGCTCCGGTCAAATACTTCTACGGTTATGGTCACATCATCAAATTTCCTGGACCCATAGGTGGTCTTAAATTCACTGCCTTCCTCTTTGGTCTCTGTCCCGACCGTCCCCGTTTCCTCTGTCTTTTTCCCTGTTTCCCTGGAAGCATTGCAGCCAAATAAGCTCACTCCCATTGCACAGACCAGTGCCCCCGCCAGCAAACGTCTTGCCTTTTTCATATACCTTCCTCCAATCATATAATTAGTGTATTTATAATCCGGATCTGCTAACCTTTGACAGACCCAAGCATAACACCCTTTACAAAATACCGCTGAAGCCATGGATAAACAGCCAGTATGGGAACGGTTCCTACTACAATACAGGTCATTTTAAGAGATTCTGCCATGACCTGCTGGGCTAAGCCTTCATTGCCTGCTGCCCCAAGCTCTCCTTCAAACAAAAGGCTTCTAAGGCGCAGCTGAAGAGTAAATTTTTCAGGGGACTGAATGAAAATCAGGGCGTTAAAATAATCGTTCCAATAATAAACGGCGTAAAACAATCCGATGGTAGCGATAATCGGCATGGAAAGGGGAAGGACCACTCTCAAAAGGATCTGTACGTCCGTGGCACCATCCAGATAGGCTGCCTCCTCCAGGCTTTTTGGAATCTCCCGGAAAAAAGTTCTCATTACAATGAAGTTAAATACATTGACCGCTGATGGTATGTAAAGGGAGGTAAGCTGATCGAACATACCCAGGTTTTTCACCACCAGGAAGGTAGGAATGATGCCTCCGCTGAAATACATGGTAAAAAGGATCATTCCAGAGATCCATTTACGCCCCTTTAATTTATCCTTGGATAACGCATAAGCCGCAAATACGGTTAGCATCAGCCCAAGGCCAGTGCCTAATAAGGTTACAAGTATGGTCACCCTCATGGACGTCCAGATCTGACTTCGATGTATAATCTCCTTATAGGCATCTAACTGCATTTCTATGGGATAAAATGTAACGCTTCCGGAAAGAACCGCCCGGTTGCTGCTGAGAGAATAAGCAACCACATTTAAAAAGGGATAAAAGCATATGATGACTAAAAGGGACAGCAGGATATAGTTTATCACAGTTCCCCAGGATGGAATTTTTTTCTTCATGACAGGCTGCTCCTTTCTATAGAATGCCTTCTTCGCCAATCAGCTTGGCAAAACGATCCGCCAGGATCAGTATGATGATGTTGACCACAGACTGAAAGAGACCGATGACCGTTGATAAGCTGTATTCGGCTTTTACGATTCCCAGCCGGTAAATATAGGTACTGATTACCTCCGAGACATTGATTACCTTTGTATTTCCAAGGAGTAAGGGAGCATCGAGACCTATGCTCATCATTTTGCTGATGGATAAAATCAGCATGACGATGATGACCGACCGGATCATGGGAAGGGTAATATAACGGATTCTCTGAATCCGGTTTGCGCCGTCTATGTATGCAGCCTCATAAAGAGACTCATCAATGCCTGTTATAGCCGCCAGATAGATGATGGTTCCCCAGCCGATTTCCTTCCACACGTTACAGATCACATAAGTAAAGATCCACCAGCCTTTGCTGTTTAAGAATGGAATGGGGGCAAAGCCCAGGGTTTTAATGAGATGATTGATGCTTCCGTCTGTCTGAGCAAATAAATTGGTGGCAATGCCTGCCACCACCACCCATGACATAAAATGAGGCAGGTAAAGAAAGGATTGGGAAATCCGCTTAAATACGCTGCACCGTACTTCATTTAACATCAGTGCCACCACAATGGTCAGAGGAAAATTTACTGCCAGTGTGGATAGATTAAGAATTAAGGTATTGCGGATGGACAGCCAGAAAAGATCCGTTGTAAATACCTGCTTAAAGTTAAGAAGTCCCGTCCATTTGCTTCCGCCAATCCCCTTAAACACATTATAATCCTGAAAGGCTATGATGAGACCGTACATTGGTACATACTTAAATACAATATAGTAGATGATGACAGGTGCCAGCATCAGATAGAGCCATTTGTCTCTCCATAAATAAAACCAGATTCTTTTATCCCCAGACCGGCACCCGGCCCGGCGGCTTACTAACAACTTACCTTTCATAGCTTCCCTCCGTAATCTGTCGTTTCCTCCAATCTACCCAGTGATCCCCCTATTTACAATAGTAGGATTCTATTTGGGGCTATGAATAACTATCCTGTACTATGAATATCTATCATAACCATGTAGGAATCTGCTTTTTATTGAAAATTCAGGAAAACATATGCTATAGTAAAAGATGGCTTATTTTTACAATTGGTAACAATTGGACTTTTTATAACGGGGGATGCTTTTATGAAAGGATTTAGAATCTGGAATTTAAAGGGGAGAGAAAAAAGAGGCTTTCGAAGGTATTTTACAAAAATTCTGCTATCCAATATCCTTTTAATTCTGATCCCCATCAGCATTCTGGGGCTCTTCTGGTACCACATGATGATTCAGCAGGCGACCAAGAAATTTTATCAGCAAAAATCCATTGCCCTTAATGAGATTGCCTCCGGAATCGATCAGAGAATTAAAAATATAAAGCTGGAGCTTGCAACTGAAATCAGCGAAAAGAGGTACAGCACCTATACCTATTCCGGCAGCTATAATACGGACCTGTCCATGATCTCAAAACGGTTATCCGCCATGACACAAAAGTATCACCTCATTGATTCCGTATATTTCTACGACAGGACCACAGGCAAAATATACAGTTCAAAAACAGGACAATACTTTTTCCCGGAATTTTATGATACCGGGTGGATTCATGACATTAAGGAAACCTCCTGCACCATACAACAGCTGCCTCCCCGTCTTGTCTTTGAGGATGAATCGCTGTTTGATAAATACAGCTTTTTATACAACAAGCGGAACAACCTGGTCCTTTCACTGGTTTTAAAGGGAAAACCGGACTTTTATCTGGTGGCTAATATCAGCATGAAGGGATTGTATCATGATATTCTAGACTCCTATCACTTAGGAAACGGCCGGGGAGAATTCTTCCTTACTGCCCTTGATGGAACTATGATGGAAGGAAATAGCAGCTATATGGACTCAAAGGAGCTGGTCTTACAGTCTTTTAAATCGTCTGACATTCAGGTTTCTTATGTCATAAGAAACAGCCGGATTTATTTTGTAAAGCCTGTGGATTTTAATGCCTTAGCAGTTACCTCCTACCCACTTAGTGACTCCTATACGGAAGCGGTTTATCTGGGCAAATATATTCTGCTGGTATGTGCTGGCCTTATGTTGTTTTCTCTTATCATTTCCGCCTATATGGCCAGACGGCTGTACCGCCCCATACATATTTTGTATTCTGATTTTGCAAAAGGGGGCAAATATACCAGCCAGGAAAGAGTTACCGACGAAATAGAGCTGCTGAAACAGATTTTTACTGAAATGAACACCTATAATTCCAATGTGAAGATAAAATTAAAGCGTTTTGACGAATTAAGCAAAGCCTTTACATTCAGAAGCTTCTTGGAGAACCGGAAGTACAAACAGGAGTTCATAAGCGACCATCCTTATCTGTTTGATAACAACGGCTTCTGCCATTGCCAGCTTTTACTGGTTCGGTTTGACGTTTCCCACAGGAAAATGACATCAGAAGAAGAGCTATTGTTTCGGATGAATTTAGAGGAAGTGCTGCGAAGCTATCTCCTGTCCTCTCAAAAGGGTATTTTAACGAAGATAGAGGAAGAGACCTTCGTCCTGCTTTATCAGGGAAATGAAGGGGAGAATCTTGACCAGACCAGAAGGGTCCTGACAGATACGGTAATCAAGCTGACCAATGGGAACGCCTATTTCGGTCTCAGCCAGACCATACATCACGGGGAGGAAATCCTGGAGGAATTTCCAAAATGTCTGGAAGCTGTGAAGAACGCCTGTTTCTTCCACTGGAGCAATGAGCTGATCACCAGCGGGCAAACGGAAAAGGTCATGGATTCTGATGAGCTTTACGGTATGCTTTTAAACATCAACGCTTCTTTTATCCGAAGTATTGTCACTCAGAATGAACCGGAAATTGAGCGGCTCTTTCTGGAATTAGAAGAGAAGCTTATGGCAATCCGCAACGTTTCTCAGGTAAAGGATGTGTATAACCGGATTCTGGTGGAGCTGGACCATGAATTTCATTTCACCCGCCACATGGAGACCAGTTTACTGGACGCTCTGAATGAATACAAATCTCTGGCTGATATGATCCATGACAGCAAAGTGCTTCTAAGAAACATCTCTGTTCAGTATAAAAGCAACGATGCCAAAGAAAACAACTATTGTGAATTGGCAAAACAATATTTAAGTGATCACTATATGAAGGATATGAACATCACAGACACTGCTGATTATCTAAATATCAGCTATTCCTACCTAAGCAAGATTTTTCGTGCCAGGGCAGGAATTACTTTAACCGATTATTTAAATCAGACCCGGATTGAGAAAAGCAAAGATTACCTGACCGGCTCTTTCCTTACTCTCACAGAAATATCGGAAAAGGTGGGGTACAATAACGTCCAGAGCTACCAGCGGTTCTTTAAGAAATATGTAGCCATGACTCCTGGAGAATACAGAAAATATAAGACCCCAGGTCTTTCCCAGTAAAACAACGAAAAAAGGACCCGTGCCTGACATAAATGCCCGGCATGAGTCCTTTGTAACAAAGCTTTCCTTTATCGGGTCTGCCCATCCACTGTCTTCAGTAAAGAATCCATAACAAAATCCATCTGTGCATTCATGGAAGTAATATCACTGAACCAGAACATACCGCTGGAGTTTTGCACCAGTCGTCCTTCCTTGACCGCTGGAAGGCTCTCCCACACTTCTACATCTTTCATCTCAGCTATCCTTTCATCAGAAAAAATGTAATCTCCCACATAATCCTTAAGGGTCTCATAGGAGATATCTATGTAATCCACGCCTTCTTTATCCATAACCTCTTTCTGGATTCTCTCCGGTGCTTTTAAGCCTAAGTATTTATAGATGATCTCACCGCCTCGTCCATAATCATCACCAAAGACTCTTAATACTCCCTTTGTCTGATTTTCTAATAGAATAACATTCTTATCCCCCAGCCCCTTTTCAGAAAGCTGCTTCTTTGATTCTTCCGCCTTTTTCTCAAAGTCTGACATAATCTTTTCTGCCTTTTCCGGTACTCCAAATACTTCTCCGAAAAATGCGACCCGGTCCTTTACTTCCATATCGTAGTAATTTCTGGCCAGAGTTGGGGCAATCTTTGATAGTCTCTCATAATCATCTGTATTGTTCCAGATAATAAGATCAGGATCCAGCTCCATAATGGCTTCCGGATTTAATTCAAAGGCATCCACAACGGTAACGTCTCCCAGCTCCTGTTCAAATACTGCGTCATCATTAAAGGAGGTGCCTACCGGATGAATCCCAAGTGCAAGTAAATCTCCCTGGAAGAATGCCACCACCACCCGTTTTGGATTTGCCGGTATTTCTACGTCTCCATATTCCATCTTAATGACTCTGGTGTCTTTGCTTGTATCTGGGGTCGTCTCAGTTGTTTGTTCTGTCACCTTTGAACCAGCTTCCGGGGCTGCTCCTTTATTTGCTGCTCCGCAGGCAGTAAGCAGTATGGCAGATAACGCTGCGGCTGCTAATATACTTTTTCTCTTGTATTTACTCATGATATGAGTACCTCCCGTTTTAAGTAAGTCTTAACTAACAGGAGTTAGTATATCACAAATATCTGTCTTTGTACAGATTAGAAAAAAGTTCCGGCCTGGACGCCAAGTCACAGGTTCGGAACTTTAAATAATAATTCAGCTGACATACTACTCAAAAGCACATTTCAAGATTTCATCCACCGGTTTTCCACCATCCACTGAAATTCGTTTACATGGTAACTGCTTTTCCCAATTGTCATGCATGGCCTTACTGCGCATGGTTACATCACCAGTATCGTACTGGGCTGTCCAATCCAAAAATACCCTGTGCTGGTCAAACATATCGCCCCCAGCTTCTATTTTTGAACCAAATCGTTCCTTTTCCCTCTTTTTAATCCGCTCCAGCCGAACACTCTGATCTGTCACCACACGGATTGCCAGATCAAAATACGGAATGAGTTCATCTCCCCAATCAACCAATGAGCCGGTTATGACAACGCCTTCATGAGCCTTTATATCACGCTTCATCAGGAATAATCGCTCCTCAATATCACGTTTAGCGGTGAAACTGGGATTGGTTGGCAGCCAGTAATAGTCATCCGTATCCATATGAAAATAATCATATCTCCTGGATATTGCCTCCCCCAAGGTGGAGGTTCCAGATCCGGAGGCCCCATAGATATGAATTACCTGATACTTCATCTTCACTCTTCCCCCTGTTCTAATTGTAATCCTTTCCCCTTCTCCGGAAACAGCTCGGAAGGAGAAATCCCCTTGTTACGCTTAAATAGCCGGCTGAAATAAAAAATATCGGAAAACCCGCACTGAATCGCCACTTCACTGACTCCGTACTCCCCGCTTTTTAACATACTTTCCGCGTAATTAAGACGAAGTGAGGTCAAATACTGTTTAAAGGTCATACCGGTGGACTGTTGAAAGAGGCTGCCAAAATAAACGGGATGGAGATCAAACTGCTTTGCCAGCTTGTCAATGGTCAGTGAAGGCTCTGAATAATGGCTGCTCATAAACCGGATGCTGTTTTTGATTCTGGGATCCTCCTGACTGATGCGCTTCTCATTCAACAGCAGATTGGATACCTGATAAAGGATGAGGCACATGTTGGACCTCACCTTCAGCATATAGCCAAATTCACGCTGCATCCACTCTCCATGAATCTCATGAAAAAGGGTAATGAGCCGGGGATGAATCCCAATATGGCTGATGACCGGAAAGGGCAGCGACACATCCTGTCCGTTTAAATCACGTAAAAAGAAGTTGACCACATAACATTCCATCAAATCCTCTGGAATATTGGTCGCGGCACGGTACGTCTTCTTTGGGATGCAAAGCAGGTCTCCCTTCTTAACGATATACTCCTGATTGCCTATGGTATACTTTGCCTTGCCCTTGATCACATAGGTAATATCAATAAATGGGGTGATCCCCGCTTCTATTTTCCAGTTGACCGTGCATTTTCTATGAATGTAGTAATGAAGTTCTGGAACCATATTATTAAAATCCAAATCCATAACAAGCGCTCCTTATCGACAAAAATCGAGGTTTTTCCTATGTTTCTGGTATAAGAATATTATAAATTAAGACAGGAATTTTAGCAACACCATGATATCAATCAAAAATAATCTTTAAAAAGTACAAATCACCTTTGATTAATTCATTCATTTGCTTTGTGCAAATTGCTATAATGGAGCTAGTTTTAAACTTCATTTATTAATCATTTATGCAAATTATATTGGAGATGAAAAACTAGAAGGCATTTCCGGGATGCCGATGGCTTTATGAGAAAAGTACCAATCAATTAGGAGGATTTTACAACATGTTTGAGACGAGAGATTTGTGCTGGCTGACTAAGAAAGTGCAAAACCCCGGGATTTCCACCTGGTATATGGATGAGGAAAGCGATTCGCCTATATCAAAAACCATAGCACGTGAGATGCCACTTCTGTTTGAAGACATATCACTGTCCCAGGATCCAGTTGCTTCCATTGCTTTTTCCCTTTCAAGTGAAGCTGAAACGAACGGAAGCTACCGTATTGAAAAAACTCTACATGGATACCAGGTAATAAGCGGTTCCTATGAAGGTCTCCTTTATGGAATGTTCGGTCTGCACCGATTGCTGCTGGCTGGAGAAACGACGTTATTTCCTTATGAATCCAAGCCGGATCAAACCATCCGCATGGTCAACCATTGGGATAATTACGACGGCTCCATCGAACGGGGATATGCTGGAAACTCCATATTTTACCACAACAACTCCTTTCGGGGTGATACGGAGCTGGTATTTCAGTACTCAAGGCTCCTGGCCTCAGTGGGAATCAATGCAGTATCCATTAATAATGTTAATGTTCACAAGTTGGAAAGCTTCTTTATTAAAGATGAAGCGCTGACAGAAATCAAAAAAATAGCGGAGATCTTTTCTTCCTATGGAATAAAGACCTTCCTTTCCATTAATTTCGCTGCTCCTATCACGGTAGGGGGGCTGACCACTGCGGATCCTCTTTCTCTGGAAGTGGAGAGCTGGTGGAAGGACGTCATAAGCAATCTATACCGCATCATACCTGACTTTGGCGGCCTGCTAGTAAAGGCTGATTCCGAAGGGGAACCTGGACCATTTACATATGGAAGGAATCATGACGAAGGAGCCAATATGCTGGCAAGAGCCATAAAGCCCTTTGGGGGACTTATTATCTGGCGCTGCTTTGTCTATGACTGTACCCAGGACTGGCGGGACCGAAGCCTTGACAGAGCAAGGGCTGCTTATGACATATTTAAAGACTTAGATGGATGTTTTGAAGAGAATGCGATTTTGCAGATTAAAAACGGTCCCATTGATTTTCAGATCAGGGAGCCTATCTCACCTCTATTTGGGGCATTGAAAAAGACAAACCAGATTCTGGAATTCCAGATAACCCAGGAATATACAGGCCATCAAAAGGATATCTGCTATCTCGTTCCCATGTGGAAGGAGGTACTGGACTTCGATACCAGACACAGGGATAACGACCTGGTGAAACACACCATCAAGGAAAATTCTCCAAATAAGAGCTGCTCCGGCATTGCAGCCGTGGTCAATGTAGGTATGGACCACAACTGGACAGGCAACAAGCTGGCTCAGGCCAATCTTTACGGCTATGGCAGACTTATCTGGAACAACGAATTATCCTCTCAGGAAATTTCAGAAGAATGGACTCGTTTAAGCTTTCACTTAAATGACGGGGATTTACAAAAGGTATCTTCCATTCTTACTACTTCCAGAGATACGTATGAAGATTACACCTGCCCTCTTTCTGTGGGATTTATGTGCAAGCCTTCCCTTCATTATGGACCTGATGTGGATGGCTATGAATATGACAAATGGGGAACGTATCATTACGCCGACAGAGACGGCGTAGGAAGAGATCGTACCATGGCCACTGGAACTGGCTTCACGAGACAGTATTCTGAGGAACGCTGTAAGGAATATGAAAGCCTTAAAACCTGTCCGGATGAGCTTCTGCTCTTCTTCCACCACGTTCCGTATACCCATGTTCTGCATTCGGGAAAGACGGTGATTCAGCACATATACGACACTCATTTTAATGGAGTGGAAAAGGTAATGGAATACCAGACAGTCTGGGACAGCTTAAAGGAAGTACTTGATGAAGAAGCTTATGAGAATGTAAAGACCCGCTTAATCCAGCAGGAAAAAAATGCAACAAACTGGCGGGACCAGGTGAACACCTATTTTTATCGGAAATCCGGAATTGAGGATGAACGAGGCAGAAGGATATTTGATTAACTTAGTTAATTGGATATAGGAATGAAAGTATAGGGAAGAGAGGTATCAATATGAGGAAGTGGAAAAAAACAAGTATTATGTGTGCGGCAGCATTGGCTGCAAGTCTTACGCTGGCAGGCTGCGGGGGTAGCTCTAGCAATACATCAGCCAGCGGTGATGCAAAAGCAAAGGGCGGCGATGAGCCGGTAGCTTTAAGCTTTTCCTGGTGGGGCAATGACGACCGCCATCAGGCAACCCAAAAGGCAATTGATGCATTCAATGCAGCCCATGAAGGCAAAATCGTTGTAACAGGCGAGCCTTCCGGATTCGGTAACTTAGAAGAAACGTTTGCAACCCGTTATGCAGGCGGAACTGCATCAGATATCATGACAGTAAACTATCCCTGGATTTTACAGTACAGCCCAAAGGGAGACGGATTCTATGATCTGGATCAGGTAAAGGATGTATTTGATTTCACTCAGTATGAGCCTGGATTTTTGGAATTTGGTAAGAGCAACGGAAAGATGCAGGCCATTCCATACGGACAGAACACTCTGGGCGTATATTTAAATAAGTCTGCCTTTGACCGTGCAGGAATCAAGGAAATTCCAAAGACATTTGAAGAATATAAGGAAGCTGCCAAGATCTTTACCAAGAATGATCCTAATTCGTATCTCATCGTCAGCCCAACCTTCCGCTTTGCTGCTACTTATTACTTACAGCAGAAAACCGGAAAAGGCGAATTTGCAGACGATCTGACCATGAATTACACCTTAGAGGATTACAAGGAAGCTCTGGCATGGTACAAGGACCTCGCCGATGCTCACGTATTCTGTTCCAGAAAAGATTACATTGAAAATGTAGGCAATGATCCTGTTTCCATTGCTCAGAACTCCAAGTTCATTAATGGCGGCTACGTTGGTGTACTGGAATGGACCGGCGGAATCGCTTCCAATGCAAAGACTTTGGCTGATAAAGGGGACGAGCTGATCGTTGCTCCTCTTCCAGTGATTGACGGAGCTAAATTTGAAGGCACAATGGCAAAACCATCCTTAACTATGGCAATCTCCAAGGATACCAAGCATCCAAAGGAAGCAGCTGAATTCTTACAGTACATCTTAAATGATCCGGAAGGCACCAAGCTCATGGGTTCTACCCGTGGTATGGTGGCATCCAAGGCCGCAAAAGCTTCTTTAGAGGCAGACGGACAGATTACAGGTGCCGTAAAGCAGGCTTATGACTTTACAAAGGATGCTAAGGTAATCAACAACTCTCCTATTTTTGAAAGTGCTGTCTTCACCAATGCTTATGACAGCAATTACGAAAAATTCGAGTTCGGCCAGAGCACGGTAGACGAAGCAGCCAAAGCAATCTTTGATGCAACAAGCGAACAGGTTACAAAATTAAAACAGCAGTACGGAAAATAATCCATTATTAAAATCCGTTAGATGGCATTGCAGGCGAAGCTCCGTCTTCTCCTGCAATCCATTGGTAAAAGGAGGAAGCTTCTTGAGACACAGTAAAATAGGACTTGTATATATTCTTCCATGGCTGATAGGAATGGTATTTCTTACCCTGTATCCGTTTATTAACGCACTTATCATCAGTTTTTCGGATTACAATCTGGTAAGAGAGCCTAACTTCATTGGTTTGACTAACTATACGAATCTTTTCAAGGATAAAGACTTTTTAAGCACGCTGCTTGCTACCTTAAAGTACACAGTGATTACGGTACCGTTGCAGCTCACCTTTGCGTTATTTATTGCATACATATTAAACTTTAAATTGAAATTCATTAATTTTTACCGGACTGCCTATTACGTTCCATCTCTTTTAGGCGGAAACGTTGCAGTTGCTGTTTTATGGCGGTTTTTATTCCAGCAGGATGGCTTTGTAAACCGTTTCATCAGCTTATTTGGCGGTGAACCAGTTCCGTGGCTCTCCTCTCCCTCTGGTGCCATGAGCATTATTGTTTTACTTAAAGTATGGCAGTTTGGTTCCGCCATGCTCATATTCCTGGCCGCCTTAAAGGATGTACCCCAGGATCTTTATGAAGCCGCCAGTGTGGATGGCGCGACTAAATTCCACTCATTTTTTCACATTACAATTCCACTTATAACACCAACTATTTTTTTCAATCTGGTCATGCAGCTTGTCAATGCATTCCAGGAATTTAACGGACCGTATCTGGTAACAGGCAAAGGCCCCTTAAACTCAACTTACCTTACCTCCATGTTTATTTATGACAATGCCTTTAAATATTTTAATATGGGCTATGCCAGTGCAGCAAGCTGGATTTTGTTTGTCATAATCGTGTCTGTAACGCTGATTCTTTTCGCAACACAGAATAAGTGGGTATTTTATTCTGACGGAGGTAACTAACATGGAAAAAACATACAAATTCAGTGAAATAGAACGGCGCAGACGTCAGCAGCAGGCAATCAACGCAGTCTTCCGGTACGCCATTTTAACCATCGTAGCCATTGTTATGATCTATCCCATTCTCTGGCTGGTGGGCGCTACCTTTAAGACGAACAACGAGATTTTTACCTCTGTAAACTTCATTCCCAAGCGGATTGATTTTACACCGTATATCGAAGGCTGGAAGACAAGAACCAAGTATACCTTTACCACGTTTTTCATCAATACCTTTTTATTTGTAATACCGAAGATCGTGTTTTGTCTGGTATCCAGTACCCTGGTGGCTTATGGCTTTGCCAGATTCCAGTTTCCCCTTAAGAAGATTTTCTTCTCTATCTTAATGGCAACCATGTTCCTTCCTGCTGTAGTAACGAGAATTCCTCTTTACCTTTTGTGGAAGCAGTTTGGACTTTTGGATACTTATGTACCTTTGGTTGCACCCACTATTTTTGCCAATGAACCTTTTTTTGTGTTCATGCTGATTCAGTTTTTACGCTCGATTCCAACGTATCTCGATGAGGCGGCAACCATTGACGGCTGTAACTCCTTCCAGGTTCTGGTCCGAATCCTGCTGCCAGCCTTAAAGCCGGCACTCATCAGCTGTATGATCTTCCAGTTCGTCTGGAGCTTCAATGATTTCTTAGGACCACTTATTTATGTGACCAGTCTGGCAAAGTATCCCGTTGCCCTGGCCTTAAAGATGTCCATCGACCAAAGCAGCGGTATCGTGGAATGGAATCAGATTCTTGCCATGTCCTTCTTAGCTCTAGTCCCTGCGCTGATTCTATTCTTCTCTGCACAGAAATACTTTGTAGAGGGCGTAACTTCATCAGGAGTAAAAGGGTAATATTATAACAAACATTTTGGCTCTCGCGCTCTCACTGCGCAGAGCCTTTTTCAGCTTTGAGGCTCTATCAGATCAAGAATTCACAGGAAAGGTTAAGGAGATATTATGGACGTGATATTTAAACCACAGGTCGCTAAATGGGATGTCTTTGAAGTGGAGCTTAAGGGAAAAACAGAGGGAAACCCATTTACTGAATACAGGATACAAGGATATTTTCAGGGAGAACAGGAACAAGTTACAGCAGATGGCTTCTATAACGGAGATGGAAGCTATAAAGTACGCTTTATGCCTTCTTATGAGGGGGAGTATATGTTTACCATCACAGGTGATTTTTCAGAGGAAAAGTCAGAAGGGAAATTCCTGGTATCAGCTGCCAGAAAGGAGAATCACGGTCCGGTCCGGGTGGTAAACAAATTCCACTTTTCCTATGAGGATGGCACGAAATATTATTCCATTGGAACCACATGCTATGTATGGGAGCTGCAATCCGATGAGCTGATTGCAGAGACCCTGGAGAGCCTTTCTGAAGCCGGATTTAATAAAATTCGTTTCTGCATCTTTCCGAAACATTATGATTATAATCTGGGAGAACCGAGGTCTTACCCCTATGAGGGTACGCCCATTGACAGCAGTGTATTGACCAGTGATAATTTCAATGATTTTACTGCTTCTCTTGGAAATCTTCAAGAGGGAAATGACTGGGACTTTACAAGATTTAATCCGGAACATTTCACTCATATAGAAAACTGTATTTATGAACTGGGCAAGCGAGGAATCGAGGCCGACCTTATTGTCATGCACCCTTACGACAGATGGGGCTTTTCCCAGATGACGAAGGAACAGGATGATCTTTACTTTAATTATGTGATAGCACGCTTTGCCGCCTTCCATAACGTATGGTGGTCCTTAGCCAATGAATATGATTTGCTTCCAGAAAAGTCTATGGATGACTGGGAGCGTTACGCAGCCATTATCTGCGAAAAGGATCCCTATCATCATTTGCGGTCCATTCACAATTGCTTTGGCTTTTACGACCACACCCGTCCCTGGATCACCCACTGCAGCATTCAAAGACAAGAGCTATATCGGTCATCGGAGCTGGTCAATGAGTGGAGGGCACAGTTTGGGAAACCCGTGGTATTAGATGAAATTGCTTATGAAGGAAATATTCAGCATGGCTGGGGTAATATAAGCGGAGAAGAAATGGTGAGGCGATTCTGGGAAGCAGCCATAAGAGGTGGGTATCCCGGACATAGTGAGTGCTTTTTGAGCCATGATAATATTCTCTGGTGGTCCCATGGGGGAAAACTGAAAGGGGAAAGCTGGAAACGGTTTAAATTTCTTCATGATATCATGCTGGAAACTCCAGGTTACGGTTTGATGCCTTATGAAAAATGTGGCTGGGATGAAATTTGCGGGGTACCGGAGGAAGAAAAAGAGGAACCAATTAAGGATTATTACTTATTCTATTATAGCTTTATGCGTCCTTCCTTCCGGACTTTTTATTTTGATGATAAGAACGAATATGAGGTGGAGGTCATTGATTCCTGGAATATGACAAAAGAACCCAGAGGACGTTATAAAGGAAGATTTATTATTACACTACCAGGAAGAGCCTTTATGGCAATCAGAGTAAAGAAGGCTATGGTATGAACTGGTTGATTGTATCTTGTTAATCTCCTCATTTTATGATAACGTAGATAATAAAATGCGTCCCTATGATACTCAAATATGAATGTGAGGTTTAATCCATTGAAACAAAAAAAGAGAATAGTTATCATCATTCCCGTAGTACTCTTCTTCCTTGTTTTAGGCTATTCCATTACTGCCCAGAAACTTAAAGCACCAAAAACAGAACCGGAAACAAAAGCAGAGGAATCTACCATGGCTTCCAGTGAAAATAGGGAGCCGGAAAGCAATTTGGAGGCTACTGACGAGCCAGCAATTCCCGATTCCGATACGCAGGCATTTTCCAAAGAGGCGGTTTTCACACCAGAGAATATTGATGAGGTTAATATGGTTATCAGCGACCAGAACAGCAGCGTATTTAAAGGGAAAGCTGGCAAGCCGGAGATATTTTTAGCCATATTCAGAAATGGGGATGATTTGACAGCCTCCTTAATCACCTCAGGAGATGACAATACAGAAGCTCATTTAACTGGGACCATACAACTTAATGACCCAGCGTTTACATCAAAAGCTAATAGTTCAACATATACATTAAAGAATGAAGACGACAGCATCATTTTTTATGGTTTGATAATTCCTGGGACGAAAGAAGGGGATTTATTGACAGGAATTTATAAAAATAAAAAAGATAGAGTTGAGGCAGACGTTAAACTGGTACTCTCCTACTCTTTTGCAAGTACCCCTGAGGCAAGATATCCTCTCATGAATGCAAGTACGGAAGAAATTGAGAACTTCGCAAAGGAAATCAAATCATATGTTACAAGTGATAATAAAAAAGAATTAGCGCAATTGATTCATTATCCAATCAATGTGACCATTCACAATGAAAAAAAGGCGATTAATACCTCAGAAGAATTGATACAATCCTATGATGACATTATTACGGCTGATTTCAAAGATAAAATAAAGAACAGCCAGACCACATATTTATTTAGCAACGACATGGGTGTTATGATGGGAAATGGAGACATGGGAGAATCCCAAAGTTTGTGTAAACTTTCAAACTGATGTAAAATAAAATTACTCAGTTTGGAGGTTTTATTTTATGGCAAAAAGAAGAAGGGACGAGTCTCCCGAAAGACAGGCACTACGTGAAATGATGAATGGATATCTGAAAGAAAATCCAGTTAAGAATGGTACAGATGTCAATGGTCTCATGAGAGAAATGATGTCTGTCATCCTGGAAGGTAGTCTGGATGGTGAAATGGAGGAGGAACTTGGTTACTCCAAGTACGATTTCCGTAACAAAGAAACAGATAATAGCAGGAATGGTTATAACTCAAAAACAT
>NZ_JHWJ01000008.1 GCF_000687555.1 [Clostridium] aerotolerans DSM 5434 | reverse complement strand
TGGACAAGCGGAACGGAGCACTGGTGGTATGGACCAGATGGAAAACCGGGAACCGATGATGATAGACCGATTCATGTACTGCCCGGAGGTGGTTATTACATTGATAATGGAGATGGAACACATATCCGACCAGGGACCGGAGGAAGTTGGGATCATGGTACCGAAATCTGGCTGAATGGGCCAGATGGAAAGCCAGGCACACCTGATGATTATAAGAAGGTAGACAATGGAAATACAGACCCGGAACCCACAAAGCCAGAACCTACCGATCCAGAGCCGACAAAACCTGATCCAACGGACCCGGAACCAACGAAGCCAGAACCGACCGATCCGGAACCTACAAAGCCTGAGCCAACTAAACCAGATCCAGTAAAGCCAGAGCCAAGCAATCCATCAAAGCCAGAAACATCAAATGAATCAAAAGCTAAAGATAATGAGTCAGCGACTGTTCCAGAGATTCCTTCCATAGATAGTGCTTCAAAGCCAAGCGTAAGGAATGATGGCGGTACCTTTCACGTAAACCCGGAGAATCCAAAGGATGTTACTTATATTAAGCCGGACGGAACTCCTGCAAGCAATGAGTGGGTCGGAGATGGAACCAATTTATATCATGTTGATGAAGAAAGTAAGCTAAATTATAGCTGGTTCTTAGAAAGAGATAATACGTGGTTCATGTTGAACAATGATTCTGGAGAGCAGTTTGGTGCAGCACTTAGGGGCTGGTATAGCGAATCTATGGATAAAAAGAAATATTTCTTTGATCCTAGCACAACAAAAATGCTCACTGGATGGCAGCGTATTGATGGAAAATCATATTACTTTACGGAAAAAAATGAGCGTAAGACCTATACGGGAGACAACAGGATCGGTTGGTTATTTGATAATGAGATACTTCATACACCTCTGAGTCTGTTGGATCGGCCATATGGTTCTATGTACCGAAATGAATATACCCCAGATGGATATTGGGTAGATGAAAACGGGGTATGCGCAGATAAGAAATAGGAGGAAGAATGAACAAAAAGATGATGAAAGGGACGGCATACGCATTGTGTGCTGCCCTGGCAATGACATCACTGCCAAGCTGGGCAGTTTATGCCAATACAGACCTTCTTTCTGGGGAGCCGGTATATGCCCGGATGGGGACCCCTTCCCAGGCGGAGAGGATCCAGGATGAAGAAGAACCAGTAGATACAACCAACGAAACAGAACCGGAGATTGATCAGCCTGAAGGTGAAATTGAAACCGAGCCAGTAAAGGAACCAGACATTGAATGGACCGAGCCGGCCACACCTTCCCAGGCGAATCCGGTATCCGTAGATCCATTGTTACCTTCCTCTCTGGTTGCTGTGAAAAAGTTAGCGTTAGAGACTTCCAGCTCCCTGGGAGATATCTGGGATTCCTGGTCCGGAAAGACCAGTTTTGAATTCCTTAGCGGAAGCCAGGGAGAGGGAACGGAAGAGAAACCTTACCTTATTAAGAACCGGGAGCAGCTTATGGGACTCTCTGAACTTACGGCCATGGGAATGATGGTCCCAGAGGCAGAGGGAGCCAAGTATGCCGGAGATTATTCCGGATGCTACTTTGCCCTAGGAGCAAACATTGACCTTCAGGGAGTGAACTGGATTCCCATTGGTTTTTATCAGGATTCTTCAGAAATTGCCGGGGAAGTCTCCCACCCATTTAATGGTTCCTTTGATGGAAACGGAAATACCATTAAAAACTTAAAGCTGACTTCCTTTGCCGGCTATAACAACGTGGGACTGTTCGGTGCCGTAACGGATGCAACCATTCATGACCTGACCATAATCCCGGACAGCAGTTCCATTAAGGGAAATGACCGGACTGGTGTGGTCGTGGGATATGCAGAAAACAGTGAAATTCGAAATGTGACTGTAAAAAATGCTGACATCAGCTCCGCCGGTATTTCCGGAGGGATTGCAGGAGAGATCAGTGGTACAGTCATTGAAAATGCCACCTGCGATAAAGTCATGATTGATGCAAAAGGAGGAAGTGAAGTTATTTATGCAGGTGGTATCGTCGGAGTTGCTTCCAATTCCTCCATCGTGGACTGTGAGGTATCTACCGGCACAGGGACCACAGCGAGAATCCAGGGAACCGGATACATTGGTGGAATCGTAGGCTATCAGAATGCTAGTGATATATTCAATACCTATGTAAGCGGAACCATTGGAGGTTATCATTCCACCGCGATAGGTGGTATTACAGGAAAATATGCAGCCGGAAAATTAAAGGTAGCCCGTTTTGCTGGAACCATCGGAAATTCTCAGCTTGGCTCCATGGCAAGAGAAGGTACCTTTATCGGAACCAGACAGGGAGCTGCCACTAACTTTAATTACATTGAAGATGTGGCGTATCTGTTTGCTGATACGGAAAGTAAGATAAGCGCCAATGTCTGCGGTTCAGAGATTGAGGATGACAATGATTACACCTACGCTGCCCATATAGGATACTGGCATACAGGAGATCTTTATTATTCCTTGGTGCAGGGCGGAGCAAAAAAAACTATATCAGACCAGTACTTTTATGAAGAACTTGAAAAAGGCATCCTGACCGTTCTTGATGAAGAGTCCGGAGATTATATCCTGGATCACTTTGCGCCGGATTCCCTTGGACGGCCCGTAAGAGGGTATCTGTTAAACGTCAATCAGATTGATACCATAGCAAATGGTCAGAACTATTATGACATTGCTACCTTAGAAGTCCGTGGAAGTTCCCAGTATTCCAAGCCCATGGATAAAGAAAATAGGGGAGCTATTGCAGCTGGCAGCGCAGTCACCGTAACAACAGCGCCAAACAACACGGATACGGAAAAGTTTCAGATCGAAGGCTCTCCTTTCTATGTAAATAGTAAGGGAATCAAAAAGAGCAGCACCTATTCGGATAGCAGTCATGCCTATACCTTTACCATGCCGGAGGACAACATTACCCTTTCCGCCCTATATAAAAAGGTAGCGGTATCCGTAACAGTCGATCCAGAAAGCTATACCTTTGCAGTGGTCCAGACAAGAACCGGAAACCGAAAGGCTCCGGTCATAACAACAGAGATTAAAAATAAGGAAGGAAAGCTGATTGCCCGGTACATCAACGGCGTGTTAGAAAAGGGAACGGAAGTACAGCCAGTGAATATCAAAGCTGTGATCGATACCAACAATGACGTAGCAGATAACCGGGTGAAGTGGAGCATTGATGATCCTCAGCTCATCACCCTGGAAAAGAATACGGACGAAGAAACAGATGGCTACACCGCAAAGTCTGCCAGCCTTTCCGTCAATCTTTCCTCCTCTTTCTTTCAGACAATCATTGAGGATGCAGAAAAGAAACAGGCAGATGAAAATTACCAGTATAAGATCCCTAATACGATTTACGGCGCTGGGCACCAAAACGGAGGCGTTGCAGTTTTAACCGCACAGACCAGACCTTCTACTTCCTTTGAAGGAAAGCCATGTACCGCCAACAGCCGGATCAATGTCACCTTCCAGATCATTGACAATACATTAGTTGCAACGGAGGGGGCGGTCCTTGATAAACAGGCGCTTACCTACACCGTCAAAAGGACCCTTACCGGGGACCGAAAGGCTCCAAGCGAAACGATAACGGTAACAGCTCCTCAGTCCTTGACTGCAACATTCACCCCGGACTTCTTCTCAAAGGATGAAGTGGTATGGACCAGTTCTGATCCGGCAGTGGTACAAGTGGCTCAGGATAATGAAGCCTACCGGGAAGCATCAGTTAGCGCTTTCAAAGATGCTGCCTGGATTCGTAACATTATGGCTACTGACAACGGAATCAAAAGCAATGATCCCTATGCCAAAGTATCAGGAAATGGAAACCGGGAAGTAGTCATTACCGTAGACGGAAAGGATAAGCTGGGAAATAAAGCATCTGCTGTCTGTCAGGTAAGTATCAGCTTTGTAACGGATGACCAGACAAGAGTAGTCCCGGAAGGCGTTACCCTGGATCAGAACGAACTATCCTATCGCCTTGGCTATCAGATGGCCGGGGATATCCAGTCACTGATTTCTGCTAAAAAGGGATTTACTTCACAGAAGCTGTCTGCAACGGTCCTTCCGGATCTTGATGAGTCAAAAGAACATAAGCCCTTTGATCGTACTGTAATCTGGACCTCCTCTGATCCGGAAGCATTATCCGTGGATGAACAGGGAAATGTGACTCCCGTTGAGGGTGCAGCCTGGATCAAAGAAGCTCTTCGCAAAGCTCCTTATACGGGAGAGAAAAATGTGGAGATTACGGCAACTACAAAAGACGGAAAGAAAGCGGCCACTTGTCTGGTGAAGCTCACGTTCCAGGCGGAATGCCTGGAGGCAGACCGAGACAGTGAAACCTTTGATATTGTCCTTACGAAAACAGGGAGAAGAAACAGCCCTGCTTATTCCTGGGGCGGACTGGAGGGAAAGAAATTTTCCGCTTCTGTTTATCCAGAAAATAGGGAGAACAAAAAATTACAGTGGAGATCATCGGATGCAGGAATCCTTTCTGTAGATGCAGACGGAAATGTAAAGGCTGTGGCGATCAATGAAAAGCAGGAAGTCATTGCTGGCTGGATGAACCAGGTCATTGGAAAATCACAGTATTCCGGAAGTACAAACGCTTTGATCTATGCAGAGAGTAGCGATGAAAAGCTTTCTGATCCAGTACAGGTGAGAGTGAACTTAAAAATCATTGATAATACCATTTCCGGAGGCAGCTCTGGTGGAGGTGGTGGTGGAAGCCGATCCGTAGGAGTAACGGCCACAGGAAATATCAAAGGTCCGGCAGCTCCCTCTGGTGCAATTGCCGGCACATGGACCCAGGCAGGAAATGGAAAATGGATCTTTGCTTCCGACCGGACCTATACGGATGAATGGGCCTACATCAGTAACCCATTTGCTACGGGAGAGCAGGAAACGGCTTCCTGGTTCCGGTTTGATAAAGATGGATTTATGGTGACTGGCTGGCAGAAAGATGTTGACGGGAACACCTTTTATTTAAAGACAACTACCGATGGTACCCAGGGGCAGATGCTTACCGGATGGCAGAACATTGAAGGAACCTGGTACTATTTTAATTCGGTTTCCGATGGTTCAAAAGGAAAGCTAATGACAAACACTACAACACCGGATGGATACTTGGTAAATGAGAGAGGCCAATGGATACAGTCATGATGAGGATGTGCGTAAGAGAAATATCGGTTATTCCAATCAGAGAAAATGAAGTTTTTAATGGATAAAAAAGACAATGATTTAACTTGAAGAAAAGAAGAAATGACCAGTAGACAGATGGGGAAATGGTTACTTCGTTTTAGTAACTTTCCTGTCTGACTAAATGGTCACATCGTACGTTGACAACCGAATATATTTAACCGATAGATAAATTCATGTGAACTGAACAAAATTAAGAAAGAGATTCCATTTAAGAATCCCCTTCGTTGATATATTCCATGATATCACTTAGCTGCAGGTTTCAGTGTGAACAGAACATACATAGTATATCCGTAGTGACACTTTCCCCCTTTGATAATTTAGCAAGTGTAGGGCTGGAAGGGATGTCCAGTAGATCAGTCTTTTTCATACCTTTGCGGTTGAGTAGATCAAATAATCTATAATATTTCATACCCATGGTAACAACCTCCTGTTGCATAAGTGTATACTAATAAAATTTTAAAGTTAACTAAAATAATATTAATTTATATGAATATATATGTTGACATTATTATTAAGAATATGATGATAAAATGTTAGCAAATAAAGAAAAAATATTAGCATATGTAGGAGAAGCCTAAATGAGAATTGATATTAAATAATCCAATATATAATACCAGGAGAGAGATAATGAAGTTAATATCAAGAGAGAGAGGTAAGGAGATACCGGTTATGGTGATTTCTGAAAATATGATGAGATATGGTGTTGTTATAGGAACCAGTGACAATGTTGTTGGAATCCTACTAAATACCGGAGATTACATAGATGAGCAAGCCAGTAAAGTAAAAAGGGTGCATAAGTTAAGAAAATGAGAATTATCCTTAAAATGAGATGATAGCATATATTAAGGCATTTACCAGCGTCTTGATAAGTGGATTAATATATGTTATCATAATAGTATGAAATAGGAGGGCAAAGAGTATGAAAAAAAGATTTTTAGGGGCAATATTATCCACGTTACTTACCGTAACCATGGCAACACCAGCTTTTGCGGAAATTATCTGGACTGCTGATAAGCTTCCGACAGGATATACAACGAATGAGTGGGAAAATAAGGACTTTAGTTTTTATTCAGGAAACGCTATAAAGAAAGATACTTATACTTATTATGTAAAAGACTTACATGGAAACCTTATGAAAAATGCCATATTTGCTGGCGGATCTAAAACAAATGAAAATGGGGAATTTATACTCGCAGATGGTTTTTTAGCTTCTTTTGGATCGAGTGATGCAGAAATTAATTATATTCTTTCTCGTCCGTATGAACCGGTCAGTTGGCATCAAGATATGCTAAAACCCATGGTTGAAAAAGGAATTAGTAATTATTGGTATGGAGACAGTAGAGCTTCTGAAAACAAAAGCCAATGGGCGTGGCTAACGACAACTCCAGACGGAATTAAAGATGGACTTATGTATGCTTACTGCTTTAACGAGTATGGTTATCTTTATACCAATACCATTACACCAGATGGATACATGGTCAATGGACTTGGACAACTTATGATAGATGGAAAGGTAAAAACAATCAATCCAAGAGAGATTATTGCTAATTATAATAGTTATCCTATAGGCCATTTGATCTATGATCCAGTAACAAGAGCGCAAAGGGAAAAGACCCCCAATCCATTTTTTTAAAAAAATAAAAGATATTATAGAAGACTATCGGTTGATTCATAATCGGTAGTCTTTTTTGTTGCAAATTAGAGGATGAAAAGAATGAAAAAACTGTTACAAAAGATTGATATTAAGAGAAAAACAGCCGGATTTATGGCTTTGGTTTTAACTACTATGTCCTTCTTACCATACATACCTGGAAACATGGTTTCCTATGCAGACTATGCGCAGTTAATTGAAACAGTTTCCTTACCTTCTTGGGATGCCAGTCGGTATGAAGACGAGGCAAGTGCTAAAGGGTATCAACCTACAGGACTAATGTATGAAAATAAGGTGTTTCACTTAGGAGCACCAGTAAAAGATGGGAATTTTCCAGCAGGGGCTAAACAATATCTGGTAGAAAACAAACAGCATAGTAATGGAACGTATAAGGAGTATGATAAAACATTTATCTATTGTGTGGAAGGTCATACGGAAAATGGAATGATTCACTTAGGTGGCCAAGCTTTTTTAGAAAAGGTGTGGTCACCAGCAGATCCACCCCTAATATTTCCCAAAGGAGATAATGCAAACGATCCAGCTCTTAAGAAATTTAACTTTCTTATGATTATATATGCAACGCATATGGGACGGAATGACAGCATTGAAGCCTGTAATGATGTCAATGCAGGAACTGCAAAGTATATTGTGGCTTCCATCGTCAACTGGATGGCCGCAGATGAATGCAAGTTTACAGGTGATTTTAAGGCTGATCTGCAACTATTTCGTGAAGATGCAAATTATAAATCTGTGATTCAGCAGATGAATCCTAATGCTGTTGGGGATCGCTCTGTGTACAATCAATTGGCTAGTAGAAGTGTGGCACCGGAGTATGCAGCCAGAGGGTGCGATAACTGGGCCGAGTGGATGTTTGGAAATATATGGGATGCAGCTAGTATTACACGCCAATTTACAACTGATTCAGAAGAAACGGTCTATTTTGCCAAAATGGATCATTCTACAGATGCTTATACCATTACAATTCCTTATCCCAATGAGACGGTAAAGGCATATTATCAAGGTTTTTCAGCTAAGGATCTGTATGGTGATTGGACGTATATTGGGCCGACAGAAGCCGGTCTTGTATTCACCTCTCAATCTGGTGAGACTCCAGAGGATGGAAAAGGGATTGGTACCCTTTACTGGGCAAACTCATCTCAGGTGGGGGCAGAGCTGGCGAAGGATCTTGGTTCTGCCGGGCTTGCAACTTTTAAATTTTATACACAAATTCCAGGAAGCTTTCAATATGCTTTTGATCGTTCCCAGACCTACTTTGCGGCCAAGCTTGATAAAGAGTTGGAAGTCCACGTTCGAGTTGGTTCCGGGAAAGGTGGGCAAGTAAAACGTTATAAACATACGGAAGGCTTTGGAGCCAGCTATAACGTGTCCCTGTCTACCTTTGATTCAGAGACAGGAAAACCTCTGGCCGGTTCCCAGTGGGATATCTTAGAAAAGTTTGACGATTCCCAGCTTGATGATACGGACTTAGATCTTGACGATCCAGGAAGCTATTCTTCCAACCTTGGCTCCTTAACGGGAGCATCCTGGGATGAGGATGCGGGAGGAGATGAAGAACGGATTTCTACCAATTATAGCGGAGATACCGGGCTGAACGATTCCGAATCAAACCGTTACAACCAGGGGAATTCCTCCGGCTCCCAGTTTGAGCGTTGGAGTGATCCGGAACGAGATCCTTGCTCCGCTGATAAGCATATCACGGGGGAAAACGGAGAACTGTACTACGTGGATTCCCAGGGAAAGATAGTAAATAGAGAAGCCCACTCTGATAATAAAAATTATACCTACGAGAAAGGATATTGCTCAGGGCATCCAGCCCCAGTCATTGAGTATGAAGAGGTTCCTGAACCAGAGTATGACGAAGAAACGGATGAACAGACCAATGAAGATGAAATTGAAGCAGTAGAGCAGTACAACCAGGAACTTCATGATACGAAATGGGCGGAGTGGCTGGCCGGAGTGCAGGAGTGTGAGCGTCTGGTAGAAAAAGGAGGTTTCTTCCATGCCATTGATCCAAGCGGTGCACCACAAAAGGAAGCCTTAGAACAAGACCGGGATCAGTTTTATAAGGACTTCATTTCCTTAGATTACGAGTACTCGGCAAAGGAGACCACACCAGCTCCAGGCTATGCCCTTCATGGCAGCCATCCCGATGATATCCCGATAGAGTGGAGAACCGTTTCATCCAGTGAGTATAAGAATTACCGTTCTTCTGGTAAGCGTTCTGCCAACTTAGAGGGCGGATCAGACATGGAGGAAGATTCTATTTCCCTTGATACGTCCCTCCTTCAGCAAGATGATTTCACCTCCAGACAGGACTTACTCATGGGCTTTGGTGCCGTAGAGCAAGTGGATCTGGTCCATGAAAAGGATTTTATTGTATCTGACCAAGAAGCAGAAGCGGAACATGAGACAGAAGTAGAAGTTCCTTCCGAGAATGAAACAATGGAACAACCGGTAGAAGAAACAAAGCCAGAAACGGAAGCAGAGAGTCAGAAGCAAACAGAAACAGAAGAGGAGGAAGAAGCAACATCTGAAACCACGGAAGTAACAACAGAAGTAGAAACACAGCCAGAGACCAGTGCAGAAGCACCAGAAGAGACAGCGGAACAGGAGACCCAGGAATCCCAAGCAGAAAATCTGAAAGAGACCATTCCGGAAACGCTTCCTATGGAACTTCCACAACCAGTCAAAAAGAAAAAGGCCACTCTTTCCCAGGCAGATGCCGTTAATGGCGGGATCTCCTTTACCGGCTTTTTGGAACAGATTGAGGCAAGCATTACATCAAGTCTGCGAATGGTAGCTGACAAAACAAATTCCCTATTGAAATTGACCAGTAAGAAAAAGGGGGCTGGAGGAAGCTCCTCCTTATCCTCACTTCCGGAGTCAACGGAGACCAGCCGGATATCTCCCCCAAGTTCAAACATCATTGACTGGACCTTTATTGTTTACGACCACCGGGTGGAGGGTGATATCCATATCAATAAAAAGGACATGGATCTAAAGAAAGGGGAATCCGGGAATTACAACGCTTACGGGGATACCCAGGGAGATGGAAGTATGGAGGGAGCAGTGTACGGGCTGTTTGCAGCCACCGATGTTTCCCATCCAGACGGGCATTCCGGAGTGGTATTTCAAAAGGATGACCTGGTTTCCGTATCAACCACAGACCGGAATGGGGAAGCCAGTTTCTTGACCATTATCCAGGCACCGGGACATACCTATAATTATCAAACGGGAGCCATTGAAAGGAGACCTGGCGGTTTTGCTGATATTGCCCCGACAAATCTCTACACCTCCATGGGAAAGGCGGTGAGTAAAGAGGCCGACCTGGAACGGTTTGAGGGCCATACCTCCGGTGGGAGCAGCATTTCCATGACAGACAGCCGAGGTGAGACCGCATCCGGCTACCAGAAGCTTTCCTCCAACCAAGGACGGGACGGCACCGGAGAGGGCAGTCATTTCTACCCCATAGAAAACAATGAGGCACTGAACGGAAATGCCTGGATCGGCCGGCCGCTTTTGGTAGGAGCTGACGGAACCCAGTATTATATCAAGGAGCTGACCCGGTCGGAAGGCTATGAACTTTCCGTGTATGGAAAAGATGCAGCCCATACGAACCGGGAAGCCTTTGAAGCCGGAGGGAATCCATCGGCAGAGGGGACTGTTTCCGCAGGAAGCCTGGAGGTAGACCGTTTAAAGAAAAGCAATACCTTCACCATAAAAAGCAGTGGAACCATAAACGGGTATCAGATCTACGCCCAGGGAATCCCGGCAGGAGCCTCCTTTTACGAAACAAGAAGCCAGATCGTGGAAGATCCCAAGGGGACCCATACGGAGTATGTATCCAGGGAAGAAACAGCCCTGGCAGAAGAAGCTGGAGCCAAGGTCATTATAAACGGCCAGAGCGTGGCTGCAAAGGCAGGAGATACCATAATCCTTCCCAATGGAGAGAGCGTGGTGGTAAGTCTGGTATCGGACCCGGAGTATGACTATACCGCAGTTCGTCCGGACAATGCTCTGCGCTATACCATTCCTACTCTTGAAGATAAAAAGAATACCGAGGACTTAACAGAGGATGCCAATGCAGCACTAAAGAAAGCTTCCTTTAAGGAACCAGATGAGGGAGCCCCTTGGATGTTAGTTCCCGTGGAGGGTGAGACCTTTGAGGAACAGGCAAAAAGTTTGTATGAAGGTATGGAGGAAGCTGGACTATCTGTTTTTAACTGCTTACGCATCGAGGAAATCACAGATGGAAATGCCGTGATCCGCTATTCCTACCGGGTGGGGACCTCCATTTCTTCCGGGATATACGATGAAGCCAGAAAAATAGTCCTTGTAAAACAGCCAATCATTTACAAGATCAAGGGGACGGAAGTTTCCGGATATGTATATCTTTCCTACACCGTGGATCAGCTGGAGGACTATAAGGAAAATGGGAACGGCTTTCTTACCTTTGCCAAGGTAAAAGCTGGGGAGCTTTCAAAGAAAGAGGCTGTTTTTCCAGAAGATTTATCAACGATCACCTTACAGGAAAGCCGGGAACGGACCTATTGGGTCTACGCCCAGGGCGAACCTATCCGTAACAATGATGGAAGTATTAAAAAAGTCATGGTAGAGGAAGAGATCCAGGTAGCACCAGGCTATGAGTTAAAGGACGTTGATACACCCGTCACTGCCACATATGACGGAACGGGATATACCATAGAAGCATCTGGAGGTGAGGGAACCGAAACAAAAGAGTACCGGATCAAATACAATACGGAGCTGATGGAAGGGACCTATACCACGCCCCAGGAGTATGCAGAGTACTATGGTAACATTTCTGTTACGCCCAAGATGGCCAGTGCAGGAAGTTACATCGAATCAGTGACGCTCCGGTATGATCGGACCCGGATTGATTCTGATGGTGGGACCAGACAAGCCCCTGTTTCCCTACTGGGACGGCCTATCATGCAGAAAGCAAAGATCACAAAGGACATATCGGTCCAGGTGGATGGAACCTATGAAGATAATACCTACGCAAAGGCTGGAGCAGAAGATAAGTTTACCAAAGAGGGAGGTGGAACCAAAGATAACGCAAGCTACAAGAAGAACTTCCGGTTCAAAGCCTACTTAAAATCCAACTTAGAACGGCTCTACCGGGCAGAGGATGGAAGCATTCTCTGGCAGGACCGGAACGGAAATACCGTGGATATCAAAGCTTACCTGGATTCATTTCCAGAAAAGGTACAAAAGCTATACACTAACGTAGACCATGAGACTGAACCTCTGAAAAAAAATTCCAACCAGGCAGTAATTGCCAATTTTGAACTTTATAGTTACACAAACAATTATATCAATGCAGATCAAAATTCAGGATATACAGCAATCTTAGAAAAAGGCTTGCAGAAGGTGAAGGATGAAGCCGGAAACGACCGGGAGATTAGAGGTTACAACTATGAGAAGTTTTTTGATGGAATCAAAGTGGCCAATGAAGATAAATGGGACCGGACGGACAATGGCAGCACTTCCTTTAAACCCTTTGCCTGGATCAAGCAATTACTGTTTGGAACGGCCGGAGGTCAAAAGGAATACCCGGCCATCCATAACAATCCAGACATGAAGAACAATATAAACACCTCTCCTGAAGCTGAAAGCAATTCCCAGCGTTCCGATCATGTCCGCCAGTTTGCAATTACCTGGTATTTAGATGATGAAGTAGCAAAGCTGATAAAACAGAATCCGGCCGGAGAAACAGAGGGAGCTTCCGGACAGGAGAAATATCCGGATGAACTTTATGATAAGGCTTTGTCTGAAGCCATTAAAAAAGCAGAGAATTATTTAAAACCGTTCTTCAGCTACGACCTTGATGAAATTTATTCCATTCATTGGGACAGTGAAGCAGAGGGAGGAAAAGACAAAGATATTACGACCCTAAGCGCCGATCAGGAAGATACCGAGGCCGGATATTGCTATGGAGTGTCAGAATATCTCCCCTACGGAACCTACGTGGCCGTGGAACAGCAGCCTTTTAATAAAGACTTAGGAGATCTTTTCAATAAGCACTATAAGACAGATGCTCCAAAGGAAATCGAACTTCCAGCGGTATACGAAGGAGGGAAAGCCGGATCAGATCAGACACCGGAAGCCATGAGTCACTATTACAACTATAATGCTTCTGACAGCGTGGCAGCACTTTCTTCCAAATATCACATTCGATTCAATGAGGAATGGCCAGGAGAAAATGGAGAGGACAAGCGTAAATATGTGATCCGGGCGCACAGCCGGTTAGGAGATTATGAAATTTATCCTTATAGTTTAGACCTTCAGGCAATTTCCGGTACGTCTCCTGGAGACCCATCTGGGAAAGGACACTTTACTATCACGCAGGAAAAGTACGATCCGGGAAAAGATTACTATAACACCATGGTCCACTCCAAGGAAGCCGGAGGCAGTCCAAGCAGCCATTACCTGGCTGACGATGGAAATGCCGGAAAGAGAACGCCAAACGGCTCCACCTATGAGACTGATGGCGTAGAAAAAATCTACCGTTACGGCTCTATCTCAGAGGATAAACAAATCTATGACCAGGTGGCTTTTCCATCAGAGAGTGGAGTAGTCTATCAGGATCATGTAACGGCTATGGAGGGAATGCAGACCGCCTTTGATGGTAAGTATGCTTCCATGTTAGTTCCCTGGTCCGTGACAGAACCGGCCAATGAGCAAACGGATGCCGTTCAAAATCAGGATGGGACCTCCAGCTACAAAGGGTATGGATATCGGAAATTCACAAATACCTTTTATAAAAGCCGGTTACGAATTGAAAAGCTGGATTCCGAAACAGGAGAAAATATCTTACATGATGGGGCCATCTTTGCCCTGTATGCCGCTTCCAGAGAGGATGGAGAAACCACGGATGGTCTGGTGAAATTTTATGAGACTGAAACCAGAATTAAAGGCTCCAAGGAGTTTTTAGAAGCCATGGGAGCAGATAAGATAAATAATTCTGGATTGCTGGATGAAACGGGACAGACTCTATGGACCGGAATTGTCCCGGCAGGAACCCCTATCTGTGAGGAAGCAAAGCAAGTGATCCTCGCTGATCAGGAAGGTAGAAGGACTGGACAGTTCGAAGCCTTTACCACCACCAGGGACGGCCATCAGGCCAAGGAAGAGGATAAAGGAAAGATAGAATACCAAGATCAGAACACCGGATACCTTGTCACCCCTCAGCCTCTTGGCGCAGGGACTTATGTCCTTTGCGAAATCAAACCTCCCGCTGGTTATGTGAGAACAAAGCCGGTGGCCATTGAAATCTATTCCGATCAGACCACATATTACCTGGACAGAAACCGGGATGAGAGAGTGGCCGCAGCTATTTATGAGAATCAAGGTGAAGATGGGGCCATGAAAGAGGATACCGCAAGGGTCTATGTGGGAAATACCCCGGTCCGCTTAGAAGTATCCAAAATCAAGGATTCTGCAAAGACCATCACCTACCAGACCGAAACCAGAGTGGAAGGAACCGAACTGGAATTAAAGCAGAGATATGGAGCAGAAAACCTGGAGTTTGGCTATAAGAACGGGACCTACTTAGGATATGGCTGGTTCAAAGGGACGTTAGAAGCACTTCTGGCCAGAAAAGAAGCCGGAGAAGATGTGGAGCCAGTTTATTTCAGTGGTGTGTTTGCTGGATATGGCCTGGTCTCCAGACCACTGGACACCGCTGACCATAAGAACCGTTACGCAGCCGGAGCAAAGATGGCGCTTTACGATGCCATTGAGATCAAAGAAAACGGAGACAGCGAAGATTACGGGTATAATGGAGTGGAAGTGACCAGAGACCGCAATAATAACGTCCAGTCCATAAAGGTGAAAAAAGGATATGCAGGAAGTACCGTAGAATTTATCAACAAGCAGGATCTGGAAGGAAGCCTATCCGGAGGAACCGGAGAAGGTACCTGGATGTTTCAGACCATTGACCGGGAAGATACCGACATTCTCTTTTATTCTCTGGCAGATCTTACGGTTACAGAAACAGGCACTGATGGAGCAGTCTACGGTTATGACAGGAACAGCAATAAGGTATCGGTAAAGAACCGGGAATCCATCTTTGTGTTAAAGGCAGGAAAACCAGTCTTTGAGCTGACTGGGGGGGATTTAACCAAGGTCCGCTATACAAAGGCAGACAAGCTCCTAACACTACCTTCTGAAACAACACTTTATCACTTAGATTCGGAAGGGAACCGGGATGCATTTGTTAATCCTACCACCGGTATGGCCTATACCCGGAGTAGCGGGGCAGATCCCACCAAAGAGGGAGACATGCTTCTGGTATGGCCGGTCAAGCTATCAAAGAATAAGACCGGAGCTATCATAGCCAGAGAAAAGATAAGAACCTTCCGGATTGCTTCCGTGAATGCAGATACCGACCAGGAGTACACCACCGGAACGTACCAGGGTAAAACCTTTCAAAAGAGCATGAATCCAGTATTCAACGGTCATGGCCTACTAGAGTACTACCAAAAATCAGAGGAGACCTACAAAAAGGGAGATCCAATTTATGACATTGACGGGGATTATGTGAGATACAAATACGATGATCTCTTAGAGTCCTTTAACCGGGGCGCTTACCGGATCAATCATAAGGCCGAAAGAGATGCTATCGGTTCAGAAGAGGATATCACCGACGATCCGAAGCTCTACTACCGCCAGGGCGAAGCCTGGGTCATGGAAAATACCTGGATCACTGGAGAAACCTATCCCAATGATCCGTTCCAATCAGAAAAGTCCGTTGGACAGGCAGATATGTTAAAACGTGTGATACCAGGGAAGTACATCATCGAAGAGGTAAAAGCTCCTTCCGGCTATCAAAAAGGCTTCCCCCAGGGAATCACCGTAACGGAACGTAAAGAGGTACAGACCGCCAGCATGGAAGATCCAAAAATCAAAGTGGAGATTACAAAGACGGACGCGCCTGGTCAGTACCGGATTCCGGTGATCAGTGACTATGACCAAGAGTTAGCCCCCCAGGAGAATCTTGTAATAACGGAACCCAAAGGCACTTACAGCTATCAGCAGATCACGGGGGCGCACCTGTCGCTTTATAAAGCGAAAAGAGTTTCCACCACAGACAGCAACACCTATCCCAAAGGTTATTATCTGGTAAAAACAGAAAATAAACCGGCAGAGTGGACCGTAGAAAACACGGAAGATAATGCACCGGTGCGTATTGTAGCCGACTGGATCACCGATGGGAAAGCCAAGTATTTTGAGGGTATCCCGGCAGGAGACTATATCCTGGAAGAAACTGAGGCAGCAAGCGGATATGTCAGAACTTCCATGGAGATTATCGTAAAACCAGCTGGTGACGTTCAGACCATTGACGTTACCAATGACCACACCAAACTGGAAATTTATAAATACTATTTAGACAGTAAAGGAAATCGGTTACTGTTACCAAATGATCACGCTGCCGGGCTCGCCCTTTATGAAGCAAAGACAAACCAAGATGGAACTATTTTAATGGAAGGGGGAAAACCTCAGTACGATCCAACAAAAAAGGTTGGGGAATGGACCACGGACAATTTAAGCGATTACACAGAGTTGACAGAAAAGAGTACGAAGTTTGGGGACCGCATAAAAGGCTTCTTAGGGATAGCGGATAATGAATCCAGTTTCCTAACAGATTTTGAAGCCGCTTACCGGGAAAAGGGGGAAGAGCTTACCTACCTTACCTGGTACACCAAAAGCGGAATACGGAGTGCAGAACTGACCGGGAGCACCTCGACCGGAAAGGGAGAGAGTATGACTCAGACCTGGACAACTGACACGGGGGCAACAATCCGGATTACCATTTACCGAAACGTCACAAACGGCGCTTTGGATTCTGATGGAAAGCTGCCTTTGATCTTTGAATACCAGTTCAATTATAAGGAATATGACGGCATAAAATCCTATGATACCTTAGAGGGAATGCACCGTTTTGATTATCTGCCTTTGAATGCAGAAACAAACGGGAAAAAAATAGGAGCCTATGTTCTGGTGGAAGAGAAGGTCCCGGACGGATTCGAACCGGCTGATCCAAAAGCAATCACCTTAACGGAAACAGGAGCCGTACAACGAGTAGGCTTACAAAATGAAGAGAAGTTCATTAATGTTTTAAAGGTTATTTCTGATGGGGCCAATCAGTATGCAGCCGAAGGAGCAAAACTTGCCCTATATCGGGCCGATGAAGCCGGAAGCTTTGTAAAGGATGAAAACCACTTTGTAGAGACCTGGATCTCCGGATCAGATGGACTCTATACCAAAGAAGATCAGTTTAATGACAAAATTATAGAAGGGTTCCAAGTGGGAAATCTAAAACCCCACCGAATCAGTAAGGTCGCATACGGAACCTACTACATTGTAGAGATCACTCCACCGTCCTATATGCAGAAAGCAGATCCAATAAAAATCGAAGTGGGAGCAGAAAAGATACCGGTTTATCGTTTCACCAATCACCCCACCATTGGAGCATTGGAAATCAATAAAAAGGCTTCAGACTCCACAGAGGGCTTAGAAAATGCCAGGTTTAAAGTAACAAACCAGGATACAGGAACTGTCTGGTATATGACAACCGGCACCAAAGGAAGCGCCATTTTAAGAAATCTTTCGGTGGGAAAGGTTCAGACAGATGGCACCGTAAAAGCCTACACTTACACGGTGGAAGAAATTTCTCCTCCTGATTTTTATCAGATCACCACAGGAGTGAAAAAGTTCCAATTTGATGGAACAGAGAGTGGCACAGAAGTGAAGTACAACTATGAAGTACGAAACAACCCCACAGAAATTCATTTCAAAAAAACGGACTTTAATACCGGTATAGCCGTAAAGGGCGCAGAGATTGCTGTTTATGAGGCAGCCGTGGTTGATGGAGAATATCAAAAGAACGGAGGGGCCATTGCAACGGTTGTTTCCGGAGAGAATGGTTTTACCTTAACGAAAAAACTAAAAGCAAACCAGCTCTACATCATGGAGGAGTTGAAAGCTCCAGCTGGATATGCGCTATCGAAACCAGTAATTTTTACGGTAAATAAAGCTGGAACGGGAATCAAAAATGTATCCAATGATTTTAATGTATTAAAACTGGCCAGCGATAACGGAGCCATTGAAGCGCTTACTGTAACTGGCCGGGTGCCCGTAAAGGTATATACCGTTATCAAGGACCTTGACACTGGTTATGAATTGCCAGCCTTAATCGGAACCGGAGAAAATCAAAAAGTAACAGCAATGGATGGCATTACGGAAGGCCATTTGTATGAAATCACAGAGTATACCAAATATTCCGATGGAAGGTCAGAAAAATCCTTTAAGGAAACCAGGCGAATTTACTTCAATGGAGATGGGAGTTATACCCTTCCTTCCCGGACGTATCTGGGAACCAGACAGGAATTAAAGGATGGGAATGGGAATGTCCTGGCAAGCTGGGCAGTGAATAATGATAATCACGATTACACGATTTTAAATCCGGTGATCAAAGAAGTTCCAATTGCCAAGGTAACAAGCAGCATTGGAGCGGATCATGGAGCTGTCAAGGCAGGAAACGTTATAAAGTATTCTATCACATATACAAACACCTATAACAAACCGGCTGATATCCGCATCAAAGCAGTTCTAACAGATGGACTGGAATATTTAAGATCCACGGACTATGGAACAGAGCAAAACGGAAACGTAACCTGGAATCTTACCGATGTTGCTGCCCATGAAAGCGGAACCGTGGACGTGGTTGTAGTTGTAAACGGTGAGACAGGATCACAAGCAAAAGCATGGTTTGAAACAAGAGTAAATGCCGTATCAAAACGTACCGTCCTGTCAAATCCGATTGTTCCAGATGGATCAATCACCATCATAAATAAGCTAACAGGTACCGGAATACCCGGTAGTACAGGGCACGCTGAGAATCAATCTGATACATTTACATACCACGTAAAGCTTACAGACCAGAATGGAACAATTTTGACTGGTTATCAGGCATTTAATGGCTCCTTAGCGGGACGAATCAAGGGAGAAGGAACCATTACTCTTTCAGGAGATGGATATATAACATTTACCGGACTCCCATATGGAACCAGATACGAAATTAATCAGGAACCAACAGATGATTACGAACTGAAAGGAGGGATCAGAACTGGAGAGATACAAAAGACGTTACAGAGCGCTGTCTTTATAAATAACAGAGATGATAATACAATTCGTGAAATTCTAACATCAGGAGGTAACTATTGTCTGACGGAGAATACTGTATACAGCGATAAAAATAGTATTACAAGTGGAGTATATAGATTCTCCATAAATAATCTGGGGATGGTTGATAATCTGGATATGGAAGATCGTCCGGTGAAATTAAATTTTCTTAAAGTAGACAGAGAGACTGGACATATGATAATAGGCGGACACTATAGCCTCATTGATGCGATTAGCAATAAGGTCTTGTATGAATTTACAATGACAGAAGCAAAATTAGTGGAAATCCCCTCTCATTTAATCAGCCCAGGTCAGCCGTACATTGTCCGTGAGGATATAGCTCCGGATGGTTACTCCTATGAAAATGATATTCTTTTTACAGCTGATAATGCTGGTATTTCAGAAACCATTGTTATGGAAGATAAACAGACTGAAGTGTACATTCAAAAAATAGATGAAGATACAGGAAAGATATTAGCTGGCGGACGCTTTTCCCTCTTGGAGAAAGATACCGGAAAACTCATAAAGTCCCTCACATTTGAAGAGAAGCAAATCCTAATAAAAGGGCAGCTCATTGCCGGACAATCCTATGAATTAATAGAAGAGGACCCCCCTGCTGGATATGCTTATAGTGAGAAAATGGAGTTTATGGTTCCCAGGGAGGCAACGAAGCTTACGGTAACAATGAAGGATAAAAAGACAACAATTTTCATAAAGAAAACAGCAAGAGCGCATACAACTGGAACTCCATCGGAAGCCGAGTCTCTCTTACCAGGCAATATTCTTCAGATATTAAATGAAGATAAATCGCCAGCAAAAGCCATTAGAGATTCTGATGCTTATAAAATAGGTGAGGAGCTGATTTTTACAACAACGGAAGAAATGAAAGTAATAAAAGGTCAATTATTAGCTGGTCATCAATACTGGATTCATGAGGTAAAACCTGCAAAGGGTTATTCTTATGGAGAGGATGTTCACTTTACTGTGAGCATGGACGGAACATTCGACGAGGTTTTAATGGTTAATGATGAGACTCAAGTAATACTATCTAAAAAATCAATCACAGATCAAAATGAGCTCCCCGGTAATCTCATGAGCATAAGAGATCAAAATGGTGCAATCATAGAGAGGTGGGTATCTATTCAAGAACCTCATCATATATTTGGAAAGCTGGCAGCAGGAGAATCATATTTTCTATGTGAAGATAAGCCTCAAAAAGGATATGCATATGCAGAATCTGTCTTGTTTACTGTAGAGAGGCAAAATGAAATTACATCAGTAAAAATGGTCAATGATACAACAAAAATTAAAATACATAAGGTAGATTCCAGTGGAAGGCAGCTTAAAGGCGCTGTTCTTCGAATATTAAATATGAAAGGGGAAGTTGTAATACCTGATTTCACAACAGCACCAACAGAAACAATAATAGAAGGGCAGCTGGAAGCAGGAGAAAAATACATACTCAAAGAAGTAGAACCTCCTGAGGGATATCAATTTTCTGAACCAGTTGAATTTGTTGTACCAAGAGCGGCTATAGTTGCTGATGTATACATGACAGATTTAAAGACTCCGGGGAAAACGGGAGGAGATCCAATACCTTTACCACCTCCACCCCAGACAGATCCACCCAACGAGCCTTTAAAAGTTGGTAAAGTTACTGCCTTTTATCAAAAAGTCCCCTTAAATCCTTCCTGGTTGGAACTGATTTATGGTAAAAAAGGAAAGATAAATGGGGAGAAAACGGGGGATCATTTTTCATTTCTCATTTGGACCATGGGGATATTCATCAGTCTGACAGGTACAATTATTATATTGAAAATAGGAAAACAGAAAAAACAAAAAAAGACCAAACAGAAAATGTGATAAGAACTACAAGTAAATAAACAATGCTCCCTTCGGGGAGCATGAAACAGAAAACTATTAAAAAAATTAAAAGGAATAAAAAAATTAAAGATAAGTAATTTCAATTAATTCTTGGAACAAATATAGAATCCAAAGAAGCCTGAAAATAAGTTTTAAGAGGACATTATACAGAAATAAAACAGAAATTCAAATAGAAATTCAAAAGGAAATACAAGAAGAAATTCACGAAGAAATACAAGAAGAATGTCACGAAGAAATACAAGAAGAATGTCACGAAGAAATTCAAGAAGAAAATCAAGAAGAAAATCAAAGAGAAAATCAAAAAGAAAATCAAAAAGAGGATCAAAGGGAGAATCAAAGAGTCAAAAAAAGAATCAAAAAAGAAATCAAAAAGAGTAAGGAATAAGAGAATAAAGAGAAAAAATAGAGTAAGTAGATTAAGGAGGTTAAGGAAAGCTAAAAGCAAAAAAGAAAATAATAAATGACTCAAAGAAAGAGTCAAAAGGAGTGACAAATAGAGAGCTCAAAAGAACACAAGAAAAACCAATATAAAATAAACCATAAAATCCAACTTTCAAATAACAAGCTATTGAATTTAGTAAAAAATCTCAGACCGCTCAAAATATGCCTATTAGCATTCTGGTTTTCTGCATTTCTTATCTCTGCAATAAAACTAACAAATCAAGCAAATCTATATATGTCCTCCAATAAAGAATACTCAAATCTGAGCCAAACCATTTGGAGCCCTCAATCTGACAATCAAAATCCAACCATTAATACAGAATCCAGTTATAAATCGCCCATTGAAATCAATCCAGATTACCTCATGTGGTTATCCATACCGGGGACGGCCATTGATTATCCGGTAACAAGAAGCCAACAGCCAGGTTACTACTTAAATCACACCTTTATGCGAACTAAAAACCCAAGTGGCTGCTTATTTGTTCAAGAGGACGCGCCTGAACCAGGAGAAGGGAATACGGTAATATTCGGCCATAATATGAAGGACGGAACTATGTTTGCAGACTTAAAGCGATATATGAAGCCGGAATTTTATAAATCTCACAGTATAATCCAACTACATTACAAGGACAAATGGTATAAGGCAGTTATCTATTCTATCCAAATCAGAAATGAAACTGATCTTACATGCTATGAATCAGAATTTTTACTACCATCGGAAAAAACAGAATTTATCCATAAGATGAAAAGTAGCTCCATGTATGAGACGTCCTATTTGCCAACCTCCAACGATGGCTTAATCACCTTATCAACCTGCTATGGATCAATGGAACGAATGATTGTACAGGCTGCTTTGATATGCTATACTAATGATTAGCAATTGTATAGTTAAAAATACAAGGAGGTCAAAGCTATGGACACAATAAAAATTGGAATTATAGGAGCAGGGAGAATTGCCTCTATATTAGCTGATACGATGGTAAAAATGCCTGAAGTTGAGCTTGTTGGCATTGCTTCCAGAAGTTTGGAAAAAGCCCAGGAATTTGCAGAACGTTTTTACATTAAAAAGGCTTATGGTACTTATGAGGAGATGGTAAAAGACCCGGAAATTGAGCTGGTCTATATTGCAACACCTCACTCAGAACATTGCAATCATGCAAAGCTATGTCTGGAAAATGGGAAGCATGTTCTTTGTGAAAAGTCATTTGCAGCCAACGTGGCGCAGGCGAAAGAAATGATTACTATGGCAGAAGATAAGAAGCTTCTGATCACAGAAGCCATGTGGGTGCGATACATGCCAATGGCTAAGACTATTAAAGAGGTCCTAAATTCTGGTGTTATTGGGGAGCCTATGACACTTACGGCCAATCTCTGCTATCTGGTTTCTGATAAACCCCGCTTGATAAAGCCTGAGCTTGCCGGAGGTGCGCTTCTTGATGTAGGCGTCTATACTATAAATTTTGCTTCTCTCATATTTGGTGATGAGGTTACAGATATAAAGTCCAGTGTAATAAAGACTGAAACCGGAGTGGATGCACAAAACAGCATTACACTTTGTTATCCCGACGGGAAAATGGCCATTTTAAACAGCTCTTTGCAGGTTCTTTCAGACCGCCAGGGTATTATTTATGGAACAAAAGGATACATGGTGATTGAGAATATCAATAATTTTGAGTCCATCAAGGTTTATGATAAGGATCGAAAAGTGATTGAGACTCATGAAAGACCTGAGCAGATTTCAGGTTATGAATATCAGATTACGGCCAGTGCGGAGGCTATAAAAAATGGCTGGACAGAATGTCCGCAAATGCCTCATAAGACGACCCTTGATATTATGAAGATCATGGATGAGCTTAGAAATCAGTGGGGATTACGTTACCCATTTGAATAACAAAAAGACTGCTGAAGTAAGATGAATACCAGAGCTTAATTGCAGATATCCCCTGCAAGCTCCAGTATAAATACTTACTTTCAGCAGCCTTTTTTATTATTGAACCAGAAATCAACCCAATTTGACTATAGTTATAAATCGCGCTATAACCTATCAACGAACCTCATTCATACGGCCATTGGCATCCACGTAAGATCCTTCCACCATTCGGTTTGTAGCCATAAGTCCGAGTACTCCGTCCTGGTTCTGGTTAAAATAGTACCAGGATCCGTTGATTCTATGCCAGCCGGTAGACAGGATACCATACTCGTTAGTATAAAACCAACCGTTATAATCAGGATCGTATACCCAGCCGATTACCATAGAACCTTCCTGTTTGCCTTTTTCTTTGCTAAAGAAATACCAGTGGCTGTTTAAATATTTCCATCCGGTCACCATGTATCCATTGTCCATAAAATAATAGGAATATCCTTGATATTCTGCCCATGTACCTGCTGGGGAAGAAGAATTCCAAAAATTGACAAAGCGCCAGCCCACTTCGTCCTGGACCCACTGGCCGGAGATATAAACGGATTCATCCTTTGTATGGGCGAAGCTCAAGGTATGGCTGGAGCCTGCAAGGAGAAATAAAAATAGGGCGGTCATTGCCACAATGGAGCGCATAATAAGCTGGCGTTGAATTGTTTTCATAAGGACAGTAACCTCCTGACTTTCGTAATAATTGAATTATTATTTACGATTATAAGTGATGATAGTATAAAATACAATGCAGGTTAGTGAACCGTAAGGTTTTCGACTGAAATCCTTTCGAATTTTACGGAAAATATCTTGACACCTTAAAAATGGTTTGTTATATTACATATAGAACAAAAAACAATGCTTCTATTTATGTCGGGAAAGAGGAGGAAGCTATTATGAACATTAATAAATTTACACAAAAATCCATGGAAGCCGTGCAAAGCTGCGAGAAGCTTGCCTACGAATATGGAAACCAGCAAATCGAGCAGGAGCATTTGCTCTACAGCTTACTTACCATTGAAGACAGCCTGATCTTAAAGCTTATTACGAAAATGAACATACAAAAAGAACAGTTTTTAAATGAGACGGTTCAAGCGATTCAAAAGCTTCCTAAAGTAAGCGGAGGTCAGCTCTATATCAGCAATGACTTAAATAAGGTTTTAATCAGTGCCGAGGATGAGGCAAAGGGAATGGGAGATGAATATGTCTCTGTAGAACATTTATTCCTTGCCATTTTAAAGCAACCATCAAGGGCTGTGAAAGAGCTGTTAAGAAGCTACGGAATTACAAGGGAAAGCTTTTTACAGGCACTTTCCACTGTCAGGGGAAACCAGCGGGTAGTGAGTGATAATCCGGAATCTACCTATGATACCCTAAATAAATATGGCTATGACATGGTAGAGCGAGCCAGGGACCAGAAGCTGGATCCTGTCATAGGCAGGGACAGCGAGATTCGAAATGTAGTCCGTATTTTATCAAGAAAGACAAAAAATAATCCAGTTCTTATTGGTGAGCCTGGAGTTGGTAAGACTGCAGTGGTAGAGGGGCTTGCCCAGAGAATTGTCCGGGGTGATGTGCCGGAAGGCTTAAAGGATAAAAAACTGTTTGCACTGGATATGGGTGCTTTGCTTGCAGGTGCTAAATACAGAGGTGAATTTGAGGAGCGTCTAAAGGCTGTACTTGACGAAGTGAAAAAGAGCGATGGACAGATTGTTCTCTTTATTGATGAGCTTCACACCATTGTGGGAGCCGGTAAAACAGAAGGCTCTATGGATGCAGGAAATATGTTAAAGCCAATGCTGGCAAGAGGAGAGCTGCATTGTATAGGTGCTACGACCCTTGATGAATACCGTCAGTACGTTGAAAAGGATCCGGCTCTGGAGCGGCGGTTCCAGCCGGTCACAGTAGATGAGCCTACGGTCGAGGATACCATTTCTATCTTAAGAGGGTTAAAAGAAAGGTATGAGGTCTACCATGGGGTAAAGATCACAGACTCAGCCCTTGTTTCAGCTGCTACCTTGTCCGACCGGTATATCAGTGAGCGGTTTTTACCGGATAAGGCCATTGACCTGGTGGATGAAGCCTGTGCCATGATTAAGACAGAGCTTGATTCCATGCCTGCAGAGCTTGATCAGTTATCCAGAAGAATCATGCAGATGGAAATCGAGGAGGCAGCTCTGAAAAAAGAAACCGACCGCTTAAGCCAGGACCGTTTATCGGAGCTTCAGAAAGAACTTGCCGAGCTTCATGATGAATTTGCATCTCAGAAGGCCCAGTGGGAAAATGAAAAGGCTTCCGTAGATCGTTTGTCCTCTTTAAGAGAAGAGATAGAGAGCTTAAACCGGGAGATTCAGGATGCCCAGCAAAAATATGATCTAAATCGGGCTGCAGAGCTTCAGTATGGAAAGCTCCCACAGCTTCAAAAAGCTTTGGAAGAGGAAGAGGAACGGGTAAAAAATCAGGACCTCAGTCTTGTTCATGAAAATGTGACGGAAGAAGAGATTTCAAGAATCGTATCCAAATGGACTGGGATTCCAGTATCCAGGTTGACGGAAAGTGAGAGAAACAAGACGCTTCATCTGGATAATGAGCTTCATAAACGTGTCATCGGCCAGGAAGAGGCCGTGATTAAAGTGACGGAGGCAATCATCCGTTCCAAGGCTGGAATAAAAGATCCCACTAAGCCCATTGGTTCTTTCCTGTTTTTAGGACCCACGGGAGTTGGTAAGACAGAGCTTGCAAAGGCATTGGCTGAGAGCTTATTTGATGATGAAAATAACATCGTCAGAATTGATATGAGCGAATATATGGAAAAGCACTCCGTATCCCGTTTAATTGGAGCTCCTCCTGGATATGTAGGCTATGATGAGGGAGGCCAGCTGACGGAAGCTGTGCGCAGAAAACCGTATTCTGTGGTATTGTTTGATGAGGTGGAAAAGGCTCATCCTGATGTATTCAATGTGCTTTTACAGGTATTAGACGATGGCCGGATTACAGATTCTACAGGAAAGACTGTGGACTTTAAGAACACCATTATCATCATGACTTCCAATATCGGATCCCAGTACCTGCTTTCCGGAATTGATGAAAATGGAGAAATCATGGGAAATGCAGAAGCAATGGTAATGAATGAGCTAAGAGGTCATTTCCGTCCCGAGTTCTTAAACCGTCTGGATGAGATCATTCTATTTAAGCCTTTGAGCAAGGAAAATATTACCGGAATCATTGATCTGCTCATGATGGATTTAAATAAACGGTTACAGGATCGTGAACTAAAAATTGAACTTACAGATCCTGCAAAAAATATCGTAGTCGATCAGGGATATGATCCAGCATACGGTGCCCGTCCATTAAAACGGTATCTCCAAAAGCACGTGGAGACACTGGCAGCTAAAATAATTCTTGGTGACGAGATAAAAGCAGGTGATCTCATCGTAGTTGACGCCTCTGAGGATGGCAGCAAGCTAATAGCCTACTTGGAATAGTCAAACTTCTCCCATAAAATTTTACCCCTATATAGGACCAATCATTATAAAAGTCCTGTATAGGGGTAATTTTATATCTATGTCATTCATATGAAAACATGGGAAGACGTGCGCACGCATGTGTCCCGCATATGTATATGCATAAACACATGCACAAACACATGGACATGCACAAAAACATGGACATGCACAAAAACATGCACAAACACAAACACATACACACAAATTCTATGGTCAGCCCCTTTATGTCATACTATATGCTTGCTATGCACATGCGAATGTAGAGACACATGCAATTGCAATGTTCGGTGCACTACGCAGCAGCCTGCAATCTATTATAAATCATATTTATAGATATATTAAATAACAGCCATCTCATTAAAAGAAAACCTCATTTTCTCTCAACCGCTTAAGACTTCCAAAGAATATCCCTGTTAACCGTCTGGTAGAACATTTCACGAATCTTCTTCTGGTCCTCCGTCTGGCCAAGAATCCACATAAGCTTAGTAACCGTTGCTTCCAGAGTCATATCATAAGCTTCTAAAAGCCCGAATTCCTTCTTTATGGAATGTCCCACCTCGTATACGGACATATTGCTGCCTTCATTGGTCACCTGGGTGGTCATGACCACTGTTTTCCCAAGAGAGATCCATTTTTCAATGGCATTATAAAAATCACCGGAATCATAGGAGGGAAGACCGCCGACACCAAAGGATTCAATGATAACGGCATCATAATGTTCCGCCATATAATCAAGGACATGGGCGCCCATGGAAGGGATCAGCTTCATAAGAGCCACATTTGGATTCAAATCATGAAAAAAATGGAGCTTGCCGGAGTATGTTTTTTTGTCATCAAGGTAAAATATAACATGGCCATCCTGAATGGTCGCAATATACGGAAAATTGATGCTTGAGAAAGCGTTATAGCTTTTGGTTCTCACCTTTTTACCTCTGGTCCCGGCTATGGCTTTGCCGTCAAAAACGATGGTCACCCCATGGGCTCTGTCATCGCTTGCAAAACGGAGGCTGTCGAAAAGGTTGGTGCGGGCATCTGTATTTTCCATATCTATGGGTTTTTGCGCACCGGTAATCACAATGGGCTTATGAGAATTCTGAATCATATAAGACAAAGCAGCCGCGGTATAAGCCATGGTGTCAGTGCCGTGGCAGATGACAAAGCCGTCGTAGTCCTCGTAATGGGTTTCAATGGCTTTCGAGATAATGAGCCAGTGTTTGGGCTGCATATTGGTACTGTCGATATTTAAAATTTGCAGGCTGTCGGCCTGGCAGAATTCTTTGGCATCCGGAACGTATGAGAGCAGCTCATTGGAAGTTAAAAGGGGTTTTAGTCCGGAATCGCCACGCTTACAGGCTATGGTCCCACCTGTGCCCAGCATTAGTATTTTTTTCATTGAGATTACCTCCTGCAAGATTCTGAACAAGATTGTAGCACTTCTTTTTCCATTCGTACAGGCCATTTATTGAAAAGTAAGGATAACTATGCTAAAATCATATATAATTAAGAGGCAGGAGAAAATTCATGACTAATATACCAAAGGACCCGGTTATCTTATTAAGCTATATGAACACTCAGTTAAGAGACTTTTATCCCTCGCTAAAGGATTGCTGTCAGAGTCTTGGAATTAAGGAAGAGGATATTATCCATACTTTAAATTCCATAGATTATCATTATAATAGAGAGAAAAATCAATTTATATAAACTGGGATATTTCCCGAAAGGGAATGGCTTTGGGTCGTCGCTGATGCGGTGGCCCTTTTTGGAAAAAACCATTTAGACAGGAGGGATTTTCATGCAGACCATAGGAATGCAGGCAGTGGAAGTGTGGAAGTGGATGATGACGCATTTAATCTATATTAATCTGGTTCTTTCCATCATTATTGTCTTTTTTCAGCGCAGAGACCCAAAGGCCGTCTGGACGTGGCTTCTTGCCCTTTATTTTATTCCCGTATTTGGGATTCTTTTTTATCTTCTTTTGGGGCAGGATATGCGAAAGAATAAGATGTTCCGTGTAAAAGAGATAGAGGATCGAATGCGGTATTCCATAAAGAATCAGGAAGAATTTTTAAGAAACAATGATATGAGTCTGGTAACCTCCTTATCCCGTGATTATTCGGATTTGGTGTATTATAACTTAGAAACCTCTGGTTCCGTTCTTACCGTGGACAATGAGGTCACCATATTTACAGACGGAGAAGAAAAATTCAGTGATTTAAGAATGGAGCTTTCCCAGGCTACCCAATTTATTCACCTGCAATATTATATCATAAAGGATGATGAGGTGTTTGATTCCATCATTCCTATTCTCATTGAGCGGGCAAAGGCAGGGGTTGAGGTTCGAATCCTATGCGACGGAATGGGCGGCCGTTTTATGGGAAAATCCAAATGGAAAGTCCTTAAGGATAATGGCGTTAAAGTGGGAATCTTTTTCCCTCCCATTTTGGGTCGTCTGCAGCTTCGGGTCAACTATAGAAATCACAGGAAAATCGTAATTATAGATAACAGAGTTGGCTATGTGGGAGGCTTTAACATCGGGCGGGAATATATTTCCAAGGATTCTAAATTCGGCTATTGGCGGGATACTCATTTAAAGCTAAGCGGCGGTTCTGTTTTAAGCCTTCAGATTCGGTTTGCCCTGGACTGGAATTATGCAGCAGGGGAAAATCTGTTTAAGCACATGAGGTATTTTTGTGAAAGTGATGACGGTAACTGCTTAGAATGCCTTGGTGTGGTTGATCTAAGCCGGGAAAAGAAGAAGCTTGGAATTCAAATCATAGCCAGCGGCCCTGATGCAGGAAACAGACAGATTCGGGATAATTACATCCGGCTGTTTTCAAAGGCAAAGGATCATATTTATATTCAGACTCCCTACTTTGTTCCCGATGATGCGGTACTTTCTGCTTTGATCATTGCAGCCAGATCCGGGGTTGATGTAAGACTTATGATACCCTGCAAACCAGACCATCCATTTGTTTACTGGGCTTCTTATTCCTATGTAGGGGACCTCCTTTCGGCAGGAGCCAAATGCTATACGTATGAAAATGGCTTCCTTCATGCAAAAGGGGTGATGACCGATGGAAAGGTCAGCTCCTTTGGGACGGCTAATATGGATATCAGAAGCTTTGAGCTTAATTTTGAAGTCAATGCAGTCATTTATGATGAAGAGACAACGAAGGAGCTGGAGGCACTGTTTATAGAAGATCTTAAGGTGTGCAAGGAAATCACAAGAGAGAGTTATGGAGAAAGAAGTATCGTTATCCGGATTAAGGAACAGGGCAGCAGACTTTTGTCTCCTCTTTTATAGAATTCATTTTTCGCCGAACATAATTTTAAAAGAACCGGCGCATAATGAAGATTATGAAGACACTAACAAAAATCGATATCAAACAATTACCCATTAACTTCTGCAAATGCGGAATGACAGGCTGGTGCCTGGAGGTTATTTTTACCTCGACGGAATCTTTATTACGCCATGACTGGCGGCTCATGGGACAGACTTCTCTGTTAATGTTTCCAATTTACGGCTTAGGAGCACTCCTTGGGCCAATTGGAGGTATCATTGACCAGTGGGTGAGCCCGGGGCAGAGACTTTCTGCAAGGCCTGCAGATCTGGCGATCCGGCATGGATTCCTTTATATGGTTCTTATTTTTTTAGCCGAATATATCGCAGGGACATTCTTAAGGAGCACAGGAATCTGTCCTTGGGATTATACGGGGCGGAGCACTAACATTGACGGGCTGATCCGTCTGGATTTTGCACCTCTTTGGTTTTTCACAGGACTGTTGTTTGAACAAATCACAAAAAAGAGATGGAGGTAGTATTGTAATTAAAGTCACCATTTTATATAATAGATGAAATGGAGGACGAGATCTATGATACGTTTTATTTTAGTAGCAGCAACAGTCATATTATTTTTGATTTTCAGTATTCCGGTAATCCTTTTTGAATGGATGACAGGAAAGAAGAATCCCCGCTTAAGAGATGAGCAGAGTATCGCAGTGGTGCGGGGAGTTTTTAAAGCACTTCTCTTTATGGCAGGTGTGAAGGTTACTGTTAATGGAAAAGAAAATATTCCAACGGACCGTGCCGTTCTCTATGTGGGAAATCACAGAAGCTATTTTGATATTCTGGTGGGCTATGTAACGGTTCCGGGCCTTATGGGTTTCGTAGCCAAAAAGGAGATGGAAAAAATACCACTCCTCTCAACCTGGATGAAATATGTGAACTGTTTATTTCTTGACCGGAAGAATTTGAAAGAAGGCTTAAAAACCATTCTTACAGGAATCGAACAAGTGAAACATGGTGTATCGGTATGGATCTTTCCCGAAGGAACCAGAAACAAAAATGAAGATCCCACGGAACTTCTGTCCTTTAAGGAAGGAAGTCTTAAAATAGCTGAGAAAAGCGGCTGTCCAGTGATCCCCGTAGCAATGACCGGAACTGCGGAGGTCTTTGAACAGCACCTTCCTTTTATCCGGCCGTCTAAGGTGACCATTACATTTGGCGAGCCTTTCTATTTAAAGGAGCTGGAGCCTGAGCTTCGTAAGTTTCCGGGAGCCTATGCCGAAAAGCGGATTAAGGATATGATTAAGGAACAGTTGGGACAAGTGAGCAGCCAGGAATCATCATACAACGGATAAAGGGAAAATAAGACCTATGAAGAATTTAGACTTGCAGGAAATCAGAAAACAGCTTGACGGAATTGACCAGGAGATGGTAGCCCTTTTTGAGAAACGCATGGAGCTGTGCAGGGAAGTGGCAGAATTTAAGATCGGCACTGGAAAGCCGGTCTATGACGGAGAGCGGGAACAGCAGAAGATAGACTCAGTGACCGGAATGGTGGAAGGGGAGTTCTTAAAGCAGGCAGTCAGAGAGCTTTTCACCCAGATGATGACCATCAGCCGGAATTATCAGTATAAGCAAATGGCTGAAAACGGGCTTAAGGCCAATCATTCCTTTCGGCCAGTAAAGAATTTAAAGCTAAACGGAGTAAGAGTGGTATATCAGGGAGTGGAAGGTGCTTACAGCCATGGAGCTGCCTTAAATTATTTTGGAAATGGGGCCAGCCTGTATCATGTATCCACATGGGATGACGCCATGAAAGAAGTGGAGCTTGGGAATGCTGATTATGCCGTACTTCCCATTGAGAATTCCTCTGCAGGTGCTGTCACGGATAATTATGATCTGTTAATGAAATACGAAAACTACATTGTGGCTGAAACCTTTTTAACCGTAAATCATGCGCTTTTAGGGTTGCCTGGAGCGGAGGAAAAGGATATCAGGACCGTATTTTCTCACCCTCAGGCATTGATGCAGTGCCAGGAATTTCTTAATTCTAACCGTAGCTGGAAACAGATCAGCGTTGAAAATACAGCAGTGGCGGCAAAGAAAGTCATTGAAGAAGGAGACCTTACCCAGGCAGCCGTAGCCAGTGAGACCGCTGGAGAGCTTTATGGGCTTAAGGTATTAAGACCTCAGATAAACACCAACAAAAATAATACCACCCGGTTTATCATTCTTTCCAGGGAAGCGGTATACCAGGAGGAGGCAGGAAAGATAAGCTTAAGCTTTGAGCTTCCACATAAAAGCGGTTCCCTCTATAATATTTTAAGTAACTTTATCTATAACGGAGTCAATATGTTCATGATTGAATCCAGACCAGTCCCGGGCAGAAACTGGGAGTATCGGTTCTTTGTAGATATTGAAGGGAATTTAAGCCATGCATCCATTCAGAATGCTTTAAAGGGCATTTGTGAGGAAGGACGCAATGTAAGAATTTTAGGAAATTATTAAGTACATTTAAAGTTCGGTCTGATTCAGACCGGACTTAAACTTTACATGAGGAGGAAATTTATGAAATCCCAGGAACTGATCCTTTACCGCAATTTCGAATTTAGAGAACTTTTTGACCAGATTGCAGCACTCATTTCCCATTCAGGAGAGGAGTCTCAAAAAGCAATGCCGGATTCCTATGCCTGCGCCGGACGGCTGACCCAGATAGCGTCTGTTTATGGGTTTCATGGGAATCTTTGGCATTGCTTTTTAACATTATGCCTGGTAAACCATGAAAACCCATACAGCACTGCCTGTGAAATCACCGGGCCTATAAAAGGCACATTAAATGAACTGGCAGTCCATGATTTTTCCATCTTCCGGGAGCTGTTTCAGTATGATTTAAGCCTTTTAGATGGGAGTTCCGGCTTAAGTATCTGGTCAGCCTTAAAAAGCTATGAGGCTCCAGATGAAGGGAATGGAGTTTATGACAGTGAGACCAGGGATCAGATTCTGTCACTTGCTGCTGTACTTTCAAGCACTTTAGATGTGCAGGAATTTAAAGAAGCAGTTACTGACTTCTACCGCGGGTTCGGAGTGGGAAAGTTTGCCTTAAATAAGGCATTTCGAATCGAAGACGAGGGAGCGGAGCTTAAAATCCTTCCCATCACCAATATAGAACCGGTACGCCTCTCTCACATCATTGGATATGAGCGCCAGAAGCAGAAGCTTGTGGAAAATACAGAAGCTTTTTTAGATGGGAAGGCGGCAAACAATGTACTTTTATTTGGGGACAGCGGTACAGGCAAGTCCTCAAGCATCAAAGCCATTTTAAATGAATATTATGACAGAGGCCTCCGAATTATAGAAGTCTACAAACACCAGTTTCAGATGCTTTCAAAGCTTCAGGAGCAGTTAAAGGACCGGAATTACAAGTTCATCATCTATATGGACGATTTATCCTTTGAGGATACGGAGCTGGAATATAAGTATCTAAAAGCGATCATCGAAGGAGGACTTGGAATCAGGCCGGGCAATGTGTTGATTTATGCCACCTCCAACCGCCGCCATCTGATACGGGAGAAGTTCAGCGATAAGAGACAACTGGATGATGAATTACATAACAATGACACCGTCCAGGAAAAGCTTTCTTTGGTTGCCCGCTTTGGCGTTACCATCTATTATGGCTCTCCGGACAAAGCAGAATTTCTAAATATCGTAAAGGAGCTGGCAGACCGTTATGATCTGGGGATACAGCCGGAAGAGCTTTATGCCAAGGCAAATATATGGGAACTTCAGCATGGAGGTCTATCTGGAAGAACGGCCAGTCAGTTCATCACTCATATATTAGGAAAAAGGGAAGAAATTTGAAGAAAGTTGTAAGATTTTACCTGGATTTAACACAATAATCATTGGGATAGAGTAAAATAGGTATAAACGCCCGCTACATGGGCGGTAAGGAGGACAAGTATGGCAATCAAGATATTTGCTGCCATCGATGTGGGATCGTTTGAACTGGAGCTGGGCATCTATGAGATATCTGTCAAAAATGGAATCAATAAGATCGATCATGTTCGCCATGTTATCGCCCTTGGCAGGGATACCTACAACAATGGTAAAATCAGCTATGAGCTGGTGGAAGAGATGTGCAGCGTAATCAGGGACTTTGCCGGAATCATGCAGTCGTATAAGGTCATTGGGTATCGTGCTTATGCCACAAGTGCCTTACGGGAGGCTAAAAACAGCCAGATCGTACTGGATCAGGTCCGTGTCAGGACCGGAATAGAGGTACAGATCATAAGCAATTCTGAGCAGCGTTTCATCAGCTATAAAGCCATCGCATCAAAAGATGCGGAGTTCAGCAAAATCATAGAAAAAGGAACTGCCATTGTTGATGTGGGCTTTGGCAGCATGCAGGTATCTCTCTTTGATAAGGATGCCCTTGTTTCCACTCAGAACCTGATGCTTGGAGTACTGCGGATTCGGGAAATGATGGCTGACGTACAGGTCAGTGCCAAAATGCAGAACACCCTCATTGAAGAGATGGTGGATAATGAGCTTTATACCTTCCGAAAGGTTTATTTAAAGGACCGGCAGATAAAAAGTCTGATTGGGATCGGGGAGAGCATACTCTATCTTTCCAGAGGCAGCAATGGCGGCAAGGCAGTGGAACGGATTACCGCGGAGGAGTATGGGGAATTTTACGAAAAGCTGTTAAAGATGTCAGTGGAAGGGATTCAGGAACGGTTCGGAGTCAATGCAGAATATGCCGCCCTTTTAGTTCCTGCCGCCATTATCTTTAAATGCGTGTTAGAAATCACGGGAGCAGATATGTTCTGGATTCCGGGAATACGTCTTTGTGACAGCATAGCAGCCGAATATGCCGAGGAAACGAAGGCAGTGAAATTTCATCACGATTTTTCCGAGGACATTTTAGCCGCCTCCAGAAATATGGCAAAGCGGTACAAATGCCATGGCCCACATACCTCTATTATGGAAAAATATGTGGTGGATCTTTTCGACAGCATGAAAAAATATCACGGCATGGGAAAAAGAGAACGGCTTCTTTTACAGATTGCAGCTATTTTACACGCCTGCGGAAAATTTATTTCCATGAAAAAACCCAGCGAATCTGCCTATAATATTATTATGTCCACAGAGATTATTGGATTGTCCCATATGGAACGGGAAATCATAGCCAATGTGGTCCGGTATAACGGAGTGGAATTTGATTACAGCCGGATGCATTTAAATGAAGAGCTGTTTCGAAATACAAAAGGGGAACTATCCAAAGAGGATATTACCATTCTCATGGCAAAGCTGACCGCCATCTTAAGGCTTGCCAATTCCATGGATCGAAGCCATAAACAAAAGCTGTCAGACAGCCGTATGAATGTGAAAAACGGGCAGCTTTTGGTGACCACTTCCTATGAGGGAGATATTACCCTGGAATCTGTTTCCTTTAGCCAGAAGGCGGAATTCTTTGAAGAGATTTTTGGAATAAGGCCAGTCTTAAAGCAGAAGAGGAGGTTGACCTGATGGCAGACATCAATGAAATATTTAACAATCCGAATAATTATGTTAACCGGGAGCTGAGCTGGATCGAGTTTAATTACCGGGTTCTTGGTGAGGCGAGAGATAAGAGCCTTCCTTTGCTTGAAAGAATTAAATTTTTAGGCATCACAGCCTCCAATTTAGATGAGTTCTACATGGTCCGTGTGGCTTCCTTAAAAGACATGGTCCATGCCAAATATACAAAGCCTGATATTGCAGGCTTAAAACCAGGAGAGCAGCTGGAAAAAATCAGTGAGAAGACTCATGAGCTGGTAGCTCTCCAATATTCCACCTATAACCGCTCCTTACTTCCAGCTTTAAAGCAAAATGGAATTCAAGTCATTGTAAATCATGAAGATCTAAATGAAGAAGAAGGAAATTTTGCAGACAACTATTTTGAACGTGATGTTTATCCGGTTCTCACCCCAATGGCAGTGGATTCCTCCAGACCATTTCCCCTGATTCGGAATAAGTCCTTAAACATTGCAGCGCTTCTTAAGAAAAAGAGCGGGGAAGAAGAACTGGAATTTGCCATGGTCCAGGTTCCAAGCGTGCTTCCAAGGATTGTTAAGTTCCCGAAAAAAGAAGGGGAAGAGCAAAAGGTAATCCTGCTGGAACAAATTATCGAGCGGAATATGGGAAGCCTGTTCTTAAATTACAACGTAGTCACAGCCAGTCCTTTCCGGGTCATGAGAAATGCGGATCTGACCATTGATGAAGAAGAAGCTGTGGACCTTTTAGAAGAGATTCAAAAGCAGTTGAAAAAAAGACAGTGGGGCGAGGCCATCCGCCTTGAGGTGGAAGAAAAAATCGATAAAGGTCTCTTGAAAATATTAAAAAGGGAGCTTACCATCAGCTCCAGTGACATCTTTTTAATCAGTGGCCCTTTGGATCTTACCTTTTTAATGAAGCTGTATGGAGTGAAAGGATTCGAACACTTAAAGGCAGTTCCCTATGTCCCCCAGCAGGTGCCGGAATTAATGAATGAGGATGATATCTTTACCAATATCAGAAAGGGAGATATTTTGCTTCATCATCCATATGAGACCTTTGACCCTGTCGTAAATTTTGTAAAGGCAGCGGCAAAAGACCCTGAAGTTCTGGCTATCAAACAGACGCTTTACCGGGTCAGCGGAAATTCTCCCATTGTAGCTGCTTTGGAAGAGGCCGCTGATAATCGGAAGCAGGTTTCTGTACTGGTGGAATTAAAAGCTCGTTTCGATGAGGAAAATAATATTAACTGGGCAAAGAAACTTGAAAAAGCAGGCTGTCACGTGATTTACGGGCTGGTAGGCTTAAAGACCCATTCAAAGATTACCCTGGTAGTTCGAAGAGAAGAAGATGGAATCAGACGGTACGTTCATCTGGGAACGGGAAACTATAATGATTCCACAGCAAAGCTTTATACGGATTTTGGGTTAATGACCTGCAATCCTCAGATTGGAGAGGATGCCACGGCAGTCTTTAATATGCTGTCCGGTTATTCTGAGCCCTTGCAGTGGAATAAACTGGTGGTCGCCCCTATCTGGCTGAGAGCCAGGTTTTTAAAGATGATCCGCCGGGAAACAAAGAATGCAAAAGCAGGAAAACAGGCCCATATCATCGCAAAGATGAATTCTCTTTGTGATAAGGATATTATCGCCGCTCTTTATGAGGCTTCCTGTGCCGGAGTGAAGGTTCAGCTCATTGTAAGAGGAATCTGCAGTTTAAGAGCAGGCGTCCCCGGATTAAGTGAAAATATTACGGTACGCTCCATAATCGGAAATTTCCTGGAGCACGCCAGAATCTTCTATTTTGATAATGATGGAAGCCCGGAGCTTTACCTGGGAAGTGCAGACTGGATGCCAAGAAACTTAGATAAACGAGTGGAAATCATGTTCCCGGTAGAAGATGAGGATTTAAAAGAAAGGATTATCAAGGTCCTTTTGATACAATTAGAGGATAATGTAAAATCCCACATTCTGTTACCCGATGGAACCTATGAAAAACCGGACCGGAGAGGCCGGGTCCAGAGAAACAGCCAGGAGGATTTCTGTGAGGAGGCAAAGCTTTTAGTCAAGGCTGAGCTTAAGAAATTAAACCCTCAGGCAAGCCGGGTATTTATCCCCAATGAGGGCCAGAGCTAACTGGAAAATTCAGGTGTCAATTACCGTTTTATAGGATTTTTGTAAGAAAATAGTAAGGCAAAGATACCTTTCTTGTGGTAGAATGGATGCAGGCTTTTCTGTGTAAAAAGAAGAGCCGCTTACATAACGACAAGGGAGGTATTTTTTCATGTCCGAGACAATAAGCATACTGGTTGTGGATGATGAGAAGGAGATTGCAGATCTGGTTGAAATCTATCTGGTTAGTGATGGATATAAAGTATATAAGGCAAACCACGCAGAGGAGGGCCTTGAGATACTGGAAAAGCATCAGATTCATCTGGTTCTTTTAGACATCATGATGCCTGGAATGGATGGACTTTCCATGTGCAGGAAGATACGAGAGACAAATAATATCCCCATTATCATGCTAAGTGCAAAATCCACTGATTTAGATAAGATACTTGGCCTTGGTACCGGGGCAGATGATTACGTAACAAAGCCGTTTAATCCGCTGGAGCTTACGGCACGTGTAAAATCACAGCTTCGCCGCTATACCCAGTTAAACCCAAACAGCTCGGTAAATGAAGCAGCCAAGAATGAAATTGCCATTCGCGGGCTGACCATTAATAAGGATAATCATAAGGTAACCGTTTACGGAGAAGAGATTAAACTGACTCCCATAGAATTTGACATTCTATATTTGCTGGCTTCCAATCCGGGCCGGGTGTTCAGTACCGATGAGATATTTGAAAAGGTCTGGAACGAAAAGGTTTATGAAGCCAACAACACCGTAATGGTACATATCAGACGTCTGCGCGGCAAGATGAAGGAAGACACCAGACAGAATAAGATCATCACCACTGTTTGGGGGGTAGGATACAAAATTGAAAAGTGATATCAATCGCCGTTTTCATGCCAGGGTCGTAGCCAACATTTTTTACAGTGCTGTGGTCACGATCCTGATAGAACTTTTTCTTGTAACCAATATTTCCCTCATCGCTTCGTATATGCGTAATACAGACAGGGACAATGCCTTTGTGGAGCTTCTTACCACCTTTGATGCCGTAGTGATTCTTATTTATGTTGTTTTTGGAATCGGTATTTTTACGGTCACCTTTCTTTTATTACAGGAAAAATCCATGCGATATATTGCCAAGATATCTAGCGCCATGCACAGCATTTCCGAAGGAGATCTAAACATTACGGTAGATATCGAAGGGGATGATGAATTTTCCATAATGGCAGCCAGCTTAAATAAGATGGTGGGCGATTTAAAAGAGCTGATGGATAAGGAAAGAGAGGCAGAACGGACGAAGAATGAGCTGATTACCAACATCGCTCATGATTTAAGGACTCCTCTTACTTCCATCAACGGTTACTTAGAGCTTTTATCCGGTGATACGAAGCTTGATCCTGAGGTTCAGAAAAAGTACATAGGAATCGCATACGTAAAGACAAAACGGCTGGAAAAGCTGATTGAAGATTTATTCGGATTTACAAAACTAAATTACGGAAAGATGTCCATGCACGTATCAAGAGTGGATGTGATAAAGCTTTTAAGCCAGCTTTTAGAGGAGTTTTATCCCAGCTTTGTGGATAAGAACTTATCCTACGAGCTTCAAAGCAATGTCCCCGCTATGGTAATCGCAGCGGATGGAAATCTTTTGGCGCGCCTGTTTGACAATCTTATCAACAACGCCATCAAATACGGAGCCGATGGGAAACGGATTCTGGTAAAAGTGAATGGCAACGAAGAGCAGGTGACAGTCTCTGTGGTCAATTACGGTTATGTGATTCCAGCAGACGAACTGCCTCTGATCTTTAATAAATTCTACCGGGTGGAGCAGTCCCGCTCCACAGATACAGGAGGAACAGGTCTTGGCCTTGCCATTGCAAAGAACATTGTAGATATGCACGGCGGATCCATTGACGTAACCAGTGATTTGTCCGGCACTGTATTTTCGGTTAAGCTTAAGGTTGATTTTGATGTGAACAAAGAGAACTTTGGAAAGATAGGATGATACAGGATGAATTTCAAGAAGATATCCCTGATTTTTGCCATAGCGCTTACCATAGCAGGCAGCATGAAGCTGCCTGCTTTCGGCATGGTAGCCACAGATGCCAATTCTCAGGAAAATGAATTTAATGCGGTTTCTGAATCGGAAATCTCCATGGATGTTTCCTATGGATATGATGGAAATGCAAAAAGCGGACGTTTTGTACCCGTGAATGTAACAGTAAAAAGCGACCAGGACACCCCATTTTCCGGCACCCTTCGGGTGGAGGCCATGGAATCGGATTTTGATATTTACCAGTATGATTATCCGGTAAGCTTAAAAGGGATGGAAATCCTTGATCAATCCCTGGATATTCCCGCGGGGAGGGCAGACACCCTCTATGTGAAGCTTTTAGATCAAAGTGGAAATGAGCTGATTCGAAAACGATTAAAAACCAATATCACTCCGGAAACAGCAGAACTCTTTGTAGGCATTTTATCGGATAATGCAGAAAAGCTTTCCTATATGGAGGGAGTGGGAGTCAATTACAGCTCTGTCCGTATCAAGACCTTTAACATGAAGACGGAAAAGATGCCGGATCATGTAATCGGACTGGATGTTCTTGATGTCCTTGTTATCACCGATTACGATACCAAACAGCTTTCCAAAGAGCAGATGTCAGCGATTTGGGCGTGGGTTAAGGAAGGCGGCACCCTTCTTCTTGGCACTGGAGCCAGAGCAGATGATACGCTTTTTGCGTTCCAATCGGACCTTTTGGAGAAGCAATATGCACCTCCGGCGGAACGGTCTGTGGATATGGGGGTGGAATATTCCACCAATGGACCTGGTGACTCCTTTTTAAATCTTGTGTGCGCTGATGTTTCCTTAAAGGGAGGTACAGGGGTTTTTTCCAATGACCAGTTTTCCGTCCTTAGCTCCGTATCCAAGGGAAAAGGTACCGTTGGAGTGGCTGCCTATGATTTTGCAGACATTTCCGCATTTTGTGAGACCCACCGCTCCTATGTGGATAAGCTTTTTACCACCATTTTGGGAGATACCAGGTTAAACAACTTATCCTCATATCTATATAGCGGAAATTCCGGCCAGTTCTGGTCCGTTCAAAACATGCTCAATACAGGCAATGTAGATAAGCTTCCAAAGCTTGCTCTTTATATCGTATTAATCCTGGGCTATATTATCCTGGTGGGACCCGTGCTTTATCTCTATTTGAAAAAGAAGGAGAGAAGAGGATATTACAGGACCGCAGTAGTGGTGGTTTCCTTTATCTTTACCTCAGTCATATACTTGACGGGAATTAAGACCCGATTTAAGGATACCTTCTTTACCTATGCCACTATTTTGGATTCCACCAAGGATTATGTGGATGAATATACCTATATTAATATGAGGACTCCTTATAACAATGCTTATACCATTTCACTGGACCCTTCTTATAGGATTTTGCCGATTACAAGGAGCAACAACTATGACATGTCTCCTGTCCCCAAGTTCCTTGGAGATGAAGATTATAAAGTAAGAGTGGGATACGGAAATGGCGACACAAAGGTTTCCGTTCAGAACGCAGCAGCATTTACACCCAAATATTTCTCCCTGCAAAAGAGGGCTCCCAATACGGATCATAGAGGACTTCTTGGTGATATTACGCTGTCAGACGGAAAGGTCTACGGAACTGTGACCAATGAATACCCCTTCCCCGTAGAGAAGGTGGGAGTTCTTATGTACGGTAAGATGATTCTGCTAGAGGAATTAAAGCCTGGGGAGACCGTTAAATTAGATGGTGCTCCGGTCATTAATTATCCCATTAATAACGCCTTTAACGTATCAGCCAGAGTAACAGGCAGCTATCAGTATCCAAAGGCAGATATTGACAATCCAGATTATATGCTGGCTTTATCAAGAACCAATATTTTAAGCTTTTATCTGGATAAATATTCCACGGCCTATAATCAGGAAGCCAGAATTGTAGCCTTCAGCAGCAATCAGACCGACAGCCAGTTCCTTACCAAAGGAAACTATGAGACCTTTGGAATGTCCATGTTCACCTCCACTCTGGATGTAAACACGAGGAAGTATGGAGTCGTCTCTCATTCGGCACTGATAAAACCGCCAAAAGTAATCAGCGGGCAGTATTACTCTGATTCCAACGCAACCTATGCGGTCGATCCGGTAGCCCTGGAGTATTTCCTGGGAAATGACCTTGAGATTGACAAATTGTCCTTTGAAAATCCTTCCGCGGACTTTACAAACAATGATAACGCTTCCTACATCAACCTGTTTAAGGGGGATATTTATTTTTACAATCACGACACAGGGAATTACGATGTCATGACTGCCGGAAAGCTGGTCTATACAGCTGGGGAGCTGACCCCCTATTTATCACCGGGCAATACCCTTACCGTTAAATATGTAAGCGACGATGCGGAAGGAAAGAACTGGTATATAACACTGCCAATGCTCACGGTTACAGGAAGGGATAAATGATGTTAGAAATCAAAAATTTATGGAAAAAATTCGGTAAGTTCCATGCCTTAAATGGTTTGGACCTAACGATTCCCGAAGGTTCCCTTTATGGATTTGTGGGGCCAAACGGTGCGGGGAAAACAACCACCATTAAGATCATGACTGGACTCTTATCGGCAGACTGCGGCCAGGTCCTCATCCGTGGTACCGATGTGACCAGAGGGTTAAATGATTTAAAGCTAAGCATTGGTTATGTGCCTGATTTTTTCGGCGTGTATGACAATTTAAGGGTCAACGAATACATGGAGTTTTTTGCTTCCTGCTATGGACTTGATGGGCTTAAAGCCAGAAACCGGTATATGACCCTTTTAGAGCAGGTGGGCTTGGAAGACAAGGTAAACTTTTATGTAGACAGCTTATCAAGAGGTATGAAGCAGCGTCTGTGCCTGGCAAGGGCTTTAATCCATGATCCCCTTCTTCTGGTTCTTGACGAGCCTGCTTCCGGTCTGGACCCAAGGACCCGATTTGAATTCAAGGAGATTTTAAAAGAGTTAAAGGATCAGGGAAAGACCATATTCATAAGCTCCCACGTGCTGTCGGAGCTATCAGAGCTTTGTACGGACATCGGAATCATTGACCAGGGGAAGATGGTACTGGGAGGAAGCATGGAAGAGATCCTTCACAGGGTCAATGCCACCAATCCCTTAATCATCGCAGTTCTTGGCAATAAAGAAAGGGCTCTTTCCATCTTAAAGAGCCAGCCCTGCGTTCAGACCATAGCCGTGAAGGATCAGGATATCCGGGTGAATTTCATTGGCGATGAACAGGATGAGGCCCTTCTCCTACAACAGCTTGTGGATGCGGAGGTTCTGATCCGCGGGTTTTACAGAGAGCAGGGGAGCTTAGAGACCCTGTTCATGCAGATAACCGATCATGATAAAGAAAAGGCGGTGCTTGTACATGAAAACGAACCCGGTCTATAAACGGGAAATAACGGTCAGCTCCAGAAGCTTCCGTCTGGCCCTCATTCTTGTGCTGTTTAATTCCATACTGGCCCTGGTAGTTCTTCTTAATATGTACTCCGTGGTGGAACAGGTGAAGATGACAGCTGAGATTCAGTATTCATCCTTTATTAACATATACGTTTTCGTAGCAGTGGTGGAATTCGTCATGCTCATGTTCATCATGCCGGCTCTTACAGCGGCCAGTGTCAGCGGGGAGAGAGAACGCCAGACCCTGGATCTTCTTCTCACCACCACCATGAAGCCATGGGAGATCATCTGGGGAAAATTAATGGCTTCCTTTGGAACCATGTTTTTAATGGTCATGTCAAGCTTTCCCCTTCTTTCCGTCTCATTTGTATATGGAGGCGTGACCGCTTCTGATATATTTATTTTGCTTTTATGCTATCTTGCCGTGGCTCTTCTTTGCGGAAGCATGGGAATCTGCTTTTCTTCTATTTTTAAGCGTTCTACCATTGCTACAGTAGTAAGCTATGGAGTGCTGGTGATGATTGCGGCCGGTACCTATGCCATCAATATATTTGCCTTATCCATTGCCCGCTTAAATGTGGTCAATACCTATGCATCCTCGGTCAGCGGCATTGCAGACCAGGCAAATTCCGGTTCATTCCTGTATCTTCTTTTATTAAATCCTGTGGCAACATTTTATGTAATGATAAACACCCAGGCTGGAGATAATCAGGTATTAAAGAGTCTTAACAACTGGTTCGGTCCTCACCCTCAAAATGGAATTATGGATCACTGGGTAGTTTTAAGCATTTTCATCCAGCTTGTCCTGGCAGCTATATTCCTTTTTATTGCGGTGAAGGCTATCAGCCCTTCCAACGGAAAACGAATGAAAAACACCAAGTAACAGGAGGTTTTATGTTAACAATAGGATGTCATTTATCATCGGCCAAAGGCTACCTTGCCATGGGTAAGGATGCCAAGGCCATTGATGCAAATACGTTTCAGTTTTTTACAAGAAATCCAAGAGGAACCAAAGCCAAAGCCATGAATCCGGCCGATGTGGAACGTTTTCTTCTCTTTGCAGAAGAAAACGCCATTGGCCGGATTCTGGCTCATGCGCCTTATACGTTAAATGCCTGCTCCGCAGATGAGAATCTCCGTACCCTCGCCAGGGATACCATGAAGGATGATCTGATGCGAATGGAATACACTCCGGGGAATTCCTATAATTTTCATCCGGGAAGCCATGTGGGACAGGGCGTTGAAACAGGAATTCAGTTTATTGCAGATATGCTCAATGGGATACTTACTCCGGAGTTTCACACCACGGTCCTGTTAGAGACCATGGCAGGTAAGGGAAGTGAAGTAGGCCGGGAATTTGAGGAATTAAGAGAAATTCTTGACCGGGTGGAGTTAAACCAGCAAATGGGAGTCTGTCTCGACACCTGCCATGTGTGGGATGGTGGCTATGACATTGTAAATGATCTTGATGGTGTGCTTCACCATTTTGATGAAGTCATCGGTCTTTCCCGTTTAAAGGCCATTCACCTAAATGACAGCCAGAACCCATTAGGAGCCCACAAGGACCGCCATGCAAAAATAGGAGAAGGCTATATCGGAGCCGAGGCCTTAAAGCGGATTGTGACTCATCCGGTTCTTAAAGAACTTCCATTTTACTTAGAAACACCCAATGACTTATCAGGATACGCCAAGGAAATTGTTATGATGAGGAATGCCTGATGGCGTATTTACCAATCCTATAGTATAATAGAGGAATCTAACAGTTGAGGAGGAACAGACATGGGAATTGTAAAGGCACTGACAACCGCATTAGGCGGTTCACTGGCAGATCAATGGCTTGAAGTCATAGAAGCAGGAGATATGGGAGACCAGACCGTATTTTCTTCCGGAGTAAAAATCAGAAAAGGCTCCAATACAAGGGGAACAGATAACACCGTTTCAGATGGTTCTGTCATTCATGTTTACCCCAATCAGTTCATGATTTTAGTGGACGGTGGAAAGGTGATTGACTATACCGGAGAACCAGGCTATTTTACTGTAAAAAATTCTTCCCTCCCCTCTCTTTTTAATGGTCAGTTTGAAGAAGCTCTAAAGGAATCCTTTGACCGTGTCCGTTATGGCGGAAAGACGCCTACGGCTCAAAAAGTATTTTTTATCAATCTTCAGGAAATAAAAGGGGTAAAGTTTGGAACCCCTAATCCCATTAATTATTTCGACCAGTTTTATAATGCAGAATTATTCCTGCGTGCTCATGGAACGTATTCCTTTAAGGTAACAGATCCTCTGTTATTCTTTGCGGAAGTCATACCAAGAAACGCTGTCAGTGTGGAAGTGGATGATATCAACACCCAGTATCTCTCTGAGTTCTTAGAGGCATTACAGTCCTCCATCAATCAGATGTCCGCAGATGGAATACGAATCTCTTACGTAGCATCAAAGGGAAGAGAGCTTGGACAGTATATGTCAGATGTTCTTGACGAACAGTGGAAGGCAAGGAGAGGAATGGCCATTCAGTCCGTGGGAATTGCAAGCATAACCTATGACGAGGAATCCAAGGACTTAATTCATATGAGAAACCAGGGAGCCATGCTTGGTGATCCGTCGGTAAGAGAGGGATACGTCCAGGGAGCCGCTGCCAGAGGTATGGAGGCAGCAGGAGGCAATTCCGCAGGCTCCATGTCGGGTTATCTTGGAATGGGCATGGGAATGAATGTAGGAGGCGGTATCCTGGGTGCTGCATCAAGCGCCAACCTTCAGCAGATGAAGATCAATCAGGAACAGCAGGCAGGAAATAATACTCCTTCCGGCACTCAGGCTGCAGCGGGCTGGACCTGTAGCTGCGGAAGCGTTAATACGGGAAATTTCTGCCCACAGTGCGGAAATAAAAAGCCAGCCGGACCATGGAAGTGCGAATGCGGTGAGTCCAATACCGGAAACTTCTGCTCCCAGTGCGGCAAGCCAAAGCCATGAGCGGTATCATAACCTATCATTGCCCGAACTGCGGCGGCCCCTTAAAATTTAATCCCAAGCTTCAAACGTATGCCTGTGAATATTGCCTTTCAGAATTTACGGAGCAGGAAGCAAAGGAAGAAGAAAAGGCAAAGGAAGCGGCAAAGGAAGAGGAGAACCAGGCAGAACGAGCCGGAGAAAACCCGGGAGAGCCGGTCCTTTATTCCTGCCCCAGCTGCGGAGCGGAGGTAGTGACCGATGAGACTACCGCAGCAACCTTCTGCTACTATTGTCACAATCCGGTCATTCTGACCGGCCGTCTTTCCGGTGAATACCATCCGGATTATGTCATTCCTTTTTCTATTGAAAAGGAAAAGGCAGTGGAGATGTTTCGAAGCTGGATGAAGAAAAAGAGATTTACGCCAAAGGCATTTTACAGTGAAGATCAGATCGAAAAGATCTCCGGCGTATATTTCCCTTATCTTCTTTACAGCTGCCGGGTCAATGGACGGTTAACAGCCAGGGCAGACCGCCTGCGCATCTGGGTCAGCGGAAATTACAGGTATACGGAAACACAGACCTATGAAGTAAAAAGAGAGGGGCTTATGCCCATAAAATACGTACCCCGAAATGCATTAAAAAAGGCCAGCAAAGAGCTGACAGAAGGAGTGTTTCCTTTTGATACCGATGTCATGAAGCCATTTACCATGGGGTACTTATCAGGCTTTGTTGCAGAGCGAAGAGATATGGGAGAGACTGATTTTTCCAGTGAAGTGAAAGATGAGGTACGGTCCTTTGCCAGAGACTCCTTAAAAAACAGCATAACTTCCTATGATACTTTGAGGGTGCAGGATGAATCCTTTGATTTCACAGAGGAGCAATGGCAATACGCGCTCCTTCCCGTATGGGCTCTTACTTATTTTGACCGGGCAAAGAATGCAATGTATTATTTTACCATAAACGGGCAGACCGGAAAGGTCTGTGGAAAGCTGCCGGTGGATAAAGGAAAGCTTCTCCTTCTGTTTTTAGAGATCTTCATTCCGGTGCTTGCTGCTATGCTGATCGTGGGGTATTTCATATGATGAATGTAACATGGAAGTGGATGAGAAAAGGGATGCCAACAGCCCTTTTTATTGTAGTTTTTCTCTTATTTTCCTCATGCTTTATGGCCATTAATTCCCTTGGGGATGAAACGCGGGTCTTTGATGATGCAGGGCTTTTTACCAGAGAAGAAATCGATAGCTTTCAGTCCCAGATCACATCCATGAAAAAAGAAATGAACATGGATGTTTTAATCGTGACCGCAAGTGATACGAATGGTAAGTCAGCAAAGCAGTATGCCGAGGATTATTATATCAATGGATCTTACGGTGTTGGCTCTGATTACAGAGGTGTTCTGTTTTTAATAGATATGGATAACCGGGAAATGTACATTCTCCCAGTGGGTAAGATGAACCGTTTTTTAACGGATCAGCGCTGGAATGCCATTTTAGACAGCTCTTATGAGAGTGCCAGTCAGGGGGAATATGCTTCCAGTGCCCAGGCCTTTTTAGATGGAGTTATGAAGTATTACCGGGCGGGAATTCCTGGAGGTCAGTATAATTATGACAAGGAAACGGGAGAAATCAGTATTTACAGAAGCATCCGCTGGTATGAAGCGGCAGCAGCTTTGGGAATTGCACTTTTTGCCGGGGCAACTGCCTGTCTTACGGTGTCTGGGCAGTATTCCATGAAAAAGGAGAGAAATCGGTCAGGGAATTATTTAAAGGCTTACCGAGGCGCCAGCCAGTTCCGCTATTCCCAGCAGACCGATAATCTCATTAATAAGACGGTGACCCATGTTATCATACCAAGAAATAACGGAGGAAACTCAGGTGGCAGCTCCGGCGGTGGTTTTTCTGGAAGAAGCACCACTCATTCCTCCTCCGGGCGGACCATGGGAGGCGGGGGCCGTAAGTTTTAAAAACGTACCATAAAAAAGTCTGGAGAAGGAGTGATCCTTAGCCAGACTTTTTGTTTATTCATCTAATAAAACAGGAACCGGTTTATCCAGTGTCATAGAGGTATCTGTTACAATGCAGTCGTAAGCAAGTATATGAACACCTCCCCGTTTTGCCTCCAGTAAAGCCTTGGCAAATTCCGGGTGAGTCTTTCTGTTTGGTTCAAAGCCTGTCATTTCTTTCATCTGTATGACAAAAAGAATATAAGCTTCATAACCTGCTTTACGTGCCTTTACCAGCTCCTCCACATGTTTTACACCTCTAAGAGTCGGTGCGTCGGGAAACATGGCAAGGCCATCTTCCTCTAAAGTCACCCCTTTTACCTCCATAAATGCGGAGAACTCAGGATTAGCAGATTGAAAAGCAAGATCAAACCGGGACTGTCCGTATGTGACCTCCCGTTTTACATTTTGTAACCCTTCAACCAATTTGGCTGTCTCAATATTTTCTTTACCATAAGGAAGAGAAGCATTTCCAGACAAAAGCCATTCATAAGCTGCCTGGTTTGGTGCCTGGGAATCCATATTAATAAGAAGTGGACCGTCTTCCCGCTCCTTCCATACTCCAATTAAGGAATACTGAGTTTTTCTTCCAAGGAGGGCAGCTTCCGGGTGAAACTGGACTAACACGGTCACTCCAGGAATCAACAGCTCCCTGCAGCGTCCTGTATTTTTTACATGGCAGATGACAGTTTCTTCCTGTCCGTTCTTATTAGATATTAAAACATTGGCAATAAAACGGTTGGGACGGCTAAGGAAAATACCCTTCTGCATATGTTCATATTTCATAAAAATAAGTTCATCCTTTCTGTATCCATGGGAGTATCTTACCATAGAAAGGGGCAAATGGAAAGCTCGGACATATGTCTTTGCAACAAATACATATGTCCGCATAAAGAATACTTTTTGCTTGCGCCATTTCATAAAGTGTGCTACAATGCTGGCAAGGTTTTTATCCACTCTAAATTATGACAAAGCAGGAAAGGAATCAGATACTATGGAATTATCCTATCAAAGTACCCGGGGCGGCGAGGCTGGTGTAACGGCTTCCCAGGCAATTTTAAAAGGGCTGGCAGCAGACGGCGGCTTATTTATGCCAAGCTTTATTCCGAAGCTTGACAGATCCATGAAGGAGCTTTCCCTCATGACATACCAGGAAACAGCCTATGAAGTAATGAAGCTGTTCCTTACGGATTTTACCGAAGCCGAATTAAAAAGCTGCATCAATCAGGCTTATGACAGCAAATTTGATACGGAAGAGATTGCACCTCTATCCAAAGCAGATGGTGCTTATTATCTGGAATTATATCATGGAAGTACCATTGCATTTAAGGATATGGCACTTTCTATCCTGCCCCATCTGATGACTACCGCTGCGAAAAAAAATGAGGTAAAAAACAAAATCGTAATTCTTACCGCTACCTCCGGCGATACAGGGAAGGCGGCCATGGCAGGCTTTGCCGATGTGGAAGGAACTGAGATTATTGTGTTCTATCCAAAGGATGGAGTAAGTCCGGTACAGGAACTGCAGATGGTGACACAAAAAGGGGAGAATACCCATGTGGCTGCCATTCACGGAAACTTTGACGATGCCCAGACAGGAGTAAAGAATATCTTTAATGACAAAGAGTTTGCAAAGCTTCTGGAAGAAAAAGGATATCAGCTTTCCTCTGCCAATTCCATTAACATCGGAAGACTGGTTCCCCAGATCGTTTACTATGTCTATGCCTATGCAAAGCTTCTTTTAAATGAAGAGATTAAAGAAGGGGAAGAAATCAATGTAACCGTGCCAACCGGTAACTTCGGAAACATTCTGGCGGCTTATTTTGCAAAGGTCATGGGAACACCCATTAAGACCTTAATCTGTGCGTCCAATGAAAATAAAGTTCTCTTTGATTTTTTCCAGACAGGAACTTATGACAGAAACCGGGATTTTATACTGACCACCTCTCCCTCCATGGATATCTTGATTTCCAGCAATTTAGAGAGACTCATTTACTTAAGTGCAGGCTGTGACGCTACAGCCAATGCAGACCTTATGAAGGCTCTGGGGGAAAGCGGCAGTTATTCTGTAACAAGTGAGATGAGAGATGTGATGAAGGGCTTTGTAGGAGGCTTTGCGTCAGAAGCTGAAAATAAAGCTGCTATTAAAAAGCTGTTTGAAGATACCGGCTACTTAATCGATACCCATACTGGAGTCGCCTCGACGGTATACAATAGTTATAAAGAAGAGGCAAAGGATGATACAAAAACTGTTATCGTCTCAACTGCCAGTCCATATAAGTTTTCAAGAAGTGTATTGGAAGCAATAGAAGGAGATCAGGAAACAAAGGATGAGTTTGAGATTATTGACCACCTCTCCCAAGTATCCGGGATAGCGATTCCTCAGGCAGTAGAAGAAATCCGCACCGCCGAGGTACGTCATACCACGGTTTGCGATGCGGATCAGATGAAAGAAGCTGTTTTAGGATTTTTAAATTAATTCAGAGAACGAAGGGCGAACCGCTTCCATTTTCCTCCCAGCACACGGCTGGAGAAGAAGATGGCGCGGACCAGCCAGTCGATGGTCATGGCGATCCAGATGCCCATGAGTCCAAGCCCAAGGTGAAGGCTTAGGAAATAAGCAAGAACGATACGGCAGATCCACATGGAGCAGATGGATACCACCATGGTAAAGCGGACGTCTCCAGCGGCACGCAGGCCGTTTGTGAGGCAAAAGGCCAGTGGATGAATCAACATGCAGCAGATGCTGTGATAGAGCATAAGTTTTACCGCTAAGGCGCTGGTTTCCGGGGAAAGCTGGAACAGCGCCGTTATTCCGTTTAAAAATGGAATAATCGAGAGATTTAATACGATGAGACAGAGATAAGCGATTTTTAACAGTCTGCCCATATATTTCTTTGCCTGATCCAGCTCTCTGGCTCCCACGCACTGTCCGACCACAGTGACCATGGCAATGCCGATGGCAGTCGCGGGAATGGTCTCCAGACCGCAGATAGTACTTGCTACTGCATTGGCGGCGATGGCAACGGTACCAAAGCTGGAGATCAGGCTTGATAAAAGCAGTTTTCCAAGCTGGAAGATACTGTTTTCCACACCATTTGGTACACCGATATTAAGAATTCTTCGAAGCATTCCCTTATCCACCTTAAGGGTGAAGTCAACGCTTAATCCTGCATGCCTTTTTAACAGAACCAGCATGATAACAGCACAGAAAATTCTTGAAATCAGGGTGGAGATTCCGGATCCTGCCACACCCATATGGAGTCCAAAGATAAAGATAAAGTTACCCACGATATTCATTACATTGGCAATGAGAGATACCCGCATGGATACTCCGGAATTGCCTACGGAGCGGAAAAGCGCGGCTGAACTGTTATAAAAGGCAAGGAACGGGTAAGACAAGGCGGACAGGAAAAAATAGACCTTTGCATTATCCATAACATCCTGACTGATGTTTCCATAGACAAGGCGCAAAAGCGGCTCGTTGAATATCAGGGCGATTGCCATAAGGATGAGAGAAAGTCCTCCCACGGCCAGAAAAAGCTGTCCGGCAGCTTTTGCAACGTTCTTTTCATCCTTTCGTCCAATGTACTGGGCTGCGACAACTGATCCGCCGGCTGCCATGGCACCAAAGAGACCGATCAAAAGAATGTTAATGGTGTCAACAATGGATACGCCTGATACGGCAGCTTCTCCGATGACTGCCACCATAAGGGTATCCGTCATACCCATGGCAACGGCCAAAAACTGCTCGATGACCAGGGGGAAAATCAGCTTTCTCAGTTGTTTTCTGGTAAACAGGTTCCTATCTTCTTCTGTCTTCTGATTCATAACATTTCTCCCATGTTGTATTTATTCTAATACCATTATAAAGCAATGACCGTATGAAAGCAAAATGTAACTTTGTTATAAAAAAAACAATCTTTTTTAAAATAAACTTTCCAAATAGGACAAAATGGTATATAATGAATAAATAAAAACTAAAAATAGATGGAGGTTCGAGATATGTTAGTTTCAGCGAAAGAGATGCTTGAAAAGGCAAGAGACGGAAAGTATGCAGTCGGACAGTTCAACATCAACAACCTTGAGTGGACAAAGGCAGTTCTGCAGACAGCAGAGGAGTTAAAATCCCCAGTTATCCTCGGTGTTTCCGAAGGTGCTGGAAAATATATGACTGGTTATAAAACAGTAGCTTCTATGGTAAAAGCGATGATCGAAGAGATGAAGATTACAGTTCCGGTAGCACTTCATTTAGATCACGGCTCCTATGAAGGATGTTATAAATGTATCGAAGCAGGTTTTTCTTCCATCATGTTCGATGGTTCCCACTACCCAATTGCTGAGAATGTTGAAAAGACAACTGAGCTTGTAAAGGTTTGTGCAGAAAAGGGAATGTCTATCGAGGCTGAGGTTGGTTCTATTGGCGGAGAAGAAGACGGCGTTGTTGGTATGGGTGAGTGTGCAGATCCAGACGAGTGCAAGCAGGTAGCTGATTTAGGCGTGACTATGCTGGCAGCAGGAATCGGAAATATTCACGGAAAATATCCGGCAAACTGGGCTGGTTTAAGCTTTGATACTTTAGCAGCAATTAAAGACAAAGTAGGCGATATGCCTTTAGTTCTTCACGGTGGTACAGGCATTCCGGAAGATCAGATCAAGAAAGCCATCAGCCTTGGCGTTGCAAAGATCAACGTTAATACAGAGTGCCAGCTTACCTTTGCTGAGGCAACCCGTAAGTACATCGAAGCAGGTAAGGATTTAGAAGGCAAGGGCTTTGACCCAAGAAAACTTCTTGCTCCAGGTGTAGAGGCAATTAAGGGTACTGTAAAAGAGAAGATGGAATTATTTGGTTCTGTTGGAAAAGCATAATTGTTTTTAATTCAAAAATAATTGAAAAAGTACTTGATTTTTTTAGGAAAATGATTTATTTTAATTAAGAACGATGGCGTTCTCCTTGCAAAGGGAGGGCGCCTTTTCTGTTTTTTATGCATATTCAGTTATTGAGGAGACTAAAAAAGGGCGAACTGACTTAATTTTATTAAGTGGTAATTCATATGAGAGGATGGAGAATTTATGAGTGAAGTTGTGAACGTAGCCGAAAAGTTTGGCAAGAATGTATTTAACGAAACCGTTATGAGAGAGCGTTTACCAAAGTCCGTTTTTAAGAAGTTAAAGAAAACGATTGAGGATGGCGCAGAGTTAGATCCTTCCATTGCTGATGTAGTTGCACATGCAATGAAGGACTGGGCAATTGAGAGAGGTGCCACTCACTACACCCATTGGTTCCAGCCGCTTACCGGTATTACTGCAGAAAAGCATGATTCCTTTATCTCTGCACCGACTTCCGAAGGAAAGGTCATTATGGAATTCTCCGGAAAAGAACTGGTAAAAGGAGAGCCGGATGCATCCTCATTCCCATCTGGAGGACTTAGAGCAACCTTCGAAGCCAGAGGCTATACTGCCTGGGATTGTACTTCACCTGCATTCTTAAGAGAAGATGCAATTGGTGTTACCCTTTGCGTACCTACTGCTTTCTGTTCCTATACAGGAGAAGCACTTGATAAAAAGACTCCTCTTTTAAGATCCATGGAGGCTGTTGATGAGCAGGCTTTAAGAATCTTAAGATTATTTGGAAATACTACAGCCAAGAGAGTTACCCCTTCCGTTGGACCGGAGCAGGAGTACTTCCTGGTGGATCACGATAAATATTTACAGAGAAAAGATTTAATTTACTCTGGCCGTACCTTATTCGGTGCTATGCCTCCAAAAGGACAGGAGCTGGAAGATCATTACTTCGGAGCCATTCGCGAAAGAATTGCTGCTTTCATGAAGGAAGTGAATGAAGAGCTTTGGAAGTTAGGCGTACCGGCAAAGACACAGCATAATGAGGTAGCTCCTGCACAGCACGAGCTGGCACCAATCTTTGAACAGGCAAATGTTGCCGTAGATCATAACCAGCTGGTTATGGAAACCTTAAAGAAGGTAGCAGGACGTCACGGACTTAATTGTCTTCTTCATGAGAAGCCATTTGCAGGCGTGAATGGTTCCGGTAAGCACAACAACTGGTCCTTAACCTCAGATGACGGTATCAACTTATTAAATCCAGGCGAGACACCACATGAGAACATTCAGTTCTTACTGGTATTGTCCTGTATCTTAAAGGCAGTTGACAAACACGCTGACCTCCTTCGTGAGTCTGCAGCAGATGTAGGAAATGATCACAGACTGGGAGCCAATGAGGCACCTCCAGCTATCATCTCCGTATTCATCGGCGAGCAGTTAGAAGACGTCGTTGACCAGCTTTGTAGCACTGGAGAGGCAACCCGCTCCAAGGCAGGCGGCACCTTAAAGACAGGTGTTAGAACCTTACCAGATTTATCTAAGGATGCAACAGACCGTAACAGAACTTCACCATTTGCATTTACAGGCAATAAGTTTGAGTTCCGTATGGTTGGTTCCTCCGATTCTATTTCCTCTCCAAACGTAGTGTTAAATACCATTACCGCAGAGGCATTTAAAGAAGCAGCAGACATTCTTGAGAAGGCAGAAGACTTTGATACCGCAGTTCATGATTTAATCAAGCTACAGTTAGCCTCTCACAGAAGAATTATCTTCAATGGTAACGGTTATTCAGATACCTGGGTAGAAGAAGCAGAAAAGAGAGGACTTCCAAACTTAAAGTCCATGATCGATGCAATTCCGGCTCTTGCTACAGACGCTGCTGTTAAGATGTTTGAGGAATTCAAGGTATTTACAAAGGCTGAATTAGAGTCTCGTGTTGAGATTGAATATGAAGCATATACCAAGGCTATCAACATCGAAGCTAGAACCATGATTGATATGGCTGGAAAGCAGCTCATTCCTGCCGTTGTAAAATACACTACCATACTGGCAGATTCCTTAGGAAAAATAAAGACAGCATGTCCTGATGCAGACACCAGCGTACAGGAAGAGCTTCTCATCGAAGTGAGCGCTTACCTTTCTGATATGAAGGTAGCCTTATCCGCACTGGTAGAGATCACAGATAAGTGCTCAGCGATCAAAGAGAACAAAGAGCAGGCAACCGCATACCACGATGAGGTAGTTCCTGCTATGGCAGCTCTTCGTGCACCTGCTGATAAGCTTGAGATGATCGTAGATAAAGATATTTGGCCCTTACCAAGCTACGGCGATCTTATTTTCGAAGTATAATCTAATAAATATATATAAAATGCGTTTTGAACGGCTGTTATGGCCTGTTCAAAACGCATTTTTTATGTGCAAAGCTCTATCTGGTGGGATTCATACCATGTAAAATAGAGTCGATTCAGGAAGGGAAAACTTACAAGTAATACCGCATTTATTACATTATATGATAAGATATGAAAGTAATTATTATGATAGAGAGATCATACATAAATGGATTAAATTAAGTGGAGGTACTTCAATGAAAAAGAAAATGGGTTTACTAGGCTTTGTATTTTTTTCCTGTATCCTTATTGGGGGCTGTGGGAAAAAAGCAGATGGTGAATCATATACGGTAACCGTAGAGCAGAAGCAGGAACAAACGCAGGAACAGAAGCAAAAACAGGAATTGGAAACGGAAACTAGTACAAAAGAGACATTGTCTATCAGTAATACGGAGGAATCGAAAGCAAAAGATGATAGTATTACAATGCTTGTTTATACAGAAGCGCCAAATAAGAATAGTTCAGTTGAAATTCAATATCCTCAATTCACGAACAATGATGCCTTAAATGCCATGGTCTATGATAAAGTACAAAGCCTGGCTCAGATAGATACATCTCTTTTTTCAAGTGATGCCAGATTAAACATTGATTATCAATCCGAAGTTACACTTAACAATAATAAGGTGGTAAGTATTATTTTCTGGGGGCCAAGTTCCATTGACGATGCAGCATATAGCACCAGCAATTTAATTACAATGAATGTAGATCTGCATTCCATGAAAGAACTGAATCTTAAAGATTTGTATACGACCAATGCTGATTTTCAGGCAGTATTTTTTGAGAAAGCCATGTTTCCTGAGAGCCCCATTACTTCCTATGATAAAGCCAGTTTTCCAGAAATGCTGAAGCTTCAATCACCGGAATATCAGACGGTAGACCCCTTTAGTATCGAGGGGAATGTTAAATTCTTCCTAAAGCCTGACGGCATTGTGTTAAGTTTGCCTGCTGTTCATGCAACTGGAAGCGATCATTTTGAAGCACAGCTTAAATACAGTGATATACAGCAGTTCTATCTGCTGAAACAGAACCTTTGGGAAAATAAATAACAGAACCTATAAAAGACGGGGGAAACTGAACAGAAACAGTTTCCCCCGTCTTTTATTGAGAGTGCATTACGCTATTTTTATGATAATGTATTATACCAATAAGTTGCCTGGTTTCCACGTGTTTCATCCTGGGAAGCATTCTGTGGTCTTTCGTAGTTGTGTAAAAAGGCACACGCCAGGTAATATGCGGTTTGTGTGGAACGGGTGAATTGTGAGAATGTCATATTGTACGTGGTTGTAGCATAGAACTGCCCTCCATTGCTTACTTCGTAAAGAATGCGCTTTAATTCACTATCCATATTGGCAACCGTCAGGCCATTGCTATTGGCCCAGTTTATGTACTTTGTTGCCGGTGTCCATTGTACCAGACCAAAGCCGCCGCTGGTGTTGTTTTCCTTTAGACTCTGCCAAATACCTGGGTTGATGGTACTTTCCGTCTGCATGTTACCAAGCATACCGCAGATAGCATTTTTGGTCCAACCCTTATTTCGCAGATAATCCAGGATATACTGAGCGTTTACCGTCATTTGCTTGGTGTTCAAATAACTGTTACTGCAATAGATAGTCCCGCCACCGGAGTTTGTTCCGTCAAGAGCGTTAAGAGTTGCTTTACCAGCCTTTCCATCCACCGTAAGACCTTTAGCTTTCTGAAAGCTTCTTACAGCAGTATCGGTGTTGCTGCCGAATTTTCCGTCAGGAGTTCCGCAGTTGTAGCCTGCCGCATTTAATTTCTGCTGCATTGTCTTTACACCTGCACTGTAACGGAGCTTATCATCCTTCATGTAATAGCCATTGCCTGCAAGGACCTGAGCATATGTGTAATTTGCATTATTATAATCTGCCATAATTATGATCTCCTTTTCCTTTAGAATGTGTTTTTGATCGTGAGTTCAAAGGAATGGGATAATGGTGAAAAAGGTCTATCCCTAACCCTTTTCATCAAGAATCATTTGAAATCATTTGAAAGATAGTTTTGTATCTCTCATCTGGTAGAAATAAGTATTTGATTGATTTGTAAACCATGGATGCTTCAATTCTCTAGCCATAGGAAAGAAAATCTGGTAATATAGACAGAAAGAGCCGTACGAAAGAAATTAAATCAAAAGAAAGAAGGCCATATCTAATGGAAACTATGACATACGTAACAAATATCCTGGAGAAAATCGTAAACATTCCAAGCCCCAGCGGCTATACAAAAGAAGTGATGAAAGCTGTGGAGGAGGAAGCCCTTAGTTTTGGCTACGCTTCCACCTATAACCGCAAAGGCGGTCTGATTATTGAGGTTCCGGGACAGTCAAAGGAAGTATTAGGACTTTCCGCCCATGTAGATACCTTAGGCGCTATGGTGCGTTCCATTACACCGGAAGGAAGGCTTAACATTGTTTTGGTAGGCGGATTTATGATGGAAAGCATTGAGGGCATGTACTGTAAGGTTCATACAAGAACTGGTAAGACTTACACAGGAACCATACTCACAAAGGAGCCATCTCTCCACACCTATGACAATGCCAAGACTCTGGAGCGGAAGCCGAAAAATATGGAAGTCCGCTTAGATGAACTGGTATACAGCGGGGAGGATGTGAAAAAGCTTGATATTTCCACTGGTGACTACATCAGCTTTGACCCTATGTTCGTCCATACGGAAAGCGGCTATATCAAGTCACGTCACTTAGATGACAAGGCTTCTGTGGCCGTGCTTTTAGGAGTTTTAAAAGATATTTCCCAGTCAGGTAAATTACCTAAGAGAACCTTAAAGCTTGTCATCAGCAATTATGAAGAGGTTGGCTTTGGGGCAAGTTTTATTCCTCAGGATATTGAAGAATTTATTGCCGTGGATATGGGAGCCCTGGGAGATGATCTAACCGGAAGTGAGCATAAGGTATCCATCTGTGCTCAGGATTCTTCAGGACCTTATGATTATGAGATGACCAGCTGCCTGATATCTCTGGCGAAAGAGCATAAGATTGATTTTGCAGTGGACATCTTCCCTCATTACGGCTCTGATGTAGGGGCTGCCATCCGGGGCGGAAATGATATTCGTGGTGCATTAATCGGACAGGGCGTCCATGCTTCTCACGGAACCGAACGGACCCATGTAGACGGTATGGAACAGACCTTAAAGCTGATTGAAGCATATATCGAACGGTAAGAAAGAAGAAGGAAACACAGTTGCCCCCACGGACCGGCAAAGTTTAAGCTGGCCTGCAGGGGCAATTTCTTTCAAAATAATGAATATGGTGGAATGTTTTACATCTTTTATGGTATAATCATACCCAGACTAAGACAAGCATTATCAGAGGTAAAATATGACACCACATTCATTTGCAATCTGCGCCTATAAGGATTCCCCGTATCTGGAAGCCTGCATACGTTCCTTACAGGCCCAGACCGTAAAATCAGATATTTTGCTTTGTACTTCTACCCCCAGCTCCTTTATTAAAGAGCTGTGCGAGAAGTACGGCATACCCATGTTCATTCGTTATGGGGAAAGCAACATTAGAGACGATTGGAATTTCGCTTATCATAAGGCGGATTCCCGTTTTGTCACCATTGCCCATCAGGATGACTGTTACCACAAGGACTATGTAAAAACATTGACCGCATATGCAGAGAAGTACCCGGATATGACCCTGTTTACCAGCGGCTACGCTGTGGTTAAGGATAACAAGCTGGCAACGTTTGAAGCGGTAGAATTTATCAAACGAATCCTCCGTCTTCCTCTTCGGCTGAAAGGCTTCAGTCATTTGTCCGCAGTGAAAAGAAGCGCCCTGATCTTTGGAAATTCCATTTGCTGTCCGGTATGCGCCTATCATAAGGAAAGACTGGGAGAGCCGTTGTTTACGTCTCCCTACCGGTTCGCTCTGGACTGGGATACCTTATATAAGCTGTCAGGAATGCCAGGACGCTTTGTCTGTGTGGAACGGCCTTTGATGTTTTACCGGGTTCACCAGGAGGCGACCACAAAGGCATGCATTGCCGATAACAGCCGTGCCAGGGAAGAAGCAGAGATGTTTAGAAAAATATGGCCGGAGCCGGTTGTAAAATTGCTCATGCATTTTTACCGGAAGGCCTATAAGGAGTACGAATAGATAGGAGGATCAGAACATGAAAGTAGTTTTATTAGCAGGTGGTCTTGGAACCAGGATCAGTGAGCAGAGCCATTTAAAGCCAAAGCCAATGATCGAGATTGGGGAGAGACCGATTTTGTGGCATATTATGAAGTATTATTCCCAGTTCGGGTTTCATGATTTTGTCATCTGCCTTGGATATAAGCAGTATGTGGTAAAAGAGTTTTTTGCAGATTATTTCCTTCATACCTCAGATGTGACCTTTGATCTTGCCAATAACAGCATGGAGGTACATAATAATTATTCTGAGCCATGGAAGGTTACTCTGGTGGATACCGGTTTAAATACCATGACAGGAGGAAGAATCAAGCGTATACAGCCCTACATCGGCGATGAGCCATTTATGCTCACGTATGGAGACGGGGTGTGTGATGTGGATTTAGATGCCCTTCTTGACTTCCACAAGAGCCATGGAAAGACAGCTACCATGACAACCGTTAACATTGCACAGCTAAAAGGCGTGCTGGATATTAATGAAGATAATATGGTCCACTCCTTCCGGGAAAAGGCGGAAACAGATGCCAGCTTAATCAACGGAGGCTTTATGGTCTTAAATCCAGAAGTATTTTCTTATCTGAAAGATGATACGACAGTCTTAGAGCAGGAACCATTACAGAAGCTTGCAAAAGAAGGCCAGTTAATGAGCTTTCATCATACCGGCTTCTGGCAGTGCATGGACACGCAGCGGGAGATGAAGAAGCTGGAAGACTTATGGCAGTCCGGCCAGGCACCCTGGAAGATATGGGAGAACTAATATGAAAGATTGGACAAGTTTAAAATGGAAGGAATTCTCTGAATTCTATGGTGGGAAAAAGGTTCTCATCACCGGTCACACCGGGTTTAAGGGCTCCTGGCTCAGCCGTATGCTCCTTAAGGCAGGGGCAGTGGTAACCGGATACTCCTTAGAGCCTCCCACAGATCCCAGTCTTTTTGACATCGCAGGGCTTTCCTATGAGATGAATTCCGTAATCGGTGATATCCGGGATCTGGACCATCTTAAGAAGGTATTTGAAGAAACAAAGCCGGAGATCGTGTTTCATCTGGCCGCCCAGCCCATTGTACGGGATTCCTACAAAGAGCCAGTTTATACTTACGAAACCAATGTTATGGGTACGGTTCATATATTAGAATGTGTGCGCCTGACCCCTTCGGTTAAATCCTTTTTGAATATAACCACCGATAAGGTGTATGAAAATAAAGAGTGGGAGTATGGATACAGGGAAAATGACCCCTTAGACGGCTACGATCCCTATTCCAACAGTAAGTCCTGCTCAGAACTGGTAACCCACAGCTATGCAAAGTCCTTCTTTGCCCAGGGACAAACAGCCATATCCACGTCCCGTGCAGGCAATGTCATCGGCGGTGGAGACTTCGCCAATGACCGCATCATCCCGGACTGTATCCGGGCGGCTTCCAAAAAGCAGGAGATCATCTTAAGAAATCCTCATTCCACAAGGCCATATCAGCATGTGCTGGAACCGTTAGCCATTTATATGACCATAGCCATGAAGCAGTATGAAGATATCACATATCAGGGATACTATAACGTAGGACCTGATGATAAGGATTGTGTGACCACCGGTGATCTGACCGATTTATTCTGTCAGGCATGGGGAGATGGACTCTCCTGGGTAAACCGTTTTGAAGGTGGCCCTCATGAAGCCAACTTTTTAAAGCTGGATTGTTCCAGAGTAAAAAGCGTCTTTGGCTGGACCCCAAGATACGGAGTAAAAGAAGCGGTGGAAAAGACCGTCCAGTGGGCAAAAGAATATCTGGATGGAGCCGACATGCTGGAGGTCATGGACCGCCAGATTGAAGAATTCTTTGCATAAAGAACAAAAGGAGGAAACATTATGTTTGAAAACAAAACAGAAAATCAGGCCAGAGAAGAAATCTTAGAGCTTGTAAAAGAATATTGCGATACCTTTCATAATCAGAAAAAACCATTTGAAGAGGGAGACAGAATCTCCTATGCTTCCCGTGTTTATGACCATAAAGAGATGGTAAATCTGGTGAACAGCTCCTTAGAGTTCTGGCTCACCTCAGGCCATTATACCGATGAATTTGAGAAGAAGTTTGCAAAGTACTTAGGTGTCCGCTTCTGCTCCCTTGTAAATTCCGGTTCTTCTGCCAACCTACTGGCATTTATGACCCTGACCTCACCTCTCTTAAAAGAGCGCCAGATCAAACGGGGAGATGAGATCATCACCGTGGCAGCAGGCTTCCCCACCACAGTGAATCCTGCCATTCAGTACGGAGCAGTTCCCGTGTTTGTGGATGTGACCATTCCGCAGTATAACATTGATGTTACCATGCTGGAGGCTGCACGCTCTGAGAAGACAAAGGCTGTCATGATTGCCCATACCCTGGGAAATCCATATGATCTTTCCGCGGTAAAGGCATTCTGCGATAAATATAACTTATGGCTGGTAGAGGACAACTGTGACGCTCTTGGTACCAAGTATACCATTGACGGAGAAGAGCGTTTTTCCGGAACCATTGGAGATATCGGAACCTCCAGCTTTTATCCTCCTCATCACATGACCATGGGAGAGGGCGGAGCTGTTTATACCAGCAACTCCCTGTTAAACAAGATCATCCGTTCCTTCCGCGACTGGGGACGTGACTGTGTCTGCCCGTCTGGTACAGACAATTTATGCGGACACCGGTTTGACCGCCAGTACGGTCAGCTTCCAGTCGGATATGACCACAAATACGTATATTCCCATTTTGGCTATAACTTAAAGACTACGGATATGCAGGCAGCCATCGGCTGTGCCCAGCTGGATAAATTCCCATCCTTTGTGGAACGCAGACGCCATAATTTTGACCGCCTGTATGAAGGCGTGAAGGAGGTTTCTGATAAGCTCATTCTTCCAGAAGCCTGCCCGAATTCAAAACCAAGCTGGTTCGGCTTTTTAATCACCTGTAAAGAAGGGGTAGACCGGAACAAAGTGGTTCAGTACATTGAATCAAAGGGAGTTCAGACAAGAATGCTGTTTGCAGGAAACTTAACAAAACACCCATGCTTTGACCAGATGAGAGAGGCTAACGAAGGCTTCCGCATCGTGGGAGAGCTTACCAATACAGACCGTATCATGGCTGATACCTTCTGGGTAGGCGTATATCCTGGTATGACCGATGAGATGATTGATTACATGGCAAAGGTCATCAAAGAAGCAGTAAGGCAGTAAGCTTAAACATGGAGGTAGTATGGAAGAATACGATTTATCAAAGGTCCATCAGGCCAATCTTTCCATATTAAAGGAGATTGACCGCATCTGCCGGAAATACCGGATCAAGTATCTCTTAGATGCAGGGACGTTACTGGGGGCAGTAAGGCACAAAGGCTTTATTCCCTGGGATGATGATGCAGATGTGGCATTTACCCGAACCAATTACGAGGCATTCTTAAAGGTAGCCCGCAGAGAGCTGCCGGAACACATGGAGCTTTTAGAGCCGGGGGATTTACGGGGAGGCAAGGTATTTTACGACTTCACCCCAAGAATCCTTTATAAGAACAGCAAGACCCATGAGGACACCAAAGAGATGGAGTACTATGAGGGAAAGCTAAATCATCTTTGGGTGGATCTGTTCATCATTGACGAGCTGCCGGAGAAAAAGGCTGCGTCCACATGGACCCTGCTTCTTCATACGGTCATCTACGGACTGGCTATGGGCCATCGTTACCGGCTGGATTATTCCAAATACAGCCTGACCAACAAGATATGCGTTGGAATTTTAGCCCTTATAGGGAAAATGATCCCCATGAAGGTACTCAGAAAGCTCCAGCTTATGACAGCAGTCAAAGACCGGAAGGGAACCAGCAGACTTCGTTATTACAGCAATTATCAGCCGGATTACCTCTATGTGACCCTTCAAAAAGAATGGTGTGAGGAAACGGTGGACTTGGAATTTGAGGATACGAAGCTTATGGCACCGAAAGGCTTTCATGAGGTTCTCACCTGGATTTACGGAGATTATAAGAAGCTTCCTCCGGAGGAGATGCGGCACCCTACCCATTCCAGTACGGAAATACAGATTTTTTAAATAAATAGCAATTAATATGGACTGGCATGGATTTCTAGGAAAATGAAGGAATCCATGCCAGTAAAATTTGGATGCAATTGTGAAGATTTTCTGACTTTTTTCCAAAACTACTACAAAAAAATAAGCGTATCCGCTATAATGTAATTTGTTCAAGAAGGAGGAAATTATGATGAAGAACAAAGCAATCATGATATGTGCAATGTCAGCCATGTTACTAACCGGATGTACAAAGAGTAATATTCTTGCATCGGGAGGTCCGGCAGAGCCGGTTTTTGAAACACAAAAAGGCATTGAACTGGATTGGACCCAGATTAACACCGATATTGATGACGAATTTGTAGACAATGAGCAGTATCCCATGGCCCTCAGTGTAAATTACAGCCTGGACAAAGAGAAAAAGACCATTGACATGACTTTAATGGTAAAACACGGAACCACTCCGGAGCAGGCAGTTGAGTTTGCCAATGCTGCTGTTAAATTTTTAAATGATGAAGTGGCAACCCAGGATTTTTCCTATGAAAGATCAAGTGATAAATCTTTCGGCGGATTTTTCAAAGAGTATGATCTAAACCTGATTGTTATGCCTGATTACACCATGAAAGAAAAGCAGTACTGGCTGGTGGACATGCAGATTCCAAAGGGCTCCGACCAGACCATCGTACCAAAAGAAGGTGCTCAGATCATGGAGACAACGGCCGCTGATGAAGAGGAAGATACAGACGCAGAAGAGACAGAAGAAGGAAACGAGACAACCGTGACCGACGAAACAACTCAGGCAGCCCCATCCAAGTAACTACATAAATAAGACAATAAAAATGGATTAGAGATTGATAAAAATCAATTTCTAATCCATTTTTTGTTGTGTGCTTCTATTTGCCGGCTATTCCTGATCTACGGCAAGACCGCTGTGATAAGAATAATTCCCAAGCTCTTTTAAAAGCCGGTTATGGTCTAAATTCTTTAATGGAACAGGAGAACTCAGCTCTTCGTTAAGAAGGTAGAATACATCCTTGCATTTGATCATGGTCTGATGGAATAATTCGGGGAAGGAAGCCTTGGAAGCCAGCCTCCGGTTCCAAGGATTGCACCAGGTCTCATGATTTAAATTCATAGTGACCACAGGGTCCGGCGGAGCATCGGTCACCAGCTTTTTCGATGCAATCGGGTTGCTTAAAAATAGAGACTCCACAAATTCTATGCTGTTTTTCTTCCGGCTGCTGGGATCTGCAAGTGTCCGGCAGCCAAGGCGCATGGCAAGTATGGATCTGGAGACCATGCGGGGAGTCACCTGAAAGTTGTTTCGGTAATTTAAAGGATAATATGTTTCGTTGATGCACCCTGACAGAAATTTAGAAATAAACTGCATCTCCTGACCGTTTAAGCAGATGGTCGCGGCCTGATTAAACTGAGAGGGCTTTTTCTTCTTATATTTCATGAGTAAAAGAGCATCAATATCATTTTCCAGCATGGCATGAAGGCCGTGATGGTAATTAGTGGAGTTTTTTACCTCATATTCAATTCTGCCATAGACGTAGGGGTGGCAGATGGAGTCTCCGATGTAATGGCAGAAAAAACCGCTCATATAGGCAATGGCCTGTTCTCTCTGCTGTCTGGATTCTATCTGAGAGAGGTGGCTCAAACAGGTGACAAAAAAATCATGGACATGGTTTTCGTGCATGTAGGAGCCGACGTTTCGGTAGTCCCTGTGTCGCAGAATGGGAATATTGTAAAAAAACATATCCGGACCCTGGAGACCAAGCTGATAAAGCCAGCGGTATTTGGAAATGATACGCTTTAAAGGATTGTTAGGCATATCACTGAAAACCTTAACTCCCAGCAGATAATGGGTCGTAAAACCGGGCATATTGTTCACCTCGCATATTTTTTAAGTACAATGACGCATAACTTGATTATACCATACGTTGTTTTATTTTGTATGAAAATCAATGGAAATTTTCATACTATGCAGTTTCAAAGAATATGTGTTAAGGAAAGCATTCAGGAGATGATCCTATGATACATCGCATACATGAACTGGTATGGGGGCCATGGCTTCTCCTTCTCTTTCTTGGCATTGGAATTGCATATACCATAAAAACCGGATTTTTTCAAATCAGGAAACTACCCTTTTGGTGGATGCAGACCATTGGAAGCATACGAGAGGAAGAGGATGAGAAAAAAGGGGTTACCAAGTTCCAGACCGCCTGTACCGCTCTGGCAGCTACCATTGGTACGGGCAATATTGTTGGAGTTGCAACGGCTCTTACCGCCGGAGGACCTGGCGCCATATTCTGGATGTGGGTATCTGCAGCCATTGGTATGATGACAGGCTATGCGGAGACCATGCTGGGGATTCGCTACCGGTACCGGGATCATAAGGGCGCCTGGGTCTGCGGTCCCATGGTCTATTTAGAGCGTGGCTTAAAAAAGCCTTATCTTGGAATGATCTACAGCTTTCTTTGTATCATGGTATCTCTTGGAATGGGAAGCATGGTACAGTCTAATTCCATTGCAGAGACTATGGAATATTCCTTTGGCATTCCTTCTGTTTCTATGGGGATTTTTCTGACCGCAATGGTCTTTTTAGTCATTCTTGGAGGAATCAGCCGAATTGCATTTGTTTCAGAGCGTCTTATTCCTATTTCCGCTGGAATCTATATGCTGTTTTCCATGGTGGTTATTATGTCCTGTTTTGATAAAATTCCATATATTTTTCAGTGTATTTTTAAAGATGCGTTTCAGCCGATCTCTATTTTTTCAGGAACCGCAGGCTATGGAATCAGCAGAAGCCTGCAATATGGCATATCCAGAGGCGTTTTTTCCAATGAAGCGGGGCTTGGGAGCATGGCAGTGCTTCATGGGGCTGCGGAAGATACCACACCGGAACAGCAGGGCATGTGGGCCATGTTTGAAGTGTTTTTTGATACCATTTTAATCTGTACCATGACTGCCTTTGTCATTCTTTGCATGACAGATGGAGATGCGGCTGGGTCTGGATATGACGGAGCTGCCCTCACGGCCTACAGCTTTTCCAGAAGACTTGGACCATTGGGACAGTATGTGGTATCCGGTGCCATGCTGGTCTTTGCTTTTGCCACCATCATCGCCTGGTACTATCTGGGACGTCAGGCCGCGGGTTATCTGGCAGAAAGCCTGAAAAAGAGAAAGAAGCTTTACATTCTTCAGCGAATATTAAGAGGTAAAATTTACACCATGCTCTATCTGGGCGCCGTTTTCCTTGGCTGTCTGGCAAAGCTTGAGACCGTATGGGAATTCTCCGATATTTGGAACGGGCTTATGGCGCTTCCCAATATCATTGCACTGATTGTTCTCATGAAGGAAGTCAAGGTTCCCAAATAACAATACATAAAAACATTGAAAAAGGGGGTAGTTTTCCGTGTGTACTGCATTTTGCCTGCAATCAAAGCAGGGGGAAACATTTTTTGGAAGAAATATGGATTTCTCTTACGATATCGATCCTCATCTTTACATCATTCCATCGGGGTATGAATGGAACAACATACTGACAGGAGGAAAATTTCGCGACCGGTACCGCTTCATAGGCATCGGTCAGGAGCTTGAAGGTTTGCTGGGATTTTTTGATGGTGTCAATGAAATGGGGCTTGCCATGGGGGCTCTTTACTTTGCCGGCTATGCGGATTATGATGGGGTCTTACAGACCGGCAGAGAGGAAACCGTGGCTTCTTTTGATTTTCTCCACTATGCACTCGGGAAATGCGCCAATGTGGAAGATCTGAAAAGACAGCTGAAACAGGTGCGGATTACTGGTGCCATGGACCCGGTAACAAAGACGGTAGCACCTCTTCACTGGATCGCGGTAGACCGAAGCGGAAGCTCCATCGTAATAGAAATCACATCGAATGGCCTTGAGGTTTATAGAAATACCATAGGGGTTTTAGCAAACAGCCCGGATTTTAGCTGGCATATGACAAATTTAAGAAATTACATGGAAGCAAGTCCTGCCCAGACAGAAGAGGTCTATTGGGGAGATACCCGGCTGACCCCCTTCGGACAGGCGGGAGGAACCCAGGTGCTTCCAGGCGGCTATACCTCTCCAGCCCGGTTCGCCCGCACAGCCTATTTAAAATCCTTTCTTCCCATGCCGGAAAACCGGAACGAAGCGGTTATTTCCTGTTTTCACGTCATGGAGAGTGTCACCATACCAAAAGGAGCAGTTATAAGCAGCCGGGGCCACTATGATTACACCAAGTATACGGCCTTTATAAACACCGCCACCTGTGAATATTTTTTTAAGACCTATGACAATCTTCAGGTGGGAACCGCAGGGCTGTTTGAACATGCATCCACCCTTCCTGCCCTTATGAATCTGGGCGGAATATAATATAGACTTTAGCAAAATATTATAATTACAATAAAAAACATTGCATGGTTTAGAGGAAGCTAAACCATGCAATGCATTCGGCAAAAATATATCTAAAAAAGGGAGGAGGGCTGGTATCTCGCTACCAGCCCGTATTATGAAAAAAATCTTCTTAGCAATTTTCTTTACACTGTCATTATATCCAGGAAACATGAAGAAACCATGATGTTTGTGTAAAAGGTTTTTGAATGAAATTTAAACAAAATATGAACAACTGGACAAAAACAAAAGGATTTGATAAAATACAGACATATGTAAGCCTAAGGGCGGGAAAGGAAGTAAAATATGAAAAATCCTGTGATTACAATTACAATGGAAAATGGAGATATAATCAAAGCAGAGCTCTATCCGGAGATCGCACCTAACACAGTGAATAACTTTTTAAGTCTGGTAAAAAAAGGATTTTATGACGGCCTGATTTTTCACAGAGTCATCAATGGTTTTATGATTCAGGGCGGCTGTCCTCAGGGAACAGGAACCGGTGGTCCTGGCTACTCCATTAAGGGTGAATTCAGCCAGAATGGCGTTGCCAATGCATTTAAGCATTCAGAAGGCGTGCTTTCCATGGCAAGAGCCATGCATCCTGATTCTGCAGGCTCCCAGTTCTTTATTATGCACAAGCCAGCTCCTCATTTAGATGGTGCTTACGCTGGATTTGGTAAGGTGATTGAGGGTATGGATATTGTGGACAAGATTGCTGACGTGAAAACAGATTATAACGACCGTCCTATGAGCGAGCAGAAGATTAAGTCCATGACAGCAGAAACCTTTGGCGAAGAATATCCAGAACCAGAAACCGTATAAGGCCATGACTCTGGAACGGGAACTTATGATAGAAGGAACTGAATATAAGATTACCGTGTCTGACGATTCCAAAGCCCTGTGTTCTGCTTATGCAGAAGGCAGGGCTGTTATTGGCTTATGGGACAGAAAAAAGGAGGGGCAGTCTCTCTCCCCTGCTTCCTATCTGGTGGAATCGGTAGATGACATAGACGATGAATTTCTGGAAAAGGTGGTAAGAAGAAGATACGGACTTCCCTTGCAGATTAGAAGGACAGACAGGCTGACCATAAGGGAATTCATAGAAGAAGACAGCGTAGAGATTCCTCATGAAGCCGATGGAGGAAAGAACGGGGAAATCTTTTGTCATCCTGATTCTTTAAAGGACTATATCAGATGCCAGTACGGCTTTTATGAATACGGCGTATGGGCTCTCACAGAGAATGAGACAGGACGGCTGGTGGGAAAGGCTGGAATCTTCCCTATGGAGCTTTCCGGTCTGGAAGAATTGTTACCCTTTATAAAAGAAAATGATACCCCGGTGGAGCTGGGATATCACATCTTTACTTCCTTTCGTAGAAAGGGATATGGCTTAGAAGCGTGCAAGGCGATCATCACCTATGCCGGTGAAGAGATATCTCCCAGAATCTATGCAAGGATTCAGGAAAATAATCTGCCCTCTTTAAGGCTTATAAAGTCTTTGGGCTTTACCCTTACAGCCCGAACATGTAGCGAATCAGGCCAAGGGCTGTGTCTGTATGAGTGGAATTTACCATAACAGAGAGAATGGGTCCATCAACGAGAAGGCCGGTCTTTTTCTCAAAATCCTCTTTGTCGATCTCAATGCCCACAGCCATCTTCTCTCCGGTTTCTTCAACGGTTACGAAATAAAGCTTATCCTTTACCTTCTCATACTCCTGCGGGGAGAGAAGCTTTTTTAAATCCATATAGCCTTCCATCTTACCAAAGTGGTCAATGGAATCCTTCCTTGCAATCATGACGTCCAGCTCCTTGCTGGTAATCATGGCAGAGAGCTTTGCCAGCTCCGCATAGGTAAAATCGCTCATGGCTGACTCGTCAAAGGAAAGAGACATAGAGTAATTGACTTCGATTTTCGTATCCTCCGGCAGATTGATGTATTGACGAAAGTCTTTATCAAAATAGTCGTCGGGAGAGGTGGTCTGGCTTGTGAGCTGGCTGTTTAAGATTACACAGTTTAGGGCTGTTTCAAACCGGTTGTTATAAACCGCAGAGCCAATGGAAAAGATAAGGAATAGGGCCACCACCACGCTGATGATCGGGATCTTATAATACTCCCAGATATACCAGAGCTTGTCCTTGCCGTTCATATCCTTAAGCTTTCTTCGTTCCTCACGCATGGTGTCCTTAATGGTCTTGTCTTCGTAGGGGGTCATGATGTGCTCCTTTTTCTATCATATTCCAAATTCTTTATTGATTATATCATATTACCAGAGAATTTTTAAAAAATAATTCTAAATTTTCCATGAAATAATTAAGAATGTTTGATTTTTATTGGTAAATCCGCTATAATGACTTTTGACGCTAGAGAGAGAAGGGGAATGACATATGCTATCAGGTTTTTTTAATTATGATAATCCGGTGTGGCGCTTTATTGGCAAATTCGGAGATTTGATACTCTTAAATATTTTATGGCTTATATTCAGTATACCGATTTTCACCATTGGAGCTTCCACCACGGCTGTATATTATGTGACACTGAAGCTTGCAAGAGATGATGACGGTTACACCATTAAATCCTTTTTCAAATCATTTAAGGAAAACTTCAAGCAGGCAACAGCAATCTGGCTGGTGCTTCTGGCCATTGGTGCCATTCTTGGAGTGGATCTGTATTTCTTTGCCAGATTATACACTGGTTCCGGAACCTTAAAAACAGTAATGCTGACCGTATTCCTGGCTATGACCATTGTATACGCAGCCGTATTCATGTACATTTTTCCATTGCAGTCCAGATTTTATAATACCGTAAAGAAAACCTTTTTTAATGCGTTCTTTATGTCATTACGTCATTTATTCCGTACCATCGGTATGATTGTAATCAACGCAGCCTTGATTGCCACGGGATTTATCTTTGTGATACCTCCGGTCCTCATGATTTTCATGCTGTTTGGATTTCCGCTTCTCGCATTTATAAATTCATACATTCTGTCTCCTGTTTTTGAGCAGTACATGCCTAAAAAAGAAGAGCATTCCGATGAGATGAGACCGCTTTTTATGGATGATGAGGAACCCATCAGCAGCAGTTTAATGGGAAAGGGTGACGAAAATCCCAAAGAAGATTCCGAGGATATGTAATTCATAGTTTGGACACCATATAGACACAAAAAGAGGTTATACTTAATTTCCGTGATAAGGAATTACCAGGGAGGTGGAATATGACCGAGGAAGAGTACCTATGCTTTGTCCAGCCTTACGAGGATGCCCTTAAGAACCTAAGGGTCAGAGTGGATGTACTGAATCAGGATTACAGAAGGAAGTACCAGAATTATCCCATTCATCACATCCAGCACAGAATTAAGCAAAAGGAAAGCATTGAGAATAAACTTAAAATCAATGGACATGAAATCAGTATCGATTCGGCCAGAAACTATCTGACAGACATTGCAGGTCTTCGTGTGATCTGTTTCTTTGTAAGAGATATTTATGGAGTCGTGAACCTGTTAAAAAAACAGAATGATATTGTAATTATAAAAGAGAGCGACTATATTGGGAAACCAAAGGCCAACGGCTATAGAAGCTATCACATAGTGTTCGGTGTACCGGTCTATCATACGGATGGAATGGAATATTATCCGGTGGAAATCCAGCTTCGTACCATGTCCATGGATCTATGGGCCAGTATGGAACACAGGATCTGCTACAAAGGAAATAAGGAAGCCGAGGCAGCTAGAGCATTTCAAAATTATGCCGCTTCATTAATGCGTATGGAAGAGGCAATGGAAGAATTTTTATAATTGAATCAGCACTGAAAGGGACTCCGCAGAATATCTGCTGGAGTCTTTTTTATATTTATTACTTGAAAAAATGGTACGGGGCAGGATATACAAGAAACGGTTACGAAAGACTTTCATTATAGTGAAAATGCCAAAACAGAACGAATCAGCCCCTTTATAACTGAGAATTTTTACCGTGTAAACATCATATGATACGTTAAAAGAATAACGCTTGTACTTTTCTTCATTTGGGTATATACTAAATACTGTATACAAAATAATATAAAAAAACAATTTGAAACAAAAGAGAGGGCTGTTTGCCTATGATAAGACATCTGGGATTAAAAGCATATGGAAAAATTAATCTGGGGCTTGATGTTTTGCGGAGAAGGGAAGACGGATACCACGATGTACGAATGATCATGCAGACCGTGGGCCTTTATGATAAGATCGATATTTACTTAAAAGAAACACCAGGCATTGAAATCGTTACCAACCTGTTTTACTTACCAGTCAATGAGAACAATCTGGTATACAAAGCGGCAAAGCTTTTAATGGACGAATTTCATGTTACCCACGGGATTCGGATCAATTTAAAGAAATTCATACCGGTTTCCGCTGGAATGGCAGGGGGCAGCAGCGACGCGGCTGCCGTATTATTTGGAGTGAATAAGATGTTCCAGCTTGGACTTACCAGGGAAGAGCTTATGGAGCGGGGCGTAAAAATCGGTGCAGATGTTCCTTACTGTGTGCTTCGGGGAACCGCTTTATCGGAAGGAATCGGTGAGATTCTTACTCCTCTTCCGGATATGCCCCAATGTCAGGTGTTAATTGCAAAGCCTGCGGTAGGGGTGTCCACCAAATTTGTTTACGATAATCTTAATCTGGAAAAGCTTGAAGCTTCGGACCATCCGGACATTGACGGGATTATAGAGGCCATCGAGAATCATAACATCCATCAGGTGTCCCAGCGCCTTGGAAATATTCTTGAAACGGTTACCATTAAGGAATATCCTGTCATCGCGCAGATTAAGGAAAAAATAAAGGAGCTTGGAGCTGTAAACGCATTGATGAGCGGAAGTGGCCCTACGGTGTTCGGCATTTTTACAAGCCCCAGGGCAGCGGAAAACGCATATGAAGAGCTGCGTTATGGAAAGAGCAAGAACCTGGCAAAGCAGGTTTATTTAACGAATTTTTATAATACCAAGGAGGTTACCAATGGGCAATGATTTAAAGGTCAATATGAATGAGTATCTGCCACTTCGTGATGTTGTGTTCAACACACTGCGGCAGGCAATTTTAAAAGGAGAGCTGGCACCAGGAGAGCGTCTGATGGAGATTCAGCTTGCAGAGCGCCTTGGAGTCAGCCGTACTCCCATACGGGAAGCCATCCGTAAGCTTGAGCTGGAAGGACTTGTACTCATGATCCCCAGAAAGGGCGCTGAAGTAGCAAAGATCTCTGAGAAGAGCTTAAGGGACGTATTAGAGGTACGAAGATCCTTAGAAGAGCTTGCCATCGAGCTTGCTTGCCAGAGAATGCTGCCGGATGCTGTCGAAGAGCTGGAGCAGAGGCAGGAAGAATTTAAAAATGCTGTGTTAAACGGAAATCCCATGGAGATTGCGGAAACGGATGAAGCATATCATGATGTCATTTATAAAGGGACCTGCAATGACAGACTGATTCAGATGATCAACAATTTAAGAGAGCAGATGTACCGCTACCGTCTGGAATACATTAAGGATGAAGATAAGCGCCAGATTCTGTTGCTGGAGCATGATCATATATTGGAAGCAGTAAGAAGACGCAAAGTGGAAGAAGCCAAGGAAGCGATGCGGGAACATATTGACAATCAGGAAATTACAGTCTCTAAAAATATCAAAGAACAGGAATAAGGAAAGGAGAGCTTTTATGACATTTAAGGAAAAATATCTGACAGGTGAGATCGAGTTTGAAGCCATTGATGATTATGTGGATGAATGGAACAGCGGCAGCTCACCCGAGACCCTTGCCCGCTTTCTTGGTCTGAATGAAGAAGAAGAGGATGTGTGGATCGAGGACAGCGATGAAGCATTAAAGGAAGTTTTGGACAGGAAAAAGTAAAGGATTGAGAAATTTTATTAAATAAATATAACCTTTCTTGACAAGGTGACAACGTGTCATTATAATAAGTGGCAGGTTATCACCTTTTTGTTTCATAGGAAACAAGTCCTGTGGAACAAAAGCCCTTACGGGCTGGAAGCACATGCTGCGCTTAAGAAAGATTATCACTGATGTGACGATGCATCAGCAAGGGAGTCTGGCGTGCCAGACTCTTTTTTTGGAATAAGAGTCTGCTTTGCAATTCGGACTCATTGTTTTGCGCAAATATAGATGAGGGAAAAAGTGAGGTGAAGAAATGCCTACGGAACGATTTTATAACCTTCCGAAGGAAAAAAAGGAAATCATAAAGCAAGCGGCCATGGCTGAATTTGTCCGGGTGCCGTTTGAAAAAGCTTCTATTAATAAGATCATTAAAGAAGCTGGCATATCAAGGGGAAGCTTTTATACATATTTTGAAGATAAGCATGATATATTGGCTTACATATTTGAGGATGCTGCTGAGAACTTTCAGTGCGCCTGGGAGAGAAGTGCGAAAAAGAACCATGGAGATCTCTGGAAGACCATGGAATCACTTCTTGATGGAAATGTTTTTGATTCACAGGAGACTATCCTGCAGTTAGTTAAGAATATCGTAGATAGTGTTCAGATGTATGGAGTGACCAATCATTTATCCCGGGATATGTCACCAGGTCAATTTACCATGCTTATGGTCATGTATGAATCCATTGACAAATCTGATTTCAGAGATCAGAGCATAGAGACCTTTGGCATGCTGATATCCATGATTTTTTTCGAAATGGCCAGAGGCCTGGAATGGTATTATGTACATCCGGAAGATAAAGAGAAAATTAAGGAAGTTTTCCGGGAAAAATTAGATATTTTACAATATGGAATTCGTAAACAGAATTTAAAATGATTATGAGACAGAAGGAGTGAAATATGACAAAGAAGAAGATGATTACAATCGCCGTAGCCGTAATCGCAGTCGTTGCGGTGGCAGGTCTGTTGATTCCAAGAATTCTAGGGGGTAATAAGGATGAGATCGTAGCAGAAGTTCCCCCTGCCGTTACTGTGGTAAAACCGGAAAACAGAAGCATTCAGTTAAGCAGCGAACTGATAGGTACCATTGAACCGGATAGTATTGTTTATGTTACACCACTTGCAAACGGTGAGATTACCAATGTAGGCGTACAGACCGGAGATATGGTAACGGCTGGCCAACTCCTTTGCGTCATTGATACAAAGCAGGTAGAAAGCTCTAAGATCACTGCGGAGACCGCAAGAGTCAGCTATGAGGATGCCAAGAAGAATTTAGACAGAATGACCGTACTTTATCAGGCGGGAGATGTTGCTGAGGCAGATTATCAATCACTGGTAGATAAAGTACAGCTTGCAAAGCTTCAATATGATAATGCTAAGATTGGTTATAACATTCAGCTGGAAAGCAGCCAGGTGACAGCACCTATTTCTGGAAAGGTGGAGAGCTTTAATGTAAAGGCACATGATATGGTTTCTCCAAGCACAGTTCTTTGTGTCATTTCCGGAGAAGGCGGAAAAGCGGTTAACTTTTATGTTCCGGAACGAATTGTAAATGGTCTTAAGACCGGTGATACCATTAAAGTGGAAAAGAACGGAACTGACCGCGCAGCAACCATCACTGAGGTCAGCACCATGATCGACCAGGCAAGCGGATTGTTTAAAGTAAAGGCATCCATACCAGATGGCAACACTCTGGCAACCGGTACCTCCGTTAAGCTCTATGTTGTGTCTCAGAAGGCAGACAATGTTCTGACCGTACCCGTCGACAGTGTTTATTATGAAGGCGGAAACCCATTTATTTATACATATGCAGATGGAAAACTGAAAAAGAATGCAGTAACTGTAGGTTTGGCCGATGACAGCTTTATGGAGGTCAAAGAAGGAATCGGTGCTGATGATCAGGTAGTTGCTACCTGGACCAGTGAATTATACGACGGTTCTTTAGTGACCCTATCAGATGGAAGCAGCAAGGAAAATCAGACAACAGAAGAAACCGCACCTGAAAGCAAAACCGAGACAGAGGGAACCGCATTAGAAACTTCTGGATCAGCACAGTAAGGGGGCGGAGATATGGGAATAACGAAACTTGCGCTAAAGCGCCCCGTCACCACCGTCTTAGTGGTAATAAGCCTTCTTGTATTCGGCTTATCCTCTGTGTTTTCCTCAAAGCTTGAACTGTTTCCAGAGATGAATTACCCCATGCTTACGGTCAGTACCGTTTATCAGGGGGCCAGCCCTGAGGATGTAAACGATTTAATTACCAAGCCCATAGAAAATGAAGTAGGTACTCTGTCGGGTATTAAAAATGTTCAGTCCACTTCCAAAGAAAATGTATCCATCATCATGCTGCAGTACGAGTACGGCACCGACATGGATAAGGCATACTCTGACTTAAAAAAGAAGATGGATAACATAAAGCTTCCTGATGATGTAAAGGCACCTACCATTATGGAGGTTGATATCAGCGCCATGCCAGTTATGACTCTGGCGGTCAATGATACCACACAGGATAATCTTTATAACTTTGTTAAAAGTGATATTGTTCCGGAATTTGAAAAGATTTCCTCCATCGCAAGCATTGATACCAATGGTGGACGGGAAGGTTATATCAAGGTCCGTTTAAATCCGGAAAAGTTAAACCAGTATCACTTAAGTATGAATGCCGTTGTACAGTCCATTCAAGCGGCTGACTTCACTTATCCGGCAGGAACCACAGGAGTCGGAAGCAGAAATCTTGCGGTTAGTACATCTGTCGATGTAAATACAGCAGAAGAGCTTAAGAAAGTTCCGGTGGTAGCTGGAAATGGTAAGACCATTTATCTGGAAGATATTGCAGAAATCGGCGATACGGTTAAGAAACAGGATGCCATCGGCCGGTATAATGGAAAAGATACCATTACTTTATCCATTAACAAACAGCAAAAGAGCAGTGCCATTGATGTTTCCAATCAGGTTAAAAAGACCATTGAAACCTTAAAAGCAGATCATAAGAATATGGACATCGTGGTCATTGACGACACCAGCACTCAGATCAAAGCTTCTTTATACAGTGTATTAGAGACTATGATCCTTGCCGTTATTATTTCCATGGTCATCATCTATCTCTTCTTTGGAGATATCAAGGCTTCCCTGATTGTCGGAAGCTCTATACCGGTTTCCATACTGGTTGCCCTTATCTTAATGTCGGCCATGGGATTTTCCATGAACTTAATTACCATGAGCGCCATCGTTTTAGGTGTAGGTATGATGGTAGACGATTCCATTGTAGTATTAGAGAGCTGCTTTAGAGCTCATAAAGAAGAGGATTATGAAGGGTCTGCGGTGGAGGGTACCAAGCTGGTGCTCCAGTCCATTTTAGGCGGTACCATTACAAAGTGCGTTGTTTTCATTCCTCTTGTGTTCCTTGCTGGTCTGACAGGTCAGATCTTTAAGCCACTTGGCTATACCATTGTATTTTGTATGATGGCTTCTCTGCTTTCAGCGATGACCATTGTTCCACTTTGTTATGCCAAATACCGTCCAGTGGAAAAACACAACTCTCCATTAGGTGGTATTATAAAATCCCTTCAGCACGGTTACCGTAATTTAATTGGAAAGCTTCTTAACAGGAAAGCAATGGTTCTCATTGTATCCGTGCTCCTTTTAGTCGCTTCCTTCATGCTGGCAGGAAAGATTGGCTTTGAGCTGATGCCAGAAGTGGATCAGGGTACTATTTCCATTACAACAAAAGTGAAGCCAGGTCTTAAGATAGAAGAGGTAGATAAGGTTCTTCAAAAGATTGAGACCATTGTAAGTCAGGAAGAAGACTTAAAATCATATACATTAACCTATGGCGGATCGGCCATCAGTTTAAACAGTACCTCAGATGCAACCCTGACCGCTTACTTGAAATCTGACAGAAAGCTAAGCACCAAACAGATCATTAACAAATGGAAGAAAGAGATGGGTCAGCTTCCTGACTGTAACGTTTCTCTTAAATCAACTTCCAGCATGGAGTCTGGCGGTTCGAAAAATGACTATGAAGTTATCTTAAAGGGCGCCCAGCTTGAACGTCTGAAAAGCACAGCCGATCAGATGGTATCCGAGCTTACGGCTCGCCCAGAGCTTATTAAGGTCCATTCTGATCTTGAAAATGCCGCTCCGGTTATTAAAATCAAGGTAGACCCCATTAAGGCCGCTGCCGAGGGCATCGCACCAGTGACTGCAGGCGGAATGCTTAACAGTATGTTAAGCGGAGTGGAAGCCACCAACTTTGACCGGGATGGTCAGGAGATATCCGTTAAAGTAGAATATCCCGATGACTCCTATGATACCCTTGATAAAGTAGAGGGAATCATGGTGCCCAATGCGACCGGCGGTTCTGTGGCTCTCACAGACATTGCTTCTGTTGGATACGAAGACAGCCCTGCTACCATTTCAAGAAAGAATAAACAGTATCAGGTTACTGTAACCGGGTCCTTTACCGATAAGGTTAAGACAGAAAAAGACAAACAAAAGGCCACCAAGGAAATTGATGATCAGGTGGTTAATAAATATTTATCCGATACTATCACCAGAGGTCAGAACAGTGAGGCAGAATCCATGTCCGAAGAGTTCGGAGGACTGTTCCTTGCCATCGCAACAGCTATTTTCCTGGTATTCGTGGTATTGGCAGCCCAGTTTGAATCACCAATTTTCTCACTCATGGTTATGGCTACCATCCCATTCAGCTTTATCGGTGCTTTTGGGCTCATGCTCATAACCAATGTAAGCATCAGTATGACCTCGCTTCTTGGTTTCCTGGTGCTCATCGGTACGGTTCTTAACTCCGGTATCCTTTACGTGGATTGTGCCAACCAGTTTAATGAAACCATGGATACCAGAAGTGCTGTTATTGAAGCAGGATTTACACGACTCCGCCCTATTCTTATGACAGCGTTGATCGCTATCTTATCTCTGATTCCTCTTGCAAGAGGTGGAGAGAATGGAGAGATGATGCAGGGCCTTGCCCTTGTTAACATCGGAGGCCTTGCGTCTTCCACCTTTTTATCTCTTCTGGTGCTCCCCGTACTCTATTCTATTTTGAGACGGAAGAAAAAGGAGAAAAAAGTACCTTCATAAATAATACGTCCCTGCCTCATTACCAGTTATGGAAGAATGTGGTTTGCAGGCAGGGATACAACTGTGATATGATAGAATTACCAAATAAGGAGGATTAAGGATGAGAAAATGGAAACTGATAAGTGCGTGCTGTCTTTCGGCAGTGCTTGCCTTTTCCGGACCGGCAGCCACTGCCTGGGCCGGCAGCCCGGAGTTTGCAAGAACTCCTGAGGAGTGGGCAAAGCTGAGGGACAATGTGATGGAATATGATGAGCTGGCAGGCCTGATCCGTGAATATAATGTAACGGTTCAGAAAAATCAGCTTGATATTAATGATAAGAAAAAAGACGACAAAGTCACCCGCGATGATTATGCTCAGGCTTACCGGGATGCAGCCTTTGATGCCAGAAGCAATATCACAGGCGATGATGCAGTGGCAGATGCTCAGGCACAGGTAACAGCAGCTCAGGCCGATGAAACTGCCGATAAAATGACGGAAGATCTAGCAGTCGACCAGCTCACCAATGATCAGCAGGAAGCCAATCTTGTGGCTTCTGCCCAGTCCTCAATGATATCATATTTTCAGCAGAAATTAGAGCTGGAATCCGCAAAGGACAGCTTAGAATATATGGAGGCCCAATATCAGTCAGCACTTGTAAAGCAGGGAGCTGGGATGGCTACCTTATCGGATGTTCTTGGTGCGAAGGAGAGCGTTCAAAGCACCCAGGCGACTGTAGAGAAGCTTGGCGGCAGTCTTGAAGAGACGAGACAAAAACTTCTTGTTATGCTGGGGTGGAAATATAATGATACTCCAGAGATAAAGGATATACCGGCTGTCAATTTTGACCACATTGCCTCTATGAATCCCGAGACGGATAAGGATGCAGCGCTGGAAAATAATTATACCTTTAAGATTAATAAGAGAAAGCTGTCTAATGCTGTGGCAGAAATAACGAAAGAGACGTTAAAGCGGACCGTTTCCAGCAATGAGGAGAACATTAAATCAGAAGTTGTAAAGAATTATCAATCCGTTCAACAGGCCAAGGCAGCCTATGATCAGGCGGCAGCAGAATTTGAACTGGAAAGTAAGAACATGGAAACAGCGGAACATAAGCAGCAGGTAGGTACCTTAAGCAGGCTTGATTATATGAAGCAGAAGAATGCATTCAACACGAAGAATATCTCTCTAAAGAAAGCCCAGCTTGCACTGTTCCAGGCAGTCCAGACCTATGATAATGCAATAAGTGGGCTGGCTTCGGCAGGAGGCTGATACGATGAATAATAAAAAAGTTTGGCCAATTTGTCTGGCCGCACTGCTTACTGCTTCATCGGTTCTTCCGGTCTATGGCGCTGTTGGACCTGGTCAGGCAGAAAAACCGATTCCAGAAGGGATAACTACAGAGCAGTGGAATCAATTAAATGATAATACCATTGAATTTGAAGAACTCTCTAATTTGGTAAGATATTATAATCCTGATTTGCAGAATCTGGTGAACTCAATCAATGCTAATGTGGAAAATCTTGAATATGTTTATGGTGAGCTGACAGGGATAGAGATGAAGGATAACATAAAGAATCTTGAAGATCAGGCCAAAGCCCTAAAGCCAACTGGTCTGACAGATGAAAATGGAATCCCTATGTATAAGATACTGGAGGGGACGGTAAAGGGAATCAAGTCCAATACGGATAAGATGCAAAGGACTATTAAAAAGCTCAAACAGCCTAATTCAGCCATCAATTCCGGAATCACCGAGGCTTCAAGGAAATATGAGTATTATGCTGACCAGATTATGATAGGATACAACAGTGCGGTCGCAAACCAGGCACTCCTTCAAAAGGCAACGGAACTAAGTAATTCTGCTTATGAGGCGCAGGAATTAGGCCTTACGATCGGAACAGCAACACAAACGGATGTGCTGTCCGCGAAAAAGGAACTGCTTTCCGCCCAATCCTCTCTTCTAAGCCTGAATCATACGGTTGATGGCCTTCGTCGTTCTCTGGGACTGATGACCGGTTACTCCGCAGATGCGTCACCTGAGATTGGAGGTCTTCCGGAACTGGATCTGCAGCAGATTGCTTCTCTTAATTTGGAAGCCGATACAGCAAAGGCCATTGGCAATAATTATGAGCTTATCAATATGCGCCGAACAAATTCCAATAAAACCACCACGGGTATCGCCCAAAAGCAGGCAAGTGTATCAGAAGGAGAGCAAAATGTGGCAGTCACCGTGCAGTCCTTCTATCAAAACCTAAAGCAGGCCAAAACAGCCTATGAAGCCGCTCTTACTTCATTTGAGAAGGCAGGGCTTGATAAAGGAAAGGCCGAGCGCTCCTTCCAGATGGGTATGCTGAGTAAAATTACATACCTTCAGTCCCAGATGGGTTATTTGCAGGCAGAGGGAGCGAAGGAAAGCGCATACTCGGAGCTGTATCAGGCATACACCACATATCAGTGGGCAGTAAAAGGCGTTATTATTGATTCTGGGAAGTAGTAGGTTCTTTCTTCTCTAACAAAAGCTCAGCAAGCTTTAACTTCACATGGATTTTCGTATTATCCTTGTTTAATTTTAAATAATCCGATGGATCTAAGGATTCTCTTAGAATCTCTTTGGAGGTATCGGGAACAACCGCATAGGAAGAATCCACAAAACAGAGCGGAGGATAAAGGACACACCACCAGTTGCGTCCTTTGCCTTCGCCTATTTTTACCCTGACCGCTTCATAGTTTCCGCATGGGAACACCATATCGCCGTAGGTCTTGGTAGGAAAATAAGTTGTGGCCAGTTCCATATGTGCGGGATAATCATATCCCAGAGTCTTCATGTACGTTTCTGCTTTTTTCTCCAGTCGGTCCTTATGGGATCTGACGTATTTTTTTGTCTCTTCTAAAGATGCATTTTCTCCCATTTCCTCATATATTGTGTTTAAGAGCATGGTGCGAACCTTTAATTTTAAATTCTGATCTTCTGTGCTATCGCTGTTTGCCAGGACGTGAAACCGAAGAATTTCAGGTGCGATCCGGGCGGCCATGGCTTCCTCTGCGTTTCTTTCCTCTGACATGGAAAATAAAAGTGCAAGCAATATGCATGTAATACATAAGAATAAATCACGTTTCTGTTTCATTGGGCTTCTCCTTTTTTATGGAATCTATTTGTAATTGTAACCATATGTGCTATAATATAAACGCTGTAAAATCAAGAAATTGGTAAGGAGATTAAAATGGGCAAAAAAAATGCGGTTGTACTGTTTGGCGGCCAGTCCTCAGAGCATGTAGTTTCCTGCATGTCGGTCATCAATGTCATTAACCATATCAATAGAGAAATATACGATCTTCTTCTGATCGGAATCACAGAAGAAGGTCACTGGATCAAAACAGATTCTGTAGAAGCCATTCAGGACGGATCATGGAAAAACGGCAGTGTATCTGCAGTGTTATCTCCCGATGCTACCATGAAGAGCGTGATTTTATTAGATGGAGAAAAAACAGAGCTTGTAAGAGCAGATGTGGTATTTCCTGTGCTCCATGGTCTGTATGGAGAAGACGGAACCATTCAGGGCCTGTTAGAGCTTTCCGGCATCCCCTACGTTGGCTGTGGCGTGTTATCCTCCGCTGTGTCCATGGATAAATTATATACGAAGATCATTGTCAAGGATTTAGGCGTCAGACAGGCGGATTACATAGCAGTGATGCGTCATGAATTACATGATTTAGACCCGATTGTAAAAAAGGTGGAAGATAAATTTACCTATCCGGTATTCGTAAAGCCATCCAATGCAGGCTCCTCTAAAGGAGTAAGCCGTGCAGAAGACGGAAAAGAATTAAAAGAAGCTCTTATTCTGGCGGGAGAGCATGACCGAAAGATTCTGGTAGAAGAGATGATCGTAGGCCGTGAAATCGAATGTGCAGTCTTTGGCGGAGGCAACACTCCGGTAGAGGCCTCCGGAGTAGGCGAGATCGTGGCCGCCGCTGAGTTTTATGATTTTGATGCGAAGTATTATAATTCCGAATCAAAAACAGTAGTGGACCCAGCGCTCCCAGAAGGAGCAGCGGAAACAATCAGAAGCGCAGCAAAGGCCATTTTCCAGGCGGTAGACGGCTACGGCTTGGCAAGAGTGGATTTCTTTGTAAAAGAAGACGGAACCGTGGTATTTAATGAGATCAATACCATGCCTGGCTTTACTGCCATCAGCATGTATCCCATGCTGTGGGAACATGCAGGCGTTACAAAGGAAGAACTGGTGAACCGCTTACTGAAGCATGCAGCGGATCGCTCCCAGTCCTAAAGGAGAGTCATCATGGCAGATAGAAATTCACCCATCGGAGTTTTTGACTCCGGGGTAGGCGGACTTACGGTGGTGCGGGAAATCATGAGGCAGATGCCGGAGGAACGGCTGATTTACTTTGGTGATACGGCAAGAGTTCCGTATGGAACCAAATCAAAAGATACCATCGTCCGCTACACAAGACAAAACATACGCTTTTTGATGACTCAGGATGTAAAGGCCATTGTCATTGCATGCAATACTGCCACAGCCTTTGCTCTTGAGACCGTGGAAAAGGAACTGGATATTCCTGTGATCGGAGTGATTCATGCAGGCGCAAAGACAGCAGTGGACGCCACCAGAAATGGAAAGATCGGTATCATTGGAACCGAAGGTACTATACAAAGCGGAGTTTATACCAAGGTGATGGAAGAGATGAAAGGTGGCATTGAGGTAATTGGAAAGCCGTGTCCCTTATTTGTTCCCCTGGTAGAAGAAGGACTCCTTCATGATTCAGTAACCGATGAAATCGCTTCCAGGTATTTATCTGAATTAAAAGGGAAGTTTATTGATACACTGGTACTGGGCTGCACCCATTATCCTTTACTTCGCTCCACCGTAGGCCGTGTGATGGGACCTGAGGTCACGCTGGTGAATCCGGCTTACGAAACCGCACTGGAATTAAAGCAGGTATTAAGTGAGAGCCAGCTGTTACATGAGGAAGATGATTCCTCTCAGGACAAATACCGGTTTTATGTCAGCGATCTGGCAGAGAAGTTTACTAATTTCGCTTCCTCCATTCTTCCTGACCAGGTAAAACAGACAAAGAAGATCAATATTGAAGAGTTCTAAAGGAGTTTACTATGACGAGAGATGTCCTTATCAGCATCAGCGGGATACAAATTGCAGAGGAAGACAACAACACGGTTGAGATGATTACTTCTGGAGATTATTTTCTTAAAAATGGAAACCATTACGTTTTATACGATGAGATACAGGAAGGCTTTGAGGGAGTCATCAAAAACACCATAAAAGTCAGTCCCTCAGGTCTTGATATTATAAAACGGGGCAGCTCCAGCGTTCATATGACATTTGAAAAAAACAAGAAGAATATTGCATGCTACGCAACTCCTTATGGGGAACTTATGATTGGGATAAGCACCAACGACATCCAGGTCATAGAAGAGGAAGACCGGTTAAGAGTTCATGTAGCTTATTCTCTGGATATTAATTATCAGCATATTTCAGAATGCGACATTGATCTTGATATTCATTCCAAAGCCACTGCTGACATACGCTTATTAAATTAGAAGAAACACATAAAAAAAGATAGGCCCGGTTCATTTCTGTACCGGAGCCTATCTTTTTTTATGTGTTATATGCTATTTTTGGAGGAGTACTTTTTGAGATCATAGGTATTGAGTCTATTTTTTAACCCTTTAATACATTAGCGTAATTGGCGGCAACTGCATTCCAGTCAACGACTTCAAAGAATGCCTTAATATAATCTGCTCTTAGGTTCTTATACTTTAAGTAATAAGCATGTTCCCAAACGTCAATGCCAAGGAGTGGAACGTGTCCGTTTCCTTCCATAAGCGGATTGTCCTGATTTGGACTGGAGGATAGAATCAGCTTTCCGTTTCTATCACTTGAGAGCCATCCCCAGCCGGAACCAAACTGTCCGGCAGCCAGGCCACTTAATTTGTCTTTAAAATCTGAAAAGCTTCCGAATGCCTGATCAAGAGCTGCTTTTAAATCTCCATCCGGTTCGCCGCCGCCATTGGGGCTCATAGTTCCGAAATATAGATTATGGTTATAAAAACCGCCGCCGTTGTTTCGAATGGCTTTTCTTAGGGCTTCATCAGAAATCTGATCAAGGGAAGATAGTAGGAGAGAAATATCCTTATCTGCCACACCAGCCTTTTGGGCTGCATCGTTTAGATTCTTTGTATAAGCTGCATGGTGCTTGGAATAATGAGTTTCCATTGTAAGAGCATCGATATGAGGTTCTAAAGCGTCGTACGCATAAGGTAATTGAATTTGATTAAACATAATAGTTCTCCTTTCGATTCCATCATTTATTTTCAAATGTCAGTATTTATTATTTGGTTAGTCATTGCTAACTTGTTTGTAGCTTCATTATATCATGAATTTAAGCATTGTCAAGATGATTTTTCAGACTTTTTAAAAGTTTATTGTATATAAGCACACAAAGAATGCCCAGGTGCGAAGTTGTTCGCAACCTGGGCATTCGCCACAGAACATTCCGGTGATGGATATCACTTACTTTTTGTCGTTCTTTTTAAACTTGTCCCAAAATGACTTCTTCTTTGGAGCGGGAGGAACTGCTTTACCTCTAAGGCTCTTGATCTCGGTTATGTAAATACCGCTTATCACAACCTTTGCTTCTGTCTTAATGGGAAGGACTTCGAAAACCTTGGCATCTGCAATCAGCGTCATTACCTTTGGTCCGATCTTTGCCTTTACAATGGGCAGCTTTGTTCTGCGCATATACTTTGGTGTCTGCTCGTACACAATCTTAGGAAGGCCGGCGTCTTTTAGCTTCATCTTCTTCTTATCAATAACCAGCATGTTAACGGTCTGTGCCGCAGCTTCTAATGCCTGCTGCTGTTCCACCTGACGCTTCTCCAGCTTCTTACCGAGAAAATAAAGGACTGCCAATGCCACAACTACGATGAAAAGAATCACGATTAATACGTTTAAAAATGTGCTCACCGGGAATACCTCCAATAGTTCTTTTTGTAAATTGGGCCTATCTGTAATAGTATATCACGTTTTCCTGGGAAATACAAGTAAAAAATGCTTGACACCTTGACAACGCTATGATATTATGGAATGTGCACTATTGTGGCTTTGTGTGCCTTGTAGGGACATTTATGCCCAAACAGAATCAATTAGAAAGAAAACAGGGGTGAAACGTCAATGGAGAAAAGCAGAATGCGTCCGGTCCCAGCCGGTAAGAGCCTGAGAATGAGTTTCTCAAGACAAAAAGAAGTGCTTGAGATGCCAAACCTGATCGAGATTCAAAAGAATTCCTATCAGTGGTTCCTTGATGAAGGATTGAAGGAAGTCTTTGAAGACATCTCTCCGATTGCAGACTTTGCAGGACACTTAAGTCTTGAATTTGTCGACTTTACATTATGTAAGGACGATATCAAGTACACAATAGAAGAATGCAAGGAAAGAGATGCAACCTATGCGGCTCCTTTAAAGGTAAAGGTAAGACTTTGCAATAAAGATAAAGATGAAATTAATGAACACGAGATCTTCATGGGTGATCTTCCGCTTATGACAGATACTGGTTCCTTTGTAATTAACGGTGCCGAGCGAGTTATTGTAAGCCAGTTGGTACGTTCCCCAGGTATATATTATGGTATCGAACACGACAAGGTAGGTAAGGAACTTTATGCCTGTACGGTAATTCCTAACCGTGGAGCATGGCTGGAGTATGAGACTGACTCCAACGACATCTTCTACGTACGAGTAGACAGAACCAGAAAGGTTCCAGTCACCGTACTGATCCGTGCACTTGGTTTTGGTACCAATGCAGAGATTATTGAACTGTTCGGTGAAGAGCCGAAATTATTAGCCAGCTTTGGTAAAGACACTTCTGATAATTACCAGGATGGCTTATTAGAGTTATATAAGAAGATCCGCCCAGGTGAACCTTTATCTGTTGATAGTGCTGAAAGTTTGTTAAATAGTATGTTCTTTGACGCAAGAAGATATGATCTTGCAAAGGTCGGAAGATATAAATTCAATAAAAAGCTTCATTTCAAAAACCGTATTACAGGTCATGATCTGGCTGAGGATGTGATTGATACCGTAACTGGTGAAATCCTCGCGCAGGCTGGAACCACAGTAGACAAGCAGCTTGCTGAAAGGATACAGAATGCAGCTGTTCCTTTTGTGTGGCTGGAAGGTGTGGAGCGCAAACAGAAAGTACTTTCTAACTTAATGGTAGATTTATCTGCTCATGTTAGTTTTGATCCAAAGGAAGCAGGCGTTACAGAATTAGTATTCTATCCTGCCCTTGAAAAAATTCTGGCAGAAGTTGGCAGTGACGACGAAGAGGCTCTTAAGAAAGCCCTTCACAGAAACTTAAACGAGCTGGTTCCAAAGCATATTACAAAAGAAGATATCTTAGCTTCCATAAATTATAATATGCATCTGGAAGAAGAAGTGGGCACAGCAGATGATATCGACCACTTAGGAAACCGTAGAATACGTGCTGTTGGCGAGCTTCTTCAGAATCAGTACCGTATCGGTCTTTCCAGAATGGAGAGAGTGGTACGTGAAAGAATGACGACTCAGGACATGGATGGCATTACACCACAGTCCCTGATCAATATTAAGCCTGTGACTGCTGCGGTTAAGGAATTCTTCGGAAGTTCCCAGTTATCCCAGTTTATGGATCAGAATAACCCGCTTGCAGAATTAACACATAAAAGACGTCTGTCTGCCTTAGGACCTGGTGGTCTTTCCAGAGATCGTGCCGGATTCGAGGTTCGAGACGTTCACTATACCCATTACGGCCGTATGTGTCCCATCGAGACACCTGAAGGTCCTAACATCGGTCTGATCAACTCTCTTGCTACTTATGCAAGAGTAAACCAGTATGGATTCGTAGAGGCTCCTTACCGTGTGGTAGATAAGACAGATGCACAAAATCCAATTGTTACCGATGAAGTGGTTTATCTTACCGCTGATGAGGAAGATAACTTCGTAGTAGCTCAGGCGAATGAGCCGCTTGATGACGAAGGTCATTTCATTCATAAGAATATTTCCGGACGTTACCGCGAGGAGACATCTGAGTTCCAGAGAAAGAACATTGACTTAATGGACGTTTCTCCTAAGATGGTATTCTCTGTAGCGACAGCCATGATTCCTTTCCTTGAGAACGACGATGCGAACCGTGCCCTCATGGGATCAAACATGCAGCGTCAGGCCGTGCCGCTTTTAACCACCGATGCTCCTGCAGTAGGAACCGGTATGGAAGCAAAGGCAGCTGTTGACTCCGGTGTTTGTTTAGTTGCAAGAAACTCTGGTGTGGTTGAACGGTCTGCTTCCAATGAGATCATCATCCGCAGGGATTCCGACGGCGGCAAGGATGTTTACCGCCTGACGAAGTTTAAGAGAAGCAACCAGTCCAACTGCTACAACCAGAAGCCAATCGTATATAAGAACAACCACGTGGTAAAAGGGGAAGTTATTGCTGACGGACCTTCTACCCAGAATGGTGAGATCGCTCTCGGTAAGAATCCTCTGATCGGATTCATGACCTGGGAAGGTTACAACTACGAGGATGCGGTTCTCTTAAGTGAGAGACTGGTTCAGGAAGACGTTTATACCTCTGTCCACATCGAGGAATATGAGGCAGAAGCCCGTGATACCAAGTTAGGACCGGAAGAAATTACCCGTGACGTTCCTGGTGTCGGCGAGGACGCTTTAAAAGACCTTGATGAGAGAGGAATTATCCGTATCGGAGCAGAAGTCCGTGCCGGAGATATCCTGGTAGGTAAGGTAACTCCAAAGGGAGAGACCGAGCTGACTGCAGAAGAAAGACTGCTTCGTGCCATCTTTGGTGAGAAGGCAAGAGAAGTTCGTGATACCTCCTTAAAAGTACCTCACGGCGCTTACGGTATCATTGTTGATGCAAAAGTATTTACAAGAGAAAACGGCGACGAGCTGTCTCCTGGTGTGAATGAGACTGTCCGCATCTACATTGCTCAGAAGAGAAAAATCTCTGTCGGCGATAAGATGGCTGGACGTCATGGTAACAAGGGTGTTGTTTCCCGCGTGCTTCCAGTAGAAGATATGCCGTTCCTTCCTAACGGCCGCCCTCTTGACATCGTATTAAACCCTCTGGGCGTTCCTTCCCGTATGAATATCGGGCAGGTACTTGAGATCCATTTAAGCCTTGCAGCAAGAGCTTTGGGCTTCAATGTTTCCACCCCGGTATTTGACGGTGCAAACGAGAACGACATTATGGATACTCTGGATGTGGCTAATGATTATGTAAATATGAGCTGGTCAGATTTCCAGGATAAATATAAAGACACATTAAAGCCTGATGTAATTGAATATCTTGGTGATCACCTGGATCACAGAGAATTATGGAAGGGTGTTCCGATCAACCGCGATGGAAAAGTACGCCTCCGTGACGGACGTACCGGAGAATACTTTGATAGTGCTGTTACCATCGGACATATGCACTACTTGAAGCTTCACCATCTGGTAGACGATAAGATCCATGCACGTTCTACAGGACCATACTCACTGGTTACCCAGCAGCCTCTCGGCGGTAAAGCCCAGTTCGGCGGACAGCGTTTCGGAGAGATGGAGGTTTGGGCTCTCGAGGCTTACGGTGCATCTTATACACTTCAGGAGATCATGACTGTGAAATCCGATGATGTTGTAGGCCGTGTAAAGACTTACGAAGCCATTATTAAGGGTGAAAATATCCCTGAGCCTGGTATTCCGGAATCCTTCAAGGTATTGTTAAAAGAGCTTCAGTCACTGGCACTGGATGTAAGAGTGCTGCGTGATGACAATACTGAGGTTCAGATTGCTGAAAGCACAGACTTCGAAGAGACGGATTTAAGATCCATCATAGAGGGTGACAGACATTATCGTGAAGAGGAATCCTTCGGTGATTTCGGTTATCAGAAGCAGGAATTTAAGGATAATGAACTGGTTGCTGTCAGTGAAGAAGAGGAGACTGAAGAAGTCGACGATTCGTTTGAAGATTTCGATGACGTAGATGTTGAAGATTCAGACGAAGAATAATAGAAGGGAGAACCGCTCATGCCTGAAAACAATGAAACTTACCACCCAATGACGTTTGACGCCATAAAAATCGGTCTGGCTTCTCCGGAAAAGATTCTGGATTGGTCCCACGGCGAGGTAAAAAAGCCGGAGACCATCAACTACAGAACCTTAAAGCCGGAAAAGGACGGTTTGTTCTGTGAACGAATCTTTGGACCGAGCAAGGACTGGGAATGTCATTGCGGTAAATATAAAAAAATTCGGTATAAAGGCGTTATATGCGACCGATGCGGCGTGGAAGTAACAAAAGCCAGCGTTCGTAGAGAGCGTATGGGCCATATCCAGCTTGCTGCCCCTGTTTCCCATATCTGGTATTTCAAGGGAATACCAAGCCGTATGGGTCTCATTCTGGACATTTCTCCAAGAACCTTAGAGAAGGTGCTCTATTTCGCATCTTACGTGGTACTGGATGCCGGCAACACCGGTCTCCAGTATAAGCAGGTCTTATCTGAGAAGGAATACCGTGAAGAGACAGAGAAGTACGGCCATGGCGCATTCCGTGTAGGAATGGGTGCAGAAGCCATTTTAGAACTGTTACGATCCATTGACCTTGAAAAAGACTCTGAGGAGTTGAAAAAAGGGTTAAAGGAGGCCACAGGCCAGAAGCGTGCAAGAATCATCAAGCGTCTGGAAGTAGTAGAAGCCTTCAGAAACTCCGGCAACTTACCAGAGTGGATGATCATGACCGTTGTACCGGTTATACCACCGGATATCCGTCCGATGGTTCAGTTAGATGGTGGTCGTTTTGCTACCTCTGACTTAAATGACCTTTACAGAAGAATTATTAACCGTAACAATCGTCTTGCCCGTCTGTTAGAGCTTGGCGCTCCTGACATCATTGTACGTAACGAAAAGCGTATGCTTCAGGAAGCCGTTGATGCCTTAATCGACAACGGAAGAAGAGGAAGACCGGTAACCGGACCTGGAAACCGTGCATTAAAATCCCTCTCTGATATGTTAAAGGGTAAACAGGGACGTTTCCGTCAGAACTTACTTGGAAAGCGTGTTGACTATTCCGGACGTTCTGTTATCGTCGTTGGTCCTGAACTTAAGATTTACCAGTGCGGTCTTCCAAAAGAGATGGCTATTGAGTTATTCAAGCCTTTCGTTATGAAAGAGCTGGTTTCCAACGGAACTGCACATAATATAAAGAATGCCAAGAAGATGGTTGAGCGCCTTCAGACAGAAGTCTGGGACGTACTGGAAGATGTTATCAAAGAGCATCCGGTTATGCTAAACCGTGCACCTACTCTTCATAGACTGGGTATCCAGGCTTTCGAGCCGATCCTGGTTGAAGGTAAGGCAATCAAGCTTCATCCACTGGTATGTACTGCGTTTAATGCCGACTTCGACGGTGACCAGATGGCGGTTCATCTGCCTCTTTCCGTAGAGGCTCAGGCAGAATGCCGTTTCCTTCTGTTATCACCAAACAACCTTCTAAAGCCTTCCGACGGTGGCCCTGTTGCCGTTCCGTCTCAGGATATGGTTCTTGGTATCTACTACCTGACCCAGGAGCGTCCTGGTGCTAAGGGCGAAGGAATGGTATTTAGAAGTGTTAACGAAGCCATTCTCGCTTACGAGAACCAGGCAGTTACCCTTCATTCCAGAATCAAGGCAAGAGTTACAAAGAGAATGCCTGATGGTACCATGAAGAGCGGAGTAGTAGAATCCACAGTTGGACGTTTCATCTTCAATGAGATCGTTCCTCAGGATCTTGGTTTCGTAGACCGTTCCATTCCAGGCAACGAACTCTTAATGGAAGTCGATTTCCATGTAGGTAAGAAGCAGTGTAAGCAGATCCTTGAAAAGGTTATTAACGTTCACGGAGCTGTACAGACCGCAGAGACCTTAGATGACATTAAGGCCATTGGTTATAGATATTCAACCAAAGCTGCCATGACGGTTTCCATTTCCGATATGACCGTGCCAGAAAGCAAGCCAAAGCTGATTGCAGAAGCTCAGGCAACGGTTGACCAGATTGCTAAAAACTTCCGCCGTGGTCTTATCACAGAGGAAGAGCGTTATAAAGAAGTTATTGACACATGGAAGGTAACCGATGATCAGCTTACCCATGACCTGCTTACCGGACTTGATAAGTACAACAACATCTATATGATGGCTGACTCCGGAGCCCGAGGTTCTGATAAGCAGATCAAGCAGCTTGCAGGTATGCGTGGACTTATGGCCGATACAACCGGTCATACCATCGAACTTCCTATCAAATCAAACTTCCGTGAAGGTCTTGACGTATTGGAGTACTTTATCTCCGCTCATGGAGCTCGTAAAGGACTTTCCGATACAGCTCTTCGTACCGCCGACTCTGGTTACCTGACCAGACGTCTGGTAGACGTTTCACAGGATATGATTATCCGTGAGATCGACTGCTGCGAAGGAAAAGACATTCCATTTATGGAGATCAAGGCGTTTACAGACGGCCAGGAAACCATTGAGGGCCTGGAAGAACGTATCACCGGAAGATTTATTGCAGAAACCATTACTGATCCTGATACTGGAGAGGTCATTGTAAAAGAGAACCATATGTGTACTCCAAAACGTGCTTCTTCTGTTATGAAGGTATTAGATAAGATGGGCCGTAATTCCATCAAGATCCGTAACGTCCTTACCTGCAAATCCCATCAGGGAGTTTGTGCAAAATGCTACGGAGCCAACATGGCCACCGGCCAGCCAGTTCAGGTTGGTGAAGCAGTCGGAATCATTGCTGCTCAGTCCATCGGTGAGCCAGGAACACAGCTTACCATGCGTACCTTCCATACCGGAGGTGTTGCGGGTGGCGATATCACACAGGGTCTTCCCCGTGTCGAGGAGCTTTTTGAGGCAAGAAAGCCGAAAGGTCTTGCCATCATCGCTGAGTTCGGCGGAGTGGTTGCTATTAAGGATACCAAGAAAAAACGTGAGATCATCATTACTGAGAATGAAACTGGCAATTCCAAGACCTATCTGATTCCTTACGGTTCCAGAATCAAGGTTGCCGATGGCCAGGTACTTGAGGCTGGTGATGAGCTGACCGAAGGTAGTGTGAATCCACACGATATCTTAAAGATCAAAGGCGTTCGTGCCGTACAGGATTATATGATCCAGGAGGTACAGCGTGTGTACCGTCTCCAGGGTGTAGAAATCAATGATAAGCACGTAGAGATGATCGTAAGACAGATGCTTAAAAAGATCAAAATCGAGGAGAGCGGAGACAGCGATGTCCTTCCAGGAACCTCTATGGACGTTCTTGATTATAATGACTTAAATGATGCACTCCTTGCAGAAGGCAAAGAGCCGGCAGATGGAAAGCAGGTTATGCTTGGTATTACAAAGGCATCTCTTGCAACTGATTCCTTCTTGTCAGCCGCTTCCTTCCAGGAGACCACAAAGGTTCTGACCGAAGCCGCTATTAACGGTAAGGTTGACCACCTGATCGGTCTTAAGGAAAACGTTATTATCGGTAAGCCGATTCCGGCTGGTACTGGTATGAAGCGTTACCGTACCATCAATTTAAGTACAGATGCGGAACTGGAAGAGGATGATGAGATTCTGTTATCAGAAGATGATGAGATCTTATTAACCGATGACCGTTTCGAAGAAGCAGATGAGATTTTATCCATCAGTGAAGACGATATAGAAGAATAAGAAGTGAAACGCTCTGACTGGCTTTGGCCGTCAGGGCGTTTTTTGCGTATTTGGTAACTTCCTAGGAAAAGACAATATTATGTAATATTTGCATAATAAAACTGGATTTTTCCTCTTTTTTTCATGCTATAATCATAAAAAAGGAGGTAGAACCAATGAGGAAGTTTGAGCGGAATATGTTTCCTTATCTGCTGCTTGCTCCTACTTTAATCATATTTGGCCTGTTTTTATTCTTTCCAGCTGTAAATGGGCTATGGATATCGTTGACAAAGTGGGATGGGGTAAATCCTCAGAAATTTGTGGGGATCAATAATTATATAAAGCTTTTTTCAGACCGGGGATTTTGGGATTCTTTTCTCCGCACGGTATTTTTCACTGCCGTTTCGGTTCCCCTGGTTTATGTTTCAGCCATGGGACTTGCCCTGCTGCTGACAGGTGCCCGTAAGGGAAATGATTTTTTCCGAGCAGTGTTTTACTGGCCCACCATGATTTCCAGTATTATTGTGGGACTCACCTGGAGATTTCTTTTGGGAGAAGAATTTGGCGTTATTAATTATCTTCTGACTGCCATGGGAAGATCGCCGGTGAAATGGCTGACGGATCAGAATTATGCTATGGGAGTTGTGATCTTCGTCACCGCGTGGAGTATGTCAGGCTATTATATGGTCATGTTCATTTCCGGTATTAAGGCCATATCTGAGACTTATTATGAAGCTGCAAGAATTGATGGTGCCGGATTCTTTCATCAGTTCCGCTATATTACACTGCCGCTTTTAAAGCCCACCAGTCTTTTGGTCCTTGTTTTATCCACGGTTACGATTATCAAAACGTATCCATTGGTATATGCGCTGACTCAGGGCGGCCCGGCAGGGGCTACCAAGTTCATGGTTCAGACCATACAGGAAACAGGATTTGAAAAAAATCAGATGGGCTACGCCAGTGCCATGACCATGATACTATTTGTTCTGTTAGCCATGTTCACGGTGGTCCAATTTAAAGCGAATACGGGAGGGGAGCAGGATGCAGACTAATCGTAAAAAATACTTATTTGCAGGTGGTGCTTGGGTCATTCTTCTTATCCTGACCTTCATATTCCTGATGCCCATTCTCTGGGTCATCGGTTCTTCCTTTAAAAGCACTGGAGAATTGTTCTCCTGGCCCCCCAGCTTCATTGGAAAGAATCCGTCCTTTGCCAATTATCAAAGGGCTTTGGAAGAAGGACACTTTGGAATCTACTTTTTCAATACGGTATTTACAAGCCTTGTGGCCACCTTCCTTACCATAGTGGTCAACTTGATGTCCGGATATGCCTTTGCAAAATACCGTTTTAAAGGAGATAAGATTCTCTTTGGTGTTGTGCTGGCTACCTTGATGATTCCTTTGGAGGTCATCATGATCCCTATTTTCAAGGTGATTGTGGCAACCAATCTTTATAACAGCTTATGGGGACTGATTATTCCAGCCGTAGCTTCGCCTACAGCGGTCTTTCTGGTGAGACAGTATTACGTCGGAATTCCAGATGCTTATATGGAAGCCGCCAGAATCGACGGAGCGTCAGAAGCTAGTATTTTAATGCGGATCATGCTGCCCCTTGCCAGGCCAGTCATCTCTGTTCTCTGCATCTTCTCTTTTATGTGGAGATGGAACGATTATCTTTGGCCTAAGCTGGTTATCAACAGCAAGGAACGCTATACCATTCAGCTGGCACTTGCAAATTATTCCGGTGAATACTCGGTAGACTGGAACAGCTTATTGGCGATGTCCGTCATTTCCATGATTCCGGTAATTATTGTGTTCGTAACACTGCAAAGCTATATCATCGGCGGCATGACTGCCGGAGGAGTCAAAGAGTAAACAGGAGGAAAGAAGACATGAAATACTTGGAATATCCGCTGTTTGCGGAAGGATTTGTCAATCGCTTTCTAATCAGTGAGGTTCATACACAAATCCGGCAATTCACCAGGTCTACCTTAAGCGGAAGGGTCAACGAGTGGTTAAAAAAGGGATTTGCCATTCATGAAAATCCCTGCAGGAAAGAATTTATCGAACAGAGAAAAGGTGAAATACCACAATGTCCTGATTTTACCCATATCACCAATGGCGGAACATTAAGTGTATTTGGAGAGGAAAAGCTGGTAAAGCAATATTTCCCTTTTGGAAATCCAGGCATTGACGGGTCCGGCTTTTATTATCAGCCTACCTATTTAAGAATGTATGGATATACCATACTTCAGTCAGAAGAAGAGGGGACCGTGGATTTTGAACTGGAAACCTGCGGCGGCTTAACTCTCTGGGTCAATGGGCAGCTGATCACAGATTTCACCCCGTTTACCAGAAATCTGGTTAAGAAAACAACTGTTTCTATTCCCCTAATAAAAGGCATGAATGGAGTGGTGGTCTGCCTTGATGATCTGGCGGAACGTGACACGGATTACTATTTTCGTATGAAGCGTTTGGGAGAAGCGGAGTTGAAGATACTGATTCCAGCAAATGACGAGGTGGAGGAAGATACCTTAAATCAAATGGAACAGATGTTACATGGGATGTGCTTTGATAAAGAAGCTTATTTCAGTGAAACCATAAAAATGAATCTTAACAATCCTTTTAACCAGCCTCTTGATTTGGAAATTATGATAACTCCGGGAGAATTCATTGAAAAAATGGAACATTCCTGGAAGCTTATAAAAGTAAGAAATTATACCATGGAGGCGGAGCAAAAGGGACTGGTTCTCTTTCATACGGATGAAATATCACCAGGGTATTATTATTTTACAGCAGTTCTTACTTACAAGGGAATTGTTATAAAACGGAAAATCGGAAATCAGCTGGTCAGAAAAGAATTCTTAGAAAGCAACAACGAGGACAGAAACGTTCGAAAGAAGCTGGCTCTTGATGCAATCATCAAGTTCGCCCCGGAAAACACCTACAAGGCAGCCGCCCTGTTTCAGAGGGAGAGGGAATTTAAACGAGCGGAAGATATTCTTTTAGAGGAGCTTTTAGGAGTGAGAAACAGAAAGGACTGCTCTGATTTTCATTTCATCATTATGATCTATATCTACCGCACCTATCACAACCGGATTTCAGATACCTTAAAAAATGCACTGGAAGAGGCCATGGTAAATTACCGCTACTGGATCGATGAGCCAGGAGATGATGTCATGTGGTTCTTCAGCGAAAATCATGCACTCTTATTCCACTGCTGCCAGTACCTGGCTGGTACCTACTTACCTGACAGGACCTTTACCAACAGCGGACGTGTGGGGACTGAGGTTAAGGCCCGGGGGGAAGAGCTTCTCCACCACTGGTTCGATGACTTTTTCCGGGAATTCATTACGGAGTGGAATTCCAACGCCTATATCCCTGTTGATGTATTGGGAATTGGTACCCTTTATAATCTGACAGATGAGAAAGACCCGCTTCATCAGAAGGCAGAAAAAGCTTTAAACATGATCTTCTATTCCCTGGCAGTCAATGCTCATAAGGGAGCTGTTATGACCAGCTTTGGCCGCAGCTACGAAAAGGAAATGAAGGGAAATTACAATGCAGGCACCACATCACTGCTCTATGTTGCATACAATGCAGGTTATTTAAACAGAGCCTGCATCGGCTACCTCCCTTTGGTGCTTGGAGAGTATCAGCCTCCTAAGGAGTACCAAAAGTTCCTGGCACTTGAGGAAGAGGAGGAAATGATTTTTCAGAATACACAGGGATTTGAAAACCACGTAAATCTCTATCTATATAAGAACAGCAAAGCTCTTTTATCCACTGCCATTGGCTTTAAACCATTTCAAAAAGGATATCAGGAACACATTTTGCAGGCGACTATAGATGAAACTGCCCAGCTTTTCATCAATCACCCCGGAGAATCCTTTCCATATGGAAGCGGAAGACCTAATTTCTGGGCGGGCAACGGTGTTCTTCCCCTTGGAGCCCAATATAAGAATACAGCAGTCTTAAGGTACCACATTGGAGAAGAAGAGCGGATTGGTTATACACATGCCTATATCCCAATCAATTCATTTTCCAGATATCAGGGTGAGGACGGAATTCTGGTACTGGAAAAGGACGGGGCGTATGTGGCAGTAAAAGCCTTAAATGGACTTACCATACAGGAGCAGGGGCCCAATCAGTTCAGAGAGTTCATCAGCCAGGGACGAGACAATGTCTGGGTGGTCCGGGTCGGCAGCTTAAAGGAATACGGAAGTCTGGAAGATGTCTTAGAGGCATTTAGAAACGTTACAATCACCATGGACGGGGAGAGTACTCAGGTTAAGGATGAGACAGGAAGAGAATATCTTCTTGACAGGGAAAGCATATTAAAGGTGAATGGAGCTCCTGTCTATCAGTATCCGGAAACCGTAGATGGCAGAATCACATGGAAGGAGAGAGTAAATTGATCGATATAAAAACCATGGAAGAGAGACTGAATCTGGTTTCGGAAAAAATGATGGCTCTTAAAAATAACGGGATGAAGGAAGTTTACCCCATCAGCCTCATTGATTTTAACTGCTGGGAATGGCCCCAGGGAGTGGGGATTTTCGGACTTTATAAATACTATGAGGTCAGCCAGAAAAAAGAAATCCTCGATTATATAGAAAACTGGTTCGACAGCCGTATCAAGGAGGGCATATTAGAGAGAAATGTAAATACCACCTCTCCCATGCTTACCCTGACCTACCTCTATGAAAAAACTAGAAAGCCGGAATACCTTACGTTCATTAAGGACTGGTCTGACTGGATTATGAAGGATAAAAAACTGATTCGTACCGGGGATGGCTGCTTTCAGCATATGATCACGGGAAGTGCCAATGACCATGAGATCCTCATTGACACCCTTTTCATGACAGTTCTCTTTCTTACCAGAGCCGGAAAGCTTCTTGAGAGAAAGGATTATGTGGACGAAGCCAACTATCAGATTCTCTCTCACATCAAATATCTGTTAAATAAAGAAGAAGGACTATTTTACCATGGCTTTAACTTTCAGAGAAATGACAATTATGGAAAGGTGCTGTGGGGAAGAGGAAACTGCTGGTACACCATTGTTATTATGGAGCTTTTAGAGGATATTGATTTAGATGAGGGGATAAAACGGTATTTCTTAAGTGTTTATGAAAATCAGGTGAAAGCTCTGAAGAGATATGCAGACCCTGAAAGTGGCTTGTGGCATACCATTATCAATGATGAATCTTCCTATTTAGAATTATCCTGCAGTGCAGCCTTCCTTTATGGTATTATGAAGGGAGTAAGGCTGGGTATCTTAAAAAGAGAAGAATACCAGGAGCTGATTGAACTTGGAACGAAGCACCTCATGGATTACATCGAAGAAGATGGAACCGTTCAAAATGTTTCTTACGGCACTCCCATTGGTTTAGACGGCGAGTTCTACAAAACGATTCCATGCTGTCCCATGACCTATGGACAGGCACTTATGATTTTAGTACTGCAAGAAGCAATGCTTCCTTACTGGCATTAGAAAGGACTGGTTGTGAAGATGAAAGAACGCGTATTTTTTGAAGAATTTGACTCACTATATTATTTTCATGGAGGCTCTGAAAATTGGGCTATGCAGGGATTCCATTTTCACAACCAGTATGAAATCATATTGTTTCTCACAGACGGAGCTTTGATGGAGATAGGCAATCGCACCTACCATGCCAAATCAGGGGATCTGTTTCTGATTAATAACAAAGAGTATCACCGAACCAGCGGCGGAGAAGGAAAAACGTATCACCGATATGTTCTCATGTTTGAGCCTGAGCTATTGTTACACTTAGAGGAAGCATTTCATTATGATTTCACCATGTTTTTCGAACATCGCCCTGATCCATTTCTCCATCGCCTTCATTTAAGCGGAGAGAATCTTGAAAAGGTGGAAAAGCTGTTTGAAAAAATAGAGCAGAACATTCATTCCGAAAACAGAGGCAGCATTGAGAACAGTGTAAGAATCAAGCTGTCCATTCTGGAACTCATGGTTTCTGTCAATGAAATGTATCAGTTCTTTATGGAGAAGGAAAAACATAAAACGACCCTGGGCTTTGATTCCACTTATGAAGATCAGGAGTTTAAGGACCCGGTGCTTTACCGGGAAAGAATCGAGCAGTTAAAAAAGTACATTGCGTCTCATGTGGAGGAACGGCTGGATCTTAATGAAATCTCACGGAGATTTTATATGAACCGGTATTATTTAAGCCACTATTTCAAAAAGGAGACAGGTTTTACTTTGACCCAGTATGTGGCCAATCAAAAGATCATTGCAGCGAAGGCACTATTAAAGGAAGGCCACTCAGTCACGGATGTGGCGGTAAAGCTTTCCTATAACAGTGACAGCCATTTTATTGCTGTATTTAAGAAGATGACGGGGATTACACCAAAAAAATATGCCCAGTCAAAAAAGAGCAAAAAAGAATGATTTCCTGTCTGATATATGAAACTTTTTCCGTGAGGCGAATGATAAAATGAAGTTACCAACTAAAAAAGGAGAGGTATTTATGAAAAAAACAGTATCATGGTTGCTTATGGGGATGCTGGCGCTTTCGACCCTTGTGGGTTGTTCCGGTGGGGGGAAACAGGCGGACAGCAAAGAAAAGAAGCTTGATGTGGTATGGTTCAGCGACGGAAAAGAAGGGGAATCCTTTGTGAAGCTTGCCGACGAATACATGAAAGAGCATCCGGACATCAAGATCAATCTGATTGAGGTTCCGTATTCTGATTTAGAGAGCAAGATTAAAAACATGATCAATGGAAAGGAAGCTCCTGCCATTGCAAGGCTTACCAATTTAGGACCGTTCCAGAATCAGCTTGTGGATCTCGGAGAGTACGTATCCAATAAAGATGAATTTGTAAACAGCTTTGGGGAAGGGTTGAAATTCGTTTTTGATGATAAGGTTCTGGCAGCGCCTATGGACGTAACTGCCAACGGACTCATTTATAATAAGACAGCCTTTGATAAGGCAGGAGTTTCTGTTCCTCAGTCTGAGGACGAGGTATGGACCTGGGATGAGTGGAAGGAAGCCATGAAAACCGTAATGGAAAAGGGCGGCTGCAAATACGGCCTTGTTTATGACAAGTCCCCTCAGAGATTTACCACCCTTCTTTACCAGTCAGGCGGCGGCCTTTTAAATCCTGAGCTGAATGGGAGCGATTTTAATACGCCGGAAAATAAACATGCCATACAGTTCTTTAAGGATTTACACGATGAGGGAATCATTCCTTCCTCTGTATGGCTTGGCTCAGAGAATCCCAACAACCTCTTCCGTACCGGGCAGGTTGCCATGCATTTTTCAGGAAGCTGGATGATTGCCAATTATAAAGATCAGATTACTGATTTTGAGTGGGGAGTGACCTATCTTCCAAAAGAAGCCACACGTTCTTCTGTACCTGGAGGAAAGTATCTGGCAGCGTTTAAAAATACCGGAGTGGAAAAAGAAGCAGCAGAATTTATTGAATGGATCTCCAAGCCGGAAAACAATGCGAAGTACTGCGAGGAGAACAGCTACTTATCTCAGGTAAAGGGAAATGAAAGCTTGAACTACGCATTTGGAAAAGAATTTTTTGATATTTTTTCCAAGGAGCTGGCTGCTACTTCTTCCCGTCCTGGAGCAGAGTGGGGATACCAGGCAATGACCGGAGGGGTACAGGGAGATCTTCGTGATAAGCTGGTGGATGTTTTAGCAGGTAAGCTGACGGTAGATCAGTACGCGGAGGAAATGGATGGCGTGATCAACGAAAAGCTGAAAGAATTGAAAGAACAATAAAATAAAATTGATATGGCTGCGGCAGAAACCTTTGCTGCAGCCTTGTTTTTGGCCTGAATTTCACGAAAAAGAAAACCTTGACAAAAAAAAACTATATGTATATAATAATTAGGCGTGCATAAACGCGTCATGTTTTTGTGCGTAAATTAAGCTGAAGATAACAGCAACCACAGACAATATCACAGGAGGTGAATGGAATGCCCACATTTAACCAGTTAGTAAGAAAGGGAAGACAGACAAGCGAAAAGAAATCTACAGCACCCGCTCTTCAGAAGGGTTACAACTCTTTACAGAAGAAGGCTACTGATATTTCCGCTCCCCAGAAGAGAGGCGTTTGTACCGCAGTTAAGACTGCTACACCTAAAAAGCCTAACTCAGCTCTTAGAAAGATCGCTAGAGTTCGTCTTTCTAACGGTATCGAAGTAACAAGCTATATCCCAGGTGAGGGTCATAACTTACAGGAGCATAGCGTTGTTTTAATTCGTGGCGGTAGAGTAAAAGACTTACCAGGTACCAGATATCATATCGTTAGAGGTACCCTGGATACTGCAGGCGTAGCTAACAGAAAACAGGCTCGTTCCAAATACGGTGCGAAGAGACCGAAAGACAAAAAATAATTAGAACCACACATTTGAATTTCTAGTGCCGGACTTTAGATATTGAACCTGTAGGTTGCAGGATTATATATAGAAACCGAGCGCGAACGCAACTTGAATGTTTGTGAGTACCTAGGATCTAATGAATAGCTGGACAATCCAGTAAGGAGATCCAGCCATATTAAGGAGGGAAGTAACGTGCCACGTAAAGGACATACTCAAAAAAGAGACGTATTAGCAGATCCATTATACAACAATAAGGTTGTTACAAAGTTGATCAACAACATTATGTATGATGGTAAGAGAGGTGTTGCTCAGAAGATCGTTTACGGCGCATTCGGCCGTATGGAAGAAAAGACAGGCAAGCCAGCTGTTGAAGTATTCGAAGAAGCTATGAACAACATTATGCCAGTACTTGAAGTAAAGGCAAAACGTATCGGTGGTGCCACATATCAGGTACCGATCGAAGTTAAACCGGAGAGAAGACAGGCATTAGCCCTGAGATGGATTACTCTGTACTCTCGTAAGAGAGGCGAGAAGACTCAGGAGGAAAGACTTGCTAATGAGCTTTTAGATGCCGCTAATAACACCGGTGCAGCCGTTAAGAAAAAAGAAGATATGCATAAGATGGCTGACGCTAACAAGGCATTTGCTCATTACAGATTCTAATTAGGAGGAATAAGCTTTGGCTGGAAGAGAATATCCATTGGAAGCAACCAGAAATATTGGTATCATGGCCCATATCGATGCAGGTAAAACTACATTGACTGAGCGTATCCTCTATTACACTGGTGTAAATTACAAAATCGGTGACACACATGAAGGAACTGCTACCATGGACTGGATGGAGCAGGAGCAGGAAAGAGGTATCACAATTACTTCTGCTGCTACTACTTGTCACTGGACGATGCATGAGAACAACAAAGTAAAGCCAGGCGCTCCGGAACACCGTATCAACATCATTGATACTCCAGGACACGTTGACTTTACCGTAGAGGTAGAACGTTCCTTACGTGTACTTGATGGCGCTGTTGGCGTTTTCTGTGCAAAGGGAGGCGTTGAGCCACAGTCCGAAAATGTATGGCGTCAGGCTGACACCTACAACGTACCCCGTATGGCATTCATCAACAAGATGGATATCATGGGTGCAAACTTCTTTGGAGCAGTAGAGCAGATCAAGACTCGTCTTGGTAAGAATGCTATCTGCATCCAGCTCCCTATCGGCGCAGAAGATGAATTCAAAGGAATCATCGACCTGTTCGAGATGAGAGCATATATCTACAACGACGACAAGGGTGATGATATCGATATCGTTGAAATCCCAGAGGATATGAAAGACGATGCCGAGCTTTACCATGCTGAGTTAGTAGAAAAAATCTGCGAGTTAGATGATGACTTAATGATGGCATACCTGGAAGGGGAAGAGCCATCCACAGCAGAATTAAAGAAAGCTTTAAGAAAAGCAACTTGTAACTGTACCGCTATTCCTGTATGCTGCGGTAGCGCATACAGAAACAAAGGCGTACAGAGACTCCTTGATGCGATTCTTGAATATATGCCGGCTCCAACTGACATCGCTTCTATTAAGGGTGTTGATTTAGACGGCAATGAGATCGAGAGACATTCCTCTGATGACGAACCTTTCTCCGCTCTTGCATTTAAGATTATGACAGACCCATTCGTTGGTAAGCTGGCATTCTTCCGTGTTTACTCCGGCATCATGAACTCCGGTTCTTATGTATTAAATGCAACAAAAGGTAAAAAAGAGCGTGTAGGCCGTATCCTTCAGATGCATGCCAACAAGAGATCTGAGTTAGACAAAGTGTACTCCGGTGATATCGCTGCAGCTGTTGGTTTCAAGGTAACAACAACAGGTGATACTATCTGTGACGAGCAGCATCCGGTAATTCTTGAGTCCATGGAATTCCCAGAGCCAGTTATCGATATCGCTATCGAGCCTAAGACCAAAGCTGGTCAGGGCAAGATGGGCGAGGCGTTAGCTAAGCTTGCAGAAGAAGATCCTACCTTCCGTGCAAAGACCAACCAGGAAACTGGCCAGGTTATCATTTCCGGTATGGGTGAGCTTCATCTTGAGATCATCGTAGACCGTCTGCTTCGTGAGTTCAACGTAGAAGCAAACGTAGGTGCTCCTCAGGTAGCTTACAAGGAAACCTTTACTAAGACCGTTGAGGTTGATAGTAAGTATGCAAAGCAGTCTGGTGGACGTGGTCAGTACGGACACTGTAAGGTTCGCTTTGAGCCTATGGATGCCAATGGCGAAGAACTGTTCAAGTTCGAGTCTTCCGTAGTTGGTGGATCTATTCCTAAGGAATATATTCCTGCAGTCGGTGAAGGTATCGAAGAGGCAACTAAGTCTGGTGTTCTTGGCGGATTCCCGGTAGTTGGTGTTAAGGCTACTGTATACGACGGATCTTACCATGAAGTCGATTCCAGTGAAATGGCATTCCACATTGCCGGTTCTATGGCATTTAAGGATGCGATGAACAAGGGCGGCTCCATTCTTCTTGAGCCAATCATGAAGGTTGAAGTAACTATGCCTGAGGACTACATGGGTGATGTTATCGGTGATATCAACTCCCGTCGTGGCCGTATCGAAGGTATGGAAGACATCGGCGGCGGAAAGATGGTTAAAGCATTCGTACCACTTTCTGAGATGTTCGGTTATTCCACAGACTTACGTTCCAGAACACAGGGACGCGGTAACTTCTCAATGTTCTTTGAGAAATATGAGCCGGTTCCAAAGAGTGTACAGGAAAAAGTTCTTGCAGATAAAAAGGGCAAATAATTCCTAACTGGTTCCACTGGGTTTCAGGCTGTCACGGCGGCCTGGAACCCGTCAAATAGGCTTGAAAATAGTGCACAAATAGCATATAATAAAAAACAGCCTAACATATATAAACAAAGCTCGAAAGAGAGCGTAAATTAAGGAGGACGTTATAAAATGGCTAAAGCTAAGTTTGAAAGAAACAAAACCCATTGTAACATCGGTACCATTGGTCACGTTGACCACGGTAAAACAACTTTAACAGCTGCTATCACAAAGACACTTCACGAGAGATTAGGTACTGGACAGGCAGTAGCTTTCGAGAACATCGATAAGGCTCCAGAAGAGAGAGAGCGTGGAATCACAATTTCTACTTCTCACGTTGAGTATGAGACAGAGAAGAGACATTATGCACACGTTGACTGCCCAGGACATGCTGACTACGTTAAGAACATGATCACTGGTGCTGCTCAGATGGATGGCGCTATCTTAGTTGTAGCTGCTACCGATGGTGTTATGGCTCAGACAAGAGAGCACATCCTGCTTTCTCGTCAGGTAGGCGTTCCTTACATCGTTGTATTCATGAACAAGTGCGATATGGTTGACGATTCCGAGTTACTTGAATTAGTAGACATGGAAATCCGTGAGCTGTTAAACGAGTATGAATTCCCAGGCGATGATACACCAATCATCCAGGGTTCTGCTTTAAAGGCTCTTGAAGATCCTACAAGCTCTTGGGGCGACAAGGTTCTTGAATTAATGGCAGCAGTTGACGAGTGGGTTCCAGATCCAGTTCGTGAAACAGATAAGCCATTCTTAATGCCAATCGAGGACGTTTTCTCCATCACAGGCCGTGGTACCGTTGCTACTGGTAGAGTAGAGCGTGGTACATTACACGTATCTGATGAAGTTGAAATCATTGGTATCCACGAAGAGACTCGTAAAGTTGTTGTAACTGGAATCGAAATGTTCCGTAAGTTACTTGACGAGGCTCAGGCTGGTGATAACATCGGTGCATTACTTCGTGGCGTTCAGAGAACTGAAATCGAAAGAGGACAGTGTCTTGTTAAACCAGGTTCTGTAAAGTGCCATAAGAAGTTTACCGCTCAGGTTTACGTTTTAACAAAAGATGAAGGTGGACGTCATACTCCTTTCTTCAACAACTACAGACCTCAGTTCTACTTCAGAACAACTGATGTTACTGGTGTTTGTGATTTACCAGCTGGCACAGAGATGTGTATGCCTGGCGATAACGTAGAAATGTCTGTTGAACTGATTCACCCAATCGCTATGGAGCAGGGTCTCCGTTTCGCTATCCGTGAAGGTGGACGTACAGTAGGTTCAGGTAGAGTTGCTACTATCGTTGAATAATTAAAATTTAAAGCCGAGCCCTTAGTTGATAAGGGTTTCGGCTTTTTCTTTTTGTCTTGTGGTACTAGTATGGTATTATTATAAGGAATTTAATTTCTGAACTACTTCGTTTGGCTTGTTAAGACCGATTACATAGATGAAATTATCACTGCTTATCTGGAATATGGACAGCCCTGGTGTTTTACCAAAAGCGGTTATAAAATACGAATCTCAAATGGGATTGGAAATAATAAATCAATAATACACCTGTCGAAAGATGGGTGTTTTCTTTTCTGAACTATAGTGATATGATGGATGTAAGCGGAGGATATAAAAATATGAATTGGGCTGAGGTCATTTTATTTGTTTTTGCATGCATTATATTATATCTTGATGTCTTTAAATGGGAATGGCTATCGAAACTCAGATGTAAAAAATATGTGTATGATTTAATCAATTTTAAGTGGGGCGAAAAAGGAATTAGAATTACAACTGGAGCGATTGCAGTAGTTGTTATTCTGAGCGGAATAGCGGTTTTCCTAAAGAGAGAATTATAAGAGGAGACCAACCCAGTCTCTTTTCTTTTGGATAGTTTTGGTGTATGATGAAAGAAAGTGAGGGGGCATATGCTTAAAGAGGGCAGTCATTGCCGGAGGACGAACGCATAAGTGCTTTGGTCGAGTTGAGGCGTTTTTTTGTATCTCACAACGAAAAGGACGTTTGTCCTCTTCCGATAGCAGAGGTTAAATAGATATTGTAGACATTGGAATTATATGGTAATATACTTTCAGGAGTAACCGAATACAGGGTGGAACCTTCCAGCTTTTATGTCTTTACGTCATAACGGGATGGGAGGTGGTGCGGGATATGTTTTCATTTGCAGATGTGCTTTTATTTGCAACTTTTATCTTAGCATTGCTGACTTACATAGACAGCGTGCCCCTCTTCATCGGGCATAAGTTAAAAAAATAGCCTACCCTGCCGCGAACAGGATAGGCGGTGTCCATTAGGACATTAGTCGTTATACTGGGAGCTTCCACCTTGTGTGGCGGTTGCTCTTTTATAATCTAAATATAGCATTGGAACATTGTAATGTCAAGTTTTAGTTGTTATTAACGCTCTTAAGAAGAATTGCTACTATAGATAAATAATAAAAATTTAAAGCCGAGCCCTTAGTTGTGAGGGATTAGGCTTTTTTTTGGTACTAATAGTAAGATGGATTCTAGTCTCTTTTTGTTCATGGTAGGTGTTTTTGTATTTAAGAGATTTTATATTATGTATTATAAGATATAGATTACTTATGATGAAAGATATATGGTAATATTCTATAAGGATTAACCGAATACAGAGTGGGACTATCCAGCTTTTGTGTCTTTACGTTATAACGAGAGAGGAGGTGGTTCAAGATATGTATTCTTTTGCTCATAGAGGTGGTATGATATAAAAAACATAAAGGGGGGAGATAATATGGTTGGAATTTCATATTCTGTACTGATACTTTTTATAATAGCATTAGGATTAGGCATTGCAATAATTGTCCTAATTAATAATAGGCGCAAATAAAAGCATCAACATGGCTTTATATTTCTTTAGAGACACCTGCAGTATAATGGTTTTTTCTCGTATTAAGTTTGTTGTATAATAGAGAAGGAGAAGGTGTCTAATTGCACCACCGTATTATTGGGGGATTAATTATTGTACTTGTGGCATTTCGGGCTCTTTTTCATTAAAAGAAGAAACTATAAAAAGGGTCTTATGTGATATTTTTGAGAACTTAAACCGCTTTGGATTTAAAAGGGTTTATTGCCTTAATATGCACGGGGACTCGTTGCATATTAAGACCATTTTGGATGTTATTAGGGCATCATATGAGACACATGGCATGAAAATAAAGTTGTTTATGGAACCTTATGAAATTTCACATTATGGTGTAAATGGAAGTGAAGAATATATATTTATAGATAAAGCACAATATCCGGATATTCCTTTCCTGAATAAAATGGTTTATTGGATATACATGTAGGAGCGTATGAAACTGCCGAAATGCAGCATTTTTTTAGGATCATGTCGATTATAAAGAAGTAAAAGATCTAAGTGATTATTACTTGAACTATGAGAGTATGTACGATTGGATGCAAGGTGGTAAAGCTGCGAGAGATGTGGTACCTTTAGGATACGCAGGAAATCCATCAGAATACGAGAACAATAGACAGAGTGTAGAGCAAGTTTATTCTATATTATGTAAGTATGTTGCTGAAGCAATATCATAAAGGAAGAAAATATATGAAACCGGAAGAAATAATTACGTATTGTACATCAAATTTTCCAGATGTAGTTTTAACTGAAAGCTGGGGAGAAAAAGGAATTTTCTACAATCCGGGTCATGTTTTAAAAAGAGGAGTCTACGTTCTCACAATCAAAGAAAAGGATGGTGAGAACGATAAAGGCTCCTTACTAAACCGGGATAATGTGTATCGGGTCAATGCAGGAATTAGAAAAGAAACCTTTATCAAAAAATTTGGTAGTATTCCAAAGCGCCCGGAGGCTGGACAAATTGTAACAATGGATTATGATTTTACAGCTCTTAATACCATTATGCCCCACCCAGTTTATGCATGGATGGGTTGGGTATGTGTGATAAATCCATCACCTGAAACATGGGAAGAATTTGAACCATTGATTCAGGAATCCTATGATTTTGCAAAACAAAAGTTTGCTAAGCGAAAGGTTTAACTAAGCAGCCGCCGGGATGGCGTAATTGAAAAATTTCACTCCATTTCCTTAGTACTTGCCTATTTCTTCATTCAGCCACAACAACCCATTCCGATAACGCTCTCCAGCCAGGGAATGGTGTCCCCCCTCATCGTTAGAGACCGTGACCTTACCTGGAAGCATTTGAGACAGGAGTTGTCCGGTCTCTTCTGCATATCTGGCTGCATGTTCCATTGGTCCTGATTTCCCCTTCCCCTCCATGGTGCCATAATGTAAGTAGATGGAAATCAGCCCTTCTCCAATGCTGTTTTCTTCCAGCCAGGACATCCAGCCATCATACCAAAACGAACTGCAGATCCCAGCCACATGGCGCCAGCAATCCTGAATGGTAAGAGCGTATACATTGATTAAGCCGCCCAGAGAATAACCAAGCAATGAAACATTATCGGAATCAACCCTGTAATGTTCCAATAACCAGGGAAGGAGATTTGTTTCCAGTGACTTAAGGTATTCATTTCCCTTTCCCTTAAAATCAGGAAAACGTGTTGCCATGGCCTTAGCTGGCCATGGAGTATATTCAGAGAGCCGGTCCAGAGGACATATCATGACCAGAATGAATTCCTTGCCTTTATTCTCACTCCATAGGGCCTCCAATTCGTCAAGTACTGGTACCAGAGCCTTCATAGCCTGATCTCCATCCTGCACAAGGATAGCTGGGTAAATTTTGTTTTCGTTCTGTTTCCACGTCGGGGGGAGATAAATAAAAATCTTGTGGTCTTCCCACTGAGTCTCTATTATAGTACGGGTTCTATCTAAATGTTCTGAATTCATAATTTCTTCCTTTCTGTTTGCCATCCACTTTTAATTTTACTTGGAGCAATCCCCATATGCTTTTTAAATAATCGGCTGAAATAAAACTCGTCCTTATATCCCACGGAGACAGCCGCTTGCCGGACGCTGCAGCCATTTTCATTTAACAGAGCAGCCGCTGTTTCCAGCCGGTATTCAATCAGGTAATCAATGGGGCGAATGCCCATGACCTTGTGAAATAAATAAGAAAAGTTCTCAGGTCTTTTTCCAAAATGACCGGCGATTTCCTTGAGTGTCAGAGGTTCTGTATGATGGTTTCGTATAAATAAGGCCGCTTCATTGATAAAATTCAGCTCTTCTGATTCCTGTTTGCTAAGCTGGGAACAGAATAAGGCATCAAAAAGCTTTTGAGTCGTAAAATTCATTCGAAACCGGGAACGTATATCATGGCAGTGAGAGAGCCGCAGCAACTCTTCCAGGCAGTCATCAACCTCTGCTCCGTTTATAATTTCAAGCTCATAGGCAGAATGGATAAAATCTGTGCCCCTGCCTTGGGAATCGAAGGGGTCATAATAAAGATTAATATGGCAAAATGGTTCGTCTCCCTCAATATAAAAGGTGAGTTTTTTACCGGGACAGCCATGAATGACTTTTCCAGGTACGGCTGTAAAGGTCTGATTGTCAAAAGATATAACAGCTTTTCCGCTCACTGGAAAGATAAAGGCCGCCCGTGTGGTTTCATAGGAAGCCGGTACCTGTCCCGGCAGCTTTGTAAAGGAGGCGGCCTTTTGAATTGTCAATGGAAATCTGGCATATTCCTCTGCTAACTGGGTACGAAAATCAGACATGTGCGTCCTCCTTTTTTCATAAATCTACATTTTAGCTATTATAGCTCCATTGTTTTTGGAAGTCAACGTATGATGGAGTGGTGATATTTTTTATCGGAATACATTCAATAATTGTCCATGGTATTACAGAATTCTCTATTCCTATTTTGAACATCAATCCGTATAATAATCTACGGTTAGTTATAGCTAATAAGATAGAAGGAGGACCTACTCTTTGAATCAACATATTTCAGAGGCATACATAGAAAATCAAAAGAGCAGTAAGGCTTTTGGGCTGATGCTAGCGGGAATGGTATTTGTGCTCCTTTTGTCCGTTGTATTGTCCATGTCATTTGGCTCCATGAAAATAATGCCGTCTCATACCTATGCAATCCTTTTGGATAAGCTTTTTGGAATACAGATGGATCCAGCCCTCACAAGTCGTCTTTCAGAGGTTAATATCATTTGGGAAATACGTTTTCCCCGTGTGATTCTTGGTGCCGCGGTGGGAGCCGGGCTTTCTCTTTGCGGTATGGCAATGCAGGCGGCAGTTCAGAACCCTTTGGCAGAGCCCTATATTCTGGGAATTTCATCTGGTGCATCCTTAGGCGCCACCTTTTCCATCATGCTTGGTATCGGTTCCCTTAGCTGGCTCTCCATCAATGCCAGTTCCTTCTGGGGGTTCGCAGGCGCACTGTTAGCAGCATTTTGCGTGTTAATGCTGGCTTCCATGGGAAGTAAGATGACAAGCTCCAAGCTGGTGCTTTCCGGTACTGTAGTCAATGCTCTATGTAATGCCCTCAGTAATTTTATCATATTTATGGCAGGTGATGCCCAGGGAATGCAGAGCGTAAAATTCTGGACCATGGGTTCTCTTGCAGGGGCAAAATGGCAGAATATCTTCTTTCCAGTTGTCCTTACCATTATTTGTTTTGTGGGATTTCTATTTCAATACAGAACCTTAAACACTCTCCTTCTTGGGGATGAAGCTGCGGTGACTCTTGGAATTCCAGTTGCTAAGTACCGAAGGCTGTATATGGTGGCAGCCTCCTTATTAACCGGAGTGCTGGTTGCCTATTGCGGAATTATCGGATTTGTTGGACTTATCATTCCACATATTACCAGAGCTGTGGCAGGTGCTGACCACCGGAGACTGACACCTCTTTGTACCGTGGGAGGTGCTGTTTTCATGATTTGGGCGGATACCTTTGCAAGAATCGCCGTTCCCAATTCAGAGCTTCCCATTGGAATTGTCACTGCACTCATTGGTGCGCCGTTCTTTGTGTATATTCTGGTACGGAAAAGCTATTCCTTCCGGGAAGGATAAGGAGGATAAAGAATGGAACTGAATGTAGAAGACTTAAGAGTGAATATAGGAAGCACAGAGATTGTAAAGGGCATATCCTTAAAGGGAGAAAGCCATCACTTTACCGGCCTTTTAGGTCCTAATGGGAGCGGAAAGTCCACGCTGTTAAAAGCAATTTATCGGGTTTTAAAGCCAAGCGGTGGAGTGGTACTTATGAATGGAAAGGACATTTCCCTGATACCAGAAAAGGAAAGAGCCAAAAATATGGCGGTAGTATCCCAGTTTAATCAGGTAAGCTTTGAATTTACCGTAAAAGAAATTGTTATGATGGGGCGTACTCCGCATAAAAAGAGACTGGAGCAGGAAACCATGGAAGATTATGAGATCGTTTCCGATGCTCTTAAAAAAGTGGGCATGGAGTCTTACTCCAAACGAAAATTTTCCACCTTGTCCGGAGGAGAAAAGCAAAGAATCATTTTAGCCAGAGCATTGGCCCAGCAGCCAAAGATTCTGATACTGGATGAGCCGACCAACCATCTGGATATCAAATATCAGCTTCAGGTCCTGTCCATTGTTAAGCAGCTTGATATCTGCGTCGTGGCAGCGCTTCACGATCTTTCCCTGGCTTCCATGTTCTGCGATACCATATATATGCTAAAAGATGGCCGGGTAATGGGACAGGGCAAACCAGAAGATGTGATTACAACAGAGATGATACGGGACATTTATGATGTCAGTGCGTCGGTGGCCGTTGATGAAAAGACAGGTCAGTTGGCCATTCAATATATGATTTCATAATAAAAAGAGGAGATTAATAATGAAAAAGAAAATGTTTCTAACTATGGCAGCCGTTTGTGCAATCGCTGTCGCAACCGCAGGATGTACCGCCCAAAATGGTAAAACAGAGTCCGCTTCTGAGACACAGACATCTGCGGAACAGGTAACTACAGAGCAGGCAGCAGAATCACAGACTTCAGCTAGTGAAAAGACCTCTGGTTTTCCGATTACATATTTCGCCTATGATGCAGACGGAACCAGCCATGAGCAAAAGATAGAAAAAGCACCTCAGAAGATAATAACCAACAATCAGACAAGCACGGAGCTTTTACTAAAACTTGGACTTGGCGACCGTATCATAGCAACCGTTTTAAAGGACAATCCTACTACAGAGGATTTAGCAGCTGCTTATGATGCCATTCCCGTATTGGCGGACAAGCGTGATATATCCAAGGAAAAGGTAGTAGGCATGGAACCGGATATTGTAGTGGGAAGAGTAAAATCCTTTACCCCCGAAACACTTGGTTCTGTCAGCGACTTAAATGATATGGGCATTGCCGCCTATACTCAGGAGTCTACCCGAATGGATCAGGATATTACAATGGAATCTATTATAGAAGATATAAGGAACATTGGTAAGATCTTTGAGAAAGAAGAGCAGGCAGAGAAAATGGCGGATGATTTTACCGCACGCCTTGCTAAGACAGAAGAGCGTTTAAAATCTGTTGAGGGAGAGCCATTAAAGGTACTTCTTATGGTAAATTATAAGGATGGAAGCTTTGGCGGTTATGGAAAAAATGCCTCTCTTCAAAATGATCTGTTAAAACGTCTTCATGCTGAGAATATATTGGAAAAAGGCGGAAGCGCCCTGTCCGCAGAGAATCTGATCTCCATGGATCCTGATGTCATTGTTTATGTCCTTGGTACCCATAATGAAGAAAATGATAAGAACGCAGTGGAGTCCATGCTTTCCAATGACGTAATAAAAAGTGTAAAGGCCATTGAAAATAAGAAAATAATAACCGTTGAGTACAATGAGCTTATGGGTGGAGGGTACCGAACCTTTGACTGTATGGAAGCTCTGGCAGATTTTCTGTATCCGGAATCGGCAAAATAATAAAATAATTGTCTGAAATAAGAGGGCAGGGCATAGGATTTTAAATGAAATCCCTGCCCTGTTTTTCTTTCTGAATTCGCAGAAGCCTTAAGGTTTTATTACAAATAAGTAATAAAATCGTTATTGTAAATATCAGGGAAATTGGTTATCATTGTAAGGAATCTTAAATGACGTGATTATGACAATATGGAGGAATGCGAACATGAAGAGAATAAAGATAGGCAGGGCCTTAACCGGACTTGTTTCCGCTGCATTTTTATGCTGTGCGACTGCCTTTGTTTCACTTGCAGATGTGGGCTCGGCAGGAGTACAGGCAGAAATTCAGTCCTGTCTCATCAATTCAGATAAAAATAATGTGACCGTTAAAATTTCAAACACTGCAAACATGGAAGGAACAGACGGAGTTCTTTATCTGGTAGAGCTGCAGCCTTATCAGTCCAACCTGGATGGAAGAACGGATTACGCGGCAAAGGCTTCACCAAACAGTACGGTTACCTTTACATTTCCACTGAACAGGAATACCCCTCAGGACAGACTTTACAGCAAATTCGTAGTGGCTGTATGGGATGGAACCAAATACATAGAAGTTAGCAAGCCTCATTACATAACAAACCCTGAGATGGTTGCAGCCAATACCACAGCTTTCAACGCTCCTCTTACGAAAAAGGGATTAAACATTGAGTTAAATATGTTAGGGGATGCCTTTGAGTTAGGTGTAAAGCATGTTGCTACCAATATCGCTTTCCATCAGATTCTTGGTGAAGGCATTGATTATCAGTTTGATGGTAAGACCTATCATTTTGATAAGAATGTAATTAAAGGATATGATGAGACCATCAGCGCCTTGTCCGGAAAAGGAATGACTGTTACAGCTATTATCTTAAACGGATGGAATGATAAAACTCCGAACCTCATCTACCCCGGCACAAAGAAAAGTTCCACAGCATTTTATTATATGTTTAATACAGCGACTCCCGAAGGACTTGATCAGACCAGAGCCATTGCTTCTTTCCTGGCAGAACGCTACAGTGGTTCCAACCCTAACAGCGGAAAGATCTCAAACTGGATTATTGGAAATGAGATCAATAACCAGCAATGGAACTACGTAGGAGCCAGAGATATTACCAGCTATGTTCAGGCGTATCAAAATGCTTTTCGCGTGTTCTATACAGCGATTAAGAGTACCAGTGCCAATGACAGGGTATATTACTCCCTGGATTACAACTGGAACAATGAGATTGATAACAAGGTAAAATACGGCGGAAAAGCCATTGTAGATACCTTTAACTCCATCGCCAATGATCAGGGTCAGATGGACTGGGGACTTTCCTATCACCCATATCCATGCCCAATGACAGAGCCGGAGTTCTGGGATGATGATAAAACAGGACTGATCACCAATGATTATAACTCCCCTGTCATCAACTTTAAAAACTTGACTACCCTTACCAACTATATGGCTCAGGATGCATTAAAGTCTCCTACCGGCCATGTACGCCATATCATACTTACGGAGCAGGGATTTACAGCTACCAGCCAGTCACGAGGCAATATCCCACAGGTTCAGGCTGCAGCATTCGCTTATTCCTATTACCTGGTTGACAGCAATCCTTACATTGATGCTTATATCTTAAGCCGTCAGGTGGATGCGCCTCTGGAAGTTAGAAGCGGACTGTCCTTTGGTCTTTGGGAATGTGCTATGAACCAGGGCGACAATATTGTAGCAACCAAGCGCCGGAAGATCTGGCAGGTATTTAAGGATATTGATAAGAAGAAATACACTCTGGAAACAACAGAGTTTGCAAAATCCATCATTGGAATTCAAAAGTGGTCTGACGTAGTTCCGGATTTCCGTTGGAAGTCCATTGAGAAATAAAGAAAGAAATAAATAAAGAAACGGCAGCAGGAATATAATCCTTGCTGCCGTTTATTTATTTCCAGTTAAGGGCGCTGTATGCGTCTAAAAGACCGCCGCTGGCTACCTTTCCATTTAATGAATCAAGCTTTCTGCTGGAATTCATAAGAATCTGTTTTACATCGGATAAGGCAATATCGGTACGGTAAGAATATACCATGGCAGCCACTCCGGTTACCATAGGAGCGGCCATGGAGGTACCGCTCATAAACCCGTATTTGTTATTTGGAATGGTGCTTAAGATATAAGTACCGGGAGCGGCAATATCCACGCTGGCTGCCCCGAAGTTGGAATCCTTACTTAAGGTTCCATCAAAAAGAATATTGGCTACGGCGATTACGTTGTCGTAGGGAAGGGAGGCAGGATAAACAGGATTTGCATCCGTATCGTAACCAAGGCCTGAGATTCCTCCATTTCCAGAGGAGACAACGAACAGCATGTGAGAATTTTTAATGGTCTGTGCCAGTTCTTCGCTGTAGGCCGAGGTTCCCATGCTAAGATTGCAGATGGAAGCACCATTGGCTTCCGCATAGCGGATGGCGTTAATCACTGCTTCAGGAGTTCCGGTTCCTTCCTTTCCGCCAAGTGCTTTTATAGGCATGATCTTAACGTATTTGTTATCCGTAATTCCTGCAATTCCGTAAGCACCCCTTGCGGCCCCTATGGTACCAGCTGCATGGGTCCCATGGCTGTCTTCATTGCCGGAGAACACCTTGTTGTTTCCGGAGTAGAAATTCCAGCCGTGTATATCATCTACAAAGCCATTTCCGTCATTGTCCAGGCCGTCGCCGTCAATTTCTCCAGGGTTTGTCCAGATGGCGTCCTTAAGCTCCTGATGTCGTATATCAATGCCTGTATCTATGATAGCAACCGTCACAGAACGTTTTTCTCCTGCCTTATCATAGAGCTCCCAGGCGGGCTGTATATCAATATCAATTCCTGGTACTGCTTTTGTAACCTTAGATTCATAATCTCCTGGGCCAGGCTTTGGAAGTCCAAGGCCCATGCTGGATTTTAACCCGTCATAAACGTTGTCAACGGCCTGGAATTTTGATTTTAATTCCACAAGACGAAATTCCCCGTCATTTTTAAATCCCCACTGGTAGGTGGAAAACTCATCGGCCGGGGAAAGATTGACAAGTCCGGGTCCTATGGCCAGGGGGTGAAGGGCTTGTCCTTCGTCGGTTGAAAACGAGCGGAGCTCTGGTTTGGTCCCTGAGTGATTGTCTGACGGTGTTCCGGCAGTGAAGTGAAAGGAAAGGCCGGCAATCAAAATGGCAAGGGACAGACCTGCGGCTCTAGTTCTTTTTTTCATGGTTTCTTTCTCCTTACTATGAAGCATTCATTGAAACTATTGGTATTATACCATAAACCCTACGCGTCAGGTCTCAAAATTATGTGAAAAAAAAGAATATTTTTCTGGTGAGTTTAACGAGAAGAAAACCCGGCTTTCAACCGGGTTTTCCATTTATGATTCGTCATCCATATAAAGTTCGGGGTCTTTCATATCAGCAGACATTTCCTTTTGATCCTCTTTTGAAGCTCTCTTTAACAATTCGGCATTTGCTTGAGCCTGAGTTATGGTCCCTTTATCAACCAGCTTTTGTATTTCATCTTCTGTAAGACCAGTCAGGTTCTGGCTGCTTGAATCATTTGATTCGGTAGAGTCGGTTATAGCTGCAGCTTGGGATTTTTGCTGGTAAGCTCGGCCCTCTGCACTGATCTCAATGGTATCCTGGCTTTGTTTTATTGATGAAGATTGTGTTTGTACATTGGGAGCAGCGGTTCCTCCTAATTCAGTTAACGCTGTAACCTGTACCTGTTGGGATGCAGCTTGTTCCGCAGCTTTTTTTTCTTTTTCATTTTGCAGCTGAATTTCCATTTGATAATCTTGGGTGGAACTACCAGATACATTAGAAATACTCATGTTGTTTCCTCCTTTGTATATGAAATAATAGAAGTATACCACTAAGTTGTGTCCCTTAACTGAATTTAAACTTAAATAGACTTGATATAAGAAAATAATTTTCTGATTGAATTATATTGAAATATATTTTTTGTTTATGATATGATTGTTCTATTAATGGAAAGGGGGCAGATTATGGGAGAAGAAATTCTTCATAAGCTAAAGGGCGGCCTGATTGTATCCTGCCAGGCACTTGAGGATGAACCTCTCTTCAGTTCTTATATTATGTCCCGAATGGCATATGCGGCAAAAGAGGGCGGTGCAGTGGGAATCCGGGCCAATTCCAGTGCAGATATTAAAGCCATTAAGGAAACGGTAACGCTTCCTGTCATTGGAATCGTAAAGAAGGAATACGCTGGAAGTGAAGTATATATAACTCCAACCATAAAGGAAGTAGATGAGCTGGTTTCCTGTGGGGCAGAGATCATTGCCCTTGACGCCACCAGCAGACGGAGGCCTGGGGGAGAAACTCTCAAAGACTTTTGGAAAGAAGTCCGGGAAAAATACCCCAATCAGTTATTCATGGCGGATTGTGCCACCTATGAGGAGGGAATGGAAGCATCTTTCCTTGGCTTTGATTTAATCGGAACTACCCTAAGCGGATACACCCAGGAGACAAAAGATGAGAAGCTTCCCAATCTTTTATTAATGAAACAGCTTTCGAAGGACATAAAAAGGCCGGTCATTGCAGAAGGAGGCATTTGGACACCAGAGCAATTAAAGGCAGCATTTTCTGCTGGTGCATTTGCGGCAGTGGTAGGAAGTGCCATAACAAGGCCAAGAGATATCACCAATTATTTTATTTCCGGTTCCGGATGTCGGAATGGAAATGAAATGAAATGAGATAAGGATAAAAAGGAGCGTATATAATATGAAGGGGGATTTTTTAACCAGAATCCGTTTGGAGTACAACCAATTTACTAAGGCGGAGAAAAAGGTAGCAGACTACATCCTGCAAAATTCCAGAGAGGTCCTGTTTATGTCAATCACCGGACTTGCGGAAGCGTGTGAGGTAGGAGATACCAGTGTGTTCCGTTTTTGTAAGACCTTAGATTTAAAGGGCTACCAGGAATTTAAGATGAGGTTGTCTTTAAGCCTCCACGATGAGACGACCGGTCAGGGACGCTTAGAAGGAGACATCAGCTTAAGGGATTCCTTTCAGGAGGTTTCCAGAAAAGTACTTAATACGAATATGAGTGCTCTGGAAGAGACATATTCTCTTTTAAATGAGGAGCAGTTTGGCAAGGTCATTGATGCTCTATATGAGGCGAAACGGATCTGCTTTTTTGGAGTTGGAGCCAGTATGATATCTGCCCTAAAGGCTGCAAATAAGTTTATGAGAATAGAGCCGAAGGTGTTCTGCCTTCAGGATGCTCATATGCAGGCCATGGCGGCTTCCATGATGACAGAGGGAGAGGCAGCCGTATTTTTTTCCTATTCCGGTTCCACTAAGGATACCATACATACTGCGGAGCTTGCAAAAAAGGCAGGAGCAGTTACCATCTGCATCACCAGGTTCTTAAAATCGCCTCTTACATCCTTTGCAGATATGACTCTTTTATGCGGTGCCAATGAAGGTCCTCTTCAGGGTGGGTCTACCTCCTCTGAAATCAGCCAGCTATTTCTCATCGACTTAATGTATACGGAATATTATAGAAGGTATTTTGAACAGTGTGACAGGAATAATGAGAAGGTATCGGCATCAGTCCTGGATAAGATGTGTTAATCATTTACTATTAGATAAGGAAGAAAGGAGGACCTATGGAAGAGCAGAAGTTTAGAAATAAAATCATCTGGTTTACCTTTTTCTTTAGTGTTCTGGTTATCTGGGTCCACTCCTATAACGCAGTGCTATTTTTAGGTGCTACCAAAACCGCCTACCGTACCGATTATCTGGAGCGCTTTTTAGGAGATACCATCGCGCAGGTGGCTGTGCCTGGCTTTTTTTTGATTTCTTCCTACCTTTTCTTTCGAACCTTTGCCTTGAAGCTGCTTTGGCCCAAATGGAACTCCAGGATACGCAGTATACTGGTTCCTTATATTGTATGGAATTTTCTATATTATCTTGGATATGTTATAGGAAGCAGGATTCCTGTGATAAGAGATATTATGGGTAAGGGGAGAATTCCTTTTTCCATCGTTAAGGCTGTGGATGCGGTTCTTCATTATACCTATAATTACGTGTTCTGGTATTTGAATCAGCTCATAATCCTTGTAATACTGGCACCTCTCATCTACCTTATAATAAAGAAGAAAGTAATAGGGGGAATATTTATCCTGGGTATCTTCTTTGCTATTTATGCAGGTGTTGAGTTGAGATTTGTAAATCTGGATGCCATGCTCTATTATTCGGTTGGAGCCTTTGCAGCAGTTCATGGAAAAGAGATTGTAGAAAAAAGCTGGGATAGAAAGAAGTTCTTCGCCGGTTTTTTGCTGCTTATTTTATCTTATCTGGTATACGGCTTTGACTTTCCTGGGGAAGCACCGGGAGAGATGGCAGCCTCTGTCGTGTTATTTCGCTTGTTTGTTCCCGTGGCCTTATGGCTTATAGTACCAGATTTTCTTCTGTTTGAAGCAAAGGAATGGATGAAGCAGAACTTTTTCCTCTATGCCATACATTTTGCCATGGTGAGACTGATAAACAAAACAGGAGCATTTCTGCTCCCGTCCCTTCCGGAAATTCCTATTGGAATCTTTTTATTCATGCCGGTCATATGCGTTTTTTTTAGCTATTATATCGCTTGTTTCTTACGGAGATTCACCCCAAGGATCTGGTGCTTATTAAACGGAGGTCGATGACCATCGTCCTGATGCACCACAGGGAAGTACCAGACCTGTTTTGGTAACTGGAAGTCCAACTTCTCCGGCCTCAACCTTGCCACCATGTTTCGCACCAACTTCCGTGGATAACATGTAGGACAATACAGAAGGTGCCAGTCCTGTTGTATAAGAATTAATAAGGAAGAACAGCGGAGTATCAGAAAGAAGCTGAGAACAAAGCTGAACCAATGGGTAAATGGCATCTTCAATCTTCCAGATCTCGCCTTTAGGTCCTCTTCCATAGGAAGGAGGATCCATAATAATGGCATCGTATTTACTGCCTCTGCGGATTTCTCTTTCCACGAACTTCACACAATCATCTACGATCCAGCGAATGTTTGCAGATTCTAAATTAGAGGAGCGGGCATTCTCCTTGGCCCAGCCGACCATTCCCTTGGAAGCATCCACATGGGTGACAGAAGCTCCGGCTTTTGCGGCAGCTAAGGTAGCGCCTCCGGTGTATGCAAATAAGTTTAATACCTTTACAGGCCGTCCGGCCTTTTTTATTTTATCACGGAACCAGTCCCAGTTTGCCGCCTGCTCCGGGAAGAGTCCTGTATGTTTAAAGCTGAAGGGCTTAAGCTGAAATGTCAGCTCCTTATAACTAATGGTCCACTGCTCCGGCAGGTGAAAGAATTCCCATTCACCGCCGCCTTTTGCACTTCGGTGATAATGGCCATTCATCTTGGTCCAGCCCTTTTCTGTCTTTGGAGTGGACCAGATAACCTGAGGGTCAGGACGAACAAGAATATAATTTCCCCAGCGCTCCAGTTTTTCTCCTTCTGAACAATCTATAATTTCATAATCTTTCCAGCCGTCTGCAATCCACATAATCGGTGCCAACCTTTCTATCTAACAATCCTATATTTCCTACGATTCTATGATTATACTGGAAAGAGCTATCACCGTCAAGTACGGCTCAAAACAGGTTTTGGACGGCTTTAATCACCTCTTTGTGCTATGTCCTATATAATATAGTATAAATCGCTTAAAGAGGTGAATTTTAATGAGTTGTTTACGTATGGGCTTTTGTATAGGGAACTGTGGGCTCAATTGCTGGGGCAATTACAGATTTTGCAATGGCTGCGGCAGCTTCGGAAATATCTGCTTTAACAATTGCTCCAACCGCAGATGCTGCAGAAATCGCTGTGGAAATCAGTGCAATCGCTGCAACAATCGTTGTAACCGTTGCGGAAATCAATGCGGAAACTGCGGGCGCGGAAATAATTGTGGATGCAGAAATAATCGTTGTAACTGACAGAGTGCGTGAGCATTCTTTCATATTTTATAGATTGGGCGGGTTCCCGGCATTGCCGGGCCCGCCTTTTTCCTGTGATAAGCCCTTTTAGCGGATTCTTCCTGATGAATGTAATAAATATTGTTTATTCTTATGTATTCTTTCATATTTATGACCATATGGAGATACAGAGCAATAATTTTGTAATAGAATCGAAAGATTAAAACAGTTGAATAATCTGAGAATAATTGTTAAAATGAAATTAGCAAGAAAAGGAAATCCCTGTAAGGAGTGAAGATATGAAAAGAAAAGGTCTCATTGTACTGGCAGCAAGTGCAGTGCTGGCGGTTCATGTTCCGACCGTGAACGCCTGGGCAGGCTGGGAGAAATCAGCTTCCGGTAACAACTGGGTGTATGTGGACGAAAGCGGGAATAAAGTAACCAACACCTGGAAGAAGGGTGAGGACAACAACTGGAGATACTTAAATTCCAACGGTGAGATGGCACTTAATTCATGGGTGGAGAATACCTATTATGTGGATTCCAACGGAATTTTAGTGACAGACAAGTGGATGAAGTTCCAGGATAACGGTTCTGCCAACTATAAGTGGTATTATTTTGGAAGCAGCGGGAAAGCCATTATGGACAATTGGTCAAAGATCAATAACAAGTGGTATTACTTTGATTCCAATGGTGAGATGCAGACGGGCTGGGTCCTAGATGACATGTATTACTGTGGAACAGACGGCGCCATGAGGACAGGCTGGCAGAAGCTCTATCCCCCTGGAAGCAATGAAGAATCCGGAAGGGTAAATCCTGGAGACAGTGATGACGGCAAGTTATGGTATTATTTTGGTGACAATGGAAAAAAGTACGTTCCTAAGGATTCAAGCGGTGATTATGGATCCTATAAGATTGATGGGGTTGCTTATTGCTTTAATTCAGATGGTGCCCTTCAGACTGGCTGGAGGAATGTTGGAATTGATAACGCGGAACATGAGATTCAGAATTATAAGTACTATGATGCTAATGGGAAATTAAGAGTGGGCTGGTACTCGGTAGAACCCCCCAGAGATATTTCCGGTTATGAAGAGAATGTAGAGTGGTTTTACTTTTCTACGGCAGGTGTTCCAAAAGCTGGACCGAAAGAGGGCGAGGCAAGAACTTCTGATTTAACTAAGATTAATGATAAGACATATTTGTTTAATGAGCTGGGGAATCCGGTGTATGGACTTCAGAAGGTATCCATTGGCGGGTCTTCTGATTATACTGCTTTTTATTTTGGGGATAAGAAAACAAGTACCATGCAAAAGGGGAAGGTGAAAGTAGTGGAGGGCGATGGCAATGATACTACTTATTACTTTAGTGACAGTGGTCGTGGGTATACTGGGGTGAAGGATGGCTACCTTTATTATATGGGAAAGCTTCAGTGTGCGGATGACGGGAATAAATATGATCCGATTGCAATTCCTACTGGCAGTACAAAGACTACATATGTGGTTAATACTTCTGGGAGAGTTTCTAAGAATACTACCGTTAAAAGTGCGGATGGTGTTAAGTATAAGACCGGGAGTAATGGGAATTTGATTAAGGTGGATGATGAGAATCCTAAGGGGAATGAAGGGAAAGAACCTGTGGAACCGGCTTGGCAGTAGGATGGAGAGATCAGGGAGTAGGATGGAGGTCAGACATGGAATTCATCATTTGGCGGCCTGATGCCTGGTAAAAGATAAAATGATTTGACGCCAAATGATTCATTCACGGGCTGCGCCCTATAGAAAAAGATAAGTCATTTCCTCTTTGTGAGCGAGCTCACACGGGGAAATGACTTATCTTTTTCTGCATGGCTTAGTTTTAGAAAAAAAATGCAAAAACCTCTTGCAATGGGAAAAAAAGTATGTTATTCTGTTAAGGCTGTGGCATGATAGCGTTGAAGCGTGAGGTTGCTGCTTGTATAAGCAGGTTTTCCGCGGAGCGAATGTCAAGTTAGGAAACTGGCGACAAGTCACTGTACAATTTAAAACTCTGTAATTGAAAGAGAAAGTCTGTGTGAGGTCCTGGAGGACACACACGGGAACGTGTACAGTCACCGCTTGTCGTACTTCTATTAAGTGCGAAAAGGAGGCGACTTTTTTTATGGCAAGTCAAGTAATGAGAATCACATTAAAGGCCTATGACCATCAGTTAGTTGATCAGTCAGCAGGCAAAATCATCGACACTGTAAAAAAGACAGGATCTAAAGTGAGCGGACCGGTGCCGTTACCAACCAAGAAGGAAGTGGTAACCATCTTAAGAGCGGTTCACAAATACAAAGATTCCAGAGAGCAGTTCGAGCAGAGAACTCACAAGAGACTTATTGATATCATCACACCAAGCCAGAAAACTGTTGATGCATTATCCAGACTGGAAATGCCTGCAGGTGTGTACATCGATATCAAGATGAAGAACAAATAATCTTCATCAGAAACAATTTAGGTAATATCCTGAAGGGTTTTAATATAGAAGCAACACTTTTTCCTGTAAGGAATCAACATCTCTGCCAGGCAGAGTTATAGTGTTCCACGTATATTGGACTGTTCTAGGATGATTGCGAAAGCAATCCGCTGTAGAATTAACAAACAGGAGGTAAAAACATGAAGAAGGGTATTTTAGCTACCAAAGTCGGAATGACACAGATCTTCAATGAAAACGGAGTATTAACTCCAGTAACAGTTCTTCAGGCTGGTCCTTGTGTAGTAACACAGATCAAGACCGTTGAGAACGATGGTTACAGTGCAGTACAGATTGGTTATGTTGATAAGAGAGAAAAACTTGTTAGCAAGCCATTAAAAGGCCATTTTGATAAGGCCGGAGTTTCTTACAAGAGATATGTAAGAGAATTCAAGCTTGAGAATGCTTCCGAGTATTCTGTTAAAGACGAAATCAAAGCTGATATCTTCGCTGCAGGCGATAAGATTGATGCAACCGCAATCTCCAAAGGTAAAGGTTTCCAGGGTGCTATTAAGAGACATGGACAGTCCAGAGGACCTATGGCTCACGGTTCTAAGTTCCACCGTCATGCTGGTTCCAATGGTGCTGCTTCTGATCCAAGTAAGGTATTCAAGGGCAAGAAGATGCCTGGTCAGATGGGTAACAAGAGAATCACAATCCAGAACCTTGAAATCGTTAGGGTTGACATTGAAAACAACCTGATTTTAGTTAAAGGTGCTGTACCAGGACCAAAGAAGTCTCTAGTAACAATCAAGGAAACAGTAAAAGCAGCTAACTAATGCTTTTATAAGAAAGGAGGATCATACAGATGGCAAACGTATCTGTTTACAATATGGAAGGTAAAGAAGTTGGCACATTAGAGTTAAACGATGCAGTGTTCGGCGTAGATGTAAATGAGCATCTCGTACACATGGCAGTCGTAAGCCAGCTTGCAAATAAGCGCCAGGGCACACAGAAAGCTAAAACACGTGCTGAAGTATCCGGCGGCGGAAGAAAACCGTGGAAGCAGAAAGGAACCGGTCACGCAAGACAGGGTTCAACAAGATCTCCACAGTGGACAGGCGGTGGAGTTGTATTCGCTCCAACTCCTAGAGATTATACAATCAGACTGAACAAGAAAGAAAGAAGACTTGCTCTTAAATCTGCATTAACAAGCAGAGTGAACGAGAATAAGTTCATCGTTGTTGACGAGTTAAAGTTTGATGAGATCAAAACAAAGAAATTCCAGACTGTATTAAATAACTTAAAGGTATCCAAAGCACTTGTTGTTGTTGGTGATGACAGCTCTAACGCAGTACTGAGCGCAAGAAACATTGCTTCTATTAAGACTGCTTTCGTTAACACAATCAACGTATACGATATCTTAAAGTACAACACAGTTGTTGCTACCAAGACTGCTGTTGCAGCAATCGAGGAGGTGTACGCATAATGGCAGATATTAAGTATTACGACGTAATCCAGAAGCCTGTAGTAACCGAGAAGAGCATGAACGCTATGGCGTCCAAGAAGTATACATTCATTGTACACACAGATGCTAACAAGGCTATGATCAAGGAAGCTGTTGAGAAGATGTTCCCAGGCACAAAAGTTGCCAGCGTGAACACTATGAACTTAGATGGTAAGACCAAAAGAAGAGGTATGACTTTCGGTAAGACTTCTAAGACAAAGAAAGCTATCGTTCAGTTAACAGCTGACAGCAAAGAGATCGAAATTTTCGAAGGACTGTAAGATATGGAAGCCTGATGACGCGTGAAGCACGAAAGAGCGGTTATCCGGACTTCGTGTGACAGCGGATACTCCGAACAGTGTGAGGAGTATCTTTTGCACCGTCAGAGAGCAGACAAAAGACTATCAGTCAACCTATGTGATGAACATTATATCACGATATTTAAGATACGCCAGGCGGCGTTGAAAGGAGAAATAATCATGGGAATTAAAAAGTATAACCCATATACCCCTTCCAGAAGACACATGACCGGTTCTGATTTCAGCGAAATCACTAAAGATACTCCTGAGAAGTCCTTGATCAGCAAGACCATCAAGAAGACAGCCGGCCGTAATAACCAGGGTAAAATCACAGTTAGACATCGCGGAGGCGGCGTTAAGAGAAAATATAGAATCATCGACTTCAAGAGAAACAGCAAAGATGGTGTTGCAGCAACTGTAATTGGTATCGAGTACGATCCAAACAGAACAGCAAACATCGCTCTGATCAGCTATGTTGATGGTACAAAGGCATATATCCTCGCTCCTGCTGGTTTAACAGACGGAATGAAGGTTATGAGCGGCGAGAACGCAGAAGCAAAAGTAGGTAACTGTTTACCATTAAGCAAGATCCCGGTTGGTGCTCAGGTTCATAACATTGAGCTTTACCCAGGAAAAGGCGGTCAGTTAGTACGTTCTGCTGGTAACGGCGCACAGTTAATGGCGAAAGAGGGCAAGTTCGCAACTCTTCGTTTACCTTCCGGCGAAATGAGAATGGTTCCAATCAACTGCAGAGCTACCATCGGTGTTGTAGGCAATGGAGATCATAACCTGATCAATATCGGTAAAGCTGGTAGAAAACGTCACATGGGATTCCGTCCTACAGTCCGCGGTTCTGTTATGAACCCGAATGACCATCCACACGGTGGTGGTGAAGGTAAGACTGGTATCGGCCGTCCAGGTCCAAGTACACCATGGGGCAAACCAGCACTTGGCTTAAAGACAAGAAAGAAAAACAAGCAGTCTAACAAGTTAATCGTTAGAAGAAGAGATGGAAAGACCGTTAAATAATTGAAGGAGGTTAGAATCTATGGCTCGCTCACTTAAAAAAGGACCATTTGCAGATGCTCATTTACTCAAAAAAGTAGATGCTATGAACGCAGCAGGACAGAAGCAGGTAATTAAGACCTGGTCTCGCCGTTCTACTATCTTCCCGCAGATGGTTGGACATACAATTGCAGTTCATGATGGCAGAAAACACGTTCCGGTATATGTTACAGAAGATATGGTTGGACATAAACTGGGAGAATTCGTTGCTACTAGAACTTACAGAGGACATGGCAAAGACGAGAAGAAGTCTGGCCGTAAGTAATGAAAGAAACAAACTCCCTCCGGGCAGTCTTATAGGCTCCCAAAGGGCGTTATAGTTGAAAGGAGGATTTACCATGGCTAAGGGACATAGAAGCCAGATTAAAAGAGAGAGAAATGCCGATAAGGACAAAAGACCGTCAGCAAAGTTATCCTATGCTAGAGTTTCCGTTCAGAAAGCATGTTTCGTATTAGACGCTATCAGAGGCAAGGACGTTCAGTCAGCACTTGGTATTGTAACTTACAATCCAAGATACGCTTCTACTTTAATAGAGAAGTTATTAAAATCAGCAGCAGCTAACGCTGAGAATAATAACGGCATGGACCCAGCAAAGCTTTACGTTGAAGAATGTTTTGCAAACAAGGGACCGACAATGAAGAGAGTAAAACCTAGAGCACAGGGCCGCGCTTATAGAATCGAAAAGAGAATGAGCCACATCACGATCGTGCTTAATGAAAGATAAGGAGGCAAAGAATGGGACAGAAAGTTAATCCACACGGCTTAAGAGTCGGTGTTATTAAAGACTGGGACTCAAAATGGTATGCTGAAGCTGATTTCGCAGACAACTTAGTAGAAGATTATGCGATCAGAAAATTCCTGAAAAAGAGATTATACAGCGCTGGCATTTCTAATATTGAAATTGAAAGAGCATCTGACCGCGTTAAAGTTATTATCCACACAGCAAAACCAGGTGTTGTGATCGGAAAAGGCGGATCTGAAATCGAGAAGTTAAAGGTTGAAGTTCAGAAGCTTACAGATAAAAAGTTATTCGTAGACATCAAAGAGATCAAGAGACCGGATAAAGATGCTCAGTTAGTTGCTGAATCTATCGCTCAGCAGTTAGAGAACCGTGTATCCTTCCGTCGTGCTATGAAATCTACTATGGGTCGTTCTATGAAGGCTGGAATTAAAGGTATTAAAGCCGCAGTTGCTGGCCGTCTTGGCGGTGCAGATATGGCTCGTACAGAGTTCTACAGCGAAGGAACTATTCCGTTACAGACATTAAGAGCAGATATTAACTACGGTTTCGCTGAGGCTAATACAACCTTCGGTAAGATCGGTGTTAAGGTTTGGATCTACAATGGTGAAGTACTTCCAACTAAAGGAAACAAGGAAGGGAGCGTAAAATAATGTTAATGCCTAAAAGAGTTAAGCGTCGTAAACAGTTCCGTGGAAACATGGCTGGTAAAGCTTTAAGAGGCAATAAGATCAGCAACGGTGAATTCGGTCTGGTTTCTTTAGAGCCATGCTGGATCAGATCTAACCAGATCGAGGCAGCTCGTATTGCCATGACACGTTACATTAAGCGTGGTGGTAAAGTCTGGATTAAGATTTTCCCGGATAAACCTGTAACAGCAAAGCCAGCAGAGACCCGAATGGGTTCCGGTAAGGGCAGTCTGGAATACTGGGTAGCAGTAGTAAAACCAGGCCGTGTATTATTCGAAATCGCTGGAGTACCTGAAGAAACAGCACGTGAAGCTTTACGTCTTGCTATGCACAAGTTACCATGCAGATGTAAGATTGCTGCTAAAGCAGATTTAGAAGGCGGTGAATGACAGTGAAAACTAATAAGTATGTAGAAGAATTAAAAGGAAAATCAGTTTCTGAACTGAATACAGAATTAGTAGCTGCAAAGAAAGAACTTTTCAATTTAAGATTTCAGAATGCGACCAATCAGCTTGACAACACAAGCAGAATCAAAGATGTTCGCAAGAACATTGCCAGAATCCAGACTGTTATCGCTGAGAAGGCAAAGTTAGCTTAAGTTGTGATTTTTAAAGCATGACACACACGAGTGCGTGTAAACTTATAGATAGGGCCGAGGAGGCCATAAACTCGAAAGGAGAATACCTAACGTGGAAAGAAATCTTAGAAAAACCCGTACTGGTAAGGTTGTAAGCAATAAGATGGATAAGACTATCGTAGTTGCTATCGAAGACCATGTAGAACATCCTTTATACGGCAAGATCGTAAAAAGAACGTATAAATTAAAAGCTCATGATGAGAAGAATGATTGCAACATGGGCGATACCGTTAAAGTTATGGAAACAAGACCCCTGTCCAAAGATAAGAGATGGAGACTTGTTGAGATTATCGAAAAAGCGAAATAATTTATTTTTAGGAAGGAGTAACAGGCATGATTCAGCAGGAGACCAGATTAAGGGTTGCTGATAATACCGGTGCAAAGGAACTTCTTTGCATCCGTGTTATGGGTGGATCTACAAGAAGATATGCTAGTATTGGTGATGTTATCGTTGCCAGTGTTAAAGATGCAACACCTGGTGGTGTTGTAAAGAAAGGCGACGTTGTTAAGGCCGTTGTTGTACGTTCTGTAAAGGGCGCACGCCGTAAAGACGGTTCCTATATCAAGTTCGATGAGAATGCTGCCGTAATTATCAAAGATGACAAGACTCCAAAAGGAACTCGTATCTTTGGACCGGTTGCCAGAGAGTTAAGAGAGAAGCAGTTCATGAAGATTGTTTCCTTAGCTCCAGAAGTATTATAAGGAGGTGTCGGACTGTGCATAAAATTAAAAGAGACGACCTGGTTAAGGTTATCGCAGGTAAAGATAGAAACAAACAGGGCAAAGTTCTTCATGTTGACACAAAGAACAACAAAGTAACAGTGGAAGGCGTAAACATGATCACAAAGCATGTTAAGCCTAGCGCAGGCAGCCCACAGGGCGGTATCGTGCAGAAAGAAGCTGCATTTGATATTTCCAATGTTATGCTTGTTGTTAACGGAAAAGCTACAAGAGTTGGCTTTGAAGTTAAAGACGGCAAAAAAGTACGTGTTGCAAAAGCTACCGGTAAGGTAATCGACTAATTTGGAGAGGAGGAATAAAAATTGGCTAGATTAAAAGATATTTACCAGACAGAGATCGTAGAAGCTATGGTAAAGAAGTTTGGATATAAGAATGTTATGGAAGTACCGAAGTTAGACAAGATTGTCATCAATATGGGTATTGGTGAAGCAAAAGACAATGCCAAGGTTTTAGACTCTGCTGTTAGAGATTTAGAGATCATCTCCGGACAGAAGGCAGTTTTAACTAAGGCTAAGAAGTCAATTGCTAACTTCAAGCTCAGAGAAGGTATGCCGATCGGATGTAAAGTTACATTACGTGGCCAGAGAATGTATGAGTTTGCTGATCGTCTGATCAACCTTGCACTTCCTCGTGTACGTGACTTTAGAGGCGTTAATGCCAATGCATTTGATGGAAGAGGAAACTATGCACTTGGTATTAAAGAGCAGCTCATTTTCCCTGAAATTGAGTACGATAAAGTTGACAAGGTAAGAGGTATGGACATTATTTTTGTTACTACCGCTAAGACAGACGAAGAAGCCCGTGAACTTTTGACATTATTCAATATGCCATTTGCAAAATAGTAGGAGGAATATTCCATGGCTAAGACTTCAATGAAGATCAAACAGCAGAGACCTGCAAAATTCTCCACAAGAGAATACAATCGTTGCAGAATCTGCGGTCGTCCACATGCTTATTTAAGAAAATACGGAATCTGCAGAATCTGCTTCCGTGAATTAGCATATAAGGGTCAGATCCCAGGCGTTAAAAAAGCTAGCTGGTAAATTAAGGAAGGAGGCAATTCAAAATGACAATGAGCGATCCAATCGCAGATATGCTTACAAGAATCCGTAACGCAAATACTGCAAAACATGATACAGTAGATGTACCTGCATCCAAGATGAAATTAGCTATTGCTGATATCCTTGTGAAAGAGGGCTACGTTAAAAAATATGATATCGTAGAAGACGGTGCATTCCAGACAATCCGGATTACCTTAAAGTACGGTAAAGACAAAAACGAAAAAATCATTACAGGTATTAAGAGAATCTCCAAACCAGGTTTACGTGTATACGCAAACAAAGAGGAGTTACCGAAAGTACTTGGCGGTTTAGGAATTGCTATCGTCTCCACAAACCAGGGCGTGATTACTGATAAAGTAGCTCGTTCCATGGGTGTAGGCGGAGAAGTTCTGGCATTCGTTTGGTAATAAGAAAAAGCATCTGAAAACAGAGGGAACGCAACGTTCCTTCCGAGAATTTAAGGAGGTACACGGCATGTCACGTATCGGAAGAATGCCTATCGCGATTCCAGCAGGCGTAACTGTAACAATCGCAGAAAATAATAAAGTGACTGTAAAAGGTCCTAAGGGAACTCTTGAGAGAGATTTACCTGTAGAGATGGCTATCAAAGAAGAAGATGGTCATATCGTAGTTACAAGACCAAATGACTTAAAGAAAATGAAATCCTTACACGGTCTGACTAGAACACTGGTAAACAACATGGTTGTTGGTGTTACTAGCGGCTATGAGAAGAAGCTTGAAATCAACGGTGTTGGTTACAGAGCTCAGAAGCAGGGCAACAAGCTGATCCTGTCTCTTGGTTATTCTCATCCAGTAGAAATGATCGATCCAGAAGGCATTGAGTCTACAATGGAAGGTCAGAACATCATTTTCATTAAAGGTATCGATAAAGAAAAAGTTGGCCAGTACGCTGCTGAAATCAGAGATAAGAGAAGACCTGAACCTTATAAGGGCAAGGGTATTAAGTATGCTGACGAAGTTATCAGACGTAAAGTTGGTAAAACTGGTAAGAAATAATTAAGGAGAGTGTAAAGATGGTTAGCAAACAGTCAAGAAGCGAAGTTCGCGTTAAAAAGCACAACAGATTACGTAATCGTTTTGCAGGCACTGCAGAAAGACCACGTTTAGCTGTGTTTAGAAGCAATAATCATGTGTATGCTCAAATTATTGACGATACAGTTGGTAAGACTTTAGTCGCTGCTTCTACAGTAGAAAAAGAAGTAAAGGCAGAATTAGAGAAAACTAACGACGTTGATGCTGCAGCATATGTAGGTACCGTAGTTGCTAAGAGAGCAATTGAAAAAGGTATCAAGGAAGTTGTCTTTGACAGAGGCGGTTTTATATATCAGGGTAAGATTCAGGCATTGGCAGACGCAGCAAGAGAAGCTGGTCTGGAATTCTAAGTAGAGAGGAGAATGACAGCGTGAAACGTACAATTGTTGATGCAAATCAAGTAGAATTAAACGACAGAGTAGTTGCTATCAAGCGTGTATCTAAAACCGTTAAAGGTGGACGTACCATGAGATTCTCTGCTTTAGTAGTCGTTGGCGATGGCAACGGCCGCGTAGGTGCAGGTCTTGGCAAAGCTGGTGAAGTTCCAGAAGCAATCCGTAAAGGAAAAGAGGCTGCTGTTAAGAATATGGTCAGTGTTCCGATCGATGAAAACAATAGTATTCCTCATGACTTAATCGGCAACTTCGGAAGTGCATCTGTACTTCTTAAGAGAGCAAACGAAGGTACTGGAGTTATCGCAGGCGGTCCTGCTCGTGCAGTTGTTGAGCTTGCAGGTATTAAAAATATCCGTACAAAGTCTATGGGTTCTAACAACAAGACTAATGTTGTTTTAGCTACAATCAAAGGATTGACTCAGTTAAAGACTCCTGAGGAAGTTGCAAGACTTCGCGGTAAATCTGTTGAAGAGATTTTAGGCTAAGGAGGATAAGAAGATGGCAGATAAATTAAAAATCACATTGGTGAAATCCCCGATCGGTGCAGTTCCGAAGCACAAAGCAACTGTTTTAGCATTAGGCTTAAAGAAGCTTAATAAAACAGTTGAGATGCCGAATAACGAAGCGGTTAGAGGTATGATCGCCAGCGTGCGTCATTTAGTAAAAGTAGAAGAGATCTAAGAAAATACAGTAAGGAGGTGCAAGCGATGGATTTATCAAATTTACAGCCTGCGTTAGGTTCTAAACACAGCGATAACTTCAGAAGAGGCCGTGGCCATGGTTCAGGTAACGGTAAGACAGCAGGAAAAGGTCATAAAGGACAGAAAGCTCGTTCTGGAGCTACAAGACCTGGCTTTGAAGGTGGTCAGATGCCTTTATACAGACGTATTCCTAAGAGAGGCTTCACAAATAGAAATTCTAAAGTGATTATCGGTATTAATGTAAGTGCTTTAGAGAACTTTGACAATGGTACAGTTGTTACTGTTGAGACTTTATTAGAGAGCGGAATCGTTAAGAATCCGCGTGACGGAGTTAAGATCCTTGGAAATGGAGAATTAACCAAAAAGCTTACAGTAAAGGTAGATGCTTTCAGCGAAGGCGCAAAAACCAAAATCGAGGCTTTAGGTGGAACCTGCGAGGTGATCTAATATGTTGAAAACACTCCGTAATGCATTCAAGATCAAGGATGTAAGAAAGAAACTTATCTTTACATTCCTGATGCTGGTGGTTACTAGAATTGGTTCACAGTTACCGATTCCAGGAGTTGAAACAAGCTTTTTTAAAGATTTTTTTGCTCGGCAGAATAACGATGCGTTTGGATTCTTCAACGCTATGACAGGTAGTTCTTTTACTAACATGTCCGTATTCGCCCTGAGCATTACCCCTTACATTACTTCTTCCATTATCATGCAGCTTTTAACTATTGCAATCCCCAAGCTTGAGGAAATGCAAAAAGATGGTGAAGATGGAAGAAAGAAGATTGCAGAATACACCCGTTATGTAACAGTTGGTCTGGCATTAATCGAGTCCGTCGCTATGGCGATAGGATTCGGCGGCCAGGGGCTGTTAAGAGACTTTAATGTCTTAAGTGTTATCATAGCAGTTGCTACTATGACTGCCGGTAGTGCGCTTCTTATGTGGATTGGTGAGCGTATCACAGAGAATGGTGTGGGAAATGGTATTTCCATCGTCCTGTTATTTAACATCATCTCAAGCTTCCCTTCCGATGCTTCCACTTTATATACCAGATTCATGACTGGTAAGTCCGTTGCATTGGCAGCCATAGCAGCCATTATCATTTTAGCGGTAATTGTAGCGATTGTTGTTTTTGTCGTTATCCTTCAGGGTGGCGAGAGAAGAATTCCTGTACAGTATTCTAAAAAGATGCAGGGGCGGAAGATGGTTGGCGGTCAGGCCAGCAGCATTCCTCTCAAAGTAAATACTGCCGGTGTTATCCCGGTTATCTTTGCTTCTTCCATCATGTCTTTCCCGGTTGTTATTTCCCAGTTCTTTGGAAGCCGGATCGACTACAACAGTATTGGTGGACACATCTTAACTGCACTTAATTCTTCCAGTTGGTTTAAAGTGGATAGACCTTTTTATTCCATAGGTATGATCGTTTACGTGGCTCTTATCATTGTCTTTGCATATTTTTATACATCCATCACCTTCAATCCGTTGGAAGTAGCGAACAACATGAAGAAGTCAGGCGGTTTTATCCCGGGTATCCGCCCAGGTAAGCCGACCAGCGATTATCTTAACTCTATTTTAAACTATATCGTATTTTTAGGTGCATGCGGTTTGACGATTATTTGTATTATCCCGATTATGGTCTCAGGTTTATTTAGTGTAAGCCATTTATCCTTCGGGGGTACTTCACTTATTATTATTGTCAGTGTTGTGCTCGAGACATTAAAGGCGATTGAATCCCAGATGCTTGTACGTAATTATAAAGGATTTTTGAATGATTAAAGCACGAACCAAGGGAAACACGTCATGCGTGTTTCTCTTGGAATTTGTGCTATTTAACCTTATGTTTCCAAGGAGGGACTGTTGATGAAGATCATCATGTTAGGTGCCCCTGGTGCCGGTAAAGGTACTCAGGCGAAAAAGATATCTGAAAAATATCAGATTCCGCACATTTCTACCGGAGATATTTTTCGTTCTAATATAAAGGGCGGAACAGAACTAGGAAAAATGGCAAAAGAATATATGGATCAGGGGGCACTTGTTCCAGATGAACTCACTATAGGTATGCTTATAGACCGTATTCAGAAGGAAGATTGTAACAACGGATACGTGCTGGACGGATTCCCAAGAACCATCCCGCAGGCAGAATGCTTAAAAAAAGCTATCTCTGAAATGGGGCAGAAGATTGATTTTGCGATAAATGTTGATGTACCAGATGAAAATATCGTCAGCAGAATGTCCGGCCGCCGCGCATGCATTTCCTGCGGTGCTACATATCACGTTGTATTTAACCCAAGTAAAGTTGCGGGTGTTTGCGATATCTGCGGTTCAGAGCTTGTGTTAAGAGACGATGACAAACCTGAGACGGTAAAAAAACGCTTAGCCGTTTATCACGACCAGACAAAGCCTCTCATTAATTATTATAAGAATGAGGGCATGTTAGTGGATATCGACGGTACCCAGGAATTAGGTAAGGTGTTTATTGATATCGTTTCTATTTTAGGAGCATAGTTTATGTCAGTTACGATTAAATCTGCAAGAGAGATAGAACGAATGAGAGAAGCCGGAAGGATTCTCAGCATTACCCATGAAGAACTTTCAAAGGCCTTAAAGCCTGGAATGACAACCTGGGATATCGACCATCTGGGAGAAGAAATCATAAGAAGCTACGGCTGTATCCCCTCCTTTTTACACTATAATGGTTATCCAGCGTCCATATGCGTTTCTGTAAACGATGAAGTGGTCCATGGAATACCAAGTAAGAAGCGTTTTTTAGAGGAAGGTGATATCGTAAGCCTTGATGCAGGCGTCATTTACAAGGGATACCATTCCGATGCTGCCAGGACTTACGGCATAGGAGAAATTACTCCAAATGCAGGCCAGCTGATTGAAGTGACGAGACAATGTTTCTTCGAAGGGATTAAATTTGCAAAATCTGGCAATCATCTAGGTGATATATCTGCTGCGATTCAAAAATATGCAGAAAGTTTTGGCTATGGTGTTGTCCGTGATCTGGTAGGGCATGGAATTGGAGCGAACCTCCATGAAGAGCCTGAGATACCGAATTTTGTTCAACGAAGACGAGGAATTATATTGAGGCCAGGAATGACCCTTGCCATTGAACCGATGATCAATGAAGGAACACCGGAAGTAGAATGGCTTGATGATGACTGGACCGTTGTAACAGAGGACGGAAGCTTATCTGCCCACTATGAAAATACCATTCTGATTACAGAAGGCGAACCAGAGATTTTAAGTCTGGTTACCGGTAATAAGTAAGGAAGTGCCCATGGAATTAGAAGCAGGATCACTGGTACAGTCAATCGCGGGACGCGATAAAGGTAGCTATTTCTTCATATTAAAAGAAGAAGACGAATATATATATCTGGTGGACGGAAAATACCGGTGTCTTGACTGTCCAAAGAAGAAAAAGAAAAAGCATGTAAAAGCCCTTGCATGGGAGAAGCATTCCCCTGGAGAAAAGATCCGGGCGGAACAAAAAGTCACCGATGAAGAGATTAAATATTTCATCCGATGTTTCAAAAGAGAAGAACAGGTTGTTAGGAGGTAAGCTTTATGTCAAAAGCAGATGTTATTGAAATTGAAGGAACCGTTGTGGAAAAACTTCCCAATGCCATGTTCCAGGTTGAGCTGGAGAATGGTCATCAGGTATTGGCCCACATCAGCGGTAAGCTCCGTATGAACTACATTCGTATTTTACCAGGAGATAAGGTAACGATCGAGATGTCCCCTTATGATTTAAGCAAGGGAAGAATCATCTGGAGAGACAAATAAGGCATTTATTTGCCGGAAAGAACCCATTTTACCATGACACACCAGGGTAAAGGGTTAATAAATATATAGGAAAAAGCGCTTGCATTTTTGCATGATTAGTGGTATAATGCTGGAGCGACTTTGTTGAAATACTGGGTGTATATTGCCTGTAAGGCAGCACTGGTTTTATATAAAACACACTGCGGGTATACTCAGAAGGCTCTTTGCAAGATGAGACTCCATCGTCACTAGGCTCGCAAGAGAGCTCGCCAAGTGTCGGGGAGCGCTTTTACACGTAAACGTCTATATAAAGGGCGTTAAGTGCATAATGCGAAAGAGCGCATAACGGAAAGGAGAATTGCTGTGAAGGTTAGATCATCAGTCAAACCGATTTGCGAAAAATGCAAAATCATCAAGAGAAAAGGCAGTATCAGAGTAATCTGTGAAAATCCTAAGCATAAGCAGAGACAAGGTTAAAAAATATTAATGGAGGTGTACTACACAAATGGCTCGTATTTCAGGTGTTGATTTACCAAGAGAAAAACGTGTTGAGATCGGCTTAACTTATATCTACGGTATTGGTAGAACAAGTTCAAACCGCATTCTCACAGAAGCAGGCGTTAATCCTGACACTCGTGTTAAGGACTTAACAGATGACGAAGTGAAAAGACTTGCAGAAGTAATTACTGGAACTCAGACTGTTGAAGGTGATTTACGTAGAGAAATCGCTATGAACATCAAGAGACTTCAGGAAATCGGTTGCTACCGCGGAATTCGTCACAGAAAGAGCCTTCCTGTTCGTGGTCAGAAGACAAAGACCAACGCAAGAACAAGAAAAGGCCCAAGAAAAACTGTAGCAAATAAGAAGAAATAGGCATTGAACACTTAGTGAGGTATCTCACGAACTTAGTGTGACAGCGTGCCCCGCTTTATCGGGCAAAGTCGTTCTTTGACCGTGAGGGAAAAGAACATCATTATTAACAACAATACAGAATCACGTTACATGTTTTAAAAACAGGAATAACAGGATTCGATATTCGTACCCTGCGCCGGCTCTTACGATGAGGGCAGGGCGGAGCAAGTAAAAAGAAAGTAGGTTAGTTTAAAATGGCTAAAAAAGTGTCCACTACTAAAAAAGTGACAAAAAAGCGCGTAAAGAAAAACGTTGAACGCGGACAAGCACATATCCAGTCATCTTTTAATAACACAATTGTGACATTAACAGATACACAGGGTAATGCATTATCATGGGCAAGTGCTGGCGGTCTGGGATTTAGAGGTTCAAGAAAATCTACTCCATATGCAGCTCAGATGGCGGCAGAAACTGCTACTAAGGCGGCTCTTATACATGGTTTAAAATCAGTAGACGTTATGGTTAAAGGTCCTGGTTCAGGCCGTGAAGCAGCTATTCGTGCACTTCAGGCATGCGGATTAGAAGTAACCAGCATAAAGGATGTAACACCAGTTCCACATAATGGTTGTCGTCCACCAAAACGTAGAAGAGTTTAATTAGGAGGTAATTACAGTGGCAGTTGATAGAGTTCCTGTTCTTAAAAGATGTAGATCCCTTGGTCTTGATCCGATCTATTTAGGAATAGATAAAAAATCAAAAAGAGAATTAAAAAGAGCGAACAGAAAGATGAGTGAGTACGGCGTTCAGTTAAGAGAAAAGCAGAAAGCCAAATTCATCTACGGCGTTCTTGAGAAACCTTTCCGTAACTACTATGCTAAGGCTGAAAGAATGAATGGTTTAGTAGGTGAAAACCTCATGACCCTTCTTGAGAGAAGACTTGACAATGTAGTATTCCGTATGGGATTCGGAAGAACAAGAAGAGAGACCAGACAGATGGTTGACCACAAGAGCATTCTTGTAAATGGTAAGTGCGTAAACATTCCTTCCTTCTTAGTTAAGGCTGGAGATGTGATCGAAGTTAAAGAAAAATGCAAAACCAATGCAAGATTCAAAAGTGTTCAGGAGACCACAGCAGGACGTTTAGTACCAGCTTGGCTTGATGTTGACCATGAGAATTTACGTGGTACTGTTAAAGAGTTACCAACAAGAGATGAGATTGATGTTCCAGTGAATGAAATGCTTATCGTCGAGTTGTACTCCAAATAATTGAAAGTCTGTTCATAGCAGCCGGCTTTCGCCCGGGGGTCCTTGGCCTCCGGGCAAGGTTTGAGTATAAGACCCTCGATACAAAATACCCAAAAGGAGGGGCTATTAGTGTTCGATTTTGAAAAACCAAATATTGAGATCGCTGAGATCTCAGAAGACAAGAAATATGGCAAGTTTGTAGTTGAACCGCTTGAAAGAGGTTATGGCACGACTTTAGGTAATTCCTTAAGAAGGATCATGCTTTCTTCCTTACCGGGAGCTGCAGTCAGTCAGGTAAAAATCGACGGCGTTTTGCATGAATTCAGTTCTATTCCTGGTGTTAAAGAGGATGTTACTGAGATCATTATGAACATCAAGAGCTTATCTATTAAGAATAATAGCGACACCAACGAAGCTAAGGTTGCATACATCGAGTTTGAAGGCGAAGGTGTTGTGACTGCTGCTGACATCCAGGCAGATCCTGATATTGAGATCATGAACCCGGATTTGGTTATCGCTACACTTAGCGGCGGAACAGACAGCAAGTTCTATATGGAGCTTACTATCACAAAGGGCCGTGGCTATGTGAGTGCAGACAAGAACAAGAGTGAGGATTTACCGATTGGCGTAATTGCAGTTGATTCTATTTATACACCAGTAGAACGCGTTAATATGACGGTACAGAACACCCGAGTAGGTCAGGTCACTGACTATGATAAGTTGGCATTAGATGTATTTACAAACGGTACTTTGGCACCAGATGAGGCTGTCAGCCTTGCAGCTAAAGTATTAAGCGAGCATTTAAATCTGTTCATCGACCTTTCTGAAAACGCTAAGACTGCTGAAGTCATGGTGGAGAAGGAAGACAATGAAAAAGAGAAAGTGCTTGAGATGAACATTGATGAGCTGGAGCTTTCTGTCCGTTCATACAATTGTCTTAAGAGAGCTGGAATCAATACCGTTGAAGAACTGTGCAACCGCACATCTGAGGATATGATGAAGGTTCGTAACCTTGGCCGCAAGTCTTTAGAGGAAGTGTTAGCCAAGTTAAAGGAGTTAGGCTTACAGCTTAACCCAAGCGATGATTCCAATGTATAATTGAAATTGATCCGCTTGGATTGAGATGGGTCTGATTTCTTGCCCAATGCATGGAGAATTAAGCACTGATACAGTAAGACCGAAGAAGCATGTATCCGTGTTCCACAAATGGAGGAATATTATAATGGCAGGATATAGAAAGCTGGGAAAAACTTCCAGTCAGAGAAAAGCATTAATCAGAAGCCAGGTAACTGCATTATTACACAATGGCAAAATCGTGACAACAGAAGCAAGAGCAAAAGAAATCCGTAAAGTTGCGGAAGGCCTGATCGCTTTAGCTGTAAAAGAGAAGGATAACTTCGAAACTGTTAAAGTTACTGCAAAGGTTGCACGTAAAGATAAAGATGGCAAGAGAGTAAAAGAAGTTGTAAACGGCAAGAAAGTTACCGTATACGACGAAGTTGAGAAAGAGATCAAAAAAGATCTTCCTTCCAGACTTCATGCAAGAAGACAGATGTTAAAAGTTCTTTATGATGTGACTGAGGTTCCGGCTGAAGCTGCAGGCAGAAAGAAAAACACAAAGTCTGTTGATCTTCCAAAGAAGCTTTTCGAAGAAGTTGCTCCTAAGTATGTTTCCCGCAACGGTGGTTACACACGTATCGTTAAGATCGGCCAGCGTAAAGGTGATGCAGCAATGGAAGTTCTTCTTGAGCTTGTATAATTTAAAATTTACATTCCCGATATTGGAGTTAATCCTTTATCGGGATTTTTTTATTTTTATTCCTGTAAGAAAAGCAAGAATAAAGAAAGAATATCGTAAGTTGACGGTCAATTGCTTTCCGGGCTATAATGTTAAATATAGAATATTATGGCTTAATTGCCAGATTCGTTAAATATACGAACGGAGGGATTTTTATGAAGTTTATTACGAGACTGATGGCCTGGGCGTCCCTGGTTACCCTGCTGGGGGTCAGTGTACCATTTGAGGCGTTTGCAGCAGCAAAGACCATATCGTCCGTGACGATCAATGTAGGGTTGGAAGAGATTGGTGCAGGAGATACGGTACCATCTGAATCTGCCTTTAAGACCAATGAGCAAACAGGAAATTACGTTTATACCAATAACGATAAATACGAAGTGACTGACTTGCAGTGGGTTACTTCAGACACCAAAAAGATGAAGCTTGGCTCTGAGCCAAAGATGAAGGTCACATTAAGAGCAACAGATTCTGATAACTACGCATTTAAGGGCGGCTACCAGTCCAGCAATGTCAGCATCAAAGGTGGAAACTATGTGTCCACCAACCGGTCTGGTTCAGATACCTTGTATGTGACATTTACCTTTAAACCAATTAAGGGAACCTATGAATCACCGGAAGATGCAGATTGGAGAGATTCTGGTTCCAGCCTTGGCAGTGCCAGATGGAGTGCTCCGGAAGGCAGCTCTGATGCCTATGATGTGTATTTATACCGTGGAAGCAGCCTTGTAAAAAAGGTAGAGAGACTGAAAGCAACCTCTTATAATTTCTATCCTTATATGACAAAAGCAGGAACCTACACCTTTAAGGTGCGTACTGTTCCAGCTTCCGACAGTGAATCAAAGTATGCAAAGAACAGTGACTGGACAGAGTCTGGCGAGATCTACGTGCCACAGGAGAAGGTATCTGACGGACGTGGTCAAGACAATGGTAACAGCTCAGTGGTAACAAGCCAGGATGTAGGCTGGATCAAGAACGGCAATAACTGGTCATACCGTTATCCCGATGGTTCTTATTTAAAGAATAACTGGGCATACATTAACAACATATGGTATTTATTTGATACCAATGGTAACATGCTCACAGGCTGGCAGCAAAAGAATTCCCTGTGGTACTACTTTAATAATGATGGAGCTATGTTAAAGGGCTGGGTTAAGTCTTCTGCGAATAAGTGGTATTTCTTAAATCCTTCCACCAACAACGGAGTGGAAGGCGCCATGTCAGTTGGCTGGATCAATTATAATAACAAATGGTATTATGCGGACAACAGCGGTGCGATGCAGGAAGGCTGGAAGCAGATAGACGGTAACTGGTATTATTTCTATCCTGGCGAGGGATCAAAGGCAGTAAGCACTACGATAAGCGGTTTTACAGTAGATGCCACTGGTATTTGGCATAAGTAACAGGAAAGGATGTTGATGCAAATGAAGTGGATACGGGGAAAGGCAGCCTGGCTGGTGCTTTTGTGCATGGTTATGGTGATGGGAATGTCAATCACAGCTGGAGCTTCCGGCAGCTTGAAGATCCGGCTGGACCATGGCGGGAAGAGCAGCTGGACAGAGGGAATTCAAATTCCGTCAGTCACGGTGAATTTGTCAGAAACAAGTCCCGAATGGAATAAGGATCCTGAGAAATGGGAACCAGGGAAAAAAGTAATTGCTACCTTAAGAGTTCCTGGCACCTACTCTAATTCTGATTGCTCTGTCACCGGAGGTAAGCTGATATCCGCAAAGGCAGAAGATGGTGAGACTGTAGTAAAGGTTTCCTACGTTCCGGTAGCAAAGCTTGCCGGCACGGAAAAAGCAGGCTTTAGCGATGCGGCCAGAACAAAGGCAACCTGGAAAAAGGTTCCCTTCGCTTCCCGGTATCAGGTCGTTGTTTATAAGGAAGGCGGCATCTGGGTCAAGAGCATGACCATTTCCACCAACACCGTAGATCTGCTGCAATATATGGAAAATGGCCAGAAGTATTATTATACGGTGAAAGCCATTCTAAAGGATTCTTCTGAGGAAGAGTATTTACAGGAAGGTGAGCCGGTGATTTCTGACGATTCCGTGGTTCAGGAGCTGGGTGAAACAAACGGTGCCTGGGCGGAATATAAGAACGGTAAGAAGTACCGTAGCGAGGATGGCGCTTATGCCGCCAACACCTGGAAGATGATAAGCGGTAAATGGTATTACTTCAACGGAGAAGAATTCGCTGTAACCGGCTGGCAGTTCATTCACGATAAATGGTATTACTTAGGCAATGACGGAGCCATGCTTACGGGCTGGCAGAAGTTAGATGAGAAGTGGTATTATTTAAATTCCAATGGAGATATGGCTTCCGGTTGGATTCAGCCAAACCCTGGAAAATGGTATTATTTAAATTTAGACGGCAGTATGGCATCTGATACCTTAATTGATGGAGTTTATAAGGTTGACAGCTCCGGACTTTGGGTACACTAATTATATCATGAGAAATGGTACAGAAAAAATTCTGTACCATTTTTTTATGTAATAGGAAATTACGTCTATCAAATAAATAAACCTGCCAGACTCTTTATTTATAAAAGATTTATGTCGATGCTTGACTGATTGGGAATATTCATCTAAAATTATGTGGCATACGAGTATATAAATTCATGACAGAAAGGCTTGCTATGGGAATAATAAAAGCGTCAAAGCTGATATTTGATTATATCAGAAGAGATGAAGAAGAAAATATAGAAGAAATCAAACGTGCCATCGATGATGTCTCACTTGATATTGAAGCAGGACAGTTCATCGCTATACTGGGGCACAACGGTTCCGGTAAGTCTACCTTTGCCAAACAGCTCAATGCCATTTTGCTGCCTACGGAGGGAACTGTATGGATCCAGGGACTTGATACTTCCAAGGAAGAGAATTTATGGGAGGTACGGAAAAAGACGGGGATGGTGTTCCAAAACCCGGACAACCAGATCATTGGAAATATAGTAGAAGAGGATGTGGGATTCGGCCCTGAGAACATGGGAGTTCCTACCGAAGAAATATGGAGACGGGTGGACGAAAGCCTGAAAGCAGTTGGAATGGCTTCCTATCGTTTAAAGTCTCCCAATAAGCTGTCAGGAGGTCAGAAGCAGAGAGTTGCCATTGCCGGAGTTATGGCTATGCGTCCTCAGTGCATTGTTTTAGATGAGCCCACTGCCATGTTAGACCCCAACGGCCGTAAGGAAGTGGTTAAGACGGTACTTGAATTAAATAAGAAGGAAGGCATTACCGTGCTTTTAATTACCCACTACATGGAAGAGGTTACAGATGCAGACCGGGTAATCGTTATGGACGAAGGCAAAGTGGTTATGGACGGAACACCCAAAGAGATATTTTCCAGGGTGGAGGAGCTTAAATCCTACCGTCTTGACGTGCCTCAGGTTACAGAGCTTGCCTATGAGCTTCAAAAAGGAGGCGTTGATCTGCCAGATGGAATCCTGACCTTAGAGGAACTCATGGAAAATCTGATCCCTAAGTTTGCCGGTCATATATCTAATAAGGAAGCTTCGGAAAATGGAGGAGACCATGGGAATTAAAGTAGAGCATTTAAATTACATCTATGGAAATGGTACCGCCTTTGAACAGCATGCCCTTAAGGATGTGAACCTGGAGATAAAAGACGGAGAATTTATCGGGCTCATCGGTCATACCGGTTCCGGTAAATCCACTCTGATCCAGCATTTAAATGGATTGATTCGGGGGACAAGCGGAGCCATTTATTACAACGATAAGAACATTTACAGCGATGGTTATAATATGCAGGCTTTAAGAAGCCAGGTGGGACTGGTATTTCAGTATCCAGAGCACCAGCTTTTTGAGGTGGACGTGTTTTCCGATGTCTGCTTTGGTCCAAAGAATCAGAAGCTTTCAAAAGAAGAAATAGAAACAAGGGCCAAAGAAGCTCTTACTATGGTAGGGCTTGATGAGAGCTATTACAAGCGTTCCCCCTTTGACTTGTCAGGAGGCCAGAAGCGCAGGGTGGCAATCGCCGGAGTTTTGGCCATGAGACCGGAGGTCCTTATTTTAGATGAGCCTACCGCAGGACTTGATCCCAAAGGGAGAGATGAGATTCTGGATCAGATTGAGCGGCTTCATAAGGAGCAGAAGATGACCATCATCCTTGTTTCCCACAGCATGGAAGACATTGCACGGTACGTGGACCGGATTCTAGTGATGAATCAAGGGGAAAAGGTGTTTGATGATACGCCAAAGGAAGTATTTAAGCATTATAAGGAATTGGAAGCCATCGGCCTTGCAGCGCCTCAGATTACCTACGTGGTCCATACCCTAAAGGAACGGGGCATACCCATTGATAGCAACATTACTACCATAGAGGAAGCCCGCGATGAAATATTAAGGCTTCTTTCAAAATAGATCAGGAGATACTATGTTAAAAGACATTACATTGGGACAATATTATCCGGTGGACTCTTTTCTCCACAAGCTGGACCCCAGGACAAAGCTGTTTGGGACCATGGTTTTTATTATATCCCTTTTTGTTGTAAATGATATTTGGGCGTATGTGATCGCCACCTTATTTCTGGCAGTTGCCATACGGCTGAGCCAGGTGCCTTTGTCCTTTATGGTACGGGGGCTAAAGGCAATTGTTTTTCTTTTGCTGATCAGTGTCAGCTTCAACCTGTTTTTAACACCAGGAGAGGCTATTTTCCGTCTTGGTTTTATTAAAATTACAAAAGAAGGAATTCAGATCGCTGCATTTATGGGCGTAAGGCTCATTTACCTGGTGGTTGGGTCCTCCATTATGACCCTGACCACCACACCGAATCAGCTTACCGATGGCCTGGAAAAAAGTCTGAACTTTTTAAATAAGGTCAGAGTACCAGTTCACGAGGTGGCTATGATGATGTCCATTGCCCTTCGGTTTATTCCTATTCTTGTAGAAGAAACAGATAAGATTATGAAGGCCCAGATGGCCCGTGGTGCTGATTTTGAATCGGGCAATCTGATTCAAAAGGCAAAAAACATGATTCCCCTTCTGGTTCCCCTTTTTATCTCAGCCTTCCGACGGGCCACGGACCTTGCCATGGCCATGGAAGCAAGATGCTACCGGGGCGGGGAAGGAAGAACGAAGATGAAGCCTCTCCGATATGGGAGACGGGATGGAATTACCTACCTGGTCTTTGTGGTGTACATGGCCGCAATTGCAGCCGTTCGGATCATGAGATAAGAAATTCCGTAAAAAGGAGAAGTTATGAAACGGGTAAAAATGATCGTAGCCTACGACGGTACCAACTACTGCGGCTGGCAGATACAAAATAACGGGCTGACCATAGAAGAGGTCCTTAACAAGACCCTGACGGAGCTATTAAAAGAAAAGATCACTGTTACCGGAGCCAGCAGAACTGATTCCGGAGTACATGCGGAGGGGAATGTGGCGGTTTTTGACACCGAAAACAGGATGCCCGCGGATAAAATCTGTTTTGCTTTGAACCAAAGACTTCCGGACGATATTCGCATCCTCCAGTCAGAGGAGGTAGCACCGGATTACCACCCCAGAAAGCAAAACTGCGTCAAAACATATGAATATAAAATCATGAACCGGAAAATTGAGATACCTACCTTAAGACTTTATACTCATTTCTGCTATTATCCCCTCGACGTGGACAAAATGCGGGAGGCAGGTGCCTATCTGGTGGGAGAACATGATTTTAAAAGCTTCTGTACGGCCCGTGGACAGGCGGAAGAGACCGTAAGGACCATTTATAGCCTGGACATAGAAAAGACCGGAGATTTGATTATAATACGTATTAAGGGAAGCGGATTTTTATATAACATGGTGCGGATCATCGCAGGAACCCTGATGAAGGTGGGAATGGGTGTCTATCCGCCTTCCCATGTGGAAGATATCATAGATGCCAGGGACCGGAATGCAGCAGGCCCGAAGGCAGCAGCCAAAGGTCTTACCCTGGTCAGCCTTGATTATGAAAAGGAACTGGAAAAAGAGATTCGGGGAGAGAATAAGGAATGGAGCTACACTCTTTCCCAGGAAGAGATCGTATCCCAGAAAAAAGCCTGGCTTACCATTCACAGATGCCGTCAGGAAGACTTTGACCGGCTGCTCATCCGGGTGGTTCATCAGGCGGTGAGAAACGGAGCGGAAAAGGTCTATGTAAAGGATGAAGAAGGGCCTGGAAGGATTCTTTTAGGCAAATCTTATGGATTTTACATTTTCAGGCAGGAAGATGGGGAAGAAGAGTGGATAGTCACAGAAAAATAAGCCGGAAAACCTTGATTTTATGGGGAAAAAAGGTTGACACACGAGGCTGAATGTAATATAATGTATAACTGTGACGTCAGGCGAAAATGTTCAGCCATGCCCCGGAGTGAGCATTTTTAAATAAGACTAATTAGAGATCATTTCATGATTTCTAGTGAATAGGTGCCCTGATATTGGCACCATGCATCTGATTATGAAACTTGGATTTCATAGTATAGTAATGCTTACTAACACCAGAATTTACAGGAGGTTGTCCAATGAAGACTTTTATGGCTAGTCCAGCAACAATTGAGAGAAAATGGTACGTAGTTGACGCTACAGGATATACATTAGGACGTTTGGCTTCAGAAGTAGCTAAAGTATTAAGAGGTAAGAATAAACCGACCTACACACCACATATGGATTGCGGTGATTATGTGATCGTAGTGAATGCAGATAAGATTTCCGTTACAGGTAAGAAGTTAGATCAGAAGATCTACTACAATCACTCTGACTATGTTGGCGGTATGAAAGAAACAACATTAAGAGAGATGATGGCTAAAAAGCCTGAAAGAGTTATTGAATTAGCTGTTAAGGGTATGCTTCCAAAGGGACCTTTAGGAAGAAGCATGATTACAAAACTTCACGCGTACGCAGGTGCAGAGCATGCTCATGCAGCTCAGAAGCCAGAAGTTTTAGAAATCAAATTTTAATTAGAGGCGCTGAAAGGAGGAAGTTATCATGGCTAATGCAAAATTTTACGGAACAGGTAGAAGAAAAAAATCTATCGCTAGAGTATATTTAGTACCAGGTACAGGCAAGATCACTATCAACAAGAGAGATATTGACCAGTATTTAGGTCTTGAAACATTAAAGGTTGTTGTTCGTCAGCCATTAGTTGCTACAGAGACAGTTGACAAGTTCGACGTTTTAGTTAACGTTCACGGTGGTGGTTTTACAGGACAGGCTGGTGCCATCAGACACGGTATCTCAAGAGCCCTGCTTCAGGCAGATGCGGACTATCGTCCAATTCTTAAGAAAGCTGGATACTTAACAAGAGATCCAAGAATGAAAGAAAGAAAGAAATACGGCTTAAAGGCTGCACGTCGTGCACCACAGTTCTCCAAACGATAATAAACAGATATATTCAAACCCTTGTAAATACTATATTTACAAGGGTTTTTTTAATCAGAATAAGAAAACTCTCCTTCCGTATGGCTCTGAGTGCCAGAGCGACAAAAGAAGTACCCTGGCAAATATTGAGGCTGAGAGGAGAAATATAAAGGCGAATGATTTGAAAACATTAAAAGTCTTATTTAATGTTAGTTATGAGAAAATATTATACAATTAATTTTGATCCGGAGGTATAGAGATATGAATCCCAGCTATTTCAGAATTAAACTTTCAAGAGAAGATGCAATAGAACGGTTATGTAAATACATGGAAGGAAAACTCTATTCAGATAAGATTGAAACATCAGCAGATAAAATAGTACAAGTGTCAGTAAATGATCAGGGAATGTGGAAGGGCAGTGTTCTGTATACATACGAGAATAATGGCTGGACAATATTTGAAGATATTTCAGGCTCATATTTTTCTATACCAGCAAGTGCATGGTTGGATTTTGCTCATAATGAAGAACTAATTGTAGCTGGTTATAATGATGCAGATATTTATGGGGAATTTATTGAGATTAAAGATGGGAAAGTCATAAAAGAATATCTTGAAATTAGCGATTATCCTGAAGAAAATGTAAACACAGGTAGCTCTGAATATGAAATAAATAGGTGGACAGATATTGTTAATTTCATTGATTCAGATACTCTTGTGTTTTCAGAATCTGGGACGGTATATATCTTTTGAAATAATTAAATTATAACGGTTATATGTTCGGAGTCGCATGCCGTCCAGGTATGGGTAGTTTATTCTGGTATTTATTGTTAGAACCTCCCAAGTGGATTCAAATTTATGCCAATTGCTTGGGGATTTTTATTTCGAATAAAGAAGAAATGGTAGATGAGGTAAAATGGAACCATATTATTATAGTCATATGAATAAGCAGCACCAAAGAATCTATCAAGTCATGAAGAGCGGTCTTGAGTCACTTTCTCAAAGTTTTGATGTTCAGAGAATTGATGGAAAAGACCTTAGTGATATTTTTAATAAGTTAAGGTTAGATTGTCCCGAAATCTTTTATGCATCCACCTTTCGCTATTCTTTCTATGAAGATTCTACGTTGCTAAAAATAAAGCCGGAATATTTGTTTGATAAGAATAAAATTAAAGAGCACCAGTTGGCCATGAAAGCCAGAGTGGAGAAACTTGCCCGGGTGGTGAAGGATAAGAGTGACTGGGAAAAAGAGCAGTACATTCATGATTTTATCTGTGAGAATGTGACTTACGATAAACTGAAGAAGCAATATTCACATGAGATTATAGGTCCATTGGGGCAGGGCGTTGGCGTCTGCGAAGGAATTGCGAAAGCTGTAAAGATTCTTTGTGATCAACTATCAATTCCTTGTATTGTAGTTATTTCCGAGAATAATCCAGATAAAAACATCAAGTATCGTCATGCGTGGAATGTAATCCAGATCAATGGAGTATGGTATCATCTGGATGCTACGTTTGATAATACATTAGGGAAAAAAGAAGTACGATACGATTATTTCAATTTGGACGATAAGAGTATTTTTAAGGATCACGAGCCATTGATTTACAAAGCGCCTGCGTGCAATGACGATAATCACTTTTACTATAAAGAGAAAAAGCTATCTTTTACAAAGCAGGAAGATGTAGCAAAGCGTTGTCAGCAGGCTATTAAAAAAGGGAAAGTTCTTACCTTTCATTGGAGAGGCGGTTATCTGACAAAAGCTGTCTTGGAAGAATTACTTCAAATCATAGCTGGAGCAGGTAAGGAGAAGAACAGGCACAGTCAAGTTTCCATTAATTGGCAGCAGGCAGTTATCCGTGTCAAGTTTTTGGAGGAGCAGATCGAAGATTCTGTGAAAATGGAAGATGCGTATGAGGAGGAGAATGATGCGGCATCGGCTCAATAGTCTCTGGAATAAAAATAGCCGCATCCATAATTAAGCTTCATGAAACTATATATGTAATATATTCCACTAAGTCGATTTCTTATCTTAAATATATATTGAAATTAATTTATTCTGAGTATAAAGTTATACTATATCTAATTTCATTATCTGTGATAATTTCATTACAAAGATCGGCTTTGGAAATCACCTATTTGTATAATAGTGAAAATTCGTATGATGTTATAAGCAATATAAGATATTTATGTAATGACCAGTATTTGATTGAAGGAGGATATTTCAGTGACAGAGAAAGAAAAAATGTTAAATCAAATGCTTTATGATGCTAACTACGACAAGGGTTTATTAAAAGAACGTGAAATGGCAAAAGACCTTTGTTATGAATTTAATCAAGCTCGCCCATCAGAGACAGAGAAACAGGCGGTGGTACTTAGGAAGCTGTTTGGAAAGACGAGGGAATCATTTTGTATTACTGCACCATTCTGGTGCGATTATGGATATAATATAGAGCTTGGTGAGAATTTCTATGCCAATCACAATCTGGTGATTTTAGATGGAGCAAAGGTCACATTTGGTGATAATGTGTTTATTGCACCTAACTGCGGATTTTATACAGCAGGACATCCTATTGATTCGGATCGGAGAAATCAGGGTCTTGAATATGCATATTCCATTTCGGTAGGGGATAATGTTTGGATTGGCGCAGGAGTTCATGTAATGCCAGGAGTCAACATAGGAAGTAATGTAGTAATTGGCGGTGGTAGTGTCGTGGTAAAGGATATTCCTGATAATTGTGTTGCAGTTGGTAATCCCTGCAAAGTTGTCCGGCCTATCACGGATAAGGATAAAGAGACCTGTTTTGACAGGTAATGAAAATAGATTGTTTAGAAAGCTCAGCAAATAATTATATCTGCTGGGCTTCTTTTATTTTACCACAAACGGTAAAAGCTTTTCATTCAATCTTTTGGACTTGAAACAGTAAGGGGCATTTTATTATGGATATTCTTCCTATGAAAAATTGCGGGGAACTGAGAGCTTGAACTCGGCCGTGAAAGCTTGTTTTTCGTACATATTAAATTTTAAATTCATATCCCCCATACGGGCTTGTTTACGGAAAATAAAGTTATATAATTGAAATTGATGTGAATTCCTTTTTTGAAAGGTAGGTAAGAATATGCATATTCCGGATAATTATTTGAGCCCGTCAACTTGCGCCCTCATGAGTGCGGCTATGGTCCCTGTTTGGACAAGAGCAGTTAAAAAAGTGAAAGAAGAGATACCAAAGGTTAAAATACCATCACTTGGTGTTGGGGCGGCATTTTCCTTCTTGCTCATGATGTTTAATGTTCCGCTTCCTGGGGGTACCACAGGTCATGCAGTAGGCGGGACCTTGATTGCAATATTGATGGGACCTTATGCTGCATGTATTAGTGTTACAGTGGCCCTGCTGATACAAGCTCTTCTTTTTGGTGATGGCGGGATTTTATCTTTTGGTGCAAACTGTTTTAATATGGCGTTTGTACTGCCGTTTTTAGGCTACTTCATTTATAAAGCTGTTAAAGATAATATGAAATCTGAAAAAGGAGAATATCTGGGAATTATCTTAGGCTCATACGTAGGTATTAATGCAGCTGCCTTATGTGCGGCAATAGAGTTTGGTATTCAACCTCTGTTATTTAAAGATGCAGCTGGACAGGCGTTATATTGTCCGTATCCTTTGTCAATCTCAATACCGGCCATGGTAATTCCCCATCTTTTGGTTGCAGGCATTGTTGAAGCGGTCTTTACATTGTTTATTGTCATTTACATAAAGAAAGTATCTCCAGGTACCATGTATGAAGAATCAGATGAAAAGAAAAATGCAATTTATGGTTTGCTGGCATTTCTTATCTGCCTGACCCCACTCGGTCTGCTGGCGACAGGAACTGCATGGGGCGAATGGGGAACCGAGGAAATCGGAAGTGTGGTTTCTGGCGGGAAAGCATTAGGATTTGTGCCTCAAGGGATGAAGGCAGGCGTTAATTTTAAGGCACTGCTACCAGATTATGCAGTAAATGGACTTCCCGAAATTGCTGGATATTTATTGTCTGCCATTGCTGGAGTCGCAATATTTATTATCTTTTTTAAGGTGATCAGCAGCTTTAAGAAAGACAAGGCTGGTGGCAAACTTGGATAATTTGAAGGATCATAAAATAGAAATGCCGGAATGGATTTATAGCAATGAAAATTATATTCCGCTCACTGATAAGGATACTTTTATAAATAAAAGTATCCTGTCTGTTTTCCACGTTATTTCCAGAATAAGAATGCAGGATTCTTTGGATAACTCAAGGTTTAAAATAAATGTATCCCTTAACATATTCTTTACCTTTTTACTTATAGTTTTATTGTCTATTACAAAAAGTTTTATATTCGTAGTTATAGTCATTGTATATCTGCTCTCTATTTTAAGCTTTACGGAGGCAGACAGGCTGGTTAAAATATTGAAATTCAGTATTAGCGTCACCTTATTTACTGCCGTTATTATGTTACCGGCATTCTTTATGGGGAACAGCTATAGCAGTATTATGATAACTACAAAGGTATTTGCCACCACAACATCTATGGGATTGCTTTCCTATTCATCAAAATGGAATTCGATCACGGAAGCATTGAAGCTATTTCATGTTCCTGATATTTTTATATTGATTCTGGATATCACTATAAAATATATTTTTATGTTGGGTGACTACTCGATGAATATGCTTTATGCATTGAAACTTCGGTCAGTCGGTAAAAACAGTAACAAATATACATCCATGGCTGGTATTGCAGGGACCACATTTCTTCAATCAAAAGAGATGGTAACAGACATGTACCATGCCATGGAATGCAGGGGATTCACTGGTGAATATCATATTTGTAACAAATCTAAATTCAAATGGGTGGATTATATATTTATCGCTATAAATGTGGGGGCTATACTCCTGTTTTTCCACTTTGAAAGGGCGTAACATGATTGAGATTAAGAATCTATTTTATTCCTATGGGGATTCTATCGCATTAGATGATATAAATCTTGTAATAAGACCAGGTGAAGCCGTTGCACTGATGGGGGCTAATGGATGTGGTAAATCCACATTGCTAAAACTCATTAACGGGCTTATTTCACCAGACCAAGGCTCTTATTCATTTAATGGAGTGGAGATAACGGAGAAAAAGCTGCAGGACGCAAAGTTTTCTAAGCTCTTTCATCAAAAAATCGGTTTTGTATTTCAAAATTCTGATACGCAGTTGTTTTCTTCCAGCGTCTATGATGAGGTGGCCTTTGGGCCAAGACAGATGGGAATGAGCGAATCAGAAGTTGATATAAGGGTAAATGACTGCCTTTGCTTATTAAGCATACAGAGTCTAAAGAATAGAATTCCATATCATTTAAGCGGTGGAGAAAAGCGTAAGGTCGCCATTGCATGTGTGATGTCACTGAATCCGGAGGTTTTGGTACTTGATGAGCCTATGAACGGGCTTGATCCAAAAACGCAAAGATGGCTGGTGGAATTTTTGAATCATCTGAACAAGGCAGGCAAGACCTTAATTACTTCAACACATAATCTTGAACTTGTACATGGGATATCAAACAGAGCTGTTCTTTTTCATGAAGAACATACGATTGCAGCAGATCTTCCCACTGAGAGACTTTTGGAAAACGTGGAATTATTAAAAAAGGTAAACTTGATATGATAAAATCCTTGAAAATTTCTAAGACTTCCATATTATTTTTGTGAAGAATAATATATGACATATTCGTACATTATGATAAAATAATGGGGAGCATTTAGGAAATAGGTGCCTGACTTTTGACAGACATTAACCAATTGAGCAACTTAAAAAGGAGAAACTATATGAATGAAATAATCCAGTCTATTATAACAAGAAGAAGCGTAAGAGCTTTTGAGGAAAAACAAATCCCAGATGAAGCACTCCATGACATTTTGGAAGCTGCAAAGTTTGCACCCAGCGGAATGGGAAAGCAAGCGTGGCATTTTGCGGCGGTGCAGAATAAGGAGAAAATCCAGGAACTGATTACGGCTACGAAAGAGGTTATGAAGAATTCTTCTATTGAACATTTTAGAAAGATTGGAAATAACCCGGAATTTAATCCCTTTTATGCTGCACCTACAATTATCATTACCGCCTATGAAAAAGATGCTGCTACTGGGGTATCAGATTGTGCAGTGGCACTGGAAAACATATTCCTGGCGGCTCACTCTATGGAGATCGGTTCCTGCTGGATTCATGTTTTAGCATTTGCTGGAAATGATCCTAAGGTGAGAAGTATCCTTACTGAGTTTGGTATTCCGGAAAATTATGAGATTTCAGGTACAGCAGCCTTAGGCTTTAGCAGCAAGGAAGCACCAAAGGCAGCTCCAAGAAAAGAAGGTACGGTTTCTATTTACAAATAAGATATGGACAAAGTCATCCCGTTTTGTTTGTAGAAAAATTGTAGAATATCAAAATCTTGTATTGACGCTGCAAACAGAATGTGATAACATACCAGATAATTAAATATTTGCACTACAAAGGATTGCCATGCAATCTGGAGTATAAGAAAAGGCTATGAAAAGAAAGAGTAGCATTTTCGATTCCAAACAGAAAGATGCCGGTTGATGAGAGGCTCGTGGATAGAAAGTGTGAATACCTCTTGGAGCTGCGCACCAAAACTTTAACAGGAGTAGGCTGCGACGGAAAGCACACCGTAATCAAGTGCAAGGGTATCGCCAAGGCCGTACCCGATGAGGTAGACAGTGTGAGCTGTCTATGAACTTAAGGTGGTAACACGAGATTTGCTCTCGTCCTTTTGAAACAAAGGGGCGGGAGTTTTTTTATTGTTAAAAAACTTTAACTCTTTGTTTTCTGAATTTCTTATAAATCAGCAAATATTTATAAAAATATGACAAGGAGATGTTTTATCATGCTAACACCAAAGGAGCAAATGTGTATCATCTGTAAAGGCGTTCATCAGTGTATCAATGAGGAAGAATTACTTGCAAAACTGGAGCGGTCATTTAACCAAAAGGAACCGCTTACCATTAAGCTGGGACTTGATCCTTCCGCTCCGGACATTCATTTAGGCCATGGAGTGGTTCTTCGTAAAATCAGGCAAATGCAGGAGCTGGAGCACAAGGCAGTCATTGTCATCGGGGATTTTACAGGTAAAATCGGGGACCCTACGGGGAAGTCTAAGGGACGGAATTTATTGACCGATGAGCAGGTAAAGGAGAATGCAAGCACCTACTGCGAGCAGATATTTAAGATTCTGGATAAGGAGCGGACCGTTGTTACATTTAACAGCCATTGGCTTTCCAAGCTTTGTTTTGAAGATGTGATGAAGCTGGCAGCCACCACCACGGTCGCAAGAATGCTTGAGAGGGATGAATTTGAAAAGAGATTTAAAAATGGAGTTTCCATTGGAATCCATGAATTTTTCTATCCTCTGATGCAGGCATACGACTCTGTGGAATTGCATGCAGATATTGAACTGGGAGGGACAGACCAGACTTTTAATATTCTCATGGGCAGGACGCTTCAAAAATCAATGGGTCAGGAGGCACAGGTAGCTCTTCTCATGCCGATTCTGGAAGGAACGGATGGGGTGGAAAAGATGAGCAAGAGCCTTGGAAATTATATAGGCATTTATGAACCTGCTGAAGTGATGTTTAAAAAGGTGATGGAAATACCGGATCATTTAATCATCAGATACTTTGAGCTGGCGACAGATGAACATCCGGATGAGATAGATAAAATCAGGCAGCAGCTGTCGGAGGGGAAGAATCCCAGAGATATCAAATTTAAGCTGGCAGAAATCATTACCGCTTTGTATCATTCACAGGAAGAAGTGTTGAAGGCTGTTTCATACTTTGAGGCCGCTTTCCGCAAAAAGTCAACTCCCGATGACATTCCAACCATGATTCTGGCTATAGGAAGAGAGACGGTGAATGATACCATTCCTCAATTCGTCGCCATGGGATTTGTAAAGAGCAGAAGCGAATTTATACGGCTCTTAAAGCAGGGAGGAATCCGGCTAAATGAAGAAAAAATTGTGGAAGATGATTTGAATACAGTGTTATTTAATGATGACGTTTTAAAAATCGGGAAGAAACTATTTGTCAGGGTGAACAAGTAATAAGGAAAAATTATCCACATTTTTATTGAATTGTCTTATTTAAGGATGGTATCATGGATTTATAGCTGAGAATACAGTGGAAATTTTCAGGAACGAAAGGGAAAGAAAGATTTGACTGAGACACTGTGTCGTACTTTATACTGATTCTAAAGGGGGATAAGTCAGTGAAAGCAATGACAATCGGAGAGGTTTCTAAAACGTATGCAGTATCTGCAAGAATGATCCGGTACTATGAGAAAATAGGTTTGATTGAAAGCCACCGGAGAAAGGAGTACGCTTACCGGATCTATGACGAAGCAGCAGTCAGAAGGCTGAGACAGATCATGATTCTTCGGAAGCTGAGAATCTCATTAAAGCAGATCGGAGTTATTTTAAATGATATAGGGCAGGCCCAGGCTCTGGAAGTCCTTCGGGAAAATATGACAGGGCTAGATGAGGAGATCCATGCTCTGAACACCATACGCTTCATATTAGATGCCTTTGTCCATCGCTTGGACGATGGGATTAGAGCCAAGGTCCGGGTAGACCTTTTGGAAGACAGTGAATTGATTGAGATTGCTGATGCCCTTATTTCTCCTAAAAATCATTTAAAGGAGGACTGCTCTATGGAGGAGTTAAATCAGGCAAGTGAAAGAATGGAACGTAACATGGATATCCGGTTTGTATACCTGCCACCGGCAACCGTTGCATCCAGTCAGTTTACGGGAGAAAATCCGGAAGATGTATCTGGTGACCGAATGAAAGCATTTATCAAAGAAAGAGATTTGCCGGTGGTAAAACCAGATTTTAGGCTGTATGGATTCAACAATCCTTCGCCCCAGGAGGGGGAAGAATACTATGGCTATGAATTCTGGGTTACTATACCAGAAGATATGGAGGTAACGGAACCTTTAGAGAAAAGGCAGTTTGCAGGGGGGCTGTATGCCGCTCATTGCATTAAGATGGGAGATTTTCATGAGTGGGGAACATTTTTTGAGCAAATGAAAAACCATGAGGAATATGAAATCCAGTGGCGTGAACCATTTGGCATGGGAGGGGCACTGGAGGAGCATCTGAATGCATTTTCCTTTTATACCGGTAACGAATCTGATTTTATACAGCTGGACCTTCTGATACCGGTAAAGAAGAAGTCTTAAAAGGAATCAAAGACACCATTGCAGAGACATCAGGATATTTGAGTCATTTGTTACTGATTGATGAGCGCCTCCAGGAGAGAAGGGCAGATTCTGGAGGCAATAAGAAAGGTGAGCTTTACAATAAGGTGAATCCATGAGACCAGAGCCAAAAGGACTTACTGAAGTTAAGTTTTATAAAGAAGTGGAAGACCATAAGCTGGATTTTGCAGTCATTATAAGCCGGTTTAACCGAAAATGGGTCTTATGCAAGCACAGGGAACGGGATACGTATGAGGTACCGGGCGGGCACAGAGAACCGGGAGAAGCTATTCTTGTAACGGCTATGCGGGAACTGCAGGAAGAGACAGGAGCTATTGATTTTGAATTGAGGCCGGTGTGCGTGTATTCTGTATCCAGAAAGAAGGCTGCCGGTGAGAAGCTTGGAGAGGAAAGCTTTGGAATGCTTTGCTATGCAGAGATTCAGACATTTGAGAAGGAGCTTCATAGTGAGATTGAGAGTGTGCTGATCACGGAGCATTTGCCAAAGAACTGGACGTATCCTGATATTCAGCCTAAGCTTATGAAGAAGGTTAGAGAGTTAGGGTATCTGCATTAAGGGGCAACTTAGTAAATAGATGTGTGGGGGTAGGATAATGAGAAATGAATCGGAGATGTTTGATCTTATCTTAAATACGGCAAGGGAGGACAGCAGAATTCTGGCTGTTTATATGAATGGTTCCAGAACCAATAAAAATGCGACTAAGGATATATTTCAGGATTATGATATCGTTTATGTAGTGGAAGCGTTGGAGCCATTTATTAGTGACCGTTCATGGATCGACCGCTTTGGTGAACGGTTATACATGCAGTATCCGGATGAGTTTCCAGGCAAAACTAAAAAGAACATAGAGTTTTACGGCTGGTTGATTCAGTTCACGGATGGAAACCGGCTGGATCTGCATGTGGAAACGGTAGCGCATGCATTGGAAAATATAACAAAGGACAGTCTTTGTGAAATACTTATGGATAAAGCAGGGGTGCTCCCACCCATGGCACCGTCAACGGATCAGGATTACTGGATAAAATGTCCTACGAAAGAACAGTTCTTATGTTCTTCCAATGAATTCTGGTGGTGTCTAAATAATGTGGCAAAGGGGCTTTGGCGGGAGGAAATGACTTATGTACAGGATATGGTCAATCACATCATTCGGAAAGAATTATTGAAGATGTTGTCCTGGAAGGTTGGAATCATGACAGACTTTTCTGTTAGCATTGGTAAGTCTGGAAAATATATGAATCGGTGGCTGTCAGAGGTGGAGTGGCGGGAGTATTTATCCACTTATTTTTCCGCTGATATTGAGGAAGGGTGGGACGCAGTGATTAGAATGTGTCACCTTTTTGAGAAAACAGCCAGGTATGTGGGAGATAAGCTTGGGTATGAGTATCAGGAGATTGAGGGGAGAAATAGTCTCAGCTTTTTAGAACATGTCAGGAAGCTTCCAAAGGATGCGAAAGGGATCTACTAATTTGACATTAGTCTCATCTGCGACCGAACCGTCTGATTCCCCTAATAAGCGAGAAATATCTCAAAATAAGGGGAATACAGCGGAATAACTATAAGGTATGATAGGTAAAAAGGGGGAGATGAGATGAAAAAGCAGATTCATTTAAAGATTGCTGCGCTGAGAAAAAACAAGGGAATGACGCAGCAGGAGCTTGGAGATGCAATTGGCGCTTCCTATCAGACTGTGAGCAAATGGGAAAATGGAGTCACCATGCCTGATATTGGAATGCTCCCAGTGCTTTCGGAGTATTTTCATGTTACGGTTGATGAGTTACTGGGAATGAAGCCGCTGGCGTGGGAAGAGTATATACCTGCAAAGACGGACAAGAAGGAGTATTGGGAGAATAAACTTGACTACCTGCTACGAACGAGAAAGAGTCACTGGAACAGGGATTATATGAGATTTCTTATAGATCAGGTCTGGAAACTCCATTCTCCTGTGAACGTGCTGGATTGTGGCTGTGGATACGGTGCGCTTGGTCTTATGATGATTCCCCTTTTGCCGGAAGGAAGTACATATACAGGTGTTGATTTTACAGAAGAGCTGATAGACCAGGGAAATGAAATGTTTCTTCGTGCAGGAGTGCAGGGGAAATTTGTTACCTGTGATTTTATTGAGTATCCTCTGATTCATACATTTGATGTAGTAATATGTCAGTCTGTATTAAGGCATATCAGACAACCGGAACAGTTCTTAACTAAAATGATTGGTCATGGAAAGAACAATGCCCTTATTGTATGTATTGACACCAACAGGGAATTTGAGTGTGATGGTTTATATATAGATGGTATGGAATATAGCTATTTATGCGAGCACTCCGGTCTGGAGAAAGGTTGGAAGACGGAGCTTTTAAGGGAAGGCCGTGATTATTCCATTGCCATGAAAACTGCTCATTATATGAGAAAGGCTGGTTTGAAGGAGATTGAAGTCAGAATGAATGACAAGGTCTCTTTTGTACAGCCTGAGATGGATGAGTATGAACAGACAGTGGAAGATTTTCAGGAGTCTAACGGTTACAACTACTCTTATCCGGAAAAACAACTGGAAAAAACAGTAGAATATATGGTCAATCATGGTATGAGTATAAAAGAAGCAGAAGGTTTTATTCGTAAAAAGCAGAGAATTGCAGATTATCTTAAAAAGAATGAGGGAATGGCTTGCTATACTCATGTGTTAGGAAATATGATTACCTCTGGGAGAAAGGTTTAGGTCGTTCTATTGCCCTAACGATAAAATAAATTTAGTAGTAAAATAGAGCTAAGATGAATCGTAACTCTTCATGCGGAACAGTGTAAAAGATACCCTGCTCCGTATTTTTTTATCCCATCTTTCTATCATATTGTTATCATAGGGGATAACTGGAAAGGTATTCGCCTTTTGGAATCAGTCCTAAAGCAGGCTTAAGTTTAATTATAAATAAGATTGAGGTGGATATCAGTTTATTTACGCGTATACTTATCTATAATAATAAGGTTATTTGAAATATAAGGAGAGATAAAATGAAAGACAATTATACTTTTATAAAGGCATATCGGTCTGACAACGCCTATAGAAAATCCTTTAATGAATTGGCTCAGACTGTGTTTGATATAAATTTTGAAGACTGGTATCAAAATGGTTACTGGACGGAAAAATATATTCCTTATTCCTTCCTTCACAAGGATAAGGTCATTGCTAATGTATCTGTAAGCCCGATGAAATTCGTGCACAATGGAATCGAAAGAAGCTATGTTCAGTTGGGAACTGTGATGACAGATGAAGCGTATCGAAATCAAGGGCTGATCCGGCGTCTGATCCATGAGGTGGATTCTGATTATAGTAATAAAGTAGATGGATTTTTTCTCTTTGCAAATGAAACAGTTCTGGATTTCTATCCTAAATTCGGATATGAGAGAGTAAAGGAGCACAGTTTCTATCAACACACAGATATTGATTGTGAAATGACAGCCAGAAGAGTTCCTATGAAGACACGGGAGGATTTTAAGCTTTTGGAGGCAGCAGTTAACAACAGTTGTATGCAAAGCAGCTTTTGGATGATGGAAAACATGGAACTGGTCATGTTTTACGCCACTAACTTCATGAATCAAAACGTCTTTGAAATGAAAGATCAAAATGCTTATGCCATCGCAGAACTTGACCAGGGAGAATTATTTCTCCATCAGGTTTTTTCACCGGAAAAGGTAAATCTGGAAAGAATCATTGCTTCCTTTGGAAAAGAGGTCAAAAAAGTGACACTTGGGTTTACACCATTAGAAGAGGCCGGATTTCAATGGGAAGAAAGCAGGGATGAGGATACGGTGCTTTACGGGAAGGGAAGTTCCCTCGTGGATATGGTACAGTGGAAACAGAGAATTCCTACCTTATCACACACATAATAGAAGGATGTAGTAAAAATGGGGTGTAAAGAGGATTATAGCAGGAAAATTTCTGAACGCTTTTGGAGTCAGAAAGATAAAGGAGATTTGGAGAGTCAAAGAGAAGAAACCTTTATAGATGATATTGTACAAAAACGCCATATTGAAAGAGAGCTGTTGTGTTCTCTGGATGGCATTAAGACCGTGTTTGATGGCGGAGGAGGCAGCGGCAGATTTTCAATTCTTCTGGCTAAGTATGGGTGCAGGGTGACTCATTATGATATTTCTCAAAGCATGATTGACAAAGCAAAGGAAAATGCAAAAGCCGAAGGTGTTCTGGACCGCATGGAATTTGTAAAAGGTGCACTTGAGGATATAGACAGATTCCCAGATCATTCATTCGATCTAGTCATGTCATTTGATGCTCCTGTTTCCTACACTTACCCTCATCAAAATGAGGTAATTAAGCATTTAGTCCGTATGGCAGGAAAACGTATCATGCTCAGTGTTTCCAGCCGTCTTGGATATCTGCCCTATCTGGCAAATCCAATTCAGAAAAATCAGTTTATCTTAAATCCGGAATGTGAGGATGCATGGGTAAAGTGGTGTATTTCTAACAGGGAGCAATCCATAAAAGATTTTATCTTTGATGGGGAACAGGTTAAAAGATTATATGAAAATGGTCTTTCTGGTGGAGATTGGGAGATTGCAGAATATGAACGTGGAGAAAGTCCATGGTGTATCACATATACATTTCTTCCAGATGAGCTGAAATCAATTCTTCAGGCGTGTGGAGTTAAGAATATCGCTCTCGCAGGACCGGGAGCTTATGCCAGAACAATTCCTAATGAGTTGCTTGTAAAGATTATGAATGATCCGAAGCAAAAGGAGGAGTTTTTGAATTTTTGTTATGTCTTTGATTCTAATCCTTATGTATGTGGAATGGGGAAGGATAATCTGTTGGTGAAAGGGGATATTTAGGACACGAAACATGACCAGTTTATAATAAAACAGTAATAACAATGGATTGACAGGAATAAAATAGTAGCGTAGTATGATATTAAAATATAAAAAAGAGAGGTATGTGTTTGTTAAGCATTGTTGGAAAGGAAAACAACTAATCAAATAGTTGAAAAGGAAGGACATAAGTGACTACGTCATAAGTCTGCCCTTTTATCGGCTGATGTTGCCGATATGAAAGCCTTACTGAATGCTTGACCCCTGTATATCAGGTGATCATACCTTAATAGATCTCTGTATTGGATAGACTATTTTGAGCATAACGGTATTGTTATGCTCTTTTTTATTCCCTTTAGGGAATCTTTGTCCAAATCCAGAACTATTTATGACCATGGAAAGCATGCATGTAAGGCGGGTATCATGGTTATTTTTATTTGTATGGAGGGAAAAAGATGAATATCATTGAAACGGAAATGCTGACGAAACGGTTTCGCAGATACAAAAAACAAGCAGGAATTGCCGGAAGCGTTAAGGGGCTTATAAAACGGGATTATGAAGAAATTACTTCTGTCAGTGAGCTGGATTTAAATATCAAAGAAGGTGAGTTTGTAGGACTTATAGGGCCAAATGGTGCAGGTAAGACAACTCTGGTCAAAATGCTCACAGGAATTATTGCGCCGACTTCTGGAAAAGTAAGTGTTATGGGCTATTATCCAAATGATCTGAAAAATGATTTTAAGCAGCAGTATGCAGTGGTGATGGGACAGAAGAGCCAGTTATTTTTTGATTTAACGGTTGAGGATACTCTGCGGTTATTTAAGGAGATTTATGGAATACCGGAAGCAAAGTATCAGTCCGCAAAGAACTTCTTTATAAAGTTATTTCATGTAGAAGAATTGATGAATGTTCAGGTCAGAACCATGTCTCTGGGAGAGCGTATGAAAATGGAATTGATTGTTGCTCTATTACATAACCCAAGGGTTTTATTTCTGGATGAACCAACCATTGGCCTGGATAGTGTTGCCTCAAAGCAGATCCGGGGATTTTTACGGGAAATCAACGAGGTAAAAGGAACTACTATTATTTTGACCTCTCATTATATGGAGGATATCAAAGCATTGTGCAGTCGTTCTGTGGTCATTAATCATGGAAGCAAAATCTATGATGGAAATACAGAGCAATTATTTGAACGGTATCAGAAGCACAAAAAAATCAGCCTCACCTTTGATGCCCCCATGGAATTACCAGAGATTGGCTTTGGCGTTTCTATGATTTCCGAGACGCCATATAAAAAAGTTATGAAGGTTTCAAGAGAAAAGGCAAGTGAGTTGTTAAGCTTTCTAATGAAGTTCAATCCCAGCGATATCTCCGTAGAAGAGGAAGATATCGGTACAATTGTGGAACGTATCTATGGGGAGGAGGGGAGCTCACCAGATGAAATATCTTGAAATATCTAAAATATATATCAAATCCCAGTTGGTTTGGCGGGCAGATGTGGTGTTTCAGGTCCTATTTACGGTTACCAAAATACTATTTGCCTATCTGTTATGGGGGATTATATTTAATGACCGGACTGAGGTGGCGGGCTTTTCATTTCAGAGCATGCTATCCTATTATGTTATCAGTTCATTTTTATCTCAGATTGAGATGTCTGATGGGATCAGTAGTGAAATCAGTCAAAGAATCCGAAGCGGAACATTTTCCAAATATATAGTGATTCCTATTGATATCCAGAAATATTTTATTGCCATGGAAGTTGGTGTTGTGGCTTATTATGGGATCTTTCAATTTATGGCTGCGTTTGTATGGGTTATTATTTTTCGTATTCAATTTGTAGTTTCTCATAATCCGATTATCATACTATGCGCATTTTTGTTGGTGGTGCTTGGTCTTTTGTTTATGGTGCAGTTGAATTATTATCTTGGATTGCTGGCTTTAAAATATCAGGAAATTGGTACTTTTCTGATGATTAAGAATAACCTTGTGGCATTTATCACAGGGAGTATAGTTCCGCTCATGCTGCTGCCGGAGGGGATTGTCTCTGTAATGAAGCTTTTTCCATTCTACTACGTCACCTATTTGCCTTCTATGCTGTTTATCGGACAATTAGAAAGTGAGGCTGTGCCTGGATTGGTCATTATTTTTATATGGTGTGTGATGCTTCAAGTTCTAATCCATGTGACCTGGGGGAGTTACCGAAGAAAGTATGACGGGGTGGGAATATGATGGAGTTTAAAAGAAATATTAGAGTGATAAAGGCATTGATTGAGATAAGATTTCAGAATCTGATGATGTTTCGGCTGGGGTTCTTTGGCCCATTTTTTGTAGACGGCAGTTTGTTTCTCATTCAGCTAATGGTATTTCAGGCGATCTATTCCAATGTGGACCGGATCGGAACCTGGGGGAGAGGGGAAATGATAGTCTTTATCGGCACTTTTTCCATGATTAATGCTATTAATATGGTTGTCTATTTCTTTGGAATCAATGGGTTGCCTCAGAAAATTAAAAACGGGGATTTGGATTTGTATCTTACGAAGCCAGGGAGTCCTTTGGTTAGAATGACTTTTGAAAAAATCAATCCTGGTTCTCTTCCTCTCGTGGGTATGAGTGTTCTCATTATTGCTTATGGAATACATCAGCTTGGTAAGCCGATTTCAGGTGTTGCAATAGCCGGGTATCTGTTCTGGATCATATTGATGACTATTTTGTTTTATGAGATGGAAGTAATCATTCGGTCTATTTGCTTTTTTGTCTTATCCAATGCAAATGTGACAAGGATTGAGGAGATTGGTCTGGAGTTGTGTATGAAGATTCCGGGAATCGTATTTTATGGGGGATATAGATTACTGTTTTGCTGCATCCTGCCCTATGGAATTATGGCAACCCTACCGGTTCAGTCATTGATTGGGGAATTAAGTGTTTTGGGAGCAGTGTATGGGATACTGCTTACCATTATTTTTACTATTATTACAAGAGGGGTATGGAAACGGGGCGTACGGTGTTATAATAGTGCCAGTTCGTAGTGGAGAGAGTAGGGGATATATCGGGTTGATGTGGGATAAAGGGGACAATATGGTAAAGATTACGTTAGATAACATTGAGTTTTGTTTAAAAGAGTATCATGATTTTCAGTGGATTCATACATATGGAAAAGTGTTTTGCGTGTTTGATCAGACTGGTTCCGGCTGCATTAGCATGGGAGTAAATAATGGTGAGAAACGGTATTTTATAAAGGTAGCAGGAGCAGATACGATGGAAGCAGAAATAGATCCTTTGGAATCAGTTCGGATTTTAGAGGGGGCGGTTAAACTGTATGAGCGATTACGTCATCCAAATTTGATTCGGTTATTAGAGTATTTTCCAGTTGGAGACATGTTTGCAGCAGTATTTGAATGGGCAGAGGGAGAATGCCTTTTTGATCATTGGAATTTCGATTATTATGCAGAAAATCCATATATAAAATCTCCGATGGTTAGGTATAAGGAATTGTCTGTTGAGAAAAGGCTGGATTCTGTAAATGTATTATTTTCTTTTTTAATAAGTACAGCGGAACATAATTATGTGGCTGTTGATTTTTATGATGGTAGCATTATGTATGATTTTAATACAGACACCACTACCATTTGTGATATTGATTTTTTTAGGGAGAAGCCTTCGGTGAATGATGTAGGAGAGGATTACTGGGGAAGTAAAAGGTTAAAAGCGCCAGAAGAGTATGTACTAAATGCAGTAATAGATGAAAGAACCAATGTATTTACCTTGGGAGCTTTGATTTTTCAAACCTTTGGAACGTTTACCCAAGAGGAGATAAAGCTACGGTATGAAAATAAAACCTTTCTGCCTTGTGCCCGTGAAACATGGGAATTAAATTCTATCGCTTATTCTGTGGCACTTAAGGCAGTATCAACAGAGCCGGAGCAGCGTTATGGTTCTATAAGTGAATTTTATGAGGAATGGAAAAAGGCTGTAGCGGATGAAATTTAAGTAGGTAGATTAGAGAGAGTATATGGAATGTAGCTTAATGCTCATTTTACTGTCATAACAGGCGTTTTGTAGAATGGGAGAAGTGCATAAGAACAGGGGAGATTAAAACTTAAGCGGTTGTTGAATGCAAAGTATATTGTTTTTAGCAAGTAGTTTTTCTTGACAATAAGAAGAACAGATTTATAATGAAAGTATGGGCATGTATGATTAAAAAAACAATTTTGCCCATGCTTTTATATTTACTATTTTTTAATTATCGTATATGGCTTTACATATATTATCATATCTTCATCGGAGTCTTATAACCTGGTTAAGAACAATTTCTTTGGTTGCGGCTCTCAGTTTACATAATCTTATAATTTGCTGAAAAGATGGTACAAGCTTTCGTGCAGCGCAGTCCATCTAACTTGTAAATATCATTTATTTCTGAGATAGGCTCTCATTCCTGAGTCTGATCATGAACATTGGGCATCCTCCTGCTTCCAGTACGATCCTCCTATCTGCCCTAAAAATTTCACTCCAGTATTATTTTACCATTACCACATATTCCATTTTCTAACAAAACGTATAGGTAGTTATATTGAGGCATTTTTCCATCAAGCCTCAGTAAGAAATATGTTACTGAAAACGAAACGAAGAAAGGGGTAAAGAGATGAAAGAGATTGCGAAAAGAGTTTTAAAAGGGGTATTGTTATTGCTGCTGATAATGATTGCCTTTGTTGTTCCTGAGAAGGTGGAGGCATACGGACCATCGATTATGTATACATCTCCTGCAGGGGCACCGGCACCGGGAGCATTGTATGCGAGGGCGGCACAAACCAGCAATGGAAACATGTATGCGACCTTTGAACAATACACCACAGGGGTATCTTCCTTCCCAATTTTTGAAAGCACAAACAACGGGCAAACCTGGACAAAGGTTGGAGACGTAAAGGACACCCATAAGGGAGTAGGAATAAGGTGGGAGCCTCAGCTATATGAGCTGCCTCAGGCAATTGGAACCATGCCGGCAGGTACTCTGCTTTGTGCCGGACTTGTACTTCCTTATGACCGGTCTTTCTGCGAAATAGATTTATATAAGAGCAATGATGCAGGGAGAACCTGGACGTATGTAAGTACCATTGCAGAAGGAAAGGCAGCATATCCTGGAAATGATCCGGTTTGGGAGCCATTTTTAATGGTTGCCAATAATAAGCTTATCTGTTATTACTCCGACGAACGGGATAATGCTCACAGTCAGAAGCTAGTACATCAGACAACAACAGACGGTATCAATTGGAGCAGTGTGGTAAATGACGTTGCATTATCAGACAGCAGCCAAAGGCCAGGAATGTCAGTGGTAGCCAAAATGCCTGACGGTAATTACATCATGACATATGAAATTGTGGGAAAACCTGGCGGTGCATATTATAAAATTTCATCTAACCCGGAAAGCTGGAATCCAACTGATGCAGGAACCTGTTTTGACCCGTCTGGCAGCGGTCCTTATTGTGTTAACTTAAATGGAACCATTATTTTGAGCAGCGGCGGCAATAACAAACTATATACAAATAGTAACAACGGCGTTGGTGCCTGGACGCAAATTAATTCTATTGTTGGAGCATGTTATTCCAGATGTATTGTGCCAATGAAAAACGGACGCTTGTTTGTAATCGGAGCAGGCTGGAATGGGAGTGGATTAAATAGTGTTACTTACGGCGATATGTCCCTTCCTACAACTACGGATACTTATGTCAAACTTTCTAACCGCGCAACCGGGTTGTGTGTAGATGGATATGGGTATACCACAAATGGCTCTGACTGCAATCAGTACGCCAGCAATAACAGTGATAATCAGAAGTGGGTGCTTGAGCAATCCGGCAATTATTATTTCATCAGAAACGCTGCGACAGGACTGTACTTAGATGGAATGGGTCGTACGGCCAATGGAGCTGTCTGCGGTCAATGGAGCAGCAGCGGCAGTAATAATCAGAAATGGATCCGGGAAGCGTCAGGCAATTATTACAAGTTTAAAAATGCTGCAACCGGATTGTATTTAGATGGGTTAGGGGCTGCTGCCAATGGCTCCAGTTTGTGCCAGTGGGCAGGCAGTACAAGTAATAATCAGCAGTGGTCGATTGTGACACCTTGATTGTAAATATGAATAGTTAACCGGATAATTTTATATCCTTAAGATGAAGGTGATAATCTCGCCTTCATCTTTTTTACAATCAGTAAGGGAATAGTCTTATATGTCAGTGTTTCACTTTTTAAAATGAAGGTTTATAGTTTTATTTATAAACCATTTTTGTTTGACAAACAAAGAGCATAGAAATATAATAGTGTACAATTACCTGAAGGCAGCATCTTTTGGTGAATCATGGATTTGGAAGGGAGCATAACTATGTATGATTTAGGAACTGTTGTATTAGAAACGAATCGGCTAATCTTACGACCATTCTGTTTGACTGACGCAGAAGATATGCACCGGAACTGGGCGAGCAATCCCAATGTGACGAAATTCCTTGGCTGGCCGCTTCATGATTCCCCCAAAGATTCCGAAAAAATCATTGCAGACTGGATCGAGAACTACAAAGATGTAAGATATTATGAATGGTGCATCGAGTATAAGGGAAATCATCAGGCCGTTGGAAGTATTGGAGTAGTGAATCGGAATGAAAACACAAAGTCCGTTGAGATCGGGTACTGTATCGGAGAAGATTATTGGTTTCAAGGTATTACTGCGGAAGCCTTAAGAGAAATCGTCCGCTTTCTCTTTGAAGAGGTGGGCGTGAACCGTATCGAGGCCAGACACGATACAAAGAATCCCAATTCCGGTAAGGTCATGAAAAAGGCAGGCTTACGGTACGAAGGCACGCTCATTGAGGCAGGCTTTAATAACATTGGTATCTGCGATCTTTCCATACTGGGACTGACAAGACGTATGTACGATGCCAGTGGTATGGCCTCAGTCAATAAAAACTATTAAAATCTATATTTAAAATGAATTCAGATAAATTTAAATAGATATGCAAACAGAGAAGAGAGGGAATGATCCATGAAGAACCCGCTGAATTATCAGGTGACGGAGTACGACTGCGGCCCCACCACATTGTTTAATGCTATGAGCTTTTTGTTCAAGCGAGAGGAAGTGCCCCCTGATATCATGAAACATATCATGCTTTATTGCCTTGATGCTTATAACGTAAAAGGGGAATTTGGGAAAAATGGTACCTCCCGAATGGCTATGATGTTTTTAAGTGAATGGTTCAACCAGTTTGGTAAGGTGAAGAAGTTTCCCATACACAGTGAATATTTAACCGGCAAAGAGGTATATATGGGAGAGAACAGCAAAATCATGTATGCGCTGCAGCAGGGCGGGGCTGTGGTGGCGCGGGTCATGTATGGGTGCTGGCATTATGTTCTGATTACAGGAGCCGATGAAAAGCAGGTGTATTTGTTTGACCCTTATTTTAGGAAAAAGCCATTTCATCAGCCGGATATAAAGCTGATCACAGATATGCCATGCAGCAGAAACCGCAGTGTTACCTGGGACATGGTAAACAGCACAGGAAAAAATCCTTACGCCCTTGGTCCATTGGAAATAAGAGAGGCAACCATAATCTTTAACCGGGAGACACAGAAAAAGGCGGCGGATACCATCGAGTATTTTATTTAAATAAAGGACGAATAATGAGAGTTCTGCAGGTCCAATCACATGGAATGCAGGACTCTTTTTTTATTGCTGCTACAATGGCGAATTCAAGGTATAATAAAGATAATAATATTTTTAAAAATAATTTGTAACGAACCGAAGGATTTTGGCACTTATTAACGGAAAGGATGAGTGACATGGATTCAATGGATGAAATATACCGCAAGCATTCCAAGATGATTTATTATTATCTGCTGTCAAAAGTAAATGATCCTGACCTTGCGGAGGAATTGACCCAGGAGACCTTTTATCAGGCTCTGAAAAGCTTTCATACCTTTGAAGGAAGAAGCAGTGTGTCCACCTGGCTGTGCGGCATTTCAGTCCATGTCTATCAGATGTGGTGCCGAAAGCAAAAATATACGGTGGAGCTTGATACAGCGGCGGAAGCCTTAAAGGATGAGCCGCTTGAGAAAACTGTTTTTCTGGAATGGGACAGCAAGGAGATATTAAAGCACCTTCATTCCTTAAAAGACCCCATGAGAGAAGTGATGTATCTAAGGCTCATAGGAAATCTTTCCTTTCAGGATATCGGAGAGATCATGGAGAAAAGTGAGAACTGGGCAAGAGTAAATTTTTACAGAGGGAAAGAAAAAATCATTGAGGAGGTAAGAAAAAATGAGAAATGACATACCGTGTGAAGTCATAGAAGATCTGCTTCCATTGTATGCAGATGAATTGACGCAGGAAAAAACCAATGAAACCATAAAAGAACATTTGGAAGGTTGCGAAAGCTGCCGGATTAAATATGAAAATATGACGGGACAGATGGGAACGAAAGACATCAAAGAGGAGGTACCTAGAAAAGAGATAGATTACTTGAAAAAAATCAGGCGGAAAAACCGAAATAAAATCGTATTAGCTGCCGTTACGACTATGTTTCTTGGGGCATCCGTTGTGTTATTTAAATTTTTTATCTTAGGTTTTCCTGTAGAGAATTACCAGACAGTAGCAGAGGCAGCAGGAGGAAGGCTTAAGATATCTGGAGAAATAAACGATGAGAACCAGGCGTTTAAAGGGTATGAGATTAAAAATGGAACGTTGATCATTTATGGAACTCGTGCTTCCTTCTTAAATTTAAACAGGCAATTTACCATGGATTATGACTTAAAGCTGGGAGATATTTTTGTGAACGGAGAGCTGGTTAAGTCAGATGGAACCATAATATCAAAGAAAGCCATGGAACTTTTTAAACACAAAAACCCATACATTGGTGGGATGCCAAAGAATTCAGCCCTTGCAGGTATCCTGGAGATTTATCAGAATCTGGGGAGCTTTACCAATGAGCTTCAGACAACCACTGAGCCTTATGGGTGGACGCTTCATTTTGAGCAGGAGATACTGCCTGCCAATCAGCTGAAATTTGATTCTATGATGGAATCTTATGCGGCGGCCTTACTTTCCCTCATTGAAAACTGTGGCGAAATTACATGGACCTATGGAAGCGGCGGTCAGATGGTAACAAAGACCTATACACTGCAGGATGCGGATAAAAGGCTTGGACAGGATGTCAAATCATTCTCTGCCAGCCCGGAGCGGGTTCAGGAGCTTTTAGACCTTCTTAATATCAAATAAAACACTGTTTTTTCATCAAAGAGTGTGGATGAATGGTATAGCATGGATGGAAAAAAGGTATTATAATGATGTTGTACTAACAATGTCTGAGTTCACACGAGGTACAACATTGGAGAGATATAATAGCATACATGCGGGAGGTATTTTATGCAGACATTTAAAGAGTTGTATGAAAGTACGGTCAGATCAGTTTTAGATGATGGTTCGGTATCACCGGAGGCAGGCAATTATGATCCTTATCATTTGGATTGTCTGTTAAATCCGGAAAAGCACCCCATTGTAATCCGGACCGGTAAATGTAATTGTTCCAAGGACGAAAAATGCGATTGTCTGGAGCGGTGTCCATTTGGGGCTCTTAGTATGGGAAAAGACGGCGTGGAAGTAGACCCTGAGCTTTGTCTGGGGTGTGATAACTGTATTGAAGGCTGTGCCAGAGAAAAGCTTACGGCCAGCACGGATATTATTCCTGCCCTAAAGGCAATCAGAGGTTCCAAGGGACTTGTTTATGCCATGATTGCACCGGCATTCTTAGGCCAGTTTACAAACGATGTAACGCCGGGAAAGCTTAGAAATGCACTCAAGGAAGTTGGCTTTGATGGAATGCTGGAAGTTGCTTTGTTTGCAGACATTCTCACCTTAAAAGAAGCCCTTGAATTTGATAAGAACATTGTAAATGACGGAGACTTTCAGCTGACCAGCTGCTGCTGCCCCATGTGGATCGGAATGATCCGCAAGGTCTATCACCAGCTTCTTCCCCATGTTCCAGGCTCTGTATCCCCTATGGTAGCTTGTGCCAATGTGGTAAAAGCACTTCACCCAGATGCCATGACCGTATTTATCGGCCCTTGTCTAGCCAAGAAGGCAGAGGCGAGGGAAAAGGATCTGGTGGGCGCTGTCGATTATGTACTTACCTTCCAGGAAGTGAAAAATATATTTGATGCCCTGGGAATTGATCCGGCTGACATGGAAGAAAGTGAGAAAGACCACTCCTCAAGAGCCGGTAGAATCTATGCCAGAAAAGGTGGTGTCAGCGAGGCGGTAGAGCTTACAGTAAAAGCCATTGACCCGGAGAAAAAGACGAAGATCATCACAAAAAGAGCGGATGGAGTTCCAGCTTGTAAGAAAATGATTCAGGATATCATGGAGGGCAATATTGAAGCCAACTTCTATGAAGGAATGGGCTGTGTGGGAGGCTGTGTAGGTGGACCCAGGTCCATTCTTGATGTGGAACACGGTACTAAGCTGGTCAATGAATATGGAAAGAATGCCACCTATCAGCACCCGGCGGAAAATCCTTACGTCATTGAACTGTTACACCGTTTGAACCTGGATACCATTGAAAGTCTTTTAGAAGAGACCGATTTATTCAGCCGAAACATTACCTGATGATAAAAATATAGATATTAAGGTGCCGCCAATCGCTGATGGACAGCTGCTTGGCGGCACCTTGTTTTTTTAGGGGATTTCGGCCCTGACATTATGACAAATAAACCTCTCGTCTATTTGGAGATATCTAAAAACCGTTCCGTATATAAATTGATCTGATCCTCAATCTGAATGATGCCAGGCATGTCAAAGAGACGTTTGTATTCTTCAGACGTTATTTCAAAAACATGTCCCTCTTTCACGGCGTTCAGACTTTTCCATACACCATTGTTATATAATTCCTGAGTTGAATTATCTGGATGCATGATTACGATATAGTCAGCATCAACATAATCTGGAAGTGTTTCTAAAGAGAATTGCAGATAGTATTCGTCACCATCAATAATCTTTGTCTGTATGATATCGGTTGCCTTGAATCCTAACAGTCTGAAAAGAACATCTCCGCCCCTGCCAAGTTTATCTCCATAAGAATACATATCACCAGAGGCAGTGTATTGAATGACAGAGACTTTTTTTCCATAGATTCCTGCATCCTTTAACTCATTTATGCTTTCTTCCAGGACATTGTTATATTCACCTATTTGTTCTTTGGCTTTTTCCAGGCGGTTAGAAGCTTCCCCCACAAACAATTGCTTTTCTGTCATGGTTGCGTTGTCTTCAAAGGTTACGGTTGGGGCGATTTTTCTGCAGCGCTCAATGTCTTTTTCTGCACCGGGATAGTTGGAGGCAATAATCAGGTCGGGTTCCAAAGCCATCAAAGCTTCCCAATTGTAATGATCAGAAAAATAAGTAAGTTCATAACGGTCCTTCATATCAATGGCATCAGCCGATAAATTCTCTAAAATTTGACTGCACTGAATGCCTACAATCTTCTTTGGATTTGCTGGAATCTCTACATCGCCTAATACCGTATGCATGATTCTGGTATTGGTATTTGCTTCTTCTGATTCTGACAGTTTTTCAACTGCGGCAGAGGTGGATTTTGATTCCCCGCCTCCTATATTGGCTGGGGCGGGACTGCAAGCAGTAAGCAGAAGCATAAGAGACACCACCCCCGCGGCAATCGCTTTGCCGGTCATTTGTTTATACATGAAACGTACTCCTTCTGTTTTGAGTTTGTCCAGACTAACTAGACTTTGCTCATTATAAAGGATAGGAAAGGAATATCCAATTGTGTTATCTTTCAAATGAGAGTGCGTAATCTGGCGGTAAGCCTTGGGGGATACTCTGGTGTTCTTCAAAAATATCCGGTAAAAGTTATGTTCATCGGAAAATCCACAGTGTTCGCTGATTTCACGAATGGAGGCAGTACTGGTTGTAAGCCACTCCTTTGCAGCCGTTAAACGGGCAGCAATTATGTATTCCTGTGGAGTTCTTCCTGTTTTTTTCTTGAAATTCCGATAAAAGCTGCTATAGCTTGTTCCAAGCATGATGCACATATCCTGAATGGAAACCGGCTCCTTGTAATGCCTGTCTAAATATCTTTTTGCCGTTGTAATGATATCCGTTTCCAATAGAAACACACCATCCTCGCTGAGCAGCTGGCAGACCTCCAATACGAACTGGTAAAATGCAGTTTTTCCATACATTGCATTAAGAGGGGAGGGATTGTTAAAACGCTCATACATGTTGCGCAGATGTTCCATAAAGAAAAGCGGGTTTGGCGGTGCAAAGCCATATTGGTGCAGCAACGGATTGGTATTCCATTCTAAGGACTCCTCAGCCTGATATAGCAGTATGTAATATTCCAGCCAGTCATCGGCTGAATAAACAGAGAGTGAAGCTCCTTTTACCCAATGAAAAAGTCCAAAACGTTCTATGGTATAGGCAGTTTCATTGAGAAGAATCTCTGCCTTAGGGCCGCTGGCAAAAAGAAATCCATTGGCAGGCAGACGATAGTCACTCATAGATTTATGGGGCGGGATGAGATCATGACGAACCTCAAGGAGGGAAACAGACCCACGACTCCATGTCCGGATCGCCTGTTCCAAATTATTCTTAGTAAAAGGTATTTTGTCCCTGTCCATCATTACGTCAATTCCTCATGAGATATAATAGTTAGTCAACACTAACAATTATATCAAAGAATAGAAATATGTACAACACGTTAAGATGGAATACTTCCACTTATTCTATCTTGCATTTCCCCTTGTAAAAATGTAATATAATAAGGTATACATGGACGAGATCCGATATTTAAGGAAAGGGAATGGGTATGACAACAGGCAGAATGAATCAGCTGGTAACAATGGTGAACTTATGCAGCAGTGTAGTGGAAGGAATCGAACACCTAATGACCAATCAGGGGAATGAACGGCTGAAGGAGGATACTGTCTTAAGTCTTATGACGCTGGTGGGTAATTTAAAGAAGTTGAAAGCGGACGGATCAGTCATCCATGAGACCAGATGGATGGCAGAAATTATAAAGAACTGGTTGTTTGCTTATGACCGTGAATTCAAGGACAGACTTTATCGGTGGTATTTCTCCACTTTAAAAGAGATACGAAATCTAATGGCAGAGGAACTGGAAATCTGCCCTATTTGTTCAGGAAAAGGCGAGCCCCATTACAGCGCCCTGCTTTATATGGAAGGAGATGGCGAGGAAGAGACTGTCTCAAAGCCGGTACGCATCTTTATGAAATGTCAGGAGTGCGGAAATTATTATCTTTCAAAGGACGAAAGCAGTCTTGTAAAGGAATATAGGGAGCACAGCCGTACAAAGGTTGGCTGTGAAAGGCTTTTTAAGGATATAAACACCTTTTCTCCCGATGGCACATTGCTGTTTATTGGAGACAAAAAGAGTCAATTATACAAAGAGGCAGAAAAGACAGGATATGCCTTACAGGCAGTTTCCCTGGAAGAATACCAGGATCAAAAAGAGAATGGTACATATTCAGTGGTAATTCTGGATCATATCCCAAAGACAAGGGATATCAGGTCCGTTTTAATAAAGGCTGCAGAAAGTCTTGCAGAGGACGGGGTTTTATGGTTTGATGGCCCGGATCTTGATAAGACCCTTAGCAGTCTTGAAAAAAAGGGAACCCCTATCTGGAAGAGAGAGGCTTCCGAGGTTTGTTTTACAGAAGAGGGAATGGAGATTCTGGCCCAGTCCTGCGGGCTTTCCATTAAATCCTACCGCCGGGTGGGAACCGCCTGGGGTCGTATTGAAGTCATTGCCAAAAAAACAGTCTGAAAGAAGGAATGAAATATGGGTCATCTGACAGCCAGGGATGCTTATTTAAATCTAAGTGACCGCATTAACTGGTTTACACAAGGAGCGCCTAAGTCAGAGACGCTTTATAAAATTCTTCAGGTTTTGTACACGGAAAAAGAGGCTAAATGGGTCTCACTTCTTCCAGTACGTCCATTTACGGCAAAAAAGGCCGCTAAAATCTGGGGAACCACAGAGTTTCGTGCAGAAAAGCTTTTGGAGCATTTATGTGAAAAGGCATTGCTGGTAGATTCCTGGCACGAAGGAGTCCGCAAGTTTGTAATGCCGCCGCCAATGGCCGGATTCATCGAATTCGCACTCATGAGAACAAGAGGGGACATTGACCAGAAATACTTAAGCGAGCTTTACTATCAATACATGCATGTAGAAGAAGACTTTATCAAAGACCTGTTCTTTGCTACAGAAACAAAGCTGGGACGGGTCTATGTTCAGGAGCCGGTGCTGACCAATGATAAGACGAACCACATCCTGGACTATGAAAGAGCCACACATATCATTGAAGAAGCAGAACACATCGGCCTTGGCCTCTGTTACTGCCGTCACAAGATGTCCCATGCCGGACACCCCTGTGAAATAAACGCTCCCTGGGACGTCTGCCTGACCTTTGACAATGTGGCAAGGTCCTTATCAGAGCATGGAGAATATGCAAGGCTGATATCAAAGGAAGAGGCTCTCGACGCCCTTCAGAGGTCCTATGAAAGCAACCTGGTTCAGATCGGGGAGAATGTAAGGGAGCATCCGGCCTTTATATGCAATTGCTGCGGCTGCTGCTGTGAAGCACTCCAGGCGGCCAGAAGATTCAGCCCTATGCAGCCGGTTGCAACTACCAACTACATTCCTCACATAGAAAGTGAGAGCTGTGTAGGCTGCGGAAAATGTGCCAAAGTCTGTCCTGTGCTTGCCATATCCATGGAAGCGAAGGAAGATGGGAAAAAACGTGCCGTACTGGACGAGGAGATTTGTTTAGGCTGCGGAGTCTGTGCCAGAAACTGTAATTTTAAAAGCATTGAGATGAAGCAAAGGCCAAAGCACATCATTACTCCCGTAAACAGCACCCACCGTTTTGTGCTTCAGGCCATTGAAAAGGGCACCCTGCAAAATCTTGTTTTTGACAACCAGGCATTTGCAAACCATAGGGCAATGGCAGCCTTATTTGCAGCCATTTTAAAGCTTCCTCCCATGAAGCAGGCGCTGGCGAGCAAGCAGTTTAAATCCATTTATCTGGACCGGTTGATTTCCCATTACAGCAAATATCCGTCAGCCAAAGATTGATCAGAAGAAAAAGGAAGCGATAACGTGTTTGATAAATTAACGGAAAATGATATCAACAAAATGAAGGAAGAAATCGAGCATCGGAAGCTGGTGGTCCGAAAGGAAGCTCTGGAGGCGGTAAAAGAGGCAAGAGCCCATGGAGACCTTAGCGAGAACTTTGAATATCATGCTGCCAAAAAGGACAAGAACCAGAATGAAAGCAGAATCCGGTATTTAGAGCGGATGATAAAGACGGCTCAGGTGATAACCGATGATTCCAAGGAAGATGAAATCGGACTATACAATACGGTGGACTTATATTTTGAAGACGATGACGAGGTGGAAACCTATAAATTAGTCACTACAGTTCGGGGAAATTCCATCAAAGGACTGATCAGCTCGGAGTCCCCCTTAGGAAGGGCAGTGATGGGCCATAAGGTAGGCGACCGTATCTATGTGAAAATCAGCGACAAGGCCGGCTATTATGTGGTGGTCAAACGACTGGAAAATACGAAAGACGATGGCAGCGACCAGTTAAGAAGCTACTAGCTGCCAAGGGGATACCAACATGATGAAAGATATGACAAAAGGAAATATCCCTTCTCAGCTCATCGGATTTTCCATACCTCTTGTTCTTGGAAATTTGTTTCAGCTCACTTACAATGCCGTAGACTCCATTGTGGTGGGAAAGTTTGCAGGCGAGAAGGCTCTGGCAGCCGTGGGAACTGGAAATCCTGTCATGAACATCGTGATACTGGGGATTACAGGAATCTGCATCGGAGCCTCTGTCTTAATGAGCGAGTTTTACGGAGCCGGGAAACATGACAGATTAAAGAAGGAGGTTTCCACCATCCTCTTGTTTGGCACCTATTTTTCCCTGGCTATTGCGGTGCTTGGATTTGTCTTTTCTGGAGGGATTCTTCGACTTTTGCAGGTGCCGGAGGAAATACTGGGAGATGCGGTCACTTATTTAAGAGTTATATTTCTTGGAATGCCCTTCACCTTTTTTTATAATGCTGTGGCCTCGGCATTAAGGAGCGTGGGAGATTCAAAGACCCCCGTCCGTTTTCTGGCATTTGCTTCCGTTTTAAATGGGGTGCTTGATTTGCTTCTTGTAGGAGTTTTTGGTATGAGTGTGTTCGGTGCCGCTCTTTCTACTGTGATTGCAGAGGCAGCGTCTGCTGGTCTTTGTATCTGGCACGTGTATCGCAAGGTTCCCCTTTTAAGGCTTCGGAGACAGGATTTTCACATGGACCGGGACTTATTATGGCTGACTCTTCGCCATGGCTCTATTACTGCGTTGCAGCAATCCTGCCAGCCCATTGGAAAGCTGCTCATTCAAGGCATGATCAATCCTCTGGGAGTCAGCACCATTGCAGCCTTTAATGCGGTGAACCGGGTGGATGACTTTGCATTTACTCCGGAGCAGAGCATTGCCAGCGGCATGATGACCTTTATTGCCCAAAACCGGGGAGCCGGAAATAAGGAGCGGGTAAAAAAGGGGTTTCGGTATGGACTTCTCATCGAGTTTGGTTACTGGGTGATTATCTGTGTTGTAATTCTTCTATTAAAAGAACCTGTGATGAAGCTCTTTGTATCAGAGGGAGACACCGGTATGGTGCCTTTGGGAACGGAATACTTAGGGTTAATGGCATTCTTTTATCTCATGCCTGCATTTACCAACGGACTGCAGGGATTTTTCAGGGGAATGGGCGACATGGCCATTACTCTTATTTCCACTCTGATTCAGATTTCTGTCAGAGTAGTAGGTGTGGCGCTTTTTGTTCCGTCCATGGGACTGAAAGGCGTTGCATATGCCTGTCTTGTGGGCTGGAGCTGTATGTTACTTGCTGAGGTTCCTTATTATTTCTGGTATAAAAAAAGGAACACATTACTACAGGAGAAAATAGATGATTAAAAACATTGTATTTGACATGGGAAGAGTTCTCGTTGATTACGAAGGGGATAAAGTCTGCAAGATTTTTATTGAGGATGAGAGGGAGCGAAGAGCAGTAGCTGCTTCCGTATTTGATTCACAGGAATGGCTGCTCCTTGATATGGGCCTTTTGTCGGAAGAGGAAGCCTTAAAGAGAATGCAGTCCCGCCTGGACACGGATCATGCCAAAGAAATGGCGGCCCTTTGTTTTCACCACTGGCATGAATACAATATGCAGCCCAAGGAGGAAATGGGAAAGGTAGTGGCTGAGTTAAAGAATCAGGGCTATGGAATCTATCTTTGCTCCAACGCTTCCGTAAGGCTTCTTACCTGCTATGAGATGATTCCTGGAATCAAACTTTTTGACGGAATCCTTTTTTCTGCAGAAGTAAAATGCTTAAAGCCTCAAAAGGAAATGTACCAGCATCTCTTTGACCGTTTTAACCTAAAGCCGGAGGAATGCTTTTTTATTGATGACCTTCCAATGAACATTGAGGGTGCCAGGGCTTGCGGAATGGACGGATACTGCTTTTCAGATGGAAATGTGGAACGGCTTAGAGAATTTCTGTCCCAGTTAAATAATAACCAGGGACCCAGATCTTAGACAGGAGATACATATCATGTACCGGATTCAGATAAACCATATGGACCTGGACCAGATCGCACGGTCCGGCCAGTGCTTCCGCTTTGAGAGGAAAAATGAGCCGGGAGACATCTTTTCCATTGCTGCGGCAGAACATTATGTAGAGGCAGCAAAAGAAGAGGATACCTTCCTTTTTTCCTGCACCGAAGAGGAATTTCACCAGTTTTGGGCCGGATATTTTGACCTGGAGGCGGATTATGGTAGTTATAAAAGCCATGTGGCTTCGGATGATACATACTTAAAAGAAGCAGTCAAATGGGGCTGGGGAGTCAGGATATTGCAGCAGGACCTTTGGGAAATTCTCATTACCTTTATCATTTCCCAAAACAACAACATCACCCGGATTCGAAACAGCGTGTCAAAGCTTTGTACCCATTTTGGAGAAGAAAAAAAGGGGAAGGGCCTGGTCCTTCTTACTGATGGAAGCTATGGGGAAGAAGAGCGTCTCTATCATGCATTTCCAACTCCTGAGGCAATCAAAGCAGCTGGATTAAACGGACTTGCTCCTTTATCCCTTGGCTACCGGGACAAATATATTCTTTCCGCATCGGAGTTTGCCAGTGAGCCGGAGGGAAAAGCATGGCTTATGGAGCTTTTGGAAGCAGATTACAAGAAGGCCCATGAAATGCTGTTGAAGCAGTATGGCATCGGGAAAAAAGTAGCGGACTGTGTCTGCCTTTTTGGCCTGCATCATGTAGGTGCCTTTCCTATTGATACTCATGTAAAGCAGATTTTAGAAAGCCATTATCCTCAGGGCTTTCCTCTGGAACGGTATCAGGGGTATGCAGGGATTTTGCAGCAGTATATGTTCTATTATAAATTAAACCACGTGAAGACCGGAGAGTCTGTTCCATCTTTATAAGCAGCTGGACACTATCTGGTATTTATCAATGACAAAGGAGCTGATGCATCAGGTGATTTAAAAATCATCAGTGCGCAGCTCCTTTGTCATTTCTATTTGCCAAGAAGATAATTATTTTTTTGACGAGTTATTCAAGCTCAAAGTATCTTGATAGCTACCATAAGTCCAGCATTGCCGTAACAGGCGGTGCTGCGTACTTAGAAGCAAGTAATGATAACAGTATAACTTGTCTCTGCCATCTCGTTTCATCTAGGAATGGTACTTATTCGTGGAGTGGCTCTATCTCTAAGATTTTTTTCAAATCTCCGCTGCACAGAATTTCTAAATGGTCAAATATTTCTTTTGCAGGCCAATCCCACCATTTAATTGTTAGAAGATGTTCAATCAGGTCATCATCAAATCTTTTCTTCAGTATTCTACATGGATTTCCGCCAGCAATATGATAAGCTGGAATGTCCTTTGCCACAACAGAATTTGCGGCAATAATGGCGCCGTCACCAATATGAACGCCGGGCATGATGGTAACGTTCTGACCGATCCAAACATCATTGCCAATGACAGTATCACCTTTTAAGGGTAAGTCTTCTAGCACGGGTGTTGCCTTCTCCCAACCGCCTCCCATAATATTAAAGGGGTAGGTGGTAACACTGTTCATTCTATGATTGGCGCCGTTCATTACAAATTCAATGCCCTTTGCAATGGCACAGAATTTCCCTATAATAAGCTTGTCTCCAATAAATTCATAGTGGTGCGTGACGTGTTCTTCAAACCTTTCCGCACCATTGATGTCGTCATAATAGGTATAATCACCAACAATAATATTGGGGCGTGATATGACATTTTTGATATAACATACGCTTTTAATTGCTTCATTAGGATATATAACATTGGGGTTTGGTCCGTATTGCATAAAAAATCCTCCTGCTTATGATTATAATCGTTGTTGCGAAGTTTAAGTGTTTTATAATAAAAGGTCCTCATTTGGCAGATCTTTGGTATGCCCGAATAAGCTTTTCCCGGCTGACTGGTTTGCCGTGTGCAGGACAGAATGTTTGACATTGCGTGCTCAGTAATGCGTTCCATGATGTGATCACAGCCTTTTCATCATCGGCAAAAGGAGGATATATATTTCCCAGTACATGGACCATTGCATCACCAACGAAAGCAATATGCCTGTCCAGAATAATAGATACACTGTCAGACGTATGACCAGGAGTTTCAAGCAGCTCCGAACATTCGCCCAGATACCACTTAACCACTTCACTGCTTATCGGTTTCACCTGGGGGCAAGCCTCAAAACGGGTAAATTGATAAAAAGGTATTTGGGGTTCTACTCTGGAAAGGAGTCTGCTAAATGAATTTGTCCCTTTTGGCATGGTACAGCATCCTTTTATCATATGTTTCATTCCCTTAGGTGAAACATAGACACTGCAATGAAATTCATTTGAAAAATACCGTGCATTCGCTACGTGATCTGTATGACTGTGAGTTAAAAATATTGCGTCTATTTTTGATATTCCTGCAGCTTCAATACTTCGTATCACAGCTTTATGCTCAAAGCGCATACTTGTGTCGATCAACACGCTGTATTGATTCGTTTTTATAATATAGCAGGCACATCTTTGTGTCATTGTCCGATAGACGGTGTAACCATTCTCGTAAAATACAATCATATTTCGCCTCCGGCAGCCGATCTGCTTTGAATTTATGAAGAATTCTAAATAAACTCATATTTTATGAGTAACAGATTTAATAAATTACCTATCATAGAGAATACCATAAATACGGTCGGGTTACCAGTTGCTTTATAATATGCCTTGCTGATGTCATATTAAAACGATATAATGGTTTTGAGGTGGAAACATGCAAATTAACAGACTGTTTGAGATGATTTATCTTTTGCTTAACAAGGAAAGTATGACTGCAAAGGCTTTTGCTGAGCATTTTGAGGTGTCACAGCGTACTATTTATCGTGATGTAGAGCTGCTTTCGTCGGCAGGTATTCCCATTTATATGACGAAAGGAAAGGGCGGAGGCATTGCTCTGCTTCCTGATTTTGTACTGAACAAAACCGTACTCACTGACAGGGAAAAAACTGATATTCTTTCAGCACTGCATGCTGTGGATGCGGTAAGCTTAGAGCAGACCAATACTGCCATTGATAAGCTGTCATCTATGTTTGGCAACGGCAGCGATTGGCTGGAGGTGGATTTCTCCGGCTGGACAAGCGCCAGGGAAGAAGCTGCTGTCTTTGACGCCTTAAAAGGTGCCATTCTCCGAAAGAAAAAGGCAGTATTTCTTTACCACAGCGGAAAAAGCAGTATAAAACGTACCGTTGAGCCTTTAAAACTCTGCTTTAAGGGGCAGGGCTGGTATCTGTATGCTTACTGTACCGTGCGCTGTGACTACCGGTTTTTTAAGCTGCGGCGTATCCAGGAGCTGACAGTGCTGGAGGAGGCTTTTCAACGAACGGCTCCAGCCAGACTGTTGGGAGATAGTCAGATATTACAAGATAATCTGGTTACAATCACATTAAAGCTATCAAAAGAAATGGCTTATCGAGTGTATGACGAGTTTTCCGAATATGAGCATCAGCTGGACGGTAGCTTTATTGCTCAGCTTACCATGCCAAAAGGTAATTGGGTATATCACTATCTTGCCTCCTTTGGTGAGCACTGCGAGATCTTGGCCCCAGAAGATGTTCGTATACAAATTAAAGAAAAGCTTCAGAGAACATTGGAGCTGTATTTATAATATGACATGCTGTTGTCATATGGTCTTCGGTATGATGAATGTATCAAAAATAAGGAGGTTCATTCTATGAACTATGAGACAGTGACTTTAGCAGAAAAAATTGTGGTTGGCGTTAGTGCAATCACTGAAAACAACGATCCCAATATGGGGAAGATTATTGGCGGCTTGTGGGAAAAGCTGTATTATGAGGGAATAAATGACTCAATCAAAAATAAGGTAAATAAATACGCCATTGGCCTCTACTCTGATTATGCTGCTGATACCTACTGTGTCACCGCGGGAAGCCAGGTATCCAGAGCAGAGAACCCGGAGTTGACAGTAAAAACGATTCCTGCCGGAACGTATGCCAAATTCTCTATCCATGGACATATGGTACATGCGGTGAATGAGGCATGGGGCGAAATCTGGAAAATGGACTTGGACCGGAGTTTTACCGGAGATTTTGAGGAATATCTGACAGGTGACGTTGAAAACTGCGATATTGATATTTATATAGCTTTGAAATAAAGAACGATATCTCATGAATACCGCTGCCATAAAAAGAAAGCTCTGCCGACAAAATTACGGTAGAGCTTTCTTTTGCATATTTTGTCGAAACTTTTCATACTTTTATCACACAATCAACAAAATTATATCACACATTTTTCACATATCCAAATTAATCTAGATAGGAACGCAAGCATGCGAAAAAGAACAGGAGGAGAGAGAGTTGATCGAAGTCAGAAACCTGGTAAAGGACTACGGCGGACATCTGGCAGTGGACCATTTAAGCTTCACGATTTCAGATGGACAGATCTATGGCTTCTTAGGGCCAAATGGTGCTGGAAAGTCCACCACAATGAACATAATGACCGGCTACATAGGTGCGACAGAAGGAGATGTGCTGATCAATGGGCACAACATACTGGAGGAACCGGAGGAAGCAAAAAAATGCATTGGTTACTTGCCGGAGCTTCCGCCTCTGTATGTGGATATGACCGTCATGGAACAGCTTAACTTTGCCGCAGAATTAAAGAAAATCCCCAAAAAGGAAAGAGAGCAGGCGGTACAGGAGGTCTTGGAGTTAGCCAAACTTATGGAGGTCAAGGGACGTTTGATCCGAAACCTGTCAAAAGGCTACAGACAGCGGGTGGGGCTTGCCCAGGCTGTCATTGGATTTCCCCCTGTAATTGTATTGGATGAGCCAACCGTAGGTCTTGATCCCAAGCAGATCATAGAGATTCGGGACACCATTAAGGAACTGGGAAAGAATCATACGGTTATCTTAAGCTCCCATATCTTATCCGAAGTCAGTGCGGTATGCGACCACATCATGATCATAGACCGGGGCAAACTCATTGCCAGTGATACGCCGGAAAATCTGGAGCGCCAGATGGAAGGGGCCTCCGGCATGGAGCTTTCTATAAAGGCTTCCGAAGAAGAGATTATGACCACCTTAGAAGACCTATCTCTGGCAGCAGATATTGTTGTGTCCGAAAGCGGGGAAGAAGGAATTAAGCACGTATCTCTTAACTTCCGAAGTGGAGAGCTTGACCCGGAAGAAGATGTGCGGGAGACCATATTCTTTGCCTTTGCGGATCAGAGACTGCCCATTTTATCCATGCAGTCCCAGAAAGCTTCTTTGGAAGAAGTATTCTTAGAGCTTATTAAAGAGGCGGAATCAGATGATATAAATGATTCTTTGGAATTTAAGTCGAATGACGAAGCGGAGAGTAACACAGGAGAGAGTAACACAGCTGATAAGGAAATTGAAGATATTTCCAATCAGAGAATGGAAGAGGGAGAGGAGGAACAGTCAGAATGAATGCGATCTATCGAAGAGAATTAAAGTCCCATTTCCAGTCCATGACAGGGTATGTTTTCATCGCCTTTATGGTGCTGTTCATTGGGATCTATTTTATGGCGTATAACATGATGAGCGGTTACCCGTATTTTTCCTATACCCTTTCCGGTATGGTCACCATAATCATGATCGGAATTCCGGTGCTCACCATGAGGAGCTTTGCAGATGACAGGAAGACAAAGACGGACCAGCTTTTGCTAACTGCTCCCGTAACGGTGACAAAGATGGTCCTTGGAAAATATTTTTCCATGGTCACTGTCTTTTTAGTACCTGTACTTTTGACCAGTGTATGTCCCCTCATTATAAAGATGAACGGTACGGCATATTTAAAGGTAGATTATGCCTCCATGCTTGCTTTCTTCCTTCTTGGGTGTGTTTACATTGCCATTGGAATGTTTATCTCATCCTTAACGGAAAGTCAGATTATTGCAGCGGTAGGAACCTTTGGTGTCATTCTTTTGCTTTTGCTATGGCCGAATCTGGTGGGATTTCTGCCGGCAAGTGCCTCCGGGTCTGCCATTGGCTTTCTCATTCTCTGGACCTTTGTCGTGTTCGTCGTTCACCGAATGACCAGCCATAATCTTCTTGCTATTGTTTTAGAGGTGGTAGGCGTTCTTGTCATTGTGGGAATCTTTTTCCTGAAAAGAAGCCTTCTTGACCGTGCACTCGTAAACCTTCTGGAGAAAATATCCATCACTCAGGTACTCCAGAATTTTACCAGTCATTACATCTTTGACCTGGGCGGTCTGATTTCCTATATCAGCGTAATCTTTCTGCTGATATTTTTGACCGTGCAGTCCATAGAGAAACGCAGATGGAGTTAGGAGGATGGAAATGACCAGAAAATTGAAAAAAGGCGGCTATACAGCGATTCTTTCCCTTATCGTGATTGCAGCTGTCGTAGTATTAAATATGATCGTAGGACGCCTTCCGGAAAAGGTACGGCAGTGGGATATGAGCAGCAGTCAGATCTATACCCTTGGAACAACCACAAAAGATCTGGTAAAAGGGCTTGATAAAGATGTCACCATATATGTGGTGGGGGATCCTTCCAATGTGGACAAAAGAATTACAAGCTTCGTAAAGCGATATGAGGATTTATCCAAACATATAAAGGTGGAGACCTTGGATTCCGTTCTTCACCCGGATCAGGTAAATAAGCTAAAGGCAACGGATGATTCCCTGTTCATAAGCTGTGAAGCCACCAATAAGACAGAGTCTGTTCCATTTGCCAGCATCATAAAAATGGATGAGTCAGCCTATTACAATTACGGACAGTCAAAGGAATCAGAATTTGACGGAGAAGGACAGCTGACCAGCGCCATTTCCCATGTGACCAATGACGTGGAAAAGAAGGTCTATGTAACAGAAGGGCATAAGGAAGCTCAGTTTGGCACTGTGGTTACAGACATGTTAAAGAAATCCAATTTAACCGTAACCCCGATAAACCTGCTGACAGGAGGCAGTATTCCAGAGGACTGCGAGCTTCTTCTAATGAATGCACCTGAATCTGACCTGGCTGCCGATGAAAAGAAGATGGTTTCCGATTACTTAAACGGCGGCGGAAATGTAATGATTCTGGCAGGATACTCGGAGAAAGACCGTCCAAACCTTAATGGACTGCTCAATGAATACGGCTTAAATATAGAAAATGGTCTGGCCGCAGACACCAAGAACTTTTACCAGAATAACCCCTATTACATTTTCCCAACCATTCCAGCCGGCAATGAGCTGACACAGGGAACCGATGAAAAAAGCGTTTCTTTAGTACTCCAGTCCGGTGCTATGACTCAGTTAAAAGACCTTCCTCAAGGAGTGGAAGTGACCCCATTTATGGAGACCAGTGAGAATGGTATGCTGGTAACGGCTGATAAGCAGACAAAAGGAACCTATCTTCTTGGAGCCGTGGCGAAAAAAACATTGGACTCCGGTGCGGCGCGTCTCACGGTTTTGACCACACCATCCCTGATTGATGAGGGCTTAAACACCAGCTTTACCAATTTAAATAACATGAATCTCTTTATGAATGCGGTAACGGCAAATTATCCGGATGTGGCCAATGTATCCATTCCGGCCAAAAGCCTTGATGTTAGCTACAACACCGTTACAAAGGGCGGCTTATGGGGAGTTCTCTTTGTTTTTGTAATTCCGGTAGCGACTCTGTTAACAGGCCTTGTTATCTGGCTGAAACGCAGACGGCTGTAAGAGGAGGGCTGTAATGAAGAAGAAGAAAAAAGGTATTTTTTACGGTGCCGGCGCCCTGATCCTTCTCTGTGCCCTTTATATCGGGGTAAATTTCTATCTGGACGGTTCAGAAAAGAAGGAAAATGAAAAGAAAGAGGCGGATAAAGCCTACATGACCGACCTCTCTGATGTCCAGGCATTGTCCTATGACAACAATGGCCAGGAGCTTTCCTTTACAAAAAAGGACGGAGTGTGGAAATACGATGGCGATGACCGTTTCCCGGTCATGCAGACAAAATTGGATTCCATGGCATCAACCGTATCAAAGTTAGAAGCACTGAGAAAGCTGGAGGGAGCAGATACACTAAGCGCCTACGGCCTGGATAAGCCAATCCGAAAGGTAGAAGTAACGGCTGGAGACGGGAAAAAGTCAGTCATTCTTCTTGGAAACGGAACCGAGGATGGGAATTATTATGCTGTGATACAGGGAGAGAATACCCCTTATCTCATTAGCTCCTCTCTGTTTAGTGAAACAGAAGGAGGGCTTACTGATGTAATGGCCTTGGAAGAGTTTCCTGCCATTCAGGGAACGGATATTAAGACCATCACCATTTCTCAAAACGGTACCACCAGCCATTATGTAAAAAAGGAGCTGGAGGGAAAAGAGGATCAGAAGGAAGAAATCGCGTGGTATAAAGATTCTGCTGATTCAGAAAGCAACAAATTAAAGGATAATTCTCCTCTTAACGTTCTTGCCGATTCATTGACCGGCCTGAAGGTAAAGAGCTGTGCTGATTATAAAGCAGAAGAAAGCAGCCTTGGCAGCTACGGACTTGATAAGCCTGTGGCAGAGATCACATATACCTATGAGAAGAATGGTAAAGAAGAGACCTTCCATTTATCCATAGGTTCCAGGAATCAGGATTCTACCACTTATTATACCCGAACGGAGAAGTCATCCTTTGTCAATGAAATCGATAAAGCTTCCGTGGATAAGTGCTTAAATGTGGATAAACAGGTATAAGAATTCTTCCTTTGTGTAGGAATAACAAGCAGTGCCGCTTTAAAATGGCACTGCTTGTTTCTATGTTTGATGGGATTGTGGGATATTTTGGCAAAAAAGCTCTTAAAATGTAAATTTTTAGGTAAATGTCCCAGGTTCATTCCATAGATAAGTATAGACATAAAATCTTGGGCAGATTATAATATCTAATGGAGTGTTTTAGGAATCCTGCCAGTATAGGAGATCCATTAAACCCCATAAAGGTTATGGCAAACTGGTACACATAAAAATACATGCAAAATGCAAGGAAGTGAATTTATGGAGCAATTATATGAAAAGATAGAAAGCACGGATCTAAGGCCTATTAGACAAATCGTACTGGAAAGGCTTAGAAAGGCTATTATGGCAGGCACACTTCAACCTGGAGACCGATTGGTGGAAACATCCATTGCCGAGGGGATGGGAGTAAGCAGGACTCCGGTAAGAGAAGCGTTCCGACAATTAGAAATTGAAGGACTGGCTGAGAACCTTCCAAGAAGGGGAACCATTGTAAAAGGAATTTCCAAAGCAGATATTTATGAGATTTACGAGATCAGGGAAGTTCTGGAGGGCTTGGCATTCCGTTTAGCGTGCGCAAATATGACTGATATTAAGATATCAGAATTAAAGAACAAGCTTCTTATGATGGAGCAGTGTATTAAAAATGAGGATATCAAAGAATACTGGAAAACACATGACGAATTCCACGATAGTATCGTGCATCAAAGCAACAATAAAAGACTGATCGATCAAATGAAACAGATTTATGAGTATTTATCAAAACTGAGAAATTTCACACTGGTCATGAACAAGAGAAGAGAAGTGGCGATGAAAGAGCATAAGGCATTGATTGAGGCCTTTGAAAAGAGAGATGAAATATTAGCGGAACAGATTGGCAGAGAACATACCATAAATGCGAAGAAGTTTCTGACAAAAGAGATTCATTTGTTTTAAACAAACATCTGGTCTCTCAAGGATCCCATAAGTATTGTGCAAAATGCCTCCTATGTGATAAAGACTATGGCTGGTAAGCCTTAGTGAAAAGTAGGAGGTGAACAAAAAAGGAAAATATTACACAAAACATGGAAAATCCGACACTTACTTGTGGGGGTTGCCCGAGGTCAACTGGTAGGTTATGGACAATGTGCACAATAATGTCGAAAATTGTAAAAAAAATTTGTAAAAAGGATTGCATTTTTTTAAGAACCATAATATAATACAGACATAGAGAGCAGGAGCTTCCAAGAGGTAGAATTTGCATCGCAGATTGTATACAGGTATACAATAAAACTATATTATTATGAATGAAAAAGCCAGATGAGAAGTCTTAAGAAACAGGATATGAAACGGTACATCAGAAGCGAAAACATTTTTTTTATTACAGATTGTATACAAGTATACAATCGCCGATTTTTTTCATATCTCTGGTTAGGACTGAGGGGGGAAACATTTGGTCTTATCTAATAATATTGTTTTTTTATTTCTTAAATTGTATACAAGTATACAATGCGTACGAAACCATACGATAACTCTTCTTATTACTACCACTATTAAGTGGTTTGGCGTATCATGAGTCAACATGGGGAAAGATGATAGTTATGGGGAAAGCAGATTATGCCTATACAAAAGAACGTAATTTCGGTTTGTTAACATGACAAAAGGCTATGGAAGTGTGGGTAGAAAAATAGAGCTCTCTTATTTTTTTACGCAAAAAATATTGTACATTGATAAGAGGGTGTACAAAGTAAGTAATTAAGGAGTGATGAGTGTTGAGAGAATTAAAGTGTAGTATTTACCGAGGTGGAACTAGTAAAGGGGTCTTCCTGTTAGAGGAGGACTTAAAAAATCTATCGGATGATCTGGACCAGGTCTTACTTAAGGTCATGGGAAGCCCAGATATCAGACAGATTGATGGACTCGGCGGTGCGGTATCTACAACCAGCAAGGTAGCAATTATTTCTAAGGAGCTTAACGAGCCCTGGGATGTAAATTATACCTTTGCTCAGGTATCTGTAGACAAACCGGTGGTGTCCTATGCAGGAAACTGCGGAAACATTTCCTCAGCAGTTGGAATCTTTGCCATTGAAAATAAGATGGTGGATATCCAGGACCCAGTTACAATCGTGAAGGTATATAATACCAACACTAAAAAGGTAATTGAGGAAAGTGTACCTACTCCTAATGGAGAACTGATATACTCAGAAGATTTTAAGATCGCTGGAGTACCGGGAAAAGGTCTTAAAATTGATTTGACGTTTGTGAATCCGGCAGGATCATTAACCGGAAAACTGCTTCCTACAGGAAATAGCTCTGATGTCTTTTCTGTAGAGGGAGTAGGCGACGTGGAGATGTCCATCGTCGATGCAAGTAATCCATTGGTATATGTGGATGCCAGAGAGATTGGCTTAACAGGCTATGAGAAGGTAAGCGAAATTGACGGCGACCAGGCATTACTTGAGAAGCTGGAACGAATAAGGGGAACGGCTGCCTTAAAAATGGGGCTCATAAAAAATCTGGAAGACAGTTCAACAATTTCACCTGGAGTGCCGAAATTAACATTAGTGGCTCCATCAAAGGTTTATGAAGATGCGTCTGGAAACCTGATCAGTGAATTAGACTATGATTTGTCCATTCGAATGATGAGCATGCAAAAGGCACATAAGAGCATTGCATTAACAGGTGCATTATGTACTCTTGCAGCCAGTGTGATTCCGGGAACAATTCCAAACCGTCTGGTGAAAAAGCATGCAGCTGAAAATAATACCTATACATTAGGTCATAGCAGCGGAACCATCAGCGGATGTATTGATTATGAGAAATCAGAGGACGGTACTGTAGAGGTACATTCTGTAACTTCCTACCGTACAGCTCGTAAGATTTTAACTGGCACCGTATTTTTTAACTAACAAATTCTTATTTGAGGAGAGTAAAAACGTATGTTAGCATTATTGGGATATTTAATGATTATCGTATTTATGTTCCTGCTTCTGAAAAAGATGATTTCTCCGTTTGCAGGTCTGATCTTGGTTCCATTGGCGTTTGGATTTATCGTAGCAGCTTATCTGCATGTTTCATTTTTGGACGTATTTGACTGGATTTATCAGGGACTCTATTACCAGTTTAATGGTACAAAAGTAAAAGCAGGTGTTGCACCTACAATTACACTGTTACTGTTTGCTATTTTATACTTCTCTATCATGCTTGATGTTGGTCTTTTCGATCCTCTCAGCAAGGTATTGATTAAATGGGCAAAAGGCGATCCCCTTAGACTTTGTTTTGCAACTGCAGCCATTTCCATGGCAGTATCCTTAGATGGTGATGGAACCACAACCGTTTTAATCGTAACTGCAGCTGTATTATCCCTGTTTAAGAAGATGAAGATGAACCAGTTATATCTGGCTGTTTTAATTGCAATTCCAAACTCCATCATGAATTTTGTACCATGGAGCGGACCGATGGCACGAGCTATGCCGGTATTAAACATAGGACCAAAAGAATTTTTCGTGCCTATGATTCCTGGAATGATTGGTGCTATTATCTTAACAATATATATGGCTTATTCCTACGGCAAGAAAGAGCGTGCACGTTTAGGCTATACTGCAGGTTCCAGCATTATCAATGATTCAGATTTAGCAAATATCATTAAATCACTCAGTGAAGATCCGGAAGGATTAAAGAAACCTAAATTATTACTTTTCAACTTTGCATTAACTGTATTTATCATGGTATTACTGATTCTTGACCTTGTTAACGGCGGACTTTTATTCTTAATCGGTACAGCAGTTGCTTTAATTGTTAACTTTAAAGATCCTAATCTCCAGGCAAAAAGACTGACTGCCAACGGTGCAGAAGCATTAGGACCTGTCAGCTTAGTATTTGGCGCCGGTGTTATCATGGGTATCTTAAACGGAAGCGGAATCAGTACAGCAATGGCAGAGCAGATTGTTTCTCTTTTACCAGCCAGCATGGGCGGATACATTCCGTTATTATTTGCATTAATCTCTTTACCAGGATTATTCTTCCTTCCTAATGATGCGTTCTACTTCGGTATTCTTCCAGTTGTTGCACCGATTGCTTATAGCTTTGGTGCGTCTCCGGTGGATATGGGTGTTGCATCCTTACTAGGTCAGGCTGTTCGTTTCGCCAGCCCATTAGTTGCTTTCTTATATGTACTGGTAGACCGTACAGAAGTAAGCTTTGTTGATTATCAGAAGGAATACTTAAAATGGGGTATCCCAAGCTACTTTATCCAGCTTATCATTGCAATTTTAATTGGTGTACTTCCCGTTCCATTTTTATACTAATACGTAACAGAATAGGGGTGTTGTTTCGTTTGGCAGCACCCCCACTTGATTGAAACATGAGGAGGACAAACATGTTAGAAATATTTAATAAAGGCGCTTTTCTTGTCGGCAACAATGAACTTATTTCCGAAGAAAATATAACTGAATTAGAAGCACGCAGCAGGGAACCATTGGATAAGGAACAGGCGAAAAAAGGAACCATTACTTATGGTATCTTAAAGGCGCACAACCAGTCCGACTCCATGCAGAGCCTGAAAATTAAATTTGATTCCATGACATCTCACGATTTAACCTACATCGGAATCATTCAAACAGCAAAAGCATCTGGAATGACGAAATTCCCAATTCCTTATGTGTTAACAAATTGCCACAACTCCCTTTGTGCAGTTGGCGGAACCATCAATGAAGACGATCATGTATTTGGACTTTCTGCTGCAAAAAAATACGGCGGAATCTTTGTACCACCCCACGTAGCTGTCATTCATCAGTTTATGCGGGAAATGTTAGCTGGCTGCGGAAAGATGATTATCGGTTCTGACAGTCATACAAGATACGGTGCCCTTGGAACCATGGCTATCGGCGAAGGCGGCGGTGAGCTGGTGAAGCAGATCATCGGTGACACTTATGATATTGAATACCCTGAAGTAATAGCGATTTATTTAGATGGAAAACCACAGCCCGGTATTGGCCCCCAGGATATTGCACTTGCAATTATCGGACAGGTATTCAAATCCGGTTATGTTAAAAATAAAGTAATGGAGTTCGTAGGCCCTGGTATTGCAAATCTTTCCACTGATTTCCGTAACGGAATCGATGTAATGACAACAGAGACCGCGTGCTTGACCTCCATCTGGCAGACAGATGAAGATACAAAGGAATTTTTAAATATCCATGGAAGAGTGGAAGATTACAAGGAATTACAGCCGGAATCAGTGGCCTACTACGATGGAGCCGTTTACGTGGATTTAAGCAAGATTGAATCCATGATTGCGTTGCCTTTCCACCCAAGCAATGTTTATTCCATCAAAGAGTTAAATAGTAATTTAAGTGATATTCTTCACAAAGTAGAAGTAGATGCTAAAAAATTAATCAACAATCCAAATATCGATTTCAAGCTCACCGATAAGATTCATAACAATCAGTTAAAGGTTCAGCAGGGAATCATCGCCGGTTGTTCCGGTGGTAACTTTAACAACGTATATGAAGCTTCTGAAATCATTTCAAAAGCAAGTTCCATTGATAAGGATTACAGCTTATCCGTTTACCCGTCTTCTGTTCCTGTTTATATGGAATTGGCGAAAAAGGGTGTTGTTTCTAACTTAATGGCTGCTGGTGCAATTGTAAAGACAGCGTTCTGCGGTCCTTGCTTTGGTGCTGGAGATACTCCTGCCAACAACGGCTTTAGCATTCGTCATACCACAAGAAACTTCATCAACAGAGACGGTTCCAAGCCAGGCAATGGTCAGATGACCTCCGTAGCACTTATGGACGCGCGTTCCATTGCAGCAACTACAATCAACAACGGAATACTGACTCCAGCGACTGACGTAGTCGATGAGTATCCAGTATACGATTATCATTTTGATGACTCCGCTTACCGTAACAGAGTTTACCAGGGCTTTGATGAAGCAAAGGACGAGGAAGAGCTTGTATACGGTCCAAACATCAAGGACTGGCCAGAGATGAGTTCCTTAGGAGAACACGTCTTATTAAAGGTATGTTCCAAGATTCTTGATGAAGTTACCACAACGGACGAACTGATCCCATCAGGAGAAACTGCTTCTTATCGATCTAATCCATTGGGATTAGCAGAGTTTACTCTGTCAAGAAGAGATCCTGAATATGTAGGAAAAGCAAAAGATGTGGCTGTACTGGAAAAATCCAGAGTAGAAGGCAATTCAGTTCCTTCTGAAATCAGCCATGTTTATGATAAAATTACCGAAGTGTATCCGGCAGCAGGAAAGGATTTAACCTCCATTGAAATAGGAAGTGTTATCTACTGTACAAAGCCAGGAGACGGCTCCGCACGCGAACAGGCAGCCAGCTGCCAAAGAGTGTTAGGCGGACTTGCAAACATCTGTAAAGAGTATGCAACCAAGCGTTACCGTTCTAATGTTATTAACTGGGGTATGATTCCATTCCAGACAAAGGAAGAGCCTGATTTTGAGGTGGATGATTATATCTTTATCCCTGGTATGAAAGCTGCCATCGCAGAAGGCAAGCAGGAAATCACCGGATATATTCTTGGTGATACCGTCAGAGAGATTCATTTATATTGGGAAGCATTAACCGATAATGAGAAGGAAATTGTACTCTCTGGTTCTTTAATCAATTACAACCGCAATAAATTTGTGTATGCATAAGTAAATCATTAAAAATAGCCCGATATGGTTTATCCGAAACCATAGATGACGGCTATTTTTAATTGTTTCAAAGATTGTTTTATGGTATCATAGTGGCATGTTTTTTGGAGATACTTTCTGTATTAGTATTTTTTATTGCTAACTATCTACTAGCTGGTGTATCCCATGATTTGATTTTCTTTGCCTCATTCAGACTCCTGGGCTATTTATAAGGAAGTGATTGGGATTCCAGGCTCATAGGAGGAAAATGGATTGTCGATTGGATACGCATGTCAGGTAATAGGAGTTCCGGGAACGGAAACATCAAGATGCATTTTAAAGAATGCCAGTGAAGATAATTTAAGAAGTTTAATCTATCATAATTTAAACGCTTTGGATGCCATGCTTCATTATAATATAGATAACAACATTCATTTTTTTCGCCTCAGTTCAGATATCATTCCCTTTGGTTCCCATCCAGCCAATCAGCTGATCTGGTGGGAGGAATTTGAGGAAATGTTTATGGCTCTGGGAGAAAAAATTAAAAATAATAACATCAGAGTGTCCATGCACCCCGGACAGTATACTGTGTTAAATTCCCCGGATCCGTCTACCATTGCCAATGCTATTTTGGATTTAGAGTATCACGACCGCTTTTTAAATGCCCTGGGAATGGATCAGACCAGTAAGATGGTGCTTCATATCGGTGGAGTCTATGGAGACAAAAAGGAAGCTTCCAGGCGGTTTGTAGAGAATTTTCCGTTGCTTTCCGACTCTATAAGGAGCCGCTTGATTCTGGAAAATGACGATAAGAGCTATACAGTGGAAGACGTTTTAAATATAGCTTATCAAACGGGTTCTCCAGTGGTCTTTGATAATCTTCATAATGCCATTAAACCATCTGAAACGAATTGCACGGAACAGGAGTGGATGCTGGAGTGTAAAAAGACCTGGAAAGAAGTGGATGGAAAACAAAAGATTCATTATTCCCAGCAAGGGAAAAATTCTCCGGTAGGAGGACATTCTGAAACCGTATTTCTAAAGCCGTTTGAAGACTTCTATCCCCTTGTTCCACCGGAAACAGATATTATGCTGGAGGTAAAGGATAAGAATCTATCTGCTAATAAATGCATTAACACCGTTTGCATCAATGCAAAGGCGGTGGAGTTAGAGAAGGAATGGGCAAGGTATAAATATTATGTCCTTAGCCGTTCTGCAAGAATCTATACGGAAGTCAGGCAGCTGTTAAAGGATAAAAAGGAGCCGGTCGCAAGAGAGTTCTATACCATGGTGGAGAAAGCCATGCTTCTGCCAGAGGACATGGGAGCGGAGGTCAATGCGGCGGAACATGTGTGGGGGTATATCAGCAAGGAATCTACAAATGCGGAAAAGAACCGGTATCAAAAACTCATCACAGGATACAAAGAGAAAAATAGTTCCATTTCTTCTATTAAAAGACATCTGTTTACCTGTGCAGTGAAAAGGAATTTGGAGTATTTAATGAATTCCTATTATTTTTATATTTGATATGATAAATCGAATTATTCAATTATATAAATTAGTTGTAATAAGTTAATATAGTATAACAGTCTTAGTGCGAACCGTAAGTGAACATAAATTCCCTACGAGATTCGCACTTTTTTATAGCTGGTTTTTCAATTTTAAGATAGATGATTTTACTTTATATTTGTTTAATTGAAGTAATTATGGTATGATATTCATGAAAATACGAAGATTTATGGCTTTATGGTTGTTTGTATTTGCTGTCGAAGCCTGTGTGGCTCCGTGGATTGAAATC
>NZ_JHWJ01000007.1 GCF_000687555.1 [Clostridium] aerotolerans DSM 5434 | reverse complement strand
CCGTAACTAGTATGTAATGTTTTTGAGTTATAACCATTCCTGCTATTATCTGTTTCTTTGTTACGGAAATCGTACTTGGAGTAACCAAGTTCCTCCTCCATTTCACCATCCAGACTACCTTCCAGGATGACAGACATCATTTCTCTCATGAGACCATTGACATCTGTTCCATTCTTAACTGGATTTTCTTTCAGATATCCATTCATCATTTCACGTAGTGCCTGTCTTTCGGGAGACTCGTCCCTTCTTCTTTTTGCCATAAAATAAAACCTCCAAACTGAGTAATTTTATTTTACATCAGTTTGAAAGTTTACACAAACTTTGGGATTCTCCCAGTAAAAATTAATTTAATCTCCTTTATTATTTTCCTAACTGGTGTGAGCAGCCTCATTATTAAAATAATGGTGATTTTATGTACTCATTTTTTCTCCTCATAACAAATAATTGGAATACCAGATTCTATATATTCGTATATTGCTTTAGCAAGATAATAGGGGGCATTCACACAGCCATGAGATCCATTCCTTTTATAAATCTCTCCCCCAAAAGCATGCCTCCATTTCGCGTCGTGAATTCCAATATTTCCGTAAAAGGGCATCCAATACTGGACACCGGCTTCGTAGCCAGGTCCGGTCAACGATACACCTTCCTGTTTATAATTAAGCATGTAAGCTCCGGTTACTGTGGCATTACCTCTGTTTGGATTTCCGGTAACCACCGGACCCTGGGCAATGAGTTTGCCATCCTTGTAGAACCACATATGCTGTCTGGTTATATTTAACTCCACATATGTTTCTCCGATTTCATTACCGTCTCTTGATATTGCTCTTTGAACATATAAAGGTTCTCTTATAACAATCCGTCCTGAGTTGATATTATCTGCCAGAGCCGATGTTTCAGCTTCCTGATCTATCTTCCAGCCATAGATTCCCCCCTCTATATCCACCATTGTCCCGAGAGAGGTTTTAAAACTTCTTTTCACCCCTACCGTATCATATTTCTTACTCATAGCCTTCACATAGGCCCTGACTTTATCTTTATCCAGTATAATATCCAGATTTTCATCTACTGTAATCCAGAATTGTATCACATTCCCATCAACCACTTCTCTGTTACTGCCAAAAAGATAGGTGACATGAGTAGATGCGTATTTATTTAAATGTCTGAGGGTTTTAAAGGCTTTAGAAGATTTCATGGTATATACGGGATTTATGTAACAGGAGTTTGCTTCCAGATCAAGTTTTGTTTTTCCTTTTAAAAGGCTGTCTGCTACAGAAGCTTTCAGTTTTTCTTTTTCAACCCGATTACCGTAAATTTCCTTTACCATTTGATAATGTCCGTCCGCATATTGGTAAGACACATTTTCAGGTTCTATTTCCGCCTGCGTAAAGCAGTTTAACTGAATCAACGTTAAATTAAGCTTGTTCTCATTATAGGAAAATAAATTCTCCGAAAGAAACTTCTGTTTTTTAAATAATGATCCGATCCATCGAAGTGCTTTCTGCTCATGAAGCGCCTCTTTTACATATGTTTTATTCTTGTATTCCAGTCCTGCTTCCAGTCCGGTAATCTCATCCGATTTACCTTCTCGTTCAATCAGAAGGAGTTTATAATTTTCCGTGTATCTTCTTATGATTTGATCCGCCTGCCGTTCGTTTTTTAAAGATACATCTGCTCCGTTTATGGTCGTAGAGAAAAAGAAATGACTGGTAAAGTAAAAAGAGATGAGCAAATACAATAACATCACTGCTGCCACTATGATTCCCAGGAGTTCTATGGCCTCCCGCTTTTCACAAGCGCTCATATTTTCATAATTCATAACAACACAATCACCTTTACTATGCACTGGGATCATATCATTTTATGTTCTGGAAATTGAATTTAATACTAATCAATTGTAAAAGAAGCCTCTTTCTCTTTTAAAACTAACCTGCATACTCCATTTGCAATCTTACATACTTTATTTCCAGGTGACTATATGAATATTATAAATTTGTTTAAGCTTGTTTTCCGCTGCTTATTGATTGCTTTGACATAGTATATTTTTATACTTTTCTGTAAGTTTTTACTTCAACAACATGAAAAAATATATCTGTCAGTTAAAAAGTGTGGTGAGTATGTATTTATTTATACTGTAAACTCAACACTAACGAAATAATCTTTAGGTGTTCCCTGTGGTGGTTCGACTCTAAAACTTTTTATCATTCGATATTTCCCTGGAGATAATTTGCCATATAAAATATCATAATCAGTGGACCACAAGAAGCTGGTTCCTTTTATTAATTCATACCCTATAGAAGTAAACATAATATCTTTATTAATAGGTAAAGTGTACCACTTTTGTCCATTTTTTGCTTCAATGATATAATCTTCACCAAATATAACTGAATCATTAGCAGAAGAATTAATACGCACTGTGATTATAGTATTATCTAAGTTCTCTAACGACATGGATATATCGCTAAAATTATTTAGAGTTAATGTACTTTCAGCCATTTTAGATGTCATTTCATTATCTTTAGTATTAATATTGTTTTTATAAATTAATATTAAAATGCATGTGACAAGTAAAGCAAAGATAAATATTTTTTTTTCTACTTTCATAATAATTCCTTTATTCTGTGCTAAGCATCTCTAATGCCTTATGTTAATGCCCATTATTCCGCCTCCGATACTCCGTAGGCAATTCCCCCAAATACTCCTTAAAAGCCGTTGTAAACTTACTCTGACTAGTATAACCAACCTGATCTGCAATTTCAGCGATACTATCATCCGTAGCCACCAACAATCTCGCCGCTTCCTCCATCCGATGCCCTTTCACATGCGCCGCAATAGAAGTCCCATAAACGGCCTTAAAGACCTGTTTCAAAGTGGTAGGATTCATCAAATATTCCTTAGAAAGATACTCTATCGTAAATCGCTGATTCATGTTATGAACCATTTGCTCATGAATCTTCCTGATAATATCAATCTGCTCCGATTGATACTCTGATATCTGTTCCTTCTCCTTAATTTCAAGCTTACTCAAAAATAGCAGTAATTCCACCGCTTTTATTTTCCAGTAAACCGTTTTTAACTCCGGCATTTCCTCAAAAAAAGGCCGAAAAATACATTCCGTATCCTCATTCCCTGAAAGTGACAAACTATATCCTCTATCACAAAATTTCCCATACAGAAATTCCCCTGTAATACCAGTACCAGACAAAAGTTCAGGTGGGTTTTGATCTAATCCTTTCAAATCCACCAATATAGTCAGCCCCTCATAAGAACCATTGGGCAGCGTAATATTACAAGCAGCACATGTCTTCATCGTATGAAGCGAAAAATCCCCAGGACCAAGATAAACATTGTTCCCATTCCCTATACTCCAACCAATTCGCCCCGACTTACAATAATTAATCTCCATAATAGTATCAAGTGCTTCATGATGATAGGGCAGAGTTTCCCCCTTTACATTAAAAAATAACAATTCTATTCCAGGATACAACACATGCTTTTCCATAGAATCCAACTCCTTACTTAGGACAGGTGATTTCCATTACCTTTTCTATCATCTCATGCAATAATTTACTCTGTGCAGTCTCCGCAGCCCGATAATATACCTCTTTGCCCACCCTGCGGCTGACAATCAGCCCGCTGTTTTTCAGCGGTCTTAAATGATGGGATATGGCAGGGCTTGACATTTCCATCATAGCTGCAATGTTTATCACGCATTCCTCACAATGACATAATAACCAGAAAATACGGATCCGAGTGGTATCCCCTAGTTGCTTAAATACGTCTGAGACCGTCTGATATTGATCTACTTCTGATAATTGAACCTTTAATTGTTCCAGCTTTTTTTCTTCACCGTGATCATGGGGAAGTTCTATATGATTCATAAAACGTCGCTCCTTTTATTCCATTTAGAAATGCTTTTCGCCCTTCTGGTAGGGTATGGGTCGGAAGCATTGACTTATATTTTTTCTTGAATTATACTACACCCATAAAGATTAAACAAGTACTTAATCGTACAATCCATCAGCAGAAAGGAATCAACATTATGAAAAAAACATATAAAATCGAAGTAGACTGTGCAAACTGTGCAAATCTTATGGAGGATGCAGCAAGAAAGACTTCAGGCGTTGAGGCAGCAACTGTTAACTTCATGACTCAGAAGATGATTGTTGAATTCAAAGATGGCCAGGAGCCAAAAGCTGTTATGCAGGATGTTTTAAAGGCCTGCAAGAAGGTAGAACCTGATTGTGAAATAGAATTATAATCAGCATACCGTTACACAAGCACCCCGGAAGCCTGAAGGTGGAAGGGGTGTCACCTTTCATTCAAACATATGAACGAATAAGCATATAATAAATCATCATAAAGGGAGGGACGTATCATGAATAAAAAGCAGAAGAAAATGCTGGCTAGAATCATCATTTCAGCAGTGATGCTTATTGTATTGCATTTTATTCCGGTAACAGGAATCGTAGAGTTCGTATTATACTTTGCCGCTTATCTGATTATTGGATACGATATATTAAAAAAAGCAGGAAAAGGCATTTTGAACAGACAGATATTTGATGAGAACTTCTTGATGTCTGTGGCAACATTAGGAGCATTTATTCTTGCAATCTATGAACAGAGCGGCGACTACGTAGAAGGCATAGCTGTTATGCTGTTCTACCAGATCGGGGAGCTATTCCAGAGCTACGCGGTCGGAAAGAGCAGAAAGAATATCAGCGCTCTTATGGATATCAGGCCAGATTATGCAAATGTGGAACGAGACGGGAAGCTTCAAAAGGTTGACCCGGATGAAGTCCAAATCGGGAACATTATCGTGGTGCAGCCAGGGGAGAAGGTGCCTCTTGATGGTATCATAAAGGAAGGCACATCGACCTTAAATACCAGTGCACTGACTGGAGAAAGTATGCCAAGAGATGCAAGAGAGGGCGATGAGATCATAAGTGGTTGTATCAATATGACTGGCGTGTTAAAGGTCCAGACTACAAAAGAGTTTGGGGAATCTACCGTTTCCAAGATTCTTGAGCTTGTGGAGAATTCCAGCTCACGGAAATCTAGATCAGAAGATTTCATTTCAAAATTTGCCAAGATCTATACCCCGGCTGTTTGTTATAGTGCATTAGCGCTGGCGATTCTGCCTCCCCTTGTCCAGATGTTATTTTTAAATGTACCAGCTCAGTGGGACGTTTGGGTTTATCGGGCTCTGACATTTCTTGTAATCAGCTGTCCTTGTGCACTTGTAATCAGTATCCCTCTTAGCTTCTTCGCCGGAATCGGTGGAGCGAGCAAGGAAGGCGTTTTAATCAAAGGTTCCAATTACCTTGAAACATTATCCCGTGCAAAATACGTGGTATTTGACAAAACAGGTACATTGACACAAGGTGTATTTGAAGTAAGTGGTGTGCATCACAATGAAATTGAAAATGAAAAATTGCTGGAATATGCAGCTCTGGCTGAATGTGCCTCCTCCCACCCCATTAGTAAAAGCTTACAGAAAGCATATGGAAAAGACATCGACCGTAATCGTGTAACAGATATTGAAGAAATCAGCGGTCATGGAATTGTTGCTAAGGTTGATGGAGAAACAGTTGCAGCCGGTAACAGTAAACTGATGAAGCAATTAAACATTCCTTATCAGGATTGCCATTCCGTAGGTACCATCATTCACATGGCAATCAACGGAACTTATGCAGGACATATCGTAATCTCTGATATTATAAAGCTTCATTCCAAAGAAGCAATCAAGGAGCTGAAACGTGCTGGTGTTGAAAAAACTGTTATGCTTACAGGCGATGCAAAGTCAGTGGCAGATCAGGTAGCAGCTTCCCTTGGAATTGACGAAGTATATAGCGAGCTTCTTCCGGCGGACAAAGTAACAAAAGTAGAAGAATTGCTGAATCTTAAACCGGATAATGAAAAACTTGCTTTTGTCGGTGATGGAATCAACGATGCACCGGTACTGACTCGTGCAGATATCGGTATCGCAATGGGAGCTATGGGATCGGATGCAGCAATTGAAGCGGCGGACGTAGTTTTAATGGATGATGATCCAATGAAGATAGCAAAAGCGATTAAAATATCCCGCAAATGTATTCGGATCGTATACCAGAATATTACACTCGCTTTGGTAATCAAATTTGCCTGTCTTGGTCTTGGAGCAATCGGTATCGCAAATATGTGGTTTGCAATCTTTGCAGACGTTGGAGTTATGATAATAGCAGTCTTAAATGCGATTCGTGCACTTCGTGTTCACAACTTATAAATATAGATAATGAGGGCAGAAAAAATCTGCTCTCATTTTTATGTTTGATAATCATTTGAAAAAAAGTATTACATAGATGGACTGTTACATTTCTCCAATTTTATCCTAAAATAATTAAAAGCTTGTAGCCCTTCGCATTGACATACTTCCAAGGATATACTAAAATAGAATTATTTTACAAATGATAAATTTTAAGTATCTGTCCAGGGAAATTACATAAGACGGCTTAACGAATGAAGGGGGAAGGTATTATGAACAATTTTACCACAGAGCACCAGCTATTGGACTCATTTTATGAGGTGATTCCGTATTTATCCAGCTTATTTGACGATGATGTTGCTTTTGCATTAACAGACACACAGAAATTTATTTTGGTGGAGAATGGCAATCAGTTAAGATTCCATATTACACCGGGAGATTTAATTCCTGCAGGGGGCGCCATCAGAGAGACACTTAACAGCGGGAGAGTGACAGTTATGGATGTACCGGCAACGGTTTACGGAATCCCGTTTAAGTCTTATGCGGTTCCCATTTTTGACAAAGGCAGAAAAGTGATTGGGGTTCTGACCCTTGGAAAAAGTCTGGAAAAAAGAAATAACCTGGTCAGTATCGTTAATAGTTTATCAGCAGGAATCACTCAGATTGCTGAATCGACAAAAAGTGTTTCAAGTGGAATAGAACAATTGAAAAATATGAATACCGAAATATCCGTGAAGGTAAATGAAGCCAATGAAAGCACCAGAAATACCGATGGTATTCTGGATTTTGTAAAGGATATCTCCACACAGACAAACCTGTTAGGACTGAATGCTGCCATTGAAGCAGCAAGAGCAGGAGAAGCAGGAAGAGGCTTTACCGTGGTCGCAGGTGAAATCAGAAAGATGTCTGCATCCACCAACGAATCCATTGGTCAGATCGATACGGTTTTAAAAAGCATCAATGCTTCCATTACTACCATCAACAGCAGAATCACCGAATCCAACACGATTTATAATGAGGAGACCCAGGAATTTAAGAACATTGTAAATTCCATTAGTGAGTTAAATGCCACAGCGAAAAAGCTGGAAGGATTGGTGGAACATCTGTAGAAAATTCCTTTGATAATTTTTAGTTTTTGAGTTATGATAATCATGACTCTAAACATAAAGAAGGAATTGACAGATGAAGATAAAAACATCAAAAATAGCCATAGTCGGCTGCGGTCTCGTAGGCTCTTCAACCGCATTCAGCCTTGTGACTCAGGGAATCTGTGATGAGATCCTGATGATTGACATTAATGAAGAGAGAGCGCTGGGAGAAGTACTTGACCTTCGCGATACCATTAAGTATCTGGACCGCAATGTAAAGGTTCGTGTGGCAGGTTACAAGGACTGCTCAGATGCCGATATTATAGTAATTACAGCGGGAGCACCGCCCCAAAAGGGCCAGACCAGACTTGATACCTTAGAAGTCAGTGCAAAGATAGTAAAGACCATTGTAGACCCTATTATGGCAAGCGGTTTTGACGGCATCTTCATCGTTGTTTCAAACCCAGTGGATATTATGGCTCATTACGTATATCAGTTATCAGGACTTCCTAAAAATCAGGTCATTGGGACCGGAAGTGCTCTTGATACCTCAAGACTGCAGAATTTCATAGCAGAACTTGTAAATGTTGATCCGAGAAGCATCTATGCCTATTCCATGGGAGAGCACGGAGACTCCCAGATGGTTCCATGGTCCACCGTAACCGTAGCAGGAAAGTCATTCCAGGATATTATTCATGATAACAAGGACATGCTGGGTGATGTGGATCTTGATGAAATCGTAAAGAAAACAGTCCGGGAAGGCTGGGAGATTTATCAGAGAAAAGGAACCACTTACTATGGGATCGCTACCACCTGCGCCGGAATAATCAAAGCAATTCTTTACGATGAGAACCGGATCATCCCGGTTTCCACGCTGTTAGAAGGTGAATACGGTCAAAACGGAGTGTATGCCGGAGTTCCTACGATTTTAAATCGGACAGGGGCAGCAGACATTCTTGAGATACACATGACGGAAGAAGAGCTGGAGCGATTTAGAAGCTCTGCGGAGATTATTCGGGAATATACGGACAAGGTGTTAAAAGGAATATAAAATAAGGAGCCTCACTGGTAAATCAACGATTTGCCGGCGAGGCTTTTTTCTGTCATACTTTCTCTCCATATGCTGACTACGGAGCATGAAATTTGGTAACCCTATGTTTAAACTGATACAGAAAAATGAACAGATGGGAGACTGAGGACAAATGCCGCAACATAAGAAATGTACCATGCACAAAAGGCCGGAAAGCATGGGCGAGATAAAACGCTTCAATCAAAAGCTTCAAAGAAGAACCGTTTTGCTAAGGGACAGTTTAAGAGATTCCTGTGTTACCTTTTTTTATACCAATGCGAACTTCGCATTTTTTGAAGGCTGGTATTTTAAGCATGAGAACAAGGATAATATACTGGCGTTGATTCCTGGTATCAGCGTGGAGAAAAATGGAACCAGGCACCCTTTTCTACAGATTATCTGGAATGAGACCTCTTATTACCTCCATTTTCCGGAAGAGGATTATCTGGTTGACACCAGACAAAACCGAATCATGCTGGGCCCTAATGTTTTCTCCCACCGCGGCATCCGCTTAAATATAAGATCAAAGGATATCGCCCTTCAGGGAATCATTCATTACGGTCCTATCAGCCCTCTACGGTATTCCATTATGGGGCCCTTTGAGCTTATGCCCTTTATGGAATGCAGGCACCAGGTAATCAGCATGTCCCATACCCTTCATGGGAGAGTCATGATAAATGGAACGGTGTTAGATTTTGAAGGGGAAAAAGGATATATGGAAGGCGACAAAGGAAGAGCCTTTCCAAAAGATTACCTTTGGATTCAATGCAACCGTTTTAAGGAGCCAGCCTCCATTATGGTATCGGTCGCCAGTATCCCTTTCATGGGAGCAAGCTTTGAGGGCTGCATCTGCGTCATTCATTATAAGGGAAGAGAATACCGCTTTGCCACCTATCTTGGGGTAAAGGTCATATGCAAAAGGCGGACTTCGGTTGTTCTAAAACAGGGGAAGTATACCTTAAAGGTCTATTTAAGCAGTCAGGGAAAACGAGAGGTTTCTACCTTTTCACATAAACTCATGGCCCCCGGAAAGGGAGGAATGACCCGCTTCATTAAGGAAGGTCATTTGCTCCGTGGAAGATTCCTTTTGTATAAAGGTGAGGACCAGATTTTTGATCTTTCCAGTGACTATGTAAGCTTTGAATACGAATCAGGAGTCATATAAATCAGAGGGCCGGAGCATGTCATTTAACAGTAGGTGGCACCGGTCCTTTTTGCGTTGACATTTTTCGACATATGAATCCATAAAATTTAGAAAAGTAAAGGCTTGTTCTTAATAAATGTTAATGCGTATGTGCCCTTGTTAGGCGGGTTCTATAATATATAGAATACAACCTTAAAGAATTGTAATAATCTGCAAAATATGTTGAAAAATGGCAGATAATTGATATAATAATATTGTATATATTTACTAATTCCATATCTAAGGATAAAGGGGGAGCACCTATGAAAAAGAGCAGCAGACTTAAGATTTCCCGACGATTGAATCTGGTATTTGCAGTTCTGGTATTAATCATTTTTCTTTCTTCAGTTTTTTCACTCGTAAGCTTTCGTAAGATCGGTAATCATTTCAATACCTTTTTTCACGTACAATATGAGACCACAAAACAACAGATGGAAATTCGAAAAGACGTACAGACCATTAACAAACGTATGCTTTGGGCGGTCATATCCAATGATCCGGCTGTGACAGCGGAACAAAAAGAAGATTTTGACAAAAGATTTGGAAAAATCGACGGTTACATCGACGTGATTAAAACAAATCTGAAGGACGAACAAATATCGCAGAGCTTAACTGAGGCTGTGAGCAAGTTTAAAGAAGATACCTATCATTTCGTCCAACTGGTAGAAGATGGACAGACGAAGCAGGCCATCAGCTTTTATAATACAGATTATAATAAATCTTCTGAGATGCTTGCAGATGCCCTTGATAGCACAGGTACAAGATCTGATAAGGAAGCCCTGCAGCAATATGAAACCAGCCAGGTCGTGGAGAATATTGCCTCAGTACTACTAGCTGTTTTCTCTGTAATCTCACTGATTACTGCCATTGTTATGGCAAGACGGCTTTCTGCCAGCATTGTGGTTCCGCTTAGAGAGCTTGAGACAGCTTCAAAAGACCTTGCAGAAGGGAATTTACATACAGAAATTACATATGTATCCAACGATGAAATCGGGCAGGTGGCTGACAGCTTAAGGGTCTCCATTCAAAAGATTGCATCCTATATCGAGGACATTGATTCCGTTATGGGCAGCATGGCATCCGGTAATTTCAATGTGAATTTTAAAAATGAATTTTTAGGAGATTTTAGAAATATCGAAAAGTCCCTTAAATTATTTACCACAAAGATTTCACAGAGTCTGGGAGATATCAGTCAGGTGTCTGATGAAGTTTCCATGGGATCCGTGCAGATCGCAGGTTCTGCTCAGACTCTGGCAGAAGGCGCAGCTAATCAGGCGGCCATTGTAAAAGACCTTTCCGATACCATTGCAGATATGTCCGGAAGAATTTCTGAGAATGCACAGAATGCAGTTGAAATCAGCGATGAGATGACGAATGTTACAAAGAATATCAGTCTTGAAAATGAAAATATGCAGGAGATGGTCCGCGCAATGGAGGTAATCAGAAATACCTCACAGGAAATCAATAAGATCATCAATACCATCAATGATATTGCTTCTCAGACGAACCTCCTGGCACTGAATGCTTCAATCGAGGCGGCCAGAGCCGGTGAAGCAGGCAAAGGCTTTTCCGTTGTTGCCAACCAGGTAAGCCTCTTAGCAAGCCAGAGTACCAATGCAGCTAAGACCTCAACCCAGTTAATTGAAGATTCTCTGGAGGCAGTGGAGATGGGGGCTGTAATCGCAGATACAGCCGCTAAGGGCTTGAGTGTAATTGTTGAAAGAACAGAAGTTGTTATGAAAAAGGTGGAGAGCATTGCTTCCGCATCAAAGGATCAGGCAATGGCAGCCAGACAAATCGACAATGGTATTGGCCAGATCTCTCAGGTAGTAGAAGTAAACGCTGCCACGGCAGAAGAGAATTCTGCTTCCAGTGAGGAGCTGACCGGTCAGGCCCAGTCCCTTCGTAATTTGATTTTCCAGTTTCAGCTAAAAAAGTAAACAATTAATTGAATAAGGTTCAAAATAAACAGCATATAACAGTTGACATTTTTGGTCAACTGTTATATGCTGTTTGTCGAGGAGGAAATTTATGAAGATTATTATAAATAACTCTTCCATGCAGCCGATCTATGAGCAGGCGGTGGAACAAATCAAGGGCCTTATTATGGAGGGCCAGTTAAAAGAAGGAGAATCTCTTCCATCTGTGCGCAGTCTGGCAAAGGAACTAAGAGTCAGTGCATTGACTGTAAAAAAGTCCTATGACGTACTGGAGCAGGAGGGCTTTGTCATAACCGTACATGGCAAAGGAAGCTTTGTAGCCTGCACCAATCAAGGCCTGATATTGGAAGAGAAGAGAAAAGAAGTGGAATCAGACTTAGAGACAGCCATACGAAAGGGCAGGAGCTGTGGTATGAGTGACGAGGACATAACAGAGATGTTTCGTATCATTTTGGAGGATTGATTATGATGCTAACAATGGAAAACGTACAGAAGCAGTATGACGGTTACCGTCTGGATTGTTCTTTGGAGCTGCGTACAGGATACATTACCGGACTGGTGGGACCAAACGGAGCAGGAAAGACAACGATATTTAAGTCAGCCCTGGGACTTATCTCTGTAGATGGAGGTAAGATAAGAATCCTTAATAAGGAACCAAAGGATCTGACTGCGAAAGAAAGGGAAGAAATTGGGGTCGTACTTTATGATTCCGGATTCAGCGGCTATCTCACCCTTTCCGATATATCTGTCTTTTTAAAGCATTTGTACAAAAAATTTAATAAAGAAGAATTTGAACAAAAATGCAGGGATGCTGGTCTTCCTTTTCACAAGAGAATCAAGGAATTTTCAACTGGTATGAAAGCAAAGCTGAAATTGATTGCAGCTATGTCTCATCAGGCGAAAATACTGATCTTAGATGAGCCTACCGCAGGGCTTGATGTCATTGCCAGAGATGAACTTCTTGACTACATCAGAGCTTATATGCAGGAAGGAGACCGCTCCATTCTCATCAGTTCTCATATATCAAAGGATTTAGAGACCCTTTGCGATGATGTTTACTTGCTTGATCAGGGACGAATCGTCCTTCATGAAGAAACAGACGTGCTCCTAGATCGTTATGGATTATTAAAGGCGACGAAAGAACAGTATGAAGAGCTGGATCATCAGCATATCATCAGACGCAGGAAAGAAGCCTACGGCTACTATTGTCTGACCGATCAAAAGGAGTATTACACTCGTAACTATCCTGATCTCGTTATGGAGAAAGGGACCATTGATGAGATTCTAACATTAATGATTCGAGGTGAGCGGATATGAAAGGATTGTTTATAAAGGATTTGATTTTGTTTAAGAACCAGGCGAAATTTTACATCATGTTCGCAATGATCTGCGCATTAATGCTGTTTGCTAATTTTAACCCGGCATATATCATCGGCTATATGACGCTGATGTGTATGATGTTCACATTCACAACCATCAGCTATGATGAGTTTGAAAATGGATTCTCTTTTCTTTTCACCCTGCCCTACAGCAGAAGAGATTATGTAAGGGAAAAGTATGGGTTTGGCATCATTGTAAGTCTCACTGTCTGGATTTTGTTTTTAGCTGTTGTTTTCATGAAATCATTGGTAGGAAAGAATATGGATATGGGAGAAATTCTTCCGGCTGCGCTCATGTATCTTTTTACGATACAGTTATTTTGTGCAGTGAATCTTCCCATTCAATTAAAATTTGGAATTGAGAAGGGAAGAATTGCCTTGATCGGCGTATCCATAACTACCTTTGCCGTTGTATTCGGCCTTGCAAAAATCTTTGAGTTAAATAATATGAATATAACAGCAGTGTTCCGTCAGTTAGGAACCATAAGGCCAGCGCCCTTTTTTGGCATTTTGGCATGCATTTGTGCAGTGATATATGGAATTTCTTATAGTTTTTCTGTAAAAATCATGGAGAAAAGGCAATTCTGATAAACACGGCTTATAAGTGAAAGGAAAAGGGAGAAGATAAGAAAAGGAAGTTCTTCAGGAGTAAAACGATGAATCTTATTTTTCTTATCATGGCCTGGCTGCCGATTTTGCTTGGCACATTTGGAATTGTATTAATATCTTATTATTTTTATAAATGGACCAAGGGGATAAGAATCATTAAAATCCGCGTGGCAGGAGAAATCTGCTTTCTTCTGGTTCTGATTTACTTCTTACTGTTCTTTTTCATAGGATTTATCATTCGTCCCAGATAAACTTATATTCTTTTTTGAATATATCAATGCTCCCCCTCACCGGGACTGTTTCCAGCAGGAAAACAGTTTCGGTGAGGGGGAGCTATTTTTAGTTATATGCAGCTTATTATAGCTGTTTATCCATATCTTTCTCCTGCCTTTTATATGCATTTCTATGCTTTCCAGGCGTCGTGTGATATTCTCTCTTGAACAAGCGGTCAAAGTAGCTGGTACTTTCAAATCCTGTAGATTCTGCTATTACACTTATGGAATATCCAGTAGAAAGAAGGAGGTTCGAGGCCTGCTTCAGCCGGTACTTGTTAAGGTATTCAATGGGGGATAAAGGAACGGAGCATTGAAAACAGCGGAGTGCTTCCCGTTTACTAACGCCTACCGAGGCTGCAATATCATCAAGGGTAAGCCGCTTCCTGTAATTTTCCTCAATAAACATGGTCATGCGCCGAAAACGGGCCTGGGAGATACGGTTGGTTCCCGTATTTTCCATGGTGACTAATTCATCTCGATGTTCATATAGCTCTGTCCATATCTGGCAGATCAAGGTATGGGTCTTAAGCTCCCAGGCAGATCCCTTATTCTCACAGGTGCTGTAAAGCTTTAAAAGATTGCTTAGGATGCTTTTCTGCCAGGGAATCATGGATTTTAAAACAATATGAGAAATACCGGAAGAGAGAAAAGGAGATAAGTACTGCTCATAAATCAGACTTCCCTCCGGTGCCATAAATTCTGGTGAAAAAACCACGTTGGGAATCACCGCACTTCCTGCGGAAGCGTACCGGTGTATAGCTCCTGAATTAATAAACAAGCCATCCCCGTCTTCCAGTATGTGGCTGATGTTGCCGATGGAGCATTGTACAATGCCCTTTGTAACGGAAACCAGCTCAAACTCCCTGTGCCAGTGCCAGTCAATGCATCGGTTCTCAAATTGACCTACATCTTCGTAATAATATTGCAGAGGAAAACCCTTTGAGCCATGGGAGGCAAGCTCCATCATGGATTCGTCTGTCTGTATTCTAGTGCTTTGCATAAATGGTTCTCCTTTGAAAGAATGGCTAGATTATATCATAAATTGGCCATATCTTGCAAGAATCAGATTTTCTTATGCGTTATAATACAATAAATGAAACCAGGGAGGAAAGAAATGAGTCAGGATTATAATAAAACTATACGCGCTTGCTTTACGAGCTATATTGTACAGGCCATAATTAACAATTTTGTACCGCTTTTGTTTCTTACGTTTGAAAAGGAATACGGCATCACTCTATCCCGGATAGCCCTTCTTGTTACCTTCAATTTCGGCATCCAGATATTGGTGGATCTTTTATCTGCAGGCGTAATTGACAAGGTAGGATACCGGATCTCCATGATTACAGCCCTTGCTCTTTGTGCCCTTGGTCTTGTTTCCCTTGTGGTACTTCCAGGACTCTTTTCTAATCCCTGGACCGGACTTTTAGGAGCGGTGATGATTTATGGAGCAGGCGGGGGACTTTTAGAGGTCTTAGTAAGCCCTGTGGTAGAGGCATGTCCCACTGATAATAAGGAAAAGGCTATGAGCATGCTCCATTCCTTCTACTGCTGGGGCCATGTTGGTGTGGTCCTCATTTCCACCATATTTTTCGTATTACTGGGCGTGGAGAACTGGAGGATACTGGCACTTTTTTGGGCGCTGATACCGCTCTATAATATGATCACTTTCTTCCGTGTCCCAATCGCACCTCTTATAAAGGAAGATGAGGGAATTTCCTTCCGGACACTTATAGGGAAAAAGATATTCTGGGTATTTATGATACTAATGGTCTGCGCCGGAGCTGGCGAACAGGCGGTAAGCCAATGGGCCTCCGCCTTTGCAGAAGAGGGGCTTAAGGTAAAAAAAGCTGTTGGTGATCTTGCTGGCCCTATGTTTTTTGCAGCTATGATGGGAACGTCAAGAGCCCTTTACGGTAAGTACGGAGAAAAAATAGATTTGGGAAAAATGATGACCTACAGCGGAATTTTATGTATCGCCTCCTATATTCTGATCTCCCTGTCGCCCCATCCGGCACTGGGGCTGATTGGCTGTGGAATATGTGGTCTGTCCGTTGGGATCATGTGGCCTGGCACCTTTAGTATGGCATCAGCCTCTATTCGGGGCGGGGGAACGGCTATGTTCGCCTTTCTTGCCCTGGCCGGGGACTTAGGCTGCTCTTCGGGTCCTACCCTGGTGGGTCAGGTCTCAGGAATTCTAAGTAACAATTTGAAAATGGGAATTCTGGCAGCTGTCTTATTTCCCATACTTTTTGTAATCAGTGTAAGATATCTGCTTCGGTTAAAGCTTAAAGCATAAAAAGGGAGGAAACCAGCCTGTGGTTTCCTCCCTTATCAATTTAATATATTATGTTAATAAACGACTACTTCATACCCATCGGTAGAAGGAAAATTAATGGTTACAGCCTGACCTGGATTGTTATAATCCAGCCTGATGTTCATGGTAAATCCAGCCGTTTCCCCATCCTCTTCCATGGTGGTATCAATCGTAATGTCTTCCTTGGAGAAATATCCCTCCGGGGTGAGAACTGCTTTGCCGCTGATTCGGTTTATCTTGAAGTCAAGCTCATTGAGAAGCGGCCATATTTCATTATTAATATTACTGAGATATGGCTCCATTCCCTCTCCACTGCTGGAATATAAGATGGTCTTACTTCCTGAATCACCATCTACTATCTGAACATTGTCAATAAATGCGAAGAACTGGCCGGTCAATCCACCAAGAGTTAGATTATTCGTCATATCCTCATGGCCGATCTTCATCTTATACTTTTTATGAGTGCCACCGTTGGAATAGTAGGTACCATTTGTATAAAAGGATTGATGGGCGTCCTTTGATCCCATCATCTGCATCGCTGTCTCTGAAAGAAATTCCATGTTGGGAGTATTGATGTCATGGTATTGTAAGCGCAGCTTCATGGAAATGGGAATTTCCATGTCAGTATAAGAAAGGCTCATGTGGATATCACCGCTGATATCCAGCCCCTGAAGTTCAGAGCTTTTCTTGATCGCTTGATAATAGAGCTCTCTGCCTTCTTTTTTAGCAGAGGCAGCGGCTGACGGGTTGGCAGCTCTCTGTTTTACCATGCCATCAGTCACCCACGCTCCATTTTCATTGACCATATAGCCGTCGGGAGTGGTAGTATTGGTAAGCAGATATCCGTTTTCATCAAAATAATAGCATTCTGACATTCCATCCCCATTGGAATCAATCCATTCCCAGGAAGAAACAGGGGAGAGTTGATCCTTTTCCTGCCAGCGCCACCCGTTAGAATCTTCCATCCAGGTTCCGGCAAAAGCAGATAGGGTCAATGAGAAGGACAGAAGCAATGCAACGGCAAATATTTTTATAGAATGTTTCATTCCGTTTTTAATCCTCCTGTTGTAGTTCGCAGGCCATAATATGGACCATAGCGAAGCTTTTTACCATAATGATTGGTTCATTGTACCATATTTTGGTAAATACAACAATGTTTTTTGCAGAGGCGGCCTACTTGAACGCGGATTTTAGCTGCTCGAAAAGCTTTAAGTCGGATTCTTTTATCTTTATGTTGGTGGTAATGCTTTTTCCTTCCGGGGGTGTGATGGTAATCTCCACCACGCTTCCTTCTTTTAGACCGTTTCTTGTAGCAGCATTTAAAAACAAGGGGAATTTAGGATGATTTTCTTTAAACACGCCCCAGGCTTCTTTTAACTGCATTAAATTCATGATATTCATCTGAAAAATCCTTTCTCCTGATTGATAGGCATATCCTAGCATAAAAAAATCTCACAGTCAATTATGACCAGTTTTCAAGGAAAAAGATGGGGCTTCCCTGGAAAATACAGCCGTGCTATAATAAAATTACAAAGATAAAAACACAGCATACTTTAAAAATACAGCAGGAGAAAGTAAAACAGGAAATAAATTCAGTTTGCACAGGGGCAGATAATGCCCCTTTTCTCTATAAAAATAGCAGGTGAAAACATGTACATTACAGATTTACATATCCATTCCCATTATTCCAGAGCAACCAGCAAGGAATGCACCCCGGAATATCTGGATTTATGGGCGAGAAGAAAAGGAATTGATCTATTAGGAACCGGAGATTTCACTCATAGAGCGTGGAGAGAAGAGTTAAAGGAAAAGCTGGCTCCAGCAGAAGATGGATTATACCGGTTAAAAGAAGAATATTGTCTGGAACCGGGATACCGGCCGGAAATGAGAACTCCACGGTTCGTAATATCAGGAGAAATCAGTACTATATATAAAAAGCATGGAAAGGTGAGAAAGGTCCACAGCGTAATCCTCCTTCCAGGGCTGGAAGAAGCAGAGCGACTTTCTGTGAAATTAGAAGCAATCGGAAATCTTCACTCCGACGGACGCCCCATTTTAGGCCTTGATTGCCGGGACCTTCTGGAAATGACCTTAGAATCATGCCCTGAGGCCATATTTTTCCCGGCCCATATCTGGACGCCTCATTTTTCCTTATTCGGCGCATTTTCCGGCTTCGACACCATTGAGGAATGCTTTGAAGATTTAACTCCTCATATCCATGCGCTGGAGACCGGGCTTTCCTCAGATCCGCCCATGATCAGGAAGCTGTCGGCTCTGGACCGGTTCCAGCTTATCTCCAATTCCGATGCTCACTCTCCTTCTAAAATGGGCAGAGAAGCCAACCTTATGGATATAGACTTATCCTATGAGGGTCTTAAAAAGGCTATCAATACAGGAAAGGGGTTATCCGGCACCATTGAATTTTTCCCAGAGGAGGGAAAATACCATTATGATGGCCATAGAAAATGCGGTCTTTGTCTTTCTCCTGATGAGGCCAAGGCTTACCATGGCAAATGTCCGATCTGCGGCAAAAAGTTGACCACAGGTGTGTCTCATAGAATTCAGCAGTTAGCCGACCGTAATGAGGAGGTTTTCCTTTCAGGGTCAAAGCCATATGAAAGTCTGGTGCCTCTTTTGGAGGTGGTTGCTGCTTCCACAGGCTATACCACAGCCAGCAAACGTGTACAAAACCAATATCAGGAGCTACTATATTCTCTTGGATCAGAATTTTCTATATTAAGAGATATTCCTATTGAAGAAATAAAAAAAGTCTCAAGTGAATGGATCGCGGAAGGTATCGCCCGGATCAGAGCGAAAAAGGTGATATGCAGTCCGGGATATGATGGGGAATACGGAACCATAAAGCTTTTCGAGCCTGGAGAGATAAAATAACAGAGATTTTAATAAATTTAAAAAAGGCATCATCCGACGGCAGAAGGAGAATACATATGAAAAAGGGAGAAATAAATAAGGAGCGTTTGAAACTGTCTCTGGATAAGTTAGACGAGGTTTATGGAGTTACAAAGGAGGGCTTTTATCACCGGCAGCCATGGCAGTTGCTGGCAGCCATCATGCTAAGCGCTCAAAGTACCGATAAGCAGGTGGAAGAGACGCTTCCTCAGCTCTATAACCGGTTTCCTGATGTAAAGAATATGGCAGAAGCATCTGTGGAGGAAATTGAGGATTCAATTCGTTCCGTGGGAATTTATAAAAATAAGGCTAAGAATTTAAAGAAATGCTGTCAGCAGATCGTGGAGGAATTTGGAGGAGAGGTCCCCACAAGTATGGAAGGGCTTCTAAGCCTTGCAGGAGTCGGAAGAAAAACGGCCACCTTATTCCTCGCTGATGCCTATGGAATACCAGGTGTTACGGTAGATACTCATGTATTTCGAATATCCAGACGCCTTGGCTGGGCATCAGGCAAGAATCCAGTACAGGTTGAGCTGGAATTACAAAAAGTTTTACCAGAGGAACACTGGAACCGGATCAATTTTCAATTGATTTACCATGGCAGGGCAGTCTGTACCTCAAGAAAGGCAAGATGTGGGGAGTGCGTGCTGGAAGAGTGGTGTGACAAAAAAATAGAGTCGTAAAAATGGTCCGGCAGCTATATTGTGGTTGCCGGGCTATTCTTTTGCAGTATGTGTGACCGTAAAATTATTTAAAATCTGCTATTTATTACCTCAAAGCGGTTAATTGTTACATAATTAACAACAATGTCGTTTTTTGTTCTATAATGTAAGCGGAACTTTTTATGGTTTAAATATTTATGGAAAGGTGATGGAGAGTATGGAGAGTACAATTGAGCAAAGAGTAAGTGTAGAAGAAACACCAAAGGGAAGTAACTGGTGGGGAGTTTTAGGTTTCTTTATTCCGCTGGTGGGACTGATTTTATTTCTTGTTTGGAAAGCAACAAATCCAAAGTCAGCCAAGGCTGCAGGAATTGGTGCCCTGATCGGTATGATATTAAATCTACTGCTTGTTATTGTGACGGCTGTTCTACCAGCCATGATGTAGAATTATATCAGAATTATTTTACATAGCATGTTCTGCAAAAGATAAAAAAGCTGTCAATTAACAGTAGTGATCCTGTTACTTGACAGTTTTTATTATTTAAAGATTCTCATATTCGTGGCTGGCATTTTCTCTATCTGCTTTATCTGCTTTACGACTAACCACCATAAAAATGGGTGCTGTGCTTGAATAAAAGCTGGACACTAGCTGATTTTGGTCAGCTAATGCCCAGCTTTAAATAAATTAACCTAATTCAATAATATTAAGCTGTGCACCTACATTTGGCGCTAGTGTCAATGTCAACGCGACTGCAGAGTTATTTCTCAGAGTCAGTACATCACCAGCAGCTAATGTTAGCATTGCAGTTCCTGAAACCTCTCCAGTGGCCACAAGGGCTGTTACAGGAGTTGATGGATCTACAGCACCATTTACTGCAATTGCAACAGATGCTCCAATACCAGCTGTTATAGAGATATTATAATCAATTTGATATACTCCAGCCGTAGGAACCGTTACTGTCGTTGTTCCAGCTGTGTGAGTAACTCCAGCCAGAGGACCATTGTTGCTGAGCGGTACGTCAGCGCCCCCAATAACAGTAGCATCTGCAAGTGTTGCCAGCTGATAAGCAAAACCAAACGTTGTTACACCTGCACCAGTCGGTCCGGTATCACCAGTAGGTCCGGTGGCTCCGGTAGGTCCGGTAGGTCCAGTATCGCCAGTAGGTCCGGTAGGCCCAGTTGCTCCGGTAGGTCCGGTAGGTCCAGTATCGCCAGTAGGTCCGGTAGGTCCAGTGGCTCCAGTAGGTCCAGTAGGTCCGGTGGCTCCGGTAGGTCCGGTAGGTCCAGTATCACCAGTCGGTCCAGTAGGTCCAGTGGCTCCAGTAGGTCCGGTAGGTCCAGTATCGCCAGTCGGTCCAGTCGGCCCGGTAGCTCCGGTAGGTCCAGTAGCCCCAGTATCGCCAGTAGGTCCGGTAGGTCCAGTATCGCCAGTCGGTCCGGTAGGTCCGGTGGCTCCGGTAGGCCCAGTAGGCCCGGTATCGCCAGTAGGTCCAGTAGGTCCGGTATCGCCGGTAGGTCCAGTGGCTCCGGTATCGCCAGTCGGTCCGGTAGGCCCAGTATCACCAGTCGGTCCAGTAGCCCCGGTATCCCCAGTCGGTCCAGTGGCTCCAGTATCCCCGGTAGGTCCAGTCGGTCCAGTATCCCCGGTAGGTCCAGTATCACCAGTAGGTCCGGTAGCACCAGTGTCGCCAGTCGGTCCGGTAGGTCCAGTATCACCAGTCGGCCCAGTAGCTCCGGTATCGCCAGTCGGTCCAGTAGCCCCGGTATCGCCGGTAGGTCCAGTAGGTCCGGTATCGCCGGTAGGTCCAGTAGCCCCGGTATCGCCAGTAGGTCCGGTAGGTCCGGTATCGCCGGTAGGTCCAGTCGGCCCGGTATCACCAGTCGGCCCAGTGGCACCAGTATCGCCAGTCGGTCCGGTAGCACCCGTATCACCGGTCGGTCCCGTATCACCAGTAGGTCCAGTCGGCCCAGTAGCACCAGTATCACCAGTCGGTCCGGTCAGTCCGGTATCGCCGGTAGGTCCGGTAGGTCCAGTATCACCAGTAGGTCCAGTAGCCCCGGTATCGCCAGTAGGTCCGGTTGGCCCAGTATCGCCAGTCGGCCCAGTAGCACCGGTATCGCCGGTAGGTCCAGTAAGACCAGTATCGCCAGTAGGTCCAGTAGGCCCGGTATCGCCAGTCGGTCCGGTAGCCCCGGTAGCCCCAGTAGGCCCGGTAAGACCCGTATCACCAGTAGGTCCAGTAGGTCCGGTATCGCCAGTCGGTCCGGTAGCCCCGGTAGCCCCAGTAGGCCCGGTAAGACCCGTATCACCAGTAGGTCCGGTCGGTCCCGTATCACCAGTCGGTCCGGTAGCACCGGTAGCGCCGGTAGGTCCGGTAAGACCTGTATCACCGGTAGGTCCGGCAGGTCCAGTGTCACCAGTCGGTCCAGTAGCACCGGTCGGTCCAGTAGCACCAGTCGGTCCGGTTGAACCAGTCTCTCCTCCTGTAATATCATCTTCTACGATGACCAAGGATCCTCTTAACGGAACTATTTGGGAGAAGAAAATTTCTGCATTACTAATATTTACAAGTGACAAGGTAACTGGAGGTGCAGTAACTTCAACAATTCCAATTCCAAAGACTTCACCTGTTTTTATTGGAGAATTTCCTTCCAGAAAGTCTCCTTGTGAAGACGACAAAGCAAACGATGCGCCATTTGTTGATTGAGATGACTGTGTGGCAAGCCACCAATCAATTACGAATCTTCCAGCCTCAGTAAAGGTAATTACCCCTGTGGCTGGGTTATAGATGATTCCGCCAGCTTGATAAACGATGCTATCAAAAAGGACGTTTGCACCTGAAGCAACAGTCGTAGCTGTATTAAGTTCTATTTGAAGCGCACTATTAGCCATATCCAACCCTCCATTTCAAGATGTTTTAGACAAGATCCTGCAAATGATCATGCCTATATATTTTATGAACAATATAGAATTTTTGTACCCTAAGTAACATTTTGAGAGAAATTTCAGTAAATTATCGTTTATCACTTTCTCTGTTTTTTGCAGAAAAATTCGGAACAGGAGAGGAGGATAAGCGTTTCATAAATTTAGTAGCACTGCAGCTTTCATTAAGTATCTTTTAAAATAGTATGTAAAAAGTTCGCATTCTGCTATAATAATGGAGTAAGTAATAATAAAATACGTTGGAATTTGATTATACATGAATGAAAAAGAATGAAATGTAAGGAAAGGGAGGAACTTTCATGAAATTAATGTTCAAACAACGCTTTTTCTCCTGGTTTGACAGCTACGATATCTACGACGAAAGTGGAAACGCTATTTATACTGTAAAAGGAATGCCAGCCTGGGGACACAAGCTTCAAATCTATGATCGGTATGATAACCATTTAGCCACCTTAAGAGAGCATATTATCTCATTTCTTCCCTGTTTTGACATACAGGTGAACGGCCAGACCATAGGCACTATCCGCAAGGAGTTCACGTTTTTTAAGCCCTCCTTTTCCGTAGACTGTAAGGGCTGGAGAGTGGAAGGCAGTTTTTTTGAATGGGATTATCAAATTATGTCATCTACTGGAAAGACAGTAGCCGTAATTGAGAAGCAATTATTCCATTTTACAGATACTTATATCATTGATGTACCGGATATGGAGGACAGTCTTCTGGCGCTTATGGTCGTGCTGGCCATCGATGCAGTCAAATGCAGTGAAAGTAATTAAAATATGTTCTTGACTCCTACGTTGCGTGATACCCTATCATAGATACTGCAAGGAGGGAAATCCGATGAATACCAATGAAGTTGCTGTTTTAACAGGTGTGAGTGTGCGCACGCTTCATCATTACGATAAAATAGGGCTTCTATGCCCGGACCGGAATCCGGAAAATGATTACAGGGAATATTCAGAACATGATCTGGATTTGCTGCAGCAAATTCTGTTCTTTAAAGCCTGTGGATTTTCTCTTGCAGAAACGAAAAAGATGATATCCAGCCCTGATTTCGATCAAAAAGAAGCATTTAAGCTGCAGAAAAAATATCTTCTGCATGAAAAAAAGCGAATAAATGCCATGCTGGATACACTGGAAAAGACCATGAGGTCGTGGAAGGGAGAAGAAGCTATGACGCAAAAAGAAAAGTTTGCTGGATTTATTATGGGTGACAATCCGTACGAAGAGGAGGCTCGCCGTCTTTGGGGAGACAAAGCTGTTGATGAAAGCAACGCAAAAATAAGTTCCATGTCTCCTCAGGAACAAAAACAGGTAGCAGAAGGCATGGAAGAGCTTTTTAGAGAGCTTGGAACGATACGGTTTGAACAGCCGGATTCTAAGATTGCTCAAGATGCCATGGACCATATGTACCAATATTTTAATAAGAACTTCGGATATCAATATTCTCTGGAGGCATTTGCCGGCCTTGGGCAGCTCTATGTGGCTGATGAACGTTTCCTGAAAAATATTGACCAATACGGAGAAGGACTGTCTGTTTTTTTATCTCAGGCAATGAAAATTTATGGGAATAGCCATTAATTGTTTCAAAGATTTAATCCTGTAAATATGGTAGACCGGCCAATGAATTTCCCACCATTGGCTGGTCTTTTCATTGAGTTCAAATCAAAAGTTATACCCTGGTGGCTCATGATATAGGTCCATCCATTGTTACAAGTAAAATATTTGCATAATTTCGTAAAAATCTCAACCAAATCCTTAATAAATTCTAGAATGTTCCGAAATATTATTAGATGGGTTTCTCTAATTCTTTCAAATGCTCAAGTATTTAGATTATAAGCATTATATTTCCCTGTTGTTTATAACACTCCGGCCTCCTTGTACACTGGGATGAGGGAGAAATCATATATTAATAGTGGGCAGTGAATTACAACACTTTAATTGTTATTCTGTAAATGTTAGGCAATGGATGCTTAACAATAATGGAAAGGTATTGTTGTCGTTTGTAGATGTTAATCTTTTATTTTTATATACAAAACAAAGATGGAAAAGTGCCTGAAACCAAACGGACGAATTCTTCTGCGGCCTGATTGCAGTATGATTTTAGCCAGCATGAGTCTCTGAAGGCGGCGGAGCATCGCAACATGGAGCTATATGCTCCTGCGATCTGATTGGCATAAAAAATGATGCGAAATTCAGAAAATCTTAAGGGAACAAGACAGATGATTCTTAAGATTCTGTGATAAGATAGGCTGCAATGAAATTGCCTGCCGAGTCACAGAAAAAGCAAATAATCCAGAATCAGCCGGGTTGATTTTCAGGTATACAGCCTGACTGCAGTCATCATTAGATAATCTGCAGTCGGGCTTTTTCTAAAAAGGGGGGATCAAAGCCACATGGTCTGTATTCCAATGATAAATAAGAAACTAAAATGAGTATGGAGGAGAAAATGGAACAAAATAAAAGAAAACAGTGGATTCGACTCAGTCTATTTGGAGTATTTGCTCTGGCATCGGCTATGATCCTGTTAACACAGATCATGAAAAACAGGACAAAACCTATCTTTGATAAGAATGTCACTACCACCTTTTACGCCAGGACCAATGTCGGTAAGGCACTTGATTTAAATGCAGACGGATATTTTTCCAGGGAGCTCTATGATCATACAAAATTCAGTTTTGATTTGTCTCAATGTGACTGGAACACTCCTGGCCTTTACCGGGTGCCGGTATTCTACGAAGAGGAAAAGACCAACTGTGTGGTTCAGATTCAGGTAGGGGATACAGATAGCGGGGATACGTGTATAGACACGGATACCAATGAGGATGTGGTAATCAAAGAACAGGAAGGAATGGCAAAAACAGATGGCTCATAATAATCTTACGACCCTGTGTTATATCGAACAGGCCGGCAGTTATCTGATGCTGCACCGGATCAAGAAAAAACAGGATATGAACCAGGATAAATGGCTTGGGGTCGGAGGACATCTGGAGGAAGGTGAAAGTCCGGAGGATTGCCTGTTAAGAGAAGTGAAAGAGGAAACAGGTCTCACCCTTCTTTCCTATCGACAAAGAGGAATTATAACGTTTGTATCCGATATATACCCCGATGAATATATGTTTTTATATACCTCAGATGATTTTAAGGGAACTCTTACGGAATGCAATGAGGGCAGCTTAGAGTGGGTCCCAAAGGAAAAAACAGGACAGCTTCCTCTGTGGGAAGGCGATCTGATTTTCTTTGAACTGCTAAAGGACGAACTGCCATTTTTTTCGCTGAAGCTGGTCTATCAAGGGGAACGCCTGTCCGCTGCCGTGTTAAATGGAGAAGCAATGGAGCTGTTGGATGAAAGACAGCCAGACGGGAGTTTGACCGGAAGAGTCATGGCCCGGTTTTTCATGCATCGGGAAGGTATCCTTCACGGCACCGCCCATGTCTGGATCATAAGGCCGAATGAAACAAATGGTTTTGATGTTCTTTTACAAAAACGCAGTGCAAACAAGGATTCCTACCCTGGTTGTTATGACGTTTCTTCTGCGGGACACCTGACGGCCGGAAGTGACTATCTGGAATCCGCAGTCAGAGAACTGAAGGAAGAGCTGGGCATTGAGGCGGTACCTGATGAGCTATCCTTTGTTGGGCTTCGAAGTGAGCTTGATAAAAGAGAATTTTATGGCAGGACCTTCTTTAACCGTGAGGTCAGTAAGGTGTATGCCTATGAAAAAACCATAGAAGAATCAGAGCTCCTTCTTGATCCGGCCGAAGTAGAATCTGTTTTGTGGATGGACCATGAAGAATGCCTGTTACAGATGAGGACAGGCACCTTAAACCATTGCCTCAATGAGAAAGAAATCCTTATGCTGGCTGGCTGGTGGAAATCAAGAAAATACCGTTGACCGTAATGACTTAATGTGTTATATTGATGAAAGAATAGAAAAGAATAGGATGTGTGTGTTTGTTAATTGTGTCTGAACATGGAGCGTAAAGCAATTTTATATTGAAAACAGGAATCAAGAGAGGAAGGTATATTTACCTGTCCTTGGTTTTGTGTACCTGTTTTGCCCATGAAGATACAGAACAGACGGATTAGGTTTATGACCTGCGAGATGTCGATTTGGTATCTCTCAGGTTTTTTTGTTGTCTGAAAGACCGGCTGCTTTATGCTCCATGGATTTTAAGAATCTTATCGATCATTTAAAATCAAGGAGAACGAGATGAATCACACATTTCAAACATTAGAATTTTATCGTATATTAGAAAAACTTGAAAACTTATCCCATACAGAAGCGGCAAAAGAACAGATCAGGACTCTGATGCCAAGCCAGAAGGAAAGTGAAGTAAAAAAGAGCATACGGGACACTACCGAAGCCAGGATTATACTGGATAACATGGGGCTTCCTCCTGCAGTAGCTATGAAAGACCTTTCTGTTATCATAACGACGACAAAACAGGGAGGCTGCCTTATGGCTGAAGAGCTGGAGGAGATTGGCGTAATGCTCACTGGTGTAAAGCGGTTAAAGGATTTTTTAATACGCTGCAAATACCTGGAATTAAGTCTTCCCTATTACGAGCTGGAGTTAGAGCCTCTGGAGGCTTTATCAGGAATGATCTATGAAAGCATCCGAAATGGAAAAGTGGAAGACTATGCCAGCAAAAGCCTGAAAAACATCCGTCAGGAGATTGGCAGGATGGAGGAACGCCTGAGAACAAAAGCAGATGCCATTTTGCGGGGAAACAAAAAATGGTTCTCAGATTCCTATATGACCATAAGAAATGGAAAAATCTGCCTTCCAGTGAAAAAAGATTTTAGATCCTCTGTTCCAGGCAGTGTCATTGACCAGTCGTCCACAGGTTCCACACTCTTTATTGAACCAGCCGCCATTGCCGCCATAAATGGAGAGCTGGAGCTGCTTCGCATTGAAGAGGAGAATGAGGTTCGGAAGATCCTGTATACACTGACAGCCTTTGTAGAAGATTATCTTCCTGTACTGGAAAAAAATAAACGTTATCTGGAAAAGCTGGATTTCCTGTTTGCAAAAGGGCGGCTGAGCCAGGAGATGAATGGAGCAGAGCCGGTAATCAATTCGGAACGGGTCATACGAATCGTGGAAGGGCGCCATCCATTTATGGACCCAAGGACTGTGGTCCCTCTCACCTTTGAATTAGGAAAGAGGGAGAGGGGAATTGTTATTACAGGCCCAAACACAGGGGGAAAAACCGTTTCCATTAAAACTGTGGGATTGTTTTCCCTTATGGCACAATGCGGACTTCATGTACCATGTAAGGAAGCAGATCTTTGCTTAAATCGCCAGGTGCTTTGTGATATAGGGGATGGGCAGAATATTACGGAGAATCTATCCACATTTTCGGCTCATATTACCAATGTGATGAAGATATTAAAAGAAGCAGGAGAAGACAGTCTTGTTATCCTGGACGAATTGGGTTCAGGGACTGACCCGGCAGAGGGAATGGGAATCGCTATCGCCATATTAGATGAATTAAGGCACATGGGATGTCTGTTCCTTGCGACCACTCATTATCCTGAGGTAAAGACCTATGCAAAGGAAAGAGAAGGAATCACCAATGCGCGTATGGCCTTTGACAAGGAAACCTTAAAGCCAATGTATCGTATGGAAATCGGAGAGGCAGGAGAAAGCTGTGCACTGGCCATAGCGACAAGGCTTGGTATGCCAGAGCAGATGATAGAAAGAGCCAGACGATATGCCTACGGAGCGTGGGAAGAACCGGATCAGAACCATGGGGAGATTGAATGGGAAAAAACGAAAAAGGCTCCAAAAGCCAAGAAGGCTGAAGGGACCAACAGTGCCCAGCATAAAAGTGAGCTACTGACCAAATTTACCATTGGTGACAGTGTCTGTGTATTGCCGGATAAGAAAAATGGAATTGTATGCAGACCGGTCAATGACCAGGGCGTTTTGCAGGTACAGCTGCCGGATAAGAAGATATGGATTAACCACAAACGGATCAAGCTTTTGGTTCCGGCCGCTGAATTATATCCTGAGGATTATGATTTTTCCATTATCTTTGATACGGTGGAAAACAGAAAAGCACGGCATAAGATGGAAAAAGGATATCAGGAAGGCCTGGAAATCAGGACAGAGTAAGACCAGGCCTTCTTTAGGAATCCGGGATTATAAGGGTTCATATTCATCTTCGGTAAGTTCTGATTCTTCCTCTGCTTCACTGTATTCCGTGGATTGAATCAGGGTTTCGCCGTTTAGCTCAGCCAGAATAAGCCGGAATATCTCAACGTGACACTGTTCATCCGCGATAATCCGGTTTAAGACGGCCTGAATCTTACAATCATCGATCCACTGGGCCTGAGCCTGATATTTCCGTATGGCTTCCAGCTCCCCATTAAGAGCATTGGTTACAAGCTCTCCAATTCTGGTGGGGTAGTGATTGCAGGAAGGTGACCAGTACTGCATCCGTCCGTTTTGCTGGCTCCAAAGTCTGGGGTCTGTTCCTAAAAGTACGCACAGCTCACCGAATGCATTTAGATGGCGCATTTCCACCATACTGATTTTGTGAAAACACTCTGCAATCTCAAAAAAGAAATTCTTTGTAATGAGACTGTTGTAGACATAGAGGCTGATGGCAGACATTTCAGAGTTGCAGGCACCAATGTTTGATAACATGGCGGCTGCGTACCGTTCATTTTGGGATACAATCTCTATGGGAGGCCATGGAGAAGGATCGGAAAACACAAGAGAAGATAACTTCATATAACACCTCGTTTTGCTTATTCAATAAAATATATCCTTAAGGCGTTAGAGTATGCCTGAAAAACGATGAAAAGGGGACAAAAGAGCATGGATCAAAGAGAACAACTGATAAATGATATGGAACGGTTTCGGCCATGGAATGAACAGGAGGAGAAGGATAAGGAGCTGATTCTTTCTTATCTGCGCCAGGGAGATTCCTGTTTTTACAGGGAAAATGAACAGGCCCATCTATCGGCTTCCGGCTGGGTGGTAAACCCCTCCCGCACCAAAGCCCTGATGGCTTATCACAACATCTATGGTTCCTGGGCCTGGACAGGAGGACACGCGGATGGAGAAAAGGATCTTCTAAAGGTGGCTCTTAGAGAGGCCATGGAGGAAACCGGAATCAGCAAAGTCGTGCCGGTGAGCAGGGACATTTTTTCCCTGGAGATTCTTACGGTGGACGGTCATGAGAAAAAAGGAGCTTATGTCCCTTCTCATCTTCATTTGAATGTAACGTATTTACTGGAAGCGGATGACACGCTGCCGATATGTATCAAAGAGGATGAAAACAGTGCAGTCGGCTGGTTTGCCCTCAGTGAATGCTTACATGCGGTCAATGAACCATGGATGAGGGATAGAATTTATCAAAAGCTTCTTTATAAAATGTAGAATCTTGCTTATTAACAGAAAACTTATAAAAATTTTAGGATTGGTTGTTTTATTTTTCCTGATTATGCTTTATAATAGAACCATCTAATAAATGCAGTTTTGCCAAATGAAAAGTGAGGTGGTAGATATGAAGATAATTTATGCTATCGTTAGCTCCGATGATGGAAACCGGGTGACCGATGCACTGAATGAACACCAGTACAGCGTGACAAAACTTGCCACTACAGGCGGCTTCTTAAAAAAGGGAAATACGACTTTGATGATAGGTACAGAAGACGAACAGGTAGAGGTGGTCATTAATCTGATTAAAGACACCTGTGGGAAACGCCAGAAGATAACATATAATGTACCGGCTCCCAACCTGGCATCCGTATCCTCTGGATTTATGATGATGCCGACAACGGTTGAACTTGGCGGCGCTACTATATTTGTAACAGATGTGGAAAGATTTGAAAAAATTTGACGAAATGTCGAAGGGATTGCAGAGCAATCCCTTTTCGTAACAGGAGGTATGAATATGTCAGAGACAAAACGAGTATTTTTAATTGTATTAGACAGCTTTGGTATCGGTGAAGCACCAGATGCTGCGAAATTTCATGACGAAGGAAGCAATACCTTAGGAAGCATTGCAAAAGCAGATGAGTATTACACCCCTAATTTGAAAAAGCTGGGAATGTTTAACATAGATGGCGTAACAGCAGGAGAAAAAGAAGAGATGCCAGTGGGTTCCTACGGACGTTTGACAGAACAGTCCCAGGGAAAGGACACCACCATAGGCCATTGGGAAATTGCCGGAATTATATCCGAAGAGCCTCTTCCCACCTATCCCAACGGATTTCCAGAGGAAATTCTCTCCGAATTTAAAAAGCAGACGGGCAGAGGAATTCTCTGTAATAAGCCTTACTCCGGAACCGATGTCATCAGAGATTTCGGAGAAGAGCATGTAAAGACCGGGGATTTGATTGTTTATACTTCTGCAGACAGCGTATTCCAGATAGCCGCTCACGAAGAAGTGGTGCCTCTTGAGGAGCTTTACCGCTACTGTAAGATTGCAAGAGAGCTGCTGACTGGAAAGCACAGCCTTGGCCGTGTAATTGCCAGACCATTTGACGGGACTTATCCTGATTTTAAAAGGACTCCTCACCGCCATGATTTTTCCCTTCTTCCGCCTAAGACTACTATGCTGGACTGCCTGAAAGAGGCTGGCTATGATACCATTGGGATTGGAAAGATATACGATATCTTTGCAGGAAAAGGAATTGATAAAACAACTTCTATTGTGAATAATACAGATGGCATGATTAAGACACTGGAAGCGCAAAAAGATGACTTTAATGGCATTTGCTTTGTGAATCTGGTGGATTTTGATATGGTATACGGCCATAGAAATGATGTAAAGGGCTATGCTCAGGCTGCTACGGATTTCGATGTGCAGTTAGGTGAATTCATGAAAGGCATGAAATCAGATGATGTCCTTATCATAACCGCAGACCATGGCTGTGACCCTGGGACTCCAAGTACCGACCATTCCAGAGAATACACACCAATGCTTATCTATGGAGAGGGAATCAAAGCAGGCGTTTCCATTGGTACCAGAGATACCTTTGCAGACATTGCTGCTACGGTCCTTGATTTATTTGGATTAAAGGGTGACATCGCAGGCAAGAGCTTTTTAGAAGAAGTAGCAAAATAACAGGAGGTGCCCATGAAGCTTGAGGAAGCAACAAAAAACATGTTGGTGGCAGAGGCCTATGAGGCACAAAGAAATGCATATGTACCGTATTCGGACTTTTGTGTGGGAGCGGCTCTTCTGGCAAAGAACGGAACGGTCTACAGAGGATGTAACATCGAGAATGCCTCCTTTTCACCCACCAACTGCGCAGAGCGGACGGCATTTTTTAAGGCGGTTTCAGAAGGCGTGACTGAATTTGAGGCCATTGCCATCGTAGGCAATAAAAAAGGAAAAGAAGGGGATTTTTGTGCTCCCTGCGGAGTTTGCAGGCAGGTCATGGCAGAGTTTTGCGATCCTGATGAATTTCAAATTATCCTGGGAGCAGGAGAAAAGACCTCGGTCTATACCTTAAGGGAAATACTTCCGATGGGATTTACAAATGATAATTTAAAATCCAGTGAATGAATGAGGGGCTAGGGAAACCATGAGGATGTATGATGTAATTGCAAAAAAGAGAAACGGAGAAACTCTCAGTGAAGAAGAGATCCGTTTTATGATAGATGGCTATGTAAAGGGAGAGATTCCGGATTATCAGATGTCAGCGATGCTGATGGCCATTTATTTAAATGGAATGAATGATAAGGAGACAGCCACTTTGACCAGTGAGGTGGCTCATTCCGGTGATATGGTGGATTTATCTCCCATTGAAGGCATTAAGGTGGATAAACATTCAACAGGAGGCGTTGGAGACAAGACCACTCTGGTGGTAGCCCCTATTGTGGCGGCTTGTGGAGTCAAGGTCGCTAAGATGTCTGGACGGGGTCTTGGACATACCGGAGGAACGGTTGATAAGATGGAGTCCATACCCGGTATGCGTACGACCCTTACGGAAGAAGAATTCTTTCAGGTGGTCAACAACACAGGACTTTCCGTCATCGGGCAGTCCGGCAATCTGGCCCCCGCAGATAAAAAGCTTTACGCCCTTCGGGACGTGACAGCCACGGTAGACAGCATACCCCTCATTGCGGCATCCATTATGAGCAAAAAGCTGGCAGCAGGAAGTGACTGCATTCTTCTTGACGTAAAGACAGGCAGCGGAGCATTTATGAAAACCCTTGATGATTCCATTACCCTTGCTGAAAAGATGGTGGCTATTGGGGAGCACGCAGGGAAGAAAACCATGGCGCTGATCACCAATATGGATATTCCTCTTGGAAGTCTCATCGGCAACAGCCTGGAGGTCATAGAGGCAGTGGATACCTTAAAAGGAAATGGCCCCGCGGATTTGACAGAGGTATGCTTACAGCTTGCTTCCGGTATGCTCTATCTGGCTGGAAAAGGTGATCTTGACCTATGCAGGGCCATGGCAGAAAAGACCATTTCTGATGGAAGTGCACTAAAACGCCTGATCGCCATGGTGGAAGCACAGGGAGGCGATTCTTCCGTGATAAAAGATACTTCCCTGTTTCAAAAAGCTCCCTTTAAGCTGGAGGTAAAAGCTCCAAAAGGCGGCTACATCACTCATATGGATACGGAGAAGTGCGGCATTGCATCTTCCATGCTTGGAGCTGGCAGAATCACGAAGGAGAGTGAAATCGACTTTGCTGCCGGAATTGCTCTTAAAAAGAAGGTGGGCCAGAGCGTCATGGAGGGAGAAGTTATGGCAGTGCTTTATACTTCTAAGGAAGAGCTGTTTTTGGCTTCCGCAGAGGAATTTTTAAGTGCGGTCACCATCAGTGATGAAAAGCCGGCCGCAGAGCCTCTCATCTATGCAAGAGTTACAAAAGCAGGTGCAGAGCGTCTTGTATAATAGAAAGGAAATCAAACAAATGACCGATTTAGAAATGTTAAGCTATGTAGACCATACTGTATTAAAGGCCGTTGCGACCTGGGAAGAGATTAAGGTGCTTTGTCAGGAGGCTTTGGAATATAAAACTGCTTCTGTATGCATTCCACCCTGTTATATCAGCAGAGTTCATAAGGAATTTCCAAATCTGAATATCTGTACGGTAGTCGGATTTCCTCTTGGCTACAGCGTTACAGAGTCTAAGGTTCTGGAGACAAAGAAAGCCATTGAAGACGGAGCCTCTGAAGTGGATATGGTAATCAACCTCGCTGACGTGAAAAACGGAGATTATAAAAAAGTAGAAGAAGAAATTCGTTTGTTAAAGCAGGAAACAGGAGACAAGATCTTAAAGGTCATTATTGAGACCTGTTATCTTACAGAAGAAGAGAAGATCGCCATGTGCAAGGCAGTAACTGCTGCAAAAGCCGATTACATTAAGACCTCTACCGGATTCGGCACTGCTGGTGCGACTCTTTCTGATATCCAGCTGTTTAAAGAGCACATCGGGCCAGAGGTAAAAATCAAGGCAGCAGGCGGAGTGCGTACCCTGGAAGATTTAAGGGCTTATATCGAAGCTGGATGCAGTCGGGTAGGTGCAAGTGCAGCTGTTAAGCTGGCAGCTAAAAAAGACTAACCATAAAAAGTGCCCTAAATATCTGACATTTTGGTAATGTTTGGATATTTAGGGTGTTTTTTATGGGATAATTACTTAAATTGCACAAATAATACAAGGGTTGTATCTGGTAATATTTCACGAAAATGACTAAAAAACAAAAAAATACTGACAAAACATGGTGTAAAGTGTTATACTTATAGGAGAGTAGTTGTAACATTGGCAATATTGTGTTGTTTTTCAGTCAGGAGGAATGCATTATGTTTCAGGTAAACGATCTGGTTATGTATGGTACCCATGGTATTTGCAAGGTGAACGCCATTGGAAGTCTTGCTATGTCTGCGGCCCAGGAAGACCGGCTTTATTATACGCTAAAGCCACTTTACGAGGAGCAGCACAGCGCGGTTTATACGCCGGTAGACAATAAAAAAGCAGCCATAAGACCTGCTGTTACCAAAGAAGAGGCATTGGAACTGATTGACCAGATTCCAGACATAGAAACCATTTGGGTGGTAGATGACAGACAAAGAGAAGGTAAATACAAGGAGATCATGCAGAGAAATGAAGGTACCGGCTGGATGCAGATCATTAAGACGCTCTATTTAAAGAAACAGAAGCGTTTGGCAGAAGGAAAGAAGAGTACCGCAAAGGATGATTTCTATTTTAATATGGCGCAGGAGCTTCTTTACGGAGAACTGGCTGCTGCTCTTTTGATGGATCGGACCAAGGTGAAAGGTCTTGTGGAAGAACAGGTAAGTCAAGAGGAAAGTCCTGTGACATCAGTTGATATAAAATCGTGATGGAAGTACTAAAAATGCGTCTTGAATTTCAAGACGCATTTTTTATATTCTTTGCCTGGGCTTAAATGGTAAGACCGGGCCTAATGATAAATTTTCTTTTCTTCGTAAAGGGGTTCACAGGTCAGATGAACTCCCAATTTTTTAAAGGTCTTCATATCCACATCAGAAAGAATAACAGAAGTATGAGCTTCGCATCCCTTTAATTTGGGCAGCTGCTCCAGTGCGATTTGTGCATTGGGGTCTGTGGCTGCACAGGTTGATAAGGCAATTAAGACCTCGTCTGTATGCAGTCTTGGATTTTTGCTTCCCAGATAATAAGTCTTTAACTTCTGGATCGGCTCAATGGCGGAAGGAGCGATTAAATGCACATCGTGAGGGATATCTCCTAAGGCTTTGACTGCGTTCAGTAAAAGAGCAGCAGAGGAACCAAGAAGGTTGGTGGTCTTTCCTGTGATAACTCTTCCGTCTTCCAGCTGTAAGGCGGCACAGGGGGATCCCATTGCTTCTGCCCGTTCGTTGGCAGCCTTAACCACCGGACGCTTGTCTGTGGTGATTTTCGCCTGCTTTAATATAAGCTCGATCTTATAGACTTCATCCTTGGAGCCAGTATCCTTAGCCAGTCTTAAGAGCGCCTGATAGTATCTTCTTATAATTTCCTGCATGGAAGCTTCTCTGCAGATCTCATCATCTACAATGCAAAATCCAGCCATATTTACGCCCATGTCCGTCGGTGATTTATAGGGGCATTCTCCATAAATTTCTTCAAAGATAGCACTTAATACAGGAAAAACCTCCACGTCACGGTTGTAATTAACGGAGGTGGTGCCGTAAGCCTCCAGATGGAAAGGGTCAATCATGTTAACATCATTTAAGTCAGCGGTAGCTGCCTCGTAGGCAAGGTTTACCGGGTGCTTTAATGGAAGGTTCCAAACGGGGAAGGTCTCAAACTTGGCATAGCCGGCTTTGACCCCTCTCTTGTTTTCATGATAAAGCTGGGATAAGCAGGTAGCCATCTTTCCGCTTCCTGGTCCTGGTGCTGTGATAATGACAAGAGGTTTTGTTGTTTCTATATAATCATTTCTTCCATAGCCTTCATCGCTGACAATGAAAGGAATATTGCTTGGATAGCCGTCAATGATGTAATGGCGGTATACACGGATTCCCATGGTTTCCAGCTTGCTTTTAAATACATCGGCAGATTTCTGTCCGGAATACTGGGTGATGACTACGCTTCCTACATAGAGTCCCTTATCCGTAAAGGACTGAATGAGACGGAATACATCCACATCATAGGTGATGCCCAGATCGTGACGAATCTTATTCTTTTCGATATCGGCTGCACTGATAGCGATAATGATTTCTGCCTGGTCAGAAAGCTGCATCAGCATGCGGAGTTTGCTGTCAGGCTCAAATCCCGGCAGTACCCTGGAAGCGTGATAATCGTCAAACAGCTTGCCACCGAATTCCAGATAAAGCTTGTCCCCAAATTGACCGATCCGCTCCTTGATATGCTCTGACTGCATGTTTAAATACTTGTTATTGTCAAATCCAAATTTCATTTGTTCCTCCATTGTGTTTCCTGTTTTGAGCCTTCATAAACTCTTTGCCTTTAATATCAATAAATTGTATCATAGAAAGGATGTAAAAGCCATGAGATTTTCTCTTGTTTCTTTATTTGACCGAAACACTTTACATTCCCGGCTAAACATGTTAAAACGGTGTAGTAAGAAGGAGGTACGAAATGCTTAAAACAGGAAGAAACGACGCATGCTGGTGCGGCAGTGGTAAGAAATATAAAAACTGTCATCTGGCTTTTGACCAAAGATTAGAAAATTATGCAGTGATGGGTGATGAGGTTCCGGAGCACCATATGATAAAAACACCGGCCCAGATTGAGGGCATCCGTCATGCAGGCGTTATAAACAATCAGATTCTTGACATAGTCAGTGAGAATATAAAGGCAGGAATGACGACACAGGATATCAATACCCTGGTTCATGAAAATACCATTCGTCTGGGCGGTATTCCAGCCCCCCTTAATTTTGAAGGATATCCAAAGAGTGTATGTACCTCTATCAACGATGTGGTATGCCATGGAATTCCCAGTCCGAAGCGCATCATTAAGGAAGGGGATATAATCAATGTAGATGTGACCACCATTGTAAATGGTTACTACGCTGACGCTTCCAGAATGTACTGCATCGGCAAGGTTTCCCCAGAGGCAGAAAAGCTTGTACGTGTTGCAAAGGAAAGTCTGGACCTTGGCCTTAAGGAATGCAGGGCCTGGGGACATTTGGGAGACGTTGGAGCCGCAGTTTCTGAATACGTCTATGCCAATGGCTATACTGTGGTAAGAGAAATCGGAGGCCACGGCGTAGGTATTGATTTCCATGAGGAGCCATGGGTCAGCCACATTGGTACAAGGGGAACCGATATGCTGCTTGTTCCGGGCATGATTTTTACCGTAGAGCCTATGGTCAATGCCGGTAAAGCAGATGTGGTGCAGGACAGCAAGGATGGCTGGACGATTTATACCCAGGATGGCAGCCTTTCTGCCCAGTGGGAGTACACCATTTTAATTACAGAAGACGGCCCGGAGGTACTAGCCAGATAATGGAGAAAACAAGATGTTTTTGGGTGGATGAAAAATCACCGGTCTATGTAAAATACCATGACGAAGAATGGGGAGTTCCTGTATACGACGATAAAAAGCTTTATGAAATGTTCCTTTTAGAGACATTTCAGGCTGGCCTTTCCTGGATTACCATATTAAGGAAGCGGGAGGAATTCCGGGAGGCCTTTGACAACTTTGATGTGGAAAAGGTGGCTTCCTACGGCGAAGAGAAGCTGGAAGAACTGATGCAGAATCAGGGACTCATAAGAAACCGCAAAAAAATGGAAGCAGCCATTAAGAACGCCCGGATATTTATTGAAATTCAAAAGGAATTTGGTTCCTTTTCCAAATACTTATGGAGCTTTACTGATGGTAAAATCATTGTGAACCAGGATGATAATTTTCCAGTAAAGACCCCGCTATCTGACAGTCTTTCCAAGGATTTGAAAAAGAGAGGCATGGGCTTTGTCGGCTCTGTAACTATTTATTCCTACCTCCAGGCAGTTGGTGTGGTTAATGATCACCAGCTTTCCTGCTTTTGCTACCATAGTAACTGATAGAAGGAGTGAAATAGATTGGGAATTGTTGAACTAAAAGATACTTCAGTGATAGAGGAGCTTTTTGCTGGCTGGGAAGAAACCATGATATGGTCCTGTCTGGGCGGTGTTATGGGGAGAGCCTATGCCGATGATAGTGAACAACCGAAATCGGCTCAGATCGTCCTGGGAGACTTCTGCTTTTTTTCAGGAGAACCCCTGGAGGAGTTAATCCGCAACAAGCCAGAGGGAAGGGAATCTGATTTTATCATCATGGTTCCAAGAGATGAAGCATGGGCGTCTAAGATTGAAGAGGTCTGGAAGACCCAGGCGAAAAAAGTGACAAGATACGCCATTAAGAAGCATGACCGTGGATTTAATAAAGAATATTTAGAAAGCATTGTAAATAATCTGTCTGAGCCATTTACCATGGAGATGATTGACCGGAATTTATATCATAAAATTTTAGCGGAAAGCTGGTCCAGAGATTTATGCTCCCTTTTTGAAACCTATGAGGAATACGAGAAAATGGGACTTGGAGTGGCCGTGCTTTTAGACGGTCAGGTGATTGCGGGAGCATCATCTTATTCGGCCTATCCTGGTGGCATTGAAATAGAAATCGACACAAGATCAGACTACAGGCGGCGGGGAGCCGCCCTTGCCTGCGGTGCGAAACTGATTTTGGAATGTTTAAAAAGAGGACTTTACCCAAGCTGGGACGCCCAGAATTTAGGCTCTGTTGCCCTGGCCCAAAAGCTTGGTTATGAAAGGGACTACGATTATACAGCATACGAAATAAACGGATATTAAAAACGACTGCATCCGGCATATATAATTTTTTAACTGGTAAATTTTACAAAATGTGGTAAAATGTTAAATAATTATTACAATAAGACACCTGAAACCATAGAGAAAGTGAACAGAGTATTATGAAAAGATGGCTTTTGGCAGTAATTGTGTGCTCGTTAGTGGCATCCGGATGCAGCAGATACAAAAAGGTTACCGAATCAGAGGAAACAGATTCCTCCAGAAAAGAAGTAGAAGAGAGCGCCGTTAAGGTTTCGGCCCAGCCAGGGAAGAAGCCGGTAAAGGTGAAGGGAATCTACATCTCCGGCTATATGGCAGGCTCAGAAGGCATGGAGGCAATCCTTGATAAGATTAAGGGAACTGAGATCAATACGGTTGTCATTGATGTGAAAAATGACGATGGGCGTATTACCTTTGCCATGGACGGGGCTCCTACGGTACAGGAAATCGGTGCTGAGGATCGATGCATCAAGGATATGGATGCCCTGATGAAAGAACTGAAATCCAGAGGACTTTATACCATTGCCAGGGTCGTGGCTTTCCGCGATCCTTATTTGGCAGAAAAGAAACCGGAATGGGCATTAAAAAATCAGGACGGAAGCCTGCACCGGGACAACAAAGGACTTCCCTGGGTCAATCCCTATCGCCAGGAGGTCTGGGATTACCTTGTGGAAGTTGGGACCCAGGCGTCAGTGGCTGGCTTTGATGAGGTTCAGTTTGATTATATCCGTTTTGCAACAGACAGCTCCATGAATCAGGTGGTGTTTGATGAGAAGGATACAAGGGGCCGCTCAAAGACAGATGTCATTACGGAATTCATAGAATACGCATACAAAAAGCTTTCTGCTCATGATATCTATGTTTCAGCCGATGTATTTGGCACAATTATTGGAAGCAACGTGGATGCGCAGCGGGTGGGACAGGTTTATTATGACATGGCAGAGCATCTGGACTACATCTGCCCGATGATTTATCCATCCCATTACAGCGACGGAAACTTTAATATTGATCATCCGGATACAGAGCCCTACAATACTGTTCTGGCAGCTTTGGAGCTTTCCAAGCAGGAGCTTCTGGAAAACAGGAAAGAGGGCAGAAAACAGGCAGTGGTAAGACCCTGGCTTCAGGACTTTACTGCCTCATATCTGGATCATTATATTCCCTATGGACCCAAGGAGGTAAGAGCTCAGATTCAGGCGGTCTACGATGCCGGATATGATGAGTGGATTCTGTGGAGTGCTTCCAACCGCTATACATGGGAAGGGCTTCTTACCAAAGAAGAAGGGGAAAAAGAACAAAAAGAGCTGGAGCGCTTAAGGCCGACTTCCAGTGCCTCCCAGGCGGAGACCAGTAAGGCTTATGAAAGCCTGGAGGGAAAGGTGGCCAAGGAAGAGCCCACGCCTGAAAGCTCTGAAGATAAAAAACCAAACGTCAGGAAAAAACCAAATGTTGTGATTGTAACCACAGGTGGTTCCAGGAATTAGGAAGTGAGGAAAGCCATGGAAAAAGAACCCAGGCCAGGAGATTTTTACAGACATTTTAAAGATAAGATGTATCAGATCGTATCGGTAGCCACTCACTCGGAAACAAGGGAAAAGATGGTGGTATATCAGGCGCTTTACGGTACCTATCAGGTATATGTCCGCCCTTATGATATGTTTGTCAGTGAGGTGGATCATGAGAAGTATCCCGAAGTAAAGCAGAAATACCGGTTTGAGAAGATAAACATAGAAGCAGCCCCGGAAACAGTCCCCCAGGTGGAAGCTTCCGCAGAGACTAAAGCGGAAGATTTCAGGGGAGCCAATAAAAATCTTCTTGCATTTCTTGACGCAAGGACGTATCATGAGAAACTGGAGGTTCTTTTCGATAGAAAGGATGAATTTTCACCGGAAGAGCTTCTTGCTATTTGTGAAATACTGGAGATCGGACGGCTGGATTCTGAACCGGAAGAGAAGTATTACGCAATTAAGCGGCATCTGGAACTGCAAAATAAGTACGATGGATCAAGATTGAGGTGATTCGTTTTCATGGACCACATCGAATTTAATATAGAAGAAGAATTAAAAAAACTGCCGTCCCAGCCTGGAGTGTATATTATGCATGACAGGAGGGACGAAATTATCTATGTAGGAAAAGCAATCAGCTTAAAAAACAGGGTCAGGCAGTATTTCCAAAGCAGCAGAAACAAGACGGCAAAAATCGAACAGATGGTGTCGAGGATCGCCCGGTTTGAATACATTATAACAGACTCGGAATTGGAAGCCCTTGTATTGGAATGCAATTTGATCAAGGAGCACCGTCCCCGCTATAATACCATGCTTAAGGATGATAAAACCTATCCTTATATTAAAGTTACGGTAAACGAGGATTTTCCCCGTGTCCTGTTCTCCAGAGAGATGAAAAAGGACAAATGCAAGTATTTTGGTCCCTATACCAGCGCTGGAGCTGTGAAGGATACCATAGAGCTGATTCATAAGCTATATCAGATACGGACCTGCAACCGGAATCTGCCCAGGGATATCGGCAAGGAACGGCCATGCTTAAATTACCATATTAAGCAGTGTCAGGCTCCATGCCAGGGCTATATCAACAAGGGAGATTACGGAAAGTCCATTAGTCAGGCTCTGGAATTTCTGGGCGGGAAATACAGTCCGGTCATTACCATGTTAGAGGAGAAGATGCAGGCTGCCTCAGAAGAGATGGATTATGAAAAGGCCATTGAATTCAGGGATTTGTTAAACAGCGTAAAGCAGATCGCCCAAAAGCAGAAGATTACGGACAGCGGTATGGAAGACCGGGATATCATTGCCATGGCAAAGGATGAAAAGGATGCCGTTGTTCAGGTGTTTTTTGTGCGGGAAGGCAGGCTGATCGGCCGGGAGCATTTCCATGTAAATATCGGAGCAGCTGAGGATAACCAGCAGATTCTGACTGGTTTTGTAAAGCAGTTCTATGCCGGAACGCCTTTTGTTCCCAAGGAGCTGTGGGTACAGACCGGACTTGAGGATGATACGGTAATCGAAGAATGGCTGTCTGCCAAGCGAGGCCAGAAGGTGAAAATCATGGTTCCGAGAAAGGGCCAGAAGGAACGTCTGGTGGAGCTTGCGGAGAAGAACGCTGCCCTTGTCTTATCCCAGGATAAGGAAAAGATCAAACGGGAAGAGCTGCGTACCATTGGAGCCATGAACGAAGTGGGCAATTGGCTGGGGCTTACGGAAGTCAGAAGGATTGAAGCGTTCGACATTTCAAATATAAGCGGTTTCGAGTCAGTAGGCTCTATGATAGTCTACGAAAATGGGAAACCAAAGCGTAATGATTATCGAAAGTTTAAAATAAAATGGGTAAAGGGAGCTAATGACTATGCTTCCATGCATGAGGTGCTGACCCGAAGATTTTCCCATGGATTAAAAGAAGCAGAAGAGCTAAAGGAAAAGGGCGTGGATGAAGAGTTCGGAAGCTTCACCCGTTTTCCTGACCTCATTATGATGGACGGCGGCCGTGGGCAGGTAAATATTGCACTTCAGGTTATCAAGGATCTGGGGCTTGCAATTCCCGTCTGCGGTATGGTAAAGGATGATAACCATCGTACCAGGGGACTTTACTATAACAATGTGGAGATTCCCATTGACCGGCATTCAGAGGGGTTTAAGCTGATTACAAGAGTCCAGGATGAGGCCCACCGGTTTGCAATTGAATACCATAGAAGCTTAAGAAGCAAGGGACAGGTGAAGTCCATCCTTGATGATATTGAAGGAATTGGGCCAAACCGCAGAAAAGCGCTTATGCGTGAATTTAAAGGGCTGGAGCCTATAAAAGAAGCTTCGATGGAGGAACTTTTAAAAGTTCCGGGCATGAACGCCAGAGCGGCTAAGAGTGTTTATGATTTTTTTCATTGACCATTATAAGCTTTTCAAAATACGGAATCTGTGTTAGTATGAAAAAAACAGATGGAAAAAGGAGCGTTTCGCCATGCATGGAGTAGCGATTACGGATTTGATCGAAAAGATGAGTCTTAGAAATATGACTCCCGAAATTGATGCGGATAAAATTGTATTAAGCCATCCTGATGTCAATCGTCCGGCACTGCAGCTTACTGGATTTTTTGATCATTTTGACAATGAAAGAGTGCAGATCATCGGCTATGTGGAGCAGGAATATATCAATCAGATGAGCAAAGAGAGAAAGCTTGAGATGTATGATAAGCTTTTAGCCTGTCAGATTCCGTGCCTGGTATACAGCCGCAGCCAGGTTCCTGATGAGGATATCCTGGCTCTTTGCAACCATTACGGCGTTCCCTGTCTTGTTTCAGATAAGACCACATCTGACTTAATGGCAGAGGTTATCCGCTGGTTAAAAGTTAAGCTGGCTCCCTGCATCAGCATTCACGGAGTTTTAGTGGATGTTTTTGGTGAAGGCGTGCTTATCATGGGGGAGAGCGGTATCGGAAAAAGCGAAGCAGCTCTGGAACTGATTAAACGAGGACACCGTCTGGTGACCGATGATGTTGTGGAGATCCGTAAGGTAAGTGATGCTACCCTGATCGGAAGAGCTCCGGAAATTACAAAGCATTTTATCGAATTAAGGGGAATCGGTATTATTGATGTAAAGACCCTGTTCGGTGTGGAAAGCGTAAAAGATACCCAGGCCATTGATATGGTAATTAAATTAGAGGACTGGGATAGAGATAAAGAATATGACAGACTGGGGATTGAAGACCAGTATACGGAATTTTTAGGAAACCGGGTGGTGTGTCATTCCATTCCAGTACGTCCAGGACGTAACCTGGCCATTATCGTTGAATCAGCGGCTGTCAATTACAGACAAAAGAAGATGGGGTACAACGCGGCTCAGGAATTATATAACCGCGTCCAGGCAAACCTGTCAAGAAAACAGGATGATTGAGGTGTCTGATGACTGATATTTATGAAAAACTTCTTGGTGCAGCCGATAAAAACCATATAAAAGTAGGGGAAGAGATGCGAAAGCATACATCCTTCAAGGTAGGCGGACCTGCTGCCTGCTTTGTAACTCCAACCGAGGAAAAGGAGCTTTCTGGTGTTCTGCGTGTATGCCGGGAGGAAGAGGTTCCTTATTTCATTCTGGGAAATGGAAGCAATCTTCTGGTGGGAGATGAAGGGTTTGACGGAGTTGTGATATCCATGGACGGCTTTGCAGGCTGCGAAGTGGACCGGGAGACAGGGATTGTTCAGGCTGGTGCCGGACTTTCTTTAGCCCGGATTGCCCAGGAGGCTTATAAGGCATCCTTAACAGGGTTTGAATTTGCAGCAGGCATCCCGGGTACACTGGGAGGAGCGGTTGTAATGAATGCCGGTGCATATGGTTCTGAGATGAAAGAGGTGCTGCGCTCTGTAAGAGTATTGACTCCTGAGGGCGAAGTAAAGGAAATTCCAGCTCCTGAGCTGAATCTTGGATATCGAACCAGCTGCATCATACCAATGGAATATGTGGTACTGGATGCCAAAATCCGGTTAAAGGAGGGAGATCCTGTTTCTATTAAGAGCAGGATGGATGAACTTGCCGGAAGAAGAAAAGAAAAACAGCCTTTGGAATATCCCAGCGCAGGCAGTACCTTTAAAAGACCGGAAGGTTATTTTGCTGGTAAGCTGATCGAAGATGCAGGACTGAGGGGATTTACCCTGGGTGGTGCGCAGGTATCAGATAAGCATTGCGGTTTTGTGATCAATAAAGATCATGCCACTGCGGCGGATATCAAGGCACTTTGTGAGGAAGTTAAGGAACGGGTAAGAAAAAAATCCGGAGTAGAGCTTGAGATGGAAGTAAAGACGCTGGGTAAGTTCTAACAGTGCAAAGGAGAACAACGTGAGGCTTGTAATAATAACTGGCATGTCTGGAGCAGGAAAGACGCAGGCGTTAAAGATGTTGGAAGACATGGGGTTTTACTGCGTGGATAATCTTCCCATCCCTTTGATTGAAAAGTTCGCGGAACTGACCCTTAATAATCCGGACGGCATACCCAATGCTGCTCTTGGAATTGATATCCGAAGCGGAGAGGATTTGTCGGTACTGAATCGGATTTTTGATGAATGGTCCAGAAACCGTGTGCCCTTTGAGATCCTTTTCCTGGATGCTGGTGATGAGACACTCATCAAGCGGTATAAGGAGACCAGAAGGGCGCACCCTCTGGCAGCAGGAGGACGGATTGACAGCGGTATCTTAAAAGAGCGGGGGAAGCTGGCGTTCTTAAAGGAAGAGGCAGATTATATTATAGATACCAGCAAGCTTCTCACAAAAGAATTGAGGCAGGAACTGGAGAAGATTTTTGTTAACCATGAATCTTACCGGAATCTATACATTACTCTGCTTTCCTTTGGTTTTAAATATGGGATTCCTACTGACGCAGACCTGGTGTTTGATGTGAGATTTCTCCCTAATCCTTATTATGTGGAAGACCTTCGGCACAAAACCGGAGAAGAAAAGATTGTGCGGGACTATGTCATGCAGCATGGAACCGCTGACGTATTTTTGGACAAGCTATATGATATGCTGGATTTCCTCATTCCCAATTATGTGCAGGAAGGGAAAAACCAGTTGGTAATAGCCATTGGCTGTACCGGAGGCAAGCACCGTTCCGTAACCATTGCAAAAGCAGTCTACGACAGGCTTAAGCCCAGTGAGGAATTTGGGCTTAAGATAGAGCACAGAGATATTGATAAGGATAGTATACGGAAAAGGATGGGCTAGACATGTCATTTTCTTCCAAGTTAAAAGAAGAGCTTTCCCGGCAGATCAGTCCGGCAAGGCATTGTCAGATTGCGGAGATGGCCGCTATTATCAGTCTTTGCGGGAAAATAATCATATCCGAAGAAGACAGATACACCATTAAAATTCATACGGAAAATGTAGCAGTTGCAAGAAAGTACTTTACATTATTGAAAAAAACATTTAATATAAGTACTGATGTTTCTATTAGAAGAAACGCTTACTTGAATAAGAACCGGACGTATACCGTTACTATCCGGGAGCATGAGGATGCCCTTAGGGTCTTGCATGCAGTAAAGCTTCTTGATGAAAACGGAGAAGTTGGGGAAAACTTAAATGTAGTACAGAATGTAGTCATCCAGCAGTCCTGCTGTAGAAGAGCATTTATCAGAGGAGCTTTTTTATCCTCAGGTTCCATTAGCGATCCTGAGAAATTCTATCATTTTGAAATCGTTTGTGCAACAGAAGAGAAAGCAGAGCAGTTAAAGAATATCATTGCCACCTTTGGCCTTGAAGCAAAAATTGTAAAAAGAAAGCGTTATTACGTAGTCTATATCAAAGAGGGAAACCAGATCGTAGATATCTTAAATGTGATGGAAGCCCCGGTTACCCTAATGGAGCTTGAGAATATCAGGATTTTAAAGGACATGCGTAACAGCGTAAACCGTCAGGTAAACTGCGAAACTGCCAATATTAACAAAACGGTATCCGCTGCGGTTAAGCAGATAGAAGATATAGAGTATATCAAAGATACAATAGGACTTGATAATCTTCCCGACAATTTAAGGGAGATTGCCAGAGAGAGACTTGAAAGACCGGAAGCGACCTTAAAGGAGCTTGGAGAAGCGCTTGACCCACCAGTGGGAAAATCAGGTGTGAATCACCGGCTGAGGAAACTTTGTGATCTGGCAGGACGTCTGCGCAGCGCAGGTATGGGCAGCAGAATGGAATAGATTCGTTCATAGGAATGAGGAGGATAATTATGGTAAGAAGAACAGTCACCGTGGAACTCGCATCAGGCTTAGAAGCCAGACCGGTAGCTATGTTAGTTCAGGTTGCAAGTCAGTATGATAGCAACATCTATGTTGAGATCGAATCCAAAAGAGTCAATGCAAAGAGCATTATGGGTATGATGACCCTTGGTCTTGCGGCTGGGGAACAGATTACGGTCACAGCTGAAGGTACGGATGAGGAACAGGCTGTTACCGAGATTGAGAAGTATTTAAGCAATCATGAGTGATTCTGAAATAATAGGTAGATGATAAGGCGGAGATTTCCATAGAACTGTATGGAAGCTCCGCCTCTTGTTGTTTTTGAAAAGTTGGGATAAGATGTTTCAGGGCGACTCCCTTTGTGTTATAATAGAAGAAATAAGGAAAGTAGGAGATACGACAGATGGCATTTACGCATTTACACGTCCATACAGAATACAGTCTTTTGGATGGTTCCAGTAAAATCAAAGAGCTTGTGCACAGAGTCAAGGAATTGGGTATGGACAGTGTAGCGATCACAGACCATGGTGTCATGTATGGTGTGATCGATTTTTACAGAGCAGCCAAAGAAGCCGAAATCAAGCCCATTATTGGGTGTGAGGTGTATGTGACCTCCGGTTCAAGATTTGACCGGGAGGTTAACAGCGGAGAAGACAGATACTACCATCTGGTACTTCTTGCGGAAAACAACCAAGGGTATCAAAACCTGATGAAGATTGTTTCCAAGGGATTTGTGGATGGATTTTATTATAAACCAAGAGTGGATTATGAGGTTTTAGAGAAGTATCACGAGGGAATCATAGCTCTTAGTGCATGTCTGGCAGGCGAGGTCCAGCGGTACATAAGCCGTGGTCTTTACGATCAGGGAAAGGCGGCAGCCCTTCATTATCAAGAGATATTTGGAAAAGGAAACTTCTTTTTAGAGCTTCAGGATCATGGAATACCGGCCCAGCAGACCGTCAATCAGGGACTGGTCCGCATGAGCCAGGAACTCGGGATTGATCTGGTGGCAACCAATGACATTCATTATACCTATGCAGAAGATGAGGCACCACACGATATCCTCTTATGCATTCAGACGGGGAAAAAGGTTGCAGATGAGAACCGGATGCGCTATGAAGGCGGCCAGTACTATTGCAAGACTGAGGAAGAGATGAGAACCTTGTTTTCCTTTGCCACGCAGGCTGTTGACAATACTCAGAAAATTGCAGACCGTTGTAACGTAGATATTGAGTTTGGAGTGACCAAGCTTCCTAAATATGAGGTGCCGGAAGGGTTTGATTCCTGGTCTTATTTAAATAAACTGTGCCTTGATGGTTTTAAACAGCATTATCCGGAGGATGATGGAACCTTAAAGGAGAGACTTGATTATGAGCTTGATGTCATCCACTCCATGGGATACGTGGATTACTTCTTAATCGTTTGGGACTTTATCCATTATGCCAGATCCCAGGACATTATGGTGGGGCCAGGAAGAGGGTCTGCCGCCGGCAGTATTGTATCCTACTGTCTGGGCATTACCAATATTGATCCCATACGCTATAACCTGCTGTTTGAACGTTTCCTGAACCCGGAACGAGTATCCATGCCTGATATTGATATTGACTTCTGCTTCGAACGGCGGCAGGAAGTCATTGACTATGTGGTGGAGAAGTACGGCAAGGATCAGGTAGTTCAGATCGTGACCTTTGGTACCCTGGCAGCAAAGGGTGTGGTCCGTGACGTTGGAAGGGTGCTTGACATGCCTTATGCCCGCTGTGACGCCATCGCGAAGATGATCCCGGGTGATCTTGGCATGACTCTTGAGAAGGCCTTAAAACAAAGCCCTGACCTTCGTAGTGCCTATAACGAGGACTCAGAGGTCAAATACTTGATCGATATGTCTATGCGTCTGGAGGGGCTGCCAAGGCATACCTCTATGCATGCAGCAGGAGTGGTAATCAGTAAGAATTCAGTGGATGAATACGTTCCCTTATCAAGAGCAGCGGACGGAACCATCACCACCCAGTTTACCATGACGACTCTGGAAGAACTGGGACTGTTAAAGATGGACTTCCTGGGACTTCGTACCCTTACCGTTATCCAGAAGGCAGTTGCAGAAGTAGAGAAAAACAGAGATATGGTCATTGATATGGACCGTATTGATTATGATGATAAGGCTGTTTTAAATTCCATTGGTACCGGAAAAGACGAAGGCGTGTTCCAGCTGGAGAGTTCTGGTATGAAGAGCTTTATGAAGGAGCTGAAGCCAGAAAGCCTGGAGGACATCATAGCCGGAATCTCCCTGTATCGTCCAGGTCCTATGGACTTTATCCCCAAATACTTAAAAGGGAAGAATGACAGGGCCTCCATCACCTTTGACTGTCCCCAGCTTGAGCCTATCTTAAGGCCGACTCACGGCTGTATCGTATATCAGGAACAGGTTATGCAGATCGTGCGGGATCTGGCTGGTTACACCATGGGCCGAAGCGATCTTGTCCGCAGAGCCATGTCAAAGAAGAAGACATACGTCATGGAAAAGGAGCGCCAGAACTTTGTTTATGGTAATCCGGAGGAAGGAGTTACCGGCTGTATAGCTAATGGAATTGATGAAAAAGTGGCGAATCGCATCTACGATGAGATGATCGATTTTGCCAAATATGCCTTTAACAAATCCCATGCAGCCGCTTATGCAGTGGTTTCCTATCAGACAGCTTATTTAAAATATTATTATCCTCAGGAGTTTATGGCAGCTTTACTTACCTCTGTTATGGATAATGTAACAAAGGTATCGGAATATATTTTAAACTGCAGACAGATGGGCATTCAGATTCTTCCCCCTGATATTAATGAGGGAGATAGCGGATTCTCTGTGTCAGGGGGTTCCATTCGCTACGGCCTTTCAGCCATCAAAAGCGTGGGACGATCTGTGGTGGAACTTATTGTCCAGGAGCGCCAGCAAAATGGGGTGTTCCATGACATGGAAGATTTTATTGATCGCATGAGCAACAAGGAAGTCAACAAACGGACCCTGGAAAACTTCATTAAATCAGGAGCCCTTGATACTCTTCCCGGGACAAGAAAGCAGAAGCTTTTGATCGCGCCCGAGCTTTTAGATCAAAGGAGCAAGGAACGTAAAAATACCATGGAAGGCCAGATGACTCTTTTTGATTTTGCAGGAGAAGAGGAAAAGACCCACTACCAGATTACATTCCCGGACGTGGGAGAGTTTATCAAAGAGGATATCCTGGCATTTGAAAAGGAGACCCTTGGAATTTACTTAAGCGGTCATCCCATGGAAGCCTATGAGGAGACCTGGAGAAACAACATCACCGCGGTCACCAATGATTTTATCGTAGATGAGGAAATCGGAGCCGCAAAGGTACAGGACGGTTCTTATGTGACCATCGGAGGAATGATTACCGGGAAAACAGTAAAAACTACAAGAAACAACAAAATGATGGCTTTTATTACTCTGGAAGATCTTCTTGGGTCCGTGGAAGTAATTGTATTTCCCAAAGACTATGAAAGCAAGCGGGACGTTTTTATAGAAGAATCTAAAGTATTTATTCAGGGAAGAGTATCCATTGGAGATGATCCTGTAGGAAAGCTGGTCTGCGAGCGGGTGATTCCCTTTGCAGTTCTTCCCAAGGAGCTTTGGCTGAAATTTCCGGATAAAGAGGCTTATGCAGGCAGTGAACGGGAGATTTTAGAAGAATTAAAGGAATCAGAGGGTAATGATTCTGTTATCATCTATCTGGAAAAGGAACGGGCAAAAAAGGTTCTTCCAAGCAATCGCAATGTCAATGCCGATGAAGAGCTGATTCGTCATTTAGCCAAGAAACTTGGTGAAAAAAATGTCAAAGTTGTGGAAAAAAAACTTGAAAAGATTGGCAAAATGAATTAGAATACAACGTGTACGTATTGAAAAACAATATTAGTATCCATAAATCAGGAGGAAGTTACTATGGCAAATCAAGTGAAAACCATTGGCGTCTTAACCAGCGGCGGCGATGCACCAGGTATGAATGCTGCAATTCGCGCTGTTGTCAGGACTGCAATCCATAAAGGATTAAAGGTAAAGGGAATCATGAGGGGATACGCGGGCCTTCTGCAGGAAGAAATCGTGGATATGGACAGCACCAGTGTGTCTGATATCATTCATCGTGGAGGAACGATTCTTTATACAGCCAGATGTCAGGAGTTTACCACTGTCGAAGGGCAGAAAAAAGGCGCCGAAATCTGCCGGAAGAATAACATTGACGGCATTGTGGTAATCGGCGGAGACGGATCCTTCCGTGGAGCGGGTAAGCTGTCTGCACTTGGTATTAATACCATTGGACTTCCAGGAACCATTGATTTGGATATTGCTTGCACGGATTATACCATTGGCTTTGACACAGCTGTGAATACGGCGATGGAAGCCATTGATAAGGTACGTGATACCTCTACCTCTCATGAGCGCTGCAGCATCATCGAGGTTATGGGCCGTAATGCAGGATACATCGCCCTTTGGTGTGGTTTTGCAAACGGAGCCGAGGATATCCTTCTTCCAGAGCGTTATGATGGAGATGAACAGTCTTTAATTAATCGAATTATCGAAAACAGAAAGCGTGGAAAGAAGCATCACATTATTATCAATGCAGAGGGTATCGGTCATTCTTCCTCTATGGCAAGAAGAATCGAAGCTGCCACCGGAATTGAGACAAGAGCTACCATTCTCGGTCATATGCAAAGAGGCGGAGCGCCTACCTGTAAGGACCGTGTTTACGCTTCCATTATGGGAGCCAGAGCGGTTGAGCTTCTTTATGAAGGAAAAAGCAACCGTGTGGTAGGCTATAAGCATGGAGAATATGTTGACTTTGATATCCAGGAAGCGCTTGCTATGACAAAAGATATTCCGGAAGATCAGTATCAGATCAGTAAGATGCTGGTGAGATAAGGAGAACATAAATATATTAGTTAATTGCAAGATAGCTCATATAAGATAGTTTCAGAGGTACGATTAATCCATAAAACGATACCCCTATATAGGACAAAGAAATCTAAAAATCCTATATAGGGGTATTTTGTTGTTATATGTAATAATTTTGCATCAATGCACACAACAAAACAATTTTGTCCCAGTCTTTCCTCCTGTTATAGATTTTCCATCCATGTATGAGCCAGAGAGATCCAGTTTTGGCACTGAGGCACGATGTGTTTCCCATCTACATCTGAGACTTCCTGGTTCGCAAGAGATAACCCATGGCAGCCGGTGGGATATATGTGCATTTCCACATTTACCCCATGTTCTGTCAGAGCATCTGCCAGAAGATAACTGTTTTTTACTGGTACTGCATCATCCGTGGAAGTATGCCAGATAAATGTCTTTGGTGTGTGGGAACCTACCTGATGCTCCAAAGAAACCAGCCTCCGGATCGTTTCATCCTCTGCTCTTTCCCCTAACAAATTCTGGAAGGAGCCGGAATGACAGCAGGGCCCTGCGGATATTACGGGATAAGCCAGAATCAGACCATCTGGACGGATGTCATCTGGACTCAGACCAAGAGAATCATATAAGAATGACTGATTCCAGAATGCTCCAAGGCTGCATGCCAAGTGTCCGCCTGCAGAAAACCCGGTTACCACAATCTTTTCAGAGTCAATGGGATACTCTGAGGCAAGGGAACGGACCATGGCTACAGCCATAGCCAGCTCCATCTGAGGATAGGGAAAGCCGTCTGGAGCAAGACTATAATGAAGAATAAACGTATGGTATCCCATCCCTAAGAACTGCATGGCTATAGGTTCTCCTTCACGGTCCGATAGATGGCAATAACCGCCGCCCGGGCAGATGATAACCGCCGGTCGTTTTCGGTCCATGCATACTGATATGGAATCAAGGATATAAGCGTCAAGACTTGCCGGAGCTCCAGACTTTTTAAGGCCTGCCTGCTCCTGTGAAATGAATATCTTTTTTGTAAATTGTTTCATGATTGTTTTTTGTTCCTTTCTTTATGTTCCTGTCAGAATTTCTACCTTGTACACCTCATTTTAATATGTTACCGTACAATGACTGGTTGTTTCTTTGTTCTAATATCCATATCGAAAGCACAAATTTAATAGATTCGGTTAGAACTGTCAATATAGCTAAAAATGAATCCATATGTTGTGTAAGTGCTTACACTCTTCATTTATATTACCAGAAGATAGAAAAGATGAAAGGTGAAAATTGAATAAAAAAGAAAATATTTATTATGAAAAACAACTAAAAAACCAAGACAAGCGCCCCATATGGTAAGGAGGGGAGAGTGAGGTTTCAAAGGGATATTTCATGAACAGGGTTTGACAACTTAGTTATTTCCAGTTATGCTGATAGAAAGCTGACCACGGTGGAACGCAGTATCGTCCAGATGGGGACTATGGGGTTGAACATGCTCCTTACCTATGTGGAAGATGGAATACATCCGGGGAGAGGTATGGCAGAATCAGAAACCGAAACAGCTTGTAAATGGATCAAAACCAACAACACAAATAGCAAAGTGAGGAATACGAGCGTGGATGCAATTGAGATGTACATCAATGAGCTGATGGAAAAAAGTACGCCGGACTGCCCGGCCTGGAACATTGAGAAACTCCTTTCCGGAGAAAAGTCAGGTTGGAATTACATTGACGGCTGCATGATTAAGGCTATTTTAGAAATGTATGCCATAACAAAGGATTCCAGATATTTTGAGTTTGCGGATGCTTTTATTGATCACCGGGTAAGAGAAGACGGCACCATTGACGGCTACGATGTGGAGGAATTGAACATCGACAATATCAATGCCGGAAAAACTTTGTTTGAGCTTTACGATCTGACCGGTAAGGAGAAATACAGAAAAGCAATCGATTTGATTTACAGCCAGATTGGAATGATGCCAAGAACAAAAGAAGGTAACTTCTGGCATAAAAACATTTATCCGAATCAGGTATGGCTTGACGGTCTTTATATGTGCCAGCCATTTTATATGGAATATGAAACAAGATTTCACGATAAAAAGAATTGCAATGACATTTACAGCCAGTTTTCCAATGTGAAGCAATTTATGAAGGATACAGAAACCGGTCTTTATTACCATGCCTATGATGCAGAGCGTGAGATGTTCTGGTGTGATAAGGTCACTGGCCTCTCTCAGAATTTCTGGCTGAGGGCTCTTGGCTGGTATTCCATGGCTCTTCTTGATACCATGGATAAGGCGGACCCATCAGATATTCAGGAAGTGAATGGGATGAAAGAGGCATTTGTAGGCTTGATTGATGCCATGCTGAAATACCAGGATGAAAGCGGCATGTGGTACCAGGTGGTAAATTTAGGCGGCATGGATAAGAATTATCTGGAGACCAGCGGAAGTGCAATATTCTCCTATGCTATTTTAAAAGGGGTACGTCTTGGATACCTTCCAGCAGATTACGCCCAGTACGGAAAGAAAGCCTTTCTTGGTATCTGTGACAAGTACTTAAATCTGGAAAAAGGCAATATGAGCCTTGGTGGAATTTGTCTTGTAGCAGGACTTGGCGGAAAGGACAGAAGAAACGGAACCTTTGATTACTATATGTCAGAACCGATTGTTAAGGATGATGCAAAAGGAGTGGGACCATTCCTTCTTGCCTATACAGAGATGAAACGGACTGGCTGGGAATACCAGTCATAACATAGAAAGAGGATCAGAGCTCACATGGAGTTCTGGTCCTCTCTTATATTAACTTAAGCTGTTCTGTGCATACTTCTTCGGTGAGATCCCTGTTTTTTTGGTAAAGGCTTTGAAGAAATTGCTATAATCATTAAATCCGCACATGAGATAGACCTCATTGACGCTGTAGCCGCCTGACAATAAAGTCTGAGCCAGCTCGATCCTGCGGTTGGTAATATAGGAATTAATGGTGGTGCCAGTCCCCTTTTTAAATAATCTGCAAAGATAAGAGGTGCTTAAGTAAAAATGAGCTGCTATCTCTCCGATGCTAAGGGGGGAATCAATGTTATGATGGATGTAAGTGATGATATCTGCCACTTTACTGTTAAAATACTGTCTCTGGTCCTCGGTTTCGTCACCTGCGGAGGCATCCATGGCCAGTTTTGTCACAAAAACCATAAATTCGGCGAAAACAGACCGTTCCTCCACGTCCTGCCCAAAGCCTTCCTCAGCGGATAATTTGTTGATATAGTAAGTAAATCGTCGTTGCTGGCCCTGGTTCAGAGCGATTCGATGGGAGAATTTGTCAGGTCTGTGAGTGAAGCAATAGGTTAAATCTGTCAGTGGAGTGGAAATGCTTTTTAAATAAGAAGGATCTATAAAAATAGTGTATCTTTCGTGTGGTATGGTAGAATCCATTTGAATCACCTGATGCTTTTCGTGATTGTTGATCATGAACAAATTCCCTGGTTCTACGCGGTAATTATTGTCCTCGATTAAAAAAGTACGTTCCCCGCTGATGGAATAATTGAACTCATAACAGCGGTGGCTGTGCATACTTAATACACCGGATTCTTTATGAAGATGGGCAATTGAGAAGTATTTGGAAGCCATGCAATGGTCAATTCCGTCTGAATATGAGGTAAGTACTTTCATAAATTGGATTCTCCTTAGCTAATATTACTAAAATTATACCATAGGATGTCAATATATTCAATGTTTTGTGCCGTATTTGAAATGAATTATAAGATGATGGATGCTATAATATAGAAAAAGCACAGTGTAAGCGCTTACGCAATGGTTGAAAAAATTGTTGAAAATTGTAAATGCTTCCAAAGGCTTTTAAAGAACTCATTTGAGGGATAGAAAAAAGGAGAGAGAAAAATGAGAAAAATCAAACAGTGGACAGCAATGGGGTTAGCGACTGTTATGGCTATGTCATTATCTGCATGTGCAGGCGGCAAGAGCACGACCGAGACAACCAGTGCAGCTGAGACAACAAAGGCAGCAGAGACAACTTCTGCAGCAGCTTCAGACACAACCTCTGGAGAGCCAGTAGAAATCAAGTTTTCCTGGTGGGGTGGAGACAGCAGACATGCTGCAACAGAAGAAGCAATCAAAGCCTTTATGGCAAAATATCCAAACATAACAGTTACTCCTGAGTACGGCGCATGGACAGGCTGGGAAGAGAAACAGTCCTTAAACATCTTAGGCGGCAACGCAGCAGATGTTATGCAGATCAACTGGAACTGGATCGAATCTTACGGCCAGGGCGGAAAGTCATTCGCTAATCTTGAGGATTACTCCGATGTTCTTGATTTAAAGCAGTTTTCACCGGAAAGCCTTGAGCTTTGTAAATTAGATAGTAAGTTAATGGCAGTTCCGATTTCTTTAACAGGACGTCTGTTCTACTGGAATAAATCAGCTTTTGATGAGGTTGGTGTAGCAATTCCTACAGACCTTGATTCCCTGTACAAAGCAGGAGAAGCTTTCAAAGCAAAAGATCCTGATATGTATCCATTAGCAGTTGGTGAGTATGATCGTATGATCTTAATGGTTTACTATCTTGAGTCCAAATATGGCAAGAACTGGGTAGAAGAAGGTCAGATCAACTACACAGAAGATGAAGTAAAAGATGGTATGGATTTCATTACTGGTTTAGAAGAGAAGCACGTTATCCCAACATTAGCTACCATCAATGGCGATATGGCTGACTCTCTTGACAAGAATGCAAAATGGATCGATGGCAAGTATGCAGGTATCTTCGAGTGGGATTCCTCTGCTTCCAAGTTCAAAAAAGCACTTGAAGGCAGTGTTAACAAGCCAAACCAGGAATTTGTTCTTGGCGACTTCATTAAGATGGGCAACAACAACGGTGGATTTACAAAAATCTCCATGGCATTTGCAGTTCCTTCAAGCTCCAAGCATCCAAAAGAGGCAGCTATGTTAATCAACTTCCTTTTAAATGATGAAGAAGGCGTTAAGATCGGTTCTACAGAGAGAGGAATTCCTTGCTCTGCAGAAGGCTTAAAGATTCTTCAGGATAACAAGCTTGGCGATCCGTTAACCATCGAAGCTAACACAAAGGTTATGGGTTACAGCAAGTTCACTCTGGACAGCAAATTTGAGCACAACGACTTAAAGGCTAACCCAGACGGCGTTTACTTCAAAGTATTTGGTAAATTAAGTGCAGGTGAAATTGATTCCAAGCAGGCTGCAACCGACTTAGTAAAGGGTGTTACAGATACTCTAGAGAACTAATTAACCTTATAGAAAAGCAATACACATTTCATACGAGCCGCCATAACGTTATGGCGGCTCCCATAAAGAAAAGGGCAGACAAAAGTCATGGAATGCAGATATGAGACATTGAAACCATACCAGCTGACTGGTGCAGTACAAATGTATGAGGCTTTTGGGGAAGAGTCTTATAAAGAATTTGTACTGTATCATTTAAGCGGGCTTAAGGCCCTGGAGGGGACGGCAGGCAGCCTGCCGATGCAGGACTATTTAGCATATTTTTTTGCTTATGGGCAAACAGACAATGAGGAATACAGACAGAAGATTGATAATGCAATAATATCAAATGAATGGACTATGGATTTCATGCCATTTGTTACAGCGTATGAAACGAGATATAATAGGAAAGAACATTATAATGAAATTGCTGCAATGTTTCGGAACAGGGAATCCTTTACAGGAGATGATTTAGTAGCCCTGATCGAGACCATCAGTCAGATGTCAGAAGAGATCTACGAATATTATAGAGAATTAAGGGATTTGTTTCAGGTTATAGTCAAGGAAAAGATGAAAGACCTCCCGGATTCTCCTGAAATTTTGGAAATCGGTTATTCCATCCTAAAGGCGTGCAACATTGGCGTTCTTCAAAGGGAGAAATACAGCAATTTCGGGGAACTTGTTTGGAATATGATTGCGGGGAACGATAATCAAGCTTGCGTAGGTTTAGAGAATATGATCCGTGCGCAATACACAATACTTAAAAAACAGGAGGTATAAGCAGTATGAAGTCTAAGGGTATTCATAAGTTCCTGGCAGAGAATGCAGGATTTTTCTTTGTGCTACCGTGGCTGATTGGATTTATACTTTTTAAAGTTTATCCGTTCGCATCTTCACTGTACTATAGCTTTACAAATTATGACCTGTTCAGTGGTGTAACAAAGACAGGTTTGATGAACTATAATAAGATTTTCACAGATTCTGACATCAGAAGAGCTTTCATGGTTACATTCAAATATGCAATTATTGATGTTCCTGTAAAGCTGACATTTGCATTATTCATTGCATATATACTAAATTTTAAATTAAAGGGTGTAAACTTCTTTAGAACTGCATATTACATTCCCTCCATTCTTGGCGGTTCCATTGCCATAGCAATTCTATGGAGAGCGGTATTTAATACAGACGGTCTGATCAATACCGTAATTGGCGTTTTCGGAGCTGAAAAAATCAACTGGATGGCATCTGCCAACGGCGCTCTTGCAGTTATCATTCTGTTAAGAGTATGGCAGTTTGGATCTGCCATGGTTATCTTCCTTGCCGCTCTAAAGGGCGTATCAGAAGATCTCTATGAAGCAGCATCTATTGACGGAGCAGGAAAGTGGACACAGTTTTTCAAGATCACAGTTCCGCTTATCACACCAGTTATTTTCTACAATCTGATTACCCAGCTATGCCAGGCATTCCAGGAGTTCAACGGACCATTCCTTGTAACAAAGGGAGGACCAAACGGAGCGACAACACTTATTTCCATCTTGATTTACAACAACGCATTCTTACGTCACAAGATGGGTATGGCAAGTGCACAGGCATGGATTCTGTTCCTTATCGTTATGACCTTTACGGCTGTGGCGTTCGTAAGCCAGAAGAAGTGGGTTTACTATTCAGATGAGGACGGGAGGTAGATAACATGACGAAAGAGACTAGAAGACAAATCAGTACAGTGATTCGTTATACGCTTCTTATTGCTGTAGGTTTCATTATGGTATACCCCCTGATCTGGATGGTGGGAGCTACCTTTAAAACAAACTCTGAGATTTTTACCAGCGCATGGTTCTGGCCAAAGAATCCTGTTATGGACGGATATGACAATGCATTTGTTGATTACGGCGGCAAGATAAACTTAATCAAGTCCATGCTCAACACTTATAAAATCGTAGTACCTAAAGTAATTTTTACTGTTTTCTCTGCAACCATTACTGCTTACGGTTTCGGACGGTTTGAATTTAAGGGAAAAGCAATCCTCTTCTCCTTAATGATCTCCACTTTATTCCTTCCACAGGTAGTTTTAAATGCACCACAGTACATCATGTTCAATCAGTGGGGATGGACGAACTCCTATCTTCCATTGGTGATTCCTTCTCTGTTTGCAGGAGATACTTACTTCCTGTTCATGCTGGTACAGTTCTTAAGAGGTGTGCCAAAGGAGCTTGAGGAAGCAGCTAAGATTGATGGATGTAACTCCATTAAAACCTTATGGTATGTAATCGTTCCTATGTTAAAGCCATCTTTGGTTTCCGTTGCACTGTTCCAGTTCATGTGGACCACCAATGACTTTATGGGACCCCTCATTTACGTTTCAGATATGCCCAAATACACAAACTCCATTTACTTACGTATGTCAATGGATGGTGATGTTGGATTCCAGTGGAACCGAATTTTAGCGATGTCTTTAATCTCTATCATTCCTTCCCTGATTGTATTCTTCTGTGCACAGGATGCCTTTATTGATGGTATCGCAGCCGGAGGCGTAAAAGGTTAATTGAATTAGATTGGGCGTAGTATTAAGTTGCTGCGCCCTTTTTGAATATACGAAAAGAAAATGCGAGGTTAAGTCAGTATGAAACTTAGAGTTGCTTTAAAGACAGCACGTTCTGCAACCATTGAAACCATAACAGAGCAGATCTATGAATATGATACTCCTGGGACGATCTATGTAAATGGAGAAAGCCATGGAGAGACAAAAAAGACCGTATTTACTTTATTTGACTTAAAACCGGATATGGATTATAATATCTGCTTGGAAAGAGATGGAAAAAAGGCAGAAGTAGTTTTTCGTACCGATTATGAGTTTGTCACCTTAAATGTTCGTGAAATCGGGGCAAAGGGGGATGGCATTCAGGATGATACTCCCTTTATCCAGGCGGCTATTATGGCTTGTCCTAAAGATGGAAGAGTACTTATTCCAAAAGGTACCTACCACATTACCAGCCTGTTCTTAAAGAGCCATATTAAGATAGAGCTTGCCGAAGGTGCCGAGCTTCAGGCAGATACAGACCGTAACAAATTCCCAAGATTTCCGGGTGTCATAGAAAGCTATGACGAAAAGGAAGATTATAATCTGGGAACATGGGAGGGCAACCCCTTACCGATGTTTGCTGGAATTATTACTGGTATCGATGTAGAGGATGTTGTGATCTACGGAAGAGGTTTGATCAATGGACAGGCTGATTTTGATAACTGGTGGCACGATGTTCGACAGATGAAGATTGCCTTCCGCCCCCGTATGGTATTTTTAGAGAGATGTAAAAATGTAAGCTTACAGGGATTTTCTTTGAAGGACAGTCCGGCATGGGTGCTTCACCCTTACTTTAGCCAAGATTTGAAGTTCATTGATTTAACCATCAATAATCCTGCCAATTCCCATAATACAGACGGATTGGATCCAGAATCCTGTAAAGATGTTGAGATCCTGGGGGTTCATTTCTCTTTAGGAGATGACTGTATTGCCATTAAGTCCGGAAAGATTTATATGGGAAGAAAGTATAAAACACCTTCTGAGAATATTATGATCCGTCAGTGTCTGATGGAAAACGGCCACGGTGCGGTTACTGTAGGAAGTGAAGTAGGAGCCGGGGTTAAAAACATTCGGGTGGAATACTGTCTGTTCCGCCATACCGACAGAGGGTTGAGAATTAAGACGAGAAGAGGTCGGGGAAAAGATTCTGTGCTTTCCGAAATATATTTTGACCATATCCACATGGATCATGTTATGACACCTTTTGTGGTAAACAGCTTTTATTTCTGCGATCCAGATGGGAAATCCGATTATGTACAGTCTCGCGAGGCCTTGCCTGTTGATGAGCGGACTCCCAGCATCAAAGGGCTGTATTTCACAAACATAAAAGCAGAGAATTGTCATGTGGCTGCTTCCTTCTTTTACGGACTCCCAGAACAGAAGATTGAGCGTATTGAACTTAAGAATGTTGAGGTTTCTTTTGCAGAGGAAGCAAACAAAGGTGCACCAGCCATGTTAAGCGGAATCGAGGAATGCTCAAAGAAAGGTTTCTTAATCAATAACGTTGAAACGTTGATTCTTGATCAGGTTTCGATTTCCGGACAAGTTGGGGAAGCGTTTGATGTGACCAATGTGGATCACTATGATGTAAAATAAAGGAGAAGTGAATTATGCAGATTGGAATCCGGTTACACGATGTAGCACCAGGCACAATAGAAGAACGATTAAAGATTGCACAGGAACAGGGGTTTTGCTGTGCTCATCTGGCATTAACCAAAACGGTGAAGGAGCATTCCGTAGACGACTCTGCATTGACTCCAGGCTATGCTACCTATCTTCGTAAGCTGTTTGCCAAGTATGATGTGGATATTGCAGTGTTAGGCTGTTATCTGAATCTGGCACATCCTGATCCAGTTGAGCTTAAAAAGATTCAGGAACGTTATTTTGCACATCTTCGTTTTGCCTCCATGTTAGGATGCAGCGTAGTGGGTACGGAAACCGGGGCACCTAATGCAGAATACCGCTTTGTACCGGAAAGCCATACAGAGGAATCCTTACAGACTTTCATTAAGAATTTTCGTCCCGTGGTAGAATGCGCGGAAAAATTTGGTGTTATCATGGCCATAGAACCAGTGTGGAGCCACATTGTATATGACTCCAAACAGGCGTTAAAGGTATTAAAGGAAATCAACTCACCCAATCTAAGAATCATCTTGGATCCAGTAAATCTTCTTTCTGTAGAAAATAGCGCTCGTTATGATGAGGTGATTACAGAAGCTATTAAAGATCTGGGCGAGTATACAGATGTGGTTCATATGAAAGACTTTGTTATCGAAGGAGATAAGGTTGTTTCAGGAGCGCCTGGAAGTGGCACCATGAAGTATGATACCATTCTCAACTTCGTAAAGAAAGACAAACCTTTTATCCAGATGACCATTGAAGACAGTACTCCTGATAATGCGGAGTGGTCCAGGAAGTTTCTTGAGGATTATAAATAAACTGGAAACGAGCTTTGAAGTCCTGTATGTCAGGGTTTCAAAGCTCGTTTTGGTTATATAGTTATCCGGTGATGCGTTTGAGCAGATAATAATACTCTGTACTGTGTATCATGCTGAATTCCCCGGGCTTCATGCCGGGGACAATAAATACCTTGGTCTCTGGTATCATATCAATCAGCTTATGGATGGAAGGGTCCATACGCTTAATTTCCCTGGAACCTATGATAATCATTACATTGGCTCTGGTGTTTTTTAATTCATCTGAGACCGCATAAGAAGTGTGATTCACTGCGATGTTTATCAGGGAATCTTTTGTCATGGAGCTGGTGTCGCTGAAGTATTGAATAAAATGTTGTTTCTTTATAGATAATTCTCTTGCTCTGATTTTAGCAAACCATTTCCGATGATAAAGTCTGTACGCGAGTCTGCCTGCCAAAACTGTTAAAAATGTCAGAGATTTAGATGGTATCACCCAAGGACTTTCTATGATGGCATACCTGGCAATATCAGTCCTTTGAGACAGCGCCTCAACGACTATCTGTGCCCCCAGAGTGGAACCGCCCATGGCAAAGACGGAACCGTTGTTATTTTCATCAATATACTGGATCAGTTTACGGGCAGAATCCTGGATACTTAAAAAAGTAGTCTGCGCATCTTCTCCGTGTCCGTCTATAATGGGAGCTACGATGTGGTAATCCCTCTTTAGCAGTTCAATGGTTTCCATCAGAGACCACCAGGAAAGGCCGCCTTCATGGAGAAGGACTATGGTCGGTGCACTGGCGGTTCCAAACTCTTTAAATATCATGCGGCTAAGCACCTCCGTTCCCTGGCAGAAGACTATTTCCCTGATCCCAGTGCCTCGGCCAGATGGTCTAAATAAGAGTTATGGGTGATTGCAACTATCTTGTCACCAGCAATCAGATGAGTGTTTCCTCTGGGTAAAAGAAGCTGATCCTTTCGAAGGATAGCGACCAGAACACATTCCAGAGGCAGATTTATCTCCTTTACCGTTTTCCCAGCGGCTGGAGATGCCGGATCCACCATACGCTCTACCAGAGAGTACTGACCGCCGTGTAGCTTTAAAAGGGTCATCATATCGCCCATAGTCATTTCCTCTGCCACCAGACGAGCCATTAGATCTGCCTGGTTAAGAGCTGCATCGACTCCCATGATTCCCTGAAAGAGCCATGCATTTTTAGGATTATTTACCCTTCCTACCACACGGCGTACCCCATACTCCATGCGGGATAGAGTGGCTACCACCAGGTTTGTTTCATCTGAGCCGGTCACGGCAGCCACCACATCGGCCTCATTGATCCCAGCGGCCTCTAAGACCCTTGGCTCGGCTCCATTTCCGCAGATGACACATTCCTCAGGAAGGTCCCGCTTTAAGACCGGTATTCTGGTTTCTCTTACATCAATGATTTTAATTTCATGCCCCCGTTCCAATAGAAGGGAAGCTAAATATGCGCCAACCTGGCCGCCCCCAATAATTATGACCTTCATCTTCATATCCCCTTTCCATTGGAAATTCCAAATAAACGTTTTAACCGGTCAAAGGAGGATACGGCGGCAGCTACATAGAGAATATCTCCTTTTTGCAGTGCAGTACCAGTTGTGGGCAGTATGGTCTTGTTTCCCCTTGTAATGGATACAATTTTCACTTCCCCGGGGATGGAGAGTTCACTGGCCTTATGGCCTTCCATGAGAGGCGTGGTCTCAATTTCCACAAGCTCCACATCTCCATTTCCCATGCTGAATATGGTATGAAGAGGAGAGTAGCAAAGCAGGTCAACAGCCCTTTGAATTCCCCAGGCAGTAGAGGATAAGGTCTGTACGCCCAGGCGCTTATAAATCTCGGCCTTTTCCCTGTCATGAAGACGGGCGACCACCTTTGGTACATGATAAATTTCTTTGGAGATTCGTGCAATCACTGCATTGGATTCATCACTGGAGGTAAAGGCAGCCAGTGCATCGGTCTTTTTGATCTGTGCCTTTAAGAGGACCTCCTGGTCAAACCCAATTCCCTCTATGGTCTCTCCCCGAAAATTAGGGCCAAGCTCTTTAAATGATCCTGGGTTGGAATCTATAACGGTCACGTTGTGGCCCATTTTACTTAATGCCAGTGCCAGGCCGGAACCATTTCGTCCGCAGCCTACGATAATCATTCTCATGAATTATACATCTCCTTCTTCTCATAATTTCCTTTACTCTTTCTGGGTCTAAGATTTCGCAGGAAGAATTTCCTGATTTCATCAATGAGCAGAACCGCAAATGGAATCCAGATTAAGAATGCCCATTCCTTTAAGCCCAGTGGAGCCGTATTAAAAAGATTGTGGAGGAACGGAAGGTAGGTGATGAGGCTTAAAAGGATCAGCTCTACCACGATTCCTACAAGAATCAGCTTGTTGGTATGAAATCCTGTTTTAAAGATGGATACCCGCTCGGTCCGGCAGGCAAATACAGCGCCTACCTGAGCCAGTACAATGGCTGCAAATGTCATGGTGGTCGCCATCCGGTAAATCGTTCCTGTACCGGGAAGGGGAGTACCAGGCCAGCCGTTCAGCCAGTTTAGGTAAAAGAAAGCAGCCATACAGGCGATTGCTTCCATGGAGCCGTACCATAAGAGGGCACGTGACAGCAGTTTTTTAGTCAGCAGAGACTCTTTTTGTGAACGGGGTGGAATATCCATAATTCCAGGCTCCGGTGATTCTGCACCAAGACCCATGGCCGGTACCATATCGGTTCCAAGGTCAATACAAAGAACCTGCATAATGGTCAGGGGAAGTGGAATCGTACCTCTGGAGAAAAGATAAAAAATCATAGGCACTGCCTCAGCCATATTGCTGTTGAAAATGTACACTGCAAATTTACGGATATTATTGTAGACCGCACGCCCTTCCTCCACTGCGTTGACAATGGAAGCAAAGTTATCATCGGTCAGGATCATGTCAGCAGCTTCTTTTGCTACATCAGTGCCGGAAAGCCCCATGGCAACGCCGATATCTGCTTTTTTCAGAGCGGGTGAATCGTTAACTCCGTCACCGGTAACCGCAACGATATGCTTCATCTCCTGAAGTGCAGTTACCACCTGCAGCTTTTGTTCCGGTGCCACTCTGGCAAAGAGAACTTCACCCTCCAGGGCATTTTTCAGTTCTTCCGGCTGCATTTTCCCAAGTTCGATTCCAGTAATAATTCTTGGATGCTCTCCTTTTATGATTCCGATTCGGCGGGCAATGCTTTCTGCCGTGAGGCCGTAGTCACCGGTAATCATAATAATCCGGATGCCTGCCCGGTGGCATTTCTTAACTGCTTCGGATACCTCAGGACGGGGAGGATCTACCATGGCAATGAGGCCTAAAAAGGTAAGCTCCTGCTCAATGAGCTCCGGGGTATATTGGCTTAAGCTTTGAGGAATCCCGGTAATGCCCTTTAGATTTCTGGATGCAACAGCAAGGACTCTGAGGCCATTTCTTGCATAACGGTCATTGATTTCCATGATTTCGGCACGGGTCTTTCCGTCCATTTCCATGGAGGTTCCATTTACCTTTATGTGGGTGCATAGCTCAAGAACTTCCTTTGGCGCGCCTTTTGTAAAGGCAATCCGGTCGTTTGAGACCTGGTGAATCGTGGTCATACGTTTTCTTACGGAGTCAAATGGTAGCTCACGAAGGCGGAGTTCTTTCTTATTTAAATCCTCTGGTGTTAAGCCATACTTTTGAGCAGCCACCAGAAGAGCAGCCTCTGTGGGGTCTCCAAGTACAGTAAAACGGGAAGATTCCGGGCCTGGGGGCACGAGATGAGCGTTGCAGCAAAGGGCCGCTGCACCTAAGAGCCTGCTTAAATCAGGTGTTTCTGATGCCACAGGATGCCCGTTTTCTAGAATTTTGCCTTCCGAAGGGTCATAGCCTACTCCGGTTACATCAAGGGATTTTCCCCCAATCCAAATATTGCTTACGGTCATCTCATTTTGAGTCAGAGTTCCTGTCTTATCTGTACAGATCACAGTGGTACAGCCCAGTGTCTCCACAGCAGAAAGGCGCTTTATAAGGGCATTTCTTTTTGCCATTCGCTGAACACCCATGGCAAGGGATAAGGTAACTGTGGGAAGGAGTCCCTCCGGGATAAAAGCGACGATCATACCCATGGCGAAAATAAATGCCACGGCTAATTCTGTACCAACAAGAACAATGGACAGCAGGAAAAATACTACGCCAATGCTGATGGCAAGGATGGAAACAGTCCTGGTCAGCTTATTCATCTCTTTTTGAAGAGGACTTAATTCTTCTTTCAGCGTCTGGGTAAGGCCCGCAATTTTGCCAAACTCTGTATTCATGCCAGTCGCATAAACAATTGCCTTACAGGTTCCTGCCGCTACGTTGGTACCGGCAAAAATCATATTAGGCTGTTCGGAACGGGAGAGGTCATCCCGTATTACCTCATCCTTAGATTTGTGGACCGGGTGGGATTCTCCGGTCAGGGTGGATTGATTCACGCTTAAATCATTGTCCTCCACCAGACGGGCATCGGCTGAAATGCGGTCCCCTTCTCCAAGGAGGATGAGATCACCAGGGACCAGATCCTCTGCCAGTATTTTTTGTTCTTCCCCGTCTCGGACCACACGGGCATAATCTGGGAGGAGCTTCTTTAAAGCCTCGGTTGCTTTGCCAGCCCGGAATTCCTGCCAGAAACTGAACGCACCGTTTATGATGTTTACCATCCAGATTGCAATTCCAAGTTCAGGCAGCTGGGCAATGAAGCCTACTAAACCTGCACACCAGAGGAGAATGGCCATAAAGTGGGTAAAGTTAGAGAGAAATTTAAAGATAAGTGGCTGACCCTTCTTCTCCTGGAGCGCATTTTTTCCAAACTGGTGGATGCGCGTGGTGACCTCTGATTTTAACAGCCCTTTTTCTCCGGTGTTTAAAGCAGAATACACCTCTTTTACGGGCAGTTTTTGTAAATCGGATAACACATCGGGAGAAAATGCTTGCTTTAATGTTTTACTCATAGCGATCTATCTTCCTATCCTTTTTCGTAGATTGACAGCTTGGGAAAAAAGCCGTCTGCTTTTTCATTGCTTTGCCAGATCGATTTGGTAATTTCTATCATAGCTCTTAATTTGTGAGTGGAGTGTGAGAATGGAAGAGGGGGTGTGAGAATGGTGTGAGAACGGTATAAGAATCGTATGAGAAAGAAAAACAGGGATAAGAAGTCATAAAGAACTTCTTATCCCTGGATAGATTGTTGCTGTCTGTCTACTCATCCACCAGCCGGTACCCCACCCCTATTTCCGTTATAATGTAGCGAGGTTTGGCTGGATTTTTTTCGATTTTCCGCCTGAGGCCGGCCATAAGGGCCCGGAGTGCCTGGGTGTCATTGCCGTAGTGAATCCCCCAGATCTCAGTCAGTATCTGCCTTGTGGTCAGTACCTTACCCATGTTTTTAAAGAACAGGGTCAAAAGACTGTATTCCATAGGAGTCACATGTACCTCCTGGTTTTCCAGATAGACCAGTCTTTTTTCAAAATCAATTTGAAGGTCACCTGCCTGAAGGTGGTTCTGGGCCTTATCCGGTCCATTGTGCTGGTTTAAGTGCCGTAGTGCCACTCGAATCCGTGCAAGAAGCTCTGTGGCGGAAAATGGCTTTGTGAGATAATCGTCGGCCCCCAAGTCAAGTGCCGCCGCCTTTTCCTTGTCCTGATCTCTGGCAGAAACCACGATAATGGGAAGCTCTGACCATTCCCTTACCTTCTTAATGACTTCCATGCCGTCAAGATCCGGCAGTCCAAGATCCAGGAGCATGATATCAATTTGATCCGATAGAAGGATACTGAGAGCCCCCTGGCCGGCGCCTGATGTGACATAGGCAAACCCTTCCTGATCAAGGGAATAGCTGATGAAATTTCTTATTTGCTTGTCGTCTTCAACAATCAGGATTTTTCTGTTATTTAGATTCATGAAAATTCTCCTTTAAAGGAAGGGTGAAAATAAATTCTGCGCCCGGTCCATTCTCCCTGTTCCTTGCTTTAATTTCCCCGCCGTGAGCTTTTACAATGGCTTCGCAGATGGTCAGCCCCAGTCCAACTCCCAGCTTAACGTCGTTTCGCCTGGAAGCAGAGGTATAAAACATTTGAAAGATATTAGAAATATCTGATGCATCAATGCCTTCTCCATGATCGCAGACAGAGAAAACAGCAAAATTACCGCTGTTCTCCTTTTTTAAGGAGACCTGGATTTCCTGTTCCGGCTTTGTATGCTTGATGGCATTGTCCAAAAGATTGATCAGAACCTGCCGGATTAATTTGGCGTCCATGGGAATGAGAAGCAGTTCCTCGGGAGCAGTGACCCATATGTCGTGCTCCGGGTGAAGGTGCAGGACGTGGTGTACCGCAGCACCTATGACCTCCTCCCCAGCTTCCTCCTGCTTATGAAGAACTAATTTTCCTTCATGGAGGCGGGTCAGGCTTAGGATGTTTTCCACCAGAGAATGGAGCCAGTCCGCGTCTCCGTATATTTCCTTGATCAGATCATACCGGTTGTCGTCCTTCCCTGTCATAGTAAGAAGCATTTCTGCTGTGCCCATAATTCCTGTAAGAGGAGTGCGAAGGTCGTGAGAGATAGCCTGAAGCAGATTGCCCCGGTAACGCTCCTGGACGATGGCCTCATTTGTCTTACGCCGCTGCTCTGATGCATGAAACCGGTCCATGGCAAGTGCCGTGTTTTCAATCATTCCCTGAAGCAGCCGTGTCTGGGTAGGAGTCATGCGCTTTGCATCATCCATGGGAATTCTTATAACACCTAAGGTAGAGTCCCTTCCGGATATGAGCCAGTCAAAAAAGGATTTCTGAGAGGCTGCCTCCTCCGGCGTCCCATTCTTTGGAGAAAACTGCCGGGAAAAGGCTTCGTCCGGTTTCCCGGATTCATCAAAGCAGACACAGCCGACCCTGCAGTTTAGCATCTCACAGACCGCACTTGCTGCAATGTCTGCAATTTCAGGAATGTCTGCCGCATCAGTCAAACGGTTGGTAAGAGAATAGAGTGCTTTCGCTTCCTCCTCCCGTTCTCTGGCCCGAAGGGCATTTTGCTTGGCATGGGTCGTTAAGGTACTGGTAATAAAGGCGGTGATTGCCATAATGGTAAAGGTAATAATATAGTTTGGTGTATTAACTGAAAAGGTGTAATAAGGCTCCATAAATAAAAAATTAAAGATAAAGGCAGCAAAGAGAGAGACCCAGAAGCCAAAGAGGTATCCTCCCGTATACCGTGCCGTTAAAAGGACAGCCAGCAGATAAACGATGGCAATATTGGTTTCCTGTAATTGGAGTGCTTTAAAGCTATATCCGATTAAGGAGGCTCCCAGTAAAAATGAAAACATGATGCTCATACGGATTAGAAATGGAGCCATGGCAGAATAATGGTCCTGGATACCTTTCCCGTTCTCAGGGGCATTTTTAAAGAAATTCATTTCGTATTCTCCTTTATGAGCCATGAAGTTATTTTATAAATAGTATATTAGCATAGGAAGAATTATACAAGATACCTGTTAAGAAATATTGTTTCATATAGATTCCTTTGGTATAATAAGCAAAATCAAGTACAGGAGGAGGAAATAATGAGCATAAGCATACGAAAAGGAATAAGGCGTGATGTGGATGATCTGGAAATTTTGTATGATGCAATCAATGACCATATGGAAAATGGGATTAATTATTGTGGTTGGAAAAAGGGAGTCTATCCCACGCGCAATGATGCCATGCGGGGAATCGAAGAGGGCAATTTACACGTTGCTATAAATGAAGGCGTTATCGTTGGCTCCATGATCTTAAGACACAAACCGGAAGAAGCTTATTTAAGCGTCAGGTGGAAGAAAGATTTATCCTATGATAAGGTTCTCGTAGTTTATACATTTACCGTTCATCCAGGTTATTTCAATCAGGGAATTGGATTTAAACTGTTAAAATATGCAGAAGAACTGGGAATAGAAGAGGGAACAGAATCCTTACGGCTAGATGTTTACACAGAGAATGTTCCAGCCATTCATCTTTATGAAAAGTGTGGTTTTGAGTATATTGATACGGTAAGTCTTGGATTAGAAGAAGCTGGACTTGATTGGTTTAAACTATATGAAAAATTGATTTAAGATTAAAAAATAAGGCCCATGTATGAAACATACACAGGCCTAAGAGGTTTATTTACTGACAGTCTTTCATGACTGCATAAGCACCCTTTTCTTCAATGGCTTTTAAGTAACCTGCCACAGCTGTTTCAAATCCAGGGATCTTGCTTAAATCCTCATCCCAGAAATCGGTATTGCTGCAAACGGCATGAGCCAGAGTTTCTGCATCATCATCTTTATGATCATAGAAGAACTGAAGGACTGGCTTATCGTCTTTTACCGTATATTCGTCGCCTGCTGGTCGGGAAGCAACCAGGCCCTCCTCGGTTAAGTTCATGCCGTGATAGAAGGCGATGTAGAATGCAAAGGAAGCTGTGATGCATTTTGGCAGTTCCCCGGTTTTCTCTACATATCCTTTAAAGGAAGGCATAACTCTTGCTTTCCACTTGGAGGTGGAGTTTAAGGAAATGGCAAGCAGAGCATGATCGATGAATGGATTCTTAAAACGTTCTGTGACGGAACCAGCAAAGCTCAATAATTCTTCCTTTGGCAGTGTCAGAGTAGGAATGATTTCATCATAGATAGTCTTGTTCATAAATCCGCAGATCACTTCGTCATCCATACAGTCTCGGACAATATCCTGACCAGCAAGGTATGCACCTAATACAAAGGAAGTATGAGCACCGTTTAAGATACGTACCTTTCTCTGCTTGTATGGCTTGTGGTCATCGCAGATAATAACCGGAAGGCCGGCTTCTTCAAAAGGAAGCTCTTTCTTTAAAGATTCAGGACCTTCAATGACCCAGAAGCCAAAGACTTCACCAGTATTGATCAGATTATCCTGATAGCCTAATTCTTCGCAGATGGAGGAAGCTTCATTTCTTGGATATCCGGTTACGATACGGTCTACCAGAGTAGAGCAGAAGATGTTCTCAGCCTTGATCCAGCTGATAAATTCTTCTCCTAAGTTCCACTGCTTTGCATACTGCAATACGCATTTCTCAAGCTCTTTTCCGTTGTTGTCAATCAGCTCACAGGAGAGAATAACAAAACCTTTGCCGGCTTCCTTACCGAACTTCTCAAATCTTTTATATAAGAACTGAGTCAGTTTTCCAGGATAGCTGTCAGCTGGTACATCGGTAAACTGACAGGAAGGATCGTATGCAATTCCTGCTTCTGTTGTGTTGCAGGCAATGTAGCGAAGGTCCGGGTTTTCTGCGCAGGCAAGAACCTCATCATACTCCTTATAAGGGTTTAAGCATCTGCTGACGCAGGAAATGACTCTTTTGTCATTTACTTTCTTTCCGTTTTCAAATCCGCGGAGGAAGAGGGTATAAAGTCCCTCCTGCTCGTTAATCATATCTGCAAGACCTGGGGCGATGGGCTGGCATAAAACGACTTTGGAATTAAAACCAGTTCTCTCGTTGAGCATATCAACAAAATAGTCCACGAAAGCCCTTAAAAAGTTTCCTTCGCCAAACTGCAGAACACGCTCAGGTGCATCCTTTAAAAGATAACCGTCATAACCCTGCTTTTCCAGTGTTGCATAACATAACTTTTCCATTCGAATTAATCTCCTTTTCCTGTATCCATGAAGTATTATAAAGTCACGCCCCGTTTGAAGATGGCCATATCGTGGAAGCCTGCTTCCTCGGATTTTACCTTCTTGCCGGAAGCAACTTCAATTACAAAATCAAAAAACTGGTTCTTAAGGGTATCCATATCGGTGTCTTCTACTAAAACACCGCAGTTGAAATCGATCCAGTTACTCTTTTTCTCGCTCAGGGCTGTGTTGGTAGCAATCTTCATCGTAGGTACCGGACATGCAAATGGAGTTCCGCGGCCTGTGGTAAAGAGAACAATATGAGCTCCGGAAGCAGCAAGAGCCGTAGAAGCAACCAGGTCATTGCCAGGAGCGCTTAATAAGTTTAAGCCCTTTGTCTGTACTGGCTCTCCGTATTTTAATACATCCACCACTTCAGCGCTGCCTGACTTCTGGACGCATCCTAAGGATTTATCCTCCAGTGTGGAAATGCCGCCTTTTTTATTACCAGGTGACGGATTTTCGTAAATGGTCTGGTTGTGGCTGGTAAAGTAGTTTTTAAAGTCGTTGATGAGCTCTACTGTTTTTTCAAAGGTTTCCTCATCTTTACAACGATTCATCAGAAGTGTTTCCGCTCCGAACATCTCCGGAACCTCAGTAAGAATAGTGGTGCCGCCCTTAGATACCAGCATATCTGAGAAAGCGCCTACCGTTGGATTGGCTGTAATTCCAGACAGACCGTCAGAGCCGCCGCACTTCATGCCGATGATCAGCTCGCTGCAGCTGATTGGTTCTCTGTGGAACGTACCTGCATACTCCGCTAATTCTTCGATGAGAGCCATGGAATCCTCCATCTCATCCTCAGATTCCTGAGCCACCAGGAATTTGACCCTGCGCTCATCATATTCCCCGATGTAGCGCTTTAACTCCTGAACGTTGCTGTTTTCACAGCCAAGTCCAAGGACAAGAACGCCTCCTGCATTGGGGTGGTTGATTAAATCTGCTAAAATGGTTCTGGTGTATTCCTGATCGTCGCCCATCTGGGAACAACCGTATGGGTGTGGGAATGCCGCTACTTCGTCAATGGATCCGGTAATGTATTTTTGAGATGCACGTTCAATGGCAGAAGCAATCTTATTGACACAACCAACCGTTGGGATAATCCAGATTTCGTTTCGTACGCCTACTTTACCGTCAGGCCGTCTGTATCCCATAAAGGTGCGGTCCTCTGTCTTTGAAAGACTGCTATCCTGTTTGTCGTAACTGTAAGTAAGTAAATCCCCTAACCCTGTTTTTAAATTGTGTGTGTGAATCCAGGCCCCTGCCGCAATATTCTCCTTTGCTGCGCCGATGGCACAGCCGTATTTCATGACGGATGAGCCGGCAGGTATATCGGTAAGGGCAAATTTGTGGCCCTGAGGGATATCTTCCAGAAGGGTCACTGCCGTATCGCCTGTCTCAATGAAAGTACCGGCTGCAAGCGGCTTTAAGGCAACGGCTACGTTATCTTCGGAATGAATTTTGATAAAATCCTGCATAAGCTTCCTTTCCTTTCTTAGTACCGGTTTTATATTAAATACATGCAATGTAAGTACTTACATAAAACATACACCATTTTAATCCTATAGTCAATAGGGAAAGAGCGAAAGAAAGTTTTTTTCTTTATAGATAAGCCGATTTATTAAAATAAAATATCAATTATTTCCTATATTAATGCTGAATAACGGTTGCTTTCTATGAAATAATCCTGTATAATTGACCGAGAATAGTGTAAGCGCTTACGCTGGCTTTCAAAAACGGCAAAAGCTGCCTTACCTGCATTGAAATTTATGATACTAAGAGGGACTACAATGAATATTTATGATATCGCACAGCTTGCAGGAGTTTCCATTGCTACGGTATCCCGGGTGGTGAATGACAGCCCCCGAGTAAGTGAGAAAACGAAAAATAAAGTAAGAGCTATTATGGATGAAAATGGCTATACTCCCAATGTGTTTGCCAGAGGTCTTGGACTGGATTCCATGAAGACCATTGGAATTATGTGCCCTGATGTTTCAGATGCTTATATGGCCACAGCAGTGGCTCATTTGGAAAGCCGCATGCATGAGCATGGATATGACTGCATCTTATGCTGTACGGGATATGAACAATCAGTGAAAGAAAAGTATGTAAGCCTTCTTTTAGCGAAAAGAATCGATGCACTTATTATGGTAGGCTCAGTCTATGCAGGTTCCGGTGACAGTGACAGCCTGATTCAGTATGTCCGTGACGCCGCTAAGACGGTTCCTGTTTTTCTCATCAATGGTTATCTGGATAATGAAAATGTATACTGCGCCTACGGAGATGATTATAAAGCCACCTTTGATGTAACCAGCCAGATGATTGAAAGAGGAAGAAAGCGGATTCTCTTTCTCTGCGATTCCCATTCCTACAGTGCGACCCAGAAGCTGGAAGGCTATGAGGCAGCTTTAAAAAGCCACGGACTTCCCGTGCTTGGCGACTTAAAGCTTTATGTAAAGAACCGGATCCATTCCGTGCGGGATATCCTTCTGGAACGGAGAGATTTAAACTTTGACAGCGTGGTGGCTACTGACGATGGTCTGGCAGTCGGCGCCATTAAATATGCAAATTCAAAGCTGTTAAAGATACCAGAGGATCTTTGCATTACCGGGTTTAATAATTCTGCCCTTTCCATCTGCAGCGATCCTGAACTATCCTCTGTTGATAATAAGGTAGAAGAGCTGTGTAATCTGACCATTAGCAATATGATGAAAATCCTTCACGGAAATGGAGAGGAAGTTCCCCGTGACAGCAAGATTCCCTGTAAGCTGATTAAACGCTGTACTACTGATTTTTAACCTTGTCTTTTTATATCCGTTATGCTACAATATAAAGCCAGTAAAGCAAATGAAACGCCCTGCTGGCTTTTTTTTATGAAAAAATGCAGGGAATTTTAGATAGAAAGTGCGGTGGCAGGAATAAAGATGGAACATGATGGAGACAATGTGGTGCTGTGTGGTGCCAATTCCTATGAGCAGAGATTCTATTTTAACCAGCAATTCCAAAGCCTTCCGGAAAGCATCAAACAGGATTTAAAAGTCATGTGCGTGCTTTATACGGAAGACGTTGGCGGTATCCTCCTTCTGGAATTTACCGAGGATGGCACACTGGAATTTAAAGTGACGGCAGAAGAGAGCGATTACCTGTTTGATGAAATTGGAAGCGTGTTAAAGATAAAGCAGTACCGGAAGGAAAAAAGGGAACTCCTGGAAGCCTTAGAGATGTATTACCGGGTATTTTATCTTGGAGAAGAATTAGAAAATGGAGCAATGGATAAGTGAAGCTTAGAATTGGAAATGTGACGCTTGACAATAACCTGATACTGGCGCCGATGGCAGGGGTTACAGACCTGCCATTTCGATTTTTGTGCAGGGAGCAGGGCTGCGGTATGGCAGTAACCGAGATGGTCAGCGCCAAAGCGATTTTATATAAAAACAGAAATACAAAAGAATTATTGGAAGTTGCAGACGGCGAAGGCCCGGTTAGCGTTCAGCTTTTTGGGTCAGATCCTTCCATTATGGCAGATATGGCGGCCCAGATTGAATCTGGTCCTTTTGCCTTTATAGATGTAAATATGGGCTGTCCCGTTACCAAAATCGTCAAAAATGGGGAAGGCTCTGCACTTATGAAGGACATAAAGCTTGCGGAGCGCATATTATCTTCCATGGTGAAAGCAGTAAAAAAGCCTGTAACGGTTAAGTTTAGAAAAGGCTTTGCCGAGGATGATATTAATGCGGTTGAGTTTGCAAAAATGGCAGAGAGCTCCGGAGTGGCGGCAGTAGCTGTCCATGGACGGACCAGGGAACAGTATTATTCCGGAACCGCGGACTGGGATATCATACGTAAAGTTAAAGAAGCGGTCTCTCTTCCGGTCATTGGCAACGGCGATGTCTTTAAGCCGGAGGATGCCAAGGCACTTTTGGAGGAGACTGGATGTGACGGCATTATGATTGCCAGAGGCGCAAAAGGAAATCCCTGGATCTTTTCCAGAACCCTTCACTATCTGGAAACAGGAACCTTGCTCCCGGAGCCGAATGCAGGAGAGATCAGCCAAATGATCCTGCGTCATGGCAGTATGCAGATGGAGCAAAAAGGAGAAAATGTAGCCATGCGTGAGATGCGAAAGCATATGGCATGGTATACCGCAGGACTTCCTCATTCTGCCAAATTGAGAAATGATATCAATCAGGTAGAAACCATGGACGAATTAAGGCGATTTGTGGAAGAAAGAATCTTAGTATTGTAACCAGTAAAACCAAGCAGAATCTTGACATTTTCAGATGTTTACGCTATAATATCTGGAATGCGAATGAGCGAGTAAGAAACCAGGAGGAATCGAAAACCATGGTAGATAAGAAAAACATTTTAACCTACGAAGGTCTTAAAAGATACGAAGATGAGCTTCAGAACTTAAAGGTAGTTAAAAGAAAAGAAGTTGCCCAGAAGATCAAGGAAGCCAGAGAGCAAGGCGACTTATCCGAGAATGCTGAGTATGATGCCGCTAAGGATGAACAAAGAGACATCGAGCTGCGTATAGAAGAACTGGAAAAATTACTCAAAAATGCAGAAGTCGTTGTGGAAGATGAGATAGACCTTGATAAGATTAACATTGGCTGTAAGGTAAAAGTTTACGATGTTGATGAAGACGAAGAGATGGAATTCAAGATTGTAGGCTCAACAGAAGCGAACAGCCTTCAGAATAAGATTTCCAACGAATCCCCGGTTGGCCAGGCGTTAATGGGCAAAAAGGTGGGAGACGTTGTGGAAGTGGAAACCCAGTCTGGAGTGATTCAGTATAAGGTACTGGAGATCCAGAGAGTATCATAATAATTAACTGTTCGAGGAGCCGCAAGGCGAATCGAACTTCCTTATTTTATAGTTCACAAAGGAGTGCAAACAGGTGGCAGAACAGCAGAATCAAAACCAGAATCAGGTTGTGGAAGAGGATTTAAACCATTTATTAAAGGTTCGCCGTGAGAAGTTAACAGAGCTTCAGGAAGCGGGAAAGGATCCATTTCAGGTAACAAAATACGATGTCACTGTACACAGCAGCGACATTAAGGAGCATTACGATCAGTGGGAAGGCAAGGAAGTAACGATTGCAGGACGTTTGATGTCCAAGAGAGTTATGGGAAAGGCTGCCTTTTGTAATGTTCAGGATTTAAAGGGCAATATTCAGTCCTATGTAGCCAGAGACAGCATTGGAGAAGAAGAGTATAAGGAATTCAAAAAGCTGGATATTGGTGATATCGTTGGAATTAAGGGTACTGCATTTACCACGAAAACAGGCGAGGTTTCTATCCATGCAGAAAGGGTAGATCTGCTGACCAAGAGCCTTCAGATTCTTCCTGAAAAGTTCCACGGACTTACCAATACAGACACCCGTTACAGACAGAGATATGTGGATCTGATCATGAATCCGGAGGTAAGAGATACCTTTGTAAAGAGATCCCAGATCATCAAAGCAATCCGTGACCATCTGGATGGCCAGGGCTTTATGGAAGTGGAAACACCTATGCTGGTAGCCAATGCCGGCGGTGCTGCTGCAAGACCATTTGAAACCCACTATAATGCACTTGATGAAGATGTAAAGCTTCGTATTTCTCTGGAGCTTTATTTAAAGCGTCTCATTGTAGGCGGTTTAGAGCGTGTCTATGAAATCGGACGTGTTTTCCGTAATGAGGGCGTCGACACCCGCCACAATCCGGAATTTACTCTTATGGAATTATACCAGGCCTATACCGATTACCATGGCATGATGGATTTGGTTGAGAACCTCTTCCGTTCCGTTGCCTTAAAGGTACTTGGTACTGCTGTTGTTACTTACGATGGTGTTGAAATTGACTTATCAAAGCCATTTGAAAGAATATCTATGGTAGATGCTCTTAAGAAGTATAAGGATATTGACTTTACAGAGGTTCATACAGACGAAGAAGCAAAGGCGCTGGCTGACAAGTATCACGTATCCTACGAAGCACGTCATAAGAAAGGTGATATCTTAAGCCTTCTGTTTGAAGAGTTCGTGGAAGAGCACCTGATTCAGCCTACCTTTATCATTGATCATCCGGTGGAAATCTCCCCGCTGACCAAGAAAAAGCCAGAAGACCCAGAGTACACCGAGCGTTTCGAGCTGTTCATCACAAAGCGTGAGATGGCTAATGCTTATTCTGAGTTAAACGATCCTTTGGATCAGATCGAGCGTTTCAAGGCGCAGGAAGCACTTCTTGCTGCTGGTGATGATGAGGCGAACTCTATGGATGATGACTTTATCAATGCGCTGATGATTGGTATGCCACCAACTGGCGGTATTGGTATTGGTATCGACCGTTTTGTTATGCTACTTACAGATTCTTATGCGATTAGGGATGTTCTGCTGTTCCCGACGATGAAAACCATCGACAAGTAAAAACCTAATAAAATCAATAGTCTACACAGGTTTTTTGCTTTAAAATTAGAGGTTTTACATCAAATTTACATCAAATAGTTAATTTGATATAAGCAGGGATAAAGCTTTACACGTTTATGTAAAAAGTATCAGTGATTGATTCATACAATATAATATGGCAGAATTGCTTATTATTTGGACATTTCCTTAAAAGGGAGTGTCCTTTTTTTCTCCTCTTAAATTCGTATTAGTGAAAAATCGTGAAAGTTGTAAATATTATGTAGCTTACTATTTAAGACATATAATAGGAAAATATCTGTCATCATTTTCTTTTATATCGGTTGTATATCTCGCCCAAATTCTTAACGAAGCTTCATTTGACTTTAATATATCCGCAGTCACATATTTAAATCCTGCTTTTTTAATAATCGGTAGAAATAACGAAAAAGTTTCCTTGCCATAACCTTTTCCCCATAAACGACTTTCTAACCAATATCCACACCCAGCTGTTGAATCATCTCTTTTATAAAATGATATAGAACCAATCGGTCTCTCATTATATAGAATCACAAAATTACTTCCGTTTTTTCTTATTTCCCATGCCTTGCATCCTTCATAATACTCATTACCTGTAATATTTTTGCGTGGACTGTTTAGAGAAAATGCTAAATGTAATTTTTCATCTGAATTTAGCAATTCAGCCAAATCATTACAATAAACTTTATCTATTATTTTTATCGTAATACCCATTATTATTTCTCCTCATATCATATACAGAATAATTTACCTATATGTGTTAGATAAAGATAGGTGCTCTATCCGTGACCTATCTTTCCCCTAATAGAATATTTCGTCTCATTAATCCTATAATATCTGTGATTCGGCGTAGTTTTGATAATGATAGCGTTACATCTTATGCATTTCTGACAGGTGATGTTGCAGAAACTTTTGAATGTGTATTCACATTTGACAGCAACGATAGAACTGTAAGCGCATTTAAGGTTGAAAATCCTGGTAAACAGATTCCGTTAATTATGTCGTTTTGCAATTTGATTAAGGAATTAAACCTATCATGGGACGAAGATGTTATTAAGACTAAATTACGCGTTACAGGTGGCAACGATGCAAGTGGAACAGCTTTGTCCATTGCTTCTTTAAATCCATCGGTTAATAAATACATTACAAACTTCAGCTGCTTTTACAATGATATGAGTGTAGCGTTAAGAATGTCTATAACAACATGGACCATTAAAGCTGGCGAGGAGAAGTCCCATAATACTGTTTAAAGGCCTTATAGAAATTGCTGCTATTGCTGTATCCCAGCATATCAGCAATTTTTTCAATAGAAAGATCCGTATGATCCAATAATAGCTTGGCTCTACGCATCAGTGATTCGGTTACCAGAGCAGAAAAGGTCTTCCCTGTCTTTTCCGGCAAAAGACGGGAAATATAAACGGGGTGATATCCAAAATGGGATGCAATCTCTTTCAATGTTACAGAATCAGAGTGTGATTCAATATATTCCATAATCCGGTCAATTAATGTGGTGCAAGCAGGGGTATGCTGACGCTTGTACTCATAGGAAAGATACATTGCAAGGGACATGACCATAGGCTTTAATATTTTCTGTGTGTCCTCAGTTTTATGAGCGTATTCAAGAATCATGACATTCAGCAGCTGCCAGATTGGCGAAGAGGCTGGAATTTCCAGATGAATGAACTCTTCTGAATATTTGTCTTTCTGTGGTTTTAGAAAAAAATTAAGCATGAAGCTATCTGCTGAGAGTGCACTTAAATATTCCCGGAAAAAGGTTTCTTTACGAATCAGTACTGCGAGAATAATACATTCGTGATTACAATCTCGCTGGACAGCATAGCCGCTGTAGGGCTGACCGATATAGCAGTCTCCTTCTTTTATCGTGATCCGATTGTTACAGCTGGCGCTTAATGCATCATAATCTCCGAGGTAAGCAAAATGAATGAAAAAAAAGTCCTGGCGGTGAAAACGCTCCTGAAATTTTTTCCCTTCAAATGCGCTTACCATAACTTCCTCGTATTCCTCTCCCAGCCAATGGGAAATCAATTCGTTATTTCCTGAGGAGGGATCAGGGCTAAAGTCCCAATTAAGGTGCAGAAAGTCCTGACTGAGTTTTTCTAATGCGTGATCGATTTCGGTATTGCAATTCCAAGACATAACAACGTTCCTTTCTTCAAACAGACATACTTAAATCCGATTATAAGTTAAAATAAGCCACAATTCAAGTTAATATTTAGCGCTGATTTGGAAGGCTAAAATCTATATGATAAATTAGTGACAAGAAAATTCAGATTGGGAGGAATCGTACATATGTACAATTTTGATTTTTATATGCCGACGAAAGTATTATTTGGAGCGGGAAAACTTCAGGAGCTGCATACAGAAGTTCTGCCGGGTAAGAAAGCCCTGATCGTGACATCCAATGGTTCATCTGCGAAGAAGTTCGGATATCTGGACGCGCTTATAAAAGAGCTGGAACTTGCAGGAGTCACCTATGAGTTATTTGATGAGATCCGTCCAAATCCCACAAACCGCAATATTATGGATGGTGCAGCGAAAGCAAAGAGTACTGACTGTGAGTTTGTCGTTGCACTTGGGGGAGGCTCCGTCATGGACGCCAGCAAATGTATCGCACTCATGATGACCAATCCGGGTGATATCTGGGATTACAGTTATTCGTTAAATGGAGGAAAAAAGAATCCAGAGAATAATGCCGCTCCAATTGTCGCTGTTACCACATCAGCAGGAACGGGAAGTGAAGTGGATTGCTGTGCGGTGCTCAGCAACGACAAGGTAAGTGAAAAATCCGGTTTTTTAGCTCCATCCATGTTCCCGGTACTGTCTGTCGTTGATTCCAATTTGATGATGAGTGTATCGCCTAAATTTACAGCTTTTCAGGGAATGGATGCTTTTTTCCATGCAGCTGAGTCTGTGATTAATAAAAATGAGCATCCGATGGGAGAAATGTTTGCTTTGAAAGCGATTGAACTGATTGCCGCCAATCTTCCGGTTGCATATCGGGATGGCAGCAATAAGGAAGCGAGAGCAAATATGGCACTGGCTAATTCACTTGCGGGCTACTACATGCTCATCACATCAGCGCATACAATGGAGCATGCCATGGGATCCTATCACGAAAACCTGGTCCACGGTGCTGGTCTGATTATGATTGCTCATGCCTATTATGATTTCTTTGCAGAACGCAAAGCCGCAGAAGGACAGATGATCAAAATGGCAAAAGCAATGGGAGTGGAGAACCCCTCATCCGGAAAAGATTTTATCAGAGCATTGGATGAACTGATTGAAGCAGTGGGATGTAAAGATCTCCGCATGAGCGATGCAGGAATCAAGGAAGAAGAGCTTGTTAAGTATCCAAAGAGAATACACGAGGTAATGGGAGGAGATACTACCGCAGATCCGTTACCGCTTACGGATGAAGATTATCTAGAAATCTATAAGAAATCATATCGTTAAGAGCATAATTCATTGTATAATTGTGATTCATTACAAATTTAAAGGAGATTAAACATGTCTAGAAAAAATATTGGAGCAAAGCCATATATCACACCCATGCCGGTGTTGATGATTTCATCTTATGATGAAGCAGAAAAGCCCACTGCCATGTTAGCAGTATGGGGAGGAATCAGCAATGAGACAGAAATTACGATTGTCGTGGCAGCCCAGAGAAATACGTTAAAAGGAATTCTTGCCAGAGGCTCCTTTGTTGTAAGTATGGCGGATGTGGAAAATGAAGTTGCCTGTGATTACCTTGGTATAACAGCAGGAAGTAAAGTGGAAGATAAATTTGAAAATTCAGGATTTCATACAACAAAATCCGAATTCGTAGATGCACCGATTATCGATGAGCTTCCATTTGCCGTTGAATGCAGAGTGAAGAGCTATGATGAGGAAACCTGGAGACTGGTTGGCGAAATCGTCAATGTAAGTCTGGATGAACGGATTCTTGGAGAAGATGGCAAGGTATCATTTGAAAAATTCCATCCGATCACTTTCGATTGGATGAATAAGTCATATCTGTCCGTTGGTGAGAAGGTCGGTAATGCTTACCGCGATGGACTACAGCTTAGAAAGAATAACTAAGAGGAGATTGCATATTATGATGAAAAACTTAGGTCCAAACGCTTTTTCCTATGGATATCCAGCGCCGGTTTTAATGATTGGCACTTATAATGATGATGGAACAGTTAACGTGATGAATCTGCATGAGTGTACAAGGACGAATGCCGGTGATCTGGCATTGTGTGTTGGTCCACGCAGTAAGACCCATGAGAACATTGAAAAGAGACGGGAATTTACTGTTGCTCTGGTAAATCAGAATTTGATAACGGAAGTGGATTACTTTGGAATTGTATCCGGCCGTAGAGTTCCTGATAAATTTGCAAAAACAGGCTTGAAGGCTGTAAAGAGTGAACACATCAATGCCCCTATCATCGAAGGCAGTCCACTGGTCATCGAATGCGAACTCATAGAGGTCGTAAGAGCAAATAATTTTACTACCGTACTTGCAAGGATTGTCAATGTAGCAGCAGATGAGTCAGTATTAGATAAAACTGGTCAAATTGATGCTAAGAAAGCAGGAATGTTATTCTTTGATTCATTCAGCAACAGCTATTTTTCATTAGGTGAGAAAGCAGGAAATGCATGGGTGGAAGGAAAAAAATATATGTAATTCCATTCAAATAAAATGGTAAACTGTATCCTGATAGTTAGACACAAAGAATCTGTGCTTAATTATCAGGGTACAGTTAATCCCTTTATTGTAACGTTCACAGAGAGCACATAGCTAAGGCTTCAAATATATATTTAGCAGTGGAAGCAGCTATGTCTTGCATTGTTTCATAAAAGTATCAGGGTCAGACAAATTAATCAAATTTCAGCTTTCCAGAGCGTATATCATCTGTCATTCCTTCATAAGGGGCTTGGGAAACAACCTTCTCATTATTTACTCCTGGATGCCCGATATAGGTAATTTCAGCAAATTCCGGCACGACATACTTTGGATACGTATCGTATTTCTCACGAGATTCTAACATTAAATCTATAAAATCATTTTGATAGCAAACAGTAATTTCAGGGTGATCATGTACCCATTTTGGGAAAAATATAATCCCATGCATTTTCTTAATATTGGGCATATAGCTGAGAGAAACATCTGTGCCAGTAGGCTCAGTCCATGATACCTTAAATACACCATCTACAAGCTTAACCAAATCAACCTTTTGGTCACGAACCCAGCGGCCGCCTACCATTCCGCTATGAATACGATAATCAATCGTATCCTCATTTTTTATATAGATTTCATATTCCCATCCGTTATCATACGTGTAAATCAACTGACTTCCTATAAAATCATCTAAATTTTGCATAAATATATCCCCTTTATATTAAAAACTATCTTTTGCAAGCAATACAAAGCATTCATATTCAAATTTTATTAATTACAAAAAGTTCAATATGAAAAGGCAGGTCTTCTATAAGACCTAATAACAATAATATGAGAAGAAAAAATAATTGTTACATTTTTGCATGCTGTCATTTAACACAGGAACGATATGTAACTGATTTAATGTGAAGGCACACAAAACAGAACCTCCATTATAAATTTTCTCTATTTATAATGTTATTGGAGTAAAATTGTAATACGCTTTTATGCGTGTAGCCTGCAATTATAATTCTTCTTTTCTTTCTTCCCTCTTTATAGTATGATATAAAATACGTCATTGAATCGTATTAGGATTGCTGGAAAGAATATGTAAAGAGGAGAGCGAGATGACAAAACGAATGTGGGATTTTCTGCTGGTAGTTGCGGGATCAATTATAATGGGCTGTGGAATCGCCTTTGAAGCAAAATCAAATTTTGGATTAGATGCACTTTCATTGTTTAATGAAGGATTGGGGAAGCTTTTTGGTGTTCCCTTGGGGACGGCATCCCAGATTTTCGTTGTAACCATCATCGTCATTCTGTTTTTTATAGACAGAAAAAGAGTGGGTATTGGTTCCATTGTCAATGGTGTTTTAGTAGGAGCTTCCGCCAATTTCTTTATGCCGCTTGTAAGCCAGTTAGATGATAACACCCTGCTAAAGGTATTGGCATTAATCATAGGTATACTTCTGGTGAGCGCTGGAATCGGAATCTACGTTTCGGCAGGTCTGGGAGAGGGCGGAGTAGACGCCTGGATGATGTTTGTTTCAGAAAAGCTAAAGAAAGAGGTCCGGTTTGTAAGAATCACTCTGGATGGCTTTTTGATTGTCATCGGGGCATTGTTAGGAGGAAGCATAGGACTGGGCACGTTAATCTCCATGCTGCTTTATGGTCCCATCATTCAGTTCACTCTCAACACCATGAAAAGGCTAAGAGAAGGTAACGATTAAGTGATATAGGATATTCCATATGGATATAAGCTTAAATCCAGAAATGAGTGAATGATACACTTGTTTCTGGATTTTCTGACCCATAATCACTTCCAGGAGGCGAACAGAAGAGGCCCGCTTTTTTATCAATGATAAGCCTGTTTTTATTGTGTTGTTTCCGTTTTATTGCTAATATATTAATGGTTATACTGGGTAAAATACATCTCTTCTATAGCAGAATGATGCATTTAAAAAACATTATTTTTTGAAAAAAAGCTTTGATTTTCTTGTTATTTGTGATATATTGATAATAGTAATTATTACTTATATGATATTTGCGGAGGTTGCTATGATTTTGTGTTCTGGAGATAAAATTATGATATATGAAGAAAATAAAGAAAAGTGCTTTCATGTAGCAGAAGCAACAGAAGACTATGTAAAGCTGACCAATGATGCTTGCTACTTCATCAATGAGACCATTGATTTGAATGATAAATCAGTTCATGTAATGTCGACCCAAAGTGATGTCGGCGGGTCTAAAGATAATGTCACTCAGATGGTCATGAATAAGATGCATAATGTAAAACAGATCAGCTATGAGAAAGCAATAAAAATTTTAGAAATACTTATGGATGTAGACAGCGAAGAGTAAGCCTGGCTGCATGGATAAGAGGAGCCATTCCTTATAAGGCTCCTCTTTTTTAATGAGATAAGCCCAGACATACTATCACTAATATCCTAGGAGGGACTGGATTTGTATTTCATATACAGTTCATTGGCGTAGCACCAGTCCACCACCTGAAACCAGTCATCGATATAGGCTGCTCTCTGGTTGTAATGTTTCAGATAATAGGCATGCTCCCATACATCAATGGCTGCAATGGGGCAGAGATTTTTAACAATAGGGGTATTCTGGTTGGCAGAAGTTACAAGCTTAAGTCCGCTGCCCCGTTCTAAGACAAGCCAGGCATAACCGGAGCCGAATACTGACAGGGCTTTGTTCTTAAATTCCTGAAAAAAGGAGTCAATAGAACCAAAGTCCTCCAGGATCGCAGAAAAAAGCATCCCGGCATTGCTCCGTGATTCCAGATCTGACATTCCATTGAAATAAAATATGTGGTTGTAAACGCCGCCGCCATTATTTTGAATGGATTGCCGAATGACTTCCGGCAGGCAGTCTGCGTTACAAATCAGCTTTTCCAGTGACCAGTCATGAAGGTCACACCAGCCCTTTAACGTCTCGTTTAAATTGTTTACATAGGTCTGTAAATGTCTGTCATGATGCAGGCACATGGTTTTTGTATCGATAAATGGCTCCAGCGCATCATAAGCGTAGGGAAGCGGAGGATTTACAAAAGGATAATGCTCGTTCATAAAAAAACCTGTTATTATTTTTGCTATATCATATTCCAGGAACATAGGGATGTGTGGAATGCCCAGCATAAAAGAAAGAAAAATAATAAAAATGGAATAAAAATAGGATATTAGATAAAAAAATATTATTTTTTTTGTTAAATGTCTTGACTTATATGCATATAATCCGCATAATAGTAACAATCAGATTCTATAATTGCTTATAGAAATACATAACAATCATGAATAATGAATATAGTAAATGAATAATGCCTTAATAGGCATATTTTTATACCCTATAAACATATATAAACAATATGTATATATGTTGGGGGCAATCGTATATCATTTCTATGAGCCAATAATAACCATTCTGGTTGATGCATGAAGCTGATTAAAAAAACTACATCTTTATATGCATAAGGAGGGATTATGAAAAAGACAAAAAACTTAAGGCTTACATTCCTGCTCTTTGGCACGGCTCTTATCCTGTCAGGGTGCGCAAAGACAACGACCACAGCAACCGATGGCAAACTAACCATCACCAACGCTTCCTACGACCCCACCAGAGAATTTTATATGGCCTATAATGAAAAATTTGAGGCCTATTATAAAAACAAAACAGGTAAGGAGATCGAGGTAATACAATCCCATGGAGGTTCAGGCAGTCAGGCCAGATCCGTCATTGAGGGAGCCGGAGCCGATGTGGTGACCCTGGCTTTGGCCCATGATATTACCCTGATTGAAAAAGCGGGGTTGATTGAGCCAGACTGGATCAAGGAGTTTAAGGATAATTCTGCTCCCTATACTTCAACCATTGTTTTCCTGGTAAGAAAGGGAAATGAAAAAGGAATTAAGGATTGGGATGATCTCATCCGGGAAGGAGTATCTGTTATCACTCCCGATCCCAAAAGCAGTGGAGGGGCATGCTGGAACTTTCTGGGTGCCTGGTATTATGCCGGCAAACAGTTTAACGGCGATGAAACTCAGATGAAGAATTTTATGTCTAAGCTTTATTCCAATGTCACTGTTATGGACCCGGGAGCAAGAGGTGCCACTACCACTTTTGTGGAAAACGGCCAGGGAGATGTGCTGATTGCCTGGGAAAATGAAGCGATCATGGCAACAGAAGAATATCCAGATAAATTTGAAATCGTATCACCAAGTATGAGCATCTTAGCTCAGCCCAGTGTAGCCATTGTAGACGAAAATGCGGATAAAAATAATACCCAGGAAGCAGCCAAAGAATATCTGGATTATCTTTATACCGATGAAGCCCAGAAAATCATTGGTGAGTATGGCTACAGACCATCCAATCAGTCGGTGTTAAAGGAATTTTCCAGTAAATTCGATTTGAACATGAAACTATGTACCATTGATGATTTTGGAGGCTGGGATGCGGCATATGAGAAATTTTTTGCTGATGGCGGTATTTTCGATGAAATCTATGAAAATTAGAAATTCTGACAGGAGTTTAATATGGTGAAAAAGTACATAAAGAAAGACCGGGTGATCCCCGGATTTGGTCTGACCATGGGGATTACGCTGTTCATGCTTTCTTTCCTTATATTATTGCCCCTTTTATCGGTGATGGTCTTTTCCTTAAAGCTTACCCCTCATGAATTTATAACGTTGATCACCAAAGAAAATGTAATAAATTCATTTCAAACAAGTATCCTTTGTTCCTTTGTTGCTGCAGTAGTGAATTGCTTTTTTGGAGTCATCCTGGCCTGGGTTCTGGTAAGGTATGACTTTCCAGGGAAGCGAATCATGGATGGTCTTATCGAATTGCCCTTTGCCCTTCCAACTGCAGTGGCAGGCATTACCCTTTCCAAGCTGTACTCGGATACAGGAATCCTTGGAAAGCCCCTTGCCCAGCTGGGATTCAAGATTTCCTATACAAAGGCTGGACTTTTGATTGCCCTTGTATTTATTGGCCTGCCTTTTGTCGTCCGTGCCATTCAGCCGGTGCTTGAAAAGCTGGATCCTCAATATGAGGAAGCGGCTTACATACTGGGAGCGGGAAAGGTAAAAACGTTTCTAAAGGTAATATTGCCGGAACTTCGTCCTGCGCTTTGGACCGGTTTTGGCCTGGCATTTGCAAGAGGTATGGGAGAGTATGGAAGCGTTATTTATATCTCTGGAAACAGCGCCAGAGAAAAGACCCAGGTGATTTCATATGTAATTATGCAGAAGCTTAATTATGTGGACTATGCGGGTGCCACTGCAATTGCGCTGATTATGCTTATTATTTCCTTCCTCATTTTGCTTGTCATCAATATGATTCAGATTTGCCAGTCAAGGCGTACGAATTTCATTTAGGAGGTATAGAATGAAAAAGGATAAGAGAAGAGAGAGTCAGGGGGTCAAATGGCTTTTGATTGGAATCAGTGTTCTTTTTATGGCAGTTATGCTGGTATTGCCCTTAGTTTCTGTTATTGTCAATTCTTTCAGTCTTGGGATTCCGTTCTATGTACGTTCCTTGCAGGCAGAGTTCACCAGATCGGCTCTTAAAGTCACTCTTTTGGCAGCCGTGATTGCCGTTACGGTGAATACCTTCTTTGGCATAGGAGCCGCCTGGGTGATCACTAAATTTTCCTTTAAAGGAAAGCAGATACTGGCGGCTCTCATTGATATCCCGTTCTCCATTTCTCCTGTAATCGCAGGTCTGGCGTTCTTAATGACCTTCGGTCGTCTTGGATGGGCCAATTCCCCTATCACACAGCTGAACCAATGGCTGGGGACGGATATCAAGATCGTCTTTGCTCTGCCGGGAGTCATTCTTGCCACCATATTTGTTACCTTCCCCTTTGTATCCAGAGAAATCATACCAGTCCTTCATGCACAGGGAACGGATGAGGAGGAAGCGGCCGCCCTTATGGGAGCCAGCGGTTTTTATATCTTCCGAAAGATCACATTTCCCCATATTAAATGGGCTTTGGTCTATGGCGTGATTTTATGTACAGCTAGAGCACTTGGAGAGTTTGGTGCGGTCAATGCTCTTTCAAAGGCAAGAGGAAAGACCTTTACCCTGCCTCTTGAAATAGATGCTTTATACCTGTCTGGTTCCAGTGATTCCATTACGGCGGCGTTTGCAGTTTCTTCCCTGCTTGTTATCATGGCGATAACTGTAATCGCAGTGAGAAACATTTTGGAATATCAGTCAGGGAAAAAGGAAAAAAGTGTTTGAGAACAGGAAGGGAGGAAGAGATGTACGTTGAACTGAAACATATACATAAAACCTATGGAAGCTACAAGGCATCTGAGGATATTAACATCGGGATTCAAAAGGGAAGGCTGGCTGCACTTTTAGGGCCGAGCGGAAGCGGAAAGACCACCATACTGCGCATGATCGCAGGACTGGAGACCCCTGATTCCGGAGATATCATCATTGATGGGAGAAGAGTCAATGACATTTCTCCGGCGGAGAGAGGAATCGGCTTTGTTTTTCAGAACTATGCCTTATTCCGCTATATGACGGTTTATGAAAATCTGGCTTTTGGCCTGGAGATTAAAAAGCTGCCAAAGAAAGAAATAAAGGAACGAATTTCAGAGCTTATGGAGCTTACGGGGCTTCAGGGACTGGAAAAAAGATATCCCAATCAGCTTTCAGGAGGCCAGAGACAGCGTGTGGCTTTCGCAAGAGCCCTTGCACCAAACCCCAGCCTTCTTCTCCTTGATGAGCCATTTGCAGCCATCGATGCCAAAATCAGAGGAGAGCTTAGAATCTGGCTTCGAGACATGATACATAAAGTGGGCATCACCAGTATCTTTGTTACCCATGATCAGGATGAGGCAGTCGAGGCGGCGGATGAAATCATCATCACCAACAAAGGCCGGATTGAACAGTCAGGTTCTCCCCTTGATATATATAAAAATCCTGAAACTCCATTTGTGGCGGAATTTATCGGTGAATCCTCTAAAATAGATGGGTATCATCAGCTGAAGGGCTTTGAAAAGGGAAGTTATAAAGGGGCGATCATCAGGCCTGAATTTGTAGAGAGCTTTAAAAGTGACAACACGAAATTTAAGGATATCATCAATCATTCAGAGGAAGGGACTATTGAAGATATTTCCTTTCGGGGAAATTGCCTTGAGGTCAAGCTGAGAGTGGGGGATATTTTGCTGACCACTCATCGTTCCCTGGAACGAAGACCTGTAACCATTGGAGAGCGGATGCACGTCATCGTATACCGAATGTATGCCTATGACGATGAAAAGTCTTATTTACTGGAAAATAAAGAACTGATCGGAAAGGAAATGGTCACCTTTTAAGTTCCCGATCAGGTAAAGATGGGAGATAACATGAGTAAGAAGCTGGACCATAAAGTGATTCATACGGATGTATTAATTATAGGCGGAGGAACTGCCGGGTGCTATGGGGCAGTTACAATCAGTCAACATTCAAACCTTTCCGTAGTCATTGCGGAAAAGGCAAATATAAAACGAAGCGGGTGTCTTGCGGCAGGGGTCAATGCCATCAATGCCTATATTGTAAAGGGCAGAACACCGGAGGATTACGTAAATTATGCCACAGAGGATGCCAAGGGCATTGTACGAAAGGATTTGCTTCTGACTGCGGCAGAGCGCTTCAATTCCGTGACAGCTGCCATGGAAGAGCTTGGTCTTGTCATCTTAAAGGATGAAGAAGGCAATTATGCGGCAAGAGGTAACCGGAATATTAAAATCAACGGAGAGAATTTTAAGCCTCTTCTGGCAAAGGCGGTTAAGGAAGCTTCCAATGTCACCGTGCTGAACCGGGTCAATGTGACAGACCTAATTGTGGAAGAGAATGAAGTAAAGGGAGCAATTGGCTTTCATATCCTTGATGAAACTGTTTATGAAATCCGCGCCCGTAAGGTATTAATGGCAACGGGAGGGGCTGCTGGTCTCTACCGGCCCAATAACCCTGGATTCTCCCGCCACAAAATGTGGTATCCCCCCTTTAATACAGGAGCGGGATACGCCATGGGAATTTTATCCGGGGCAGAGATGACTTCCTTTGAGATGCGCTTTATTGCCTTACGGTGTAAGGACACCATAGCGCCTACAGGGACCATTGCCCAGGGGGCTGGTGCAAGGCAGATCAATTCCTCCGGGGAAGTTTATGAGGCTAAGTATGGAATCACCACAAGCGAACGGGTATACGGTACCATCAGGGAGAATTTAGAGGGCAGAGGTCCCTGCTATCTTAAGACCAGCGGAATGGATACCGATAAGGACGAGGAGCTGTTAAAGGCGTACCTTAATATGGCGCCCAGTCAGACCTTAAAGTGGCTGGAGAGCGGCAAAAATCCCAGCGAACAGGATGTAGAGATTTCAGGAACAGAGCCTTATATCGTGGGAGGCCATACAGCCAGCGGCTACTGGGTGAATACAAAGCGGGAGACAACAATCAGGGGCCTCTATGCAGCCGGAGACGTTTCCGGTGGCTGTCCTCAAAAATATGTGACCGGGGCTCTTGCAGAAGGTGAGATTGCAGCTCTTGATATCATTGAAAAGATACAAGAGGAAAAAGAATTGTCCGGGGATTTGGCCTTTGCTGCTTCTAAGATAGAAGAATATGAAGGGAAGCTTAAAGATAAGCCTGGATTATTTACCGTTCAGGAGCTGGAGGAAGCCATGCAAAAGGCAATGGATGAGTATGCAGGAGGCATTTCCACCTATTACCAGTTCAATGAATCAAACTTAAGCCTTGCAGAGGAAAAAATCAATCAGATATTAGGACTTTGGGAGGATTTAACCGCCTGCGACATGCGGGAGCTGATGGAGATTTATGAATTAAGAGAACGTCTCATTGTCTGCAAGTCGGTCATTGCCCATCTGCTTCACAGAAAAGAAACGAGATGGCATTCCTTTAATGAAAATCTGGATCATATGGAAACAGACAAAGCTTATGAAAAGTATGTTAACTCCAGACTGACAGAAGGAAATCTACAGATGATTTACAGAGATATTGTAAAGGAGGCTGAGTATGAGCATAAGGATTGATCAAGACAAATGCGTGGGCTGTATGAAATGCATTGATGTCTGCCCTGGAAGCCTGATTGTTGAAAAAGATCACAAGGCTCATATGAGATACCCCAAAGATTGCTGGGGCTGTGTCTCCTGTGTAAAGGAATGCAGGTTTTCAGCCATTGATTTTTATCTGGGAGCAGATATCGGAGGAAACGGAAGCACCATGAATGTATCCATAGAGGGAGATATCCTTCACTGGATCATCAGGAAAAAGGACGGAACTATAACTGAAATCCAAGTAAACAGCAAGGATTCAAATAAATATTAGGAGAGATGAAAATGAGCAGATTATCACATCTGGATGAGCTGGAAGCAGAGGCCATCTATATCATCAGGGAGGTTGCGGCAGAATGTGAGAAGCCGGTTATGCTTTATTCCATAGGTAAGGACAGCTCGGTCATGCTTCGGCTTGCCATGAAAGCATTTTATCCCGAAAAGCCCCCCTTTCCCTTTCTGCATGTAAATACCACCTGGAAGTTTAAGGAAATGATAGAATTCAGGGATAAGACAGCCAAAGAGCTTGGAATTGAAATGCTTGAATACATCAACGAGGAGGGGGTAAATAATGGCATCAATCCCTTTGATCATGGTTCCTCCTATACGGATATTATGAAAACTCAGGCTCTTAAACAGGCGTTAAATAAATATGGATTCACTGCCGCCTTTGGAGGCGGAAGACGGGATGAGGAAAAAAGCCGTGCCAAAGAGAGAATCTTCTCCTTTCGGAATGCCTCTCACGCCTGGGACCCTAAAAATCAAAGGCCGGAGATGTGGAAGCTCTATAATACGGAAATAAACAAGGGAGAGAGCATTCGGGTATTCCCTATATCCAACTGGACGGAAACGGACATCTGGCAGTACATAAAACAGGAAGAGATTCCAATCGTTCCCCTTTATTTTGCCGCTGAGAGGCCTGTGGTGGAACGGGATGGAAACCTTATCATGGTGGATGATGACCGTATGCGGTTAGAGCCGGGGGAGATTCCTCAGTTAAAGCCGGTCCGTTTCCGGACACTGGGCTGTTATCCCCTATCCGGTGGCGTCTTGTCTCAAGCCTCTACCTTAGATGAAATCATAGAAGAGACATTAAGCTCCGTGGAATCAGAAAGAACCAGCCGTGTCATCGACAAAGACGGTGGCGGGGCGAGTATGGAAAAAAGGAAGAGAGAAGGGTATTTCTAAATGAGTGGATTGCTTAAATTTATTACATGCGGCAGTGTAGATGATGGGAAATCAACACTGATCGGGCATATTTTATATGATTCCAAGCTGCTTTATGCAGACCAGGAAAAGGCACTGCTTCTTGACAGTAAGGTTGGTTCCAGAGGCGGAGAAATCGATTATTCCCTCTTATTAGATGGCCTTATGGCTGAAAGGGAACAGGGAATTACCATTGATGTGGCTTACCGTTACTTTACGACGGAGCGCAGGAGCTTTATCGTTGCCGATACCCCAGGCCATGAGGAGTATACAAGAAATATGGCGGTAGGAGCTTCCTTTGCCAATCTGGCAGTGATTTTAGTGGATGCCAAACAAGGCGTCCTGGTACAGACGAGGCGCCATTCACGGATTTGCGCCTTGATGGGAATTCACCATTTTGTCTTTGCGGTCAATAAGATGGATTTAGCTGATTACAAGGAAGAGAGATTCAACGAGATAAAGAAGGAAATTCTTACTCTTTCAGAGGAACTATCCCTGAAAAACATCAAGATCATACCTGTCAGTGCAACGGAAGGGGATAATGTAACAAAAAGATCAGACCGTATGGACTGGTATCAGGATGAGACGCTGATGGAGCATTTAGAAACCGTGGATATTACTGAGAGCGAAAATCTTGATGATTTCTATCTGCCGGTGCAAAGAGTATGCCGCCCCAACCATGAATTCAGAGGATTTCAGGGACAGATCGAGTCGGGAAAGGTAAAAACCGGTCAAAAGCTTTACTCACTGCCTGGCAGCGAAAGTGCCAGAGTGGAGCGGATTTTAGTTGGAGATAAAGAGGTATCGGAGGCATCTTACGGGCAGGCGGTTACCATTCAGCTGGACCGGGAGGTGGATGTGAGCAGAGGCTGCGTTCTTACGGACAATGAGTCCCTTCCCATTGGAAAGAATATAAAGGCTTCCCTGCTTTGGATGGATGATGAGCCTTTAAGTGCAGCCAAGAATTATCTCATTAAGCTGGGAACGAAGCGGCTTCCTGCCATCATTAAAAAAATTGAATATAAGGTTGATGTCAACACCGGTGAACATATAAAAACGGACCGGGGAGTAAAAAATGAAATCCTGTTTTGTGAAATCGAATGTTCTGAGAATATCGTGGCAGATTTATTTAAGAACCATAAGACTCTTGGTGAGCTGATTCTCATTGACCGTTTAAGCCACATGACATCTGCCTGCGGAGTGGTTGAGCATGTGGAAGGCCAAAGGAAAAAACCATATTTTGAAAAGGATTCTATCTGGGCAGAGGGCTATATATTTGAAGAATTTTACTTTAATCTGGAGCATGCATTCCTTTCTAAGCCTAATTCCGCCGATACGACCTATCATGTGGGGGATGCCGTGCCAATAAAGGGTGACAGCTTTCACTATCCGGAGTACTTTGATATTATTGATGTTGAGCGGTCGGCAGCAATTCTCATCCGCGGTGCTTTCATAAAGGACATCATAAGCCTGACGGAATATGAATACTCCGGCCTTCCTGTACTGGATGAAAGAGGTTTTGCCCTTTTAGTGACTTCAGAAAAAGATGTGGACCGTTTCTTTAAGGAGTACAAATTACTGGAAAAGGATAACAAAGTAGCATTTGTAAACAGATGGTCCAGATTTGAGACCTATAGAAGTGTGGTATGTAACGATAATTACTGGATGATTTAAGTGCCAGTCAGAGAGAAACTTTACTTCCTATTTCTATTATCTGAATGTATAATAGAAAGGGAAGTATAGATTCCTCCTGACAGCAGGAGGCAAAGAGGAGACAATGATGAAATATATTCCGAATATCTTATCTGCAATGAGAATCCTGTTATCCCTCCTCCTTCTTTTGACCCGGCCTCTCTCATCCGGGTTTTTTGCGATTTATCTTATGTGCGGACTGAGTGATATGCTTGACGGATATTTTGCCAGAAGATTTGGGGCTGCCAGTAGGTTTGGCGCTGCCCTTGACAGCCTGGGTGATTTTATCATGATCCTTATCGTACTTTATATGCTGTTTCCGTACCTTGATCTAACTTTAACCGTTATGCTGTGGATAGGAGCAATCGGAGGAATCCGGTTTGCCTCTGGTATTGTTTCTTTTCTTAAATACAGGACCTTTGTGTTTCTTCACACCTATGGAAATAAGGCGACAGGATTTCTGCTATTTTGCTTCCCTCTGTTATTTATGTTCCTGGGAGTGGAAAGGGCAGCGGTCTTTCTTTGCGTGGCAGCAACCATTTCTGCTGTAGAGGAATTTCTCATACAAATCAAATCAAAAAAATTAAATCAGGATATCATCTCTATTTTTCACCTTTGACCCCGGTAAGAACTTTTGAAAATAAATCAAACTTTTAAGAAAATTAGGACAAGTCCAACGAATTGTCATAAATTGTATCTTAATGGAAAAAATTGTCTATAACCAAGTTGACTTTTCCTTTTTTAGATGACATAATACTAGACATTGATTTAGGCCATGAACGCAGAGAGGAAAGTCGTATGAAAAAAATTGAAACAAGAATCCTTTTCATCATTGGAGGGGTTGTTATCTTCTTCATGATATGTACGGGTATTTTAATGATATCCTTTACCAGAAAGACAGTCATTTCGTCGGAAAGCAGCATAGCAGCGCTTTCAGCAGACAAGATGACGGTAGAGGCAGACAGCTATTTTAAAAGGTATATTTCCGTAGCCCAGCAGATGGCAAAAGATTACAGCGGTATGAATCTTCTTATGACCACCAGTTCCAGAGAAGATTTAAAAAGCTCTCAGTACTGGCCGTCCACCTATGGCATGCTGAAGAAGACGATGGAGTCAGACGATGAGATCTTATCCGCATATTATGCAGATGCAGATACCAATATCGCCTTTGACGGAGGAGACTGGGTAGCAGATCCGGACTTCCGTTTAGATGATAGGGATTATGTATTTAAAACAGATGACCAGCTGAAAAAAGGATACATAATTACGGAGCCATATGTGGATCTGGATACCGGAGAACAGGTAATCACCTTTTCCGCACCTGTTTATGATGCTTCTGGAAATAAAATTTTAGGAGTTGCAGCTCTTGACGTAAAGCTTACAAACTTAACCAAGCAGATACAAAGCTATAAGCTTTCCCATGAAAGCGGCGAAGTACGCCTCATCAGTACGTCTGGAATCATACTGGTAAGCCCTGATGAGAATGAGGTCTTAAAAAATATCAAAGAAATAGGACTCCCTGCGGAAATGATGGCAGACTATGAAAATCCGGGAAAGCGTGTCATTACATATCATAATAAGGGGAACGTGGCCTGTGGCATTACACGAATGATCGACAGTGCGGACTGGAAAGCGATCATAACTGTGGACCAGGCTGATTTTACCCGGGTTGCTTCCGCGGCAGGCGTAAGCATGGCAGTCCTCTTTCTTCTTATTGGTATCGTTCTGATAGTTACCATGTATATTGTGGCAAGAAGCGTAGCCAGGCCTTTAAAGAATCTGACTAAAGTTACGGACCAGCTTGCAGCGGGCAATCTTTCCGTGGAAATATCCGTAAGCAGCAAAGACGAGGTGGGGCAGCTTGCAGAGTCGTTAAAGAATCTGACAAAACGCCTGGTAACGTACATCGCATACATTGACGAGATATCCCATACCCTTGATGAATTTGGCAGAGGAAATTTTACATTAAATCTGGCTCATAGCTATGAGGGAGAATTTTCAGCGGTAAAGGATTCTCTTATGAGAACCTCAGATGTACTAAGATCCACCATTGGAGAGATTGCTTTAGTATCCCAGCAGGTATCCAGTGGCTCCGGTGAGGTGGCAAACGGCTCCCAGGCCCTGGCTCAGGGGACCATGGAGCAGGCAGGTGTTATGGATGAATTGTCCGTGACCATGGAAAAGATTTCTATAAATATTACAAAGACGGCTGAAAATTCTACTCAGGCAGAGGCGAGGGCCATTGCAGCAGGGGAAGCCGCAGATGAAAGCAGCGTACATATGAATATGCTTCTGACTGCCATTGAAGATATCAATGAAAAGTCGTCTGAAATTAGTAAAATTATAAAGACTATTGAGGACATTGCTTTTCAGACGAACATTCTTGCTCTGAATGCTGCGGTAGAGGCAGCGAGGGCAGGAGAGGCAGGAAAAGGCTTTGCAGTGGTTGCAGATGAAGTGCGGAATCTGGCAAATAAATCAGCCCAGGCAGCTAAAAATACGGCACAATTAATTGACAGCTCCATACTATCTGTGGATCATGGCACAAAAATAGCCGAAGAGACAAGCCGTATTCTGGGAGAAGTGCTTCTGGGAGTCAGCGATACCGTAGACAGAATTAAGGAGGTATCCCAGGCTTCCTCGGAACAAGCGGAGTCCTTAAGCCAGGCCCTTATGGGATTAGAGCAGGTAAATTCAGTGGTTCAGTCAAATTCTGCCACAGCCCAGGAAAGTTCAGCAGCCAGTGAAGAGCTTTCTGCTCAGGCAGGACTTTTGAAGGAACTTGCAAACAAATTTAAAATATAAGAAAAAAAGACTGTTTTGATGTCCCATAAACCAGGGAATCAAAGCGGTTTTTTTTGTTAATCCATGAAAAGTATAAAAATTTAGAAAATTATAAGAAATTTATACTTAAAAAACCTCTCTTAAACCGCTATAATGAAACAAAGGAAATGGAATAAAGCAGGAGGGAAGAAAGAATGAACGTTTTTAAGCGAAAAGGCAAAGAAAATAAAGACGATACTCTGGAAATGGAATCCTTAAAGGAGCCAATGCCAGATGAAGTATTTGAAAATGAGCTGGAGAACCTGTTGAAGGAAGACAGCGAGGGAAACCACAAAAAGAAAAAGGTAAGAAAAAAATGGAGTAAGAAACGAAAAATCATCACCATCGGAGCAGGTGCATTTTTGGGTCTGTTCCTCCTGTTTTCTATCTTTGGCGGAAAAAAGCAGGCAACGATCGTTCACACGTTTCCCCTGGAAAAAGGGGAAGTAGTAGAGGAATTATCCATTAGTGGTCCTGTTCAGGGAACAGACAGCGTAGAAGTTGTGTCTAATCTTCATGCTGAGATTCTGGAGCTTCCGGTAAAGGAAGGGGAAAAGGTTGAGAAAGGCCAGGTACTGGCGGTTCTCGATGATAAGGATGCCAAAAAAGAGATGGATATCGCGCAGAATGCGTATGATCTGGCTGTCAGTACATATCAGGATCAGCAGACAGAGGCGGAAAATGGCTATGCGAAGGCAAAGCAGGATTATGATACCGCTAAACTCAATTATGACAGAACTCTGACTCTGTATCAGGCAGGAAGCGCGTCCCAGGTAGAGATGGAAACAGCCTCTAATACCATGAATGACGCCAAACGCCAGCTAAGTACATTCACCTTAAAAAACGGCAAGCCCATAGCCAACGAATCTTACACACTTCAAATAGAAAAAGCAGCCTTTGAGGTGGAGCAGAAAAAGGAAGCCTTAAACAATACAAAGGTCACCAGTCCCATTGCAGGAACCGTGGTCCGTGTCAATTGTAAGGTAGGCCGGTTCGCGGATAAAACAGACGACGATAAACCAATGTTTATCATCAACAATCTGGATGTTCTGGAGATGAAGATCAATGTCAGCGAGTATTCCATTGGTAAGGTGTCCATAGGACAGCCGGTAGAAATCACCGCTGATATCTTAGGCACTGAATCAGTAAAAGGGGAAGTAAGCTCTATCTCCCCAACCGGAGAAGAAAAAGGAAATGGTTCCACAGAACGAGTGATTCCTACCACAATCCGAATCATCGACCAGAACAGCCGCCTGATCGCCGGAATCACCGCTAAGGCAAAGATAGAACTGAATAAAGCGGAAAATGTATGGACTGTTCCATTTGCTTCTGTGATTCAGAAGCCGGACGGAACCATGGCAATTGCAACCGTAGAGAATAATGTTGTAAAGATGATACCTGTTAAGAACGGAGTGGAAAGTGATATCCAGACTGAGATCATTCCGGAAGAAGAAGGTGCCCTTAAGGAAGGGATGCAGGTAATTGATGCTCCAACCGAACTCTTAGAGGATGGTACGACGGTGGTAGTGGCTCCGTCCGGTCAGTAAAGGGGGAGGCAGCATGTGGAAATGGAAAAAGAACAATCCTCCCCATGGAACAGAGTACATGGGAGAGGACTTAATAAAGCTAGTGGATATGGTAAAGGTATATGATACCGGAACCATTAAAGTATTAGGATTAAAAAGGGTAAATTTAACGATTAAGCGGGGAGAGTTCGTGGCTATCATGGGACAGTCCGGATCTGGAAAATCTACGCTGATGAATGTATTAGGCTGTCTCGACCGTCCTACCATGGGCCATTACTATCTGGATGGCATTGATACAGCCAATCTTTCCCCCGATGAGCTATCAGCCGTTCGAAACCGTAAGATTGGATTCGTGTTCCAGTCGTTTAACTTAATATCCCGTACCTCATCTTTAAAGAATGTGGAGCTTCCCATGACCTATGCCCATGTTTCTCAAAAGGTGAGGGAAAAAAGAGCTATGGAGCTTTTAGACAGGGTAGGACTTGGAAGCCGGCATGAGCACATGCCTAATGAGCTTTCTGGCGGACAGAGGCAGAGGGTAGCAATTGCAAGAGCACTTGCCAATGAGCCTCCCTTAATCCTTGCTGATGAGCCGACGGGAAACTTAGATACGGCTTCTTCCGTAGAAATCATGGAGCTGTTTTCCCAGCTCCACAAAGAAGGAGCAACAGTGGTTGTTGTAACTCATGAAGAGGATATTGCGGCATTTACAGAGCGGGTCATACGATTCAGGGATGGGGAAATGGTCAGCGATACGCGAAATGAACCTCAGAACCTGACCGTGGAAGAAGCTGTTAGAATGCAGAAAGAGGGGCGCCATGCTGATTGAAAATATGAGTATGGCATTCCACGCCATACGGGCCAATAAGATGAGATCCTTTCTTACCATGCTTGGTATCATCATTGGAATTGGAGCAGTCATTGCCATTGCAGCCGTTGGTGACAGCATGAGAAATATGTTTACTGATGCTTATAAAGATGTAGGCCTTAACCGGGCTGTTGTCATGGTTTCCTGGCAGGTAGATACTTTCCGTATGTCGGATCAGTTTACAAGAACTGAGATGGACCGGATCAAGGATATTTACAGTGACCGGATTGAGTATATTGATTCCAATGCGACTGAGAGGACCGAGGCAATCAATGGCCGCAGAAAAGTTTCTTACGAGTTTCAGGGAGTGGATTACAATTACACCGATGTGCAGCCTACGAATATTATTTATGGCAGATTTCTAAATGAAGCGGATGTAAAAGGGGCTGCCAATCACGTGGTGCTGGAAGACAAAGGAGCCATTAAACTATTTGGCACTGCAGATTGTGTTGGCAGAACCTTTCGCATGACCATAAAAAAGAATACACAGGAATATAAAGTGGTTGGAGTCTATCACAAGGATCTGTCTCCTATGGTGGCTATGATGCTTGGAGCAGGGCAGAATCAGTCCGGTTTTATTCCGGATACCGTTCTGACAAAATCCAGCGATACCTTTCAGGCCATCAATCTCTATTCCCGTCCCGGCACTAACATGAGACAGCTTATGATTGAGATGAAACAGTACGTAGCTAAGCTGAAAGGCCGTCCGGAATCTGAAATTATGGCTCAGTCCGCGGTGGAGCAGATGGGAGCCATGGATGCTCAGCTGGGTGCCATGTCAGCAGCGGTTGGAGGAATTGCAGCCATTTCCCTGCTGGTAGGCGGTATAGGTATCATGAATATTATGATGGTATCGGTAACAGAGCGTACCAGAGAGATTGGAATACGAAAGGCTCTTGGAGCAAGAACAAAGGATATTATGATCCAGTTTTTAACGGAATCAGCCCTCATGTCTGCCTGCGGAGGTATCATTGGAGTCATTCTCGGCTTATCCCTGGTAAAAGTGGGAGGAGTCCTGCTGCAAATGACAGTCGTGGTGAATCCTGGTGTTGTAATTCTTGCTGTAGGTTTTTCCGCTCTGGTGGGTATTTTCTTTGGACTTTATCCGGCATCCAAAGCAGCCAAAGCTGATCCCATTGAAGCACTGCGATTTGAATAGAAGGAGGAAGCATCATGTTGTTTGAAAATATGTCAATGGCCGTTCATGCAATCAAGGCCAACAAGATGCGTTCCTTACTGACAATGCTTGGAATCATTATTGGTATCGGCGCAGTCATTGCCATTGTCTCCATCGGAGATACCATGCGCTATATGGTATCTGATCTCTATAAGAATGTAGGAACCAACATGGCTTATATATATGTATGGCCAAAGGATGGGGACGATATGAGAGATGGGGATTACTTTAAGCTGGATGAATTGGATCGAATCGAAGAGGCTTTTAAGGACGACATCATATATTTGGATAGTGAACCAACTGTTTCTGGTGAAGCTGTCCATGGACGTAATAAAATCAAGTATAATTTTGAAGGAATAAAAGACAGTTATTCCACGGTAAAGAAAATCAATATGATCTATGGACGCAATATCAACGAAAGTGATATTAAGGCCAGAAAGAACAATGTTGTTTTAGAGGCAAGCGGGGCTAAGGATTTATTTGGAACTGAGAATGCAGTGGGAAAGACCTTCAGGACTACCATAAACGGTGAGACCAGCTATTATAATGTGGTTGGAGTTTATCGGCTTGATTTAACTACTATAGAGAAAATGCTGAAGGGAGCCAGTACTACAAAAGAAGGGTATCTTCCGTACTCACTAATTGTCTGGCCCAATGATAATTTATTTTCCCTTCGCCTGTATGCAAAAGAAGGCGTGGATATGGATGCCCTTTCTGATAAAATCACCTCCTATCTGGCAAGGACGAAAAACCGGGACAAAGAGGACATATATTTTAATTCCATCGCCAGTGAGATGAAGAGCGTGGATACGATCATGGGAGGATTATCTGCTGCGGTAGGCGGCATTGCGGCCATCTCTCTGTTAGTTGGCGGTATCGGTATCATGAACATCATGCTGGTATCAGTGACAGAGAGAACGAGAGAAATCGGCATTCGGAAAGCTCTGGGGGCAAAGACACTGGACGTCATGATTCAGTTTTTAACGGAGTCAGCCATTCTTTCCGCATTTGGAGGAATTCTTGGAATCGCAGTAGGTGCAGGACTGGTATATTTAGGAGGAGCTCTTCTTGGTATGCACGTTGTTGTTAAGCCTGCCGTCATATTAATCGCGGTAAGCTTCTCCGCACTGGTTGGAGTGTTTTTTGGAATTTACCCGGCTTCCAAAGCGGCAAATGCAGATCCAATCGACGCATTAAGATATGAATAAAAGGGCGCAGCGGATTCGCTGCGCTTCCTTTTACCCAAATGATTTTAACTGTGTATGGAAATATCCGATTCATTACAAAATAAATAAAAATTCCTTATTTGGCTCGCAATGTCAAAAGTTCTATGCTATAATAAGTTGATATCTTATGGTATAGTGAGGAAACCATATGCTTAGTGAAGAGAAAATAAAAATAATGACAAGTCTTGCCATGTTTGAAAAGCATGAAGCTAAGAGGATATTTCCTGTGAACCGGTATTTTAAAGGTGACTACATCGGAAGCAGGCTGTTTCAGTCCTTTTTTAACTACACTCTGAGCTTTGTTTTATGCCTTTTTTTATGGGGACTGTATTATATGGAACGATGGCTCAGCACCATGGATGTGACTAGGCTTACCGGCGCCGGCATAAGGATTGGTATTATTTATGGCATAGGCCTGGCCGTTTACTTGGGAATCAGCTTTCTTATTTACAGGAAACGGTATGAATACGCCGTCCGGGGAGGAAAGGTGTATCTGTCTAAGTTAAAGCGGCTGGACAAGCGATATGAAGGAAATACCAGACCTTTAAAAAGAACTAAAGGAGGGCGGACATCATGATGGGCCTTCTTGTGTTGAAAGAGCGGCTGAAAGGATTTTATGCCAGATTTGATATCTATGTAAATCCTTTGATCAAATTTATTTTCAGCTGCATGGCATTTTTTCTGATGAACGGTAATATCGGTTTTTCATCAAAGCTTACAGAGCCTTTTGTACCACTGGTTCTGGCTTTGTTATGCTCTTTTTTGCCTTATGGAGCGATTTCATTTCTGGCATCTGGCTTTATGCTCATTCATCTGTCGGGAATATCCATTGAAATTACTTTGGTAATGGCTATTTTCATAGTCGTAGTGGGACTTCTTTATTATGGATTTCAGCCGGGAGACAGCTATCTTCTTGTCTTAACGCCGATTTTTTTCCTGCTTAAGATTCCATATGCCATTCCCTTGATTGTAGGACTTTCCGGAAGTGCGATATCGGTCATTCCCGTGAGCTGTGGTGTATTTATCTACTATACACTTTTATATGTCAAGCAGAATGCAGGTGTTTTGACCAATGATATGTCAGTGGATGAGGTTCAGAAGTTTATGCAGATCATGAACAGTCTGCTGGCGAATAAACAGATGCTTCTCATGGTAGGGGCCTTTGCCCTTGCTTTGGTAGTCGTAGTGATTGTAAAGAACCTTTCCGTGGATTATTCTTGGATGATAGCGATCATCGCCGGAACCATTACACAGCTTGGTGTTATATTTATCGGAGATATTGCACTTGATGTATCAGTTTCTGTGATCAGTCTGCTGCTTGGAATGCTTGCCTCCATATTAATTTCAGTTATTTATACATTTTTTGTCTTTGCGGTGGATTATTCCCGCACAGAATACGTACAATTTGAAGATGATGATTATTATTATTACGTCAAGGCGGTTCCCAAGCTGACTGTCAGCACGCCGGATGTAAAAGTTCAGAAAATAAACGCCACAAAACTCCAAAGACCGCAAAGGTAGTGAAGGAATAAGAGGGAGGTGGTTTGGATGGCAAATTTTCTAGAAGGGATGTATTCCTGGGTATCATTTATTCCCAGAATTTCAAAGACAAACCTGGTTGAGATTGTGATTATAGCTGTGCTGCTTTATGAAGTCTTGACCTGGATCATGAATACGAGAGCGTGGACACTGCTTAAGGGAATTGTAGTAATTCTTCTTTTCTATGTCTTTGCTTATGTATTCCGATTGGATAATATTTTTTGGATTTTAAATAAAATAGCAACTCCTGCCGTTACGATGGCAATTGTTATCTTTCAGCCCGAGCTTCGTAAGGCTCTGGAGCAGTTAGGCAGCAAGAATCCATTTACAGGTATCCTGACTTTTGATGACGGAAGAGACAATTCTGCATTTACCGAAAAGACTATCAATGAGGTAGTGAAGGCTACCTTTGAGATGGCTAAGGTTAAGACAGGTGCTCTTATGGTCATTGAACGTGGGGATTCCTTAAAGGAGATCGAACGGACAGGAATTGAAGTGGGCGCTATCGTCAGCAGCCAGCTTCTCATTAATATCTTTGAGCATAATACACCCCTTCACGATGGAGCGGTGGTAATCCGGGGCAACCGGGTAGCGGCTGCCACCTGTTACCTTCCCTTATCTGACAACATGACCATAAGTAAGGACCTGGGAACAAGACACAGGGCAGCCCTTGGCGTCAGTGAAGTCAGTGACAGCGTTACCATCGTAGTTTCTGAGGAGACCGGGCGTGTAACAGTGGCCCTAGAGGGCGGCTTAAAGCGGATTCTTGACGCAGACGGACTGCGTACCGTATTAGCAGGTGTAAAGCAGTCAGAGGAGGAAGGAAGCAGATTCAGATTATTGAAGGGAAGGCGGAAGAATGAAGGAAAAGCTACTAAATAATCTTGGACTGAAGGTCGCATCCCTGGTACTTGCTTTTGCCGTATGGATGGCGATCGTCAACATCTCAAATCCCATTATCGACGATTCCCAGCTTGTTACCGTTGAGGTCCGTAATGCTGAAACTCTGGCATCCAGAGACTTGACCTATGAGATTCTTGGTAAGGACGTAGTAACCGTCAGCTATCAGGTAAGAACAAGGGATCGGTCTCTTGTGAAAGCGTCAGACTTTCACGCTTATGTGGATTTAAATGATTACAATGTTACCGGTGCGGTTCCTATTACGGTAGAAATCAATAAAGATAAGGAAAACCTGGTAAAGAGTGATGCAATCACTGCAAAGCCCATGGTAATCCGGATTAAAACAGAAGCCCTGCAGCGCAAGCAGTTTGATCTTCAGGTCAATACAAAGGGAACTCCGGAAGAGGGCTACGCCCTTGGAATCAGCAATCCGACTCCCAGCTTTGTGACGGTAGAGGGGCCAGAATCCTTGATTGGGCAGATCAGCCGAATGGGAGTGGAAGTGAATGTGGAGAATGCCAATGCAGATATAAATGTAACAGCAGCTCCTGTTTTTTATGATGCCAACGGCAACATACTGGATTTGGGAAATAAAGTTACCGTCAGTCCTCACGAGATTGAATGTCATATTTCTGTGCTCAAGGCCAAGAACATTGCCTTGAATTTTGAGGTATCTGGAAATGTAGCCAATGGATACCGATATACCGGTGTGGAGAGCAGTATAAAGAGCGTACCGGTCGTAGGAACAAAATCAGTGCTTGCCTCCTTAAGCACACTGTCTATCACCTCAGATAAGCTGAATGTTGACGGTGCTACAGGGGATAAAGTCATTGAACTTGATTTAAGCCAATATCTTCCACCCAATACTTCTGTGGTTGGAAATGCATATAAGAACGTCACAGTGAAATTAAAAGTGGAGCCGCTCATCACCAGGGCATTCAGCCTGGATCTGGATACACTGGATAAAAAGGGAATGGATGCAGATTATAATTATACCTTTGATAAGGAAACCTCTGATGTAACTCTAAGAGGCCTTAAGGAGGATTTGGATTCTCTTGATATCAAGAAGCTTAATGCCATTCTTGATGTGACGAATTTCCACTCTGGGCAGAATCAGGGAGTTTTAAAATTCCAGATTCCAGGTGGATTTGAGATGGTTGGTTATACACCGTTTGTTGTAGTGCTTACTCATAAGGAGCCGGCAAATAGTACTGTTGAAAGTACCACAGCAGCCACAACGCCTACGACAACGACCACTACCACTACCACTACCACAGCAGCAACGACAGAAGCGGCCGGGCCGCAATAGATAGGCTGTTCCTCTTTCCAGGGAGCAGTGTGATAATTAAAGGGAGGAATTCAGTATGGTCAGTGCTAAAGTTGCTATTAAGAATCCTACTGGTCTGCACTTGAGGCCGGCAGGAATTCTTTGTAGGGAAGCCATGAACTTTAACTCAACAGTCAGTTTTCGTTTTAAGAATACGACTGCCAATGCAAAAAGCGTGCTTAGTGTGTTGGGCGCCTGTGTAAAAAGCGGGGATGAGATAACCTTTGTCTGCGAGGGGGAAGACGAAGAGGAAGCTCTGGCTGCCATGGTCAAGGCCGTTTTAGAGGGCCTTGGCGAATAGATCAAGCTACATTAATTAATAAGGAGGAAGTGTAATGTTGAAAGGAACAAGCGCATCTGCGGGAATCGGCATTGGGAAAGCCGTTATCGTAGAAGAAACAGAACTTATTATTAGTAAAACTCCAGTAGAGGATGCAGAAGCAGAAAAAAGCCGTTTTCAGTCAGCGGTCAAGCTGGCTATGGAACAGACAGAAGCTTTGGCAAAGGATCTGGCAACAAGAGTAGGGGAAAAGGAAGCTGAAATTTTAAATGGACATATTCTGCTCCTTTCCGATCCGATGCTGGTAGGAGAGATTGAAAGTACAATATCTGGGGAGAATGTTGTAAGTGAATATGCGGTGGAGGCTGTATGCAACACATATGCAGATATGTTTGCATCTATGGGAGACGAGCTTATGCAGCAGAGAGCAACGGATATGCGTGACATTAAGACACGCATTCAGAAGATTCTTCTGGGTGTCAGCTCTGTAGATATCGCTGCACTTCCTATGGGAAGTGTTATTGTTGCAAAGGATTTAACACCTTCTATGACGGCTGGAATCAATCCGGCCAATGTTACTGGTATTGTAACAGAGCTTGGAGGTAAGACTTCTCACAGCGCCATTTTAGCAAGAGCTTTGGAGATTCCTGCTGTTGTGGCATTGGAAGGCTTTTTGGGGAAAGTGACTGAGGGCGCAGATCTGGTATTAGATGGTTCCGATGGAACCGTATTCATAAATCCGGATGAATCCGTTAAGGCAGAATATGCTGCTAAAAGAGAAGCTTTCTTAAAAGAGAAGAAAGAGCTGGAGCAGTACATCGGAAAGCCTACCATCACGAAGGACGGCGTGACCGTAGAGTTAGTCGCCAATATTGGAAAACCGGAAGATGTGGAAAAAGTGATTCAGTATGATGGAGAGGGCGTGGGCCTTTTCCGTACCGAATTCTTATTCATGGACCGTACTGCCATGCCAACAGAGGATGAACAGTTTGAGGCATATAAGAGAGTTGCATCTGCTTTAAACGGTAAGCCGGTCATTATTCGTACTCTGGATATCGGTGGAGACAAAGAGATTCCGTACATGGGCCTTAGTAAGGATGAAAATCCATTTTTAGGCTACCGTGCCATTCGTTTCTGTCTGGACCGGAAGGAAGATGTTTATAAGCCTCAGCTTCGCGCCCTCTTAAGAGCCAGCGCATTCGGAAATATCCGCATCATGGTACCGATGGTTACCTGTCTGGAAGAAATCCGGGAAGCAAAGGCACTTGTAGAAGAGATGAAAAAGGAACTGGATGAGAAGGGGATTGCTTACAAGAAAGATATTGAGATCGGTATCATGGTGGAAACAGCAGCAGCCTCTCTCATGGCAGATGTATTTGCAAAAGAGGTTGATTTCTTCAGCATAGGAACCAATGACCTTACTCAGTATACCATGTCCGTAGACCGTGGCAATGATAAGGTATCCTATCTCTACTCTCCGTTAAATCCGGCAGTTTTAAGAAGCATTCGCCATGTCATTGAGTGCGGCCGGAAAGAAGGCATCATGGTAGGAATGTGCGGAGAAGCAGCCAGTGATCCCACTATGATTCCTCTGCTTCTTGCCTTTGGTTTAAATGAATTCAGTATGAGTGCTTCTGCTATTTTAAATGCGAGAAAGCTGATTACAGGTTACAGTACAGAGGAATTACAGGAAGTGGCTAATCAGGCGATGTCCTTTGCGACTGCAAAGGAAGTAGAAGATTTTATGAAAGAATTTATCAGCCGTTCTTAATAGATTTATAAATGGATGGGCAGCTGTCGCCAGGGCGTTGGCTGCCCTTTCTATAGAAAGAAAGCTTTGTTATTTTTTACCAAAGGGGATTACGTAATGAGTGTATATCTAATCGGTTATGCAGCGTCTTATTTGTTTGCAAGGGCAGGATTTTATTGGTTGTCAGGCCTGGTTTTAGTACTGACTGCTCTTTTTCTGTATTGGTATGATTATCGGAGAACCGAGAATATTGTTCATCTGAGAGGACTGTTTTCCCTGTTCTGGGTCGGCGGTCAGGGCATTGCTTGTTTGAAGCTTTCTGAGCTTTCCAGCGACTGGAGTATTATTACCTGGCTTTGCTTTTTTGTAGCATTTCTGGGCTTCTGGGTGTCCTTTGAATTTTTTGCACGAATGCAGGGCGTATCAGGCGGCCACCGCCCCAGCTGGTTCAGCTTTAAAGGCTATGAAAAGCCATTATTTTATTCCATGGTACTGGTCACTGTGTTATCCCTTTTTGCATTCATTGCAGAGGCAGTATTGCTGGGATTTATCCCGTTCTTTGTAAAGGGAGTGCCTCATGCGTACTCCACGTTTCATATCACGGGCATTCATTATTTTACCGTCCTGTGTGTTCTCACCCCGGCCTTGTCCGTGCTTTATTTCTGTATTGAACAGGGGAGAAATGGAATCCGGCTTGTGATCGCAATCATTATGGATATCATTGCCTGTGCAATTCCGGTTTTATGCGTATCCCGGTTTCAGCTGATCCTGGCAGTGGGCCTGGCGGTCCTTACCTACATTGCTATGGAGCACAGACTTAAAATCGCTTATGCGGCTGGACTGATGCTTGGAATGATTCCTATTTATGTGGTACTGACCATTGCAAGAGGGCATGATGTATCTTATTTAAATGGGATATTCCAGATGAAGAACAGTGGTATGCCTATTTTCATTACCCAGCCTTATATGTACATTGCAAACAATTATGATAACTTTAACTGCATGGTGGAATGGCTGCCTTCTCACACCTTTGGCCTTCGCATGCTGTTTCCTTTATGGGCGCTCACCGGACTTAAGTTCCTTGTCCCCGCACTTGTGGATTTCCCCATCTATGTGACCAAGGAAGAATTGACGACCGTGACACTTTTTTACGATTCCTTTTATGATTTTGGAATCTTTGGAGTTCTGCTCCTTGGCTGTATTCTTGGAATCGCCGCATTTTTCCTTATGCGTATGGCGAAAAGAGTGCGCAACCCCATTGGTTATCTGTTTTATGCCCAGTTTGCCATGTATATGATACTGTCCTTTTTTACTACCTGGTTCAGCAATCCGGCAACCTGGTTTTACTTTGGATTTACTGGCGTATTGTATGTGTTTTGTTCGTGGAGAAACGATGGAAGACATGGGTAAGCAGAATATATAAAAATATAAAAATAGCCTCGAGTGGTCAAGCCATTCGGGGCTGTTTCTATCTGTAAGGATTCCTCTAAAAAAAAGACTGTTCCTTTATAGTATCAGAGGGTGAGGCGTGAAAATGTTTTTTATAGGCTCTGGAAAAGGTGGAGTAATTCTTAAAGCCGCTGTTAAAACAGGCCTCTGTCACAGAAATTCCGGTTTTTAGTAGATCTCTGGACAGTAAAAGCCGCTTTTCCGTAATATAATCAAACAGAGTGTACCCCGTCTCATCCTTAAATAAGTGCATCAAATGATATCGGCTGATAAAACAGGATTCTGCAATGGAATCTACGGTCATATCATCTATTAAGTGGCTGTTAATGTAATCCATTATGGTTAAGATTCTCTTATCTGCCGTGGCGGGCGGGAGGTACTTTACCAGGTTGGTTAAAGAGGCTCTGTTAAGCTGGATCATAAACTCCAGGAAGACCACCTGACAATATAAGTCTCTGGCATAGCCATCATGGGTACAAGCGTACTCTAATTCTGTCACGGAACGATATAAACTGCTTTTTTCCATGGAATGAAGCCTTAAAACATGGGAATGAAGTTCTTTGGATTTCTGAAAGCAGGCACTTAGATCATAGCTTTCTGATTGATAAGCCTGTAAAAAGCCGGGAGATAAGTATACGATAATTCTTTCGTATGGAACCGTGGGGTCAATATCCGGTTTGTGGATGTCGTTATGGCTTACCAGCAAAACGTCGTAAGGTTCCAGCTTATAGGTGCATGCTTCAATCCGATAGGTCACATTTCCCTGTATGAAGATAATGATTTTGTCAAAATCATGGTAGTGGTATTCAAAGTCCTGTTTCTTCGTATCGAGGAGATGGAACAGCTTAAAGTCACTGTTTAAATATCCCCGTTTTTCGTAATTGTCCATGGATAAAAACCTCCTCCCTTCGTTCCTTTTATTTTACAACACAATCTGCAATATAAAAAGCATTATTTTAGTAGAAATGATGAATAGTGCTGTATATAATTAGAATATAGAACCGATGATCACAACGAGAAGAAGGTAGATTATATTGAAAATCGTAGTGCTGGCAGGTGGTTACAGCCCGGAACGGGACGTATCATTATCTTCAGGTGCCATGATAACCAATGCCCTGATGGAGAAAGGCCATGATGTTTGTCTCATAGATTCTTACTTAGGAATTGCCAATGGAGAAGAGATACGGTTTCAAAGCCTAAACGATGGCGGGAACCATTATTATGAGATTGGGAAGGATGCCCCTGATCTGGAACAATTAACTGGTGCTTTTCATAGACGAGGCTTTATAGGAAACCGGGTGATAGAAGCCTGCAGTCTTGCAGATATTGTTTTTCTGGCACTTCATGGAGGAGCAGGAGAGAACGGTCAGATACAGGCAGTTTTTGATGCCTATGGAATTTCATATACAGGTACCGGCTATGAAGGGTCTATAAAGGCCATGGATAAGCATATAGCAAAGCTGATGATGCGGGAAGCTGGGATACTTACTCCGGATTGGAAGGTGTATACAAAAGGAAAAAGAATTGAGCCCTATACACTTCCCTGTGTGGTAAAGCCTTGTGGCTGTGGATCCAGTGTGGGCGTTGTCATGGTAGAAAATTTAAGCCAGTGGGAAGACGCGCTCCATGTTGCTTTTCAGTATGAGGAGCGGATCATGGCAGAAGCTAAGATAACAGGAAGAGAATTTTCAGTAGGAATTATGGGCAAAGAGGCATTGCCTGTCATAGAGATCATTCCAAACGAAGGGTTTTATGATTATGAAAATAAATATCAGCCTGGTAAGACAGAAGAGATCTGTCCGGCCCAGTTAATCGAGGAAAAGGCAGAAGAGATGAAGCAGCTTGCGCTTTTGGTTCATGAGACTCTTTCACTTGGCTATTATTCCAGAGTTGATTTTTTAATGAAAGAGGATGGAAGTCTATATTGTCTGGAAGCAAATACTCTGCCTGGCATGACGCCATTTAGTCTTCTCCCTCAGGAAGCTTTGGCAGCCGGAATCACATATGCTGATTTATGCAACGAGATCGCGAAACACGGGAAAGGAGTTTTATCATGAATATAACGTTAGAAAAATACCACGGACTGGGAAATGATTACCTGATTTTTGATCCTAATAAAAACGAGCTGGAGTTGACAGAGGAAAATATCCGCTTGATCTGCAACCGAAATTTTGGAGTTGGATCAGACGGCCTTTTGGTGGGTCCTATCCTTGGCAATGACAAGCTGGAGGTAAAGATTTTAAATCCCGATGGAAGCGAAGCAGAAATCAGTGGAAACGGAGTCAGAATTTTTGGTAAATACTTAAAAGACGCTGGATACGTACAAAAAAATCGTTTTACGATCAATACATTAAGCGGACAGCAGACCATACAGTACTTAAATGAAGAAGGAACCAAGATAAAGGTATCCATGGGGAAATTAAGCTTTTACAGCGATGAAATTCCTGTTACAGGACCGAGAAGAGAAGTTCTGAATGAGACCATGATGTTTGGCAGCATTCCTTACCGGGTCACTTGTGTTAACATAGGAAACCCACATTGTGTGATCTGGTTAAATGATATTTCCAAGGAACTGGTATGCCGGATCGGAAAGCATTCCGAATCCGCCGAGTGTTTCCCGGAAAAGATCAATACTCAGCTGTTAAAGGTCTTAGACCGTACCAATATAGAAATTGAGATCTATGAGCGCGGGGCAGGATATACCCTTGCTTCCGGAACCAGTGGCTGTGCAGCCGCCGGAGCAGCGTACCGCATGGGACTTACGGAACGGAAGATGTATGTTCATATGCCAGGTGGTGTTCTTGAAGTGGAAATCGAGGAAGATGAAAATGTATTAATGACCGGTGAAGTGGGATATGTGGGCAGATTTACACTTTCCCATGAGATGGCAGAGCAGCTTAAGTCACTCCAGTAAAGAAGCATATTTAGTAGAATAAGTAAAACAGACCAGCCATGAGGAAAAGCGGAGAAAACTCCATCAGAACTCATGGCTGGTTTTTGTGTGCTCCCGATTAGAAAAAATCTTTTTATTTTCCTTCGCATGATATACATTATCTGCTGGATACTTTATTAGATTTTCGTATAGTTTTATTTGTATTTTTCTTATAAGTGTGTATAAAGTTGTATAAAACACGAAAATAGTGCATAAAAATACTGGTCGATCCATTGTGGATTCTGTTGACGTAACCATCATTTTCATACTATAATATACAATAATTTAGTAGGTGCGTAGTTAATGAGATGCAGGAGAGGCGGGAATGTATGAATCAAATGTCGGCTGATAATGGAGAGGCCGGTATCTACATCATTGACCAGGAATACAGGATTATTTACATGAATGATATGGCAAAATCGTATTATCCCGATCTGAAAGCAGGAATGTACTGTTATGAAGAATTGGGAAAGAATTCTGTTCCCTGTAAGGTCTGTCCGGGAGCTTTAAATGATTCCGGACAAGTGATATTTTATGATGCTGCCTCCAAGCTGTGGCTGAGTCTATCCTCTGGCCTGATTGACTGGCCGGGATATGAGGGAAGCAGATTAGTTATGTTCCGCCCCGTTGGGGAACAGAATAAAAATCTGTTTTATAGTCTTACGAATAACACAGCATATGAAGAATTATTTGAACTGAATTTGAATTCAAATTCATATAAGATCATCTTCTGTGAGAAAAATAAATTTAAGCTCCCTGCCGAAGAGGGGGAGCTGGTACCTATGTATACAGAGGTGCTAAGAACCATGATTCACCCCAGTGACAGGGAAGAGTTTTTGAAATTCTGGGATCGTCCCACCTTACTGGATCGTCTGAATGAAAGTGAAAGAATTATAAAAGCAGAGTTTCGCAGGCAGCTTTTGGATGGGAGCTACCACTGGGTCAGCCTGACCGTTGTATTATTTCTTGACGAACTTAGGGACGAATCTCTGGTCATGTGTTATGTGAAGGACATAGACAGCTTAAAGAAGAAGGAAGAGGAGCAGAAACAGCAGCAGGAGAGAAGAGATGAAACAGATTCTCTCACAGGACTTTTAAGATATGGTCCATTCTTTGAAAAAGCCAGACTATTTTTGGAGCAGCGGCCCCAGGAACCCTTTTTCATGGTTGCCATCGATATTGAGCATTTCAAGCTCTATAATGAATGGTATGGGGAAGATGAGGGTGACCGATTCTTAATTAAGATCAGCGAGTATTTAAGGATGATGGAGGCCACCCGGGATACCATTGCAGGCTATATGGGAGGCGATGATTTCGTCATTATCCAGCCTCAGGATTCAGAGCTTTTGCATCAGCTGGAACAGGAGATTAACGGCTATGCCAGACAATTCGGCGGAAATGCCGGTTTTCTGCCGGCTTTTGGAATATACTGCATCGAGGATCGTCATTTAACAGTAAGCACCATGTACGACCGGGCAATTATCGCTCTGAATTCCGTAAAGGGCAATTATGCAAAACGGGTGGGCTGGTATGATCCGGGAATGAAACGCAAGATGGAAAATGATCAGGTCCTGCTGTCAGAGATACAAAGGGCCCTGGAGAATAAAGAGTTTATTTTTTATGCACAGCCTCAGTGTAATATGCTGACCGGAAAAATCATCGGCATGGAATCTCTGGTACGGTGGGAGCATCCTACCCGTGGAATGATATCTCCGGGAGAATTCATTCCACTTCTGGAGCAGAATGGCTTTATCACCCATCTTGATGTCTATATCTGGGAGATGGTCTGCAAACAGCTTAGCAAGTGGATAAAGGCAGGAATCAAACCCATTCCTATTTCCGTTAACATGTCCCGTATGGATCTTTACGGCATTAACGTGGTTGAGACTTTTAAAGGGCTGATAGAAGAATATGAGATTGATCCCAAATACCTTGAAATTGAGATAACGGAAAGCGCCTACGCCGAGGATTATGATTTGATCCGACAGGTAGTTGAAGATTTAAGGCGGGCAGGATTTCCTGTTTTCATGGATGACTTTGGCAGCGGTTATTCCTCCCTTAACATGCTGAAAGATGTGAACGTGGACGTAATCAAGATCGATACCAAGTTCCTGGATATGAACGAAAGCAGTATTAAGCGTGGAATGGGCATTCTTGAGACCATTGTAAGGATGGCAAGGGTCATGCAGTTTAAGGTGATTGCAGAAGGGATAGAGGAGAAGGAACAGGCTGATTTCCTCATTAACATTGGCTGCATTTACGGACAAGGATATTACTATTACAAGCCCATGACCGTGACAGAGGTGGAGGCGCTTTTAAGAAATGACAATAATCTGGATTACAGAGGCATTCAGGCCCGGCAGATGAAGGAGTTTAAGCTGGAGGATCTGTTTAACGAAGATATTACCAGTGAGGCCATGTTAAACAATATGCTGGGAGCCATTGCCCTATATGAGGTTTATGAGGACCGCTGTGAGGTTTTAAGGGTAAATGAAGAGTATTACCGCATTACCGGAGATAATCCCGTGGATGCGGGAGAACGAAGAAGATTTATGCTTCACAAGGTTTATAAGGATGACATTGACTGGGTCCTTAGAATCTTTGAGAATGCGTATAAGAATCCGGTACACGGAGCAGAAGGGATTTTCAGGCGTTACCGGTTAAGCGGAGAGCTTATGTGGGTGCATCTTAGAGTATTCTTCTTAAGAGAGCAGGATGACCGAAGACTTTATTATGGAACCGTTCAGGATGCCACCGAGCAGATGGAGCAGAGAAAAAAGCTTGAGGATTCTCAGAAGATGCTCAGTGAAGTAATGAAGCTCGCCGGACGTAATCTCTCCTTTGATAACATGGCCCAGGAAAATCAATGGGCGGCAAGCGTTATCTTCGCTCAGGCGGCTCCGGGAGGTCTGGTTGGAATCTATTGCGAAAAGGAACTGCCTCTTTATTTTGCCAATAACGAGATGCTAAGTATGCTGGGTTACGATTCCTATGAACGCTTTACAAGGGATATTGGCGGAATGATGGTGGATATCATTCACCCGGATGACAGGATTCTCATTCGGGAAGTGATTCTTTGCTGCGATACCCCGGGCATGGAGTACAATCTCCGGCACAGGATCAGAAAACAGGACGGAAGTTATCTGTGGATCATGACAAAGGGACGTACGGTTCAGGCAGAGGATGGACGTCTGGCGGTGGTAAGCGCTTGTATGGATATAACAAATACAGTGCTTGCAGAGCAGCAGCTCAAGCATACGGTTGAGGTTCTGGAAAAGAAGGAGGACGAGCTTGATTTCTTAAGCTCTGGAATACCAGGCGGATACTTCAGATGCATCAAAAACAATGATATGACGTTCCAATACACAAGCTCCCGTTTTCATGAATTGACCGGCTTTGAAAGAGAAGAACTGGCATCCTGCTTTAAGGGAAGCTTACTTGAGATGATTCATCCGGATGACAGGGAAATGCTCCTTAAGATGTCAGAGGAATTAAGTCCGGGAAAAACCTTATGGGATTTTAAATACCGGATCAAAATAAAGACGGGTTATATGACGGCTCTATCCAATTTCAGAATCTCTGCCAGGGATAATAGCACGTTATACGGCGTCATGGTGAACTTAGAAGAAATGATGGAGTACCCTCAAAACTGGAACGAAAGCAAAGAAAATGTTCTTAAGCTGAATTCTCAGGAAATCTGGCTGCCATCGGAAGTAAGAGGATTTTTAGACCGCAGGAGATTTCAGGAAAGTCTTAAGATATATCTGGAACGTGACAGATTTCAGACCTCCTCTCTGGCCGTCTTTGAAATGAGCCGTCCAAAGGTCATAAACGGACAGGCAGGAAAAGATGGAAAAACCTTGTTTTTAAAACAGGTCAGCCGTTTGAAAGGCTATTTCCGTCAGGAAGATCTTCTTTGCTTAAATGGTGGATATGAGGTGGTCGTGCTGTGTAAAAATATTCGGGAAAGTGATATGGAGGCGAAGCTGAGCGGAATCATTAAGAACTTAAATCATGAGATGTCAGGAGACGAGAGACGGAACTTTCTGCCGGTAAGGGGAACCTTCGCTATGATCGGAATAAGGGAAAAAGAGTTTGCCAATAGTTTCAAGCAGGCAAGGAACGCCCTGGAAGACTATATAATTTAGCGAATTAAAGCATTAAAATACATAGACCGTTTTAAGGACTTGTGATATAATTCCATATAACCATTTCAGGATAAAGGAAGGTAACGATTATGATATCAGAGAAAATGAGACCTCTTGTAGAAAACAATTCCGCAATCCGTGCCATGTTTGAGGAAGGAAAGAAACTGGCAGCTTTATACGGACGGGAGAACGTATATGATTTTAGTCTGGGAAATCCCAATGTACCGGCACCTTCGGCGGTCAATAAAGCCATTCTTGACATCGTCACAGAGGAAGAGACGACTATGGTCCATGGTTATATGAGCAATGCGGGATACGAGGATGTGCGGGATGCCATTGCCCAGTCTTTAAACAGACGGTTCGGGACTCATTTTCGATTGGAAAATATATTGATGACCGTTGGCGCAGCCAGCGGCATGAACGTTATATTAAAGACCATACTGGATCCGGGAGATGAGGTGGTTGTTTTTGCCCCTTATTTCATGGAATATGGTTCTTATGTAAGAAATTATGACGGGGTACTGACTGTGGTGCCTCCTGATACAGAGACCTTTCAGCCGGATTTAACCGAATTTAAACGGCGGATCACGGAGAAAACAAAGGCAGTCATTATCAATACCCCCAATAATCCTACGGGTGTGATTTATTCCTCTGAAACGTTAGAAAAGATTTCAGAGATTATGAAGGAGAAGGAAAAGGAATACGGTAATTCCATCGTTCTTATTTCCGATGAGCCTTACAGAGAACTGGCTTATGATGGGGCAGAGGTTCCGTATGTGACTCCATTTTACCATAACACAATGGTCTGCTATTCCTACAGTAAATCCCTGTCTCTTCCGGGAGAGAGAATCGGCTATCTGGTCATTCCGGATGAAGTCGATGACTTTCAGGCTGTGGCAGCGGCAGCGGCCATAGCAAACCGGGTGCTTGGCTGTGTCAATGCTCCTTCGCTGATGCAGAGGGTCATTATGCGCTGTGTGGATGAACAGGTCAATGTAGATGCATATAATCAAAACCGGGAACTCCTTTACGGCCGTTTGAAGGAATATGGATTTACCTGTATCAAACCCCAGGGAGCCTTTTATTTATTTGTGAAAGCGCCTGTGGATGATAAGGAATTCTGTCAGTTCTGCAAAGAGCATAGAGTGCTTCTCGTTCCAGGAAGCTCCTTTGCCTGTCCTGGATACGTCCGCATCGCATACTGTGTCTCTTATGACCAGATTCTTCGTTCCCTGCCGGCGTTTGAAGCCATTGCAAAGGCCTATGGACTTTTGGATAATAAGGAGGGAGATGCATGAGACCCTGGGAATCAAATATAAGAAATGTGGAACCTTACGTGCCGGGAGAGCAGCCAAAGGGAGGGGATTTAATCAAGTTAAATACCAATGAAAATCCTTATCCTCCGTCGCCCTCTGTAGAGAAGGCATTAAAAGAGCTGGACTATGACCAGTTTCGGAAATATCCAGATCCAAAAGCTTCGGACCTTGTCCATGCGCTTTCAGAATATTATGAGGTGAGTCCGGAGGAAGTTTTTGTCGGCGTAGGATCTGATGATGTCATTGCCATGGTATTTATGACGTTTTTTAATTCAGAACTTCCCATCCTTTTTCCTGATGTAAGCTACTCCTTTTACAAGGTTTGGGCGGAGCTCTTTCAAATTCCTTATGAGACCCCGGCGCTTCAAGAGGATTTTACTATAAGAAAAGAAGATTATTATAAAGCAAATGGAGGCATAATATTTCCGAACCCCAATGCGCCCACCGGTGTTTTGCTGCCCCTTGATGAAGTAGAGGCAATCATTGCACATAACCAGAATTCTGTGGTAATTATCGATGAAGCATACATTGATTTTGGTGGTGAGAGCGCAGTGAAGCTCACCAGGAAGTATGAAAATCTTCTGGTGGTACAGACCTTCAGCAAATCCCGCTCCTTAGCAGGTATGAGAATCGGATATGCCATAGGGCACCCGGACTTAATCCGTTCGATCCATGATGTGAAGTATTCCTATAATTCCTATACCATGAACATGCCTTCCCTGATCCTTGGAAGAGAGGCAGTAAAGGATGACCGTTATTTTAAAGAATGCCTTGATAAAATCATAAAAACGAGAGAAGAGGCTAAGAAACGATTAAAAGACCTTGGATTTTCCTTCCCGGATTCCAAAGCGAATTTTATTTTTGCGGCTCACAAGGAGAAAAAGGCGGAAGAGATCTATAAGGCTCTTCGTGAAAATCATATCTTTGTTCGTTATTTTAATCTGCCAAGACTTGACAATTATCTGCGTATTACCATTGGCACAGAAGAGGAGATGAACCAATTATTTGATTTTTTAGAGGTTTTTCTTTCGAATTAATTTATTTGCCAGAAGTTCCCTGGGATAGTATAATAGAAACAGGTGATGGAAATGGATTCTGTGAAGAAATATTTGAAATTGATACTTAATATTGTCATCCCCATTCTGTTCCTGTACCTGGTCTGCGTATGGGGACCAAGGGTGATGAAATTTTTTCTGCCTTTTGTGATTGGCTGGGTCATTGCTGTGATAGCCAATCCTTTGGTGCGCTTTTTGGAAAAGCGTTTAAAGATCGTTCGAAAGCACAGTTCCGTATTAATTGTGGTAGGTGTGCTTACTCTCATAATTGTGGCCCTTTATTTCCTGATTTCCAAGCTTATTTATGAGACCATAGGTTTTGTGGAGCACATTCCTCAGTATTACGAGGCGGCGTGGGTGGAGATTCAGAAGATTCTTATTAACGTACAGGGAATTTTAAAGTTCCTGCCTCAGGGAATGCAGGATTCCGTGAATCAGTTTATTGCTCATATCGAACAATATATGAATGTTGCGGTTCAAAAGATAGCTTCACCTACGGTCATGGTAGCCGGCAGCGTGGTAAAAAGCATACCGGCAGCTCTTGTTTATACTGTGGTGACCATTTTTTCTTCCTATCTCTTCATTGTAGACAGGGATAAAATTATGGATATTATCCATCGGTATATTCCAAGAGGAGGAACCAGATATTACAGCTATTTTAAAAAGGATGTGAAGCATCTGGTAAGCGGTTATTTTCTCGCCCAGTTTAAGATTATGTTTATCATCGGCGCAGTACTGGCCGTGGGATTTCTGGTACTGGGTGTAGACTATGCGCTTTTGCTGGCAGTGCTGATTGCATTTCTTGATTTTCTGCCAATTCTGGGGACGGGTACTATATTAATCCCATGGGCTCTGGTGCGGATCGTATCCGGTGATTATGCCTTTGGACTTGGCCTTGTTGCCATATATGTACTGACTCTTGTATTAAGGCAGATCATACAGCCAAAGATCGTGGGAGATACGATGGGACTTGACCCTCTCATGACGCTGTTGTTTTTATATTTGGGATTTAAAATAAGCGGAATTGCAGGAATGATTTTAGCAGTGCCCATTGGAATGCTGTTTTTAAGCTTATATGAATTTGGGGCTTTTGATCTGTTCTTTTACAGTGTGAGAACATTGATTCATGATATCAATGTGTTTCGGAAAGAGCCCGATCAATAGAATTAATAAGTTATATTTGGGGGAAATGATAACATGAACATAAGAATGAGGGTCACTGCAGGCATTATTGCAGGTTTAGTTACCTCTATGATAATAGCAACGCCAATGAATGGTTTTTCCGGGGAAGCCTGGAGCCGGGAAAATGGTCAATATGTAGATGCATCGGGAAAGCCAATTGCCGGGGCATTGGAAAAAGGAATCACGGTCTCTAAATATCAGAACCGCCAGAATGAAGAAGGCGGTGGAATCGACTGGGATAAGGTGAAGGAGTCCGGTGTTTCTTTTGCCATGATCCGTCTTGGTTATTTAAATGATAAAGACCCTTACTATTCCGTTAATATGACAAATGCAGCAAAAAGCGGAATCAAGACAGGCATCTTCTTTTATACACAGGCTCTTGATGTTGCCACCGCTGAGGAAGAAGCAAGATATGTGCTACGTGAGATCAAGGATTATCCCATTTCCTATCCGGTGGCCTATGACGTGGAATCTCAGTATCTTTTAGACAACCATATGACCAGACAGCAGATTACAGATAACATCACTGCCTTCTGTAAAATCATAGCGGATGCAGGGTATCGTCCCATTGTTTATGCCAATAATAAGTGGCTTAATTACCACATTGATATGAGCAGGATTCCGTACGATGTCTGGTACGCAAGGTATGGCACTGTCAATGACTGCACGAACCGCACTATATGGCAGTGTACCGACCAGGGAAGAGTGGCTGGAATTGATGGAGATGTGACCATTGAGTTTTCATTTAAGGACTATAATGGCCTCATTCCGGCGGACGGCTGGAAGACCATAGACGGAAACCGGTATTACATGAAGAATTTCAATAAGCAGACTGGCTGGCTTTCTCTGGACGGAGCGTGGTATTACTTAGACCAGAATGGTGTTATGGTTCACGATACGGATATGGTGATTGATGGAACCTCCTATCACTTTGAGTCTGATGGAACCACAAAAGGAAAGTCGTAATATTAAGCTTTTGAATACAACGATAAAAAAACGTCTTGAATGGAAATTTCAATGAAATTCCCGATCAAGACGTTTTTCTGTTATCTACTTTTTTCAGCCATCTGACATAAAACATTCGTTTTATTTATGATTCCTTACATCTGGCCTTCCATATTTAGTTACTGTGCCTTTTTATATTGATAAATTCCAAGTCTGTCATTTGTTATGTATAGAATGGGAGTAAAAATCTTTTTAAAGCCTGGGATGAGGTACTTTAGCTCATCGGTAAAATTAATAAGTCCGGTCTGCTTTAGAGTTGGACAGAGTTTCACTACTTCGCTGCCATCCTTAACGCCCCAATTAAACTCCGCCTTTGTCTTTTTTACAGTGTCATGCATTTTGCCTTTGTTGACCATACCTTTATATAGCAGATCAAATTGGGCTTCAAACTGATCAAATCCATTGGTAAGGATATGCAGAAACTTTTTAACTTCCTCTTCCTTGAGATACATCATCATGCCTTCGGAAAGAATTAAAAGCTTTTTTCCATCCGTTTTAACATCCTCTGGCCAGGTGGGATCCAAAGCCGATTTAGATATGTTTGTCTCTCGTTGGTTTCGTGCAATGTATTGCTCCCGTTTGGCAATGACCTCTGGAAAGTCCAGATTATACCACTGAATTTTTCCGTTATCCACACGTGAAAATCTGGTGTCCAGGCCGCAGCCCACGGAGACTACCACGCAGTCAGGATATTTTTTAATAAATGCCTTTGCCCTATCATCCATGATCTTTGCCCGTGCCAGAACACCATAATAGGACATGGTGCCGTGTTCGAATTTCTTGAAATCGTAGTCAATTTTCTTTACGATTTCTACTGCCTTCCTATCATTGAGTACGGGATTATTGCTGGTGGCATCCTTTGCCCTAACGAAAAGAGTAATAAAAAGTGTTTCCATAACTCCGCCAAGCTCTGTAGACATAATGCTCCTCCTTATTTGAGTGAACAAGACGATTAGTTTAGACTAACTATATTTCACCCATTATAACCCTTTTGTTATTTCCTTGTCAAGAACCGGAGGATTGATATCTGGATACTCCAAATTTCCAAAGCAGTATGGCAGGAATCAGAAAGAGACACCCGGCAATGGGCAGCAGCCCATACCATGCATGCTCTGCTTTACCTGTTAAATAAAGAAACGGATAGTACTGAAATAAGGAAAAGGGCACGATGTAAGTACAGATCGTAACAACAGTCTTTCCATAGACTCCAATGGGATATTTTCCGTACTCCCTGGCACCGTCTGTAAATACATTCATAAATTCCAGTCCCTCCAGAGTAAAAAAGCAGATGGAAGCAAATATAAGGTAAATAGAAGCAAATACCACAACTCCTCCCAGAACCATAAGCGCTATGACGATGATGCGGAAAGGAGTCCAGTCTATGGTGCTGTATAAAATTCCATATGCGAACATAAGAAGGGTCTGTAAAAGCCGTCCAATACGGGTAAATTCTATTTTGCTGCATAATACAGTGAAGAGGCTGTTTCTCGGACGAAGAAGAATCCGGTCAAATTCGCCATTTCTTATGATGGAATCAAAGGTATCCAGACTCCGAAAGAAAAGCTCTGCAATGGTAAAGGCCATAAGCGTGATGGAAAAGCAGAGCAGCACTTCCTCATAAGAGAAGCCTTTTACCTGTTGAAAACGGTCCATCATGAAGTAGACTCCTAAAAACAGATTAAAGGACATCAGGAAAATTCCAATGGTATTTAAAAGAAAAGAGACCTTATGCTGCATGATACATTTTAAGTGAATGATACAATATTTTTTGTACAAATATAATGATTTCATATAATCCCTCCTTTCAGCCGCCCTGAATTACAACACGTTTCAAAGCCCTTTGCTCCATGGCTCGTCCGATGAGTAAAAAGGTGATAAACCAGAAACACTGTAAAAGAAGGCTGATATACATCTCCCTGCCAGTCAGATCTCCCCCGAAGATACGGAAAGGAACATTTTGTGCAGAAGCAAAGGGAAGGACATTTACGATTTCCCGGATACCATCTGGCAAAAAGGGCAAAGGAATCACCGCTCCTCCTAAAAATTCAGAGACGGAAGAGGCCAGGAGCTTAATACCCTGGGAAGAGATGGTATAAAAAACGGACATATAAACGATCATTCCAAAGGCGATCACAAGGAGAAATGCAAGTGTCATGGAGAGCAGGGTAAAAAACCATGTTCTAAAGTCCGCCGGTAATGTAAGTCCATAGGGAGCTGGGAGAAGCCAGGCAAATAATAAGACTGGGATACATCGAAGCACTGCCTTGGATAGACGGACAGCCATGCCCCGGACAAACCACATATTATAGAGACGTACCGGCCGGCAGAGCTCATAAGCCACATCCCCGTTTGTAATAGAATCAAACAGCTGAGATTCCCAGAACCAAATCAAATAGAGAGCCAGAAACGCCTGCTGGAGCCACACATAATTGGAAAGTGCCTGAAAGGTCATGGGGAAGCTTTCCGGAGATGCCTGGTAGAAGGCGCGGAATAATAAAATCTCCATGATGCCCCAGATAAACTGAGTGATCATGCCGGAAACAGCCGCAGTCCGGTATTGAAGACCATGGATGAACCGAATACGGAAAAATGAAGCGTATTTTTTCATGTTCCGCCTCCTAAATATCGTAGTCCCGGTAAAGGGCAGCGATGATTTCGTCCAGGGTTGCATTTTCTCTTGGCTGGTGAGTCATTAAATCTGGAAGGGACCCATCAAAAAGAAGCGTACCTTTTCCAATTAATAAGACCCGGTCCGCCAGGGCTTCAATGTCCTGCATATCATGGGTGGTAATAAGGACAGTGGTGTTATGCTTTTTGTTCTGCTTTCGGATAAAATCCCGTACCGCCAGCTTGGAAACAGCATCAAGGCCGATGGTAGGCTCATCCAGGAACAAGGTCTTTGGACTATGTAACAGAGATGCGGCAATCTCACAGCGCATTCTTTGGCCCAGGGATAGCTGTCTGGCAGGAGTTTTTAATAGCTCCTTAAGAGATAGAAGCTCCGTCAGTTCTTCTAAATTTTCTTCATAGGTTTGTGTTGGGATTTCGTAGATGTCTCGCAGAAGCTCGTAAGAGTCAATGATTGGGACGTCCCACCATAGCTGGGTCCGCTGGCCAAACACCACGCCAATGTCCTTTACATGCTCTTTTCGTTCCTTCCAGGGAATGCGGCCGTTTATGATACAGGTACCGTCATCCGGGGTGAGGATTCCGCTTAAGATTTTGATGGTAGAGCTTTTTCCGGCTCCGTTCGGTCCGATATAGCCTACCATTTCTCCGTCTCCAATGGAAAAGGAGATGTCAGAAAGAGCGCGGATGGTTTCCGTCTCTCTTTGAAAAAGTGCCTTAATGGCCTGGGAAAAGCCGGCGCTTCTTTTTGCGACTTTAAAAGTCTTGTTCATGTGTTCCACTTGAATCATGTTAATTCCTCCTGGTAGTAATATTTTGGAACGTGATCCTTCCGGCAGCGGACAGTGAAAATCTGTCATAACTGGTGGGAGCGTTCTAATATCTTGCCAAGCGGTGAGCACAGCCGGTCCATAGACCATAGCGCCTCTCTCCGGAAATTATAAATTTCCGGGGACCCTACCGTGGTATAAATATTCTCTTTTCCTGAAAATCAGATGTGATCATAGAATGGAAAAGGAACTTTAGTGTACCACCCTTAAAAACCAGTGTCAAGTCAGTGAGTGTAATGTCTTGACAAATAGATGAGATGTGATAGTATAAACATATGAACAGTTATTCATATAATAATATTAACTACAAGGAGGTATGTTATGGAGCTGGATCTTAAAAAGAGCAGAGCAGAAACTGACTTCGATCAGTGTGATTTTATCTGTGTCCATGAGAGTGTAGTGAGCCAGGTATTAAATGTTATGCCGAAAGAACAGGAGCTTCTTGATCTGGCTGAATTCTATAAAGTATTTGGTGATGCCACACGAATTAAGATTCTATATGTACTCAGCCAATCGGAGATGTGCGTATGCGACCTGGCAAATCTATTGCAGATGGGACAGTCAGCTATTTCCCATCAGTTAAGAGTATTAAAGCAGATGCGTCTGGTGAAGTTTCGCAGAGAAGGTAAGACTGTTTTTTATTCTCTGGCAGACGGTCATATCGAGACCATTCTGGCTCAGGGAATGGAGCATATCAGCGAGTAGGGAATAAAAAGAATAAAAAACAAGGAGAGAGTGATAATATGAAAAAGATCGTTAAATTAGAAGGGTTATGCTGTGCCAACTGTGCAGCTAAGATTGAAGAAGGGGTTAAGAAATTATCCGGCGTGGAAAGTGCTTCTTTAAGCTTTATGACACAGAGACTGACCATGGAAGTTCAGGAAGATAAGACTGATGAGATTTTGGAAGCTGCCAGAAAACTTGCAAACAAGATTGAGCCAGAAGCAGAATTTAAGGTAGTACGGTAAGACTAAAGGAGCTTTTATGACTAAAAAACAAAAAAAGATGATAATCAGGCTTCTCATAAGCGCCCTGTTCTTTGCGATCGGGATGCTTTTTGAAGGTAGGACATCCTGGTATCTGGTTCCATTTATAATTTCCTATCTTGCAGCAGGCTATGATGTGCCTTTGAGAGCCGTCCGCAGTATGAAGAACGGCCAGGTTTTTGATGAGAATTTCCTTATGACCATAGCTACCTTTGGAGCCATAGCAATCGGCGCCATGGAAGAAGCCGTAGGAGTCATGCTGTTTTATCAGATCGGGGAGCTTTTCAATGACTATGCAGTCAATAAATCGAGAAAATCCATTACAGAACTGATGGATATCAACCCGGAATATGCCAACCTTTTAAGAGACGGGAAGGAAGAAAAGGTAGATCCTTATGAAGTGGAAGTTGGGGATACCATTGTTGTAAAGCCTGGAGAAAAAGTACCTCTTGATGGAGTGGTGATAAAAGGAGCCAGCGAGCTTGATACCAAAGCCCTTACGGGAGAATCCATGCCTGCTGAAGTCAAAGAGGGTAATGATATTATCAGCGGTTCCATTAACTTAAACGGTGTTTTGGAGATTCAGGTCACAAAGCTCTTTGATGATTCCACAGTAGCGAAGATTTTGGAATTAGTGGAGAATGCCAGCTCCAGAAAGGCAAAGGCAGAGACATTTATCACCCGGTTTGCAAGAGTCTATACACCTGCGGTCGTGGTTCTTGCCCTTCTCCTTGCCGTAATTCCTCCGTTGTTGTTTGGCGGAAACTGGAATACCTGGATTTACCGTGCCTTAAGCTTTCTCGTTGTTTCCTGTCCCTGTGCTCTTGTAATCTCAGTTCCCTTAAGCTTCTTTGGAGGCTTGGGAGCGGCTTCCAGTCATGGAATTCTATTAAAGGGAAGCAATTATCTGGAGTCCATGGCTTCCTTAGGTACCGTAGTCTTTGACAAAACAGGTACCCTTACCACTGGAAAATTCAAGGTCACCGACATAGAAGCAGTAACGGGTTCTAAAGAGGAGCTTTTAAAGCTGGCGGCTTACGGAGAATATCATTCCAATCACCCGATTGCCCTTTCTGTAAAAGAAGCATATGGAGAGCCACTTGACAAGACCATGATTGGACATGTAGAAGAGACGGCAGGCTTTGGCATTCGGTCTGAACTGTTTTTAGACGGGGAAACAAGGGAAATTTCCGTTGGTAATATGAGGCTTATGGAACAGCTTTCTATTTCCGTTCCTGAAAATCAATCAGTCATAGGAACCACTCTATACGTTTCTGAAGGAACCACATACTTAGGTTCCATCACCATATCTGATACCGTCCGGGAGGACGTGCCCATAGCCTTAAAGGGACTGAAAAGGGCAGGTGTGAAAAAGCTGGTCATGCTGACTGGTGACAAACCAGAGGTTGGTCAGGCAGTTGGAAAAGCTCTGGGTCTTGACGAGGTTCATGGAGGGTTGCTTCCAGGGGATAAAGTTCATAAGGTAGAAGAACTCCTTAAGAATCAGCCGGAAGGAACTATGCTGGCATTTGTGGGGGATGGAATCAACGATGCTCCTGTTCTTGCAAGAGCTGACGTTGGTATCGCCATGGGCGGAATCGGATCTGATGCTGCGGTGGAAGCAGCTGATATTGTCATCATGACCGATGAGCCGTCAAAGCTTACAGACATCATACTGATTGCAAGAAAAACCATGAAAATCGTGAAGCAGAACATTGCCTTTGCCATTGGTGTGAAGGTTGTAATTCTTATTCTGTCGGCCATGGGAATTGCTACCATGTGGGCGGCTGTATTTGGTGATGTAGGTGTTTCTGTACTGGCTATTTTAAATGCAGTCCGTGCCTTAAAGTATAAAATCAAAGATTAAAAACACGTTGACAAATTTTTTGACAGCTGTTATATTTTACACATATGAGGTGGTGCGAAGACGGTCCATGAAAAGGCTGTGTTTGCCCACCCTTTTTTTGGAGATACTTCCTATTAGGATATTTCGTTTCCCATAAGGCAATTATGCAGGTATGGAAGCGCACTGTGACAGAGAGTCCCTCTTTAGGACTCTCTATTCAAGGATTAAGAAAGGGAGATGTATGATGAGCAAATATAGCAAGGAAGATATATTCCGTATTGTGGAAGAAGAGGATGTGGAGTTTATCCGCCTTCAGTTTACGGATATTTTCGGTATGATGAAGAATGTGGCAATTACAAAGAACATGCTTCCAAAAGCCTTAGACAACCGCTGTATGTTTGATGGTTCTTCTATTGAGGGCTTTATCCGAAGCGAAGAGTCTGATATGTATCTCTATCCGGATCTGGATACCTTTGAGATATTCCCATGGCGGCCGCAGCAGGGCAAGGTAGCGAGGCTGATTTGTGATGTATACAACCCGGATCAGGCCCCATTTGAAGGCGATCCCAGATTCGTGTTAAAAAAGGTGCTTAAGAAAGCACATGATATGGGATTTGTATTTCAGGCCGGCCCGGAGTGTGAATTCTTTCTTTTCCATACCGATGAAGAGGGGCGTCCGACGACCCATACTCACGAGACCGCCAGTTATTTTGATGTAGCACCCATTGACCAGGCGGAAAATGTTCGCCGTGATATGGTGATTTCACTGGAAGAGATGGGCTTTATGATTGAAGCTTCTCATCATGAAATCTCACCGGGTCAGCATGAGATTGATTTTCAATATGCAGAAGGCATTGTTACAGCTGATAACATTATGACCTTCAGACTGGCTGTTAAGTCCATTGCGAAGCGTCATGGTCTTCATGCTACGTTTATGCCAAAGCCAAAGGCAGGAGTCAATGGTTCCGGAATGCATATTAATATGTCACTTTCCGATTTAAACGGCAACAACATGTTTAAGGACAATGAAGATGAGCAGGGATTAAGTAAAACAGCGTATTCCTTTATCGCAGGCATTCTCCACCATATGAAGGGAATGACCATTTTGACCAATCCTTTAGTCAATTCCTATAAACGCCTTGTTCCGGGCTATGATGCACCGGTTTACATTGCATGGTCCGCAAAGGCAAACAGAAGCCCATTGATCCGCATACCTTCCTCCAGAGGTTCCAGCACGAGAATTGAGCTTCGCTGCCCGGATTCTGCAGTCAATCCTTATCTGGCACTGGCAGCCTGCCTGGCGGCCGGACTTGATGGCATTGAAAATGGAATGACACCGCCGGAGAGCGTGGACAGCAATGTATTTGCCATGCCCGAGGAAGAGATTTTAAGCAGAGGAATTGAACAGCTTCCGGAAACTCTGGGAGAAGCCATTGAAGCGTTCCGGAAAGATGAATTTATGAAAAAAGTGTTAGGTGAGCATATTTTCACCAAATATCTGGAAGCAAAGGAAGCTGAGTGGCACATGTTCCGTGCCCAGGTAACTGACTGGGAAGTAGAAGAATACCTGTATAAGTATTAACTATTGTATCCCTGATACGGTTATCTGGAGGTGAGAGTGCTTGACCAATGTGATTGTGGCATTTTCCAAGGCGGAGGATGCGAAAAATATAAAGAATATACTAATGAAAAACGGCTTTTTCGTCTCCGCGGTCTGCACCTCTGGTGCACAGGCAGTCAACAGTGCAGATGAACTTGGAAGCGGAGTGGTGGTATGCGGCAGCAGATTTGCAGATATGGTATATCAGGAGGTTTACGAATGCCTGCCTCCGGGAGTGGAGATGCTTTTGGTGGCATCTCCAAGCCAGTGGACCGGAAGGGCGCCGGATGATATGGTCTGCCTTGGTCTGCCTTTAAAGGTTCAGGATCTTGTGAGCACTCTTGGTATGATGTTGGAGACCATTGCAAGAAAGCGGAAGAAGTTAAAGAGCCAGCCAAAGGAACGAAGCAGAGAAGAGATCGAGACGATTCAGCAGGCAAAGGAGCTTTTAATGGAGCGAAACCACATGTCTGAATCAGAAGCCCACCGTTACATTCAAAAGTGCAGTATGGACAGCGGAACCAATATGGTTGAAACGGCTCAGATGATCGTGAGTTTGATTAATCAATAGAAGTTGAGGAAACAGTTATGAAATTTACAAAAATGCAGGGAATTGGTAATGATTACGTATACATCAATTGTTTTGAGGAAACGGTTCAAAATCCGGCAGAGCTTTCTAAAAAGGTGAGCGACCGCCATTTTGGAATCGGTTCCGATGGACTGATACTTATCTGCCCCTCTAAGACAGCAGACTGCCGGATGCAGATGTTCAATGCAGATGGATCAGAAAGCGAAATGTGCGGAAATGGAATCCGCTGTGTGGGTAAGTATGTTTTTGATCACAAGCTGGTGGATAAAACAGAATTTGATGTAGAGACAAAGGCAGGGATCAAGCATTTAAAGATCACCGAAGAAAATGGTAAGGCAGTTAAGATTACTGTTGATATGGGAATTCCGGAGCTGACCAGTACAGTGCCGGAGCCCATTGTAATTGACGGTAAGGAGTATGAATTTATCGGTATTTCCGTGGGAAATCCCCATGCAATCTATTATATGGAAGGCATCGATGATCTGGACCTTGAATCCATAGGTCCCTCCTTTGAAACCCATGAGCGTTTCCCGGAGCGGACCAATTCTGAGTACATTGAGGTAATAAAAAAGGACTATATTCGTATGAGGGTATGGGAAAGAGGCAGCGGTGAGACCTGGGCCTGCGGAACTGGCGCTACTGCCAGTGCAGTAGCCTCAGCACTGAGCGGACGGACCTTAAACACGGTAGAGGTAGAATTAAAGGGCGGCAATCTGACCATTCACTGGGACAGAGAGGGCAGTGGTCATGTGTTTATGACAGGGCCTGCGGTGGAAGTGTTTGAGGGAGAATTTGACATTAACAATCTATAAGATAAAGCAGGAGGAACCTATGGTTAAGGTAAATGAAAATTATTTAAAGTTTCCGGGAAGCTATCTGTTTTCCACAATTGCAAAAAAAGTGAAAGCTTACATCGAAGCAAATCCTGATAAAAAAGTAATCCGTCTTGGAATCGGCGATGTTACCATGCCTCTGGCTCCATCTATTGTTGACGCTCTTCACGGGGCGGTAGAGGAGATGGGAAATGCAGAGACATTTCACGGCTATGCACCGGATCTTGGGTATAGCTTTTTAAGAGAAATCATTGCAAAAGAAGATTATATTAAAAGAGGCTGTCAGATCGAGGCAGACGAGATTTTTGTTTCTGACGGTGCCAAAAGTGACTGCGGCAACATTCAGGAAATCTTTGATGAGAGCAGTATCATTGCAGTCTGTGATCCTGTGTATCCTGTATACGTAGACTCCAATGTCATGGCAGGAAGAACCGGAACCTATGATGAGGTAACCGGAAAATGGAGCAAGGTGGTCTATATGCCTTGCACAGCAGAAAACGGTTTCGTTCCTGAGCTTCCAAAAGAGGCGGCAGACCTTATATACTTATGCGTTCCAAACAATCCAACAGGAACCACCTTAACCAGAGACCAGTTAAAGGCATGGGTGGATTATGCCAATAAAACAGGTGCAGTGATTCTTTATGACGCTGCTTATGAAGCGTACATTGCAGAGGACAACGTTCCTCACTCCATTTATGAGATTGAGGGCGCGAAGACTTGTGCCATTGAATTCCGTTCTTTTTCTAAGAACGCCGGATTTACCGGAGTACGTCTTGGATTTACCGTAATTCCAAAGGAATTGACCCGTGGCGGAGTGGCTCTTCACGCTCTTTGGGCAAGACGTCATGGAACTAAATTTAACGGAGCCCCTTACATCATCCAGAAGGCTGGTGAAGCCGTGTATTCCGAAGCAGGAAAGGCACAGCTAAAGGAACAGGTGGCATACTACATGAGAAATGCCAGAGTCATCTATGATGGGTTAAAGGAAGCCGGCTGTGAAGTCTACGGCGGAGTCAATGCTCCTTACATCTGGCTGAGAGTGCCGGAAGGAATGACCTCCTGGGAGTTTTTTGATCTGCTTTTAGAAGAAGCCAGTGTGGTGGGAACTCCTGGAAGCGGGTTTGGACCAAGTGGTGAAGGATATTTCCGTCTCACTGCATTCGGTACTTATGAAAATACAGTAGAAGCCATGGAACGGCTTAAAAAAATGCCTTCCTTAAGAAAATAAATGTTGACAAGTATTTGATAATTAGATATTATTAAGTGTATGAAAGATTTATAAGATAACGGCTTAATTTATAAGAACAAAAGCGTTCAGTACTTAGGAAGTACTGGCGCTTTTTTTATTTCAAGGAGGAAGATATGGACGATATCGATAAGAAAATAGTGCAGACCCTGCAGAAGAATGCTCGGGCATCCTTAAAGAACATAGCAGAAAATACTTTTTTATCCTCACCTGCAGTTTCCTCCAGAATCGAGAAGCTGGAGCGGGAAAAAATCATTACAGGGTACCATGCTTCCGTAGATCCGATGAAGCTTGGTTATCACATCACAGCATTCGTAAACCTGGATGTATCACCAATTGACAAGCTTCAGTTTTATTCCTATATGGAATCCATACCAAATGTGCTTGAATGCAATTGCGTGACAGGAGATTATTCCATGCTGATAAAGGTGGCATTTCAAAGTACCATGGAACTGGATGTTTTCATCGGCCAGCTTCAAAAATACGGAAAAACCAACACTCAGATCGTATTTTCCACTCCGGTAGGACCAAGAGGCGTGGATGTGATGGCGGAATTAGCAGAAAAAGAATAAAATTTATAAAAAATGTGGTACTTGAGAAGCTTCTCTCACATACGTTATAGAATAGAGGTATGTGAAAGGAGTTTTTCTTTTGGCTGAGAGACAGATCGTAGTGATAGATGCCGGCCACGGCGGTGCAGATCCTGGTGCAACCTATAACGGACGGCAGGAAAAGGATGATAACTTAAAGCTTGCGCTGGCAGTAGGTAAAGTTCTTGCAGACAGCGGACTTGATGTCAGATATACAAGAATTGACGATACCTACAATACACCTCTTGAGAAAACCATGATGGGAAACGATGCAGAAGCAAACTTTTTTGTTTCCTTACACCGAAATGCAATGCCTGTTCCTGGTTCTGGTTCCGGGGCTGAAGTCCTTTTATTTGAAAATAAAGGCCCTCAGGCTATGCTGGCAAGCAACATCATGGAAGCCTTAAGTAAGACCGGATTTAGTGATTTAGGAGTCATTGAACGCCCGGGATTGGTTGTTCTTAGAAGGACAAATATTCCGGCGGTTCTGATAGAGGCTGGATTTATAGACAATGAGGAAGATAATCATCTGTTTGACCAGAACTTTACTGAGATCGCACAGTCCATTGGGAACAGCATCGTAGCGACCATTCAGGAGCAGACAGAATCCCAAACAGAATATTACCAGATTCAGACTGGAGCGTACCGGGTGCGTTCACTTGCGGAAACGCAAATGAATGATTTAAAAGCCCAGGGATTTCCGGCTTTCATCGTTTTAGAAGACGGACTATATAAGGTTCGGGTGGGAGCATTCCATAATGTTGACAACGCGGTACAAATGGAGCAGGCCTTAAGACGGTACGGGTACAATACATTTATGGTCAAAAGGCCGGCTGTATTATGAAAATGGGTCGCCGGGACGAAGGCTTTATAAGAAAGGCCCCGCCCCTGCGGCTTTTTTTGTATTTCAGCTTGACAAACCCTCCTGGTTCCCTTATTGTCTGAATCAGAAAGATAGACAAGGAGAGACAACATGATTCAGGCAGTTATATTTGATATGGATGGGGTTTTGATTGACAGCGAAGGCGTGTATTTAAACTATCAGCTTGCATTCGCAAGGACAAAGAATCCTGCTGTAACAATGGAGCAGCTTTACCCCATGGTGGGTGCCACAAAAAAGGACTCCTGGGAAGTGGTGGAACGGGCGGTGAACAATGGACAAACCTGGGAGGAGCTTCGAAGTGAGTTTCGAAAAAAGGACATTTATGAGGAAATCGATTACAGAAAGCTCTACCGTAAGGAAGCCACAGAGGTCCTGAACACACTAAAAAGTGAGGGATACAAGCTTGCTCTTGCATCCTCTACCCACTTAGAGCTGGTGGAACGGGTTCTTGTTGAAAATGGGATACGTGACCTATTTGAAACTGTGGTCAGCGGCAATCAGTTTAAAAAAAGTAAGCCTGACCCGGAAATCTATCTCCATACGGCAAGCTGTCTCGGTGTAAAGCCAGAAGAGTGCCTGGCCGTAGAGGACTCCACCATTGGAATTACAGCAGCTCACAGAGCGGGAATGAAGATTGCTGCTGTGATTGATGAGAGATATGGCTTTGACCAGAGTCTGGCAGATTACAGGTTACCCAGGGTAAAAGATGTATTAGAAGTGGTGAAACAGGCATAGGATATGATAACGACAGAATTTCAGGAGGAATTGCTTGAAATATATCAGCGAGCTGTTAAAAGGCGTTATCATAGGTGTGGCCAACATACTTCCGGGAATCAGCGGCGGAATGCTTGCCATAACCATGGGAGTATACGACACGATTCTCCATGCGGTTACCCAGCTGTTTAAGGAGCCCGTAAAGAGTATACGGACGTTGCTTCCATACGGCATCGGGGCAGTGGCGGGAATTGTGTTTCTTTCTCTGGCTTTTGAATATCTTTTTCATACATATCCCCTTCAGACTAAGCTGGCATTTTTAGGGCTCATAGGAGGTGGGCTTCCAACCTTGTTTCGAAAGTCCTTTTCCAGGGAACATAAGGACAGGAAAAAAGGAATTTTGACTGCGGCAGTAACCTGCGGAGTGGTCATATTAATTACCGTTATTGCAGAGACGATAATCGCATCCGGAAGAAACGGCGGAGGAATGAACACACTTTCAGGGGCTTATTACCTGACTTCCGGTAAATACTGGGTGGTGACCTTGTTTCTTGTGGGGCTTCTGGCGGCAGGCACCATGATTGTTCCAGGTGTCAGTGGTTCTATGATTATGATGATGCTGGGATTTTATGAACCCATTTTACAGACGAACAATGCCTGTATCAGAGCTTTGTCTGTCATGGACTTTCATGGATTGTTCTATTATATCCTGGTATTACTGCCTTATTTCACCGGTATGGCTTTAGGGGTATTTTTCTTTGCCAAAATCGTGGAGGGCCTCTTAAGAAGTCATGAATGCCAGATGTACCGGGTTATCATCGGACTTGTGTTTTCATCCCCATTTGTGATTTTATGGAATATCCCATGGCAGGGCATAAAACTCTATGAATTAATGGGTGGAATATCCCTGGCACTTCTTGGATATGTAGCGGCAGACCTTTTAGGAGGAGAAGGCTGATTTTATGGCTTTACAGCATAGAAAGGGAAGGCGTCTGAAATGCATTGATTATAAATCAAATGCATTTCAAATGCCTTCCCTTTTGGTGAAGCCCTCAAAAATTTAAGAATATTCCGCAATCCTGGTAATGCCTACATAGATATGAGAAATCCGGTACCAGGTGGCAAAATCTATGATTCCGGTTACAGGAAGATTGAAAATTCTCTGGAACTGGCGAACTGCCTCAGCAGTCTGTTCACCAAAAACGCCGTCAGCCGTAATTCTTGGAATTGCTGTATAAACACCTGCTATGACAGCAAGCTGATCCTGAACCTGCTGAACCTTATCGCCGGTGGCACCTATGGTTAAGTTATAGCCAGGGAAGGAGGAGGGAACACCGGAAACCTGCTCTGCCGTGTTGATGTACATATCGCTTCCATAATAATTACGAAGGATCTGAATCGCTGTGTAGCCCTGTTCCCCAAGGGCGCAGCTCCCCCATTGTGACATCCAGTTCGGACACCGTACGCGCTGTCCGTCGCAGTACTGCGTAAGTATGGGCTGCCTGATTCCAGGACGTGACAGATAGCTGTTAAAAATTTCGTCAACGACCTGAGAGATACTTTCATATATGTTCCGCTCATGGATCCATTTATGATCAAAGGCAGTGGAAGAGGTTATGGTAAAATCATATCCCTGGTTCCGGTACCATTCGGTATACACACGGTTTAGGGTAAAACTCATAATTGCCAGAACATTGGCTATAATGGTTTCCCTGGGCCATGTTGCATAGATCTCGCTGGATGCCACGTTCTTAATGTAATCGCCGTAAGGCACGTAATAATTAGGAGCGGTGGGGTCTGTGGGAACACCGTCATGTACAATAATTGTCTGGGGAACCACCACTCTGCTAAGAACGATTTCACCGGTTTCCGCTACCGTTTTCACTTCTGATTCCGCAATCTTTGGAGGATATTCGCCGTATAAGGTATGGTCCGGGATAACGATGGGAACATCGGGAGATACTTGATCTTGAATGGGAGTCATTCGGGCAGGCTGCAAAGCAATGGTATCTGCAAGAATCTGGGTGCCTGAGATGGCTACCGGCTCAAAGCCTTGGGCACGGATCATCAGCGTGTATTCGGAGTAAGGCTGTTCAAGGCCTGGTGAAAGGCTTAAGTCCACAGGAGGTGCAGCAAGACTTACGAGTTCAGTCTGACCGGAAGCATCCGTAACTACCTGCTCCAGAGTACTAGTGGGGTCTCCTGTATAAGAAATGGTAATTTCTGCATCTGGAATGGGAAAGTTATTTTCTGCAGAGACAACATTAACCTGAAGGGAACCGATTGAATTGTTTTCCTGCGCTCTGTAAATCGTATATGGATTCATAGAATGCCCCTTATAACAATAATTGTTATAAATATATTACAGTAGAAATGGAATCATTACAAAAGTCCCCCGCAGATTGGGGAAAATCCATTCTGCGGGTGGCTTTTTAGAAAAATGAATTTTTAGGCTCTTTAAAAATAGATTCCACATAATTGCGCATTTCATCCCGGCTGTCAACGTTTCTTGCACCGTCGATAATGGAGTTCCTCTGAGATTCAGGAAGTCCTGCAAAACGGTTTAAAATATCGGAGTGCTGAGCCAATTCCATGGTAAAACCAATGGGCAGATCGCTGTTATCTATCATATTTATCACCTCATTACTATTTTCCCCGAATAGACCCTAAAGTATACTTTTGAATAATATTCCATCTCTATAAGTGCATAATTATACATTAGTTACATGGTAAAACACTGAATATTCAAAAAATATGAATAAAATTTAATAAAAGAAATACGAAAAAAACAGTTGAAAAATGTCACGAGATAATGTATAATCTATTCAATTTGGGCTGATATCAGAAAGCTCAAAACATACCATTAAGAAAGGATTGGGACTTTGCGTATGAAAGCTTTTTTAATACTGGAAGACGGTACTGTATTTACAGGGACGAGCATTGGTTCAACACGGGAAATTATTAGCGAAATTGTATTTAATACTTCCATGACAGGTTATTTGGAAGTCCTCACCGACCCTTCCTATGCGGGGCAAGCGGTTGTGATGACTTATCCGTTAATTGGTAATTACGGCATTTGTCAGGAAGATATGGAATCATTAAAACCGTGGCCGGATGGCTACATTGTCAGAGAATTATCTAGAATCCCCAGCAACTTTAGAAGCGAGGATACCATTCAGCATTTCTTAAAAGAAAACGACATTCCAGGTATCAGTGGTATCGATACGAGAGCCCTAACAAAAATCTTAAGAGAAAAAGGTACGATGAACGGCATGATCACAACCAATGAAGGTTTTGATCTCGATGACGTCATTTCGCGTATGAAAAATTATGAGGTTACCGGAGTCGTAAAAGCCTCTACCTGTAAGGAAACCTTTGTACTTTCCGGAAACGGAAAGAAAGTAGCACTGTTAGATCTTGGCGCCAAAAAGAACATCGCACACTCTCTGCATGAGAGAGGCTGCGAAGTAACCGTATACCCTGCCCTTACAAAGGCAGAAGAGATACTTGCCGCAAACCCGGACGGAATCATGCTTTCTAACGGCCCTGGCGATCCAAAAGAGTGTACGGAAATTATTGCTGAGATCAAAAAGCTTTATGATTCCAATGTTCCGATTTTTGCCATCTGTCTGGGACATCAGCTTATGGCTCTTGCAACCGGAGCGGACACACATAAATTAAAGTACGGACACAGAGGCGGAAACCACCCGGTCAAGGATCTGGAAACAGGACGTGTATATATTTCTTCCCAGAACCACGGCTATGTGGTAGATGTGGATACCATGGATCCATCGGTAGCAGTTCCTGCCTTTGTCAATGTCAATGACGGAACCAATGAAGGACTGAAATACACCAATAAAAACATATTCACAGTTCAGTACCACCCGGAAGCCTGTCCTGGACCTCAGGATTCCAGCTACTTATTTGACCGGTTCTTAAATATGATGGAGGAGAGATAATAATGCCGAAGATTCAGGATATTAAAAAAGTACTCGTTCTCGGATCCGGTCCGATCATCATCGGTCAGGCGGCAGAATTTGATTATGCAGGTACACAGGCCTGCCGTTCCTTAAGAGAAGAAGGGGTAGAAGTAGTCTTATTAAACTCAAACCCTGCAACCATCATGACGGATAAAGACATTGCAGACAAGGTATACATTGAACCCCTTACGGTAGAAGTGGTGGAACAGCTTATTTTAAAGGAACAGCCTGACAGCGTTTTGCCGACCCTTGGCGGACAAGCTGGTCTAAACCTGGCTATGGAGTTAGAAGACAGCGGATTTTTAAAAAAGCATAACGTTCGTCTGATTGGAACCACTGCCCTTACCATTAAGAAGGCAGAAGACCGTGAGATGTTTAAAGAGACCATGGAGAAGATCGGGGAACCGGTAGCACCTTCTGATATCGTAGAGAACGTAGAAGACGGTTTAAGAATTGCCAAAGAGATCGGATATCCCATCGTACTAAGACCTGCCTACACCCTGGGCGGTTCTGGTGGCGGTATTGCCGAGAATCCGGCACAGTGCCGTGAGATCTTAGAAAATGGACTTCGTCTCAGCCGTGTTGGTCAGGTTCTTGTAGAACGCTGTATCTCTGGCTGGAAAGAAGTAGAATACGAAGTAATGCGTGACGGCGCTGGAAACGTGATTACCGTATGTAATATGGAAAACCTTGATCCGGTTGGCGTTCATACCGGCGACAGCATCGTTGTAGCTCCTTCCCAGACCCTGGGAGACAAGGAATACCAGATGCTTCGTACTTCTGCCTTAAAGATCATCAGCGAGCTTGGAATTACAGGCGGCTGTAACGTACAGTATGCCCTTCACCCGGACAGCTTTGAATACTGTGTCATTGAGGTAAATCCTCGTGTGAGCCGTTCCTCTGCCCTTGCTTCCAAGGCAACCGGATACCCCATTGCAAAGGTGGCAGCGAAGATCGCGTTAGGCTATACCCTGGACGAGATCAAGAATGCAGTAACGAAAAAGACCTACGCAAGCTTTGAGCCTATGCTTGACTACTGCGTTGTTAAGATGCCAAGACTTCCTTTTGATAAATTCTTAAGCGCAAAGAGAACTTTGGGGACTCAGATGAAGGCAACCGGCGAGGTAATGAGCATCTGTACCAACTTCGAAGGCGGATTAATGAAGGCCATTCGTTCCTTAGAGCAGCATGTGGACAGTCTCATGTCTTATGATTTTACCGGCCTTACGGATGAAGAACTGACAGAGACCCTTCATCTTGTAGATGACAGAAGAATCTGGGTCATTGCAGAAGCACTGCGAAGAGGCTTCTCCTATGAGAGCATACATGACATTACAAAAATTGATGTCTGGTTCATTGATAAGCTTGCCATTCTTATAGAGATGGAAGAGGCTCTGAAAAAAGGCCCTCTTACCACAGAGCTGTTAAAGGAAGCAAAACGTCTGGAGTTCCCGGATACCGTGATATCAAGACTGACAGGAGTTTCTGTTGAAGAAATTTATGACAGAAGAAAAGAAAACGGCATTACCGCAGCCTTTAAGATGGTAGATACCTGTGCAGCTGAGTTTGCGGCTGAGACTCCTTATTACTACTCCTGTTTCGGAAGTGAGAATGAGGCCATTCAGACTTCCGGAAGGAAAAAGGTTCTTGTCCTTGGTTCCGGCCCAATTCGTATCGGTCAGGGAATTGAGTTCGATTACTGCTCCGTACACAGCACCTGGAGCTTCAGCAAAGAAGGATATGAGACAATCATTGTAAACAACAATCCGGAAACCGTAAGTACGGACTTTGACATTGCAGATAAGCTTTACTTCGAGCCTCTGACTCCCGAAGATGTGGAAAGCATTGTAGATGTAGAAAAGCCTGATGGAGCAGTGGTACAGTTCGGCGGACAGACTGCCATCAAACTGACAGAAGCTCTTATGAAGATGGGCGTTCCCATTCTCGGAACAGCAGCAGAAGATGTGGATGCAGCAGAGGACAGAGAGCTGTTTGATAAGATACTGGAAGAGTGTGAGATTCCAAGACCAGCTGGACACACCGTATTTACAGCGGAAGAAGCAAAAGAAGCAGCCAACAAGCTGGGCTATCCGGTCCTTGTAAGACCTTCCTATGTATTAGGCGGCCAGGGAATGCAGATTGCCATCTCTGACCAGGATGTGGACGAATTTATTGGAATCATCAACCAGATCGCTCAGGAACACCCGATACTGGTAGATAAATATATCATGGGAAAAGAGATTGAAGTAGATGCAGTCTGCGACGGGGAAGATATACTGATTCCAGGAATCATGGAGCATATTGAGCGTGCGGGTGTCCATTCCGGCGACAGTATCTCTGTATATCCGGCCCAGAGCATTGACCATGAGGTGAAGGAGAAGCTGGTGGAATACACCAGAAGGCTTTCAAGAGCCCTTCATGTAAAAGGAATGATCAACATTCAGTTCATTGTCTGCGGAAGCGACGTTTACGTCATCGAGGTAAATCCACGTTCCTCCCGTACCGTACCGTACATCAGTAAGGTAACAGGAATTCCAATCGTGCCCCTTGCAACTCAGGTTATCTGCGGACATTCCATTAAAGAACTTGGCTATGAGCCAGGTCTCCAGCCGGAAGCAGATTATATTGCAGTAAAGATGCCGGTATTCTCCTTTGAAAAAATCCGCGGCGCTGATATCAGCCTGGGACCTGAGATGAAATCCACAGGAGAATGTCTTGGAATTGCAAAGACCTTTAACGAAGCATTATACAAAGCCTTTGCAGGAGCAGGCATCAAGCTTCCAAAGCATAAGAATATGATCATTACCGTAAAAGATTCTGACAAAGAGGAAGTCGTTGAGATCGCCAGAAGATTTCAGGCTCAGGGCTATAAGATATTCTCCACCTCAGGCACTGCTAAGGTGTTAAATGACAATGGGGTAAAAGCTCTTATGGTCCGCAAGCTGGAACAGGAATCTCCAAATCTCATGGATTTGATCCTGGGACATGAAATTGACCTTGTTATCGATACACCGCCTCAGGGCGCTGACAGAAGCAAGGACGGCTTCATTATCCGTAGAAATGCCATAGAAACAGGCGTTACGGTCCTGACCTCATTGGATACGGCACAGGCCTTAGTGACCAGCATGGAAAACAAGGCAAAAGAATTGACACTCATTGATATTGCAAAGGTAAAAAATGTATAAGGGATTGTGATTTTATGATATTTTACATCAACAAACAGGCGGTAGAAATTAAAACCAGATTTGAAAATGCACCATTGACCTCACCAAATGAGGCCTGTGCGGCCATGGGAATGCTCTATAAGATATTTGGTCTTGCGATTCCACAAAAGCGGGAGATGGTAAGTCAGATGAAAGAGGATTTTCATAAGGCGGTAAAAGATCTTCCGGTTCCGTCGGAGTTTGCGAAAAAGATCATAACACTTTTAGATGGATATTATAAAGATGATCCGGTTACCGATGAAATATATGAGCTGTTAAAGTACAGCTACGAGGAACAAAAATAAATAAACCATTAATATAGAAGAAAAGCCGGAAGCGCATTCATTGCATTTCCGGTTTTTCTTATGATTAATCTACTGGTTTCTTTACAAACTGCTTATCAAATTCAGGGTTAAAATAATAGAAGTTCTTAGGGTCAAGATCTCCTTTGATATTTTCCAGTGCTTCTCCAAATCTCTGGAAATGAACGACTTCCCTTGCCCTTAAAAATTTAAGCGGTTCTCTTACATCAGGGTCTGGGATGATACGGATCAGGTTATCATAAGTGGTTCTGGCTTTTTGTTCGGCTGCCAGGTCCTCAATCAAATCGGTGATGGCATCGCCCTTAGACTGAAATTCACATGCATTAAATGGCACTCCGGCAGCGGCAGTGGGCCAGAGAGCTGTGGTATGGTCAACATAGTAGGCATCAAAGCCTGCTGTCTTTGCCTGTTCCACGGATAGATTTTTTGTAAGCTGATAAATGATAGAGCAGATAATTTCTAAATGCCCTAATTCCTCAGTACCGATATCGGTGAGCAGTCCGCCAACTTCCTTGCATGGCATGGAATATCTTTGGGAAAGATAACGCATAGAGGCAGCTAATTCTCCATCTGGTCCGCCAAACTGGCTGATGATAAGAGATGCTGTTTTAGGGCAAGTATTTTTGATGTTTACTGGAAACTGTAATCTTTTTTCATAGGTCCACATTATATCGTTCCTCCTTCCCACGGCAGCGGGCCATCCGACCAGGTGAAATGTCTCTGATCCGGATATTTTGTTTTTGTCTGGCTTTTGTTGTTGGTATCAGGGCACACGCAATTTATGGTAAGAGGTTCAAAGTTTTCAGCAAAGGTCTGTAAAAGCTGTTTTCTTTGTTCCATGGCCTCTTTAAAAGCATCGAGCGCATTTTCATCCAAAGGATGAGTGTCCAGATATAAATTTAAATCATTGACCGTAAAACTGATTTCGTTGATCTGCTGCAGAAGATTGTTTCGGTCTGCCATTACAAATCACCTCCCGTAACGTAAAATGGAAGATTAAGACTGGGGAAAATTGTTCCATGTTTTAAAGCTGCTGCTGGGTCATATGGCTGTTCCCAAGACTGCATGGGAACTGTGGCAATTGCAAGGTGAACTGATTCCGATGGTGTTGCAGGGGGTCTTTTTGATGTGTCATATCCACTAGAAGAAATCGTATTCATAGTAACACTCCTTTCATAGCTGTCTTAATATCTTCTTTTTTATTATGAACATATAAAAGGATAATACTTGACTAAAATTCTCCCATTTTAACCACTGTCATGTTATTGTAATAAATGGTAAAATGAAATATAATTAATAGGACGAGATTAAAATGACAGCAAAGACAGGATATGGGAAAACAAATTAAGACGGGAGAACAGGGTTTTGAGTGACAAAAAATTTGCAGTTTTGATTGATTCAGATAATATTTCAGCAAAGTACATTACATGCATTCTGGATGAGATGACACGATACGGGGTCATTACCTACAAACGAATTTATGGAGATTGGACAAGCGCTCAGATGGGAAAGTGGAAGCTGGAGCTTTTGGAAAATTCTATTACCCCGATTCAGCAGTTTTCCAATACCGTTGGAAAGAATGCCACCGACTCTGCACTTATTATTGATGCCATGGACTTACTTTATACGGACAATGTGGATGGCTTCTGTATCGTTTCCAGTGACAGTGATTTCACCCGCCTGGCAAGCAGGCTTCGGGAATCAGGAAAAGAAGTCATTGGTATGGGAGAAGAAAAGACACCCAAATCCTTCCGCGCGGCTTGTACAGTTTTTACCAATCTGGAAGTTCTTCTGGATCAGGATGAAGAGGGAACCGGCGGCGGAGCCATTGGAAAGGAAGTCATTGAGCAGGATATTACCTCCATCATTTTGGAAAATGATGATAAGAATAAGGCGACCGGACTTGGAGAGATCGGGAACCGTTTGGTAAAGAAGTATTCCGATTTTGACGTGAGAAATTATGGCTACAGCTCTCTGTCTAAATTTTTGGAAGAGATGGACAGCTTTGAGCTTAGAAAATCAAACAATGTAGTGACGGTCCGAATGAAGGACAACCGTACCAAACGCCAGGAGCTGGAAGAATTTGCAGTGAAGCTTGTAAAGGGCTCTGGTAAAAACGGAATGGAGCTTGCGGCTTTAGGTAATGGTATGCACCGGAAGTTTGCTGACTTTAAGGTAAAGGATTACGGGTATTCCACATTTTCCAAATTCGTCCACAGTGTTTCCATGTTGGAAGTACGGGAGAATAAAAACAACAGCAAAGCGGTATTTTTGAAAAAAGAATAATTGGATAATAAAAAGCCGTTGACGGAGCACTCCAAGACGGCTTTTGTGATTTTTTGTCTGTTTCAGGAGAAGAAAAAAGGCAGAAAACCTCGCAGGAATCAGAGTTTTAAGAGAAATGGAAAAAAAAGAAAATAATTGACAAAAAAGTGTTGACAATTAATACAATTCATATTATACTAATGAAGCAGTCGGGAACGAGAGAAAAACAAAGCTCCTGACAAGCACTGGGATCTTAGCTCAGCTGGGAGAGCATCTGCCTTACAAGCAGAGGGTCACAGGTTCGAGCCCTGTAGGTCCCACTGATAAACGAAGCGTTTATCAAACAATTTCATATGGCGGAATAGCTCAGTTGGCCAGAGCACACGGTTCATACCCGTGGTGTCGAGAGTTCGAATCTCCCTTCCGCTATTAACAGACACATTGAAAGTCTGACGTTAAGTCGGGTTCAATGTGTTTTTTATTTTACGAAAAAAGTCATTTCTCCTTTCTTTGACAAGGTTCGCTGACCTTTTTCTTTTTTTTATATTCAATTCTCCTGTTTTATGGTATACTAACAAATAGCAAAAAGTGGAGGGATCCCATGTACTATTTTATTGTAAACCCTAACTCACGCTGCGGACGTGGACAAAATACCTGGAATAAGCTTGAGGGAGCTTTGGAAGCTTCCGGTGTGGAGTATGAAGTTTATTTTACGGAAAAGCCGGGAGATGCGAGGATTTATGCCAGTAAACTGACAAATGGCTGTAAAGAATCCAATGTAATTGTTGCCGTAGGCGGAGATGGTACAGTGAACGAGATTCTGGATGGACTCTGTTTTTGTGGTTCCATAACCTTAGGGTATATTCCTGCGGGATCGGGCAATGATCTGGCAAGGAGTTTAAAACTGCCCAGAAACCCGGTCAAATGTCTTGACAGGATTCTTCATCCAAAGTATTACAAATTAATGGATTATGGGGTTATAACGTATGGGGACGGTGAAGTGGCGCACCGACGATTCATTGTAAGTGCAGGAATCGGTATGGATGCAGCTGTTTGCCATAATATATTATTTTCAAAATCAAAGGGACTGCTTCACAAGCTTCACATAGGAAGGCTGGCTTATCTATTAATCGGAATCAAGCAGCTTGCCCTGGCGAAGCCGTCTAAGGGTCATGTTCTTATAAATGGTGTTCAAAAGGTAGAATTTAATCACGTGTATTTTATATCCGCCCACATTCATCCTTACGAGGGCGGTGGATTCAAGTTTGCACCCGGTGCAAGTTTTGAAGATGGAAAGCTTACGATCTGTATTATGAATAACAGAAAGAAGCGTAAGCTGATTCCTGTACTGGCCTGTTCTTTATTAGGAAGAAAGATACCAAATACAGGGATCCGTTTTTATACTTGTGAGGAAATCTCCATTCACATGGAGCATCCGATGGCAGTCCATACCGATGGGGAAAGCTGTTTTTGTCAAAAGGATGTGCAGATTCGGTGTATCAGTAAAAAATTGCGGGTGATTGTTTAGCAGCGAATGTATATATATAGAAGAAAGGAAATATTATGAGAATTGGACAGGGATATGATGTTCATAAATTAGTAGAAGGAAGAGATCTTATCATTGGAGGTGTAACGATTCCATATGAGAAAGGACTTTTAGGTCATTCTGACGCGGATGTGCTGGTTCATGCTGTTATTGATGCTCTTTTTGGAGCGGCAGCCATGGGAGATATCGGAGAACATTTTCCGGATCAGGATCCGGCATATAAGGATGTATCCAGTATTGAGCTTTTAAAACAGGCTGGTAAGCTATTGGAAGAGGGGGGCTATATTATTGAAAATATAGATGCCACCATTATCGCACAGAAACCAAAGCTTCTTACCTATCGCCCTCAGATGATGGAGAACATTGCAGATGCGCTGAATCTGCCGGTAGGAAAGGTGAATGTAAAAGCCACTACGGAAGAAGGACTTGGATTTACCGGAAACGGCGAGGGAATTTCAGCTCAGGCTATTACCCTTCTTACTTCTGTGGAAGATTACTGTTATGATGATAAAATCATGGGTTCCGGTTGCGGAGGCTGTTCCGGAGGCTGCTGCGGAAGATAGAAACCAATTAACAGGAGGGAGATATTTATGAAGGTTTTTAATACATTATCCAGACAAAAAGAAGAATTCGTGCCATTGGAGCCCTTAAAGGTCAAGATGTATGTATGCGGTCCTACCGTTTACAATTTTATACACATTGGTAACGCAAGACCTATTATAGTCTTTGACACCGTACGAAGATATTTTGAATATAAAGGTTATGAGGTTAATTATGTATCCAACTTTACTGATGTAGATGATAAGATCATCAAAAAGGCAATCGAGGAAGGTGTGGATTCAGATGTCATATCCAAGCGCTACATTGAAGAGTGCAAAAAAGATATGGAAGCTTTGAATGTGAAGCCGGCGACTAAAAATCCTCTGGCTACAGAAGAAATCTGTGGAATGCTTGATATGATAAAAGGTCTGGTTGATAAAGGCCATGCATATGAGGCGGCAGACGGTACCGTTTATTTCCGTACCAAGTCTTTTAAGGAGTACGGAAAGCTGTCCCATAAGAACCTGGAAGATCTACAGTCAGGATTCCGTGAAATAAAAGTGACCGGAGAAGATGGCAAAGAAGAATCCTCTGACTTCGTTCTCTGGAAACCGAAAAAAGAAGGGGAGCCTTATTGGGAGTCACCCTGGAGCGAGGGAAGACCTGGCTGGCATATTGAATGCTCTGTGATGTCTAAAAAGTACCTTGGAGACCAGATTGATATCCATGCAGGCGGAGAAGATTTGATTTTCCCTCATCATGAGAACGAGATTGCCCAGAGTGAAGCGGCCAACGGAAAAGAATTTGCAAAATACTGGATGCACAATGCCTTTTTAAATGTGGATAACAAGAAGATGTCAAAGTCTCTTGGAAACTTTTTTACCGTAAGAGAAATCGGTGAAAAGTATGATTTACAGGTACTTCGTTTCTTTATGCTCAGTGCTCATTACAGAAGTCCGCTTAATTTCAGCGCTGATTTAATGGAATCTTCCAAAAACGGTTTAGACCGTATTCTGACAGCTGTAGATAAGCTTAAGGATCTGGAAGCAGTCATAAAGACAGATTCCCTTCGCGAGGGAGAAGAGAAAAAGCCGGTAGAAGAGCTGGTTGCCAAATATGAAGCTGCCATGGATGATGATTTCAACACAGCAGATGCGATTTCAGCCATTTTCGAATTGGTGAAACTAAGCAATTCCACCACCGATGAAAACAGCTCAAGAGAATATGTGACCTACTTAAAGGAAACCATTGATGAGCTGTGCGGTGTTCTCGGCATTATTGCAGAGAAGAAGGAAGAGATTCTTGACGAAGAAATCGAAGCCATGATAGAAGCAAGGCAGCAGGCAAGAAAAGACAAGGATTTCGCTCTTGCAGATGAGATTCGTGGAAAATTACTGGAGCAGGGTATCGTTCTGGAGGACACCAGGGAAGGTGTAAAATGGAAGAGAGTATAATGACCCTGAACGGATTTTCTGATTTCTTTAAAGAATCACTGCATTTAAAGAAAGTAGATATCAAAAGCTATTCCCCTCTGGCTCTCGCATATATTGGTGACGCTGTCTATGAGGTCATGATCCGAACAAAGGTAATGAATCATGGAAGCACACAGGTAAACAATATGCACAAAAAGAGTGCCAAGCTGGTCAATGCCGGGACCCAGGCAGAGATTATAAGGCGTCTGATGGAGGCGGAAGATTTAACACCGGAAGAGATTGCTGTTTATAAAAGAGGGCGTAATGCCAAGTCAGTCACAACGGCCAAGCATGCCACCATGGCAGATTACCGGACGGCTACTGGATTTGAAGCGTTATGCGGCTATCTGTATTTAAACGGAGATTTAGAACGGCTCATTGCCGTAGTGGGCAAGGGACTTGAACGAATAGGAGAACTGGAATGATAGAGGAATTTACCATAGAGGGAAGAAACGCAGTATTGGAGGCGTTTCGCTCCGGGAAGACAATTGATAAGCTGTACGTGCAAAAGGCAGTTCAGGATGGCCCCATCCAGTCCATTATCAGGGAAGCGAAAAAGAAAGATACCATCATTAATTTCGTAGAGAGAGAACGGCTGGACCAGATGTCTGAAGAAGGACATCACCAGGGCGTAATCGCTCATGCAGCGGCTTATGAATATGCAGAAGTGGAAGATATGTTAAAGGCAGCAGAGGAAAAGGGAGAACCTCCGTTTTTATTCTTATTGGACGGAATCGAAGATCCCCATAATCTGGGTGCCATTATCCGTACCGCTAATTTAGCCGGAGCTCATGGTGTTATCATTCCAAAGCGACGGGCGGTAGGTCTGACAGCAACCGTTGCAAAGACCTCAGCAGGTGCACTTAACTATACACCAGTGGCAAAGGTTACAAACTTAACAGCCACCATGGAAGAATTAAAAGAAAAGGGCATATGGTTTGTCTGCGCCGATATGGAGGGAGAGACCATGTACCGTATGAACTTAAAGGGTCCGATCGGACTTGTGATTGGAAGTGAAGGAAGCGGTGTCAGCAGGCTGGTAAAAGAGAACTGTGATATGGTAGCTTCTATCCCCATGAAAGGGGATATTGACTCTTTAAATGCCTCAGTTGCGGCTGGGGTCCTTGCCTATGAAATCGTGAGACAACGTCTGGGATAACACTGGGGGAGATGATAAAGATGAAGAAAAGTGGTGCGGTATTTGCAGCGGCATTTGCAGCCTTTATGGTCTACATTGCTGGCTTTGGACCAGAAGGGTCCATCTCTGCATCAGAAAATACAAAGGAAAGCATTGAATGGAAAACAGTTGTCAGTATTAAGGATGAAGCAGTTCCTTTGGCTTCCAAGCCTGCTGTCGGCAACATGAAAGTGCCAGTGGCATCTGGAACGGTTACATTTAGCGGCAATTCGGTAACGGTTGATGCATCCAATACAAGCCATGGTTATGTTATGGTCCAGTATACGGGCAGTGCTTCCAAGATAAAGGTACAGGTCATTAAAAGCGGCGGAGAGACTTATACCTATGACTTAAATGCAAGATCCGCCTATGAGGTATTTCCTTTAACAGAGGGAAATGGAACCTATACTTTGCGGGTTCTGGAGCAGGTACAGGGGACTCAGTACGCCATTAAATACAGTAATCAGCTGCAGGTCAGCCTTTCCAATGAGTATGAACCATTTCTATACCCAAACCAGTATGTAAATTTTACAGCTGGAAGTGCGGTGGTATCAAAAGGAGCGGAGCTTGCAGCGTCAGCACCGGATTCTCTTGGAGTTGTGACCAATGTTTATAATTACGTGGTGAAAAACTTTACCTACGATACTGCGCTGGCCAATTCCGTTCAGACCGGATACCTTCCTGATGTTGACCAGGCTCTGGCTAAGAAAAAGGGAATCTGTTTTGATTATGCGGCTGTTATGACTTCTATGTTACGATCACAGAACATTCCTACCAAGTTAGTGGTAGGCTATACGGGAAGTCTTTACCATGCATGGGTCAATGTCTATATCGAGGGACAGGGCTGGGTGGACAATGTCATATACTTTGACGGCTACGACTGGAAGCTCATGGATCCTACCTTTGCATCCTCTGGCGGTAACGATCCTGCAATCAAGCAATATATAACCAATAGCTCCAATTATAAAGGAAAATACACTTACTAAAGAAACCATATAGAAAAAGGAGAAACGGTATATGGCAAAGAGTGCGAGAAACATTTATTCTTCCAGAGAAATTTCCGCTTTCTGCCTTCAAATATCCCTTCTTCTTCATGCTGCAATCCCTCTTGACGAGGGATTGTCTGTTATGGCGGAGGATGCGGTATGGGGAGAAGAGAGAAAGATCCTGCTTTCCATGGCAGAGGAAGCGGAGCTTGGCATTCCATTTTCAAAAGTGCTGGAACAGGCAGGAGTCTATCCGCCTTATGTAATCCGAATGGTCAGAGTCGGAGAAGAAACCGGTAATCTGGATAAGATTATGGAATCCCTTGCAGAGTATTACGATAAAGAAGATGTGCTCTACAAGAACATAAAACATGCCCTTACATATCCCATCATCATGATCACCATGCTTCTTGTTGTATTGCTGGTTTTATTTACCAATGTCATGCCTATATTTGAAGGCGTATACCGGCAGCTGGGGGCAGAGATGCCGCCGGCTTCTCTTGCTGCTGCCAGGCTTGGTGGAATCTTCAGCGGAGCGGCTCTTTTATTAGGTGCTGTTCTTGGTATAGCTGTTTTCATCGTATGGCTTCTTGGAAAAAAGGGGAAAAAGCTTCCTGCAGCAGAAAAGTTCATTTGGTGGATCAAGAAGAATAATAAAATTGCTCTGTCTACGGCAAAGCGCCGTTTTACCTCTGTGTTATCCCTTACCTTAAAAAGCGGTCTGGATCTGGAAAAAGGTATGGAGCTGGCTGGCCAATTGGTGGATCATAAGATTGTGGAAGAGAAAATCAATCAGTGTTCCTTTGAACTGGAATCAGGGGCCACTTACTATACAGCCATGAAAAATACTGGTCTGTTCACAGGATTTTATGTTCAGATGATTAAAGTAGGGACGAAAAGCGGCCGTCTTGACAGTGTGATGGCGGAGATTTCGGACAAATACGAGGAAGAAGCAGATACTGCCATGGAGCAGATGATTAACCGTTTTGAACCAACGGTGGTGGCTGTTCTGGCCATATCCGTGGGACTCATTTTACTTTCTGTCATGCTGCCGCTTATGGGTGTATTATCTGCCATTGGTTAGGAGGAGAGATTATTGAAGCTTAAAAATTCCCTGAAAGAAATCTCAGGCAGCCTTCTTACCCTGGCAATATTCCCTTGTATGATTGGGGCCTTCATAATAGGAATATTATTCTTCTCCAATCGGGCAGATGCAGAGGGAGCAGATACTCTCCGGGACGCGATTCGTAGGGCCTCGGTACAATGTTATGCCATAGAAGGAAGATATCCCCCTAGTGTGGAATATTTAGAAGAACATTACGGAATACAGATTGACAGAGAACGGTATGATGTTTTTTACAGTGGCTTTGCCTCAAACTTCATGCCGGATATTACCGTCAATCTTCATGAATCAGCACCGGGAGGTGGCAAATGAGCGGGAGCATGGATAAAAGAAGCCGGATGACCGGCGCTCTTTTCACTCTGATACTGTTTCTGGTGTTTGTATTAAGCGCCCTGTTTCTGGTTCTTATGGGCGGAAAAGTGTATGAGAATATCAATCACAGAATGGAAGCTGCTTATCGGGAAGATGTGGCGTTAAGCTATATTGCCAATAAGGTAAGACAAGGCGATGAAGCCGGCAGTGTGTCTGTGAAAGAGGTTTCAGGCACCACTGTTCTGGAACTCAAGCAGGTCATTCAGGATTCAGTCTATGTGACGGACATTTACTATCAGGAAGGAAAACTGTGGGAGCTGTTTTCCCAGTACGGGAGCGGCCTTTCCATCGGAGACGGTAACGAGATATTATCATGTAGCCCGGTAACCATGGAGATGAACGATGGGCTGCTACATATAAAAACAGAGGGAACAGAGGGAGGCTCCCTTTGGCTTTCCTTAAGAAGCAAAGGAGCACAAGATGAATAGAAAAAGTCATTCTGGCGTATTTCTTATGGAAATGATAGGCGTCGTTTTTTTCTTCCTCCTTTGTGCCGGAATATGTACCCGGATCTTTACAAAGGCAGATCTTATAAGCCGGGAAGCCTCTGACTTAAACCGGGCAGTTGTTATCGCCCAAAGCTCTTGTGAGGTGTTTAAGGAAAAAGGGAAAGAGGGGCTAAAGGAAGTGTTCGCCCTTAAGGAAAGCGGTTCCGGTGGGGAACCAAGCCGAATGGAATTTGATAAAAATGGAGAACCCATGACCAGTGGTCAGGCTGTATTTTCTGCAGAGGCAGATTTTCAGGAAACAGATGAGATGGTCCTGACGGTTAAAAAAGGCGAGAAAATTCTATATACCCTTACTGTGAATCGCCATGAAAACGGCAGCTGACGGAGGTGAACCATGGCAAAACAGGAAATCAGATACAGAGCCAACATTGGAGGCCCTACCCTCATTTTAATTTTTATTGTGATGTGCCTTGTGACGTTTGGAATGCTCTCCTTAAGTGCAGCCAAAAGTCAACGTGAGCTGGCAGAGCGTAATGCTTCCGCAGTAAAAGAATATTATTTGACGGACAGTGAGGGAGAAGAGTTCTACCGGATGGTTCTGGAAGAAGTGAAAGAGATGAAACGAAACGCACCAGAGCTTGGGAATTATGAGGAGCTTCTGGCACAAGAGCTTGGAGATTATTATCAGCCGGAAGAAGGGATAGTAACGACCCAGATACCAATGGCTCATTCCCAGGCGCTTTCCATAGAGCTCTCTCCCAGTTTTTTAGGAGAAGGAGAGGTTTGGGTGCGTAAATGGAAGGTAATTCAGACCGAGGATTATACGGTTGATACGTTCATGCCCGTTTATAATGGGGGAGAATCAGATAATCAGGAGACTGGAAAATGAAGGTAGTGGATTTATTGAATGCTGCTGTGGCTAAGAATGCATCGGATATTTTTCTTGTGCCAGGTATGCCTTTTTCTTATAAGATAGGAAGCAGAATCGTATATCAGAATGAAGAAAAGCTGTTTCCGGCCCAGATGGAGACGTTGATTGAAGAACTGTATCAGTTGGCTGGAAACAGGGACATGGATAAGGTAAAGGAGCATGGAGATGATGATTTTTCCTTTGCCCTGCCAGGCATTTGCAGATTCCGCTCCAGCGTATTTCGCCAAAGGGGTTCTCTGGCAGCCGTAATCCGGGTAGTTACCTTTGATCTGCCGGATTATAAGGAACTTCATATTCCTGAGACCATTATGGACGTTGCCAGAATGACGAAGGGCTTCGTGCTGGTGACAGGTCCGGCTGGAAGCGGTAAGACCACGACTTTAGCCTGTATTATTGATAAGATCAACAACACCAGGAACGCCCATGTAATCACCCTGGAGGATCCTCTGGAATATCTTCACCGCCATAAGCAGAGTGTCGTGACCCAGAGAGAAATCACTACGGATACAGACAGCTATGTGACAGGCCTGCGGGCAGCCCTTAGACAGGCACCGGATGTCATTTTAGTTGGAGAGATGAGGGATTACGAGACCATTCGAATTGCCATGACGGCAGCGGAAACCGGCCATTTGGTGATTTCTACCCTTCATACGGTAGGCGCCGCCAACACCATTGACCGAATCATCGACAGCTTTCCGCCCAATCAGCAGCAGCAGATTCGCATGCAGCTTTCCATGGTGGTTCAGGCCGTCATCTCACAGCAGTTAATTCCGACCGTAGACGGAGGTGTTGAGCCGGCGTTTGAAATTATGTTTTTTAATAATGCAATTCGTAATATGATCCGAGAGTCTAAGACCCATCAGATCGATTCTGTCATAGCAACCGGACAGACAGAAGGGATGGTATCCATGGATGCCAGTCTCTTAAATCTGTACCGGGAAGGAAAGATCACCAGGGAAAATGCAGTTATTTACAGCAGCAACAGTGAATTAATGGCAAAAAAGATTGACCGGGGAATGTAAGGAGTATACTTTCCTGTTCAAGCGATAAAATAACTATAACAATGACAGGAGCGTGTTTGATGATGAGAACAGATAAAAGAAAAGTTGCATTGGTTGGCACAGGTATGGTGGGAATGAGCTATGCTTATTCCATGTTGAACCAGGGAGTCTGTGATGAATTGGTATTAATTGATATTAACCGTAAACGTGCAGAGGGAGAAGCCATGGATTTAAATCATGGACTTGCTTTTTCTGGTTCCCATATGAAAATTTATGCAGGGGAATACAGGGATTGCTCCGATGCAGATATTGTTGTGATTTGTGCCGGAGTCGCTCAGAAGCCGGGAGAGACAAGGCTTGATCTGTTAAAGCGCAACGCCGCGGTATTCCGTTCCATTGTGGAACCTGTAACAGAGTCCGGATTTAATGGTATCTTCCTTGTGGCTACAAATCCAGTGGATATCATGACAAGGATCACCTATTCCTTATCCGGCTTTAATCCAAAGCGGGTCATCGGAAGCGGAACCACACTTGATACCGCAAGACTTCGGTATCTTCTTGGGGAATCCTTAAGGGTGGATCCGAGAAATGTGCACGCCTACGTAATCGGAGAGCATGGAGACAGTGAGTTCGTTCCCTGGAGCCAGGCGATGATTGCGACAAAACCTATTTTATCTCTTTGCGGATCTGGCGGAGAGGAAGATATGGTGAACCGGGAAGAATTAAAGCGCATTGAAGAAGAGGTGCGCACAGCGGCATATAAGATTATAGAAGCAAAGCAGGCCACCTATTATGGAATCGGTATGTCTCTTACCAGAATCACAAGAGCCATTTTAGGAGATGAAAACAGCGTATTTACCGTATCCGCCATGCTTCGCGGAGAGTATGGACAATCTGAGGTATATGCAGGAGTTCCCTGTATCATCAATAAAAATGGAATTCAGAGGGTTCTTACTCTGTCTCTTACAGAGGATGAAAAAGAACGGCTTAATAATTCCTGTAACACCCTTCGGGAAAGCTTTGAAGGTATCTTTTAAATAGGGGAATTTATAGAAAGAGGAAGGACGTGTCTCACCTTTCCCTTCCTCTTTCCATTTCCCTATCTATGTAAAATTTTGTATATTTTTGTATTTAAGTAAAAAATTAAAAATATTATTGACAAAGATATTATCCCATGCTATGATATACGAGGTTCGAGGTAAGAACCATAAAGATGCTGATGTGGCACAGGTGGTAGCGCACCTCATTGGTAGTGAGGAGGTCACGGGTCCGAGTCCCGTCATCAGCTCTGAAAACAAACGGGAAGTCTTAGTTAAGAGACTTCCCGTTTTTGTCATATAAAAAGTAAAAGAAGGAGGCACATGGAAATGAAGAAACAAAGAAAGAAGAAAAAAACAAGATGGTCTGTCTTTTTAAAGCCCATAAAAGTGATTCTTTTTACGTTTCTGGCGGTTATGGTCTTAGGGTGCCTGGCCGGCGGTGCCGTATTTTTAAAATATCAGGATGAGATTCTGGCTTGCAAGGAGAAGGCAGATTCCATTATGAGTAAGACAAGCAAGACGGATTTTTCCCAGCCAACGGATACGAGAGTATACGATTCTTCCGGTACTCTTATAGGAACGATTAACTCTGGTCATTATGAGTATGTGCCGATTACGGGAATTAGTGAGAACCTTCAGAATGCTTATGTAGCTCAGGAGGACAGGCGGTTCTATAAGCATCACGGAATTGATTACCAGGGTCTTTTAAGAGCTGGTCTGGTGTTTCTAAAGAATAAGGGAGTCTTTACCCAGGGAGGCAGTACCATTACCCAGCAGGTAATTAAGAATACATACCTGTCACAGGAGAGGACCTTCCAGAGAAAGCTGACGGAGTTCTTTGCGGCACCTCAAATGGAGAAGAAGTATACAAAGCCGGAGATTCTGGAGTTTTACTGTAATACCAACTTCTATGCCAACCGATGTTACGGTGTGTCGGAGGCAAGCCGTTATTATTTTGATAAGGAAGCCAAAGACTTAACCATTTGGGAAGCAGCCACCTTAGCAGGAATCAGCAACAATCCGTCAAAATATGATCCGGTTGCTCACCCCGAAGCTTCTCAGAAGAAGAGAAATCAGATTATCAACAGTATGGCTATCTGTAAGTTCATTACAGAAGAGGAAAGTGAAAATGCCAAGGCCCAGCCAATAACTGTGGCTAAGATTTACGAACCTGGAACGAAAGAGAATTATCAGACCAGCTACGCCATCCATGCGGCAACCTTAGAGCTGATGAAGAATGATGGGTTTGTATTTAAGTACGTATTTAATAATAAGGAATCCTACGATGCCTATAAGGAGCAATATCAGGAAGTCTACCAGACGAAAAGTGATATGATCAGAAACGGCGGATTTGAAATACATACCAGCCTTAATACGGACATTCAGAATTTACTTCAAGGCCTGATTGATGACAGGCTTAAGAAGTTTAAAGAAGTTCAGGAGAATGGCAAGCTTGCTCTCCAGGGAGCGGCTGTTTGTGTGGATAACAGGACCGGCTATGTGGTAGCCATTGTTGGCGGCCGGGGAACGGATGATGAATATAACCGCGGCTTTTTAAGCAGACGTCAGCCTGGTTCCACCATTAAGCCGTTGATTGATTATGCTCCGGCCTTTGAAAGCGGATTTTATTATCCTTCCAGACTGGTCAATGACAATCTCTTCGACAAGGGTCCTAAAAACAGCGGGGGCAAGTATTTTGGTCCCATCTCTGTAAGAGAAGCCTTGAACCGAAGCTTAAACACCGTAGCCTGGCAGGTGCTTGCTGACATTGGTGTGGATAAGGGAATCGGATATCTTGGAAAGATGCATTTTAACGGTTTGAGCTATCTGGATAACGGAAACACCAGTATGAGTATCGGTGGTTTTACAGAGGGAGCTAGAGTCGTTGATATGGCAAAAGGCTACGCGGTTTTAGCGAACAAAGGAATGTACAGCAGCAAATCCTGTATCACCAGCATTCAAAGCCAGTACGATGGCGAAATTTACAACGAGAGTCAGGCCGATGAACGGATTTTTACAGAAGATACGGCATATATGGTCACCGATGTTTTAAAGGGAACCCTTGATAAGCCGTATGGAACAGGATATGGCCTGGGCCTTAATGTTCCTGCCGCAGGTAAGACCGGTACCACCAACAGCAACAAGGATACCTGGTTCTGCGGATATACCAAGTATTACACAACCGCCATTTGGGTGGGCTATGATACTCCAAAAGCAATGCCCGGAGTCTATGGAAAAACTTATTCCGGAAGAATCTGGCATGATTTTATGGCTGAAATAAACAAAGATCTTCCTGCACTTGACTGGGATATGCCGGCAACGGTGTCCCTTTCAAACGTTGATTCCATTGGTGAAAAAACGGATAAGGAAACAGGAAGAAAAGATCTGTTTTCATCGGTAGCAGAAGCAGCCGCAAGAGCGGATGCCGGAAGGTGGCAGCAGGAAGAAGAACGTAAAAAGCTGGAATCCCAGTCTCAGAGGAACGCGGAGGCTGCTCAGGCATCTCAAATGGCTGCAGATCAGGCTGCGGCTGCCATTCAGTCCATTATCAATGAATTTAATGGGACTCAGTACCGGGACAGCACAACGGATGAAAAGATTAATACGGCTCACTCCCTTCTTGACCAGTTGGTTGGAACCGAATACTACGATAGTTTAAATCCCCAGCTTGAGGCTGCCATTAACCATGTCATGTCTCTGCCGAAAAAAGAAGAGTCCGGGACAAAGCCACAGGAGGTGGGTCCTGGAGTTACAAGGCCTTCTGAAACCACAACTACTGTATTTCCTGGAGATATGGAGCCGGGAGGAGGAGATGGACCTGATCAGGGTCCAGATGGCTCAGATTACGGTCCCATTCAGGTAGAGCCTGGAATGTAATCGAATATAATTGGTTCAAAACATTGTTTTTTCCTGTTGTTGGGTATATAATGGGCTATGCGGCAACCAGGTTTGCCTCATAGCCGGTCAACAGGATCGGCCATCATAAGAAAGAAGATATAGGAGTGTGTTCACAATGAGTAAAATAAGAACAAGATACGCACCGAGTCCTACAGGCCGCATGCACGTAGGAAATTTAAGAACTGCAATGTATGCTTACCTGATTGCAAAACATGAAGGCGGCGATTTCCTTCTCCGCATTGAAGATACGGATCAGGAGCGTTTTGTAGAAGGCGCGGTCGAGATCATTTACAGAACCCTGGAAGAGACCGGTTTAATTCATGATGAAGGTCCGGATAAAGACGGAGGCGTGGGCCCCTATGTCCAGAGTGAACGCCATGAAACCGGTATCTATCTGGATTATGCGAAAAAATTGATCGATAAAGGGGAAGCGTATTACTGCTTCTGTAACCAGGAAAGACTGGAGACCTTAAAACGAACCGTAGATGGACAGGAAATCATGACTTATGACAAGCACTGCCTTCACCTGACAAAGGAAGAGGTAGAGGAGAAGCTTGCTTCAGGAATCCCTTATGTAATCCGTCAGAACAACCCGACAGAAGGAAAAACAACCTTCCATGATGAAATATATGGAGATATTTCCGTAGATAATTCAGAGCTTGACGATATGGTACTGATTAAATCTGATGGGTATCCGACATATAATTTCGCTAATGTAGTAGATGATCATTTAATGGGCATCACTCATGTGGTAAGAGGCAATGAATATTTATCCTCTTCTCCGAAATATAACCGCCTTTATGAAGCCTTTGGCTGGGAAGTGCCAGTATATGTTCATTGTCCTCTCATAACCAATGAAGAGCATAAAAAGCTAAGCAAGAGAAGCGGACATGCTTCCTACGAAGATTTAATCGAGCAGGGCTTTATTTCTGAGGCAGTGGTTAATTACGTGGCATTGTTAGGCTGGTCCCCGGAAAGCAATCAGGAGATTTTTTCTCTGGAAGAGCTTATTAAGGAATTCAACTACCATAACTTAAGTAAGTCTCCGGCTGTGTTCGACATGACAAAGCTTAAGTGGATGAACAGCGAATATATGAAATCCATGGATTTTGATGCGTTCTATCAGCTGGCAGAGCCTTATGTAAAGGCAGTAATTAAAAAGGATTTAAATTTAAAAAAGATAGCTTCTATGGTGAAAACTAGAATTGAAGTATTCCCGGACATTGCAGATCATATTGATTTCTTTGAAGCCTTACCGGAATATGACCTTTCCATGTACACCAACAAAAAGATGAAGACAAACAGCGAAAATTCTCTTGCATTACTGAAAGAGGTTCTCCCAATCCTGGAAGCACAGGAGGATTACAGCAATGACGCTCTTTATGCTGCTCTCTCTAAGCATGTGGCAGAAAAGGAATATAAGACCGGCTTTGTTATGTGGCCTATTCGTACCGCAGTATCAGGAAAGCAGATGACTCCTGCTGGTGCGACGGAGATTATGGAGGTTCTTGGTAGAGAGGAATCCTTAAACCGAATCCGCAAGGGAATAGAGCTTTTAAGCAATCAGGCTTTATAAAAAATAAAGGGAAGCAGAGGTTCCGGTCATGTCCGGGCCCCTGCTTTTTTTATCACAAGGGAGGATATCATGGAGGAAGAAGTCATTTACGAAGGAGCACAAAAAGATGCCATCCTTCATTATAAAGGCCCTATGCTGGTCCTTGCCGGGCCTGGGTCAGGGAAAACATTTACCATCACTCACCGCATTTGCCATCTGATCAGAGAGCGGGGCGTGAATCCAGCCAATATACTGGTAATCACGTTTACCAAGTCAGCAGCAGGAGAGATGAAGGACCGCTTTGAAAGCCTTATGGGAGGAGAAACAACCTCAGTAAGCTTTGGAACCTTTCATGCCATTTTCTTCCGGATTCTAAAATTTGCCTACCGCTACGACGCCAGAAGCATCGTAAGGGAAGAGCAGAGAATCCAGTACATAAAAGAGGAAATGGATCAGTGCAGCATGGAGGTAGAAGATGAAGCTGAATTTGTCTCATCCATCCTCACGGAGATCAGCTCTGTAAAAGGTGAAATGATCGGGCTGGATCACTACTATTCCAAAAACTGCTCGGAAGAGAACTTTAAGCAGCTCTATTTGGGGTATGAGAACCGGCTTCGTAAGGCAGGACTCATTGATTTTGATGATATGCTTGTGATGTGCTATGAATTATTTACCCAGAGAAAGGATATTTTGGAGGCGTGGCAGAAAAAATATCAGTACATATTAGTAGATGAGTTTCAGGATATCAACCGGGTACAGTATGAAATAATCCGGATGTTAGCAGCTCCGGAAAATAATCTCTTTATCGTAGGAGATGATGACCAGTCCATATACCGGTTTCGGGGAGCAAAGCCTGAAATCATGCTGGGCTTTGAGAAGGATTATAAGGATGCCAAAAAGGTCTTGTTAAATATAAATTTCAGAAGTACCAAAGATATTGTAACCACGGCAGGGAAACTAATTTCCAATAATGAAATGCGTTTTCCAAAGAATATTGTGACAAAAAAGGGAACTGGTAAACCGGTCATTACACGGATGTGGCAGGATCCAAAAGAGGAAACCTCGGAAATTGTACAGGAAATCATGGCTTATAAAAAAACAGGCTTTTCCTGGTCTGACATCGCTGTCCTTTACCGCACCAACATGGGACCTGGACTTCTGATAGAAAAGCTGATGGAATACAATATACCATTTTCCATGAGGGATTCTGTTCCCAATCTTTACGACCACTGGATCTGCAAGAACATTATGGCCTATATAAAGGGAGGTCTTGGTGATTTGAGCCGGGCCAATGTGTTTCAATTCTTAAACCGGCCAAACCGGTATATCAGCCGGGATGCTCTGGAAGGACCGATTATAAACTGGGAATCCATTAAATCCTTCTACCAGGACAAAGGCTTTATGGTGGAACGGGTGGAGCAGATGGAATATGATCTTAGAATGCTTAAGACCATGGACCCGGTCGCTGCCATAAACTATATCCGGAAAGTGATCGGATATGATGATTATATCAGGGACTACGCCCAGTACCGGAGAATGAAGCCGGAGGAGCTTTTTGAGGTTCTGGATCAGCTAAAGGAAAGTGCAGCTAATTTTTCCACCTATGAGAGCTGGTTCCTTCATATGAAAGAATATGGAGAGGAGCTAAAAGCCCAGGCAATGAAACGGGAACAGAGCATCGACGGGGTTGCCCTTATGACGATGCACAGCTCCAAGGGACTGGAATACCGGATCGTATATATCCTGGATGCCAACGAAGGAGTAACTCCTCATCAAAAGGCCGTGCTTCCGGCGGATTTAGAGGAGGAGCGGCGGATGTTTTACGTGGCTATGACAAGAGCCAAGGAACGGCTTCACGTCAACTATGTCCGGGAACGATACAGCAAAAAGCAGGAAGTATCCCGCTTTGTAAGAGAATACTTAAAACAGGAGTAAGAGAGGAGAATGGATGATGAAGTCCTGTATACACATTTATTGCGGTGATGGAAAAGGGAAGACGACGGCAGCCATAGGCCTTTCTGTACGGGCCTCAGGGTGTGGGAAAAAGGTACTTGTTACCCGCTTTTTAAAGACGGATCATTCTGGTGAGGTGAAGGTTTTAGAAGCTATACCTGGAATTACAGTTACACCCTGTGAACGAAGCTTTGGCTTCTTTACCAGAATGACAGAGGAACAAAAAAAGGAAGCAGCAGTCTATTATTCCCAGCTCCTAGAATCTACCTTAGAAAAGGCTGTAAAAGAGGAATATGACCTTTTGGTCATGGATGAGATCATGGCAGTATGCAACTATGGACTGGTAGATGAGGAAAAGGTCCGAGAGTTTCTGGTGGACCGTCCGGAAGGGCTGGAGGTTGTCTTAACCGGAAGAAATCCATCAAAAGAGCTTACGGATCTGGCTGATTATGTATCGGAGATTCATAAAATTAAACATCCTTATGATCAGGGCCTGAATGCGAGAAAAGGAATTGAATATTAAAATCAAAACACCTTGATTTTTCCTAAATTGTCTGTTAGAGTGGAGGCAGACATACACGTATGTCTCCACAACTAGATTAATTGAAAAAGAGAGGTATCAAGATGGCACAGGATGCTAATTTAGAGCACGACGAGATGGAATCCCAGGAGGAGATGACAGTAACACTTACCTTGGATGACGGATCAGAGCTGGAGTGCGTAGTACTTACCATTTTTACAGCAGGGGAAAGAGACTACATCGCACTTCTACCAATGGATGGCCCTGAGGCAGAAGAAGGAGAAGTATATCTATATCGTTATTCTGAAAGTGAAGACGGACAGCCAGATCTTCAGAATATTGAAGATGATGATGAATATGAGATCGTTGCAGATGCCTTTGACCAATTACTGGACGAAGCAGAATATGATGAGCTGGTAGGCGAAGACGAGGAATAATCGTATGAAAGCCGGGGCATGTCCTTTTTGGGCAGGTCCCGGTTTTGGATTATAGGCCTTCTGGCCACCTGATATATATTCTGGGAGATTTTATTTTGCTGTAGAGTCTTTGTAGCAGAGCAGAGCAGGAGAGAATGAAAAAGATTTCAAGTGCTGTGCTTACAATGCCTGAGATTATGAGTAGAACAGCGGACATCATGGTAATTCCTATCATGCAGATCAGATAAGGGCGGTAGTCCTCCTGATTCATACAATAAAGCTTCCAGATAACCATATAAAGACAGATAAGCAGAGAAAACGAAGCCATAAAGGATAAGACCACGTGAAGCACGGACTGAAGCGGCTGTGATTCCGGCAGATAAGGGGTCAAAACTCCAAGAGCCAGGAATAACAGGGCTGCCATGCTAAAGGCTTTTTCCTTTTCGTTCCGTGGAAGGTTTATGATGATTCTTTTTAATACGCAGTAAAAATAAGTCCCTACGATAATGCCCCAAAGCAGGAACAGATTTTTCCGGCCGGATATATTTCCGAGAACGGAAAAATTCATGGTGAACCAATCGGTTCCCCATGCAAAAAGCAGGGTATATAAGGGGATAATGACGTAAGCGGTTAAAGATATTAAGAGCATGTGGAACCTCCCAAAGTTTATCTCCTAATATTGTGTCAAAAACTGATGAAAATAACAGCAAATACAAAATATTTTATAAAATATACGAGTTAGAGGAAAAACGATGATTCAATTACCCGAGGCATTCAGGGAAAAAATGAAGCGACTACTGAAAGAAGAATACGATTCTTTTATCGATAGCTATGAGCTGGACCGGGTTCAGGGGCTGAGAAGGAATCCCATAAAGATTACTCAGGAAGACTTTGAACGCCTGTCCCCTTTTCACTTAAAAAAGATTCCCTGGGTCAAAGAAGGATATTACTACAGCGGCCAGGAACGGCCAGGAAAGCACCCATACCATGAGGCAGGCCTATATTATATTCAGGAGCCCAGCGCCATGGCAGTGGTAGAGCTTTTAGATCCAAGACCAGGAGAAACCATACTTGACTTATGTGCGGCACCTGGAGGAAAGACAACCCATATCGCCGGCAGACTTAAGGGAGAAGGATTCCTGGTCAGCAATGAGATTCATCCTGCCAGAGCTAAAATCCTTTCCCAGAATGTGGAGCGCCTTGGCGTTAAAAATGGCGTGGTAACCAATGAAGATTCTCATAGCCTGTCTCAATACTTTCCTGAATTTTTTGACCGGATTGTGGTTGATGCCCCTTGTTCTGGGGAAGGAATGTTCCGAAAGGATGAGGCAGCAAGACTTCAATGGTCCCCTGATCATGTGAACCTCTGTGCAAAACGTCAGGGAGAGATTCTTTTAAATGCCGCTGCGATGCTGAAGCCTGGCGGTGTACTGGTTTATTCCACCTGTACCTTCTCTCCAGAAGAGAATGAGCAGGTCATCGAAGAATTTCTTTTATCCAATGATGATTTTTCCATTGAGGATATGGGAGAGCGTCAGGGACTTTCTGAGGGCCGCCCGGAGTGGAGTAAGACCGGTCTTATGGATTTAAAGAAAACCTTCCGCATCTGGCCTCATAAGACAGAAGGGGAAGGTCATTATCTGGCTGTATTAAAAAAAGCAGACCGGGATAGTGGTAAAATCAAGCGAACAAAACCGGAGTACTGTAAAGAGCCGCAGGTCATAAAGGAAGCGGAGAAGTTCTTTCAGGAAATTCTTGTTGATCCGGCTTCCTATCTCATTCGCAAGGAATACATTCTCTTTGGAGACCAGTTATATCTCATTTCTCCGGAGATGATTCATTTTAAAGGCATGAAAATCCTGCGGCCAGGTCTTCATATCGGAACCATAAAAAAGAACCGCCTGGAGCCTTCCCATGCATTGGCTCTCGCTTTGAAAAAGGAAGAGATCAGGCAATGGGTCGATCTGCCGGCAGATGGCGGTGAAATCATACGGTATCTAAAAGGAGAAACTCTCTCAGAAGATGGGCTGTCAAAAACCCAGCTTGAGAAAAAAGGCTGGGTCCTTATGAATGTAGATGGATATTCCATTGGATTTGCTAAGCTGGCTGGTGGAATTCTTAAAAATCATTATCCCAAAGGCCTTCGGTGGATGTAAATCCTAAAAATTTCATATCCTCCGGAATGGGTGCCTCAAAGAACAGGGGCACCTTTTTAATTGGATGAAGAAAGCTTAGACGAAAGGAGTGGAGTGCCTGTCGTTTGATATACCGGTAATCGGGGTGATATAAAAAATCACCTGGAAGAGGATATCCAATGGACTTTAAGTGAACCCGGATCTGATGGGTCCGTCCCGTCTCAAGCTTAAGCCCCGCCATGGAATGATTCGATGCAGAGTCGTAATAGAGTCGCCAATAGTGGGTGCGGGCTTCCTCGCCTCCCTCACCGGTACAGCGTTCTATGGTAGAGCCGTCAACCCGGCTTATAGGGGCATCTATGATTCCCTGTTCCGGGAGTTTTCCGCAGACAACCGCCAGGTATCTGCGGTTGATTTCTCGTTTCTTAACCATATCAGACAGAATGCATGCGCTTAATGGATTTTTTGCCAGGATCAAAAGTCCTGTGGTATCCCGGTCCAGCCGGTTAATGGCCCGGTATATAAAGTTCTCCCCTTTTTCCTTAAAATAACAGGCAATACCATTGGCTAAGGTATTATCAAAATTTCCCTGAGAAGGGTGAATGGGGACTCCGGCATCTTTATTCACAACTAAAAGGTGTTCATCTTCAAAAACGATATGAAGAGGCATCTTTGTGGGAACAATGTTCTCAGAGCTATCTTCTTCTGAGATGAGAACGGAAAGTATCTCTCCTTCTTTCAGTTTATGGGTGGTATAGACAAGGGTTTCGTCAATGGTCAACCCGTTTTCTGTATTGCGCAGGTGCCGGATGAGCTTCTGAGAGTAGCCCTGTTCCAGAAGAAACCGTTCCACCGTTTTGTCATTTTGGGTTTTATTCATAGGATAAGTCATCGTCATTTTCATAAAGGGATTTTATCATGGTGGAATGGGATTGACAAGAAAAAGCGAAAGGTTATAATTAGGGTGTGTCTGAAAACTCATTGCTCCAATCTGCACGTCCCACTTCGCAGTATATTTGCTCCAAATTCAGTTGGCGTAGCCCACTACGCCGCCTTCATCTGAAGCAAATCTCCCACAAAGTGTAACGCACATCTTGAAACAAGCAGTTTTCATACACGCCCTAGGGTGTAGAAAACAAAGGAGGACATTTTTATGTTCAATCAGGATATTTACGATTTGCTGGAAGCAGAATTCGAAAAGAACCACATCGAAGAAGATGTGGAGGAAGTGTTACTGGATTTATCGGAAGCTTTGGCAGACAAAGGAATTATGGATAAAGAAATCACTTTAAAGGAATCCTATGGTAAGACGGCTATTGAAGCGGTGGGAGTCTGCTCAGAAGAAGAGGATGAAGTCACCGTACTGATCAAGCGGGTAAAGATAGGAAATAAAGAATTTGAAATTGAGGATTATTTTCTATAATCCATAATCAGCCAGAGGAAATGGAGGCGGCTTACTTATGAAGGTATTTCGGCAGGAATACTCGCCAAAAGAATTAGGAATTGATTTATTATGCGACATAGCGGGAGCGTTTTTATTTAATATTGGTATCTATAACTTTGCCTTAAATGCAGAGTTCGCACCGGTAGGTGTTTCCGGTATCGCGCTGATACTTCGCCACTTATTCGGTCTGCCTATGGGAATCATGACCATTATCTTAAATATTCCCATCGTGCTTGTCAGCTATAAGCTTCTTGGCAGACGTTTTTTGCTCCGCTCCATGAAAAGCATGGTCATCTTTGCCCTGGTGCTGGACTACATCGTTCCTTATCTACCGGTGTATAATGGGAATCCACTTTATGCCTCAGCCTGTACCGGCATCTTTACCGGTCTGGGCCTGACGATCGTCTATTTGAGGAACTGTTCCACCGGAGGAACCGATTTCCTGGTCATGGCCATCCGTAAGATTTTTCCTCATTTTACCATCGGTCAGATCTCGCTTGTCATTGATGCCATTGTCATACTTTTAGGCGGTCTTGTGTTCCGTAATGTTGACGCAGTCATTCTTGGACTCCTTTCCTCCATCGTGACGACCATGGCCATTGATAAAATCATGTATGGTCTGGGCGCAGGAAAGCTGGTCTTTGTCGTGACGGATCATGAGCATGAGGTGGCCTTGCGCATCGAAGAAGCCACCGGAAGAGGCTGTACCTTTCTTCATGGACAAGGCTCCTTCTCCTTGGATGACAAGAAAATCGTGATGTGTGCCTGCAACAACAGTCAGGTGGTTCCCATTCGCAGAGCCATTCATGAAGTGGATTCAGGTGCATTTTTAATCATAACGGATTCCAATGAAGTGTACGGGGAAGGCTTTAAGGAGATTGGCGGTCAGTGGTAATGCTTTTCTTTTCCGGATACATGGTCAACGATGCTGTCTCCCTTTAAAAAGCTGGCTCTTTTAACACTGTCCGTTCCAAATTTATTACGTATGGTGTCAACTGCCTTTTCCATCTCTTTTCTTTTTCTGGACTGCTCCGATTCAAATAAATTCAGCTGACAGTATCCATCCTCAGTAATTTTAGTGGTACGGACACCGATGAGGCGAAGAGGAGTCTTGTCCCAGAAATCCTTTATCAGTTTACAGGCGGTCTCATAAATGATGGACGTAGAATCCGTAGGATTGTTTAATGTCATCTGATGAGACTGGCTGTGAAAATCCCAGTCTTTTATCTCCACACAAACACAGTCACACAGCACACGGTCCTGACGGAGTCTGGCCCCTACGGTTTCACATAAAGACAGTAAAACCTGGCAGGCCGCCTCTAAATCGTCAATATCCCTGGAAAGGGTGGTGCTGTTTCCGTATCCTTTATTCAAGGGTTCCCGTTCCTCTACGGGCTCATGATCGATCCCACAAGCGTAATTATGAATGAGGATGGCATACTTCTCTCCAAGAAGGTGCTTTAAGTAGCTGACATTACAGGCGGCCAGTTCCCCGATGGTGTGAATGCCGATGCTTTCCATCTTTTTTCTGGCGGAATGCCCTACAAAAAACAATTCTCCAATAGGAAGGGGCCACATCTTTTTCTCAATTTCATAGGAAAACAGAGTATGGCACATGTCTGGCTTTTTAAAGTCTGAAGCCATCTTTGCCAGCAGCTTATTGGGTGCAATACCTATATTTACGGTAAAGCCAAGCTCCTTAGCCACTCGTTCCCGTATCTGATTGGCTACGGTGAGAGGAGGCCCGAATAAGTGAATGGTGGAAGTCATATCAAGGAAGGCCTCGTCAATGCTGAATTTTTCAATATCAGGCGTGTAATTGGATAAAATGTCCATGAGCTGCCTGGATTTTCTGATATAGGTATCAAAATGAGGCGGTACGATCTTAAGCTCAGGACATTTTTTTAAGGCATGAACGAGAGGTTCTCCAGTGGTGATCCCGTATTTTTTAGCTGGTGTGGATTTCGCAAGAACGATTCCATGTCTTGCTTTTTCATCGCCGCCTACTGCGGAGGGAATGGTGCGTAAGTCAAGAGCTTTCGGGTCTTTTTCCAGGCGGTCTACGGATTCCCAGCTTAAAAATGCAGAATTAACATCAATGTGAAAAATCAGTCGGTTTTGTTCCATGACAGACTCCTTTCTTATGATTCTTATTATACCGAAAATACGTTCGAAAAGTAAAGGGAATATTTGAAAAAACTATTGAATAGGATAAAATAAAGTCAAGCGGGAGGCTCTTTCATGAGGCATGTCATAAGAGCATTTCTGGCGGCGGCCGCCTTTGTTCTGCTTCTGGTAACAGGAACTGTGGTGTTTCAGCTGAAAGAAACAAAGACTGTCAATGGAAAAGTAACAGTAGAAGAAGATAAAGTACAACAGTCCGTCCAGACAAAGGATGAATTAAACCTTTATGCTCAGTCTGCGGTATTAATGGATGCCTCGACGGGCCGCGTTTTATATGGGAAAAATGAGGACATTATCCGACCTATGGCAAGTACAACAAAGATTATGACCTGTATCATCGCCCTGGAGTATGGAAATCTTTCCGATGAGGTAATTGCAAGTCAGAATGCAGCATCTCAGCCAAAGGTTCATCTTGGAGTTTACAAAGGAGAAAAGTTCCTTTTAAAAGACCTTCTTTACAGTCTGATGCTGGAATCCCACAACGATGCTGCAATGATGATTGCAGAGCATGTAGGCGGCAGCATGGAAGGCTTTGCTCAGATGATGAATCAAAAGGCCAGAGATTTGGGATGCAGCAATACATATTTTATTACGCCAAATGGACTGGACGCCAAGGAAGAAAAAGATGGACAGGTGAAGGAGCATTCCACCACAGCGGCAGACCTTGCCAGAATCATGAATTACTGTATCGGACAGTCACCGAAAAAAGAGGCATTCTTAGAGATCACAGGAACCCAGAATTATTCCTTTCAGGATCTGGATCGAAAACGAAATTTCAGCTGCATTAACCACAATGCACTTTTAAGTTCCATGAGCGGCGCCTTTTCCGGAAAAACCGGTTTCACAGGAGGAGCCGGATATTCCTATGTGGGGGCCTTAAAAGACGATGGAAGGGTATTTACCATTGCCCTATTGGGCTGTGGCTGGCCGCCCCACAAGACTTACAAGTGGTCCGATGCCAGAAAACTGTTCCAATACGGGCTGGATCGTTACCGCTATAAAGATGTATTTCAGGAGACCCGATTTGATGATATCTATGTAAAAAATGGAGTCCCCCAATCCGGTCGGCTGGAAGACCCGGTCATGATCTCCTGTGGAATCAGTGATTCAGAGGAAAAAAGCTTAAAAATGCTTTTGGCTGATGATGAGAAAATAACGGTGGAGACCGAAATTCCAAAGGAATTAAAGGCACCTGTCACAAAAGGCCAGACCGTTGGGTCTGTGGTATACCGATTAAATGGAGAAGTATTAAAAAGCTATCCGGTTAGCTTGAAGGAGGGTGCAGACCGATTGACCCCTCTTTGGTATGCAAAGACCATTATAAAAGATTATCTGTCCATGCCAGGTGTTAAATCAATATTTCCTTTCTATTAGAAAATCCTTATGTTATACTGGAGAAAGTTACTGTCAGTGTGATTGCGATTGGAGGATGACATAAAGATGAAAGAATCAGGAATTAACAGCTACGGACGAATCCGTCTTGAGAAGCTTCCCAATACAAGAGATTTGGGCGGAATAAGGACCATAGATGGAAGGAGCATTCTACCCAGAAGGCTGATACGAAGCGGCACCTTATTTGAAGCCACGACTGGTGATATTCAGATACTGTCTGAGGAATGCAGAGTTGGTACTGTCATTGATTTTAGAACGGAGACAGAACGTAAGCAAAAGCCTGATCCTGAGATTCCGGGAATAATAAATATATTCAATCCCATTCTTGATGAAAAAACAGTAGGCATTACCATGGAAGAAGAGGAAGCAAAAGAGAAAAAAGAATTATTTTCAGGAATTATTGACCATGCGGCGTCCCTTGGAGGGAAGCCGGAATCATATATCACAAAGCTTTATGAGGATCTTGTACTCAGCGATTCTGCGGCAAAGCAATACGGTCGTTTCTTTGATTTGTTATTAGAAGCAGATGACCGGGCTGTGCTTTGGCACTGCAGTGCAGGAAAAGACCGGGTAGGAATTGGTACAGCACTCTTATTATCGGCACTTTCCGTGGATCGTGAGACCATTGTGAAGGACTTTGTGCTGACAAATGCTTATGTGATGGATGGGGCAGAAGCGGTGGCTACCATGGTCAGAAAGAATACCGGAGACCATGTGCTGGCTGACTGTGTCCGTGTTCTCCTAACGGTATCGGAAGAGTATATCAATCAGGCATTCCATGCCATAGATTCCTGTTACGATACCGTAGATTCCTATCTTACAAAACGGCTTGGTCTGTCAAAGGAAAAAAAGAATCTGTTAAGACAAAAGTTTTTAACTGCCGGTTCCGTGGATTAATTAATTCTAAAAAAAATAAAGAATACCCTGATTACAAGATATTTTTAATGCCTTGCAGTCAGGGTATTTTTGTATGATACTTAAAGCTTGTTATTTACATGATTGGAACGTAACCAATGATTTTTTTAGGCATTTAAAATAAGACAATCCCCATCCTGTAAAAATGTCTGCCCGTCTGGTATCAGTGTCTTACCAGCCCTCCGCACAAGAAAGATCAAGGTATCTCCAGGCAAGGTCAGCTCGCTGATCTTTTGGTCTACCCAAGGGTGATACGGTCCGATCTGAACTTCTCGAAGCTTCATGTTGTTATCTGTATATGCAGGAGTGTTTAAGATAATGGAATCATCTGCAAGAACCATGGTGTCGCCTCTTGGTATCAGAGTTTTACCATCTCTTATGATCATCACTGCCATCATCCCGTTTGGAATGACAATATCCTTTAAGGTCTGATTGATCCAGGGATGCCCCTCGGGCAGCCGGATTTCGGTCAGATTAACAGACGGGTCCTCGCTGTAATCGTTAAAGGTACGAAAGATATTGTCGGTGGCTCCGATTACGTTCAGTTTTTTTGCCATCCATGGAAGCAGAGAACCCTGAATGGAAACTGAGAGGAGACAGACGCAAAAAACAATATGAAAAATATCAAGCTCTAAGGCAGATGGGCTCAATACGGCAAGTATGGCAAACACGATGGAGACCGCACCTCGAAGACCTGCCCAAGAGATAAGGAGCTGCTGGCGGATAGGCACTTTAAAAGGTGTCAGAATGCAAAAGACCACCAGAGGTCTGGCAATAAAAAGCATGAATGCCCAGATTCCCAGGGAGGGCAGAATAACAGGAGTGATTCTGGAAGGAAAGCATAAAAGCCCGAGAAGGAAAAACAATACGATCTGCATCATTCCGGTGATCCCGTCAAAGAAATGAACCATTTCTTTTTTATAATGTATCTTGCTGTTTCCTATTATAATACCGGCAATGTATACGCTTAAAAATCCATTTCCCCCCACGGAATTGGACAGGCCATAGGTCAAAAGAGCCACGGAAAGGCCAAAGATAGGAAGCATCTCCCTGGATCTGAAATGCTCCATGCGGAAAATAAGATATCCTGCACAGCCTGCAATCGCTCCGAAAAGAAGTCCAAATAAAACCTCTTCTCCAAAGATAATGCCAACAGAGGCAGGAGAGCTTTTCCCATTCATGATTCCAAGGACAATAATGGTAAGCATATAGGAAACCGGGTCATTGCTTCCGCTTTCTACTTCAAGAACAGAAGCCATACCATTGACTAAATTCAACTTTTTAACTCTTAATATGGAAAAAACGCTTGCGGCATCCGTTGAGCTTAAAATGGAGCCAATTAAAAATCCTTCAAGCAGGGTGGTTTTTAAAACGAAATAACAGAAGAATGCGGTCAGAACAGCCGTGAGAATCACGCCTAAGCTGGAAAGTATAATGGATTTGGCGGCCACCGGCTTTGCTTCGTGCCAGTTAGTACAAAATCCGCCGTAGAACATGATGAAAATCAGTGCGATAGAGCAGATGGTCTCAGAAAGTGCATAGTCAGAAAAATTGATTCGAAAGATGCCGTCGGTACCAAACATCATGCCTAACAGGATAAAAAGAAGCAGTGACGGAACGCCGATGCGGTACGATAAGTTACTTGCCAGAATGCAGAGAATGCAGATGATGGCAGCTACGATTAGGTATATTTCCATTAATTTCCTCCTTGATTTCGATGTCTGTAAACAAGTATAGCATAAAATTCCAGGATAAGAAAAGAAGAAAATAAATTGTAGAAAATAAAAACACGTGATATAGTAGGTATGTTTCTTACAAGAGGGAAAGGAAGTATTATGGTATGGATATTAAAAAAATAGCGACAGTTATGGCGGGTAATACCATATATGCCCTGGCAGTTTCTCTGTTTATTCTTCCAGGCGGTTTGATCACTGGTGGAACGACCGGACTTGCGTTGGTGGCCTACCATCAGTTTCATATACCGGTAGCTGCTTTTGTGGCGGTCTTTAATATAATCATGTTTGCGGCCGGAGTCATGGTACTTGGGAAAGCATTTGCATTTACCACATTGATCAGCACCTTTTATTATCCATTTATTCTCGGAATCTTTGAACGGGTCCTGGGTAGCGGAAGGGTAACCGATGACCGTATGCTGGGGACCGTATTTGCAGGAATTTTAATAGGAGCAGGAATCGGTATGGTTATCCGGGCCGGAGCGTCTACCGGAGGCATGGATATCCCGCCCCTGATACTAAATAAAAAGAGACATTTGTCTGTTTCCGTTACCATGTCCGTGTTTGACTGTATGATCCTTTTTTCCCAGATGATCTTTTCTAATAAGGAACAAATTCTTTATGGAATTTTACTGGTACTTATTTATACCATGGTTCTTGATAAGGTACTTTTAATTGGAAGGAACCAGATGCAGGTCAAGATTGTCAGCGAAAAATACGAAGAGATCAATCAGATGATCCAGGAGAAAATGGACCGGGGAACCACTCTTTTAGGGAGTGAAGGCGGTTATATGAGACAGGCGTCCTTTACCGTCCTTACCGTGATTTCAGGAAGGCAGCTGTCAAAGCTCAACGATCTGGTGATGAGTATTGATCCCCAGGCCTTTATGATTATAAACCAGGTAAACGAAGTAAGGGGAAGAGGCTTTACTCTTCATAAAGAATACAGACGAAGATAAGAAGAAATTACGGATTCTTACAGAATACAGTCTAAGGTTTACAGTTTTAAAAACTCTATTGACTTACGTTCTTTTCAGGTGCTATACTGTGGCCGAAGAAAAAGACAGGACGCAGGGAGGAACCAGGAAATGATCAGGAATAAAACCAGTTGTATCTGTTTCGCCATTTGTATGGCGGCAGTATTAATAACTGGCTGCGGCAGTAGGAAAGCTGTAGATTCCGTCGGGACCCCAGGGATAACAACGGAATCAGAAACTGCGGCCAATGAAATGGATAAAGCCATGATACAGGAAGATGTTTCAGCAGAGGAAGGCCAGGAAGGGCCGGGAGCAATGGAAAGCAGTGAAAGTCCGGGAACGGATAAAAAGTCAGAGGCATTTGCAGAGAAGGTTCAGGAAGCAATTGCTGACCGGGATCTGGAAGCGCTGGCAGACTTATTAACTTATCCATGTAAATTTATAAGCATGGATAAAGAGACCATTGTATTTGAAAAAAGAGAAGATTTATTAAAGCTGAATCCTGATATGATATTTGGAGATGATTTAATGGTGGCGGTGGCCAATGTGGATACAGGTTCCCTTAATACCAAAGATGAGAAGATTGTTCTTGGGGAAGGGGAATCCAGAATCACATTTCAGGCAGGCCAGGATGGAAGCATAGGAATAATAGAAATCAAAGAATAGCTATGTTAATTTTTGCTAAAATTTATTGATAAAAATATACAAAACGCCGGATATCTCGACATATTACGTCAAAATGATTAGCAACCATGAGAACTGGGAACTATTAATTGTGAAAACCACATAGTTTCCTGTTCTTTTTTTGTTAAAAATAGCTTGTAAATCATCAGGTTACATTATACAATTATAATCGGCAGAAATTAGTGTTAATTATAATTCTTCGGTTTCCTATCGGATAGAATTATATATTTATTACAAAATGGAGGATTGCAAAATGAGTAATTCAACACAAACATCAGCAAGTAATCGAATTCATGCTTTGCTTGATGAGAACAGTTTTGTTGAAGTTGGCGGCTATGTAACAGCTAGGAGCACAGACTTTAACATGTCAGCAAAGGAAACTCCGGCTGACGGTGTTGTTACTGGCTACGGTACAATTGATGGCTGTCTTGTTTATGTGTACAGCCAGGATGCATCCGTTCTCGGCGGATCAGTTGGAGAGATGCATGCAAAAAAAATCACAAAACTTTACAATATGGCTATGAAGACAGGTGCTCCAGTCATTGGTCTGGTTGATTGTGCAGGCTTAAGACTTCAGGAAGCAACTGATGCATTAAACGGATTTGGTGAATTGTATATGAGCCAGACACTGGCATCTGGCGTAATTCCGCAGATTACAGCAGTATTTGGTGCTTGCGGCGGCGGTATGGCTGTTTCAGCGGCTATGGCAGACTTTACATTCATGGAAACTAAGGGTGGAAAGCTGTTTGTTAACGCTCCTAACGCGATTTCTGAAAATTATGCAGAGAAGTGCAATACAGCATCTGCAGACTTCCAGAGCAAAGAAACTGGTTTGGTAGACTTTACTGCAGAAGGTGATGAGATCCTGACAGGAATCAGAATACTTGTTTCCATTCTTCCGGCTAATAACAAAGATGACCTTTCTTACAGCGAATGCAATGATGATTTAAACCGCGTCTGCTCCGATCTGTCAAATTATGTTGGTGATACAACCATCGCGCTTACCCAGATTTCCGACGAAAATTTCTTCATGGAAACAAAGAAGGATTATGCTCCTTCCATGGTAACTGGTTTTATCCGTTTAAACGGTGAGACCATTGGCTGTGTTGCAAACAAGACAGAGGCTTATGATGAAAGCGGCGTTAAAACTGCTCAGTATGATGCTGTTTTAACGGCAGAGGGCTGTATTAAGGCAGCAGAATTTGTTAATTTCTGCAATGCATTTAACATTCCTCTTCTTACTCTTGTTAATGTAAAGGGATATGAAGCAACGAAGTGCGCAGAGAAGGCAATTGCCAAAGCTTCTGCAAAACTGACCTATGCATTTGCCAATGCAACTGTTCCGAAAGTAACTGTTGTAATCGGTAACGCATTTGGAACTGCATATCTGACCATGAACAGCAAATCCATCGGCTCTGACGTTGTATACGCCTGGGAGAATGCCTCTATTGGTATGATGGATGCAGAATCAGCAGCTAAGATTATGTATGCGGATGAAATCGCAAAGGCTGATAATGGAAAAGCTCTTATTACAGAAAAGGCTGAGAGCTATAAGCAGGCTCAGTCCAGCGCTGTAGCAGCAGCAAAAAGAGGTTATGTTGATGATATCATCGATGCCAGCGAAACAAGAGCAAGAGTTGCAGCTGCATTTGAGATGTTATTTACAAAAAATGAGGATCGTCCCGCGAAAAAACATGGCACGATTTAGAATGAGGTGACAGGAATATGAAACTGAATTTGAAACGAGTAGCAATGGGACTTAGTTTGGCTGTCTGCCTCTTTTCATTCTCTATAAGCAGTAAGGCTGATACGGAACCAAAGCAGGTTGATGCTAACGCTCAGTCACAGCTTGAGCAGATTCCGGAACCACTTCTGCAGATGTTTGTAGATTTAAAAGAAGAAGAAGTGGAAAAGTTTAAGTCTCAGGCAGAGCAGGCGGCTGTTCTGTCTCAGGCAGCAGAGTCCTGGCAGAGCTTAAAGCCAGAGCTGGGTGCGCTGGTATCCATCGGAGATGATGTTGCTATTACGACCACTCCAGAAGGATACAATGCAACCGTGAATGCTGTTTTTGAAAAGAAAAGTATGGAATTCACAGTGGCTATGGACTCCTCTTTAACAAAGGTACTTTCTGTGACCTTTACTCCGGAAAAGAGTAGTAACAGTCAGGAAGATTTATACGGATGGCTGGCAGTTGGAGCTATCATACTTGTACTGGCAATTATCGGTGTGCGTAAATTCAACGGTGGATCCGAAGGTGATTCCTCCGAAGGAACGAAAGCACCAGCTGCTGTTGCACCAGCAGCATCTCCAGCACCAGTAAATGCAGCAATTCCTGCAGAAGTAAATTTAGTCGATGATCTGGAACTGGTAGCTGTTATTACTGCTGCAATTGCAGCAAGCACAGGCAGCTCACCAAGCAGCCTGGTTGTTCGTTCAATCAGACGCTCACCAGTTAATAATTGGAAAAAAGCTTAAATAATCAGGAGGATTTTCATCATGAAAAATTATACAATTACAGTGAATGGTAATGTTTATGCCGTAACAGTAGAAGAGGGAATTACACAGGCAGCAGTAGCTAGAACAGCAGCTCCAGCACCAGTGGCAGCAGCACCGGCTCCAGTAGCAGCAGCTCCTGCACCAGCAGCAGCACCGGCTGCAGCAGCTCCAGCTCCAGCAGCACCAGCAGGTTCTCAGGGTTCTGTTACAGTACCAGCTCCAATGCCAGGTAAGATCCTTGGTGTTAAAGTGAGCGTAGGTCAGGCAGTGAAAAAGGGAGATGTACTTGTTATTCTTGAAGCTATGAAGATGGAAAATGAAATCGTAGCACCTTCTGATGGAACTGTTGCAAGCATCAATGTATCAAATGGTGATGCAGTAGAATCTGGCGCGACTTTAGCGACACTGAACTAAGACGATAAGGCCGGCAGTAACTGCCGGCATATGTATGGCTCAGATCAGAGCAGAATTAACAATGACCAGGAGGTAAGACAATGGCAGAAATAGAGAAAAAGCCGGTCAAGATTGTAGAGACAGCCCTTCGTGATGCTCATCAGTCTTTGATTGCTACAAGAATGACAACCGATCAGATGCTTCCGATCGTAGAGAAGATGGATCAGGTTGGATATCATGCAGTAGAGTGCTGGGGCGGCGCGACCTTTGATGCGTGCCTTCGCTTTTTAAAGGAAGATCCCTGGATCAGACTTAGAAAGTTAAGAGATGGCTTTAAGAATACAAAGTTACAGATGCTTTTCCGCGGACAGAATATTTTAGGCTACAATCACTATGCTGATGATGTTGTAGAATACTTTGTTCAGAAATCTCTGGCTAATGGTATCGATATCATCCGTATCTTTGACTGTTTAAATGATATCCGCAATTTAAAGACAGCTGTAAGCGCATGTAATAAAGAGAATGGTCACGCACAGGTAGCGTTAAGCTATACTCTGGGTGATGCATACACTCTGGATTACTGGAAAGATATTGCAAAAAGAATCGAAGACATGGGAGCTTCTTCCATCTGTGTAAAGGATATGGCAGGTCTGTTAACTCCTTACAAAGCAGAAGAGCTTATCAGTGCTCTTAAGGAATCGACTAAGCTTCCTATCGATGTTCATACCCACTACACCTCTGGTGTTGCTTCCATGACATACTTAAAGGCAGTGGAAGCTGGATGCGATATCATTGATACAGCAATGTCACCACTTGCACTTGGAACCAGCCAGCCAGCAACTGAGGTTATGGTTGAGACATTCCGTGGCACACCATATGATACAGGCTTTGACCAGAATCTTCTGGCTGAAATCTGCTCTTATTTACAGCCTATCCGTGAGGAAGCATTAAAGAGCGGACTTTTAAATCCAAAGGTTCTTGGCGTAGATATCAAGACATTACAGTATCAGGTACCTGGCGGTATGCTTTCTAATCTGGTTAGCCAGTTAAAAGAAGCGGGCCAGGAAGACAAATATATGGAAGTTCTTCAGGAAATTCCAAGAGTAAGACAGGACTTGGGAGAAGCTCCTCTTGTAACTCCTTCTTCTCAGATCGTTGGTACACAGGCAGTATTAAATGTTATCGGCGGCGAGCGTTATAAGATGGTTACAAAAGAGACAAGAAAGATGTTCTTAGGTGAATTCGGCCAGACAGTAAAACCGTTTAATGCTGAAATTCAGAAAAAAGTCATCGGAAACGAGACTCCGATTACCTGTCGTCCGGCAGATAACATTGCGCCTCAGCTTCCGCAGTTTGAGAAGGAATGCGCACAGTGGAAACAGCAGGATGAGGATGTGTTATCCTACGCTCTGTTCCCAACAGTAGCAAAAGAATTCTTTGAATACCGTGCAGCTCAGCAGACTGGTGTTGATGTAACAGTAGCCGACAAGGAAAGCAAGGCATATCCGGTATAATAAATAAGTTTAAGGCTCCCCGGCAAGGGGAGCCTTATTTTTGCTTTTATATAGGATTAACTGTTTTCCATAGACAGCTTTCTTATGATGTCTTTGTGCTTGGGATAGCTTTTTAAAAGCTCCTCTCTACTGAATAATTCAAAGTCTTCAAAGTCAAAACCAGGGGAAACCATGCAGCCCACCAGAGCAAACCCCTCTTTATTCATGGCAGAGCCAAATATATATCCCTTTGGAACCAGAACCTGAGGGCATTCCCCCTGATCTAAATCTAAGCCCAGATCCCTGGTGATTAATTCGCCTTCCGGAGTTATCATATATATGGTCAATGAGGAACCGGCATGATAATACCACATTTCATCGGATTTTAACCGGTGGAAATTGGAGACTTCACCATCTCTTAAAAGAAAATAGATGCTTGTCCATAATTTTCGTGTAATCCTGGTATCGGCTTCAGCCGCGTTTACCGGAATATAATCATCAGAAGCTTCTATTTCTTTAAAAAAGCCGCCCTCCTGATGAGGGATCATATCCAGTTTTTCAATAAAATAATCTGCTGTATTCATAAATCGTCATATGATGGCTACTGCATCATATCTCCTTTCCTTCTCATTTGTTTCAACTTAGTCTATCACACCATATCCTGGTTTACAAGGTATCGTTATGATGCTTAAGTGTTTGTTAAAACTATAAAGATTTTCTTACAAATAATTCCAATTGTCTGAACTTTGGACGATTTGGTTGACACATGGTATGATTTGTCATTATAATAAATAAATGGATGATTTACATATAATTGTTAAGTTTAAAATACATAAGGTCATATTGGGAGAAACAGATGAAAAAGTACAAAAAAGCTCGTAAGCTGGCTATTATATTAGCCAGTGTTCTGGTGTTGGATTCCAGCGTTGGAGTTATTACGCCATACATAAATGCGTATGCTTACACAGAGAGGTCGGCCACGGTGAATGCTACTTCACTTAATGTGAGGAGCGGGCCCGGTACGACCTATTCTATCGTTACAAAACTGACCAACGGCGCATCCGTAACCGTGATCGATGAAAAGAATGCGACGGACGGCGCGTTATGGTATCAAATTCGTTTTTCCAATGCAAGCGGTCAAAAGGTTACCGGCTATGTAACAAAGAGTTATTTAAAGTTTCCTGCTTCCTACACCCAGGATGGGAACTTTGAATCCCAGCTTTCCGCGGAAGGATTTCCGGAGAGCTATAAGGCGCGCCTTCGTGAGCTCCATGCACAGCACCCTCAGTGGGTATTCCGTGCCCAAAAGACCAATCTTGACTGGAATACAGCGGTCAGAGAAGAAAGTCAGGTAGGAAAGACCCTGGTACATACCAGCAGCATGTCTTCCTGGAAGTCCATGCTAAGCGGTGCCTATAACTTCGATAACAGCACCTGGGTAGGTTTTGACGGCAGCAGCTGGGTAACGGCATCAGAAGATATTGTAAAATACTATATGGATCCCAGAAACTTTCTGGATGAAACAAACGTATTTCAGTTCTTAAGCCATTCATATGACAGCAACAAGCAGACCATGGATGGGCTTCAGACCATGACAAAAGGAACCTTTTTATCCGGCAGTTCCCAAAGCGGCGGAGGTTCTAATAATTCCTCTGGTACCTCAAATCCCACCGGTGGCTCTCAAAATGTAGGACCCGGCGCATCCGTAAGTCCTGCCACGGGAGGAGCTCCTGAAAGCTCTGGATCCGGGAATGTAAGCTTAGAGGCACCTCATGCTTCCATAACACCTAAGAATCCTCAGGTTCTTATGGAATACGGACCAGGAGCCAGTCTTACGGGTCCGTCCTCAACAGCTCCTTCCGATAATTCGACTGGTACCGGTACCGGCAGTTCCTCTTATGCAAACATGATCATGAATGCGGCTACCCAGTCAGGGGTTAACCCTTACGTTCTTGCCGCTATGATTATACAGGAACAGGGATCCGCAGGAAATGGAAAAAGCGTATCCGGAACAGAGTCCGGCTATGAAGGATTTTATAATTTCTTTAATATTGAAGCTTATCAGTCAGGAAGCATGTCAGCGGTTCAAAGAGGTTTATGGTGGTCCTCCCAAACAGGTAATTACGGAAGACCATGGAATTCCCCTGAAAAATCAATTTTGGGCGGAGCTTTATATTATGGTAATAACTATGTAAAAGTTGGGCAGGATACATTTTATCTGAAGAAGTTTAATGTACAGGGTGCAAACTTATATAAGCATCAGTACATGACCAATGTACAGGGCGCAGCTTCAGAGGGTGCTGTATTTTCAAAAGCATATAACAGTGATATGAAAAAAACAGCTCTTGAGTTTAAGATTCCGGTCTACAATAATATGCCGGAAACTCCCTGCAGTCAGCCAACAGGTGATGGAAATCCCAACAATATGCTTGCAGGCTTAAGTGTGGACGGCTTTGTAATGACACCAACCTTCCACAGAGATACTCTGGAATACAATTTAATTGTTGATCCGACGGTATCCAACATCAAGATATCTGCTTCCGCACTGAATTCTGCCTCCTCTGTGAGCGGAACCGGAACCGTAGCACTTCAAAATGGCAATAATGATATTAAAATATCCGTAACAGCTCAGAATGGAACGGTAAGGGAATATATCCTTCACGTAGTACGTCAGAATAATGGCCCCACCTATTCCTCTGGTGTGGGAGGCAGCAGTTCAGGCACCACGCCCAGTAATCCGGGAAGCAGCAGTTCAGGCAGCAGCGGAAACAGTGGCAGCAGTGGTAACAGCAGCAGCGGCTCTGGAAACAGCGGCGGACCGGGAAGCAGCGGACCTGGCAAATCAAGTACCAATGAGTCTGGAAACAAGGGAACGCCTGGAGGAAGCAATGTAACCATTGCTCCCGTAGGCAGTACCAGTATCTCCGTGCAGACTTCCACCGGTGTTATCACACAGGGACCGGGAGGAAGTAAACCGGTTACAACACAGGTAACAGAGACTGCAGCACAGACGCAGGCACAGGAAACTACTGCCACGCAAACAGCCTCCGGGACTGCAGGAGATATTGATGGGGATGGAAAAGTATCAAGCAAGGATGTGTTAAAGCTTCAGCGTTACCTCCTTGGACTGGAAAAGTTGTCTGAAACAGAAAAAAAGGCCGCTGACTTAAATGGCGACGGCAAGATCGATTCAAAGGATCTTCTTGTATTAAAAAAGAAGGTTCTGGGACTTTAATGCTCTGCAGAAATAGGAGACAATATGAATAGGAAACTGAAAAAACTTTTAATCAGTGTGATGACCGCCTTCATGATAGCTGTCGTAGGACCTTTCGGTCAGATGATATCCTGGGCCTCCAACACAAAAATCTCATTTTCAGACCCATCGGTCATGGTGGGAAATGATGTGACTGTTAATATGAAGGTGACCAGTGATACTGCACTGGGGACAGCAGAGGTCATGCTGTCGTATGATCCGGGGATTTTAGAATTTGTAAGCGGGACCAGTGCCAACGGCGGCGCAGGAGCCATTAAAATTTTAGGTACCATGGATTCTGCAGACCAGAAATCATTTAATTTTAGCCTTAAATTTAAAACCTTACAGGCGGGCAATGCCCAGATCAAGGTAACCTCTCAGGAAATTTACGATGTAAATTCCCAGGCGCTGTCTCTCAGCAAACAGGGGAGTGCAACTGTAAAGGTCACTTCACCGGCAACGGTTTCCAAGGATGCCACTTTAAAATCCTTAAAGATCTCACCTGGAACCCTGTCACCGGCATTTTCAGCTGCGGTGGATCAATATACAACCGAAGTAGATGCCAATACCTCTGACTTAGTCGTCAATGCTGTGGCAGCCAATGCTGGGGCAAACGTAGCCCTTGAGGGTGATAAAGGGTTAAAAGCGGGAGAAAACAAGGTTGTTGTCAAAGTAACAGCGGAAGACGGCCAGACCGTAAAGAACTATACCATAACCGTGAAAAAACCAGAAGGCGGAGAAACCGTTCGTCCGACCAATGAAAATGGCGAAACGAAAGAAGCAGAATTTGCTGACACCAAGGTAACGGTAAATGGAACGGAATATAACATTGCGACCTCCTTTGATGAAACAACTCTTCCAGAAGGATTTGAAGCATCAACTTATTCCTATAAGGGCACTGATGTAATGTCAGGAAAAGGACTGGAAAAAGACCTTCTTCTCCTTTATTTAAAGGATGCAGGCGGCAATGGCGGCTTCTTTGTTTACAATGAGAAATCCGATTCCTGGTCCCAGTTTGTACAGGTGGAGACAAGCTCTAAGGCCATTGTAATAATTCCTCTTGATACAGATACCAAAGTGCCGGAAGGCTTTACAGAACGTAGCGTGGATATTGACGGCGTCCGTGTAACTGGCTGGGTGGCTAAAACTGAGGCAGAGCCGGAATATTGTGTATTCTACGCCATGAACTGGAACGGAGAAAAAGAATTCTACCGCTACGATTTAAAAGAAAAAACGATTCAAAGGTATTTTGCATCAGGAGTATCAGGTGACGAGTATACTAAGCTGGCAAAGACCTATGAAGCACTTCGAAAAGACTACAGTATGCAGTTTTATATTCTCATAGCTGTCAGCATCATGGCTTTGGTTCTTCTGGTAATCGTTATTTTACTATTAAGAAAAGGAAATAACGGCTCAGGAAGGGATCATTCCGTAAAAGGAGATCCGGAAGGCGGTAACCGTTTTTATAAAGATCCGGAGGAAGCTCCGGAAAGCAGAATCAAACGGTACAGCCGGGAAGAATTTGACCGGGAATCCTTTGAAACCATACCAGAGGTTAAGCGGCCCGAAAGAAACATGGACAAGCCGATACAAAATCCGGTACAGGAAGTGGAAGAGGATGATGATTTTATTGTGGAATCAAGCCTTGAAGATGTGGAGAGAAATCTTTCTTCCCATGTGTCTCATGGCCAGTCACGTAAAAGACCGACGCAGCCTAAGATGCCAGATGACGGGCAGTCATTTAAGCCGGTAAAAAAGGATGATCAGGACGAAGAAGACGATTTTGAATTTATGGATCTTGATGATTGATAACAGATAGTTAGATAAATAAGCTGCTGCATGGGGACGGAATTATCCGAACATGCAGCAGCTTATATTTATGAAATGATACTGTTTAAGATTTTACATAAAAATCTTGATAGTTAAATAATAAAACAACTTTCAAATAAAAAAATTTTGCATTTACAGATACAAAAGGAAAATATGGAAGCCATGCAGAATAAAATGGAAATAATCAAAAAAGGATAAATTTAATCATGAAAAAACCATGAAAACTGGAGAGGATAAGACTATTGAAAAAATAAGTGATGTGTGCTAATATTCATATAACAGATATAACGAAAGATGGTGAAATTATGTTTTTGCAAATTGATTTTAACAGTGACGAAGCGATCTACATCCAGCTTCGAAACCAGATAATCATAGGAATCGCCACAGAAAGTATCAGAGAAGGGGATCCCCTGCCTTCCGTACGCCAGATGGCCGACAACATAGGAATTAATATGCATACGGTAAATAAGGCGTATACTGTGCTCAAACAGGAAGGCTTTGTAAAGCTTGACCGCCGCAAAGGTGCCGTTGTATCTCTGGATGTGGATAAGATCCAGGTTCTTGACGAGATGCGCAGAGACTTGAGCGTAGTATTGGCCCGGGGCATCTGTAAGAATGTGTCATGTGAAGAAGTGCACCAGCTGGTAGATGAGATATTCCAGTCATTTATAAAAGACCAGAGGGAAGAGTAATTCACTGGATTGGAGGTTCATTATGTTATGCGAGAGATGTAAGATTCGCGAAGCAAATATTCAATATACGGAAGTAGTGAATGGAGTGAAGAAGGAACATCATTTTTGTGCCCAGTGTGCGAAGGAGATGGATTTTGGAGTATACGCAGCTATATTTGACGGAGAATTCCCGATTGGAAAGCTCCTTTCCGGCCTTTTAGGAATCGAAGATGATAATCAGGGACCTGATAAGCTTCATCAGATTTCCTGTCCCACCTGCGGTACCTCTTATGATACCTTTGTCCGGGACAGCCGATTTGGGTGTGCGGACTGTTACAGTGTTTTCGGTCCTCTCATGGAGGACAGCATCAAGCAGCTTCAGGGAAGCCTGCACCATACCGGTAAAGCTCCTGTTTATCAAAATACAGAGGATGAAGGCGAAAAGGGCGGAAAAACAAACGGTAAGGTTTTGGTCAAGGGAGTATCGGAAGAAGAAAAGGAATTATCAGAGCTGGATTCCAGACTAAAAGAAGCATTACGTTTTGAAGATTACGAAACTGCAGCAGTCTGCCGCGATCGAATCAGAGAACTTAGGAAAGGAAATGAGACGAATGCATAGGTGGTATGAGCAAAATCCTGCCGGACGCCCTGGAATCATAAGCAGCCGGATCCGTCTTGCAAGAAATTTACAGGAATATCCGTTTCCTGCAAAGCTTGATGACAAAGTGAGCACGGAACTGGTTCACCGGCTGGAATTCGGTTTAAAAGATATTGGAGAAGTGGAAGAGAAACATTTTAAATTCGCCTTATTAAACGAGATGGAAGAGCTTGACCGAGTGGCTTTAAAAGAAAGAAGAGTATTGAATTCTGCCGCTCTTACAAAGAAAAAGCCTTCCGGAATTCTTCTTTCCCAAGAGGAAGATACGGGGATCGTACTTAACTGTGACGATCATATCAGAATTCAGATGCTGGGAGCCGGACTTTATCTGGAAGAGCTTTGGGAAAAGGCGGATAAGCTTGATGATTACATTAACGAAAGATTTGAATATGCCTTTGATGATCGTTTTGGATATTTAACATCCTTTCCTACCAATGTAGGTACTGGTCTTCGGGCATCTGTTGTGGTTCATCTCCCCATGCTTTCCCAGGGAAGAAAATTCTCCAGTCTGATTGGAGATATGAGCCGGTTTGGAGCCTGCGTCCGAGGCGTACATGGAGATGTGGAAGAAAACTTCGGTTCCCTTTATGAAATATCCAATCTAAAAACTCTGGGCCAGACGGAGCGGGAGATTATCGATACGGTAACGAAAGCCGCTATCCAGCTGACCAATCAGGAGATGCAGGTAAGAAAACTGTCCATACAGAAACGAAAGATTGAAAGAGAAGATGAAGTATATAAATCATACGGAGTTCTGAAATATGCCAGAAGGATGACATTTCGGGATTCTATGATTTTCCTCTCCCAGTTGATGGCTGCCTTGTCTGATGGTCTTGTTAAGGCCAAGGAAGATGTTTCGGTTTACCGCTTAATGCTTGGAATACAGCCAGCTAATCTGCAGAAAATTTCTGACCGCCCTCTTAGTAAGGAGGAGCTTGATATCGCGAGAGCAGAATTTATACGCAGGGAATTGCCGGCATTAAAATAACAGGAGGATGCAATTATGATAGACAGATTTACGACAAAGGCCAGGACGGCCATAAATCTGGCCGTACAGGCAGCAGAACGTCTTGGGCACGGATATGTAGGAACCGAGCATTTACTGATCGGCCTTCTGGAAGAAGGGAGCGGAGTCGCTTCCAGGGTATTAGAAGAAAATGGTGTAAAAGAAGATAAAGTTTTAAATTTAATCAGCCAGTTAATTGCACCGGATCAGGCAGTCCGCCTCCAGGAAGATGGCGGTTATACTCCCGGCGCAAGAAGAGTATTGGAGAACAGTTACCGGGAAGCGGTTCGTTTTAAGGCTAATTTAATCGGTACGGAGCACGTTCTCATTTCTATTATCCGGGACAATGACTGTGTTGCATCCAGATTGTTAAATACCATTGGTGTCAGCGTTCAAAAGCTTTATATTGATGTGCTGGCTGCTATGGGAGAAGATGCTCCAGCCAATAAGGAAGAGCTTATGAAAACACAAAAAAAAGGCAATACACCGACTCTGGACAGCTATAGCAGAGATTTGACAGAGCTTGCATTAAAGGGAAAGCTTGATCCGGTCATCGGAAGAGAATCTGAGATCAAACGTCTCATTCAGATATTAAGCCGGAGAACCAAGAATAATCCTTGTCTCATCGGAGAACCGGGCGTTGGTAAAACAGCGGTTGTGGAAGGTCTGGCACAGATGATCACTGATGGGGATGTTCCTGAGACCATAGCTGGAAAACGCCTTCTGACCCTTGATTTATCCGGTATGGTAGCCGGCTCCAAATACCGTGGTGAATTTGAAGAAAGAATTAAAAAAGTGATTGCAGAGGTCATCGAGGATGGAGAGGTTCTTTTATTTATTGATGAGATCCATACCATTATCGGTGCCGGCGGAGCGGAAGGTGCTATTGATGCCTCCAATATATTAAAGCCTTCTCTGGCCAGAGGCGAGCTTCAGTTAATCGGAGCTACCACCATAGAAGAGTACCGCAAGTACATTGAAAAGGACTCTGCTCTTGAACGCAGGTTCCAGCCGGTTACGGTAGAGGAGCCTTCCGAAGAGGCAGCCATCGGTATCTTAAGAGGATTAAAAGGACGTTACGAAGAACATCATAGGGTAACCATTACCGATGATGCTGTAAAAGCCGCTGTAAAGCTGTCCTCCCGTTATATCAATGACCGTTTTCTTCCGGATAAAGCCATTGATGTGATCGATGAAGCATCCTCAAAGGTTCGTCTTACCATGTTTACCGAGCCAGCAGAGATTAAAGAGCTGGAGCTTGAAATCGAACAGATGGAAGATCAGAAGGAAGGATTCATTAAAGCAGAGGCTTATGAAAAGGCCGGTGCCGTTAAGAAGAAGCAGGAGAAAAAGCGGGAGAAGATTGATAAGATCCGTGAAAAATGGCAGAAGGAAAAAACCACCAAGAGCCTTACGGTAGACGAGGGAGAGATTGCCGATGTAATCTCAAGCTGGACCAAGATTCCTGTTAGAAAGCTTGAGGAAGGGGAAAGCGAACGCCTTAGAAACTTAGAGAATATCCTTCATGAAAGAGTGATTGGCCAGGAGGAAGCTGTGACTGCTGTTGCAAAAGCCATCCGCCGCGGCAGAGTCGGCTTAAAGGACCCGAAACGTCCTATCGGCTCCTTCCTGTTCTTAGGACCTACTGGTGTGGGTAAAACAGAGCTTTCAAAGGCTCTTTCAGAAGCCATGTTCGGTACGGAAAATGCCCTGATCCGGGTAGATATGTCCGAATACATGGAAAAGCACAGTGTCTCCAAGATGATCGGTTCCCCGCCAGGATACGTTGGATATGACGAGGGCGGCCAATTAAGTGAAAAGGTGAGAAGAAACCCTTATTCCGTCATCTTGTTTGATGAGATTGAAAAGGCTCACCCCGATGTATTCAATATTCTTTTACAGGTGCTTGACGATGGTCACATCACCGATGCCCAGGGGCGAAAGATTGATTTTAAGAATACAATTATAATAATGACATCCAATGCGGGAGCTGAAACCATCATTTCCCCGAAACGACTGGGATTTGGTGCAGTCGCCGATGAAAAGGCAGATTACAAGCTGATGAAGGACCGGGTAATGGAAGAGGTGAAACGTCTGTTTAAGCCGGAATTCATTAACCGTATTGATGAGATCATTGTATTCCACCCACTGAACAAGGAGCATATGAAGGATATCGTATCCATCATGATGAAGGATATTATGAAACGTACCAAAGAGCAGATGAATATCTCTCTTATCGTGGAAGAAGATGCCAAGGATTATCTGATTCAGAAAGGCTATGATGAGAAGTACGGTGCAAGACCTCTTAGAAGGACCATACAAAATAGTCTGGAAGATAAGCTGGCGGAGGAGATCTTAAGTGGAACTGTGAAAGACGGGGATGAAGTGGTCGTATCAGCAGGTACGGAAGGACTTAAATTTTCTGTCAAAGAGCTTGTAAAATAACTAGCCATTTCCCGATCATTCGTGTATAATAGCTACAAGCGAAAGGATCTGTTCTTCGCAAACAGGGATAAGTAAACAAAATACTAGGAGGGCAAACCGATGCCGGTAATTGAAGAATTAATCCGCACTGAACAAGACGGAACAATCAGTTTTGGTAATTACAAATTAGGAACAAAGTCAAAATTACAGGATTTTGAACACGCAGGTGATTTATATAAAGTAAAGACTTTTTATGAGATAACCAAGCTGGAACGAAACGGCATGTTTGTATACGAATCTGTACCCGGAACTGCGGTAGAGAATTTTACCGTTTCCAACGATGGTGTAGAATTTTTGGTCGAGGGTGACAAGGATGCCCAGTTAACCATTCAGCTGGCAGAGGATACAGAATATGAGGTTTATGTGGAAGGCGAAGCAGCCGGAAGCGTTAGAACCAATATGAGCGGTAAGCTTTCTGCAAGCGTTGAGTTAAATGAGGGTACTCCCGTATCTGTGAAGATCAAACGCAAATAACAGGAATAAGGAAGGGGTTCGGTTCTTATAAAGAGCCGGACCCCATTTTTTAAGGAGGAAGCAGATGGCAAAAGCAAAGGCAACTGCATTCTTTTGTAAGGAATGTGGATATGAATCTGCAAAGTGGCTGGGCCAGTGCCCTGGCTGCAAGGAGTGGAATACATTTGTAGAGGAGCCGGTGGGTAAAAAAGAGCCTGTTTCCAAACGAGGAATTGGTTCTGGAGGAGATGGCGTCATCAAAGGAGCAAAGGCGAAGCCCAGCAGGCTCTCAGACATTCATCTTGATGAGCAGGATCGTATGAAGACTGGTTACGAGGAACTGGACCGGGTTCTTGGGGGCGGTGTTGTAAAAGGCTCTCTGGTGCTGGTAGGAGGAGACCCGGGAATCGGGAAATCCACCCTTTTGCTCCAGGTCTGCCGTAACCTTGCCGCTTCCGGACAAAAGGTGCTTTACATATCAGGAGAGGAATCCTTAAAGCAGATTAAGCTAAGGGCCAATCGTATCGGAGAAATAACCGGTGATCTTTTGTTCCTCTGTGAGACCAGCCTGGAACTGATTGAAGGCGTCATACAGGAGGAAAAGCCGGATGTAGTCATCATTGATTCCATACAGACAATGTTTCGGGAAGAGGTTTCTTCTGCACCAGGAAGTGTCAGCCAGGTAAGAGAATCCACCAATATCCTGTTACAGATCGCAAAGGGTTCAGGAATTGCCGTTTTCATCGTAGGACATGTAACGAAAGAGGGAGTAGTGGCCGGTCCCAGAGTGCTGGAGCATATGGTGGATACGGTGCTTTATTTCGAGGGAGAAAGAAGTGCTTCCTACCGGATCATCCGTGGTGTTAAGAACAGGTTTGGTTCTACCAATGAAATCGGAGTATTTGAAATGGTGGAAAGCGGCCTAGCTGAGGTGGCAAATCCCTCGGAGTATATGTTGAGCGGAAGGCCGGAGGAGGCTTCTGGCGCTGTGGTAGCCTGTTCCATGGAGGGGACAAGGCCCATGCTGTTGGAGGTTCAGGCACTCATTACGCCAACGGCTTTTGGTATGCCAAGGCGTACGGCGGCTGGTACGGATTATAACCGGGTAAACTTATTGATGGCAGTCCTTGAGAAAAGATGCCACTATGACCTTTCCCATTTTGACGCTTATGTCAATATTACCGGTGGACTTCGGATGAACGAACCGGCCCTTGACCTTGCGATACTCATGGCCATCGTCTCCAGTATGAAGGACCGGGCGGTGGATTCAAAAACCATAATCTTTGGTGAAGTTGGGTTATCTGGAGAGGTTCGTGCTGTTTCCATGGCCCAGCAAAGGGTGAACGAGGCAAAGAAGCTGGGATTTAAGACCTGCATCCTTCCGGAAATATGCATGGAAAAGATGGGACCCGTTCCTGGAATCCGCCTGGTTGGTGCTCGTAACGTAAGAGATGCAATTATAGGATTGTCTGACTGACAGGTTAAGAAAACCTGAAATGGTTGAGACTATGTTTATGACCTTTGATAGTGAAAGGAACATAGCCTGAATCGTTTCAGGTTTTTTAACGTTTCTTAACAATATAAACCGATAAAAGGAATAATTGATAGACAATAATGAGAATATATTGTGGTATTATGCCTTGACTGCGCAAAAAAGACAAGAAAAATAATAATACAGCAAAAAAATAATATATGACCATGCGCTTTCGTTTGCTAAAATGTTTAGGAGGTAGTATTACGAACCTAAATTTAAGGAGGAAGTAAAATGAAAAAAAAGTATTTTAAGCGTGCTTCGGCCCTCTTGCTAGCTGGTCTTTTGGCAGCAACAGCAACAGGCTGCTCCTCAGGAAGTAAGACAGAAACCGTAGGGGAGACTACAAGTCAGGAGACAAAGGAAGCTGAGAACAAAGGCGAGACAACAAAGGCAGCCAGTGGAGAAGAGGTTACCATTCGTCTGGTTCACTACATGGGAGAGCAGGCAAAAAGAGATGCTCTGGATGCCATGATTGCAGGATTTGAGGCAGCAAACCCAGGAATTAAAGTTGATGTAGAGGTGGTAGCATCTTCCTCTTATATCGCAACTTATAAAAACTACATCGCTGCAGGCGAAGCACCGGATATTATGTTTGGTAAGCCTCAGACAATGAAAGAATTCGTTGATGGCGGTTACTTTATGGATTTAAAGGACGAAGACTGCATGAAGAATGTACTTCCAATGTTAGCTGATGAATGTACCGTTGACGGCGGAGTTTACGGATTCCCTATCGATGCTCAGGTAAAGGCAACCTTCTACAACAAGAAGATGTTTAAAGAAGCTGGATTAGAGGCTCCAAAGACTAAGGACGAGTTCTTTAAAGTAGCTGACACATTTAATGATAAAGGTATTAAACCATTTGTACATCCTTACAACTTCATTCACGGAGTATTCCATGAGCTTGATTCCTTCTTTACAAGCATGGCAGCTTCCACCGGAAATGAAAGTGTATGGAGAGATTCTCAGGAAGGCAAGAAAGAGCTTTCTGACAATGCAACTGTAAAAGAAGCAATGGAAATGTTCTCTAAATTCGCTTCCTACAAAGATGCAGGGGATGCAGCTGTAGATCAGACACAGGGTATTCAGAACTTTGCAGCAGGTCAGAGACCAATGTACATGAACGGCGGCTGGCTTATGGGAGATGTTATGGCAGCAAGCCCGGATGGCGAATTCGGAATGTTCCCGACTCCATGGTCAAACAATGCTCAGGACAATAAATTATGGGTTGGTATTGATGATGTATTCGTAGTATCTTCCCAGACAAAGCAAAAAGAAGCGGTTATGACATTGTTAAATTATTTTGCCAGTGAAGAAAGCTCAAAGACCTGGATGAATACTGCTAAATTAATGACCAGCAATGTAACCGTTTCAACCGATGATGCAGATGACTTTATTAAGGAAATCAAATCATATATCGATAACGATATGATCGTTTCCAAGAGTCTGGTGCCAGATTATACCTCTGAGTATTCCACTGCATTCCGCACCAAACTTCAGGAATTTGTCACTTTGGACGACAGCCAGCGTGACGTAGCAAAATTACTTCAGGACATTGATTATGAAATCGCATCCATCAGGCAGTAATTTTATGAAGTAATGATATAACTCACGAAGTCAGGGTGGCAGGTAGCTTAAGCTATATAAAACCCTGACTTTATTTTTTCAGCATATTGGAGGCATGAATGAACCAGAAAACGAAAAAGCGGCTGCAGGAATTTACCTTTGTACTGCCGGCACTGATTATATTCTCAATATTCGTGGTCTATCCGTTTCTTCAGGGGTTCCCGATCTCCTTTACGAAATGGGATGGAATGAGTCCGGTTAAAAAATATGTGGGCCTAAGCAATTATATCCGTATTTTTCAGGATGCCAATGTATTAAATGCCATAAAAAATACACTGATCTTTACAGCAGTTACAATGGTGTTTTCTAACCTTTTTGGTTTGCTTTTTGCCCTGATGATATCGAAAAAATCAAAAGTAAATAACTTACTCAGGACTTGTATTTTTGTACCTTATTGTCTTAGCCTTGTATTATCTTCCTATATCTGGAGATATGTATACAGTGATGTGTTTTTTAATGTGTTTGGGATTCCAAGTCCCCTTGGAAGCAGGGTCTGGGTCATGATCGGACTCTCTGTTATCTCTATATGGAGAGATGCCGGTTACTGTATGGTCGTTTATATTGCGGCGATTCAGGGCGTATCCAAAGATTATTATGAGGCAGCAGAGCTGGAAGGCGCCACTTCATGGCAGAAGTTCAAAGCGATCACATTCCCAATGATTGCACCGGCAGTTACCGCAAACTTCACCCTGCTTCTGGCCTGGGGTATGAAGGTGTTTGATTACCCAATGGCAGCGACAGGGGGAGGACCGGGAAGAGCTTCTGAAACTGTGGCAATGTTAATTTACAACAACTTATTTACTTATTTTAAAGCTGGCTACGGACAGGCAATTGCAGTGGTATTTACCATAGCTATTTTCATTGTCAGCACATTGGTATCAAAGAATTTAAGAGCCAGGGAGGTGGAGATCTAATGAACCGGACATTAAAGAAAAGCTTGACTCTTATATTAAAAATTGCAATTACTCTTTTGGTTGTCAGTCCCTTTTACATTGCAATTATTTATTCCGTCAAATCAAAACCAGAGATGGTTGCCAACCGCCTGGCATTCCCCAAAATCATCCACTGGGATAACTTTACACGGGCCATAGAAACCTCCAATTTCGGCCTGGCTCTTAAGAACAGCCTTGTGACCACAGTCGTATCGGTTGTGCTTATCACCCTGTTCTGTACCATGGCAGCTTATATCATTGCCAGAAAAAACAACAAGTTCTACAACGGAATCTATTATCTGTTTGTAGGAGCTATGATTATTCCATTTCAGTCGATTATGACCCCACTCTATATCGACATGACAAAATGGAAGCTGTTAAATACCCTTCATGGGTTTATCATGGCGAAGGTTGGTTTTCAAATTGCATTTACCGTACTTTTAGTATCAGGTTTTGTTAAAAGCATCCCCAAGGAACTGGAGGAAGCGGCTTCCATAGACGGAGCTGGCATTTATTCCACATTTTTCCGCATTGTATTTCCGCTGATGAAGCCAATCATACTGACATCTGTTATTTTAAATTCACTGAATGTATGGAATGATTTCCAGATGTCTCTGACACTGCTTCAGCAAAAACAGGTGCGGAACATCCCACTGACCCAGTATTTCTTCTTTGGAGAGAACAGCATAGAACTGGGTCTGGCCTTTGCATTATTTATTCTCTCCATTATACCTATATTACTTCTTTACCTTATGCTTCAGAAGTATATTATCGGAGGAATTACCTCCGGTGCGGTTAAGGGCTGATATTGCCATAATCAGTCGCTTTCTGTCGTTGACATTCTCATTATGAGTTGATATAGTTGGAAAAAACAGGAGGTGGCTGATGAGACCCGCCGATAAAAAAATTCATTTCAGAAAAACTCTGTATTTTAAAATGATTGCGGTCACCATGCTGTTAGGTGTAACATTTCTGGGAGCCCTGGTCTGTATTTACAAGGTCAGCAGCAACTGGTTTAAGACAGAGCTGACCAATCAGTCGGATACCTTAACAGAGCAGATATGCCGTAACATTGATATATCGTTAAAGGAATTGGTGGAGGACACCATCCCATTGTCAGCCACTAATGAACGGTTTGGCCCGCTTTTAAATCAGATGGTTGGTTCTGAAACGACAGAGGTTCCATTTCTCACCCAGAGGATCCGGAAGCAATTAGAAGAAATGCTCAGTGCCAATTATGACATTAACTGGGTCGCCATCGTGGATCCTGCCAACAACATTTATATCGTTTACCGGGATTCCAGGATTGGGGAAGAAAGACCAAAAGATGAGGACGTGAGAAATCTTTATTTTAAGAATCTGGGAAATCTGGCTGACCAGCCCGGAAATACGGTATGGACAAGCAGTCCTAATGAAAATGGAATCATTCTCATGCGGTATTTGTTTGATCAGGGGAGTATGAAATTCTGCGGCTGTGTCATAGCAGAAGTACAGAATGGCTCCTTGAAAGAAATATTTTCTAACATAGACAGCAATCGAATAGGGAACTTCACACTATATGACAGAAATGAAGCACTTCTATTCTCCACCAATGAAGTCGCCGGTCAGGAAAACCAGAAAAAGAATAACAAGCATGACTACCTGTATGCGGAGTACTTTATTAACAGGAGCCGGCTGCGGATCTCTCATGAGGTTGATTTGACGGAAAAATACAGAACATTTTCTGATCTTCTTTACTTTATATCTGCGGTGGGACTTCTTTTATTTGTTCTTATTATTATATTTCTCTGGCTCATGTTTGGAAATATGGCAAGGAATCTGGAGATATTGCTCCGTAACATCAGTCAGATATCAAAGGGAAAATTTGATATGGAAGCCACCTCCTTTTCCAGCGGTGATCAAATGGATGTTCTATCCGATCATATCCATGAGATGGCGGGCAGAATCGAAACTCTTATGGCAGAGGTGGTGAAAGCAAAGGAAATTCAGCAGCAGAATGAATACATGCTGTTGGAATTCAAATACCATGAACTCCAGGCTCAGGTCAATCCACATTTCCTGTTCAATGTCCTCCAATCCATCAATGGCATTGCTCAAATCAATGGAGACGAAGAGGTCAGCAGGCTGATATGTTATCTATCCAAATTTTTCAGAGGTAACATTAACCGCACACAGCCTACCTGCAGCGTAAGCATGGAAATTGAATACGCAGAAAATTATCTGGAGCTTTATAGCAATATTTATCCTGACAGGCTGAATATTCAGTGGGATGTGGATGAAAGTCTGCTGGATATTATGATACCAAGCTGTATTTTACAGCCTATCATTGAAAATTCTCTGGTTCATGGCATGGAGCCGAAGATAGGCATTTGTACCATTCGTATCTCTGCCTATCATGAAAAAGATCGTCTGATCATTAAAATATGGGATGACGGAGAGGGGATACCGCCTGATAAGCTGTTATCCACCATTCATGCGGACGGAGAAAGAAAACGGATTGGTATTAAAAATGTTCATGACCGGATTCAGCTTATGTATGGTCCGGAGTACGGCGTGTATATAGAATCGGAATATCTTCATTACACAGAGGTACGGCTTGAATTTCCTCTGCCCTGAGTGTCCGAAAAAGGAGTGACATTATGTATTCAGTAGTAATCGTAGATGACAATAAGATAGCAGTGACAGCAATTGCGCGTTCGACTCACTGGGAAAACTTCCAATGTGAAGTTACCGGAGTGGCTTACGATGGAATTGCCGGCCTGGAACTGATTCACAAAGAATGTCCGGATATCGTAATCATTGATATCCAGATGCCGGGATTTAACGGCCTTGATATTATTGAAAAATTAAATCAGCAAAAGCAGGATACCCAGTTCATCATAATTTCCGGTTACAGCCATTTTGAGTATGCACAAAAGGCCATCCGGTATGGTGTCAGTGATTTTCTCTTAAAACCGATTATGACAGATGAACTGGAGCAGGCTTTAAAGAAGGCGGTGGACACGCTTTCCAGAAACAAAGAAAGAGAAGAAGAGGAGGAGACGGATTCCTTGGAAGGTAAAGTACAATCTATTCGTTCTAACAGAGAGGAATACTCCAAACTGGTTTTTAATGCAATCGATTATGTGGAAAGGAACATTCAGCGCAATATTTCATTATCAGACATCTGCGAAGAATTGTTGATTTCTACATCTTATTTCAGCAAGTGCTTTAAAAAAGAAACCGGAGTAGGGTTCTCCAATTATGTTACCATGGTAAAAATGATCAATGCCAAAATACTGCTTAAAAATCCCCAGAACAGAGTTAACGAAGTATCACGTATGCTGGGCTACAGTGATTACTCATACTTCTTTCAGGTATTTAAGAAATGTTTTGGTTTTGCACCAAGCGATATTAAGCAATACAGCAAATAAGAGAGGGGAAGAGTCATGATAGAAAACAAGAGAAATATCCCCTCCATATTAACCTGCCTTGACGGGACAGAGGTCGGGGATCAGGAAACTTGGCTCAAAAAGCGCAGACCTGAGCTTCTTAATCTGTTTCGCCAGGAAGAATATGGATTCCTGCCTGACATGAGCGAGGTTGAAATTAAGATCCGGGTGGCGGATTCCAGAAGATCAGATGAAATCATGCAGGGACGTGCAATCAGAAATACAGTGGAAGTGGAAGCGGTCAGAAAAGGCATTCATTTTAGCTTTACATTTGTAGCATTTATTCCAGCAGAAGCAAAGGGCCCGGTACCTGCTTTTGTTACTGTCTGCAACAGAGGAATTAAAGACAGCGATCCAGCCAGGCATTTCCTAAGCTCCTTTTATCCGGCAGAAACCATTATTTCCAGAGGATACGCCTGTGCAGCATTCCGTACCCAGGAGGTATCACCGGACTATGATGAGGGCTTTACCACAGGCTTTTCCAGGCTGTTCCCGGAATATGTGGAAGAAAGACCAGACGATGCCTGGGGAGCTATCACAGCCTGGGCCTGGGCGGCTAGCCGCATTATGGACTATTTTGAGATGGAACCTTTGATTGATGAGAAGCGGGTAGCCTTGGTCGGGCACTCCAGAGGCGGAAAAACAGCCCTTTGGGGAACGGCCCAGGATGAGCGCTTTGCCATGGCAGTAAGCAGCTGTGCCGGAAACAGCGGAGATGCCTTATCAAGAGGAGCAAAGGGAGAAAAAATCGGAGATATTGTCAAACGATTCCCCTACTGGTTCTGTAAGAACTATCAAAAATATATAGATAAAGAGGAAACCCTTCCGTTTGACCAGCATATGCTTCTTGGTCTCATTGCACCAAGGTTAATTTATACCTCAGCAAAGACCTTTGACAGCTGGGCTGACCCGGAAGGGCAGTTTGAATCCTGTATACAGGCCAGTCTGGTTTATGAGCTTTTTGGAAAGAAGGGAATCGGGCAGAAGAAACGGCCCTTGCCGGAACAGCCTGTACACGAAGGAAATATCGGACACCATTATAAGACAGGAAATCACGATATGGATGAGTATGATTGGAATTGTTACATGGACTTTGCTGACCTCCATATGTAAGCGAAGTAAAATGGGATGCTTATTCACGCTTTTGAAATCACTGCAAGTACTACAGTAAAAATTAAGCTTACAATGGAACTGGAGAGCCCTATACTGAAACCGAAGTAACACAAAACCGGTACTTTTTCCCGGATCAAATAAGATACTTTTGCATGCGTACTAAAAGATGGTAATGGTAGTGGTGAATAAGGCCTGTTTTCCAGATCAAAAACATAATCCCCGGAGGGAACGGAAAACGTATATAATATACTACGGCTTACCCCGCTAAGTGATACGGAGTTGCTGCCGGTGATACCGGCTCTCATGGGAACCTTCCTGGAGTCTGGTCCTATAAGAACGGGATTTTCTACCATTAAGCGGTTCGTCTTGTAAGCCTTCGATTCGCCCCAAAGGGAATAGCTGCCCTGTTCAAGATGGATGATCTGGCCCTTTGTCAAGTTTGATGCGACAATCGGAGAATGAAAAACCATCTTGCCCATTTTAATCGTAAAAAGAATTAATGCCAATGTAAGCGGTATGCCAACTGCTAATATAATCACAGTCATTGTTATCACTCCATTTCTTTATAAAATATTTGACCAATTCTATCGTTAAAGTGAATGGTTCATAATTATTATAGCATAGTGGGAAAATGATGTAAATGAAAGTGGTCATAGAAGCAGCAGGCATACCTTTTTCTTGTTTAAACAACAAAAAAGCCTAAAAATCTTTCATAAGATTTCTAGGCAATATAGCAGGGGAAGAGGGGCTCGAATATACGGTTGGGCACAAAAACATAGTAAAATAAGGAGGTAGGCTCAGTAATCAGTCTTTCGTTTGGCTGCGTTGCAGTTACGCTCCTTACAACCATAATCAATTTTTCATTAAAATCAATCTCTCCCAATGTAGACCATAACATTCACACCTCCTCATTCCCGTGTGATATGCTGGCAAAATTTAATCCCCTAGCCATTTCGGACGTGCATTCCTTATCAGTTTTTGAACTTCTTCAAAAGTGAACGTCTTGTATTCTTTTACGGACTCCTTTTTCATCCTTTTAATTAAGTTCATAGGATTGTTTTTAACATATCCTTTTATCTCTCATACATAAATATTTCTTTAAACGATAAATAATTTAAAAAGTAAGCAATCAGTAAGTGCATAACTGATTGCTTCTATTTTATATGAAAACAAGATTTCATAAGGGTTAATTAAAAAAATACGGATTAGTGGCCTACGCCGATACTTGAATTAAATGGATAATTATGGTAATGTATATATGAGTTTAGGGGGCAAGTAAGGATATTAATTCTACTGTATGAGAGAGAGGAAAAAGTATATGAAAAGAGTAATATCAACATTATTAATCACGATTTCTATTTTTATGGCATTTTCAATGACTGCCTTTGCGGCGCCGGTCTCAAGCGTGAGTATTATAGAAAAAGGAGTTTGGAATAGTAACTTTGGAAGTCCTGCTCTAGATTCTATGAATGGTCATGTATATGTTGTAGTAAGAACAATAGGTCATGGTAGATCAGTTGCCACATACGATGGTGCTAAGACAAAGGAATTTTGGTACGATTCAATTAATGCTGGCACGCCAATTGGTTTTGACCGCTATTATGACTGTGGGCCTGTTACATCAGGTAGTCATACATTTAAAGTTAGTGTTACTTCTGATAGTTCTCCATATAACACTATAACGAGAACTGTTACAATTAATAACTAATTAATATATTGATAATGGAGATTTTAAATGAGCTTAAACATTGGCAACAACGATGTAACAAAACCTCTGGTTTATCCAGTTTCTAGAAAGGTTAAAGTTAATATCTTATGGAAAAGCAATCCAACCAGCAAAAAAAGTGTGGATTTCACCAGATAGCTAGCCAATGTTTAATGGATTTAGAGTATTGTCTTTCTTGGTATCTCTCTAAAAAAGACAATGTAATAGATGCGTTAATAGATAGGTAAATTTATTTTTCGTAATAGTAATGAAATTCTAAGATGAATGTGACAATGTTATGACATCAAATGATATTTCTTTATTTACAGACCTTCTAAACTTAAATAGGAAAATTAATTAAGAAGCTATGTACCAACTTTTAAATCGGTATATAGCTTCTTGATTTGATAAAATAATACATAAACAGTTGCCTTATTTAGTAGAATTAAGAAAGTATAATTGCAAAAGCATAATAAGAATCTAGATTGTTGCTGAAATCCAATTTCATAATATTTCTTACGAACTACGAACTATTGATGTTGAGCTGATAGTTCTTTTGTTTTGAAATTTAATCAATAAAACAATCAATCTCATGGACGATTTATGAGTAAATGAAAAGTACATTTTATAGATTTGAGATTTTAATAATGCAAAATTTGGAATTCAACATGTACAAAATTGGCATATGGGTTGAGTTGAACTAAGATGTATGTTATAAGAAAGCATACTAAAAAAAGGTTAGTTGACGATATAAGGAGGTGAAAGTGTTAAGGATAATTAGCCATAGTATGCAAAATTACAATAATAATCTTGGGAGGGTAAAAATGAATAATTTGCTAAAAAGAATTACATCGGTTTTATTAATGATGAGTATTATGTTGACATCAACTATTAGCTCATTTGCGCAGACGGAAACTGATAACATCGTAAGAAAAAATATAAGATACGAAGTAGGTAGTGTAGAAGGACTGCTTGAATCAAGTAATTCAAACAGTGTAAATAGACAGGCAACTGATAGATTAAAAAAGCTAGTTTATACTTATGATGAAAATGGTATGAATTACAAAGTGTATGGGGAAGCTAATAATGATCTTACATATGCAAACTCAAAAGTTTATAATATAAAGGCCGGTAAAGAAATATTAGTTCGTACTGAAACTGTAGTTGTAAAAAATAATGTTGTTACAACTACAATCAACGAAAATGGAAAAACTACTGTAGATAAACTAGATTTGAACGAGGATAAAATAGAAGAATCTACAAATCGTTTAATACAACTAAATGGAACATGGAGTGGATATCCTGTTAGTAATACTTTCGTTGAATGGGGAACATTTAAAAAGACAAAAGCTATAACTGGAACAACCTCTATGTCAGTCTCGGCCGTAATTAATGCTATTGTTAAATTTTCAAATATCGATAAAAGAGCAAAAATAGCAGTAACCGCAACATCAGTTATTGTTAATTATATTGTTCAAATGAACGCAAAAAAGACATATTATAATGAGGTGGTAAGTTTCAGATGGACTGAAATACCTAATGCGGCAGTGCAACAAAAAGCAGTAGAACGAACAAATCGAACCTTTTACACAGATAGCAATCGAGCTACGGTTGTTCAAATAGTTACAACAACTTCCTATGCACAGGACTATAAAAATTAATGAAAACATTATTAAATAAGATTATTTCAAACTTAGGCTATATTTTAATTATTTGTGGAATGTTAATAGCAGATAAAGTTACTACCCATGCTAAATGGGTAAATATTATTAAAGATAATAGTTGGCGAATTATATTTGTGTTAATTGTAATTGTAGTTTCAGAATTAATTATAAAGTATATCAAGGATAATAAATAAATCCATTTTTCTGTAATTATCAATTATACTGTACTGATTTAATATAGCGAAAGAATAAGAGCGTTGTCTTATAGACAGCGCTTTTTATTATGCAATAGGAAGGCTAAAATAATAAGCGGAGGCAAAGAGTATATGAGTGACAAGTTAATATGAAAATGATAGAAGAGGTTAAAGAAATTCATAAGTATAAGATAACTCCGCCATCAGAGAACGCAAAAGATCCAAGGTGGCAAACTCACGTTGAAGACAATGAAAAGCAAAGTGGTAGAAAAAAGGTTAAAGGAAATACAGAAAATGAGCTTTTATTAAAATTGGCTGAACATTATGGAATAACCGACGAAGAAAATTTAACAATGAACGACATGTATGAGAAGTGATTACCGTATAAAAAATCTATTACAAATTCAGAGAACACAATATATAGGCACACCAATCATTGGAGGCGATATTGTATTAACTCTACAATCTGTAATAAAAACATGAAAACACTAACTACTTTAGATTTAGAGTCGTGGGCAAACAGTCTTATAAAAGATAACAATATGACGCGTAAAGAGTGGCAAAACGTCAAAGTGATAATCGGAGGTATTTGGGATTATACTTATAGAAAAAATTTAATTAAGACTAATCCATGGGCCGCAATAAAAATATCGGTTAAGTGTAGGCAGATTTCAAAAAAGTCACCAGAAACACAGGTTTTTGTTGGTGACGATATCGATAAACTAATAGCTATGTGTCAGGAAATGTATAATACGAATCAGAATGAATCTTATCTTGCAATACTATTTAACTTATACTGTGGTCTCAGAGCTCAGAGTTGGAGAATTGGTTGCGTTAAAATGGGAAAATGTTAATATGAGAGAACGTTATCTTTCTGTTGAGAGGGAAGAGGTTCATATAAGGGAAAGATTAGATGATGGTACTATTAGTTACAAATGGGTAATAGAGGATCATACAAAAACTTATACGAGCAGATATATATATATTATTCCAAAAGCACTTGATATATTAGAAAATGTAATAAGAATACGAGACAATAAGAATGTTAGTAGTGATTATATTTTCAAAAAAGGCTGTGACCATCTAAATACTAATAATATAAGCAATGCACTTAGGTGGGCATGTAAGAAGGCTGAAATATCCAACAAATCAACACACAAGATAAGAAAGACATTTGCTAGCAAACTAGACGCAAGTGGAGCTCCGACTGATGAAATCAGAGCTTTACTAGGTCATACCGACGCACAAACAACTTTAGGATATATTTATAATCCACTTCCAAAGGAAGAAACGTTGAGTATGATTCAGAGTGCATTCTAATGGGCACATCTGGGCACATTCCTAAAAAATAAAAAGCCTCAAAATCTTGATTATATCAAGAATTCTGAGACTCTACGAGCAGGGGAAGAGGGGCTCGAACCCCCATTTACGGTTTTGGAGACCGTTGCTCTACCATTGAACTATTCCCCTTTGGTAAGCTTTTTGTGCCCTCACCCGAGCACCTAGAAAGTATAGCATAGAAGTTTTTAAATTGCAACCATTTTTTCGAATAAAATAAAAAATTTATTCTACTATTAAAGGGAATCCGATTGTGGTAAAATTAAATCGACTTTAAGATTTTAAGGTTTATTTTTAACTGATCCGTTATGCTCCATTATTTCACATTTTAAAGAAATAACAGTTCCATAACATAAGCTTGAAATAATTGAATAAGAATAAGACAATGATTCCCTATATAAAAGGAACCTCAGCAGAAAGATGTATCGAAATTCCTGCATATGAAGTGCGGCCACTGCGAAATATGCACAAAAAAGAAGATAGGATCAAGTCCGGAGCATAATTTGACAAATCGTGTCAATCATGATATAAGTAATTAGTGACTTTTTCTTTATTTTAAAAGGAGTTTTGATTATGAAACAGTATAAGATCATGCTGCCTACCGTTGCTGAGGCAAAAAAGTTTGTTACCGCTGCTGCAAAATGTAAATTCGACATAGACGTATATTACAATAGAGTGACCATTGACGCGAAGTCTATATTAGGAGTTTTAAGCCTGGATTTAACGCAGGTGTTGACCGTGGAACTCCATGGGGAAGATGCAGATTTTGAAGCATTTTTAAAGGAGAAGGCTCCGGAGAAGTGTTCCGCAGCATAAGCAAACAATCTATAAAGGGAATTGTAAGCCAGGGGGCATACAGTTTCCTTTTTTTGTGTATGTCTGTGAAGCCAGACTCTCACCCCTAAAAGGAATGGAGAAATATGTCAGATAACAAAATCATAAAAATATCAGTAAGAAATCTTGTTGAGTACGTACTGCGGTCCGGTGACATTGATAACCGCAGAACGTCTGCAGCTGAAAAGATGGCCATGCAGGAAGGCAGCAGGATTCACAGAAAGATTCAGCGGCGCATGGGACCGGATTACCGTCCTGAGGTATCATTAAAGCATACGGTAGACCAGGACCAGTTTCAGATTCTAATTGAGGGCAGGGCCGACGGAATCATAGAAAAGCCTGAGGGTGTTACCATAGATGAGATCAAGGGAATGTATATGGATTTATCCTATCTGGACGAGCCATTCCCGGTTCACTTGGCCCAGGCCATGTGCTATGGCTATTTTTACTGCTTTGACCACAAGCTTCCCGGTGCTGTCATACAGATGACATACTGCAATCTGGAGACAGAGGAAATACGCCGGTTTCAGGTGGATAAGACATTTGAGGAACTGGAGACCTGGTTTCAGGGACTGATTCACGAATATGTCAAATGGGCCAGATATTTATACATTCATGAGGTAAGAAGGGATGAATCCATCGGGGAGCTCTCTTTCCCATTTCCTTACCGCTCCGGTCAAAAGGAGCTGGTGGTGTCTGTGTACCGAAGTATATTAAGAAAGAGGAATTTATTCATACAGGCACCTACCGGGATCGGAAAGACCCTTTCAACCATTTATCCGGCCATAAGAGCCATGGGAGAGGGACTTGGGGATAAGCTGTTTTATCTGACGGCTAAGACCATTACAAGAAGTGTGGCAGAAGAAGCCTTTGAACTCTTGAGAGAGCAGGGACTCTTTCTCAATACGGTAACCATAACCGCAAAAGATAAGCTCTGTTTTTTAGAGACACCGGAATGCAATCCGGATGCTTGTTCTTATGCAAAGGGTCATTTTGACCGGGTAGGAGATGCGGTTTATGATATCCTTCATAAAGAGAGCGGAATTACCAGAGAAATCGTTTTAGCTTATGCCAAAAAGCATCAGGTATGTCCTTTTGAATTCTGTCTTGATATCAGCAGTTGGACGGATTCCATTATCTGTGATTATAATTATGTATTTGATCCCAACGTAAAGCTGAAACGGTATTTTTCCGAAGGGGTTTCCGGGGAATACCTGTTTTTGGTGGATGAGGCACACAATCTGGTGCCAAGAGCCAGAGATATGTACAGTGCCATACTCTATAAGGAAGATTTCCTGCTTGTGAAAAAGATCATTAAAACCATGGATCCAAAGCTTGCAAGGCTTTTAGACCGCTGCAACAAAGAGCTTCTTGAAATGAAACGGGAATGCGAGAGCTTTCGGATTCTGGAAGATATACGGTTCTTTGTTACCGGAATCTTATCTCTGTTTGGGGAGATGGAGAAGTTTATGGAGGTTCATCAGGATTTTAAAGACCGTGATCTGGTCCTGGATTTTTATTTTGCTCTCAGGGACTTTATAAATATCTACGAACGTCTGGATGAGAATTACCGTATTTATACAGAGCTTTTAAACGATGGCCGGTTTATGCTTCGTCTGTTTTGCGTAAATCCTTCCAAAAACTTAAAGGAGTGCCTGAATAAAGGAAATGGAACGGTATTTTTTTCAGCTACGCTGCTTCCTGTTTCCTATTATAAAGAACTTTTAAGCGGAGACCAGGAAGAATATGCGGTATATGCCCATTCTCCCTTTGATCCGGGAAAAAGGCTATTGATGGTTGCAGGAGATGTCAGCAGCCGTTATACAAGAAGAAATAAAAGAGAGTATCAGAAGGTGGCAGATTACTTAAAGGCCATTGTTTCAGAAAAAAAGGGAAACTATATGGTATTTCTGCCTTCCTATCAATATTTAAAAGAGGTGGAAGAAGTTCTTTGGGAGACTTCTCTCGATAATCTGGGTTTTACATTTTTATCTCAGGCTTCCAGCATGAATGAAGAGGAACGGGAACAGTTTCTCCAGGAGTTTTCAAAGGACAGGGAGCGGTCCCTTGTAGCTCTCTGCGTGATGGGAGGAGTTTTTTCGGAAGGAATTGATTTAAGGGCTGACCAGTTAATCGGTGCCGTCATTGTAGGAACCGGTCTGCCCATGGTCTGTACGGAGCAGGAGATATTAAAAGGATATTTTGATGAAAAGGAACAAAACGGCTTTGATTATGCCTATCAGTATCCCGGAATGAATAAAGTCATGCAGGCAGCAGGAAGAGTGATTCGGACTGTGGAGGATGAAGGAATCATAGCTCTGTTAGATGAAAGGTTTTTAAGGCCTGATTATCAGGCTCTTTTCCCAAGAGAGTGGGATGGATACTATGAGGTCCGTCTTAAAAATGTAGGGAATGTAGTAAAAGAATTCTGGTGCCAGCGGGACAAAAAAGGAGAGAATGAATATGAAGAGGACATTGAGACTTCGCCCAAGTAAAAAAGAAGATGGCAGATACCTGGTGTCATGGTTTGACAATGAGTACATGATGCGGCTGTGGTGCAGGGACCGTTTTACCTTTCCTCTGACTGAGGAGCAGATGAAGGAATATTATGAAGGATTTGAAAATGATCTGCTGTCCTGGGGCTTTACCGCCATTGATGAGGCAGGGACACCAGTTGGCAGCTTTTCCATGTTAAGGGCAGACTATGAGGCGGAAAGAATCCATATGGGATATATTGTAGTGGACCCAAGCTTAAGAGGAAAGGGGTTAGGCTATGAGATGGTCTCTCTGGCTGTTCGATATGGCGTAGAGATTCTTGGAATGAAAAAGCTTACCCTAAAGGTATTTGATAATAATCCTGGTGCGAAACGCTGCTATGAAAAGGTGGGATTTGCGGTGGAAAGTGCCGAGGAGGAAGGCTTCTTGTTCCAAAATGAGATGTGGAAGGTTTATCATATGGCTTATGTGGCTAAAAATGAGTAAAACCTGCCATTCACATGGAAGGCAGGTTTTTGGTGGTCAAATTAAAGCATGTCCATAAATTGTCTGGTGGCCTGAGAAACGGGAATACTTTCATTATAGGCAACAACCATCTGGCGGATAGGAAGCTTTTCCGTGAGCTTCACCTGAAATAAATCCTTGTCATGTTCCGGAATGCAGAAATCAGGAACAAAGGCAATGCCAAGGCCGATGCGGGCCAGATCAATTAAAAGATCATTACTGCTTAGTTCAATTTCAGGAACCAGATCCAGCTGCTCCTTTTGAAACATATGATGGAGAAACTCGCTGGTGGTACTCTTTCGGTCCAGCATTAAAATAGGATAAGTTTGAAGCGTCTGTAAGCTTACTTCTTCTCCTTTTAATGGAAAGTATTCTTCATTGGCAACGAATACATCGGAAAATTCATTAATGACACGAACATTCTGAGCGTTGGAGAGACCTGAGTTTGGATAATTAGTAATAATAAAATCTACCTGTCCATTTTCCAAAAGGTGAGCGCATTCAATGGAGGTCTGATTTGTTACCTTGATATGCACATTTGGAAATTCCTTATGAAATCGGTTTAAATAGGGAACCAGATAGTAACGGCATATGGTATCGCTGGCACCGATGCGCAGCTGGCCGCCATTTAGAGTATTGGCTTCCAAAAGCTGGTTTTCTCCCTTTTGAATCAGGTTGATGGCAGGTTCTATATGCTTTAAAAGAATTTCACCTTCCGGGGTAAGCTGGACTTTTTTTGTGCTTCGGATAAAAAGAGTCTGATTCAGCTTTTTCTCAAGAACCTTGATGGACTGGCTGACTGCTGACTGGGAAATGAATAGCTGCTTGGAGGCTTCGGAAAAGCTTAAGGTAGCAGCTACATGGTAAAAGACTTTATAAAGTTCAAAATTAATATCCATCATTAGTCCTCCTTATAAGTATAAGGACATTCTATCACGAATTTGATTGGTTTGTAAAGGAATTTGACAAATTTCCTGGGGTGCGGTATAGTAACGGGCACAGGTATCAGGAATGAACGAAAAAGGAGCGAAAAAACATATGCATGATGATTTTTACCAGATGTATTTAGAAGAAATGGGAGACATCAGTCCCTGTACAAAAGAGGAGACTGAGCTGCTTTTACATGATATAAAGGAAGGCAAAAATGAGGCAAAGAAACGGCTTGTAGAAGGAAATTTAAAAACAGCTCTTTCCTTTGCCAAAGAATATGATGGTAAGGGAGTGCTTCTTACGGACCTGGTACAGGAAGCGAACATGGCATTCATGATGGCAGTGGATCAGTATGCCGGAGCTCCGGTTAAGGATGAATTTGACCATTTTGCAGCTGATATGATGAAAGAATATCTTCAGGCAGCCGTTGATGAGGAAATATCCGCGGAGCAGACAGGGGAAGAACTGGCTGCAAGAGTCAACGTACTCCAGACAGTTTCACAAGCCCTTGCAAAAGAGCTGGGACGGGAAGCTACCATAGAAGAGCTGGCAGATAAGATGAAGATGACAGTGGATGAGATCCATGGAATCATGAAGATGGCCATAGAGGCCATGAGCCTGAATGCAGAAAATATGGACCTGGATGCTCTTTCAGAAGCAGAGGGGTTTGATTTCATCGAACAAGAGGACGAGGACTACGAATGAAGCTTTATCTCATACGCCATGGACAGACGGATTGGAATATAGCGGGAAAGATTCAGGGAAGCCATGACATTCCTTTAAATGAAACCGGACGCATCCAGGCACAGAAACTGGCTGAAGCCATGGATCAAAGGCCAATAACCAAGATTTTTACAAGCCCTCTGGTCCGCGCGGCCGAAACAGCAGAGATGATTGCCAAGAGGCAAAAGGTAGAGCTGTGTTCTATGAGACCCCTTGTGGAGGTGGAATTTGGCAAATGGGAAGGCCTTACGTGGGCTGAGATTGGAAACCAGTTTCCGGAGGAATTAAAGCGCTGGACCATGAATCCCCAGGAAGCCTCACCGCCAGACGGTGAAACGCTTACATCCATAAGAAACCGTTGTACCGAGGCATGGAAAACCATAAGAGAGATTACGGGTGGTAGTGAGGATGTGGCAATTGTGTCTCACGGAGCTACACTTGGCCATCTCTATTCCTATCTAATGGGCTATCAACCAGGAGAGGATCATAAAATCGTAGAAAACGCCAGCATTACAACCATCTCGTTTGATCCTTTGACAGAGGAATTTTATTTGCTGGAACGTAATGAAAGCTCGCATCTTAAATAAAACGGTCACATGGCTTAATAAAACAAACAGGGGAAGCAGGCCGGTACATTGACCGGTCAGCTTCCCCTGTTTCCATGGGACCCGTCTCACGTTATGTGAAGAATATCGATCCTTAATCAAACAGTGTTTCCACCAGAATATTCAGCATGGAGGGTGCGGTGCGGATGTAGAGATGGTTGCTCTTGCCGCAGCGTATAGAGGTCTGCATCAGATAATCCTTTGATACGTCTGTGTCAAAGATACTGACCATATTGGCACAGGATTCAATAATAGAGTTAAGCTGTCCAGCTTTCTCAATGAATCGGTCAATATGAGTTTCCTGCAGTGTTAAGCATACCTCCAGGCTTGGTATTTGCTCATCTGTTTTAAACTGGCTGTCTTCGAATAAATATTTCTGGGATAAATTTTTTAGTTGTTGATCAAGATCCATATTATGTTGCGCTCCTTTAGTAAAAAAATCCTTTACTACTATATTGTACTTTAATTAAACTTTCAAGTATTTTTGTAAAAAATATGGAAAAATGTCGAATGCAATCCTGGGAATAATACAAATTAAAAAAGAAGATCATTTTATATTAATTATACTGATTAATAACATAAGATATATTAATTTCACTAATTGATATGTAGTATGGTATGATGATGGTATCAATGGACCATATGGATTTTTACAAGGAGGAAATTATGAGTGTAAGAAGAGTATACGTGGAGAAAAAACCAGCCTATGCTGTGAAAGCCAACGAATTGAATGAAGAGATCAAAAGCTATCTTGGCATTTCCGGTGTGAAAGGAGTGCGGGTTTTGATCCGTTATGATATGGAGAATCTGTCTGATGAAATCTATGGATTGGCTCTTACTACCATTTTTTCCGAGCCACCTGTGGACGAGTACTATTTGGAGGAGTTCCCAGCCGAGAAAGATGATCTGGTCTTTTCTGTGGAGTATTTGCCAGGACAGTTCGATCAAAGAGCAGACTCTGCAGAGCAGTGCATTAAGCTTTTAAAGGAAGACGAAGAGCCTGTGATTAAGTCCGCAGTTACTTATGTAATTTCCGGGTCCTTTACTGAGGATCAGATTACAGAATTAAAATCCTTTTGTATTAATCCCGTAGATTCCAGAGAAGCAGATGAGACAAAGCCTGAGACTCTGGTTACCGTGTTTGAGACTCCAGAGGATGTTTTGGTATTTGAAGGATTTAAGGAATTAACAGAGAATGAATGTAAGGATTTGTATGAAGGCCTGAACCTTGCTATGACATTTCAGGATTTTCTCCATATCCAGAATTATTATAAAGAAGATGAGCACAGGGATCCGACCATGACAGAAATCCGTGTTCTGGATACGTACTGGTCCGATCACTGCCGTCATACCACCTTCCAGACGGAGTTAAAAGACGTATCCTTTACAGACGGAGATTACAGAAAACCGATGGAGGATACGTATCATCAGTATCTGGCAGACCGGGAAGAGGTCTTTAAAGGAAAAAGTGACAAATACGTTTGTCTGATGGATCTCGCTCTCATGGCGATGAGAAAGCTCCGCAAGGAAGGCAAGCTTGAGGATCTTGAGGTATCGGAAGAGATCAATGCCTGCAGCATCGTGGTTCCTGTTCTCGTAGACGGAGTGGAAGAGGAATGGCTTGTAAACTTTAAAAATGAAACCCATAACCACCCGACCGAGATTGAACCTTTTGGCGGCGCAGCCACTTGCCTTGGAGGAGCCATCCGCGATCCTCTTTCCGGACGTACCTACGTTTATCAGGCCATGCGCGTGACTGGAGCGGCCGATCCTACAAAGCCTCTTCATGAAACCTTAAAAGGAAAGCTTCCCCAGAGAAAGATTGTAACCGGGGCAGCTAAGGGCTATAGCTCCTATGGAAATCAGATTGGTCTTGCCACCGGGTATGTAAAAGAGATCTATCATCCGGATTACGTAGCTAAGAGAATGGAAATCGGCGCCGTTATGGGAGCAGCCAAAAGGGCCAATGTGATCCGTGAGACTTCAGATCCAGGAGATATAATTATCCTCCTTGGAGGCCGTACCGGCCGTGATGGCTGTGGTGGTGCCACTGGTTCCTCTAAGGTCCATACCGAAGCTTCTATTGAGACCTGCGGGGCTGAGGTGCAGAAGGGAAATGCGCCTACCGAGAGAAAGATTCAGCGTCTTTTCCGCAGAGAAGAGGTCAGCAAGCTTATAAAGAAGTGCAATGACTTTGGTGCAGGCGGAGTTTCCGTTGCCATTGGAGAGCTGGCTGATGGATTAAAAATCGATCTTGATATGGTACCGAAAAAATACGCAGGACTTGACGGAACGGAAATAGCCATATCCGAATCTCAGGAGCGTATGGCCGTTGTCATTGATCCCAAGGACCGGGATAAGTTCCTTTCCTTTGCAGCAGAAGAGAATTTAGAAGCAGTAGTCGTTGCTGAAGTGACGGAAGAAAAGCGTCTGGTCATGAGCTGGAGAGGTAAGACTATCGTTGATATCTGCCGGGCATTCCTGGATACAAACGGTGCCCACCAGGAAGCATCTGTGATTTTGGAAGTGCCGGATAAAGCTGGAAATGTATTTGAAAAGAAAGAGATAGCCGATGTAAAGAAATCCTGGCTTCAAGTGCTTTCTGATTTAAATGTATGCTCTCAAAAAGGTCTGGTGGAAATGTTTGACGGCTCCATTGGTGCGGGAAGCGTATTTATGCCCTTTGGCGGCAAATACCAGATGACGGAAACACAGTGTATGGTAGCAAAGCTTCCTCTGCTTCAGGGCACAACAGATACCGTTACCATGATGAGCTATGGATTTGATCCTTATTTATCAAGCTGGAGTCCTTATCACGGTGCAATTTATGCAGTGTTATCCTCTGTTGCCAAGATCGTGGCAGCAGGCGGAGATTATAAAAAGATCCGTTTTACCTTCCAGGAATATTTCAGAAGAATGTCAGAGGAAGGCACTCGCTGGAGCCAGCCATTTGCAGCTCTTCTTGGTGCTTACCATGCACAGATGGGATTCTCTCTTCCTTCCATTGGCGGAAAGGACAGTATGTCTGGTACTTTCCAGGATATTGATGTTCCTCCCACTCTTGTTTCCTTTGCTGTGGACATTGCAAGCCAGAAGCATATCATCACACCGGAGCTTAAAAAGGCAGGAAACAAACTCGTATTATTTACCATTAAGAAGGATTCCTACGACTTACCAGATTACAGTCAGATCATGGAAGGATACGAGGCGATTTTTGGGGATATTTTAGCTGGACGGGTTGTATCGGCTTATGCAGTGGAAGGCCACGGAATTTGTGAAGCGGTCAGCAAGATGGCTTTTGGTAACAGACTTGGAGTAACCATAGAAGAAACAGTTGATCCTGAGGATTTCTTCGCAGCCGGCTGGGGAAATATCGTCTGTGAGGTACCGGGAGATAAAATATCTGAACTGGGCTTTTCCCATACTCTGTTGGGCGAAGTTACAGAACAGGAAGCATTTGCTTATGGAGATGTAACTATTTCTATGAGTGAAGCTATAAAATCATGGACAGAAACGTTAGAGGAAGTATTCCCTACTGATTCAGGAGCAAAAAAGACTAAAGTCCAGGAGACGATTTTTAAAGGCGACAATATTTACGTATGTAAGAATAAGGTGGCAAAGCCTAATGTGTTCATTCCTGTTTTCCCTGGCACCAATTGTGAATACGACAGTACAAAAGCATTTGTAAATGCCGGTGCCAATGTTACAACAAGAGTTTTTAAAAACTTAAGCGCTGAGGATATCAGGGAGTCAGTGGAGCTTTACCGAAATGAGATTAAGAACTCCCAGATTGTTATGTTCCCAGGCGGTTTTTCAGCAGGTGACGAACCAGATGGTTCCGCTAAATTTTTCGCAGCTGTATTCCGCAATGAGCTGATCAAAGAGGAAATCAACAAGCTTCTCAATGAAAGAGACGGATTAATGTTAGGAGTCTGCAATGGATTCCAGGCACTCATAAAGCTTGGTCTGGTGCCGGAAGGAGCGATTGTGGAGCAAAGAGAGGATTCACCTACCCTTACTACGAACACCATTGGACGCCACATTTCTAAAATGGTATATACAAAGGTTGTAAGCAATAAATCCCCATGGCTTTCCGGAGCAGAATTGGGAGGGGTGTACTGCAATCCGGCTTCCCATGGGGAAGGCCGTTTTGTAGCCACAGGTGAATGGCTTTTAAAGCTGTTTAAAAATGGGCAGGTTGCCACTCAGTACGTGGATGAAACTGGTTGCCCTACTATGGATGAGAGTTGGAACCCCAATGGCTCATTTATGGCAATAGAGGGAATTACAAGCCCAGATGGCCGTATTCTTGGAAAGATGGCACACTCCGAGCGAAGAGGTGAGGCTGTGGCAATGAATATCTATGGAGAGCAGGATTTAAAGATCTTTGAATCCGGAGTTAAATATTTCAAATAAAGGAGTACCGCCGGCAAAAAAACCGGCGGTATTTTTTACTCTATATAGATGCCTCCAAAGCTTGAAAAAGCACCAGATTGTGCTCCGGTAGTCACATCTCCTCTCCAGCCTACGCCAATAGCAACCAGTGTGCCTGCAGAGATGGGGACATTTAAGTTGGTTAAGGATCCGCTTCTCATGGCAAATTTTGGGAGAGTACCGGAAGCTGGACCAACATATGGTTCTGCATCAGTAATTGTATCTTGTATTATAGTGAATGAAATCTGATTATTTATATTGTCTGGATTTGCCACTGCAAGGCATGCAAAGGGAATCATAGTAATTCCTTCTGCAAGTGCGTTGTCTTGCTCTGTGCCAAATATTACATAGATATTTCTTACAATTCCGTCTCGCGGCATAACAAAGGAGGTTGCATAGTTGAAGCTTCCCCCTTCCGCTAAAGTAAAATTAATTATCCCGGAGGGCCAGTTCCCTGGGTCAATAGTGACAGTATATTCAGAATTACGGCTAAATCCCGCGAACTGAATTTGTTCAGGATCACCATTGGTACCAGTAGTAACTAACTGAGCATCATTGTTTACAATTGAAAATGGAATGACTGCAGATGCAGGTGCGACTGGTCCAGTATCGCCGGTAGGTCCAGTGTCACCGGTCGGTCCGGTATCACCAGTAGGCCCGGTAGCGCCGGTAGGTCCAGTGTCGCCAGTAGGTCCGGTAGCGCCGGTAGGTCCAGTGTCGCCGGTAGGTCCGGTAGCGCCGGTAGGCCCGGTAGCGCCGGTAGGTCCAGTGTCGCCGGTAGGTCCGGTATCGCCGGTAGCGCCGGTAGGCCCGGTAGCGCCGGTAGGTCCAGTATCGCCAGTAGGTCCGGTATCGCCAGTAGGCCCGGTATCGCCGGTAGGTCCAGTAGGCCCAGTATTGCCAGTAGGTCCAGTGTCGCCGGTAGGTCCAGTAGGCCCAGTATCGCCAGAAGGTCCAGTGTCGCCGGTAGGTCCGGTAGAGCCGGTAGGTCCAGTCAGTCCAGTATCACCGGTAGGTCCGGTAGAGCCGGTAGGTCCGGTCAGTCCAGTATCACCGGTAGGTCCAGTAGGCCCAGTGTCGCCGGTAGGTCCAGTATAACCAGTAGGGCCAGTGTCGCCGGTAGGTCCAGTAGGCCCAGTATTGCCAGTAGGTCCAGTGTCGCCGGTAGGTCCAGTAGGCCCAGTATCGCCAG